>CAZCFY010000038.1:0-2509 GCA_964498095.1 uncultured Bdellovibrionales bacterium | reverse complement strand
AAAATTAAATAATTGAAATTAATCCCCTGAAGAGCTTCGATATCATTACGCAGAGTTTGATACGTCATAATCACGAGATCATAAGCATTTATCGTTTGGTGCAAATGTTTTCTCGACTGACCTGAATAAACCAATATCTTTAGTTGAGGCGTGAATTTGGTACACTCGCTTTCCCAGTTAAAAAGGAGGCTGCGCGGGGCAACGATAAGAGTGGGAAGCTCTGTTCTTGTTCCGCTTAATAGCGCTAACACCTGAATCGTTTTCCCTAAACCCATGTCATCAGCGAGAATACCGCCAAGATTATTTTCTGAAAGCAAATTGAGCCAAGCCAAGCCGCGTTTTTGATAGGGCCGCAAATCACCTTTAAAGGCACGTGCTGGCCGCATAGGCCGAAGAGTTTTAAGTTGATCCAATAACTGTAAAAAATCCTGCGCTTCAGGAGTGTTCTTTAAGAATCGTTTCTCCGCAAAACTAGCGCTCAAAAAGAGGGCTTGAATTTTGCTAAGCTGAATACCTTCCTCAGTGGGCCGCCCCAAGGCTAACAAAGGCGCGAATCGCTTTAGCCACTCCTCGGGAAGCAGCCCGGTTGATCCGTCGTCAAGCGGAATCATACGCTGACCTGTACGCAGAGAATGTAACAATCGTGGTAGCGGCAAAACACTTTCGCCAAACTGAAATTGAGCACCGAGTTCAAACCAATTTATTCCCGACTTTATTTCAACCTGAAAATCCCCTCCTACTTTTACTTTTTGATTGCGGGCTAACACGTTCCAGCGAAAACCAAAGGCGGCTTCTACGGCCGGCAAAAACTGCGCCTGACTAAAGTAACCGTGGATTGCGGGATCTTCCGATACAATTGGTTTTAGTTTTAAGAAGTTTTCATGGCATTTTTTTTCGAAGTCTTCATTCCTTTTTCGTCGTTCTTTCTTGGAAACATCATATATATAGTGCCCGGTGTTGGGCGAAACGATCTTCTCATTATAAACAAACTCTAGTTTAGCGGCGAAGAAACCTGAATTTTTATCAGGCTCAAAAGAAAGCTGCACTTTGGGCTCGACGTAATCCAGATCTGTGAATTGTATTTCTTCGGGCAAATCAACTGGCAGATTTCCTGACTGGCCACTCCAAAGATAATCTAAAAATCCATCAATTTCATCGTGAGTAATAGAAAGCGGTTGAGCATTTAGCAGCTCCGCCCAAAGCAAGTGTTCAGATATGTTGGAGCGCGCACAAAAGTTCTCAAAAAAAACAAAATGTTCGATGTAGCCAAGTGCTGTTTGTAACTGTTTGGCTTCACCGTGTTCATTTTGCAGATTTCCTAAGAGAGTATAACCTTTCTCGGTTGTTTTGAGAACGAGGCTTAACGTCCACAAGTCTTTAGAGTAAGAATAGGGGGAAATAACATCCTCGTAGCGGCCCCGCTCTTCCAACAAATTATTTTTACAAAAGTAGAGTTTTCCTGAATCTGAAATCTTTCGTAACACCGCCTCAGCATGGCCCACGGATAAATGAACTCTGTTAAATCGAGTGGCATCGCTGTAGTGATTATAGGTGTCAGCGTTCTCTGTTTTTCCAATAATATCCCACAGAAACTCTCGTTCTAAAGGGTCCTCATAAAATGAGGCTTTATCTGTTGTTAATTCCGCAACCTTAAGTTTTCCCAGTCCACCCTTTTTCAGGCGCTCCTGGGCCAGCAAACTGAGAGTGATCTGTCCGCGTGCCTGAGTCGCCGGGAATTCGATAACGTAACTTCCGACGCGCTGATTAGTTTTATCATGCGAAAAAGTTCGACCCCAATTTTTTTCTTCCACAAGTTTTTTAATTTTATCTTCGGCTTCATTAATGCGCTGACGCCATGATTGCGGGGCTACGGAACGACGAATGGGCGATATATCCCAAAGGCGCTCTTTATCAATCTTCAAGATGGCCGCCCAAATATGCTTACAATGATCAGATTCTTGAAAATAAGGACAATTGCACGAAGCCCTAAATATATCTTTTTTGACCTCCTTAAGATTGATATGAACCGAGTAATCTTGAGATCCGCTTACTATGAAATGCGCTTGGCCGGCTTTCACTTCCCTAAGTAAAACCCTGCCCTCATGAAAATAGCTTTGGCCCCGCCCACGTATGGAGGCCTCAAATAGGTAACTCAACTTTTTTGTTAACAACAGTGACTCCTGCATTTTTATAAGTACGTAAGATTTTGAAAGCTGTCACTCATTTAGCCCGGCCTTCCTATTTTCCAATCTACTATGGTTAATTCCCGAACGGTAATTGCTGGTCAATTGATTCGCCTAAACTGCGGGCAGCTCAATGACAGATTGAAAGACCGAAGGACATTTGCGGAAGTGAAATAGAAAAGTGGTTTTGTCTTTTTCGAACATGGCCCGGGGCCATGTTCGAAGAGGCTACTCCCGCGCCGGGGTTTGCCCACCTCAACTTTTACTTCCACGGCGGTGCCTGTCAACAAAGATGTCGCGTTCGACAGCTTAGTTTTGGAAGTTGT
>CAZCFY010000037.1:0-2523 GCA_964498095.1 uncultured Bdellovibrionales bacterium | reverse complement strand
GCGAAGTCTGCTAAGAGTAAGGGGTTGATGTGACAGAAGCAGAAAAACAATTTGAGAATGATTTAGTCTCTATAGATAGAGTTATCGTTAATAAAGAAGGCGAAGCATGGCCTTTAGGACGAGCGATACTTGCTGGAAAAATGCCCGACATTATGTTCAAGAGAAAAGACGGATGGATTTTAGCTGCGCCGAAACGATTTACTTCTCTCGCTTATTGTATGTGGCGCGAGGAATGGACACACTTTGCAAGGCGAGGGGATTTAGTTTGGCGAGATATAAAGGAGTTTTTACCATGACGCAAAAAGAAAAACAGCTTGTTGAATATGGGATGCTAAAAGGAATGCTCGATATGGCGTGGAATCTCGCGATCTGGAAAAGCGGGACTCCTGTAGTAAGTGTCGCTGAGAAACCATTTAAGGATTTTGCAAAACCGATGCAAGAAGACATGGAAGAACTGAGAATTTTGCTAAAGATGTCGGACTGCGAGATTATGAGTTGTAAAGGCTGCCCCGACTGCAAAGCAAGCCCTAGTTTACATGACGCCGATTTGGAGGATTATTAAAATGAACATCACCGATTTAGGAGCAACATTAGGAAAACCAGATGAACCGAACTGCGGACAAGAAACCCCGTGGCAAAAGGTTCAGGCACAGATCAGACATCTTGATCGAGCATTGACGACTATTGATGGAGACTTTGAAGAGTCAGAGAAGGCTCGTTTATTCATTACCGGACAGATCGAGGCTCTTAAATGGGCAGCGAGATTGTGGGAGGTGTAGGAATGAAATATAAACTAGGGCAACAGCTCTGGTGGGTGGAAGCTCACTCCCATTATTCAAAACAAGTTCCATGCACCATGTGTTTCGGGAAATTATTTGTGACAATTATTCTCGGAGATGGGTCAAAGGAAAAAATAGAATGTGGGTATTGTAAACACGGCCTAGATTCGCCAAGCGGTTTTTGTAAAACATGGGAGCCAGTGGCAAGAGTGGTGTCTGGCATTGTTTATGGTGTTTCAACAAAAGATGGGGTTAGGTATGAAGTAGGAAACTCGTCTTTATATGAACGCGCGCTTTTTGACAATGAACCAGAGGCGGCAGCGTTTTGTAAATTAGAGTTTGAGCGGGTAAAAGCATTAGCTGATAAATACTTTGAAGAAAGTTTTGTTAGATGTAAGGCAAGTCAAATTTGGTCAGCAGGCTACCACAAGGAATGTATCAAGCGGGATGAGCGATCTATAGAATGGCATAAGCTACGACTTGGAATGATAAAGGAAAAGAAAAATAATGTTGAAAAAGAAACTTGAAGGAACGCTTTGGTTACTGGTAATTCTAATTTTACTCTCAATTCCAGGAGCAATGCTTGTCGGAAAATATCAGGTTTGTAAAAACTACTTTCCTGAAATATCAAGCTATGCTTGCTGGTTTACACAGTTGCCGCCATATATAGGAGTTAAGAAATGAACGAGACAGATTTAGACATAGCCCTGAAGTTTTTCAAGATGTTAGAAAAACACGGAGTAAATGTGAAGGTGGAAATGCCCATGGACCCCGATTCATGGGATGGCTCAGAAATTACGATTTATGATGAGGTTCTGAATCAGCCTACCTTAACTTTTTGCTTTGAGAGAGATAGAGAATTTTATCGGATCATGGGCTGTCATGCCCGAAGCGGTTTTTATTCAGATGAGATTCACAAAAACAACAATAAAACATACATCGAGTTATTACATGAAACAAAGAAATAAAACGTACACTGTACTTGCACCCGTGCACGGGTATCAGTATGAGCGCGAAAGGCAAGGATACAAAACGCTCCCGAATCAAGCTCTCGGTACTGAGGGGACGCGGGCTCTCCCACACTTGTTTGCCCGCATTTTTATAATGAGCATTCTTATCCAGCTTGCTTGTACGTCTCCCGAACCACAGCCACCCGCGCCCCGTTGCAAATGGGTTGAGAAGCACTATATCTGCTACCCCAACAAGATTGAAGTATGGGATTACGATTTAAACGACAGCCTTGATGACGAAGACATCGAGCAGTTGTCAGGTAAAAAGAAGAGGAAGAAGTGAAACACCCTAATTTTAACGTACAAAAAATCACGTTCATCGGTCACGAAGCCTTGTTTTATCTTAAACATGAAGTCGATGATTGGGTTAACGAGCATTTGGAATGGTTTAGACAACGAGAACTTTTTGATGCGAACCGAGAAGTGTACGTGCAAGAGTATCGGAAATGCCAAGCGGAATGTAAGAGACTGCGTGGAGAACTTGCGGCCCTACACGCAGCCCGCACCCCGTCCGTGGAGAATGGTCCTTCCGTGGATGCTCGTATTATAGACCCTTGATGGAGAAAACGAAATGGAAATTGTTGTAGGCACACCTTACGAAGTTAAAGATTTAAGTACAAAGCTTTGGTCCCACCAAAAAGAGGCCATAAGACGAGCTAAGGCTAGAAATTACTTTGGATTATTCTTTGACCCCGGTACTGGTAAAACCCGTACCGCGCTTGAAATTTTACTTG
>CAZCFY010000036.1:0-3195 GCA_964498095.1 uncultured Bdellovibrionales bacterium | reverse complement strand
TGCGCTGCGCAGCCAAACATCTTGGATTAAAAGAAATCATATTTTTAGATTATCGCGACTCAGGTATGCCCGGCAGCCCCGAAAACAGCCACCCTGACGCCCAAGTTGCTCACCCTGTAGAAGAAGTTGCTGCCAAAGTGGTTGAACACATTCGCAGACTCAAACCCCAAGTGGTCTTAACCTTCGACCCCATTGGCGGATATCGTCACCCAGACCATATACATATTCACCAAGCTACTGTCATGGCGTTTGAAAATGCGGATAACCCCGCCTTCTACCCCCAAGCCGGTTCACCGTTTAAACCAAATTTTCTCTACTTTCATACCTTTGGCAAAGGCTTTCTTAAATTAGCAGTTAACTTAATTCGTTTATTTGGCGGCGACCCAACCAAATGGGGCCGCAACAAAGATATCGATATGGCCGCCTTAGCCGAGATTGAATTCCCTACCCATGCCAAAATAGCCTATGGTCGTGTGAGAGAAAAGAAACGGCTCGCCAGTTACTGCCACGCCTCACAAGGCGGTCGCACCATGAATAGCGGCGTTACAGGTTTGGTCTTTCGCTTATTCGGCGAAGCAGATACCTTTATGCAGGCGTATCCTGAACCAAATGAAAAACAAAAAATAAAAAAAGATTTGTTTTCATAAAATAAAACGGACATTCTTAGGGTAAGAATGTCCGTTTTATTATGGCTCTGTTTTGAAAACTACTTGACATATTCATATAATAGTTTGACAAATTAACTACAATATGAAAAATCCACCAACCCCTAGTACCGGACACGATCAAATAGACGAAATTAATCGCCAGGCTCATGCGCTGCGCCATGCCGACACGCGGCAAGCGTTGGCATTAAGCCGCGAAGCCGCCAAAATTTCCTATCAATTAGATTATCAATTTGGCTTAGCAAACAGCTTATATCTTTCAGCCTTGTGCCACTTCATCTTAGGGGAAAACGACGAATTATTAGAGCAAGCCTTTCAGGCCAGAGCCCTCTTTCAGAGCATCAACGACAGGTCTGGGCTGGCACAGGCAGATAACTTAATCGCCAATATCTATCACCGTCAGGGATTACTAGAAAATGCGATGGAACATCATCAACGCAGCCTACAAACCCGAAAAGAAAACTTAGATATTTCTGGACAATCTGGTTCTTTAAATAACATCGCTTTACTCTTAAAAGAGCAAGAGTTATACGCCGAAGCCATTGAAACACTCACAGAAAGCATTGCGCTAGCGGAAAAGTCAAACATTCCAGAAGATATGGCCTACCCATTATGCAACCTAGGGGAAGTTTTAGTTGAAAACAGCCAATTTAACGAAGCCTTAGACTACTTTCAGCGGGCTTTACCTTTGGTACAAAACAGCAGCGACAAAGCCTTACTAAGCACGGTTCTCTCCAATATTGGACAAGTCCATGCCAAACTGGGAAACTTAGAAGAAGCCATTAAAAACTTTTCTGAAAGTCTTGTATTATGTGAACAAACTGGCAACCTAGAAGATAAAGCTCTGACATTACTTGGGCTTGGAAACACCTATAGCTTGGTAGAAAATTTTGCAGAAGCCGGAAAAATTTTACGCCAAGCGCTAGAGATTATGGATCAGTTACAAGATAAATATGGCATCGTTAAAACGCTCTACGCTTTAGCCAACTTGCAATATAAACAAAAGCAATACGAAGTTGTTGTAACCCTATTAATTCAGGCCTTAGAAATAGCAGAGAACATTAAAGCCTCCAGCCTCATTGCTCAAATTTACCGTCTACTCTCTCATACCTATGTTCGTTTATCCAACTTTGAACAAGCCTTTAAACATTACCGCGCTTATCACCATTCAACACGCGAAAAATCGAACAAAACCAGTCACTCACACAGTTTATTCGCCAATTCCGAATTGGCGAAAGCCAAGCAAGAAACAGAAAGCGAAAGAAATCGCAGCGCACAATTAAGCCAAGCCTTAAAAGACGCTCAAATTTTAGATGCTCAAAAAGAAAAACTGTTAACCCAACTTGAAACTCAGGCAAAAATGTTGCAACAACTGGCACGTGAGGATGGATTAACAGGCATTGCAAACCGCCGCTGGCTAGACCTGCAACTGTTACGAGAATACGAACGCGCCCAACGTTTTGGTCACCCACTCAGCATTGCCATGCTAGATATTGATGACTTCAAGAAAGTTAACGACACTTACTCTCACTTAACGGGAGACAAGGTTTTAAGGAACATTGCCCAATTGCTTCAGGGTCGTATTCGTTCTGTTGATATTGCAGGTCGATACGGCGGAGAAGAATTTATGCTAATTTTGCTCGAAACCAACAACAAACAAGCAGAGAAAGTTTGTGAAGCAATTCGGGCTGAAATCGAATCGACCAGCTGGCGAAAGATTGACCCTCGCATCAATACCATAACCATCAGTATTGGAATTGCTACTTTAAACGGTCATGCGAATTTAGAAGATTTTGTTGCACAAGCAGACGCGCAACTTTACAAAGCAAAACAATTGGGCAAAAATAAAGTTTGTGCCATTTGTTAAGCAAAAGAACTTCTCCAATTTTTTTACTTGACTAATTCGAACATATTTTCTATAATAATTTTATCATCCACCGAAAAGGAGAAATAAAATGACTAAGAGAAATATTGTGCATGTTGAAATTCCCGCAGCTAATATTAACGGCGCCGCAGATTTTTATAAAAATTTATTTGGTTGGGAAATTCAACCCTTTCCAGACTTAAACTATGTGATGTGGGACGCCGGACACGGCTCATCTGGTGGCTTTATTCCGGTATCAGAAGAATTTCAAGTCGGCGACATCATTATCTACATCAACAGTGAAGACATTGAAGCCGATTTAATGGCAGTTGAAAAATTAGGCGGAAAAATTATGCGCCCCAAAACCGAAATTCCGCAAATGGGCTGGTATGGAATATTTAAAGACCCAACCGGCAACTTAATGGCACTCTACACTGGCATGAACCCCGCCGAATGATTAAATAAAAATACCGCTCTTTGAGCGGTATTTTTATTTAATCACAGAGTGCTTTGACGCCTCGCACTGGATACGCTATACTTGCTCTGCTTTAATCAACGAATCGCCCAATGACAGGCAAAAATTTAATCACCTTATTTCAGGAGGCTTCAAGTATGGCTGACTTCAAATTAACTTATGCAACAATGTTTAACCCACCCGAAGAACTG
>CAZCFY010000035.1:0-3277 GCA_964498095.1 uncultured Bdellovibrionales bacterium | reverse complement strand
CTATTCTCCTCATCTAAAATGCGGTTGTGAAACCAAATATACTGGTTAACTTTGCCAGCCCGCATATCTCTAAAATTTCTTGGATCAAGAGCAGGACGACAATCGCAATTGACATCGCTGATATGCTCAATGCAGTCAATCTGAGGCATGATATGCAAATCGTTTTCAAAGTTCATACTCCTGGTTCGCAGCTCGTCGATGTTCTTCATTGTAATTCTCGCGAAAATTTTTAATCCATTCCCAGTTGTCATTCATAAACCTCTTAACGTCTTCTGTCTCGCCTGTAAATAAAACTTTATTCAAAGTCAAAATCGCATCATACAACATCTTGGAACGGGTAACGTGTTCTGTTTCCAATCGCCGAAACTCTAACTCAGTAGGCATAGATTCCTCCTTTAAAAAAAATAAAAGCGTTAAATTTACAGTCGATTGAAACAAGTAATGTGTGAATTTGTTTGTGAGGTGGTTTTAAATACATAAGACGCGGGTAGCGTACTGTCAATTACTATCGTGAAAATAGTTTGATATTAGTTGATTGATTTAATAGCAACAATTGTGAAATCAAATAGTTAGCTTGTTTGCTATGGAGTGTCACTTGAATTTGGTTGTTTTTAATTAAGTGGTTTGGTTAGGCTGAAGGTCCAACAACCAAACAAGTCCTGTGGGAAATCATGGGCAAGGAGAAAATATGGAAAAAGAACCCGTTAAACACACTTATAAAAAAGATCCTCGATACCTAACAGACCATTTAAACTGGCCATCTGTTTTAACCAAAGCAATTATTGATAGATATATGTATAGATTAAAACTTAAAACGGGCGAAATTTATGCTTTTGAAATCGCTAGATATGTGAATGATGATTTTGTTTGGATAGAAACAACCTCACATCTAGGACCGTACAAAGAACTCGAAATTGAGGCCCCGCCCCTATTTTATCGGGGCGTAGAGATTCGGGTTTCAGATATTGTATGGGTAGCAGACTGTGGTCAAAGCCGACAAGAATATACAGAAGAATGGAAGGAAATGCGGGCGGAAGAGGACGGGGCTAAAAATGAAACTATATAATTATAAGGTCTTTAACGTCGCCACAGTTCTTGATTCAAAAGTATTAATCCCAGCAGAAAATCTTGCAGAATTTATCAACGGCCTTTCTCCCAACAAAACTCTTTATCATTGTTTCTACAATTTAGAGCAACGTGAAAAGCTAGCTCAATACGAAGGTTTTGGAACTCCTGTCTTTGATACGATCCATTTAGACTTTGACTCGAAAGATGACAATGGCAAGCTTGCTCATGCGGATACGGAGAGATTTGTAGCACGACTACATGAATCGGGGTACGAGCCGATAATTTACTTCTCTGGTAACAAAGGCTTCCACTTAGCGATTCACATGACTGCATTTGGGATTTTTGGTGGAGACGCAAAAATTCTGCAAAACCAAGTACGCTCGTTAGTTCATAACTTGAAACTCGAATACCCTACACTTGATCCGAGCATACACAACCCGACAAGATTATTTCGTGCGTATCGCTCGTGCCATGAGAAATCAAAACTCTACAAGATCAGATTATCAAGTGACGAGCTAGGTGCGCTTACGCTTGAACAGATAAGAGAGAAAGCAAAAGAGCAGCCCACAGACCCAATGACTTTCCCTCTAGCTTCAGCTCCGATCCCATGGCTTGTTACGAGTATCAACGCAACTTCTAGTTCAACACGTTCTGTAACCATGAAAGAAATCGCACCGGGTAACGTGGTACAAGACGAGCTGGCTCACCTAAAATCTTATCCTGATAAAAAATGTATCAAGCGTATGGAACTAGGAGAGGTACCGACCAGTCTTAATCGACACGATGTCGAGCTATGTCTTATCTACAACTATCGTATGCAGGGGCTTCCATTAGAAAAAACTCTGGAGAAAATGAGAAAGTGGACAGGAATAGTATACGCTGGAGAGCCTGACCGCGCTAAAGATTGCGTCGAGAGACAAGTACCAGATGCGTACAAGAAAGATATTGAGAAAAGTCAGCTCTATGATTTCGGTTGCTACGGCGATATTAAAAAGGCGTATTGTTCTGCGAAGTGTTCTATCTACAAATCACTGAAACCCGATAAGCGAGCTGCGCCTCCCGATTGCACCGATAAGCAGGTCAAAGAGAATATGTCAAACGGCATTGATCCCTTATCTGAAGGTCAGATGGCTGATAAGATTTTATCTGAGATGCCAGAGCTAATCTCCTTAAACGATGATTATTTCCAATGGACTTCAACACACTGGAAACGCCTCGATCGCGGAATTTTTAACAGTATGCTAAATCAAGCTGCTATTTTAATTTATGAGAACAAAGCACCGAGCAGAATCATTGCGAGCCTCGTAACTCAAATCAAAAACAAAATCAAAGTGGCACCAGAGAAGAATCATCTCTATTCGTGTGCACCGAACAAATTTAATTTCACGGATGGAACTTGTTGGGTGGAGAAAAATGAAAAAGGGCTCCCGAGCCTCGTGATGCGCGAGCATAGAAAAGAAGATTACCTAGGTAGTTGTGCCCCGTTTCCTTTATTCGCCGAACACAAGCTGCCTCGAAGCGGGGACTTTCTTCATTACGTTGAAGCCCGTAGACAAGCGTTTGATCCTGAGTCGTTTGAAGCTTTTCAGGAAATGTATGGTGCCGCTTTAGTTCCATTCATCCCAAGAATTTTCTTTTTATATGGTGAGAGTGATTCGGGTAAAAGTACGAGTGCGATCCTTCTTAATGAACTTCTTGGCGATGAAAATGTAGCGAATGTCGTGCCCACTGGTGACTATATGTTTGGATGGGAAGAAGCCATCGGAAAGATTGCAAACATTGTTACCGAGCTGCGAGGAAAAGACCCCCTAAAGGATGACCGACTTAAGGAAATTAGGGACAAAAAACCCGTACTAATCCAACGGAAAAATCGGCCCGGTGTGCGAGCTTTGCTGCCCTTTTTACATATCTTTTGTTGCAATAAAATACCCCCAAGTTTGGAAGGAAATACGGGTGCGCTGGACCGCAGGATGACCCTATTGACGTTCGTCAAAGGCCCCATAAATGGGTTTGATAAGCTGGAAGGTTTAGGACATTGGCTTTGGGAACGGGACGCGGGGAACGTGCTGGACTTTGCCCGTGCCGGACTTGAAAAGTTGGTTAAGAATGAGTTTAGATACAGTGTGCCAGAAGCGAGCAGAAAGGCCCTTGCGGAGTGGCAGGAAGAGACAGATCCGGTCAAATTATTCGTCAAAGAAGTCGAAAGTGG
>CAZCFY010000034.1:0-4022 GCA_964498095.1 uncultured Bdellovibrionales bacterium | reverse complement strand
CGAATGAGAAGCATAATAGTAAAAACTTCTTCATAGGTTTTAGTTTAGTTAAAAAGAATTAAAAACACCTTGAAAGGACATACTCCTCCCAAGTATTATGTCAAATCTCTCAACTAAAGGCTAGAAAAAAACCACCTAATATGGAGTACGGTTTTGCCAAATACGTACCTAAAAAGGGGTATTTCCGGTACTTTGCGGGTTATTCGGGTACACCAAAGACGACAAAAAACGAACGGCCCAATCCACTTTGCAGCGGTGGCGCAATAAGTGTCGCGAAAAATCCGTCAAATCAATTTATGCTGCGTTGCAATTTCAATTGCGTCCGACTTCTTGTTGACCTGAAGCTTGGAATAAATATTGCGAATGTGGGTTTTTGCCGTTTCCGGTGATATCTCCAGTATAGTAGAAATCTGAGAATAGGTTTTTCCCTCAGATAACAGCTCCAGCACGGTTTTTTCTCTTTTGGTGAGCGGTGAATTTGGATTTTGATGAAAATTATGAATCACCATCCTTGCAATCTTTGTACTCATTGGTGCACCGCCCTTGGTGATCTCTTCGAGAGCACTTAGTAACTCCAGATAATTCGCACTTTTTGTAATGTATCCCGAGGCGCCTGCCTTCAATGCATTGAACACCAAATCATTGTCTTCATACACTGTAACCATAACAATCTCGGTCTGGGGGGAGCGGTCCTTAATAAGGTGTGTCGCCTCAATTCCATTCAGTCCTGGAAGTTCAATATCCATCAAAATTATATCCGGTTTCTTTTTCCCAAGGTCTGAGATAGCGTCCTCACCATTCTTATAAGTTCCAACGACCAAAAATTTATCGGAGCTATTAACGATAGTCTCGTAGCTTTCCCGTAAAATTTTGTCATCTTCAACAATTACAACCCTTCTCTTCAATAGATTTCTCATATCATTAATTGCTTGGTTCCTATCCTCAATATTACAGCCGTTCCCGCTCCATTATAGCCCCCAATAGATACATCACCGCCAACCTTGGTCGCGCGATATACTATATTGGAAATTCCTCCGTCTGAACTATTAATGACAGTCTTATCAACACCAACTCCATTATCTGTCACCTCAAAGGCAAGCGCATCACCCTCGTGCCTAAATGTCAAGTCAACCCATTGAGCTTTTGAGTGCTTATAGGCATTGGTCAATGCCTCCTTTAATACCAAATTGATCTGTCGGCCAAAACCAAAAGGGAGCTTTAGATCGTTTTTGATGTTGTAGGTGGCTCTGAACTCAATACTGCTGCCCTTAAAAAATCGCTCACCAAAATCCTTAGCGTGGACAAATAAATTAGAAACACAATCATTTGTTGGATCCAAGGCCCACGTGAAATCTTTCGTCCCCGAAAGCAAATCCTTGGCTGATTCTTCAACGCGGGAAAGTGTGTTGGAAACATCTCGTCCATCCATTTTGGACAACCCTACGTAATTAATTATCCTGGCCAGTTGATTGCCCATTTCGTCATGAAAATCACGACCAATTTCTTTCCGGAGTTTTGCGTTTTCTTCTTGCCGGATTCTCTCTACAGACAACGCCTTTCGCACCTGGTATTTAACTCTAAAGAATACAATCAGCGAAATACATCCAAGGAGAAGGGCAATACAAAAAACAATAAAAGTTGCTGTCTGATAAAAAGGAGGCTTAATTCTGAAATTGTAGCTGAGGGGCTCTTTGATCCAGAGACCATTTTGATCTCTCGCCAATACTTTAAATACATAGTGCCCCGGTGGAATGTTGCTATAGGTAACCACGTTCTGTCTGGTTGGTGGTGACCATTTGTTTTCAAACCCCTCAAGAATATACTTATAAGCAGCTGCCTCAGGGTTCATTTTATTAACTTTCAAAAAACTAAAGGTCAAGTGATTTTTTTTTGTTGGAAGTTCAGGTGACCCTGGGATGTTGAAAAAAGAAATGGCCGTATCAGCATACATGCCGAATTGTTCCTCTCCGTAAAAGAGGCTCACACTCCTGAAATGCAAAGGGTGGTCATAAACTTGGACGGGATCAATAAATCGATAGAGTCCATCGGATAATCCAAAATATTTTTCTGATTTTCCCAAATAAAGCGACCCAAAACTTGCCTCGTGGTTGCGATGTCCCTGGATTCTGCCAAAATGAAGATATTCGTCAACCTCAAGATTGTCATCGAAACTTAGTCTTGCTACGCCCATCTCGTTGCCTAACCAGACATAGTCATCATTGTCTGTGCCGGTAAAATAAATAATAGAGGGGCCATCTGGTCTGGCGTAATGACGCACTGAATCCGTTCTAAAATTGTAAAGCGCGATACCTTTTGCGGCAGAACCGATTACAAGGTAATCGTTTTTATACCTGTCAATCGAGTAAACAGCGGCCTTTCTAAATGCTGGAATTGCTAACCTTTCAACCACTTCGTCCTGGATATAAACTACTGAGTTATCACTGGCCACATACATTCGATCCAATTCGGGGATATAGACCATCTCGTAATATTTATCCGGGTTAATGGAATCATTCAGGGCATACTGGCTAAACTTATTATTATCCAGAACGCCTATCCCTTTTCCATTCTTAAACGTAAGCCAAACCCTATTTCTACTATCAAATTCGATATCATTAATTGAGTCACTTAGTAAGCCTTGCTTTTCCGTATACCAATTTAATTTTTCCGAATTATCGGAATAAGCCAAACCAACGTCAGTTGCAATCCAGACTCTTCTTCCTCCATTGTCGAGTCTAAGGCTATTTACACGATCTTTCCCCTTTTTGTTAAAAACATGTTTCCTTTTTACGATATCATTTTCCAAAATAAACAATCCATCCTCCCTTGTCCCTACCCATAATTTGTTTCCGACTTTTAGAATTGAAGTAACAAAATCACTGATACCATCTATTTTTTTGAATTCGGTCGGTTGATATTTAACTAAACCTCTTCCATTGGTTCCAATCCAGGTGATTCCTTCCTTGTCATTAATACCAACAAAATTATTTGCACCTATTTTTAACGTGTCTGATTTAACTTCGTCCCCGTTAAATGTTATCGACACCAGGTCGGTTTGATGCCTTAACCAAACCTTTTCCAGCGCGTCATCGACCAGGACAACAGGGAATTTTATACGTGGCTCTAGTATCGTTATCTCATTGGTGCTTTCTAATCGAAACGCACCATAATTTGTAACTATTACCGTCTTGCCTCCCGGAAAAACAACGCTGTAAACCTTCATACCGTCAGAGAGCGGGACCGTAGTCCTACCATCCTTATTGTGCCTTAGCAATTTGCAGGATGAATCGATGGTATAGTACTCGGTATCGTTGTTGCTAAATACTGCGACTGTCGTTGCGGCACCGACCTGTTCAGCAGACGGTCGAAAGGCGGAATCTTGATATATTTTTGTCAGCTCCCATCCTAGGTCAAAACAATATAATGTATCATAAAATTGGAACACCTTTTGAATCCTATTCCCAAGATCAAAAGTTTTGAAAATCGTTCCGTTAAACCGCGATACTCCCCTGCCCCCGCCAATCCATAAATCTCCGTCATCCGATTTGAAAATACTTAGCACGAGATTGCTCAACAATCCTTCTGACCGGGTATAAGTTCTAAATTTGGTGCCGTCAAAATAGGATAGTCCTCCGCCCCTTGTGCCCAACCAGATGTATCCAAATTCATCCTCAAGCAGAGAGGTTACTTGCGATTGGGGAAGCCCGTCACGAACATCATACCTGGTTATTTCAAGTTTTTGCGCAACGATCGCAGACGATACTGCAAATAGTAGTAATAAGCTCAAAGTTCGCTGCCCCATGCCCCAAATTTAGATAACTACGATACCACTAACCTCTACCAAAATGGGTGATAACCTAACTACAATGAAATAAATAATTGAATAAGCGCATAGAAAAAAAGAAAAGGGGCTTCCGCCCCTTTTCTTTTTTTAGAATTGATTCCGTTTTTCTTCTCTTACTCCATGATGATGTTCTCCAAACCTGGAATCGGGGCCGCAGTGATCGCACTCACATTGCCCG
>CAZCFY010000033.1:0-13175 GCA_964498095.1 uncultured Bdellovibrionales bacterium | reverse complement strand
TGGGTTGATGAAAATGCGAAGGCCTACGGTGTTCGTGACCCCTTAGCTTTAACTGACGTTATGGCCAACCTTAACCGCAAGCAACATTTAGATTTCTATCGGGAACTTATTCTCAATACGCCAAAATATTTTTACATAGTACCATTTTTAAATACGAAACCTATTCTTGACCGTGAACTTTTAAAATCAGTGATCTATCGAGAAGGTTTAAAGCACTGGATTTCAGTGTCCAGACCAACAGGGGTTGAAGATCGACTCCATGCCGAGTCAAGTGCGGCCTACTTTGAGCTAATACTTCTCGAATGGGCCCGATTAGAAAAACCGGGCAGTTCAGAGATCAATGAACTCAATGATATTTTTAAGGACCTCGGCCGATCCTGGCCGCGCAGAACACTATGTCCTACACTTTTCTTAAACTAAGATTGTAGATGAAAATTTGTCATCAAATCTGAATTTTTTGGCTCTATTGGTGGGGAGTTTTGTCCACGCCAGATCATTAGCTAATCCCTCTAAGAGATAAATTGATTTTTGTATGCGAACTGGATACATTCGCGAAGAAATTTCTAGATGGGAGTTCGACTTGAGAAAAACTTTGCGGCTTGTGGCAATCTGGTTTTGTTCATCGCTATTTGCATCGGCTCCTGTTTTTGCCATGGCCCAGGAGGCGGGTAATTGTCCTTTACCAATTCGCATGAAGGTGCGAGTTGGTGCACCCGTTCGTGTAGAACTTATGTCCTGTTTGTCTAGGCCGGCAGGTTATACTTGGCATAAATTCGATAATTCGCCTTGGCCAAGATGGGCAAAGTTAACTGAAAAAGGAATATTTAGTGGGGTGCCAACGCCGGTCGACATAGGAACATCGGAATTTGTCGCGATGGCATCGCATGGTGGTTCTGATTTTTATTTCTTTCCACTCGAAGTCGAAGTTATAAAATGATGTACATTTCTAGATAGCATTTATTAAAGGAGAGATCTTATGACATACGTTTTTGTTACTCTTGCAATCTTAATATCGGGTTTTGAAAAGGCGCATTCCTATTCTCCAGCAGCCGCAGCGCCTCTCTTGGAGCGTATTTATTCTCCTGGCTTACCGATGGGCGGTAATCGCTCATACTTGGCGCACCAATGTCGTATCTACGCCGACCGTGTTCAAGTCATCTCCGTAGACCTTATTACGAATCAACGAACGAAGTCTGAGAAGCCGGTAAGATTGGACGCGAAAGTTCTTACTGTGTTAATTACTCAGGCTGCGGAAGTAAAGGCTACTTTCGAGGTGGGTCCAACAGACGTACCCAGCATGACTCATTATGCGTGGCTTGACGAAGGTCATCGGTTCCCATTGAAAGCGACGGGCACACGCATAGGCGAGAACACTTCGCCAGCGGCACGTAAGCTAATAGAAGTCACGGAAGAGCTTTGCCAATAAACTAGGGTCCATGTTCCAATGTTTTTTGCTTTGCACGTGTAAAAAAAATAAACAGTTTTGAGATCAAACCTGTCGAAATGTTCGCGCTGAGATCGGCATAGGAATTGTACTGCCTTTGTAAGATGGCAAATTCCTTTTGGCGACTAATAATAACCGTACTATTAGCTTTGCCTTTAGCAATTCAATCTCGTGCGCAAGCCCCGTTGAATTCCACTGAGAGAACTGACCTAAAACTATTTATCAAAAATTTGTCTGGAGCACGGGCGCAAGCACTAGAAGTGCGAGAAAAGTACTTTTGCTTGGACTCGAAATCAAATAATTACGTTCAAGGGACTATAACAGAATTCGATGGGATTCAGAATGGCACCGATGAGGGTTGGACCGTTATTCATCGGATTACAGGATGTCATCTCCGGCAAATGAACCTTAATACCTCTTCGATTTGGGCCCTCAATTTCCTATGGGAAAGCTATGAACTGCTATTTAAACTAGAACCCTTAGAGATCTATAAAAGGCACAATTCTGAAGTAGCTAATTTGGGTAAAATGCTAAGTGCAACAATTAAGGGTTATCTGCAGGACACTAAAAAGGACGTAGAAGCCATTTTCGAAGGCTATCAAACTGATGGAAAGCAGTGTACGACAAGGTTCACTCCACCAACATGTTTTACTAAAGAAGAGCTGCAAAGGATGCAAATAGGCGGCGAGCGAATCGTCACTCAAGAAATTCCGTCTCTAAAAGAGGATTCCTTGAGTAAATTTCTCGACTGGCTGGGAAGCGCTCCTTCGGATCAGACAAAAAAAAATTACCGCGTGCTCAAATCATTTAGGCCAAAGGTTCATTTCGGCCAGCGCGCAACGATGTAAGAGATGAGTTAAGGGATGCTCATTTGGCCTTGAATTTGAAATAACATTCTTGGGCATCGGGTTCTGCCTAATAGGAGCTACTTGAATTGAAAAAACTGTCAATTTTTTTATCACGAGAGTGCAAATTGCGCCTCGTGCTGGCCGTACTTGCACTTTGTCCTTTAGGTAATCTTGAGGCCAAAGGAATTAACTGCAATTCTTTGTTTTTAACATTAGCGCCGGCGAGCTTTCAATTTCCAGTGGAAGACAAAAGCAGGATTGAAATTCTTAAGCCCGAGCTAATAGCCGAAAATACTGAGCAATCCGCCAACGATCCCAGTTACGTAGACGGCTTAAAAAAGATTGCTCGCCATATTGGCCCCAACAATATCGAGCGGGTTATTTATCCTTTTGTTGGTGCTGATGGCCCCATGGCTTTTCACCTTTTTCCTAATGCGCGTGAGGTTGTAGGAATCGACAACCATCCATTTTTCTCTGATCTTCCTCTGGCTGGAAAAAAGATTCCAGTGATTCCCAACCAAGGTGTTACTTTTCGGCATACTGTGGATATGGATGATGTCCCGGAAATCGGTTCAAGAATTCTTGGGTTTCTTAAACAAACTCTTCCTGGTTTTCGGCTGCGAAAAATTATAATCGATGAAAAGTTAGAGCAGGAAAATTATTATTCTCTGCGTACTAGCCCCCACCACCATATCACTGTAGAGTTTGATACCGGCAAGGGCACCCCAGTTCGCCGGTATATACACGTCAATATTTCCTTTAATGTCACAAGTCCAGAAACAAGAAATGGCCTTGGATGGTGGCTCGATGCTTTAAAGGAAATGAAACCTCAGGCTGTTATCGTTAAGGCCGCCCACCATCAATACAACGGGGCAGAAAATGGCTTTCGAGATTTTATTTTTCAGTTATTGCAAGAAAACAACGGATTTCTTATCGAGGGGGCTGAAACAAAAGCCGGTTATAAGGCTTGGGAGTTCTCGTCAAAGTTTGGCTCTCTTGATCCCAAATTTCCGGATACCACATCTCGCACTCTAACTCGTTTTGATTTTGGCTATTCGAAATTAATTCGTCTCACCACATTTAAATCAGGGAAACCTGACTGACGATGCCTATTGAAGAGAAACGAGGGTCTAGGTAGTGTGCGAAAATTTGTCGACCTTATTAATTGCTGATAAAATTATTAAATGCGATTAAGCCAAATCATCCTAGGCCTTTTGGTAGCTTCATGTGTTTCCCAACCACAGCATCTTCCACAACCAGAGCGCTGCCCAAGTTCAAACTACTCATGTGACTTATTTATTTTTCCAACTACCAACTCGTTAAAAATTAACGGCAAATTGGTAATCTTGGAGGAACGCCGAGGCTCGCAACCGCAGGCGGTTGCAAGAGACGCTGCTGGTGAACTTTTCTTCCTCAAAGCCGACGCTGGGGTTAACGAATTGCAAACAGGGGCTGAGGTAATTACCGCGAGAATTTACAAACACCTTGGTTATAAAGTGTTGCCGACTCAAATCGTTCATACAGGTGGAAAACGCTATGTGGCCATGCCTTTCCTCGAAGGAAAGCTGCCACTGGAACAATTTTTAAATGATATGAATACCCCCGAGTTTCGCCGCCTACGCATTTTTGCTGCTATGCTAAAGGACTGGGATCGACTTCATGGCAAGCAAAATCTTCTACTTGGGCGTAGGCAATTTGGATTGCTTGATTTTGGCGGCACATTAGGGGCAAAAGCTATGGGAGATGCAAAACCAGGAAGGTCCTTTAGCCCCCAAGTTGGCGGGTTTGAACAAGTCAAAGATGGCCAGGAAATTCTTGATAATTACGAGATCAATTGGGTCTATCGCATTCACCCTTGGCATAAATTGAAGAAAGCCGATCTAATAGCAGCCGCCCAATCATTAAAAGGTCTTAAAGACTCTGATATCAAGAGGTTTGTGGAAGCTGCCGAATACAAAAACCATAAAGATACCGATTATATGATTGAAACTATTATCAATCGTCGTGACAAGCTAATTGAATTTTTGAAATCAGATCGCGCTGACGTTTGGCTAAAGAATAATACTGGGACAGCGGCAAATAAAGATGGTGAACCCTCTGAATATGCCGAAGTTGAAGAGTTAGAGAGCGTTCCTCCAAAAAAATTGAACTCTGGGCCTGACGAAGTCGAATACCAAGGGTCTCGGCATACAGGTATTAGTGTTATCAAAAACAAAGCGCTGATTAATAAATATTTAAGAGACCGAGCAGTCATTGACGGCGAACAATCTCTCATTAAACAAAATAGGCAAATTACTGATCAGTCGGATAAGCTTACATTTGCTTATGAACGAAGCGGGATATTCTCACGCTTAACGGAAGATCAGATTCAATTTCTACGTTATCACATGGACTCCGGCAGTTCTTGGTACGCAATGAATCTCTATTTACGTTACGGAATAAAGGACAGCCTGCACAGTGTTGACAGTATTCGTAAATCCCAAGAGATAATAGAAGGCGTAATTAAAAAAGTCCTTGGCGAAGATTTGCCTGCCCCTAAAGTTGTTTACAGAGGTGCGGTTCTAGCCAAGAAAAAATTTTTACATCGCGTCGGTGAAACTTTTATTGATAAAGGGTTTATTTCCTCCTCGCTTGACTCGAAGGTCGCCAAAGAATTTACGGTTGTAGACACCGACCATGAATTTTTCAGTAGAGATGTTGTGCGAGTTCTTTACAAAATTGTAGCTAAGAAAAAGTCCCTTCCAGGGGTTTTCCTGCCGGGAATTATGTGGCGCTATAATAAGTCTCGCTCTTCAATGCCCGTTTCGCCAAATATCCTCTTGGAAGAAGAGTTCTTAATCCAAAACGGGCAAATGTTTAAGGTCATTGAATCCAAGGAAAAAACGGATAGCGATGGCATTACTTATGTTGAACAAACGCTGGAATATATGGGGTACTAATGAGCTGCCTTACATGAGTCCAATTTTTCTGTTTAACGTAAGCATTGTCGTTTTTCTTATATGGCCTACGTCTAACGAAGTGAACTTTCTCCGTACGGTTATCGAAGTAAGTCCATAAATCATTGTTTAAAAACTCATTCCCGTTGTCTGAAGCACAACCCTTAATCTTGAAGGGCAATATCATTTCTATCGTTTTAACGGCATTTAGGACCTCTTTACTCTGTTTACTCCAAACAGCTCTCACTTCAGTCTATCCCGAAAAAATATCTGTCATTGTAAGCGTATTCACAAATTCTCCAGCCATCGAAGTACCGCAATGGGCAACAGTATCAGCCTCGATAAATCCTGGTTCAGCGATAGTCGAATCAAGAAGTTTAATCGGGATTTTATTTTTCAGTAACGAGGCTCGAGTGGTGCTTAAACCTCGGTTAACCAAATCGCGATGCTTGTGTAAAATTCGATTGATCGTTGAACTTGAAATTTGCTCAATCAGAAGTCTAGTTTCAGCGGAAATTCCCTCGTAAAATGGCAGCCAAATTTTAAAGGCTTTCACCATTTTCTTTGAGCACATCCTACCCATTAACTCCCATAATTTAACAACATGTTGCCGAACATCTTCGCCATAGCGATACTTCGGCCCCAAATGATTTCGGTGCGATTTTATCTCGCCATTTAAAAGTCTTATCGCGTGTTTACGCGAAAGTTCAGTGGTCAAACAGAACTCGTCGAGGATTAAAGATTTTTGTTTTCTGGACCCTTTTAGGTAGCGTAGTTTTAATTTTTGCAATAGGATGCGTTTAATCTCGTTGGACATGGTTTTCCTCCCCAAAATTGTTTCTCGTAAATTCAATCTTAGGTGCTGGCTAACCATGATTCAACGGGAGGTCTAGTGCGCCCCTCGTGATGCAACTACCCCCGTCGCTGAGCCTAAGATTGGCATTATTTTTGTTTTAATGGAGGTCAATGATAATATCTACGCTTGCACAGTCCGATACTGTCCATAAATTAGCTAATCGGCTAACGAAATTTGGCTTTATGGAAGTCAGTCAGGTATTTCGGGCTTTTGGCAGCGTAATAGCTCTCGGCTTAGTCTTTTCAACTTCGATCGCTTGGGGTCAAGATTTTACGACACCTGCTATGAATGATCGCGCCGATCTTGAGCAAAATTACAATATCGAACGGCGGCGTGAGGATGGACATGTAGTTTTGCCGATAGCTGATCGAGCGCGAGTCTTTAACATCTATTCCTTTGATGGGACTTCCACGAATGTTCAGTCCTACGGCTCAAGCTCTACGATGATGCTGATGGATGACTCTGATCCCGAGAGAATTCAGAAATTTCGCCAAAAGTACAATCTGAAGCTTTGGGGACGGGGGAAGCGCGTTCTGTCGAGCTCCACGTTTCTAATTGAAAGTCTGGACGGGAAGGAACGCTATTATTTCAAACCCCAGCGCACGACGAGTTACTACGACAACGGAAGACAAATTACAAATTCCCGCAATGGCCCCAAAGTAGTGCGAACCGCCACCGCTGTATCCAAATTCGTCGAGGAACTCTTTCGCTACCGTCCGCCTCTGTATGGTGATTTTTTACCTGAGAACAGAGGTGCTGTTTTGCTGGAGACGGACTACACGTATTCTTACTCTCTTCGCTCCGTGGAGCCATCAAGGGGAGTCCGCTCTGGGCACAAGCTGATTCCTTTAGCGGCCTTAGTCGGATCGCGTGAAGGACAGGGTGATCGATTGGAGATGGTTCAAAAATACGCCGACCAAGCAGGCCTTAGCCCCCGAGAGTGGCTCTCCACTGAATACGCGGTTAAGTTTGCTAAGTTCATCGCCGAAATGAACTTTGTCTATGGGCTGCATCCATCCGCACACACACAAAATACTTTGGCCATAGTCAATGAACAGACGGGGCGAATTGAGAGATTCGTTTTCCGAGATGCTCCCGATATGTTGATCGACGGACGAATTGCCAATCGTAATTTTCCACCGCAGATACTCAGCGAACTCTTATCGGCGGCTGAAGTGCGGCAACTCTACAAAAAGTTTAGCGCTGAAACGCACAACGCGTGGATGCCAGAAGTCTATTTCAAAAATTATACTGCCCAATCCCTCACGCTGTTATTTCAGGAAACAGATAGGGTTGGTATGGATGCCGTTCTTGTGGGGTATTTTCTAGAGCAGTACCTCAAAGAAGTCAGACATATTACAGGACTGCGGACAGATCTCGAAGGGACTCTTTCAAAATCGGCCTTGGAGCTAATCGCTGCGATGAAAGAAGGTTTTGCTAGCCTTGAGCATATGGCTAGGGTCAAGTTAGGCCATTATACAGTTACACTGGACAACATTTATAGCAGTATTTTGCACTCGGTGTTTTCAAATTTGCTTGAAAAGTTGGGCCCGGATTTAAAAACGGCCACTCCATTGCTTCAAGATAAGACGGAGTACTTTAGAAAATGGAAACAAGCCGAAGCTGAAAACAAAATAATATACTTAACAGGGCGATCATTCTGTGCGCCGGAAATCATCGACCCGGCATCTGATTACTCACATTCATTTATGACCGACTCGCGCGGCATAATCGTATTGCGCGACGGCATTCCAATTGTGCACATTCCAAACTTGCTTCCGCGGCCAGCCGTTGGCTTGTGTCCCAGACTTTTTTTATAAACTGGACATTAATAACTATCGTTTGAGATTTATCGACAAGTGGTCGTAAAGACGTCTCACAAAATATTTTAAACGGGCTGAAGACGCGATCGCTTGGCAGGTTTGAACGCTTCTTTTCGTGGCCCGTGGCCATTTTGCAAAGTCATTCATACGTTTGCATTGGGTCAAGATGGGTTTGATTAGTTGGCGATCTTGACCTAACTTTATGTGGTGTCAAAAAACTAGACGAATGTAATACGCTTTTGGCTAACTCTCAATAAATGAAATCAAATCAAATAAATTACAGATTGGAGCGCATATGCTTTGCACATATTTTAAGTTATAGGAGTTTTTATGAATGAGAGCGGCGGTTTGAAAGCGTACCATTTCTAGCGGTTTGTCGGTGACAGATGTACCACTAATAGCGGTGATAGAATCGCCACCCCAAAAATTGGATACACTAATCCCAAGTGGCCAAATGAAAGCGGCGAAATTTTTTTACTTTCCGCCGCTAAATTAAATTATTCTTTTTGATTTTTCTGTTTTAATTTTTCTTTTCGTTGATGCTGTCGATAACTATCGCCCTCCATATAAAAAACCTCAGCCTCGTTAACGAGTCGGTCTACAATGGCGTGGGCAATCGCATCGTTTGCAAAAATCTGATTAAATTTTCCAAACGGCAGGTTCGTGGTGGCAATCGTGCCTAAATCCTGATCGTGCCTTGCCGATATGACTTGAAAAAATAGATTTGATGCTTGCGTGTCCAGAGTCACGTAGCCAAGTTCGTCAATAATAAGAACTTGTGGTCGTCGATATTTATTTAATTCTTGTTCTAAACTAAAAGTTTTTTGTGCGTGTGCAAGATGGTTTACCATCTCCGCCGCTGTCACGAAAAGTGTACTTAGTCCCTTTTGGCAAGCACCATAACCAAGTGCTCGCGCTAAATGGGTCTTGCCGGTGCCGGCTTGGCCAGTGAAAACTGCGCAGGGCAACTGAGTTTTGGAAATACCGTTATAAAGCTGTAAGTATTTACTTTCGACTTTTTTGGTTATGTCAGAATGTTTGAAGTCAAAACTCTCAATTGTTTGAACTTTTCGAAATCGCGCAACTCGGATCTTTGACTGTATCATGTTGGTTTGCCGATCCGCTTTCTCCTGTAAAATCCAATTGCCGAGAAGTGATTTTATTTTCTGTGAATCGCTGTCGGTCATCTGCGATAAATCCTTCTCCGCTCTCTTGGCAAAGCTTTTGAGCTTTAAATCCTGAAGTTGTCTTATTAAATCTTCGGTCATCATTTGTTTTCTCTTTTTCCGACGCACTCTCGTTTCTAGACTCAAAAAGAAGCGCGTCGTACCTTCTTAAATCAACTGCCGGAACCACCCGGTTTAGTTTTTCTTGATTAAATAAAATGGGCTCCGGCATGAGTTTCATTTGAGCGGGGTGATGTAATTTTTTAAGTGTGACTTCTAAAGATTCAACTCCAATTACACCGTGAGCTAGTAATTCGATAGCGGCATCGTAAACCGCCCTTTCTCCGTAAACTGTAGAAAGCGCAACGATCCGACTTAACTCATTTCGTAAAGAGCGTGGACCTGAACGAATTAACTCGACGTATTCTCGCATCTTTGATCCAATTGCGCAGACGGCTTGCATTTGCCAGGTTTCTCTTGTCGCGCCCGGTTTTCTTGTTAGTAACCCTTCACGATGTTTTTCATTGGTAAAAACCTGATATTTCAAATAGCTTCGCTCGTGTGACGAGACAAATTTATCGTTATAATAAAATTTTAAATTTGTGGCATTTGCACGGACAGTTAGCGGCATTCCCACTAGCGTCCATGGTACTGAATAACGGTTAGTCTCATAGATTACGTGAAAATCTGGCGGCACAACCCGGGTGAAAACCTCATCAGTTTCATACGAGTGATGATTTAATTTTAAAAGTGCCGCTTTTTCTTCGGCTTCAAACATTAATCGAACCACACGTCTTGTAGATCTGTGTTCTCTTTGATTTGCGATTTGGTTTCGCCAGACGATACTTTGCGCTTGTAAATCTTAAAAGTTTTTAAAAATACGGCCTGACCAAAAATTAAGACGAATATAATTAATTAAATTTTCAACCCGGCCCTTTTCGTTGCCGCGAGTAACGTTACAAGCGTGAGGACGAATTCCGTGATGGCCCATGTAGGCCATAAATCTTGCATTAAACTTAATTAAATTTCCAAGTCGATCGGTAACGGCGGTGGCTAAGTTATCGTACCAACATTCTTTCGTGTGACCGCCGAAAAATTTAAATGCATTTTCGTGGCAACGAATAAAATCCTCAAATTTTTCACTTCGCGTAAATTCGATGTACATATATCGCGAATAACAAAGCACCATTGCAAAGCAGGGAACCTTTATCCCATCGCCAAATACATCGCCGAACTCGGCCCAATCTACTTGTGCCGTTTCGCCAGGCTGAAACTCTAGCCTTAAAAACGCTTCTTTTGCTCTTGTTGGTCGCCCCCGGAGTTCTTCAATTAACTCTCTTAAAATTGTTTCGCCGCCGGTATAACCAAGAGGCCGCAAATGATTTAAAGCCGCGCGAGATGATATGCGCTCATCTTTTCGTACGAGTTCTTCAATTTTTGTTCGAAAAGGATCAAGTATTGACTCGCGTTTACCAACTTTGCGCTTAAGTGTGACCCCTCTTCGGTTAACAATTTTACGAATCGTTTCACGGTTTAAACCGAATTCTCGGGCGATTGAACGCACAGAATGTTTTTCAGCAAAATACCGGCTTAGAATTTCCGCTTGGATCTCGGCACTGATCACGAAAAAACCTCCTGAGAGAAAAATAAAGCATTTGCACACGGTCAATGCTGGTTGCGGTAAATACCTTGCACCCGCAGATTAAACATTGGCCGTCCACGACAGAGGTTTTGACACAACTTACTGGTATTTTTGTAGAGGGATCACTCTCGGTTTTTTTGCCGAAGACGATAATTTTTCTGGTGGGCTTTATGAGCTTCTCGGCCTTGGTCTGTTAAACGATATCGTTTTTGATTTTCACGATGTCGTTTGACGCACGCTTCCTTTGCACAAACAGGTGAGCAATATTTTTGCCCGCGCCAACACGAACGACAAATAGAAATTACTTTACCACAACACACACAAGTAAATTGAACAGCGGGAGATCGCTCAACTGAATTCTCTATATTCATATAATATTATTAAAACTAAAATGACTGGCCGGGACAATAACCGCTGATGACAACTGGACTATGTCACCGTTAAACCGCTAATTTTGGCTTGGTTTCAAAGCGCTGCCAACAGTTTAAATCATAAAGCCCAGATGTTTTCGCCAATGGTGGCCCCACTGGGCTCGGCAAACCGGCGGAAATGGCCCCTTTGGAAATCGGCGCCTCCACCTTGGAGATTTCGTTACAAACAAACTATTGAGGTTGAGGAGAGTTCCCTGGCCTTAGTTGCTCTAAATACTTTAAGATTTTCCCTCTAATCAGGGCATCAGTCGTGTCCTTGTTTGCAATGCCTTCCAGAGTTTTTGCGGTTTCGGGATCCTTTATCTCAAGCATCATTGCTCCCCTTACGGCATAACTCTGTAAAAAGGGATCTGTTGCCGTTAGCTCTCTCTTTACGGCATTTTGAATTTGGGGATGAATCAAAATTTGGGAATTCTTTAAAGTAGGACTGGAAAAAAGAACCCTGAAGTATTGCGTGATTTGGGAGGGGTCCTGCACCGGATCGCCTAAAGATTTTGCGATGGACTCAACCGTGCGGGGAGTGAGTGAATTAACCTTGGCAAGAGCTGTCAGACTTTTTCTATTAAGTGTTGGAGTAAAATTAGATTTGGCAGGGGGTTCTTTTTTGTTAATGTTTTCCAACAGCTTCAAACAAATTGATTCATCAAGGTTTCTAAATTTACCAACCGAAGAAACGATTTGGAGCGAGGACTCCCAATTGGACGGGAGATCACTCTCTTCAAGTGTTAGGGAAGGTGCCTGTTTAGTTAAATACCGGACGTAATCACGCGAAGCTGGATCTGCTATATTTTCGAAAGCACTTTTTATGATTTCCTTTTGAAGTTTCACCGCTTCATCCGTGGATATCCAATTGAGGTCTTGGCTGAGGGAAATCGCTTGAATCTTCGTTCCTGAAGTTCCATTTGTCCGAACCAAAGATAATATTTTTTTTTGAGCTTCCTCATTCTTAGAAATCTGAAGAAGGATTTTCTTTTCTGACTCAGAATAGGGAATTGATTTTGTCCTCGATCTTATTTTGCGAAAGAAATCTGAAATTTGATTGAAATAATTCAGAAACTCGGGACTCTCTGCAAGTCTTGCTGTAAGCGCGAGTTTTTCCTCCCGCGGAATATTGGGATTGTTAAAGGCGCAGATGGCGTGCCTATCTGAGGATTCCTCTGGGCCTAGCCCTGAACATTGGGTTATCGCTGAAATCTTGAGAGCACTTAGAAGTTCTGTATTTCGTGGCTTTAACTGTTTTTTATTTAGAAACGAAATGTTTTTTTCGATGTCGGTAAATTTCAGGGCTTCGATATGCCTTCGATAGTCAGGCTTCTTTTTAAAATAATTTTCAAGATGGCTTCGTATGCTTTTTCCTGAGGGCCCGACAGATGTAAATCCATAAAGATTGGGGACTCCTTGAAAAATTCTTCTCATAGTGGCTTGATTGCTCGAGCTAAGGACTCCGAATCGCGCGTCCACGATCCTTTCGGCGGAAACATTTGAGAAGCCATGGCTCAGAAGGACCCTCATATATTCCTCGGGAGTTCGAATTTGATCCGATTCCTTAGTCGCCAACGTGTTACATCCCATCAGAAACACTTCTTTTGGATGGTTGAGGATGCCTCTGCATGATTTCTCGCAGGATTTGCTTTCGAGTTCATTTAGATCGAGCGAGTGTTCGGAGGTCCCAAAAAAACCCCCTGCAAACTCGCCGGAAATAAGAAGAATATCACATTCAATTCCAGACTGGCATGAGGCAGAAAGCCAGTCGTTGTCTTCTTCTTGAGAGGCATTCGGCTCCTTTTTGGAAGACCCCGGCGTAAGTTCTATAAACTCAAAATCGTTTGGATTGAGGTGCTTTTTGAAAACTTTCTTTTCATCGTCGGAATTGATTGTGATGGTACAGACTTTATATTTACCAGCAGGCTCCGCGGCTGTCAGAGCCGTTAGCAAAGTGGAAAACATAAGATATGAAAACAAGGCCTTTAATGCCATCCATTTCCCGAAATCGTTAGAATTAGTTTAGCATTTTTGCAGACGTGGTTCG
>CAZCFY010000032.1:0-16347 GCA_964498095.1 uncultured Bdellovibrionales bacterium | reverse complement strand
AACCCATTGAAAGCAGTTTATGGCGGTAGCGCTTATCAGTGCCGACAAATCCATGGATCTCGGCCTTATCACCAACTTTGAGGTCTCGAATACTGATCATGATAGGTCCCCACTTGTTAGTTATACGATTATGCCCTTTTTTCAGGCTGGAGTCAATGAGAATGATTCTCAACTAGAGGTTGTAAACGTTGCACTTCCCCCTCAGTCACTGCGTGACAGCTCCCCCGGAGGGGGAGCAGCTTGGCACAGAGCAGCCGCTCCCCCTCCGGGGGATAAGATCTACTGATCTCTCATCTCCCGAGGCAAAGCAAACACAATAGTCTCTTCCTGACCAATCAGCTCTTCAGACATCGTCGCCCCCCACTCTTTCAATCGCTTAACAACATTCTCAACCAGTATTTCAGGCGCAGAAGCCCCAGCAGTCACACCAATAATCTGTTTATCCTTAATCCACTGATAATCTATTTCATCTGCGTTATCTATGAGGAAGGAAGGACAACCGAGACGCTCAGCCAACTCACGCAAGCGATTGGAGTTTGAACTCGACTTAGAGCCAACCACTAATACTACATCAGACTGCTCAGCCAAACGTTTTACCGCATCCTGACGATTCTGAGTTGCATAACAAATATCTTCTCGTCGTGGTCCTTTAATTGATGGGTAACGTTCCTTAAGTGCATCAATAATTGCTAATGTATCATCGACGGATAAAGTCGTTTGGGTTAAAAATACTAGAGAGTCGGGATTCTAAAACAGAAGATTTTTCACAAAATAAATAATATAAACAAAAAAGATTTCACGCCTTCTTATCGGCAGATTTTTTATAGGTAACAGTTCCCTTTCCTCGATGCTGAGCATCGAGGAAAGGGAACTGTTACCTATTTATTTACGTGGAATTTGAGCCAGCGGCACTCGATGGGGCCGTTAAAAACATTATGGCCTTCGCTTGATTTTAGTCCCAGACCATTGGTTAGACCCGCTTGGCCCGAGAGCATCCACATGTCCCAGTTTTTAAATTTGTTCTTCAAAGTAAAACCAAGATCGCGATAGACGTCTTTTAATTGTTCAAAATTTCCTAAGCGTTCACCGTAAGGCGGGTTAATCATAATAATCCCTTTTTCACACGGCGGTTCAAAGTCACGCGCATCTTTGCGGGCAAATTCTATGAAGTCGGCCACTCCCGCGCGCTTGGCATTGTCTTGCGAAATCTTTATAGCCTGACTGTCGCGATCATATCCAAAGAATCTTACTTCGGTCTCGCGCTCGGCCTCGGTCGCTTCATTAACCAATTCCTGCCACACATCGGCCTGAAAGTTTAAATATTTTTGAAATGCAAATCCACGGCGCAAAAGTCCCGGCGCAATTCGCGCCGCCATCAGCGCCGCTTCAATTAAAAATGTCCCAGAGCCACACATCGGATCAATGATATTTGTTTTTTGATCCCACTTGGTGAGTAAAATTAATCCCGCGGCTAAACTTTCTTTTAGCGGGGCTTCGGTCATTTCGCGGCGGTACCCGCGCATAAACAGCGGCTCACCACTCGTGTCGATACTCACCTGCACGTCATCACCTAATATTCTTGCCAGCACCCGCATATCGGGATTTTCTTTTTCTACACTTGGGCGCTCACCAAATTTATCGCGGAACTGATCAACGATAGCGTCTTTAATTTTTAAAGCCGCAAACCGCTGATCACGAAAAACTTCCGACCTTTTTACTAGCGCATCCACCATAATTGTCTGCTGATTCGACACGTACTGAGTAAAATCATGCGTGCGAATTTTTTCGTAAAGAACTTCTGGGGTGGGCGCTTTGAAATTTAAAATCGGCATGCCCACGCGGGTCGCCGAACGTAACCACAAATTGGCTTTGTAACAACCGCGCCAATCCGTATCAAATGCGACTCCGCCGGGAGTTTTTTCAATGGGATTAAGCTCCAATTCTTGGAGCTCTTTGTAGACTACGTCGATGAGGCCTTCCGACCCGTGCGCAAAAAATCTTGCCATATATACTGACTATTCTTCGACCGGAGCATCGCTCTCTTCGAGCTCTTTTTCCGACAGATTTAAATTAAGAACTTGGCTCTGAATCAACCGCAAATTGATCATGCGCTGGGGAGCCGTAAAGTTTTCTTGGACTTTCAAGGGCTGCTCATCGCGCGAGGCCGAGGACTCCGCAGCCATTTTAGAAAGATCACTTTCATCCATTTCCACCTTGCCTTCAACGGCGACGGCTAAACGCGTGATCAACACCGCTGTTCCAATTATAACTCCAAAAAGGCTCAAATTTTTCATCTCGCACCGCCTGCTTTAACCGACTACTTTTATCGGCTACTTTAACCGCCGATGATTCTTCATCGGAATTTGACCACGCACTTTCGCAATTTGTGATTTTTCTAACGTTGCCTTTATTATCCCAATTTCGTTCTCGGCTTCAACCATTTTTGCGCCCCATGGATCAATTACCATACTGTGTCCCCAGGTTAGCCGCTCTCCACCCTTGTGGCCGACATGTTTACCGCATTGCGCGGCTGCCGCGACAAATGCCTGTGCCTCGATAGCCCGGGCCCGCAGCAAGACTTCCCAGTGGGCGCGGCCCGTGGGAACTAAAAAGGCGGCCGGCAACAAGATTAAATCTACCGGATGACGGCTGTAGTGTAAAAAAAGTTCAGGAAATCTTAGATCGTAACAAATGCTAAGTCCAATATGCCAATCGCGAATAGTAATAACCCTAGGGTGTTCGCCATGCGCAAAAGTATGCGATTCTCGCGAGGGCCGGGCCCCTTCGACATCCACATCAAATAGATGAATTTTAGAATAATCGGCGGTTAACTTTCCGGTATCAGACACGATGACCGACGAACTATAAAGCCTATCGCCTTTTTTTAGCGGCACACTTCCTAAGTGAATAAAAACTTTGTTTTCTTGGGCATACTTTGCAAATGGGGCAAAAACTTTATCGCTAATCTCAAAGCCCGTGGGTTTATCGCCCTCTTCCACGCGCAAGTATAAGCAGTTTTCTGGCAGCGAAATTAAATCCACCGGGCCCGAAATTTTCGAAAATAAACCTAACGCCTGATCAATGTTTTTGGCAACGTCGTCCGTCGCAGTCATTTGGCAAAGTGCAATGTTCAAAGAATTCATTACTGGATATTGTAATGCGAAGATACGTCGGCTGTCGTCTCTTTACATTTCCAGCCGGCTTTTTCTAGATTCCCTTTGATGTTTTCGGTCACTGTCGTGCAAGTCTGCATGGAGCGGCCAGAACCGACGATCTTATCGGTGCCGCCTTTTGAGTACATCGTCACGCATTTGTTTTCGCTATCCATTTGCATGATACGTAAAGTGCGCACGATTTTTTTATTCTTACACATGATTATGGAAGCTTGCGTTTGCGCCACCAAGGCCACTGGGGCCAGAACCACTATGCTGTAAAAAATTAAGTTCTTAAGGTTCTTCATCCACTTCCAATTATATTAAGCTAAATTTCAGAGGACAACTGAGGAAGTTTCGCTACTAGACAATGAACTGAGTCCAGTAGCGAAAGTCTAATTAGGCTGAAGCCTCGTCAGATTTCTTTTTTGACGACTTAGATTTAGCTGTTTTTTTGCCTGTTGGCTTTTTGTCGGGGGCGGCTGCCACTAATTTAACGTTAGAGTAATCAAAATAGCCTTCGGCTTTCTTGATCCCATCTTTTTTGTCGAAGTTGGTCTTAACGTTAATACCTTGAACTTTAATTTTCATAGTGAGGGGGTTAACATCTAAAACAGCCCCTTCAGCACCACGCTCGGCACCACTAATAACTTTTACTTTAGCGCCCTTTTTTATCTTTAATTTCGGGTGTTTACGGCTCATGCAGTCTTCCTTTTAAGTTTGCGAGATAAGGCTTTACGAATACGCGATTTGAACGTACGGGCACGGTCAGAAAGCTTCGTGTCGCACTGTGCAAGAAGAAATTTATCCAATCCCCCGCAGTGCTCAACGGCCTTTAACGTACTCGTAGTCACCTTTAAGCGTACAATTCTGCCTAAAGCACGGCTAAAAAGCGCCTTTTTTTGAATATTTGGTAAGGCAATACTCTTAGTTTTGATGTTTGAGTGACTGACCTTGTTTTTTACTTCTGGCCCTTTGCCTGTTAATTCACATTGTGCCATCGATCCTCCGGAAATCTAATTTACGCGAAAAAATACATATAGATGTAAAAGACACTTGTTGGCAACTCAAAAGTATCGTATTTATTGAGGACTTTTGAAAAATTGATATCACGAGGTTAGTTAATGAAAGAAATGGAAAATCAGTCAGCTCAAGGCGGCGGTAAAAAACAAGGTACACGATTAAAATATCATCAGGATTACCCTGCTGATTTTAAGTTTGATTACAAAGACCCCAATACTCTTTGGCGTTTTGTTATGGACGGCGGAAAGATCGTTCCCTCACGTATTCGTAAAATGAGCCAAGCTCAGCAACGCGATGTGACCCGTGCGATCAAAATTGCACGCACGTTATCGTTACTACCCACCTCGGGTTTTGACTTTGATAACATGCACGACCCCGAGCATGTATCTCCGGTTCCATTCACGTACTAAGGTACGCTGTACTTTATCTGGAAATATATAGATTTAAAGCCAGGTTGATCCTGGCTTTATTGCTTTAAGGGAAACGATCAACCAGCCAAGGATCATCAGCCCACCACCAATTGGAGTAATCGCTCCAAGCCATTTGACATTGGTATAGACAAGCGCGTACAGCGATCCCGAAAAAATAAGAGTGCCCAGTGTTAACGCCTGACACGCGCGCGTGAAATTTACTTTCGTGGCAATAGCCGCAAGGTTGACAATCATAAGTCCCAGCCCGTGATACATTTGATATTTGGTGGCAGTTTCAAAAATTGCCAGCTCATTGGGTCCAAGTTGATTTTTAAGCGCGTGTGCGCCGAAGGCTCCGAAAACGACCGCAAGTCCGGTGAATGCTGCGCCAATGGCGAAGAAGTTTTTCATGTTTAGAGGTTAGCTTGAGTCGATGGGGTTGGCAAGGCGGCTTAGCTTGCAAGGTGGCCTAGTTGACAGCTTGGAGCGCAATTTTTATTGTTGTGCCGAGGTTAGGCTGGGAAAAAATGCTAAGGTTCCCCTGCCAGGATTTTAGAGTCCGCATGGCGTGACTCAACGCCAAGCCGTTGCCGTTAGCCTTTTCATAGGAGAAGCCTTCTTGGCCAAGATTTTCGAGAACTTTACTGCTCATACCTTTTCCTGAATCACGTACCTCAAGGATAATTCTATTGTGGTCGGCCTCTACTGTGACCGTAATAAATCCATGTGTCGTTGCTTCGAATGAATTGTTTATTAAGTTCGAAATGATTGGCGCAAACTCGGCGGGATTAAAATTAAGATTTCTATTTTCTTTAACGAGCCAATAAAGCGAAACGTTAATGTTTGAGCGGTCGCGATATTCCAATTTTTTACTTTCAATGAGGTTTTCGATGAGCGCTTTTAATTGCTGGGAGGGATGCGGCTGAAGTTTTACTTCTTGCTGATTGTCTGGCGGCGAAATGTTTGTCTTAGTTTTTGTTAACATGCCTTCGGCGATTCCATTAATTTGTTTAGATGCCGAAGCAAGTAGGCGCGCCTCCTGCGGCGAGTTTTGCGAAAGCTTTTCGGAGAGCACCGTCAAAGCCGTTAGCGGCGAGCGAATGTCGTGCGCCATTTGCCGCGCCCGCCTCACCGCCTCCGCCCGGAATTGGAATTCACGAATTTTTTGGAAAATAAACGCGAGGCTTAAGGCTTCAAGAATCAGGATCGCGACGAGTAGGAATTGCACTTGTCTAGGATAGGCAAAATTAAGATTAATTATTACCGAGTCCTTTGTCGCTCCACCGACTTGTGTCGGTTTGCTCATAAAACCCTGAGCGCAATAACTTTCGAAAAATACGTGTCCCGCCCGCTGCGCGCTGAGACACGAAATAAGTGGGTTTTGCGAAACTATGTTGAGTTTGAGACTCAGTTTAAAAATATCCGAGGCCGCAAGTTCCGCCTGATTCTGATAGGAAAAATTTTCACGGAACTCCTCGGCGGCGCTAGAGAGATAGCGGTCGAAGAGCGTGACTGTGGCGACCCAGCATAGAATCACGTACAGGCCTAATAAAATGTGTCCACGGCGGATCTTTTCTTGGAATCCTAGGTTCTTTATTTTCACTTTTTTGGCCATAAACAAATTTTCACTTTAGTTGAGCAGATTTCGGGAATCTGGTAGTATATGCTTCTCTATACCAAGGGGGCTGCGGGATGAAAACAATTCGAGGTTGCTTTGTAATAATTTTCTCTTTGTGCGGTTTACATTCTTTAGCCGAGCGATTGGATCCGGTTTCAGACGAAGCGGTAGTGGTTGACGCTGCTGACATAACTCCTGAGGCAATTGAACTCCTACGGTGGGAAGTTAAAATCCGAAAGGAAATGGGTGAAGACACGCGTTCCTTAGAAAGCAAAATCAAAGCTGCGGAAGCACAAGCAGGAGAAAACGGGTTTGGCCGCTAAAACGTTCCTTAATACAAAGAGTGTTGCAATTGCGGCATTCCTATTAATAGTTGTCGGTCTAATACTAAAACAAGATATGCTAAAAATGGAAAAGAATAGAAAAAGGCAAGTTCTCTTTTCAATATCCGATCCTCCCAAAAGTGCAGATCCATTTTTGTACGATTATTTTATACATCACGAAGTTTTTCGCTCGACATTTAGTTCCTTAATTACTCAATATCGTAGAGGAGAGTATGTCGGCATTTTAGCTGAGTCATGGGCGAGTGATGACAATAACAAAATATGGAAATTCAAACTTCGCGGAAACATACTTTTTGAAAATGGCGACACTATAGATAGCGATGCGATAGTATCCTCTCTTACGCGAATTGCATTCTTATTAAACAAGCGGAATTCCCAAGACGGACTCTTATCGAATTTGGTGGGCTTCAACGAAACAGATTCTCCTACCGCCAAAATAAAGGGAATAATTGCTGATCCCACCTCCTTAACGCTGCAATTTGTAAAACCCATGCCACAACTTTTGGAATTAATTAGCTTTGGCCTCTACTCAATTGCCCATAAGAATGATTATTCCTCAGTTGATGGCAAATGGAAGAATGATCGACATTTTGTTAGCTCTGGTCCCTATAAAGTCACCAGCTGGAAAGAGAGCAATTTAGTTTTAACATTGCGCGAAGAATATTTGCCTGGTTTAGGTCACAACCAAAAGTTTCAAGAAATTGTCATCGATTGGGTAAGTGAAAATGATGCCGACATTATTTCAAGTGATGACTTTGAACCATTAGAATCAAGCGAATATCAATATTTTGGAGGACCTCGCTCTTCAATCTTTTATATGCACTGCCTCTCATGGGCTAACAAATCTAGCAGCTTGAGCGATAGGCAAACTAGAATTATCCTAAGAGACTTGTTTTACGAAAAGTTTAAAGAATTTCATAAAATGTCTTTTTCGTTTTTTCCACTTGCAATTCCGGGGATAGCGCAACTTCGCATTGACGGAAAGGCTGAAAAAAAGAAACTTGGATTATTGAAGCCAAAAATTGAGATCGCAACCCCCGGGAGGGGAAGCATTTCCTTTAAAAAACATTTTTCCGAAACTTGGCAAGAAATTGGCAAAATTACTTCTGGAGCGATAACTGAGGTGCAAGTTGAATTTTCAGATTTAATTTCTGAATTGAATCCAGAAAAGAAAAAACACTCCGTCGACATTGTTCCCGTTTCGACTGGAATCCTAATAGAATCACCAGATGATGACATTAAGTTTATGTTTCTTTCAAAAGAGGGCATTCGTTTGCCTGATGAAACTGGAGAAATAAGAAAACTTCTGTCCAATCACGTGTTGGACTACCAAGAGATAAATAAACTAATTTGGGACCAAGCAATTATCTGGCCAATAGGTCATTTTTCTAAAGGCATTCTAATCAAAGACCATATAGATATTTCTATGCTAAATACGTTGAAACCTCCGATCGACTTTTTCTGGTTAGGATTAAAGTGACTAATTTAGCGCCAATAAAATTTCGAAATATATTCGAGAAAGATGGCGGCCCGATATCCGAGGTGTATTGCAGGCCAGAACCAATTTATTCCAATTTCATGGGTTATGAAGCCCTGGCACAGATCCACAACTTTTCAAAATTAAGGGCTGATAACAAAATATATGGAAACTTATTAGGATGCGGTTTTGATCAATACCGATTTATTGCCATTTACAAAGCAATTGCAGAGGCTCTCGAGAGATGGGCATACTTTGAAAGTATTGAGGAGAAAATAAAATCATTTGGATTCGATCTGGATTCAACAACATCTGGCATGGCGGCGTTTCCCGGTTTACTCCCAGGAAGCGCACGTCAGAACGCTTACTTTGAAGGGATTGAGCGATGGTCCATCGTAAATTGGTGGCATGGTTTTCTTCCCGCCTCTGAACTTAGAATAGAAGATAGATTGGGTGCACGTTCGATAATTGAGATATACACACCGTGGGGCAAGGAGTGCAGTGTAATATTGGTTTCAACAATTTGCCCGGAAAGTATGAGGAACGTATACGGATTCGCTGCCTCGAAAAGCAGGGTCGATGCATTAAAAAAGGCCCAAATCGAACTTTTTAGAAATTATTTGCTTCTTGATAAAATTCCCGTCGATACGAACGCTGATAGCCTGGGGCTGGAGAATATTAATGAAAAGCGCCTTTTATATTTTTCCACGGGATTTGGTAAAGAGCAATTTAATCAAAGGCTTCTAGATTCGAAGAATTTAGCACTAGATATTTCAAAACCAAAACTAATTGTTGATACCGAAATCCCAGGCCCATGGAGCAAGTACGCGTACGTTTGGCGCTGTCTTTTTGAAAACAAAATCGATTCTCATTTAAGTGATGATATTGAGGAGTTTTTCTTTTAAGCAGCCTTAGCCAGAGGGCGGCTGCGATTGTGCTTCCACTGTCTAAAGTAAACGAATTTTATCCACGGATAGTCGCGGACAGCAGTTTCTTTGGTTTGCGTATAGCAAATGCGAATGCCGAATTTGGGGTCAATTGCCCTTTCAAATTCAGGCGAAATAACAAGAAAGGAAGAGTCGTCGCTAATATTTTTGTTTAAAAATTTGGAGTAAGATTCAAGGCGAACCGCGCGAACAATACTTTCGCCATCGATGTCGAGTTCTTTGCGATATTTGTCGTCGCCCCGCACGACAACTTCGATCTCGCCGAAGCTTAATCCCGCGCCTACTAACATCGGCAGCACAATACCATATTGTCTTTTTAGCTCGTCGAATCCCTTTACAAGTTCTTCAAATGCACGAGTGGAATGATGCAATATGTGCTTCATCTTACGTTCATCTGCGGATGAGCTTTCTTCCTCAACGCCTGGAATATCTGAAAGGTCTTCTTCCTTTTCCATTAAACCAAATGAAATAATATGCCCGTCGCCACTTGATTTGTGTATATAGCCGCCCCACTTTCCAATGGTTTTCGCCACAAGCTCATGGTAGCCCTGCATAAAAGCTTTGGCCATATCGGACGGAGAATTATGCACAAAATTAGTATAGCCGCGAATATCCAATGCGAGAATCGATCCCTTTTGCGTATATCCGTGAAGCAGATCTTTCTTTTCTTCGTAAATTGCATCGGCCAAATGAGATCCCAAAAAAAGACTCGCCGACTTCCTAGTTTCTAAATCTGCTCGTGCGACCTTTAACCGTAACTTGTAAAATTGGTAGGCAATAAATGTTGTAATTGAAAAGAGTAATACATAATCACCAACGAAAGTATGAAACAAAAGTTTGTTTTCATGCCAGTTAGAAAAGACAAATCCCAGAGGTAAAACAAAACCCACAAAGAAGGTAAGTACCTGTAAAAATAATAATTTCGGGGGCGGCGACGTAATTATCATAGTTACGGTAATGATGTAAACATTGGGTCCATGGAAAAAAGTATAGAGTTCATGTCCGCCATTGAACATAATTGGAAGTGCATGAATGAAGCACGCAATCACAAATGTTATGGGAATTCCAATCATCGCCCAATAGCTTTTCAAATTTGTATTTTCTTTGGTTCGATGAAACCATCGAGCCATCAATAGAAAAGGTAGGCCATTAAAAAGTAATCTGGGCCAAAGATTTGACCATAGAGTTAAATTAGGTTCAAAGCTTCGCAGAATATCAAGACTGGTAAAACTATATGCCGTAAAAGCAAATGCATAGAAATAACAAAGTGTACTCGATCGACCAAGTAAGTCGCGTAACAGCTTATCATTTAAATGGCGCCCTTCTTCGCGAGGAGGGCTCTCAATCTTAGGAAGCATTTCCCAAATGATTCTCCAAAATTTTTAATATGGTATCCTTCTGGGCCTGAAGTGTTTGGGTTTCAGACGAAAAATACTGATCCGCCTCTTCCTGGCTAAATATACTGGCACCCGAAGGAATATTTGCACCTGGCTTTATTTTAACTTTGGGTCCAATATGCGCTCTCAGACCGATAAATGAGGTCGGACCAATTTCACATTCATCTTCTAAATTTGCTCCGTGGTTTATAGAAGAGCTGGGTTTAATTGAAACGTTCTTGCCTATTTTCACTCGAATCCCTACTGCACATCCAACTCCGACCTCTGATCCCTCTCCAACTTTTGTTCCGGGCGCTAACATAGCAAGATGGCCTACCATTGCCTTATCACCGACTGAAGTGTAATCCACCAAAATCGTGCCATCCGTTAAACACATGTTGGTGCCGATGGTTGCCCGATTGGAAAGATATGCTTCCTTCCCGATATTCAGTACGGGCAAATCGCGGATCCAGGTGTCGGGGTATACGACGAAATCTAAATTGCCGGTGTAGCCAAATAATCGGAACATCAGCTGCCGTAACACTGGAATTGCTAGGATCGCAGCGTATAACGGCCGGAAATAAAATAACTGTGTCCAGGCAGTGCCGTAAATACGGCGGGCAAAGTAAACGGGGTGTGAAGTCTGGCGGGGGAATTTGCCGCGGACAATTCCCTTGCGGCCCAAACGCGATATCGCCCCCGCGACAACAACAAAACTTACGGCAAACAATGGCAAGATCAGAGCCATTCCCAAATATTTTCCGGCCACGCCCCACTGCTCGCCAATAAAAACGAGTGGCGTGGTAGCAACCAAAAGGGGAAGAGTCCAAATTGCCATGACAATGAAAGGTATTAAGATGCTGGCCATGTTACTCTCCTACAACCTTTTTACGATTATGATTTTGCGAAATAGATTTTGATGTTTGTGTCCGCAATAAAGTTAATTGATCGCGCTGAAATGACTGAAACTCGCCCTGCGGATCGATCGCAAAGCCCGCCTGACCGAGGTAAAGCTGCATGCCCGGATGCATGCTCAGATGTTGAGGGTCCTTAACCCAGGCAACCACATTTGCATCGCGGTCTTCACTGCCGTTGGGACTCTCGTTTTTAATTAATTTCGCAAGTTGCGAAATCTCGTTCATAAGCATATGGGCATTTGTGTCCACATGACTTACGTAAAGTGCCGCGGCAAAAAGAATTATTGATTTTTCTTTATGATTTAAATCGTGACGTGGACTATAAAGGTGAAAAACATTTTTATGCGCGTTAGATTTTTTAAAATCCAAAGAAAAAATCGAAGAAACTTGTTTTATGGTTTCAAAATTTTTTATTTGTACCGATAAATGAGTCTGTGGGTACTCGGCGCGAATGGCTGATGTATCCCCTAGACCGCGTAGATCAAACTCGGATTGTTGGTTACTACGGCGCTCTTTGATATTTTTTAAATGCTTCATGAAACGTTCCTTTCATTTCCAATTTTAAAAATACAGACTTTAGACTGTCTTATATCGGTAAAAATGAGCCAAAACTTGACGTTACACTGTCTCAAAACGATTCATGTTTGACCGCCTAGACCAAACAAATTCACTACTAAAACAAAATCTACTTAGCAAATCAGGGACTTGAATAATTATGTTACTTTGCGGGTGAATTCTCTTGCAAGGTCCTGGGCCCTACCGCATCATTTATTAAGTCATTACACCAAGGAGAAGACATCATGAAATTATTTTCGATTTTAGCGGCATTCGCTTTCGTTATCGGTTGTAGCCATGCGGGCCACCATAGCGGCAGCAAAGGCGGCGTGGATTTTGTTAACCTAAAAGATGGCGACACTGTAGCCACAAAATTTAAAGTGCAATTTGCCGTAAGCGGAATGGAATTAAAACCCGCTGGCGATGCGACACCCAATTCGGGCCACCATCACTTAATCATTGATGGCAAAGCTCTGCCAAAAGGTACCGTCGTGCCAAAAGATGAAAAAAATCTTCACTATGGAAAAGCTCAAACAGAAGCCGAAGTGACTTTAAAGCCCGGCAAGCACACGCTTACCATGCAGTTTGCCGATAAGGACCATTTGTCTTTCGGCGACGAGTGGAGCAAAACCATCACTGTTAATGTGAAGTAAACTCGGCAAAGGAGCTGGAATCTAAATGCAGTTTCTAGCCAATCTTTCCCGGGGAATGTTAGCGTTCATCGTTATAACCGTCGGCATTTTACTAATTATCTTTGCAAACCCACCGCCGACGGTTTGCGATTCTCAGTACGAACACTTCGAAGAAAAAACCAAGGGCATCCTTTTTATAGATAAAAAGTTGAAAGTAAAACCCACGAAAACCAAATTCGTTTTGGCCTTCGAAAAATGCCGTGCCGAAAACTCGGTGGGTGGGTGCTATGAACTTTTTGTTTTGCTTAAGGATATTTTGCTTGAGCTCGATAACACTCCCGAAAACTGTTACGCGAATTTTGGATCCCGCCCCGTAATAAGAGAAACTCTAAATAAGAGTTTAGAGCTCACTACCCGTCTCGCCTGGGGAAATAAAGCCCCCGTCAATTACCGCGAAGCCGGCGGTTGGTTTGATACGCCAAATTTGGTGGTTTATTGTGAGCTCAAAGATAAATATACGAAATTTTACGGCAAGGGTGCGCTTTCTACTTTTGCCCGCAAGCTCGTTCCGGAGCTGCCGGACGCTCAGAAAATGAAATTTGATGTGGCCTGGCCTCTTTCGCTGCTGGCTTATAACTGCCAAGCAGTAAATTAACGCGCTGTTGTTACCAAAAAGAACCTGGAACCTTTTAGCGGATGGGGGTGCCGCAATCGCCGAAGGTATTGGGATTTATGGGGTTTTGCGGCTTGTAGTTTTTTTGAAGCCAGATCGTGTCGTTTTTGCCGCAGTAAAAAATTTTGTAAGAGTTTAGGCGGTAGGTTTGAGCGATGAGCACGATTTGTTCGTAACCGAGGCGTAAACCTTTGGTGCGTTCTTCGCCAACGGATTTCATTAGACTTTTGAAATGATTGTAGGCGGTTTCTAAAACACGGTTTAAATGGAAACCATTTATTTTTTCGATCATGGCGACTCTTCTGGCGCCCTCGATAGAAGTGACGAGTTCACGTAAGTAAGTTTCGATTTCTTGATCGCTTTGATTAAAGAAAGCATCATGAAGCTGACTTGCCTGTTCGAGAACTTCGTTAAGGGCCTTTGAAACTGGCTCTTGAAGCGAAATCTTTTCGCCAGTTACACGGGCCTCACCGGGTGAATTTAGGCTGATGGTTACCGCTACAATTACAATCGCTCGAATTACAATAGTTCGAAATAACATCACCATATCTTTTCGATACATTGGCGCCGATACTTTAGGGACTAAAGTCGAAGTTTTATTTAAATCGAATATACGCGCGCAAAAAATGCGGCTAACTGTTAGCGGCGCCTGGAACCCCGACGCGACTAAAATTGAATGCGGCTTTGCATGAAGAATTGAGTGATCGTTGAGCCTGGCCCACTGTTTTCGCTTAGGTACGCTTCGGGTGATAGTACGCTAAAGCGGGCTTGCATGTTTAGTCCATTTTCGTAACTGTGTTCAGCGGCGATATCAATTTCGCTGGCCACGGCGGACTCGTTAGAAGCACTGCCTCTTTGGTTTTCAAAAAGTTTTGTGCCATTGGTGCCGGCAACTACCGAGTCGGTAGTTTCGGTGCGGCCAAAGCGGAATGCATCGATTTTTACCCGTAGATCCTCCATAGCATCAAAATGCAGGCTCGCTTTTATATAAGTAAGATTTCCGTAGGCAATCATATCCATGGCGCCGCCACCTTCATGAACATCATAAAGAAAACCATCGTAGCGGCCATATTTTCCGGTGGCATTGTAATTACCACCGTCACCGGTATCGCGGTGAATTTGGACCGCCACGCGTGAATTCAAAATTTTACGAAATTTATAGCCGACTTCACCATCAAGCATTTGGCCGTCCCAACTTAAATCACCGGTTGTGCGCCCAATGGTTCCCGCATGCGCAGCATAAGACAATTGCCAGTCTAAATCAGTGCCGCCCGCAACGGCGATTCCATAGCGGCCGTTATTAATCGAGTTAGCGTAGAGACTGGCGCTGTCGTCGGGAGTGCTACCAGCGGGAATAGTCTCCAACAAATCTTTTTGTACTTGAATAATGTGAACATTTACGAGCTTCATGTACTCGGGCAAATGAGTAAAACTCAGACTCACGCCAAACATATTGTATTCCGCATCTTTTTTGATTGAACCGGTTTCGGAATACTCGGCGATCTTCATCGCAAAAATATCGGTGTGTGTATTGGTACTACTCCAGCCAAGAATGGCGCCATCGAGAGCATACGGCACATTTAAATAGTCATTGTTTGACATGACTTTGCCGTCGCCAAGTTTAAGTTGACCACGGCCAAAGCGAAGACTTGTAGCTTCGTTTAATTTCCACCACAACCACGCCTCGTTAACTAATAAGAGATTTTGTGCGTCTTTAGTTCCATCGGGCTGCTGCGGACGCGTATCGCCGGTTCCAGGATTTGCGGTCGAAGAATCGGGGTCTTCCACGTCACTTCCCCAAGTAAAATTATGCTGGAACATCACCCGCGCTTTAATGCTCTCCCCTTTGCGCATGTTAAGGGCTAGTTGTGAGCGCGTGGTGAATGTGCTTTCGTTATCTTCTTTGTTGTCTGAGTTTTTGGGCCGGCCGTTTTGCAGGTAAAAACCTTCGTAGCGGGTTCTTAAAATCGCATCATTATAAAATTCAGAATCACGCGCGTAAGTTGGGATGGAAACAACCAAGAAAAATAAAGTTATGACGACATTTATACTGCGCATGGGGACCTGTTTTTGACCCAGTTTCAAGGCTATGTCCAGAAGCCAATGCGAATTGCTTAAAAAATGGTAATTTGACAATAGCTTGTCGGTACACTAGGATGACGCGACTCAATACACCGTCGGGGAGTAGCGCAGTCTGGTAGCGCATCTGCTTTGGGAGCAGAGGGTCGCAGGTTCAAATCCTGTCTCCCCGACCAAATAAAAAAGCCAACCGGTAAGGTTGGTTTTTTTATTTGTTTCGCGGGGAATGATTGTTCGTTAAAGCGTTCAGGTTCACCAAAATAGCAGGATGCTATTTTGGCGCGAGCTACGGACAGCGTATTAAAACAAAAAAACTTTTTGCATCATGGTTTCGAAAGAACCCGATTTAAAAAGGACGGGCCCTATCTCAAAAACAAGTTGTTTTGGGCAAAGATCAAGGTTTGAGTTCGAAATGCCTGACGATTGTCTTTGCAATCTCTTCTGGAGAGTCTTTTTCCGAATTCAGCCTAAGACAGTTTGGGCGCGGTATCGGTGCCATATTCCAACTTTTAAGGAACTCTTCAAGCTCTTCGATAGACGATACCTTCCCTCGCTTGACTCGATCTGGATTTGCGACACGCGCTTTTAAAGCATCGTCAGAGCAAGAAAGAAAAACTGGCATCACTTTGCCATTGTATCTAGCTATCACCTCTTCCATTTTTTTGTAGTTTTCATAGTCTTCCGGATGCGAGTAGCAACTTGTGTATAACAGAAACGGAACGCCGTGTTCTGCTGAACTTTCAATTGCGTTCATTTTTACCTTATTTACCAATTCCCAAAATCCAGGAGCACCGAATTCGAAGATTGTCTTGGCTAGGTCTATCGAAGCGTGATTGTCAAAGAGCCTTCCCGGGATCGTCTTAAGAATGGCTTTTGCGACCGTTAATTTTCCTGTAGCAGGTGGTCCATGCAAAAATAAAAGTTTTGTTCCGTGATTCATATTTTCAATTACACCACGTAAATGGTATTTCAAAAAGGTGATACGGTCCATAAAAGAAATCTTTTTAAATGGCAACGAAGCCACTTAACACTTGAGCTTTAGGACCCGTGATTTTGCCACTGCCAGAAGGGCGAGGATTTTTACTTCCACCGCGGCCCTAATTATCTATAAAGATGTCGCGTCGATATGAAGGAGGCGATATGG
>CAZCFY010000031.1:0-17894 GCA_964498095.1 uncultured Bdellovibrionales bacterium | reverse complement strand
CGCTTTTGCAGTTCATTGTTGCGGGCCATGCCCCCAGTTGTACTCACTCCAGAACCTCTGCCTTTCCGCCAGCGGATTCAATCGCTGTTTTCGCTGAGTTACTAAATTTATGTGCTTTTACAGTTAGTCCTTTTGCCAATTTTCCATGACCCAAAACTTTAACTGGTTGACGGCCCTTAATGAGACCGGCTTTTTTCATAACTTCGGGAGTTACTTCGCCAGAAAGTTTTGCAAAGCTTTCTAAATTTACCACTTGGAAATCTACGCGGAACGGGTTTACGAAACCATATTTAGGAGTACGACGTTGTAAGGGAGTTTGACCGCCTTCGAAACCTTGACGCGGAAACTGTCCACCGGATCGGGCCTTTTGACCTTTATGTCCGTTAGTCGAAGTACCGCCGCGGCCAGAACCCATACCACGACCTAAAAGTTTTTTTCTATGTTTAGAACCCTTTTTAATTTTTAATTCACTTAGCAAACTCATATTTCACCCTTATTTTACAACTGTCACTTCAACCATGTGTTGAACTTTGCGGATTTGACCGCGAACTGCCGGCGAATCTTTAAAAGTTCGCTCGCTATTGATTTTACGTAAACCTAAGCAGCGCACGGTATCGATTTGCGTTTGCGTGCAACCACTTAAAGAACGAATGCGTTTAACTTTAAAAGACTTAGCCATAATTCACCTTCTACTTTATTTTACGAGGGTTTACCTACAGTGTGCGCTTTGAAAAGCTGTTTCAAACCATCTAATGTAGCGCGAACTGCATTATGTGGATTTGTAGTGCCCACACATTTTGTTAAAATATCTTTAACACCAACTGACTCAAGAACAGCACGAACTGCACCGCCGGCGATCACGCCTGTACCAGCTCCCGCCGGGCGCATGAAAACTTTGGCCGCGCCAAAAGTGCCTATAACTTCGTGAGCAATTGTACGGCCTTCATGTAAGGGGTAAGGACGCACAGTTTTCTTGGCCGCGCGGCTAGCTTTACCGATAGCTTCGGGAACTTCACCCGCCTTGCCAGTTCCAAGACCAACTTCACCAGTTTTGTTACCTACAACTACAAGTGCAGCAAACGAAAAGCGGCGACCGCCCTTAACAACTTTCGCCACACGTTTAATTGCTACTACGCGTTCTTCAAATTCTACGTTTGGTTTCTCCAAAGCTTCCCCCTTAGAAACTTAAGCCCGCTTCACGAGCGGCATCAGCTAATACTTGAATACGGCCATGATAGGCGTATCCACTACGATCAAAAACTACAGATTTAATATTTTTACCAACAGCTAACTTTCCAATTTCCGCGCCCACAAGCTTCGCGGCCTCTTTACCACTTTTATCTTTTGCAGCGGTTAGGCTTGAAGATGACGCCAGCGTCTTTCCAGCACTGTCATCAACGATTTGGGCGTAGATGTTTTTTAAACTTCGGAACACCACCAAACGCGGACGTTGATCTGATCCAGTAATTTTTTTACGAATACGAACTTTCCTTTTTAGTCTGCCCGTAACGTTCTTCTCAGTTTTACGTTTAATTTTTAATTTCACAGCCTACCTCAATTATTTCGTAGCAGATTTACCGGCTTTGCGGCGAATATGTTCATCTGCGTACTTAATACCTTTTCCTAAATATGGTTCTGGTTCTTTCCAGCTACGGATTTTTGCGGCCACTTGACCCACAACTTCGCGATTATACCCAGTAACTGTTACTTGCGTTTGCTTATCTACTTTTACTTCAACACCCTCTGGAATATCGATTTTGACTGGGTGGCTATAGCCAACAGTTAATTCGATCTGTTTTCCAGCCACAGCGGCGCGATAACCGACACCAACAAGTTCAAGCTTCTTAGTGTAGCCCGTTGTTAAGCCGACAACCGCATTCTGGATCAAAGAGCGATAAAGCCCTTGCAGAGCGCGCGATGAATCTAATGTATCAGTTGTCGAAAGTACTACTTCGCCATTTTCGATTTTTGCTGAGACATTTTTCTTCATCGGAATCGTCATCGATGCTTTCGCACCCTTAATGACGACCTCGTTTTTGGGCGTCACTGTGACTTGAGTTTTACTATCAAATTTTACCGGAGCTTTTCCAATACGTGACATAACTTCCTACCAAACCTGACAAAGCACTTCGCCACCGAGTTTTTTCTCTGCGGCTTCTTTGTTGCCAAAAATTCCCTTATTTGTACTTAAAATTGAAATTCCGTAACCCTGACGGACTTGCGGAATTTTATCTGAACGCACATAACGGCGTATTCCCGGAGTACTTACACGCCGAATTTGCTCAATGGCATGCTGGCCGTTATCTAAATAGCGAAGATAAACGCGCATCATGCTTCGCACGCCTACTTTTACGACGCGAAAATCCTTAATGAAGCCTGAATTTTTTAAAATCTCAGCGATACCGACTTTCACTTTAGAGCTCGGTAAATCCACTTTTTCATGCTGAGCTTTTCCGGCGTTACGAATACGTGTTAAAAAATCACCAATTACATCCATTTTTCCTCCGCCTACCAACTGGCCTTAGTTACACCTGGGATTAAACCTAGGTTTGCGTTTTTACGAAAACACAAACGGCATAACTGAAATTTTCTATAAACCGCACGCGGTCGGCCGCAAGTACGACAACGAGTCACCTTGCGTGTCGAAAATTTTGGTTTTTTATTTGCTTTTTCTACCATTGCTTTTCTTGCCACGGCCTTTTCCCTCTCAATTACTTTCTCTGGTTACTTTCTAAATGGCATGCCAAGCGCTTCAAGTAAGGCACGTCCCTCAGCATCGTTTTTTGCAGTTGTACAAATTGTGATATTCATACCCTGAACTTTAGCTACTTTTTCATAGTTAATTTCTGGAAACACAATTTGCTCTTTTAAACCCATGTTGTAATTTCCATGTCCGTCAAAACCACGCGACGGTAAACCACGGAAATCGCGTACGCGGGGAACGGCAATATTGATGAAGCGCTCTAAAAACGTCCACATACGATCACCACGCAGAGTAACGCGGCAGCCGATGGGCAGACCTTGACGAAGTTTAAAGTTAGAAATCGCCTTTTTCGCTTTTGTAACTACCGCTTTTTGCCCGGCGATCGCTGTTAACTCTTCCGCCGCTTGGCCCACGATTTTTGAGTTGGTTACGGCCTCTTTCATACACATGCTCAGAGTAATCTTCTCTAAGCGCGGCACTTCCATTGTCGAAGACATGCTGAATTGCTTTTTCAGCGCCGGAACAATCTTGTTTTTATATTCAACTTTTAAACGTTCCACATCTCACCTCTATAAAACTTCAGGAGCTAACGACACGATTTTAACGAACGAAAGCGCACGTAATTCTCTGGCCACTGGTCCAAAAATACGGGTTCCTACCGGCTCATTTTGCGGCGTAATAATTACCGCAGCGTTTTCATCAAAACGGATGTAGCTGCCATCATTACGGCGGATACGTTGTTTTGTTCGTACCACAACCGCTTTCGCCACGGATCCCTTTTTGATTTTCGAAGTCGGTAAAGCTTCTTTTATAGAAACCACGATTACGTCACCAACAGACGCGTAACGGCGTTTACTTCCGCCAAGCACCTTTACGCACATAACTTCTTTTGCACCTGAATTATCTGCGACATTAAGTCGCGTTTGCATCTGAATCATATTACTGTGCCTTCTCTAATACTTTAAAAAGTTTAAAAAACTTTGTTTTGCTAAGAGGGCGAGTTTCCATGATTTGCACTTTATCGCCAACTTTCGCTTCGCCCTTTTCATCATGAACTTTAAAGCTTGAGCTGGTTTTCAAATACTTCCCATAGCGGGGATGTTTACCCAAGCGATAAGACTCAACAATGATTGTCTTTTTCATTTTGTTATCGACCACGGTACCAACAAAGGTACGATGCATGCGTTTTTTTACTTCAGTCGTAGCTTTTGCCATTATTTTTTACCTCTGGAAGACTTAACCTTCCCACCTTGCTTCTTATTAAGAACGGTAAGTACGCGAGCCGTGTCTCGACGAAGAGTACGGATCATCATGGGGTTAGTTACTTGCTGTCCCATAGTGTTTTTCATGTTCAACTCAAAACTTTCGGCGCGTAGATCTTTTAGCTTTTTCGTCAACTCGCCTAATTCCATTCCTTCAATTTCACTATACTTCATACATCACTCCCGAGTGATTACACGTGTTTGCATCGGCAATTTATACGCAGCCAATTTAAATGCCGCTTCCGCCTGCTCTCGCGTCACACCGTTCATTTCAAACAACACCTGACCAGGTTTAATTACACAAACCCAGTATTCTGGATTTCCTTTTCCCGATCCCATTCGCGTTTCAGCAGCTTTTTTCGTAATCGATTTATGTGGAAATACGCGACACCAAACTTTTCCACCGCGTTTAATACTGCGGCTGATCGCGATCCGTCCAGCTTCTAATTGACGGCCAGTTAACCAGCCATCTTTAGTCGCCTGTAAACCAAAATCACCAAAACTGACTTCATTGCCCCGACTGGCTTTGCCAGCGCGGTGGCCTTTCATCATTTTTCTATATTTGACTTTCTTTGGACTTAACACGAGTCGCCTCCTCAATTTCACGCTGAGATAATATATCCCCGCGGTAGATCCACGCTTTCACTCCGATTAATCCATAAGAGGTCAGAGCTTCAGCCGTTCCAAAGTCAATATCCGCACGCAATGTTTGTAGCGGTACCGATTTTTCGTTATACCACTCACTGCGCGCAATCTCCGCGCCGTCTAAGCGGCCAGAAACACGAATTTTAATTCCCTTAACGCCACCCTTTACGCCGGCAGCTAATGCCTTTTTCAGAGCGCGACGCCAAGAAACACGCTTTTCAAGTTGAAGCGCGATACTTTCTGCAACCAATTGCGCATCAACATCGGGTTTTCTAACTTCTTGTACGTTCAAAAACACTTCGTTGGAAGTTAGCTTTTGAACTTCCGCTTTTAAAGCATCGATTCCTGTTCCACCCTTACCAATCACCACTCCTGGACGAGCCGTTGACACGATGATTTTTACTTTATTGTGAGCGCGTTCGATTTCAATCTTAGCGACAGCGGCGTGTTTTAAACGGGCTTTTAAAAATTTGCGCAGTTTGAAATCTTCATGCAAAAAAGTCGCGTACTGTTTGCCTTTTGCAAACCAACGCGAATCCCAAGTGCGAATTACTCCAAGTCTTAAACCTACAGGACTAACCTTTTGACCCACTCTTACCTCTCATCCAGTACTAAATTAAAATGACTTAATTTTTTTCTAATCGGAAACGCGCGCCCTTGAGCACGGGGACGGAAGCGGAAAATTCCAGGTCCCATATCGACAGTCACCTTCTTCACGTACAAGTTATCAACGTCGATAACTTGTTTTTGTTCAGCATTAGCAACAGCTGACTCAACAAGCTTTTTCATCATGGCTCCAGCTTTTTTGTCCAAAAACATAACGGACTTTAAAGCTGCGTTCACGTTTTTACCGCGGATAAGATCCGCTACCAAACGGGCCTTTCTGGCACTAATTCTTGCATATCTTAAAGACGCTTTTACTTCCATAAATCTATCCTGCTTTTTCTGCTTCTTTAGCTCTATTTCCAGAGTGACCTTGGAAAGTACGTGTCGGCGCGAACTCACCAAGTTTGTGCCCAATCATGTTCTCAGTCACATACACGGGAACAAATTTTTTGCCGTTATGAACCGCGAATGTTAGTCCCACAAGTTCTGGAAGAATTGTTGATCGACGTGACCAGGTTTTAATAACTTTGCGGTCACCAGTTTGAATGGCCTTATCGATTTTCTTCATCAGATGACCATCAATAAATGGACCCTTTTTTACCGAACGTCCCATAGTCTCCTCAATTACCCTTTGGCGTTACGACGACGAATGATCATCGAATCCGTACGCTTATTGTTTCTAGTTTTATAGCCCTTACACGGTTGACCCCAAGGAGTTACCGGGTGATGTCCTTTACCGACACCCTCACCACCACCGAGCGGATGGTCGATTGGGTTCATCGCCATACCACGAACTCCGGGACGAATCCCTTTCCAACGACTGCGGCCAGCTTTTCCCCAATTAATAATATTGTTGTCTGTATTTCCCACTTGGCCGACACACGCTGTGCACACGCCAAGAATCTGACGAACTTCGCCAGAGGGAAGTTTTACTTGTACGTAGTCGCCAACTTTACCAAGTAAAGTCGCGGCAACACCCGCACCGCGAACGAGCTGTGCGCCTTTGCCAGGACGTAATTCCACGTTATGAATTTGAATTCCCACTGGCATATCCATCATTCTCAATGAATTTCCAGGTTTAATGTCGGCTTTTTGTCCCGCCATTACAGTATCGCCAACTTTCAAGCCAATCGGTGCCAAGATGTAAGACTTTACTCCGTCAGCATAATAAAGAAGAGCAATACGAGCACTTCTGTTTGGATCATATTCAATCGCTGCGACTTTTGCCGGAACATCTAATTTCAGGCGCAAGAACTCAATGGTACGAAAGCGCCGTTTATGTCCCTGCCCTTGGTGGCGCATGGTGATCATACCGGTATTATTACGCGCGGCAGTTCTCTTTAATGAGGTCGTCAGAGCTTTTTCGGGTTTTGTTTTCGTGATTTCTTTGAAATCAAAACCAGTCATTCCCCGGCGGCCAGCTGTTGTTGGTCGGAATACTTTAACGCCCATTCTTATACTCCCTCAAAGATGCCAATTTTGTTGCCTGGAGCCAGGCGGATTAAAGCCTTTTTCCAAGCGCGTGGCTGTGAAACCCCGAATTTAGTTCGGCGTGATTTATCCCGATTCATCATCGTGCGCACGCTCGCCACCTTCACGCGGAATGATTTTTCGATTGCGGTTTTAACTTCATCTTTAGTGGCAGTCTTATCCACCTCAAAGGCATAAACACCTAATCCCAGATGAGTTGTGTTTTTTTCTGAAATTAACGGACGGCGAAGAATCTGTCTCACTTTTCACCTCCAGCAGCACCGGTACAACGAGCTACAACGGAAGCGACAGAGTCTTTTGTTAAAACAACACTTCCGTATCTCATCATATCGTAAACATTTAAACCCTCGGCAGCGTAGTAACGGTAATTTTTTAAATTACGAGCCGCACGGCCAAAATTTGTATCTTTTTTTGAATCCACAAGAACGGCTTTTTCAACGCCGAATTTTTTTAAGCGTTCACAAAGTTCCTTCGCTTTACCTTCGGTTGATTTCATGTCTGAAACCACGAAAAGTTTACCTTCATTTAAAAGTTTGGACAGAACGGTGCTAACACCTTTTCGTTTAAACTTTTTCGGCAATTCGTATTCATAAACACGCGGAGAGGGACCGAATACAACCGCACCGCCACGAATAAGCGGCGAACGCTGAGATCCACGACGGGCGTTACCCGTACCTTTTTGCTTGTATGGCTTTTTACCACCACCGCTTACGTCACCACGTTTTTTTGTGTTGTGCGTACCTTGACGGCGAGACGCTAATTGCCAGCGCACTAACGCTTGGGCGATATCCACGCGCCAAGGAAGTCCGAAAACTTCATCAGGAAGCTCAACACTTCCTACTTTACCTTTTTTCCAATCGAGTACATTTGCTGATGCCATTTTCAATTCCTACATTCTTGATTTCGTAAGTTTAACAAGATTATTGCGGCCACCGGGAACAGCACCGGCAACGATTAAAATATTATCTTCTGGCAAAACATCAACGATCGACAAGTTCATTGTCGTTTTCGTTTTATTTCCTTTGTGACCAGGCAAACGGCGTCCCGGCATAACACGGCCAGGAAACTCACGACAGCCAACCGATCCGGGCTGACGATGAAACTTAGAACCGTGAGCAGCTGGCCCCCCCGCAAATCCATAGCGACGAACCACACCTTGAAAACCTTTACCTTTTGATTTTCCCGAGATCTTAACGTTATCTCCCGCCTTCAAACTATCAATTCCCACATGAGCACCAACGGATGCGCCCTCAGGTAGAGATTGACGAATCTCACGACAAAAGTAAGCGCCATTTTCAAAACCCGCGCCCTTTAAACGTTTCACTTCAGCCGCCGATGCTCGACCCGCTTTTCTTGGACCGAAAGCAACTTGAACCGCTTCGTAGCCATGTTTCTCTTTTGTTTTCAATTCAGAAACCACAAGAGGTTCATACTTTAACAGCGTTACGTTTACGGCTTCGCCTGCTTCGTTGAACACGGTCGACATTCCGACCTTGAAGGCGTAAAGGCTGTCTAATTTAATTTCGTTTTTCGCCGCCATAACTTTACCTCTAGTCTACTTTCGGAAGAGTGATCTCAACATCCACGCCGGCTGACAAATCAAGTTTCATTAATTGATCAACAGTTTGCGGTGATGGTTCTAAAATTTCGAGAAGACGTTTGTGAGTGCGTACTTCAAATTGTTCGCGGCTCTTTTTATCCACGTGTGGTGAACGCAAAACCGTGTAACGGTTAATTCGCGTCGGCATTGGGATTGGACCCGCTACTCGCGCACCCGTACGGCGTGCAGTATCGACGATTTCCTTCGTCGATTGATCTAAAAGTTTGTGATCAAATGCCTTCAATCTAATTCTGATCTTCTGACTTTGCATAACCCAACTCATTCACAACAGAACGTAAAATCTTACGTCCGTAAATGTTAAAAAAAGACCTCTGTTTTTTAATAAAAAAACGTGACAGGTATAATATTAAATAAATATTGTCCCTTAACGCTTAAGCCGACGCAGTATGCACACGCTGATAATTATTTGTCAAAAGATTATTTACCTGAAAACACTACCTTCCCATCCTGGTCAGAATCTCAGCAGAGACTTTGTTGGGTACGGGACTGTACTCGCAAAACTCCATGCTAAAAGACGCTCTTCCTTGCGACTTTGAACGAATGTCTGTGGCATACCCAAATAGTTCAGCTAATGGTGCCTCAGCGTTTATAACTTGGTAATTTCCCCGCTGGTTCATGGACATCACTTTTCCACGGCGGGAATTTAAGTCAGATATTATGTTTCCTGTAAAATCTTCAGGAGTAACAATCTCCAATTTGAAATGTGGCTCTAGTAACAGTGGCTTAGAGTTTCTTGATGCTTCGCGTAGAGCAATGCTCGCGGCGACCTTATAAGCCGCCTCAGAAGCATCGTCCTTATTATAACTTCCGCCTGTTACTCGTACTTTCACACCCATCATTTTGAAACCGGCAAGAGGGCCGTTTTCGATAGCTTCCAAAACCCCCTCTTGCAAAGCCTTGTGGAATTCTTTGGGAATTTCGGTTTCGGGGGCTTCAACTTTAAAATCAAACCCGGTTCCCTCAAGAGGCGCAATTATTAATTTGCAATGGCCATAGGCTGGTTCGCCCTGGGCTTGGGTACGAATGAACTTTCCTTCGCCCGCGCTTTCCTTAGTAATTGTTTCACGGTAAGAAACCTGCGGCTTACCAACGTTGGCCCCCACCTTGTGTTCCCGCAGTAACCGATCGATCAAAATATCAAGATGAAGTTCGCCCATTCCTGAGAGCAAGAGTTGACCTGTTTCAGGATCGGTTTTTATCGATGCCGATGGATCTTCGAGTAAAAGCTTATTTAGTCCTTCAAGCATCTTTGGCTCTTCCGCCGTAGATTTTGCTTCGAGAGCCACACTGATCACGGGCTCTGGTAAGTCAATTCTTTCCAAAACAACTTTGCGATTCCAGTCGCAAAGCGTATCCCCCGTCGAGGTAAATTTTAATCCGATGACAGCACCAATATCTCCGGCTTTTAGACTCTGCGCCTCTTCTCTCGAGTTAGCATGCATTCGCACGATACGCCCGATTCTTTCTTTTCGCGCTTGACGAGGATTTAAGAGCTGATCTCCCGGTTTAATTACTCCCGAATAAACACGGATATAAACTAAGTGCCCCGCAAAAGAATCACTCGCCAACTTAAAAGCGAGCGCGACAGGATTTTCATTAAAATCCGTCTTACAAGAAATTTCTTTTTCTGGATCTTCGGGTGAATGACCAATCATTGGCGGGACATCTAAGGGGCTCGGCAAATAGTCGATAATGGCATCTAACAACGGCTGAACACCCTTATTCTTAAAAGCTGATCCACAGAGTACAGGCGTACATTTTAACTCCAACGTTCCTTTACGAAGCGCCGCCTTTAACTCCTCCGCTTCTATACTATTTGAATCGGCCAAAAATTTTTCGATGAGCGCATCGTCGAATTCACAGATTTTTTCTACTGTCTGATTTCGCGCTTCCGTCGCCTGTTCCAAAAGTTCTTTGGGCACCTCTCCGATAGTAAATTTTGAGCCATCTCCATCGTCAGTCCAAGTAATCGCCTTAAAATTTATGAGATCAATAACGCCTTTAAACTTATCCTCGGCGCCAATCGGTAACTGAATCAAAATAGGGTTGGCAAAGAGCCGTTCTTTAAGAGAGTTAACACTCATTTCAAAGTCAGCACCTACACGGTCCATTTTATTTAGAAAACAAAGTCGCGGTACGTGATACTTTTCCGCTTGCCGCCAAACAGTTTCCGACTGCGGTTCCACACCATTGACCGCATCAAATACCGCTACCGCACCATCAAGTACACGCAGGGACCTTTCAACCTCAATTGTAAAATCCACGTGCCCCGGAGTATCGATAAGATTTACTTTGTGGTCTTTCCAAAACAAAGTCGTCGCGGCCGCAGTGATTGTAATTCCGCGTTCTTGTTCCTGAACCATCCAGTCCATGGTGGTGTTTCCCTCATGGACTTCTCCCATACGATAATTTTTTCCGGAATAATAAAGTATGCGTTCTGACGTCGTGGTCTTGCCAGCGTCAATATGAGCCATAATCCCGATATTTCGGGTCCATTTTAGCTCTTCTACTTTTTGCGGATCAAGACTACTCAAGATTACCAGTTATAGTGAGAGAATGCCTTATTTGCCTCAGCCATTTTGTGTACATCATCGCGTTTTTTAATCGCATTGCCACGGCCATTATAAGCATCAATCAATTCACCAGCTAAACGCTGAACCATGGATTTTTCACCACGCTCACGCGCATATTCGATCAACCATTTCATTGCCAACGTAAGACGGCGCGAAGGGCGCACATCTACTGGCACTTGGTAAGTCGCGCCACCAACTCGACGTGAGCGAACTTCCAAAGATGGCTTCACCTTTTCTACTGCTTTTTTCAAAACAGAAAGAGGTTCTTCTTCTTTAATTTTTGTACCAATCTCTTCGATCGCACCGTACAAAATCCCGCGGGCAGTAGATTTCTTACCATCAAGCATGATTTTATTAATGAACTTGTGGATCACAACATCATTGTAAACTGGATCTGGATTAACTTTTCTTTTGTAACTGCCGCGTCTTCTAGACATAAATTTCTTTCCTTAAATTAAGCTTTCTTAGGACGTTTTGAACCATATTTAGAACGGCCACGTAACCGTCCATTCACGCCTTGAGTATCAAGGACGCCACGAATAATGTGATAACGAACACCTGGAAGATCCTTCACACGACCGCCACGAATTAAAACCACACTATGCTCTTGAAGATTGTGACCAATTCCGGGGATGTATGAAATCACTTCATAACCATTAGATAGACGTACCTTAGCTACTTTTCGCAGAGCTGAGTTGGGCTTCTTTGGTGTAGTTGTATAAACACGAGTACATACACCGCGTTTTTGTGGACAACCCGCAAGTGCTGGTGACTTTGTTCCATTTCGCTGAACTTTTCTCGCCTGGCGAATTAATTGACTAATGGTAGGCATTCTATCCCTCTCTTATAGCTTTCTAAGCACGGATTGGCACGCTACATCCCAATCCATGCAAAGGTCAAGTTTTTTACGCATGTGCTGGGCCGGTAGATGCCATCATCCCACCGGGTAAAGCCATTGCTCGTTCTGTCTCGGCCTTTTCAACTTTAATGGGCCAACGCTTGTACGCTGGAACCCCTGTTCCGGCTGGAATCAAGCGACCCATTATAATATTTTCCTTTAAGCCGCGAAGTCCGTCAGTTTTGGAGTTAACAGCCGCTTCCGTAAGAACTTTTGTAGTTTCTTGGAAAGACGCTGCCGAAATCCAGCTATCCGTACTTAGCGATACTTTCGTGATACCTAACAAGAGTGGTTCTGCCTTAGCGGGCTGACCACCTGTTTTCATCACGCGTTCGTTTTCATTTTGGAATTCATATTTTTCAACTTGTTCATCGACTAAGAAGCGAGTGTCACCGGCATCCACAACAGTCACTTTACGCAACATTTGGCGCACGATAACTTCGATGTGTTTATCGTTAATACTCACACCTTGTAGACGATAAACCTCTTGGATCTCGTTAACTAGATAACTTGCAAGAGCGATATCACCCAGTACTTTAAGAACGTCATGCGGGTTTGTTGGTCCATCCATTAATGCTTCACCAGCTTTAATGAACTCGCCTTCACGAACCGCTACGTGTTTACCTTTTGGAATTAGATATTCTTTTTGATCTCCAATTTCTGGAGTCACGATCACACGCTGTTTACCTTTTACGTCTTTACCAAAAGTTACGTAACCGTCAATTTCAGAAATGATCGCCGCTTCTTTGGGTTTACGCGCTTCAAATAATTCCGCCACGCGTGGAAGACCGCCCGTGATGTCACGAGTTTTAGTTGTTTCACGGTGGATTTTCGCAATCACTTCGCCAGAGTGGACCTCTTGACCTTCCGACACCAGAAGTTGCGCGCCAACCGGTACGACGTAACGGGCTGGAACGTCTCGACCGGGAAGCGTAAGCACCTGTCCACTTGCATCTTTCAATACAAGTGTTGGCTTCATATCACTACCCTTTGAATCCGTGATCACTTTTGTCGAGAAGCCAGTAACCGAGTCAACCTGTTCAGAAAGAGTAACCCCTTCTTCGATGTTTTCGAAGTGAACAGTTCCCGTTACTTCAGTAATAATTGGGTTCGAGTAAGGATCCCAGTCAGCAAGAACGTCGCCAACTTTAATTTCCTGACCATCTTTGAAGTTTACAGTTGTTCCATAGACGATTTTGAAGCGATCACGCTCACGACCGTCTTTATCAACTACAATTAATTCACCGTTACGATTTAACACAACTGGTTTTCCAGTTTTGCTCATAACCGATACGATGCCACTGAACTTAATGTGACCATCGTGACGAGAAGTATGAATGCTTTGTTCAACCGCGCGTGAAGCCGTACCACCCAAGTGGAATGTACGCATTGTTAACTGTGTACCGGGCTCACCGATCGATTGGGCGGCGATAATTCCGACTGTTTCACCTAAGTTAACGAGGTTACCGCGGGCCAAATCACGGCCGTAACATTTAATGCAAACGCCACGACGAGTTTGACATGTTAATGCCGAACGAATTTTAACTTTTTCGATTCCGAGCTCGTCAATTTTAGCAATGTGAGCTTCAGTAATTTCCGTTCCCGCCTTGACGATTGTTTCTTGAGTATACGGATCAGTGATTGTTTCAAGAGCGATACGACCTAGAACACGATCACCAAGAGGTTGAATGACCTCACCGGACTCTAGAAGTGGTGTAACTTCAATACCCTCTTGAGTCCCGCAATCATCTTGTGTGACGATCACGTCTTGCGCGACGTCAACGAGTCGGCGAGTTAAGTACCCTGAGTTCGCAGTTTTCAAAGCGGTGTCGGCCAAACCTTTACGCGCTCCGTGTGTTGAAATGAAGTACTGAAGAACCGAAAGACCTTCACGGAAGTTCGCCGTAATTGGCGTTTCGATAATTTCACCTGAAGGTTTCGCCATAAGACCACGCATACCGGCCAGCTGACGAATTTGCGCGGCGGAACCACGGGCTCCCGAGTCGGCCATAATATAAATCGGGTTAAACGAATCGGTTTTGGTTTGTTTACCATCAACAAGAATCGTTTCTGTTTCAATATTTGCCATCATCTCTTTAGCAACGCGATCGGCAGTTTGCGCCCAAATATCCACAACTTTGTTGTAGCGCTCACCATCGGTGATTAAACCTTCGTCGTACTGCTGTTGAATTTCTTCAACTTGCTTTTCCGTTTCACCAATTAAACGAGATTTTGCTTCGGGGATATACATGTCGTCGATACAAATTGAAATTCCCGCTTTTGTAGAAAATTGGAAACCCATTTGCATTAGTCGGTCGGCAAAAATACAAGTCGCTTTACCGCCACAAAGACGGAAAACGGTGTCGATTAATTCTGCCAAACCTTTCTTACCCAATTGACGGTTTACAAGCGCAAAGGGAACTTCTTTGGGAACGATATCCCACAACAAAGTTCTACCGATTGTAGTGTCCATCATTTTGCCATTGATACGCATTTTGATCGGCGCTTGCAGATCAATCTGTCCCGTATCATGAGCGTAAATCACTTCTTCGATCGAACCATACGTACGCCCCGCACCTTTGGCGTTTAAGCGCGCGCGGGTCATCCAGTAAACACCTAACACGATATCTTGTGTTGGGTTGATGATCGGTTTTCCGTTTGCGGGAGAAAGAATATTGTTTGTCGACATGATAAGAACACGGGCTTCGATCTGTGCTTCGACAGAAAGCGGAACGTGTACGGCCATTTGGTCACCGTCAAAGTCGGCGTTGAACGCTGTACAAACTAATGGATGCAGACGAATCGCTTTTCCTTCGTGAAGTACCGGTTCAAAGGCTTGAATACCAAGTCTATGTAATGTTGGAGCGCGGTTAAGAAGTACCGGGTGTTCTTTCACAACTTCAGAAAGAATATCCCAAACTTCTACGGTTTCATCCTCCACCATTTTCTTTGCTTGTTTAATGGTTGTCGTAAAACCACGCTCTTCTAATTTTGAATATATAAATGGCTTAAAAAGTTCCAACGCCATTTTCTTTGGAAGACCACATTGGTGTAATTTCAACTCAGGACCAACCACGATCACCGAACGACCAGAGTAGTCCACGCGTTTTCCGAGAAGGTTTTGACGGAAACGACCTTGCTTACCTTTAAGCATATCACTCAAAGAACGAAGTGGGCGTTTGTTTGGACCAGTAAACGTTTTGCCACGACGACCGTTATCAAGTAACGCATCAGTCGCTTCTTGCAGCATACGTTTTTCGTTGCGGATAATAATGTCAGGAGCGTTTAACTCTTGCAGACGTTTTAGACGGTTATTTCTGTTAATTACACGGCGATAAAGATCGTTAAGATCTGACGTCGCAAAGCGGCCGCCATCTAGCGGAACTAGCGGACGAAGATCCGGTGGAATTACCGGCAACGCCAATAACATCATCCACTCAGGTTTGTTTTTTGACTCTTTGAAAGCCTCAACAACTTTTAAACGCTTGCTCATCTTTTTTATTTGAGCTTCTGATTTTGTTTCTTTGATTTCCTTACGCAGCTTTGCTGACAAGAACTCTGGATCTACTTTGCGAAGAAGTTCTAGAACTGCTTCACCACCGATCATCGCTTTGAAGTTCGGACCAAAGTTAGAAAGAGCTGTTTGATAAGCCTCTTCCGTTAAAATTTGGTTTTCAGTGAGGTCCGTCTCCATGGGATCAACCACGACGTGGGCTTCACAATAAAGAATTTTTTCAACATCCTTCAACGAAAGATCAAGCAAATTACCGATACGGCTCGGCAGTGATCTTAAGAACCAAATATGAGCGACGGGATTTGCCAACTCGATATGGCCCATGCGTTCACGGCGAACCTTGGCTTGAATAACTTCAACACCGCACTTTTCGCAAATTACTCCGCGGTGTTTCATACGTTTATACTTACCGCAGAGACACTCGTAATCTTTGATCGGACCAAAAATGCGCGCGCAGAATAAACCGTCACGCTCCGGTCGGAAAGTACGATAGTTAATCGTTTCTGGTTTTTTTACTTCCCCAAAAGACCATTCGCGGATCATCTCTGGCGACGCCAAAGAGATGCGAACGGAGTCAAACGATAGAGGATCTTTTGGTTTGTCGAAAAAATTTAATAAATCTTTCAAGACTTACTCCTATTACTGTTCCGTAATTGTCGGTGCATCCGTTAATGTGTTCGATTCCATAAGCTCAACATTTAAACCTAGGGACTGAAGCTCTTTAACAAGAACGTTAAAGGACTCTGGTAATCCCGGCTCAAGAATGTTTTCGCCCTTCACGATGCTTTCATACATACGTGTTCTTCCTGCCACGTCATCTGACTTAACAGTGAGGAACTCTTGCAATGTATAAGCGGCACCGTACGCCTCAATCGCCCATACCTCCATCTCTCCAAGCCGCTGACCACCAAATTGCGCTTTACCGCCGAGGGGTTGTTGCGACACGAGCGAGTAGGGACCAATCGAACGCGCGTGAATCTTTTCGTCAACTAAGTGGTGCAGTTTCAACATATACATGATGCCCACGGTAACGGGGTTATCAAATGGCTCACCTGAACGACCGTCAAACAATACCGTTTGCGCTCTTTCTGGCAATCTTGCTTTTGATAACAACCCTTTGACGTTTTCTTCATTAGCGCCGTCAAACACGGGGGTCGCCACGTGAATACCTTCACGCGCCACAGCCGCTAATTTCTTTAATGACTTCTCATCTGCCTTCTCAAGCATTTTTATGTACTGAGAATCTTCGTAAACTTCTTTAAGTTTCTTACGCATTTTCTCAGCTTCGAAATTCTCAAGCATTGCTTCAATTTGTTTTCCAAGACCATGAGCTGCCCAGCCTAAGTGAACTTCAAGAACTTGCCCGATGTTCATACGCGAAGGAACGCCCAGTGGGTTTAGAACCATGTCAACCGGAGTTCCGTCAGCGAGATATGGCATGTCTTCTTCTGGAAGAACGCGGGACACGACACCTTTATTTCCGTGGCGGCCGGCAAATTTATCACCGACTGACAGTTTACGTTTAATCGCCACATAAACTTTAACCATTTTCACAACGCCTGGAGGAAGCTCGTCACCTTTGTTTAAGCGATCGATTTTCTCGTCGAAAACAAGTTTAACGGCGTCAAGTTGGTTACGTGCACTATCCATAATGCGTGACAGTTGGAACTCTAAGTCCGAATCCAGAGGGATATAAGACAATAAATCAAATGGAACTGACTCAATATCCTCGTCTTTAAGAACTTGGCCTTTCGCCAAAATCTTCTTCGATCCGTCTTCGTTTAACAGAACGCCGGTGGTTGTTTTACCAACCAATAAATCCTTAACTTTTGCAATCGCTGAGTTACGGATCGCGTTTTGTTCTACGGTTTGGTCACGAGTTAATTTAATTTTCTTTTGTTCGATGATTTGTAACAAACGCTCACCGCGGTCATTACCATCGCGCGTATAAACTTGCGCATCAATCACTGTTCCTTGAACGCCTGATGGCACGCGCAATGATGTATCACGAACATCGCCAGCTTTTTCCCCAAAGATCGCGCGTAAAAGTTTTTCCTCTGGAGAAAGTTGTGTTTCACCTTTGGGAGTTACTTTTCCAACTAAGATGTCACCTGGTTTCACTTCCGCACCAATGCGAATAATACCTGATGAGTCTAGATCTTTAAGAGCATCTTCACCGACGTTGGCGATATCGCGTGAGATTTCTTCTTTTCCAAGTTTCGTATCTCGCGCTACGCACTCAAATTCTTCGATATGAATCGATGTGAAGGTGTCTTCTTTAATTAAACGTTCAGAAATTAAAATCGAGTCCTCAAAGTTAAAACCCATCCACGGTGTAAACGCGATCAACACGTTTTGACCAAGAGCTAATTCACCCAGCTCTGTAGATGGTCCATCGGCGATAACATCACCCTTCTTAACCTTGTCGCCCACGTAAACGATGGGACGTTGACTAAAACAAGTATTCTGGTTGGTACGTTGGTATTTAATTAAGTTGTAAATATCAACGTTGGCCCCGAGCTCGCCACCTTTTGCAAAACGGCGAATCACGATACGAGAAGCATCAACCTCTTCAACCAC
>CAZCFY010000030.1:15974-27928 GCA_964498095.1 uncultured Bdellovibrionales bacterium | reverse complement strand
CCATATCGCCTCCTTCATATCGACGCGACATCTTTATAGATAATTAGGGCCGCGGAGGTAACGGGCTTAGTCTGGCGCCGGGGACTGGTTTACCGGCTAAAGTCCGGGATTTTTAATTCATCTAGAGTCGGCAAGAGAGATAATTGAAAATTGAGTTATATGGCCCTTATTTTCCTTTATCTTTTCAACTTCGCATTCGCTGCCGACGAGTGCGTTGTGCAAGTAAAACCCCGATTCAACCTAAGCTGTGACAAGCGTGTGAGATGCAAGCAGTCTCAGAGTAAAAACAAAGCCATAAAGCTGGACCTAAATAAAAAGATCAAAGATTTGGGACAAATTTTTGAGCTAATTGCGCTCTCTCCGCAGGGTGAACAACTTGTAAGGAAGATGCTTCCGTCTCTGCTGGCGGGACAATACAAAATCAAGCAAATTACCATGGAGGAAAAAGTTAAAAGTGGCATGTCGGTCGTACCGCATGCGCTCTATGATTATCGCACTAAGAGCATGCCTATTGATTTTGGAATAAATACTGGAATTTTAGCCATAGATATCTTTCATGGAATGTTTCATAGCCAGGATGTTGATGGAAATTCTTGTTCCGCCGTAGTGGATTCCATAGTGGATGAGCTGAATCAGTTGGAACAAAGTTCTATTCAATTGAAAGACGCAAGTTTGGCCTCGCTAGCCCAGGACCTCGAGGAGTTTTCACAAAAATGTTATTTTAAGATGGAAAGATCAGCCTTTGATAGCGAGTTTAAGGTTATGAAAGAATTGGAAAAGGTAATACCCTGCTACAGGACGTATTCTCTTTCTAACGGAGATTTTCAGTCTGTTGATAAGAGGCTGTCCGATAAAGAAATCATTATGATGTACGGTTACAAAGAGGAGTACTTTACTCCCTCACCTAAAGGTACTCCTGATAGTCGGGCGGCAACTGATGTTGTGCAATAGGCGGTTTAATATACCGGCCCACTTTTCCGTCCCATCCACGGTAGGTGCGCATATCTTCTGCGCGGGTCACTTCAAAGTTAGGAACTACGCCAACCTTGCCGCCACCACCAGGTATATCAATTGAAAGATTAGGCATCGCCAGGCCCGACACTTTTCCCCAAAGGGCGCGCTGAATTTCTTCGGACTCCTCTATAGAGGTTCGTAAGTGATCGGTCCCCATCGAAGGATCACACTGAAACATATAATAAGGTTTCGCACGTAAAAATAAAAGACGGCGAGACAACGCTTCGACAATCGCCGGATGGTTATTAACGCCATTTAATAACACCATTTGATTAAAAACGGGTAGGCCGTGATCAACCAAAATTGTTAACGCCTCGGCCGCCTCGGCCGTCACTTCCTTGGGATGATTAAAGTGTGTCATGATAAACACCGGTCCATATTCGCGCAATCCCAACGCTAACTCTCGCGTTACGCGCATTGGGCATACCACGGGCATGCGCGTGCCCAAGCGAATGATCTCGACATGGTCGATGGAGCGTAAGTCTTTTAGAATCCGAAAAAGTGAATTGTCAGAAAGTGTTAGCGGGTCGCCGCCAGAAAGAATGACTTCGTGAATTTGCTTATTTTCTTTTATGTAATTCAACGCGTTTTCATATTCTTCGGATTTAATAAGGGCTTGATCGTGGCCCGTAAAATATTTACGGGTACAGTAGCGGCAATAAACACTACAAATATCAGTTACCAAGAATAAAACACGGTCAGGATAGCGGTGGATGATTCGCTTTCTTGGCGAATGTGCCTCCTCGCCCAGTGGGTCTTGCATTTCTTGACTGCCGGAGCGTAACTCATTGATACGTGGAACCAGAATTTTTCGAATGGCCGGGCTCTGAGCGGCTATTAAAGTGTAATAGGGGGTTCCCCGCGACTTAAATACTTCAGAATCCGCATCAAAATATTGAGACTCATCGGGTGTTAGGTCGAAATACTTCGCGAAATCTACTTTTATTTTTGGACCGTTTCGCAGTTGCCAAGTCCAATTAAACCAATTTTCCGGTGGGATATTTTCAGGCTTTTTAATCGAATCAAATTTTATGCGCAAAGAAAAGCTCCAATTAATAGGATTTGAAGTAAACCACTGGCCCAGATTCGTCAATTTGATAGGTTTAAGATGTAAAGACGATAACTTTGATTTAAGTACGCGAAAACAATTTCTAAATTTGAATTTTTATATGTCGCCTGTGTAGAGTCAGATACAGGTGTCAACTGGCTTTACACTCCCGAGGACGAGGATTTACCAATAATTTCAAGTATTTAAGAATTAGGGTTTTTGGACCTATTCTTGGATTTGCAGAAGGCTGAAGAAGAATAATTTTTGGTGAGGAGCCAATATGAAAAGGTTTAAAGGAAACAAAATTAATAAGCCACTGGTGCTAATGCTTTTCGGCATTCTGGCTATTAATAATGGATGGTTAACGGCACAAACTGAAGTTACGGCTAGCGAATATGCTAGTGAAGGTAAAAAAGAAAAGAACGAACCCATGTATGTGTTCAATGAAGGGAAGAAACGCCTTGTCGTTGAACGTGGACCAGACGATCCTCATGCGACTCCACGACAAAATGACGACGACCCCATCGTATTCAAACCTGTTCCAAAAGAAGGTCAGCCGTCAAACCAAGGTGGACAGCCCGGCACTGTCACCGAAAAGGGACGCACGGAAACTGAGAGACGAAAAGAAGGCGACAAAGTTGTCACCGAAACTTCGGAAAGCCTAGTTCTTACAAAAAAAGAGTTAAAGCCAATGAGTGTTCAGGTTCCTATTGAGGCCGCTAACGGATCTTATGAGATTACCATCACGACAAAATGTACTGAGTACAAAGGAATGATTAATAAGAGACGTTGTAAAGTCAGTGCAAAGCCCCCTTCGGAGACAGAGCGAAAAAGCTTAAAGCGTTCTTACGGAGTTGAGGAAGGCGATGATGCGGATAAAAAGCTTGATGACTGTAAATGTCTAGAAAAAGATTTAGAACTTAGCGTCTCTGAGTTCAGGGAATTTGAAGCCACTGAAGATTGGTGGAATGATATTGCTCAAGTCTTCAAACGCAAATACGCTGATAAAATCGACGAAGCTAAAGGCAAAAAGAAAAAACTTGCTAAAGGCGAAAAAGATGAGTCGCGCAAAAAAGTTCAAGCGAAAATCGATGAGTGCGAACTTAGCCCAGAATCTACTGACGAAAACCCGATTAAACTAAAAGAAGATGAAAAGTGGCAGTGTATTCAAGATGCCGTAGAGCGCCTTGGTGACGCTGATAAAGATACTAAAGAAGGTAAAGCTAAAATTGCTCTGCTAAACAAATTAGTCGGTAAAGCAAAAAATCACTTAAAGAAATGTTTAGCTAACGAAGACAAGCGTGAGGATGCTGGCTGTTTAGATTTGGCCGAAGCTATCCGAGATGCGACTGCGGACAATGACAATGATGGTGTTCACCGCATCAGTCACCAAATGGATATCATGATCGCGCAGGGCCACTCTTCTATTGAAAATACAAAAGTCATGGAGCAGTTAAAAGGATTGCGTTCCGGTATGGCTAACGCCAATCTCGTCGCGCAACGCACGGGTAACATGGGCCCAATGATGATGTACCAACAACGTCTTGGCCAACTTCACCAATACTTTTTGGCTTCGCAAATGCGCCGCGAACAGTACTTACGTAATTGGGAGCTTGATCCTGAAATGGGAATGTCGTCCATGGGTGATATCAATAACGATTATATGTTGATGTCCCGAATCGAAGAGGAATTTCAAAATACCGCGATGCCAAATCGTTTCGGCGGCATGAACGGCATGAATGGCATGAACCGCATGATGGGACCTTACGGTCAATCACGTTTTGGTATGCCTCCTTACGGCCCGATGGGACCGCAATTGGGTTACAATCCAATGATGCATCCAGGAGTTAATCCCATGATGAACCCGATGATGATGGTTCAAATGGGAATGCGTCCACCGATGATGCCTTACAATCCAATGATGCCTATGGCAAATGGACCTTATATGCCAGGCATGATGCCAGGAATGCCAGGTATGATGCCGGGAATGCCAGGCATGATGCCACCTTATGCTATGATGAATCGTCCACCGATGATGCCTTATGGTCCTCAGTTTGGATTTCAGTTTGGAATCAACGGCGGTTTTAATGGTGGAATGCCAATGGGGTCTTATGGAAATTGGCCGATGGGTGGTAACATCGGACCGGGTCTTGGTGGAATGCCTTTCGCCGGCCCAGGCCCGACGGCTGGATATTTTCCACCGAACATGTATCAGTCTGCCTTGCCGGTTCCAACGACAGTTAACCCACGCTGATTTCATTTTTTTCCCTCTTGGTTAGAGCCAAGGGGGAGACCATAATAAATATATTTGTCGCAAAATTTACGAAAAACTATAAAATTGCGCTGTAAGGTCTTCTAACTAAGGCTCGCGGGTTTGTTACTCCGGCGCCGGAGTAGAATTCGAGTGGCCTGCAGCCAACAAACTCAGGGCTATTTTTTCTCGCCATCTTTTGACTTACTCTTCGGACTCACGGCATCGCCAATACCTTTAAAAACTTTCTTAGTTCCTTCGACCGTGCCTTCGATCACATCGCTGGTGGTTTCAAGCGTACCTTTGCCGAAGCCTTTAACTTTATCCGCGAAATCCCCAATGACATCATCAATTTTTAACTGCATACCCACAATCGCCTGCGCATAACCCATGTAACCGTGACCGCCACGGATTTCTAAGCGCAAATCTAAGTGTTCATGTAGACGGTGAGTGATCCCAATGCCGAGTCCATAAGTAAAATAGTGTTCAGCGGTGGGGGGATAAATCGTATTAAGTACGCCAGCAAAAACGCGGGTAAAGGGTGACCAACTACTTGGAAATCTGACCCACTGAAAGCGCGCCGAAACCGTTCCGATGTATTCTGTTTCACCGTCGCGCCCGCCGGCACCAAAACCCAAATCATAGTATTGTTGGCAGCTGGGATCTTTATAAAATAGGCAATTTCCCGAGTGGAGTCCAAAGTTAGCCCCCAACCAATAAAGTCCGCTTTCCATCATCATCGATCCTAATTCGAGCCCGTAGTCTTTAAGCTGTGGGACATAAGGATTTTCGTAGTAATAATATTTTGAATTAGTAATCGGCGTTTCGTTTGGCGCTTCCTGAGAGGACGCAAATGCGGGACTGAAAACGCAAAATGCAAAAACAAAAAAAAACCTCAGAGAGCTTTCACTCTCTGAGGCCCGCCGCCAAAATTTTTGTTTTATCACGTTGTTGTCAAAGATGCGCATCACGTTGCTATCAAGATGTCATCAAAAGCTGATAGCGGCTTTAGTTGTAACTCCCAATGCATAGTCAGACGAAGTTCCCGTTGGCAGTGTTTCCGAAATTGCTCCACCCGGGAAAACCGCGCCCAGTGTATTTACCCAAACCATTTTATCACTGGGTTTATACACTAAGCTAAAGTCTACTTCGTATCCAAGTCCTGTGTCCACCGTTTTAGTTTGGTCTGGCTGAACATTTAATGCGCCTGTGACAATCGTCATATTTAAGTCGAGATTTGTTTTCCAGTGGTAATTAAATTCCGGGGCGAAATACATCACGTTGCTGATCGATTCTTCATCCGCAAATGCTGAGGACTGAGTGTCTCCGCCGACAGGGCTACTTGTGGTCGAACGTCCCAATGCCGTTCTGAAAACATCGTAACCGCCCACGACATGATTCATTAACATAAAGCCCACGTTGTAGTTGCGGTCAAAAATAAAACCTTCGTATTTGCCGGTGGTTTTTGGATCGTCACCACTCGCAAAACCAGTCTTCAATGCATATGACCAGCGTGAGTTCGTGGGCTTATAATCAACTTCTAAGGCAACGCCAAACCCTTGTAACGCAATGGATTCCGTACCGTTAGAGATTCCCGAATCACCCGTATTGTTTGCAGCCTCAAAGCCGACGCGGGCTTCGGAAAACTTGCGCTCATAATATAGGTTTAGGCGTTGACCGTTCCAGTGATCAACTTTAGTTCCCGTCATGCCCGATGTCGCCGTAGGCGCGTCGTTCCCCCATCCACCCGTCACGCGAGATTCATAAAGAATTCCAAATCGGATGTCGGTGTCTTTATTATAATAAGAAAGATCCATGATATAATCATTAACGTCATCACCAAGATTTAAACGGGCTTCGTTGATCTTGGCGAAGATCGGCGTAAAAGTAAAATTGCCGACCGCCATTTTATAAGCGATCATGTCCTTACTATCAAACCAGTGGTCAAACATTCCCGAACCGTCGTTATGAGAAATTCCCAAACCAAAGTGAAACATCTTGCGGCCAGCGATTAACATCCCATAACCAGATTCAGATTTCAGTGTCAGGTAAAGTTCGGTCACATTAATAGTATCGTCTTTTTGTGCTTGCGCGAGAGCGTTTGAGTTGCGTTCATTGGAAGTCGGTGTCGCGCCCGTAGGATTCGGACCGTTTCCAAAAAACTGACCCATTTGTGAATTGGCATAGTAACCACTATTAAATAAATCCAAACGTGAATAAATTTTTAGACCGTCGCTGGCTTCAATTTTTGGTTTTAAGTAAAGGTGATGAAGAACGTAACTTGTGTCCCGGTGATTCGTATTTAAATCAGCATTATCAAGCTGTACGCCTTCCAACCGGTACATTCCTTGCCAATCTAAAACCATGGCTTGAGCAACATTAGTTATTCCAATAATTACAGCAATCAGCAGGCTATTTCTCATTCCTATTCCTCAACAATTCCAATGATGTCAGTTTCGCGCATGATAACGTAATCTTTGTTACCAAGCTTAAGTTCGTTTCCAGAGTACTTGTTAAATATTACTCTTTGGCCAGGTTTTACGTCAGTTGGGCGCAAAAATCCTTTTTTTCCTTTGTGGCCAGGGCCCACGCTCACGACGGTGCCCCGGTTAGGAGCGTCTGTAGCGGTGTCTGGAATAAAAATTCCGCCCGCAGTTTTCGAAAGGGCCTCCTCGCGCTCTACTAAAACGCGGTCATCGAGTGGATGAAATTTAAAAAGAACTGTTCGGGGAGCGCCCGTGGTTTTTGTTTTTGCAGGCGTTTTAGCCGCGACTTTGGCTGAAGATTTGGCGGAGGCTTTGGTCGTCTTTTTCTTTACCGGTTTAGCGGCCACTTTCTTTTTTGCCATTTTCGTTTTCTGGTTCTTTTTCTGGCTTTTTCGCTGATTTTTTTTACTTGCCACGCTTATTTAACTCCTCGTTCATGTATTTGCGGTACAAAATATCCCATTCGGGGCTGCCTTCGACCACATTGCGTTTAAGCGTTTGCAGTTTTTGTTTGATCGATGAATCCAAATCACCCATTTCCTGCACGAACGCCACAATTGCTTTCTTTGCCATTCTTAATGCAAGATCATCGTCGGAGTAGTCAACAAGATCGTCTTCCCAAATTCCATCAATTATTACGTGAGCTAAATGCGATTGCCGGTCTTCTGATAAGATCACAGTATTATGCCCTTTTGTTTGGCAAGCTTGCGCTTAATTAATGGAAACATTTTGTAGCGTTCAAAACCGTTGGGATTTTGTTTCTCAAGCTCTTCGATCATTTTGTTTACTTCCGCATCCAGTGCCGCTTCTTGATTAAACTCTTCTTGTACGAGTTCAACCGCACGCCGAAATGCTTTGTCCTCGGATTCTTTAAATTGCATTATGTTTTGTGATTTGAGTTGATCAAATACCCGGCGGACCATGCGTTCGATTTCGATGCCCGTTAACTTCATAGCTTTGACTAAACGAATGTATGCCTCTAATGTCAAGTGCAAGAAATCCGATGAAGAAATTTGTTTTATACGGCTTAACCGCACTAACGCTAATCATCATTTTACTTTTGAGTTGGTTCATTCATCTCAACCGCGTGATTAGTTCGCGTTTGGCAGAGAGGCAATTTGCGCCGCCGGTAGATTTGTATTCTGCCCCAGAGAAAATCATCAAAGGTCAAAAATTTGATAAAGTTTTTTTGACGGATATTTTAAGGCGCCATAAATACAGGCAGCGCGAACCGCAACAAGTGTTACGAGAGGGGGATTATTCTATTCTTGCCGAAGATGCTTGTGGCGAATTGCTCGGCGACAAATTGCCCAACGGTACCGTGCGGTGTTTAAGCATGGTGACTCGTGCCCATTCTTTTGGGCCAACACGCGAGTCAGTGCATCAACTAATAGCAATGGATGAAGACGCTTTAATTCTGGAGGTTTTTGATGGTGAACCCCTTGAGCCACAATTGTTTATTGAACTTGAGCCTGAGCTGTTTGCGCAGTTCTACGGCAGCACTCCTATTTTACGGCAGATTACTCAGTTAAAGGATACTCCTGTTCAGTGTTTAAACGCGCTACTGGCGATCGAGGATTCGGCGTTTTTAGAGCATAAAGGTTTTAGCATTACGGGAATGGGGCGTGCGCTACTGCGGAATATCCGCGGGGGCCGTTTTGGACAGGGAGGCAGTACGTTAACCCAACAACTTGTTAAAAATTATTTTTTAACGAGTGAGCGCACCATTAAACGTAAAGTCACCGAGATAGCGATGTCACTTATTCTCGAAGCGCACCTCAACAAAGATGAAATTTTAGAGACTTATCTTAACGTGATTTATCTTGGGCAAAACGGACCCTTTCAAATTCGTGGTTATGGTTCGGCCGCACGCCATTACTTTTCGAAAGATCTTGAGGAACTAGATTTACCTGAGTGCGCTTTGATGGCGGCCATTGTAAATAGCCCGGGACTTTTTAATCCGTTTACGAATCCTGACCGCGCTAAACTAAGGCGGTCCAAAGTTTTAGCCCGCATGCGCGAACTGAAAATGATCGGCGAGGAAGAGGAAAAACTTGCTGGGGCAGCGGTGTTACCAAAGAAACCGCCGGAGGTTCTGACGGAAACCGCGCCTTATTTTGTCGATGCGGTTTTGAATCAGCTGCAAACTCTTAAAATCGATTCCGAAAAAGGTTTGCGCGTGTATACAACTTTAAATCGCCGCGCGCAACAATTGGCGACGAAATCGGCCGCGCGCAGTCTTGAGCGCATCGAAAAAGATTTTAAAAAAGTGCGCGAGCAAAAAGAAAAAAAGAATTTGCTGGAAACTTGTTTGATCTCTGCGGATCCAAATTCGGGATTTATTCAAGCACTGGTCGGCGGGCGGGGTTACAAGGTCAGTCAGTTTAACCGTGCGATTAGTGGTCACCGCCAAGTGGGTTCTATCATGAAACCTCTGGTTTATTTAGCGGCGCTAGAAAATGTGACTCCCGAAGGAAATCCTTATACGCCGCTGACCCCGGTTGAGGATGTTAAATTCACCTATAAATACGAAGGCCAAAAGTGGTCGCCAGAGAATTATGACAAAAAATATCGTGGTACTATTCCGATGTATCGAGGTCTTAAGGACTCTTTAAATGCGGCGACGGCCTCTGTGGGAGTCTCCGTCGGATTGTCTTCTGTAGTGGATATTGCGCGCCGGCTGGGTATTGATTCAAAACTTTTGCCGTTGCCATCGATTACGCTGGGTGCGTTTGAGCTTTATCCCATTGAGGTTTTGCGGGCGTATACGACTTTGGCGCGCACGGGATCTAAGATTGATTTGTCGTTTATTCGTACCGTAGAAGATCTCGATGGAAATTTGGTTTACGCCCACCATTACAAAGAGGAAATGGCAACGGCTCCGGAAAATGTGGCGGTCCTTGTTGGCATGATGAAGCAAACGTTGGAGACGGGCACGGCGCGTGTCGCGAAGCTTTGGGGCTTTCATCATCCTGCCGCCGGTAAGACCGGAACTACGAGTGACGCGCGCGATTCTTGGTTTGCGGGATTTACGCCTTATCACGTGGCAATCGTATGGTTGGGTTATGACAACAACGAACCGCACGGATTGACCGGCGCGAGCGGCGCTTTACCTATTTGGACGGATTACATGAAAAACTACGCCACGCACTTTCCGGCGATTGATTTTCCGCTACCCGAAAACACCGTGCGCGTGAAAGTCCCTGCTCCTCCGCAAGAAGTTGACGACGAAGCCAAGCGCGACAAAGATTGGCCGTCGGAAATTGACTTGGTCTTTAAGGCGGGGACGGAGCCCGAGGAGTAAATAGGTTTTTAGCGGGTGTTTACTCCGGCGCGGCTGAGTTGAGCTCAGGCGGCCGGCGCGCGTTCCTTCACAAATAAAGTAGACGCTCATTTATTTTAACAGTAGCTTTTAATTTAAAAACCGCTTTCACGTAATTTAAAAAAAGTAAAATCTTTAAATGCGCTTACGCGAATCTCTGTCTGTCTGTCTGTCTGTCTGTCTGTCTGTGAAAACGTAAAAATTCTTGTTTAAAATTTTCCGGAATTTCTCACAGTCCAAAGATTTTTGGCTCTTGAAAAATTTGTTTGTCGTCACGAATTTTAAAAAAGGTTTATATTTAGGATTTTTATAAAACTAGTGAAAAAGCTTTCGGATATTTGAAAAATAAATTGAAACTAAGTAAAAAATAATTTATAACGTTTCTTCTTTTTCAGAGGAGGAAATGTGAATTTGACTACTCTGTCTGACAACGAATTGTTAACTCAAACAAGAAAATTAATTGAGAGGGAGCGCGAAGTTTTGCTGATGGTTATGCGTCACCTACGAGAGATCGAGCGGCGGCGGTTGTATGCCGACTTGAAGCAGCCGAGTTTGTTTGCATATTGTGTTAATGTTTTGGGTTACTCCGACGCGCAGGCTGACCGGCGGATTAAGGCTATGCGAATGATTAGGGAGTTGCCGCAAGTTGAAGAAAAAATTGCTGCCGGTGAGTTGGCACTGACGAATGTTGCTAAGGCCGCCGAGTTTTTTAGGCAAGAGGCCAAGGTTACTGTGGTAGGTGTGGAGAAGAAACTGGAAGTACTGGGGTATTTGGAAAACAAATCAACGCGGGCTGCGGAAAAATTATTATTGGAGAAATCTTCAACTCCGGCGCCGGAGGTAAAAGAGACGGTGCGGCAGGTTACTGCTTCCGTAGCGGAGGTAAAATTTGCGGCGGACGATATGCTTTCAGAAAAATTGCAGCGCTTGCGCGGACTATTGGCGCACAAAAATCCTAACATGAAGAATTCCGAACTTATAAATGAACTGTGCGATATCGCTTTAGAGAAATTGGACCCTTTGCGCCAAAGCAAAGCGAAAAATAAATCTACTCCGGCGCCGGAGTCGAAAGCGAATGGAGTTGCGAAGAGAATTTATATTTCGAAAACTCTAAAGCAAAAAATTTGGCGGGAAGCTAACGGCAAATGTACGAATTGCCATTCGGAGTTTAATTTGGAAATTGATCATTTACACCCCTTGAGTTTGCGCCTATTATGCCGCAGTTGTAATCAAAGAGCGGCGATTGCGAAAATTGGGCAGACAACGATGATGCGCTATCTCAGTTAGTTGTAAAACTGAGTAGGTTTAGATTTGAAGTTGAGTTGGTTGCGCGTTGCTGGCGCCAATTGTTCTTGTGGGAATCAAGTAAAAATGAGCGGCAGTAAGTTAAAAAATCATCAAAAATGCAGAGGAGCACACGGGCTTTTTGCCCGGGCGGGTATCTGAATAGTTACATAAATAATATTTTTGCAGATTTTAATTTCCTTTAGAGAAATTACGAGTATATCTGGGCTCAAACTTGCGCGTCATAAATATTTTATAAGGAGAAATCATGAATAGATTAAAAAAACATTCGCTCCTTACTTTGTGGCTACTGACATTTGGTATTAGCCCCATGGTAAGTGCGGAAGATTTAGTTCCACCACGTGGTGGTGGCGGCCCGCGCGGCGGTGGCGGTCCTCGGGGACCTAGCGGCGGCGGACCACGTCCATCACCAAGCCCACGACCATCACCAGGTCCACGCCCGATGCCATCACCAGGTCCGCGCCCGATGCCATCACCAGGCCCGCGCCCGATGCCATCACCAGGCCCGCGCCCGATGCCATCACCAGG
>CAZCFY010000030.1:0-15874 GCA_964498095.1 uncultured Bdellovibrionales bacterium | reverse complement strand
CGCCCGATGCCATCACCAGGTCCGCGCCCGATGCCATCACCAGGTCCGCGCCCGATGCCATCACCAGGTCCGCGCCCGATGCCATCACCAGGTCCGCGCCCGATGCCATCACCAAATCATCCGCGCCATCCCGGCAATCGTCCTCTACCTCAGGGTGGACCGATTTTCCGCGGACCGCATGGTAACGTGATTCATGGTCGTCACAATGACCGCATTATTTATGGAAACAACCGCATGAACACAGTTATGCGCCGTGATCCGCGCGTTGGTGTTTGGGTAAATAATCAGTCACGCGTTTACTACAACCAATATCGTCCATACTTAATGACCCGCCACAACTGGTATCATGGTCATTACAATACTTGGCGCAATCACTATCGCCCGTGGTACCGCTGGGGATTTTACGGCGGTTACTATTGGAATTATCGTCCAGTGCTTGATATCCACGTTCACTTCTGGAACCCGATGATTTACTGGTTCTATATTTCGACGTGGGATGAGCATTATTACCGTGTTTGGTACGAGCGCCATTACGATCAATATCCTGAGCTAAGATCGCCATTCCCCTATGCGGGAGTTTTCTTCCCGACGGAAGAGTTTAGAGATTTAAGCTTAAGTGTTAGCGGCATGGATATTCGTGCGCAAATAAATTACCGTCATGCGATCGTAAGTCTCCATGATCAGTTGCGCGCGGAAATGTCACGGCTCTTGGGTATGACCGTAATGTTTGGTCAAAACGATATAGTGATTACCCACTATCAATTTTTACCAAGTGATTATGGCGCCGTCGTTGAAGGATTCGCGAATTTTCAAAATCAATCATTGCCATTTAAGGCGTATTTGGATTTGAGCACGGGAAGCACGCAACTATTTGCGACTGTTAATGACGGAAACAATCCGTCGCCGCAGGAAATTGAAGCGCTTAATGCTTTAAATGCGCGAATTATTTCTGCCGGTGGAATAGTTGAAGGTGAAGGATTGCAAATCCACTAATTAGAGCCTCTTGCAGTGAAATCAAAACGGGGATCTCGAAAGAGATCCCTTTTTTTTAGATCGCGGGGCATTTGTCCACACGCCCAAAAAAGTATTTTCAACTTTCTAGCCTGGTGTTAAAAGGCGCGTACTTGGAGGAATTATTTTATGAAAAAAAATTTGAAATTTATACTACTTGCATTGCTTGCGGGTTCGCTTTCTTTCGCCGAGGCGAGAAAGCAAACCGTAGTTGAAGCCAATAATCACGTGGGCTTGCGGCTGATGCAAGAAACCACTAAAGAGGAAATTCGAAAATCAGAAACAAAAAATATTTTAATATCGCCACTTTCGGCGCATGAAGCTTTATCTATGGCCCTCAATGGGACCGCCGGAAAAACGGAAGCTGAGCTAATGAAATTTTTTGGCTATGCACCGACTGCAAAAATCGCCGAAATTAATAGCGCCGCTAGCGAAATTCGGTCGTCTCTAATTAAAACGCCGATGACCGCAGAGGAAAAGAAAAAATTGCGGCCCGGCGAACGGCCCGCGTATGGCTTAACCGTCGCCAACAGTGCCTGGCACACAAATGGCAAAACCGATGGACGCCATTATGCCTTTAGTTCGAATTACATCTCGACGCTAAAGAGCAGTTATGGCGTCAAAGAAGTTAAAGCGTTGGATTTCTTAGACAAGAATTCTGACGACGTCGTAAACAAATGGTGCAGCGATAACACCAACGGGATGATTAAAAAAATCGTCGATGAAGAAATTCTGGCGAAATTATTATGGATTTTACTCAACGCGACTTACTTAGAGGGCGCTTGGGAGACACCATTTACAGAAATTAAGGGGCAAACAGCACCTAACTTTACATTGGCCTCAAATCAAAAAGTATTGGTTTCGGTCATGAACCAGCGATCGACGTTAGGCTACTTTGAAGACGGTCATGTCCAAGCCGTGGAGTTGCCGCTGCACAAAAGTAGCGTGAGTGTCTACGTGATAGCGCCGCGAACAGTGGGTGAATACCTACAGCTGCAAAAGGACGGTGGTGTTTGGACCAAGGAATTTTTGGAAAAAATTATCGCGGGTTCCGTTCAAAAAAACGGCATTTTACAGATGCCAAAGTTTTCTTTCGATTATGGCGTGGAATTGAGGGAAGACATGCCGTTAACACGGAATCTTGGTTTAAATTTCTTATTTAAGAATACTGCGCAATTTACTAAAATGGATGCGCCGGATGCACTGCCTTCAAAGGTTGGAATTATTAAACAAAACACCCGCGTCGAGTGGGATGAGAATGGCATTAAGGCTGCCGCAGTTACAATGGTGGGTGGAGTTGAGAGAACATCCGTTCCGCCGCCCCCGCAATTTACCTTACTCATTGATAAGCCGTTCTTCTTTGTGATCCATGACAAGTCGACGAAAAGTCACTTGTTCTTAGGACAAGTTGCCGATCCTCGCGGCAAATAAAAAGTAGTGTGCGGGAAATAAAAAAGGGATCTCCAAGGAGATCCCTTTTTCCTAGAACACCAACTTTAATATCTTAGTAGTTACAGAAGCATTTAGCCGATGTGTAATAGTTGTCCATTTGAACTTGGCTGATTGCTGAGTTAAAGCCGTCGCTGCGGCCACCGAAATTTTTGTGTTCCCACATTTGCAGCGTACAGTTTCTACCTACAGCAACAGAGGAAATTTGATCATTTAAGTTTTCCCAACGGCCATTAATATTGATGCCGCTAAGATTATAAATCGCCTCACCCGCACGCAAAGGAACGGCAATTCCAGAGAAATTTGGATTTGTATACATCACCGCGCAGATACCGGGAGGAACCAGGTTCTCTAAGCTGCGTGAGATTTGTGTTAACTGCTGAGAAATCTGTAGCAGTTGGTTTTGTGCGGCTTGCAGTTGCTCGATGGAGGCATCCGATACCGAGGCTTTTTGTGAGATGTCACTGGCTATGGCGGCTAATTGTTGCGCGGCACTGGCGGTGTTTTGGCGTTGAATTCCCTGCGCATCAAAGGGCTGTGTTGGGGGTTGGTGACCACGGCCACCAAAGCGTCCGCGACGGTTTTCCCAGTCATTCCAGTTTTGCCCGTGCGAAATTGTCGCTAATAATAATAATGACGTAATTGCTAAGATATGTTTCTTCATTTTTTCCTCCTACGTACTGCAAGGGCCTGTCTTTACAAGAAGGGTGCCACCTTCCAGGGTAATTTATTGCGAAATGAAATTTTCGGTAGGCGCATTTTCCGCCTATGTCAGGCTGAGATTTGTTAATGAGCGTCTCCCGATGAGTGAATCAAAATGAGGGATTACCAATCCAAGACATGCCAGCAAAGTTTTACCGTCCCAATTTGAGAAGATCATTAACTCGCCTAGACTATTGGCCGATAGGAAGAGGTAGATCTAAATGAGAGGTGGGACGTGAAACGGAATAGTTTGGCCTTAGGCCTATTACTAGTTTTAATGACGGGATGTACTCGTCAGGTGACCGACAACGCCAAAATTAGTTTGTCGCTAGGTTCACTTGGCAACCGCTCCCAGTCAGCCTCCGCCGTTACCCACATAGTTATCAACGTTCGCGGCCCTCTCATGCCTGGCGATATCGTTTGGAACTGGGATGCGCATCAAGGTGGAAATATCGTTTCTGCACCTGCCGCAATTTACTTAGATGTACCGAAAGGTGCGGATCGCTTATTTCAGATTCTCGTTGTCGAGGAAAATGATTCCGGTTCAATGCAGTTCTTATACGGTGACACCGTAAAAACGCTAAGCAATTCAACGGAAGACGTTTCGCTAGCCGTTGATTATATTGGATCAGGTTCGGGCACCGAAGCCGAAGTCGGTGGCCGTTATGTAAGAGGTGACGGAACTTTTCCAACGGGCGCTTTGGATTTAATGTTTCAACCGCCAGGAACTGGCCGACCGGCGATGAAAATTTTTAGTACCGCGATGATTGCGGGCTGGTTCCAGTTATTTTTGATTGATGGCGCGCCATTTTCCTACAGATGGGTGCATGATGGAACTTACCTCTATAATAATATCAGCTTTAATGACACGGAATTTTCTCCGGCGGGAGACTTACTTTATCGCTTACATGTCGTGCGACCAGCGGGTTATAGTTATTACCAACGCGACGGAGTCTATGTAACTGAGCCACGCGCTACGGGCCGTGTGATCGCGGGATTCTTCGGTCCTGGTGCTGCCACCTATGCGGCGAGTAAACCTGTTTGTTATTCAGTGGCTCAACCCATGCAAAGTTTCTATACTACGATAAGCCATACAACCGCTATGCAATGGGATCCTGTGAATCCAACCAGCGCAACATCTGCCGGCCGATTAAATGATATTGGCGGGTTGCCAGCGGCGGATACAACCTGCTCAGCGGGAACGGCATTTCTAGACCGATTCATGTTCGACGGAAAATATGCTGCCAATGGAAAAGACCGCGCCTTTGGTTTTCGCGGCGTTTTTGTGTCCCCACAAAATGGTAGCACGATTACTTCAACTTACGGAACTAACCAAGTTACCTTATCCTGGAACCTGTTACCCGGAGTTTCAGCGGCCATCGACGGCATTGCCGTATATTCTCATCCTAACTTTTCTGGCGGTATGGAAACAGGTGGCGACGGTGTTGAATGTGAAAAACTCGGAGCCCTGGGCTTTACCTATATAGGTGACGCCGCACCAACAGATACTAGTTTTATTATTCCAACTGCAACGGAATTTCAAAGCACAACGAAGGCGGCACTTTGTCCCTTCAAATATAATTACGCTGGAAAATCTAAGTTTATGTTCACGGGTGCCCGCTACGAAAACTACGGTGGTGGTGGCGGTGGTGGCGGTGGCGGCCCCATGCTGAGTTTTATGGAAACAAATGGCACTTCCGCTTTGACAACTTTATTGGTTAATACTTGTCACGACTATCAAGTTCAAGCCTTTAGCAACGGTTCTCCGCAAGTTCAAACCACAAATTTAACTGTCAATGTTAGTGGCGGTGGCGGAACTTTCTATAGTGGGGCAGGTTGTTCGCCCGGCAATGCGATTGCGTCGACCACGACTATTAATAGCGGCAGCAGCAGTCAAATAGTATCATTTAAAGCGGCATCCGCAAATTACTATAGTGTGAGTTTTAGTGCTTCAGGCTTCAGTGGTACGAGCACGGATATAGCGGTCCACGATGGTGCCAACGACGCTGATACTTTAGTTCTGGGCCAAATTCCAAATCCCATGGCCATTAACAGGTGTGTGAGCGGAAATATCCGACTCCAAAACGCATCTTTAATGCCAGCGGTGAGTTCGGCAGCGACGACCGTCACGTTGAGTTACGGAGGCGCGGGAGGCGGAACTTTCTATAGTGATTATAATTGCACGACAGCGCTGCCAAGCTCGCAATTAACGGTGCCGGCTTTAACGCAAAATATGTATTTTTACTTTAAAGCCACAGCGATAAGTTCTGCATCTTCAATGACGGCGGCGGCAGCCGGCTTTACCAGTGGCAATATGACGGTCGCAATAGGTACTGCTACGGCTACAGCATGGAGCTTTAACTTCTTTACGCCACCGAGTTATTTTAGGGGTACTTGTTACTCGTTTGAAGTAAACCCAGTAAACGAATTAGGCGCGCGAGTATCTTTAACGGCATCAACAACGGTCAATATTTCTACTGGGTCTACGCTTACGGATTTGGAAATTTTTGCCAATGGAAGTTGTTCGGGTACTGCCGCGACAAGCGTAAATGCGACAGTCTTAATGAACGAGGATCATACCCAAACGTTATCTTTCAGAGCGCCGACGGGAAGTGCCACCGGAGCGCGTGGAATGGATGCCAACGGCTCGAGTATTACAGGTAATAAGGCATTCTCTGTATTCTAATTATTCTAATTTTCGGAGGAGCTTCGTGCTCCTCCAAAATTTGTCATAAGAGTACAAAATTCGTCTCCTTTTTTAACCAATTCAAAGAGTTAAACGCTTAGTGTCGTTTTGGCACCTTTGGCTTCTGGCCGTTTATTTGCTACTAGGGAACCAGCCACTTTCTAGGAGCAAGAGTGAAGGCCAAACAAATTCTCGAAAAATTAAGGCTCTTACCCAGCCGTAACCGCATGATCCGGGTGGGAATTGCTTTAGGCCTAACCGTATTTCTACATCAGTTTGCCTTCGAGGCGTTTGAATCCCTAAGTTATGATTTGCGCATCCGCTATAAATCTAATTCGCCGGTTTCGGGTCATGTACAAACAATTGCTGTGGACCAAATCACCGTGCGTGAGCTGCGCCGTTCTCCCAACGCGCGTGACCACATTCAATTTTTAAAAATTTTGTCCCAGGAACAACCGCGCGCCGTTGTTTACTTGATTCATCCCAAAGAACTCGTTGGCTCTTACGAAGAGCTACAAGAATTTGCTGATCTCGCTGCGGGAATGAATAATCTTTATGTGGTGAGTGAAAAAGTAAATTTGAGCGGTGAGGCCGGGCGCTTAGAGATGTTACCGCCATTTTCGGGAATTAAAGTCGCCATCGGCCCAAAGCTAACTGACAATGCCAGCGCCACTTCCGAATCCGGCGTCGTGCGCCGTATGCTGATGTCCTTTGAAGGCCGTCCCGCAATTCATCCTCTTTTATCGGCGCAAATAAACGGTATTTATACGGATGTGGGCGTGCGTGGCGTGATTAAATCGGGTGAGCAGAATGAAGCCTATATTGATTATCATCCCACGGGCACTTACCGCAGCTTAAGTTTCTCGGATGTTATGGCGGGTAAAGTGGGCCAGGGGCAAGTTTCCAATAAAATCGTCATCGTCGGGCGGGATACTGAGGGCTCAAATAAAGATTACGTACAAACTCCGTACTCGCGCGAGCCCATGGCGATGACACTTCTAGAGCTTCACGCTAATATGTTTGATACAGCCATACAAAACCGTGCCGTAATGCCAATGCCGGGTTGGTTAAACTTTCTCGTCACCTACTTAATTTCCGTTCTAATTGTTTACGTGGTGTTGGCGGTAAAACCGGTTTATGGTTTAGGAATTCTTGTCGGTACACTTGCTTTATTCGTCATTTTATCATTGGGCTTATTTACGATTTTTAATATATCCGTTGGTATGGCCCATCCGCTTTTAGCCGCATTTATTTGCTATTACTTTTTGATTCCCTATCGCTTGATCGTCGAAAACCGCCGCAGTTGGGAATATTATCAGCGCAATAAAATTCTTTCCCAGGTGGAAGAGCTTAAATCTAACTTTTTAAGCATGATGTCTCACGATATAAAAACTCCGCTGGCGCGCATTCAGGGAATGGTGGACGTCATCCGCCGCGATACCACGCCATTAGCGGACCAACAGCGCCGCGCCTTAGACTCGATAAATCAATCCGCAAACGATCTTACGCACTTTATTTCATCCCTTTTAGATGTTGGGCGCGTGGAAAGCCAGGGGATTAATCTCCATAAGAGCAGCAAAGATATTAATAGTCTGCTCGCCGAAGTTGTTGAGAAGCATGATTACCTAGCCCGCGAAAAAAATATTCAGATCGTTACTGAGTTTGAACCCATGTTTAGCATAAAACTTGATGTCGAATTAATGAAACAGGTTTTTTCGAACCTTTTAGAAAATGCGATTAAATATAGTAAGTCCGACGGAAAAATCCTGGTTACGACCGAAGAGTCGCAAGGTAAAATCATTGTTCAGATTTCTGACCAGGGCTACGGCATCGCCGAAGATGAATTGCCAAACATTTTTATGAAGTTTTACCGCTCGAAAGAAGCAAAAACTTCTAAGATAAAGGGCACGGGTGTCGGGCTTTACTTAGCTAGATATTTTGTTGAATTACATAACGGAAAAATAGAAGTTGAAAGTACGTTGGAAAAAGGTTCCACCTTTACGGTGAATCTGCCAATGGATTTATAAGATTTTAAGGAGAAACCCATGTTTAAAGTACTTGTAGTTGATGATGACGCCGGACTAAGACTCTCGGTCCGAAACGCATTGGAAACTCTAAACGATATTCAAATCGAAGAAGCTTTTGATGGTTTAAATGCTGTCGAAAAAGTAAAGGCCGGTAGTTATAACTTGGTTATTCTCGATGTCGATATGCCACGACTTTCGGGTTTCGAAGCCATGCAGCTTATTAAGGAGTTTGATCCTGGCATCATCATATTGATGGTAACAGCCTACGCGACCATCGACGACGCGGTTAAGGCCGTGCGTGAAGGTGCCTATCACTACATTGCAAAACCATTTAAGGCCGAAGATCTATTGGCATTAATCGAAAAAGCGAAATCCGCCCACAATTTAATTTCTAATATCGCGGCTTCCGCGCCAATCCTCCACGAATCGGGCCGAAAAATTATTGGTAATACCGAACAAATGCAAAAAGTGTTTAACATTATTAACCGTTTATCAAAAGTGGATACTCCAGTGTTGATCCGCGGAGAGTCGGGAACAGGTAAAGAACTTGTCGCCCGTGCGATTCACTTTAACTCGCCCCGCAAAGAAGGTAAATTTGTCGCTATTAACTGCTCCGCGATTCCAGAGAATCTTTTTGAGAGCGAGCTGTTTGGTCACGAAAAGGGTTCGTTCACCGGCGCGGACGCCAGAAAGATCGGGAAATTTCAGTTTGCCGAGGGTGGGACGCTTTTCTTAGACGAAATGGGTGATATGCCAGTAATGATGCAGGTAAAACTTCTGCGCGTGTTACAAGAGAAAGTTTTTACTCCCGTAGGTGCTAACCGCGAAATAGAAACTAACGTACGCATTATCGCGGCGACCAACCGTCCCTTGGAAGAAATGATTAAAGAAGGAAGGTTCCGCGAAGATTTATTTTATCGTTTAAATGTTTTCCCGATTTATTTACCGAGCTTACGTGAACGCAAAAATGATATCGAGCACTTGGTAAATATGTTTATCAAGAAGTTTAATCAGGCGCACAGTAAACGCATTATCGGAATTTCCGCCGAAGCGTTAGCGTGTTTAAAAAAATATGATTGGCCAGGAAATATCCGCGAACTTGAAAACATTATTGAGCATGCCTTTATTTTAGAAGTGACCAATCAATTAACATTGGGATCTTTACCGGAAGCGCTTTTGATGACGACGGGATTTCAATCGATTGCCGCTAAAATGCAAAGTCAAGCTGAAAATCTGGATAATGACCTTGATGAATTAGAAAATGATTCACTGGAAAGTGGTGAAAGTTTACCGCGTCCCGAAGGCGCTGCGGAAGAGTTGGATTTTAATCGTCAGAAAGAGGCGTTTGAAAAAGAATTTATTATTCGCGCTCTTAAGGCGTTCAATGGCCGCATAAATCAAACCGCCATGCACGCCAATATTCCGAAAAAGACTTTGTTACGTAAAATCGAAAAGTACGGAATAGTGCCAAAGGATTACGCAAGCCAGAAGTAATATTTTTTTGAGTTGATTTGGGGACGATCCCTAGTTTAGGTTTAGTCCCCTATGCGAGTTTTGCCTCCTGAAGCTTACACCAATCGTGAGTTAGCCCAAGCGTATTCGTGGCTAATGAATCAACCCGAACACATTCAGCGATTAGCGACTACAAAAGAAGCGGTTATCAGCTTATTTAAGCGCGCTGTACGTGGCGGTGAACCTAAATTAAATGATTCACCCACGATTAATTCCGAAACTTTTCAGGCGGATCTAAAAAATTTAGCGGATGTTGCCCGTTCTTTTGAGGCGCCTCAAGCCCCGCGCCCGCAAAGCATGCTGTCCACACCCAGTTTTGAACTTGATGAAAAAAGTTGGAAGATGGTTCAAATGGTAAAAACGGAACTAAATCTAAGCCATGATATGGAGGCTATGCGCCTTTTAATTAAAGTTGGCTTTGAGAAAGTGGCTTCCGTACTGCCTTCAGCGTCTATTTAAGCTAAAACACTGGCATTTTCTTGACTGACCCTTTGGCCCTGATAGGATCTTAACCACCATGGAAGTCAGTTACAAAGATACAATAAATCTGCCCAATACGACCTTTCCGATGAAAGGTGATCTGACGACAAAAGAGCCGCAAATAATTAAATCTTGGAATGAGAAAAAGATTTATGAGCGGATGCTTAAAAATAATTCCAGCCGCGGAATTTTTACGCTTCCTGATGGGCCGCCTTACGCCAACGGCAATATTCACGTCGGGCATGTTTTAAATAAAGCTCTTAAAGATTTTGTGATTAAATATAAAAACATGAGCGGCTATTCGGCGGCTTTTATTCCGTGTTTTGATTGCCACGGTTTACCGATTGAACACAAAGTTACAAAGAATCTTGGTCCCAAACGTAAAGATTATTCGGCTAAAGACATACGCCAGATGTGCCGTGACGAAGCCAATAAATACGTAAAAATTCAATCCGAAGAATTCGCGCGATTAGGAGTGCTGGCGGATTGGGAAAGACCGTACCGCACGATTGATAAAGTGTACGAGGCCGAAGAGGTGCGGGAGCTTGCCCGCATGTACCGCCGCGGAGTTTTGTACCGCGGGGAAAAACCAGTATATTGGTGCTGGGCTTTACAAACGGCACTGGCCGAGGCGGAAGTTGAATACCACGATCACAAAAGTCCAAGCATCTACGTAAAATTTTTTATAAAAGAAGGCGAAAAAACTCCCTACGGGAAATTTACGAAACCCGCCGCTTTTGTAATTTGGACGACAACGCCTTGGACGCTTCCGGCGAATTTGGCGCTGTCAGTTCATCCTGATTTTGAATATGGCGCTTACGATACTGGGAAAGAAATTTTAATTATTGCCAAAGAATTGCAGGAGGCATTTACCAAAGATACAGAGATTGAGATCTCGACAAAAACTTTTGTTAAGGGTAAAGATCTTGAAGGTATCAAAACTCAACACCCGTTTATTAACCGTGATTCACCGATTCTGCTTGGCACACACGTAACGGCAGATGCGGGGACCGGCGTAGTTCACACAGCTCCTGGCCACGGGCAAATCGACTATGTGGTTGGACAAAAGTATGGTTTACCGATTCTTTCTCCCGTGGATGACGCCGGAAAATTTACCGACGGCTATCCTGAACTTAAAGGCACGTTTATTTTTGATGCTAATCCGATGATCGTCGAGAAACTCAAAAAGAGCGGGCATTTAATTTCTTATAAAGAATTCACGCACAGTTATCCGCATTGCTGGCGTTCAAAAACGCCACTGATTTTCCGCGCGACGCCACAGTGGTTTATCCGCATGGATGACGAAAAATTCAACGTGCGTAAAGAAGCTCTTAAAGCCATAAAAAATGTCAAATTTGTTCCTGATTGGTCGGTTAATCGTCTGACCTCAATGATTGAAGGCCGCCCTGATTGGTGTTTAAGCCGCCAACGCATGTGGGGCGTGCCGATTCCAGTTTTCTATTGCGAAAAATGTAAAGAAGCGCATTTCTCAGCCGAAATGATGGATAAAGTCGCGGACCGCATGGAAGAGGCCGGGGGAATGGAGGCTTACTTCGAGGGAACAATCGAAGATCTGGTCGGGAAACTCAAGTGTCAAAAATGCGGCCATAGTGAATTTAAAAAAGGTTTGGATATATTGGATGTGTGGTTTGATAGTGGCGTTATGCATTCCGCGCTTCAGCGCTATACGGATCAGCTTAAATTTCCTGCCGACATTTATTTAGAGGGCAGCGATCAGCACCGCGGCTGGTTTCAAACAAGTTTACTTACATCGGTTGCTGCGCACGGTGTAGCACCCTTTAAGGCCCTAGTGACACATGGTTTTGTAAACGACATTCAGGGCAAAAAAATGAGTAAGAGCCAAGGCAATGTCGTCAACCCGGCGGACTGGATTAAAAAAAGCGGCGCCGAACTTTTAAGATTGTTTGCGGCCTACGAAGATTATACGCAGGACTTAACTTGTGGAGATGAACTTCTGGTGCGTCTGCAAGAAGCTTATCGCCGGTTCAGAAATACAATGCGTTTTCTATTGGGGAATATTTCTGATTTTGATCCGACTAAAGATTATGTCGATTATAAAAATTTAATGCCGCTGGACCGCTGGGCATTAAGTCAGTTGGCGGATTTAACTAAAACATGCACCGACGCTTATGAAGCGTATGAATTTCATAAAGTCTACCATGCGCTAAATCAGTTTTTTACGGTGGATTTGTCGGCGATTTACCTTGATATTCTAAAGGACCGTCTTTACACATGGAAAAAAACGGGAATTGAAAGAAGATCAGCGCAAACGGTGCTTTATGAGTTAACCAGTCATCTCATTCGCATTATGGCGCCGATTACTTCCTTTTTGTCAGAGGAGTGCTTGCAGCACATGACCGCATGGCAAGGGGAGAAACCGGAAAGCATTTTCTTAAGTCAATTTCCTAAAGTAAACGAAAAATGGATGGACAAAACTTTGCACGAAGATTTTGAAGAAATCGTGCGTGTGCGCTCGGATGTTTCCAAAAGTTTGGAAGAACTGCGTAAGAACAAAACCATAGGTGCAAGTTTAGAAGCGCAGGTGACTATTGCTTGCGAAGGCAATACGCAAAACGTGTTACAAAAATATAAAGAGTACTTAAAAGAGTTCTTTATTGTTTCAAAAGTGGTTCTTGCTACGGGAAAATATGCGATAGCAACGGGCCGTGCTGATGGCGAGAAATGTCAACGCTGTTGGGTTTATGATGAATTAACACCGAGCAATCATAAAACTCCGGGCATTTGTCCGAAATGTGTGAGGGCGCTTTCATGAGAAAATTTTTGTTTTTAACCACGATTAGCGGTTTTATAATCTGCCTTGATCAGCTGACCAAGCTTTACATTCACACGCACTATCAAGTCGGCGAGTCGACGCCAGTACTAAACGGTTTTTTCGATATCACCTACGTGCGCAATCTGGGTGCGGCCTTTGGCTTTTTGGCGCGCAGTCATCCGCAATTTCGCGATACATTTTTTTTGCTAATGCCGCCGGTAGCACTGGTAATTATTTTACTCATCTTGCGCGGAGTGGAAAACAACGACCGCGTGCAAATTTTTGCACTTTCTAGCGTTTTTGGCGGTGCCGTGGGAAATTACATTGATCGGGTGCGCTTAGGATTTGTCGTCGACTTTTTAGATTTTCATATTGGCTCATACCGCTGGCCCGCTTTTAATGTCGCCGATATTTCTATCGTTTGCGGCGTCTGTATTTTGTTACTGCTAATGTTTTTGCAACCTAAGACTGAGTCCGCGAAGACGTCCTGATGTTACCGGTAGTCTTTGGAATTCCAAGTTACCTTCTTTTTATCAGTTTAATTTATTCTATCCAGGTTTTCTGGCTCGTGCAGCGCTCAGAAAAATTTGGTTTCGAACGCAATAAAGTTATAGATGTAGCTATGGCCGTAATGCTGGGCGGATTTATTGGCGCGCGGCTTTTACATGTAATCTGGGAGGAACCGGCTTATTACGCGGAAAATCCAAAACTTATTCTCTATTTCTGGCAGGGTGGTTTTGTATTTTTTGGTGGCCTTTTGGGAGCGGTGAGTGCCGGTCTTTGGGTCATTCGCAAGGAAGCTAATAATCTCAATAGGTGGTTTGACCTGTTCGCGCCGCTCGTGGCGGCGGGTTATGCGTTGGGAAGACTTTCGTGTTTAGCAGCCGGCTGTTGTTATGGTCGGCGTACTGACGTCCCGTGGTGTATTACGTTTCCTCAAGGAGTTGAAGCGCCGGCGGGTATTTGTCTTCATCCAACGCAAATTTATGCGTTTTTGTGGGAATCGGCCGTTTTAGGACTTTTGCTTTTCTCGGAACGTAACAAGAATCTAAAACCGGGTGTCTTATTTTTTATTTGGTTGGCGCTACATTCTTTGGGCAGGATGTGGCAAGAGTACTTCCGCGCTGATTTTAGAGGTCCAGTCTTTTCTGGCATAACTCTCTCCTCGGTCATTGCCGCAGGACTGTTTCTATTTGCATTCTATAAAATACGCTTGTTAAATAAGAAGAGAGGTTAAAAATGTATCCAGTCCTTTTTGAATGGAAGTTTATCAAAATACATTCTTATGGCCTCCTAATCGTTATCGGTTTTCTAATAGGTTTATTTTTAGTTCGCCGAAAAGCCGCAAAATTGAAAATAGACGTCGAAGAAATTTCGGATGTGGCGTTTTGGGGACTACTTGGCGGGTTTATCGGTGGACGGTTACTTTATATTCTTACCCGCTGGGGAGACTTCTCTCAACATCCTTTAGACATGTTAAAGTTTTGGGAAGGTGGCCTGGTTTTTTACGGCGGCTTAATCGGCGGGATTGTCGGTTGGGTTCTGCGCGCGCGAAAATATAAAATGCCATTACTTAAAACTGTTGATTTAGCGGCTCCCTCGGTGGCGATTGCCCATGTTTTTGGTCGATTTGGTTGTTTTGCGGCTGGCTGCTGTTTTGGAAAACCCATTGATGCTAATCATCCCTTGGCAGTTGTTTTTAATAATCCAAAATCCATCGCACCCATTGGTGTTGCTCTGCATCCGGCCCAGCTTTACGACGCCGTAAATGCGTTTATTATTTTTTTGATTTTACAAGTTATATACTCCAAGCGAAAATTTACCGGACAAACGGTGGCCTGTTATGGACTTCTTTACTCCATCGGCCGTTATATTGTCGAAGAATACCGTGGCGATAAAATCCGTGGCTTTGTAATCGAGAATTTACTGTCGACCAGCCAATTTATTTCTTTGGCGATTTTCTTTGGTTCGGCGTATCTTTACTATCATTATTGGAAAAGAAACGAGAAGCCGGCTTAGTTTTGTCCCCCTGAATCGGCGATTATATCCCCCCTTCTTTTGACGCAGGTTCCTTACCTTCGTTGCTCGGCGCGCCCCTCCTGTGCGCGGCCTAAAGGCTGCCCTCGCAAAGGTGCAAAACAAAGAGGGATATAATCGCCGATCCATTCGGCAATATTTAATCTGGAGTCCGTGGCAATTTAAATTTGTTGGCCGTAGGGAGGTAGGTTAGTGGGTGAAGAGGGAAGGACAAGACATTTTGTTCGGAGAAAACGAATGCCAACCGTTGCCAAAGCGTTTCGTGAGTTTTTTAGCATTGGCCATTAGTTTTTCGGAAAGGCTGTCCATTTCAGCGGCGTTTATAGTGTAGGCAAGGAGTCCAGTGTGTTGAGGCCCAGCAATAATTTCTATCGGTGCTAAATTTTTCTTAATCTTTGGTTTTTTAAAATTAATAAGCGCTGCTTTAAATTTACTGATAATGGAAATGGTTTCCGATGGATCTACAGAGTAAGAGGTCACTATAGCTGGATTAATTAGTGCCCACTCGATGTATCCCGCCGAAAATTTTCCATTAAATAATTGTCTATTAACGTGCAAAATTAAATCATACATTGTCTTTAAGGCCGGGTCGTTGAGTTTATCTGTGCTTCTAGAGTCTTCGGTCGTTACGACAAGTCCGATGCGGGCCTGCGGAGATATTTTAAAAGCCAACACAGCTTCATGATTGCCATAGATCTCACCGGTGCCTCCGACTGTCGCGCCCACGGGATTATGCCAGCCAAATATTCCGGCAACATTCTTAAAGGCGGGAGCACCCACCGAAAGAATAGTTCCGTATTCATCTTTGCCGAGGCTCTTTAAGGGCATCTGAGTAGGTTGAGTAGAATCCTGAAAAAGACGGAACAATGATTTGAGCGAAATCCAATGATAGAGAGCGGATGGCCCTTCGATATCTAGCTCCCGGTGATTGCCCAGATCACTCTGCGAAATGCCAGATACGACGGCTTCCACGGAGTAAAACGGATTTTCCTGAGCAAGAGCGATGCGGCTAGAGGAAGCCGCTAAAAACATAAGGATCAATTTCCCTGTCAAGGGACTAAACAGTTTTCTCATAATGGTCACTTCGCTTTCATTTGGTCGCATAAATTCTATCTTGCCAAACTAATTTTAACCTCTGCTTGGGCGTTGCAGCTATCGTGCCGACGCGTGGGATTT
>CAZCFY010000029.1:0-34418 GCA_964498095.1 uncultured Bdellovibrionales bacterium | reverse complement strand
TCTAAATAAAGCCTGCGCCGGTCCGCCTCATGGATATGCAATAAGATTTCATGCAGAACTTCACGTTCCTTTTGCGCCAGAGTTTTAATCTTAGAATCGAGTTCCAAATTACTAAGGCGGAAGATATCCATTGGGCAAATCCTTTTAAAATATAATTAGATTACAATTAGATGCTGTTTTTCTAACTGCAAAAAGTAAAACGTTCAACGGAAATATTTTTTTTAAAAACTTCCAACTGCGATGAGTTTTAAACATCGCCGGTCCGCGATGGGTTTAAGTTTATCGCCGGTCCGCGATGAAGCTACTAAACAAATAGTATTTAATAAAAATAATTTCCGGTAAATGTGCGAGTTCACAAGCTCAATACAAGGGCGAATGAAACTCACCGTACGTCACGGTGGCAGAAAGAAACCCACCCCGCGCTCCAACTCCTTTTAATAGTGCATCGAAATGAACGGCGCAGGAGTCCCGAGCGTGGAGGCTTACTAAAGATTCAAAAAATCTGCTGGGTGACACAATTTCCATTTTTTCTGACAAAATGTCAGGAAACCGAGTCAAAAACTTTTCGCTATTTTCGCGAACTAGGTAATTTACCGAGGAAACTACGTTAATTGCAAAAAGCTACCACTGTTGGCACCCCTCTTGCTTCCTATAGTTTGAAAATGATTGGGGGAAAAATGAAATCAATAATTTTAGGAACACTTACCTTGGCTGCCGTAGCTTTAGCAGCGGAGGACAAACATATTCAAATGCATGAGCAAATGGCGAAAGCTCACGAAAAGGCAGCGGTATGCTTAAAAGCTGGAACTTCAGAAAAAGATTGCCGAGCCGCTTTTCGTGAAATGACAAAGGGAATGATGAATTCAGATCAGTGCGAACATATGAAACACCATAAAGAGGGTTGGGGCCGCCAGGGAGGCGACGATTAGTATGGCCAATACTAATACAATGGAACCGGCGGCTTTGGGAAATATGGAGGTTGAGAGGTTTTCGTTGCTGCAAAGATCTGTTCTCCGCCGGATTCACCCGCGCGGTCTATTAATTGATTTGGTCGGGACAATTTGGTTCATTTACTTTTTTTGGTATCATGATTGGAAAATGGCGGTCTCCGCAGTGATATTTTTCCGAATAGTTGGTTTTGCAACTACGGTAAATATAGATTTGGTGGCTTTTGCTGAGACCGTTTGGGGCAAAGTAGCTTTACTACATTTGAACCCCTTCAATTTGGTAACACAGGTCCTTGGGTTGATAATCCTTTTGACAGGAATTTGGCGCCATTCGGTCGAACTTACCTTAGGTGGCATTTCCTTTCTTCTTTTTGGACACGTCGTAGGCTGGGCTACGGTGGATCAACGCTTAGCCGACTCCAAGTAGTTCCAGCCGCCATCACTCCGTTTTTAGTGCCTTGATTTTTGTGATGGCCCCTTTTTCCACGTGGTAGTCGGCATTTGCCGTTGTAACGATTCCCACTGAAACATCTTGCCCTACTTCAACAACGCGAACCTCCGCTATAGGTTCGGCGGGATGAGGTATGGAATAATCTAAGGGGGCTTCACATTCTTTATCATCTACCCACTTATAGTGCATATTGTAGACCGAAAAGCTGTCGCCAACATGGACGTTGGAGCGCCAGCCTCCGCGCATAGCAAGATGAGTGTCGCCATTAGAAATTACGGGATCGAAAATAATTTTTGATTGCCACGCCTCGGCCCAGCTTTTAACGTTGAGCCGCGACATATGAACGTCAATTAAATTTGAAATGGATTCCGCAAACGCCGAATGGACAACTTTAAAAAGCGGTGTTTTCAAGAAGAAGTCAAGGCCCACGACACCCATATAGTCTACATCGAGACTTAATTTATTTTCATAAGATTTACCGGCATCAATCGCGATAGGTTTACCAGAAAGTGGATCTTCGGATTGAAGGGTTACACTTAACTGTGAGGTTTCAAATTTCAACGAACCGCCCACGGGTACTCCGGGATAACCGCCATGGATGCCGCCGCCGCCAACCAGTTCAAAGGCAACGACATTGGCAAATAATTTTAATTCTGGAGAGTAGTGCAGGCAGGGAGGGTTTTTTGGCATATTAAATTGAATAGCTTTTTGCCGGCCAGTAAAGCCCCAGCGGTTTAGAATTTCGTCATCGGATTCTTCCCGCAGAAATTTGGCGCTGGGATAACCCGCTTGGATCGGGCGGTCGATAATGAAGTGAGGATCCTTCATTACCGCAAAGTAGAAAAGCGCATTAGCAACATACGGAAAATCGATGGTGCGGCCGTCGGGGAGTTTAACTACCTGGGCGGCAACCGGTTTAACATCTACGGATAAGCGCAAATAGCGATCCTTGGGCTGATCACCCTCGCAGTCGGAGGCGCCGACAATAAAAAATGATAACATGCTAACGAGAAGAAATGTATGTCTCATAAATTCTCCGCCTATTTTGGGTTTATAGGATCAAAAAAAATGTCTATTTTTGTTTTGGTTTTCGGGATGTAGTTGCCGTGAAATAATATTGAGTTTTTTTCAGTTTCGTAAGTCCAGCCATTTAAATTGTCGTTGGGAACGGGAGTGCCGTTAAAGAGTACCCGTAGAGTTCCCGCGGCGGGCTGACGGGAAAGTGGAATTTCCGTAAGTAAAGTGAGAAGGGCTTTTTCTAATCCTTTAATGGCGGAACTTAAATTAGCAGTACAAATTGTATCCACACGGCCGCGGGAAAAATTCGCTATTTCCATGTAACGGTTGCCCACCCCCTTGTAATCACCAAAGGTTTTGCAGTCCTCGTCCCTGGCGCCAGTGACGCCGATAAAATTTAAGACCCAACCGCGTTCGCGACCGGGCAACGGCGGTTTAATCATCTGAAAATGATCAATAAAACTCTGTACCGGTTCGGTGCCGGCGTCGTCTTCATTGCTTAGAACAATGAGCGCCAAAAAAGCGTCGGGACGAAAAAATCCAGCATTGGTTTCAGAAATATTGGGTTCCGAGGAGGCAAGTTTTGCCGCCTTTAAGCCCTCTTCGACGTTGGAGCCGCTGGCGCCGATTAAAATTCGACTTCGCAGTTTGGTTTCTAAATCGCCGGAGGAAGTAACAAGAAAAGGCGTAGAGCCAATTAATTTTCCTTTGTGGCCGTTTGCGGAGGTGTCCGTGGAGGTTACTCCGAGATGAAAATCAAAGCCCAGGTCAACTAGCCTCTTGGCAAAATCTTGCGTCGATGACGCCAGATAGTTTTGGTGCTGTTCCATGGACCCCGAGTTATCAACAATCATTAAAACATCCACCTTGCTATTAAAAAGGGGATTGTAAATAAGGCCGCCATTTTCCTGGTTAAGAAGAAAAGAGTTGTCCGTACAACTCACGAGAATTGCGATTAGTAAAATTAGAATTTTTCGCATTAATTATTTGTTCTCCAAAAGTTTAAGTGAGGAGTGCGGGACTATCGCAGAGATAAGAAGCCCACCAAAAGCGCTGGTTCCCTTGGGGATAGTATTGGCAAATCCCAATATGTTTTCTTCATTGGAACTGAACAATTCCTTTTTAATGGGTATGCTCGTGGGTATCATGGGATCGTAAGGAACATTCAAAAGCAGCGCGATAATTCCTTTATCAAATAAAACTAAGGCTTCGTATTTTTGGTCGATGGGAATTTTTTGTGAATAGAGTTTACCGCTGGGTACCCCCGGAATCGATTGACCATTGGGAAGTGGAGACTTAGTGCCAAACTTTTTAAATTCGGAGCCAAGAAGTGTCAGGGGAAAGTGCAACACAAGGGAGCTTTTATCATCGGAAGTTACGCGCGCCCGCAAATAGGCCCCTTCAAGCTGGGGCACGGGCTTTTGCCAATTCTGAAAAAGGTTCGGCGCCGGGAGGGATAAAATAATTTCGCCCTTTTCCGGATCAATTCCTATCGCCTGAAAATTTCCCATCAGCGAACTATCGGCATATCCCGTTAAATTTGCTTTTAACTTCATCACAGTCTCCATATTCAAAACTGAGCGGGATGTGATTGGCGCAAAATATAGTGAATCACATCCAGTCGCCATGAGTATTAAAAGAAAGTAAGGCACGACATATTGTCGCATCGGCACTCCTGACTGTTAAAAATTTTCTGGGATGAATTTCTGGTTGACTTACTTATTCTACGGAAATGATTTTTAATAGAAAGAAAAATCGAAAGTTCTTTTCTTCTATATAAAGTGTTGACGATATTTCTTAGAATTGTGGGTCAATATCACAATGACACGGCTAAAATGCGTAACGAACGCCGCGACCCTTACCTTTAATCTTTAATAGTTTTATATTCACGGCTTCCTTTAGTAAGCGTTTGGCTTTCGAGCGAGACACGCCGGCTGCCTCTATTGCCTGAAAGACGGAGAAATCTGGCGCTCTTATTTTGTGTTTTAGTTCCTTGATGAAGAGATCAATGGAGCCGACGGCGGTGGCACGGGCCCGCACCCGAATGGCATAGGGCTTTAAAGTTTGAATCTGAAATTCTCCGCGCCCGGTGCTGGCAACTATAATAGGAATTTTATTTTCCTCCAGCCAAACTCTGAGCCGGAAAATTAAGTCATGAACTTTACGGGTGGAACTTAGAAAATTAAAATTCTCGTCTGGAAAAAGGAGGCTAAATAAGGCTTGCACTTTAAATGGCCGATAAAAATCAGAGCAGAGAATCTGCATCAGCTTGTGAACAAGGCCACCACCCTTTAGCGACTGCTGGCTTGATAAGTCGACGCCCATTTCACAATCAAATACCGGTAAGTTCCTTTCTTGCGTTTGCGCGGGAATCCATAGGTACTCATCGGTGTTGACGGGCCCTAAACGATTTAAAAACTTTCGGCGCGCGGACTCGAAAGGAGTACCAAAATATAGATGGGCCAGTAAGTCGTAGTTTTGCGTTAATATAGCCTCATAATAATCACATTCGCGAATGACTTCGTAAAGTTTTCGCGTATTGGCTTGCGCACGGACTTTTGCTAAGTCATGTAATCCTTCGGCCTTTGTTTTCGGATTCATAAGTTTGATTATGGCTTGCCACTTTTGATTGTAGACGGCGTAGCGGTAATGAATGGATGAGAGGATTTTCTCGGCGGCTGCGACGTGCTTTTTGGCGTTTTTTACGTCTCCTTGATTAACATAGTATTCTGTTAAAAGTTCGTGCGCATTGCCGATAATCAATTTATTCGATTGATTTTCGTCACTGGCGGTAATTTCGCTCAAAATAAGTTTAGCTTTCTCATATTCGAGGGAGTTTAAGTAAGCATTAGCGAGATTAATCTTAGCCACGAGAAGTTGATACTGGGAGAGTTTTGGCGATTTAAGGTAAGATTCAAGGAGAGGAACGGCTAAGGCGTAATCCCAAGTATTGAAATTACAGAATGCTTTATAAAGTTTTACATCGGGATAATTTTCGGCATCAATGGCCGCCAAAATTGTTAGGGCTTCTTTTGCGACCCCAAGCCGCATGATATTAACGGCATATTCTATTTTCTCTTCGGCAGTGGCCGGCGGATGAATAGGTTTTTGCGGCCTTACTATAGGATGAAGCAGGCGGGCGGCATAGCGTTGATAACCCACGCGGCGGGCGAGATTGGCGAGTCTTAAAATAAATGCCCGGGGAATTTTTGTAAACTTAATGTCGTCGAGAAATTGTTTTACTTCGGCAAGTTCGCCAGTCCGTATCTTAGCTTCCAATTCGTCAAAGGTTTTTTTATCAAGTGGCTTCATGGTAATTAATAAACGCTTATATTTCTATAAATACCTAAGATTTCACTGGCTGTGAGTTCGCGAGTCCAAAAGGAGATTTCGTCAACAAATGCATTATTATTACGATTGGGGTCAGAAAAATCTCCATTGAGATTTCCTATCGAGAAATAAAGGTGACCTCCGGTCAAATCCGCCGGTAGATTGTTGAGCGTTCCGGAGCGAACGAGAGTACCATTTAAATAAATCCGCGTAAAATCCACATTAAATGTCACTACCAAGTGATTCCACGAGTTATTATTCGGTAATATCCCGGACTCAAGAACATTGCCGCTCGTAAACGCCGCTAAACCAAGAGCCGTAGTTTCAAGGGAAATTCCCAGGGATTGAATGGCTCCGGCAGGAGTGGTTCCCCACCAGTCGATAATCCGGTTTGCTCCATTGGGATCAAAGCTCGTTTGATAGTACCACAGGGAAATTGAAGATTGTTCCGAAGAAACTGGCGCACCATTCATAAAGAAGTCGTAGGCCCCGTTCGTTGGAGTAAGGGTATTCAGGGGTAACGCTTGCCCAACTACGCCGGGAGTTAGATTAACAGGCCCGTATTGCGTTGACTTAGCATCCACGCCCTTGCCGGAAGAGTCTTGAAGATAATCATCAATTTTTATTAATTTGATGGTATCCGCTTTGTAGTAAGCAAAAATCCCACTCATATTTATTTTTAATACGGGCTCTTCGGATAGGCGGCGGCAGCTTAGGGATTGTTGATAATTCCTGCCGTCTATATTCGTAGCAATTTGTCCCTTAAAAATATTACCACTGGAATCGTTGGAAATATTTAGGCGAAATTGATTGGAATTGGAAGAGAAAATAGTTTCGGAGGGGCCAGAGGTTTTATTGACTGGAAAGTCATTGACGACTTCTGTAAACCAACGCAAGGGTGCACTATTATCCTTTTGTCCTAAATATATCTTGGCTAACTCTGCAGATCCATCTTTTGATTGTTTAATGACAACATCAATTCCTTTGGAGCCGTCGGTGAATTGGCAAAAGGCTTCAGTAATATTTTGTGGTGAGTCCGTTGCATTTTTAAGTCGCTCGAAGATGGCTCTGCCGATACTAAAGTAATCAGGATTAAAGCCAGCAAACTGCAAATCGGGGTTTGTAAATTCTGAAACAAAAGAACTGCTTTCGCAGTTATCGCTTTGTAATAGAACGTGGGTATCGTTTACCGCCGCTTTAGCTTGAATCGCTGAATCTTGATATTGAGCGCAGTTATAGTCAGGAAATGTTCTGACGTAGTCTCCCGAAGACGGTTTGCCATCATAACCGTCGGCACCGCCACGCGAGGATAGTAATGGCGCCTGTTGAGATTGGGTTGCATCAAAGCTTACCGGACCAGATAACGAGCAATTTTGGGAGTAGAGAAGTAAGGCCGACAAAGCAAAAAGAGAAATAGCTGTATTTGAACATTTGCTCAATAGATTATTTCCCATCATTTCCCTCACTTTCTTATCGGCTAGATTAAGGCCTAGGTTGAGTGCACGGCGTGTTTCATACTGAGATATTTCGCACTATTTTTATTTATAAATGATTTAATAGACATCAAGTGTTAGCTCTTCTGAGCGGTCACTTTCCATTTGCTGTCCGTTGGCGGTACTAAATGCACTTACACTAAAAAAATAAGTCCGTCCACGTTCCAGCCGTAAAGTATAAGAAGTGTTTGGGCCAACGACTGATTCGTTAACCGTGTAAGGGTAAATTCCGGATGTAGTTCCGTAATATATTCTGTAGCCACTTATCGAAATGGGTTGGCCACTTATGTCTCGTGTTGTGGGATCCCAAGCAAGAGTTTGGGAGACTAACGAATCACCTGTGGATGGAGACTCGCTGGAAAGTGATTTAAAATCTAAGGCGCTGCTACAGTTTTGAAAAAGTAAGGATACAATAACAATTGAAATCCCGCTAACTACTTTTAAAAAGTTTTTGTTTGGCATAGTTCCCACCCTTCCCACACTTTCTATGGTAGCGAACCTCCTATCCCGGTACATTTTGTATTTTTGAACCAATTACGTCTCATTTTGAAATTTATAAGACTCTTAAACCTCTTGGGGCTGCCGGTCTTGAGTTAATGGGTGGATTAGCTTGAACAGTATCTATGCCAATAACCCGCGTACTCGCGTAACATCCCACTTCGCCACTGGTAGAAGAGGTGGTCTTTGCTTCGTGGCCGCTAAGCACACGAAAGTTATTATTTGCCCGGTCCATAAACGGCGACGTTGATAGAATTCGGCTGTTAACATCTTTTCCAGTCGCCGCTGACCAAGAAGCTAAGGTATTGTACTGAACTCCATTTGATGCAAAGGTGACAATAGAACCGTTTTTAGTATAAGCATTGAAGTTTTGAATTTGCGGCAGAGTTGGAATTTCTCCGTACCCGGCTCCGTGGCCGAAAGGTCCCATGTTGATGTCAATTAAGTTATCTCGAATAGTAACGTTGTTATTGCCAACTTCAAACCCCCGGCTGCGGCTATAAATTCCGCCTTGAGTATTTACATCCGCGCTGTTTACCTTGGCCACCGTATTGTGATGAATAAGTAAGTTACGGGCTGGACTAGTTTCGCTTGAAATATTAATTCCTGACCCCGAAGAGACATCATGGCATAAGCTATACTCTAGTGTAGTTAAATTTGCGGGATCAAGATCATTAAACTGAAAGCATGAGGAGACATTTGAAACTATGCCATTACGAATGGTGCCGTAGTTGTGGTGGTTATTGGCGGTCCCTTTTAAAAACAAACCACGCTGCGTGTTTCTAATTTCAAAATTTTCAATTAAGAAATCTTGGTCACCGTATTGATCGCTAAATAGTGCGGCTTGTGGAACGGTGGAGCCCGTAGGGTCATTACGAAAATCATAGGCCCTAAAATTACTTAATACTGTACCCACGGCATCTTGGGGGCGATAGATAATGGGATTACTTTGCATGTTCGTGGTCGCACCCTTGATTTCGAAGTTTCTAAAATGAATTCCCGTCGCGCTTTCGACTCTTAAAACTCCAGAATCCGTTTTAGGATAGGCGCGCGCCATATCAATATAAAAGCCGTCAAAAGTTATGTAGTTACGAAAATAACTGCCGAGTATGGGACAGCCCGTTCCCAAATCAAAGTTGCCATCGGCACTGACTTGGGGGGCGCTGCCGCTATGACGTAGTTCGGTGCGGTTTGGATTTGCGGCGACACCAGAAAGGGCAATCGCCGCGTAACGGGTTACATACACGATGCGGTTTGTAGCAGTGCCGGAATTTCTTGGCTGAAATGCGGGTATGCGATGACTGCCGGAGACGGGGAGAGCAACACTCACGCCGGGAAGTACGCCGACGATGTCACCCGCCACGGGTTCATTCGCACATTGAGCCATATTCCATGGATCATTTACAGTACCACTGCCGGAAGAGGAAAGTGAGCGAGTGGGATCGCAGTAGTGGTTAGGAACGCCGTAAGTGTTTTGCCGGTATTCGCTGGAGTCAAATGCTAGCGCGGTCACGGTTATTGATAAGATCCCCCCGGCTAAAAATAAGTGCAATCCCATTTTTCCCCCTTTTATTAAATTTTAGTAAAGTTAGACGTTTGGTTCTTTTCGTATTTTTGAGCCACGAGTGTTTCATATAGAGGCACGTCATTTGCACAACCTCTTAGCGAAATGGGAGGGATTTTTTATGGGGAAAATTTTTACCTGCGCCTCTGTTACGATATTATTTTCGCTGGCAGCAATCGCGCAGACAACCGAAGAACCGTTTGAATCAATTTTTAAAAGGACTATCGCAGAAAAACCTTCAACTCAGCGCAGGCACTCAAATCTATTGCTTCAGCGTTACGATTTAAGTAACCGCGCCAGTCAAAACGGGACTATGTTTCGTGGCAAATCCGTGCAAGAGGGCGTGCGCATCAAATTGCCCGCGTCACTAAACTGGAATTCCTTGGCGGACCTTACCCCGGAACAAATAAGAGAAAAAGACTTAATGCCTCAGGGCTTTATGCCACTTCCCCATCCCAAACAGGGCGAGGGCGGAATGCTCTTTCCAAAATTCCACATCGACGAATTAAAAAAGCAAACAGGGCGTGATTTAAGTCGCTTTGATTTGGATCACGATCTGCCCGAACACTTTTTGCCGGAGTTTCCCCCGGCGATATTTTTAACGACAAGAAAGGATTTGGGCGACGTTTCGAAGGGGCAACTTGTTACCTCAGATAATTTTTACGAATTATTTTCTGATAAAATTAACCCTAAACAACTCGATGGTCTAAGACTGCTGGTCACGCCATTTCCCCAACAACAATTTAACCTGACTAATGACCGTCGTTCTTTGCGACCGAGTCTAGGAGTTTCGTGTTTTGACTGTCATGCCAATGGCCACACCAATGCGGGAACACACTTGGTAGGAGATATTAGGCCGCAAGCTTTGCGTAACCGCATTGATACGCCAACTCTCAGGGGTGTAAACATTCAACAACTTTTCGGCTCGCAGCGGGCGCTAAAAACTGTCGAAGACTTTACCGAGTTTGAACAACGTGCGGCCTACTTTGACGCGGATTTGACTCAAGCCGTGAAAAAGGGAGTAAACGTTCTAGACCGGGGAACGCAAGTGCAAGCCATGGCCGAGATGCAAGAGCTTTTTGATTTTCCCCCGGCGCCAAAACTTAGAGCGCTAGACGGCAAATTGGAACCGGCATTTGCCACTGCGCAAGAGCTCCGTGGGCAAGAAGTTTTCTTTGGTAAGGCAAAGTGCGCGACCTGCCATGTGCCGCCATTTTACACTGACAATACGATGCATGATTTACAGCTCGAGCGGTTTTATAAAATGCGAAACATAAATGGCCTTATGACAAAACCTGATGGTCCTATTAAGACCTTTCCGCTAAGGGGAATTAAAGAATCTCCGCCTTATCTCCACGATGGCCGGCTGCTGACTCTTGATGATACCGTTGAATTTTTTAATTTAGTGTTGAGTCTAAAATTAAATGACCAGGAGAAAAAAGATTTAGTGGCCTTTATGATGGCCTTATAGGGGTCGAAGATGTTAATTTTTCGCCGGTACAAGCCGTGCGATTAAACCGTCATCGGTTGAAAAATACAAAAATCCATCAGGGCCGGGCCGCACGTTACGAACGCGGTAACCGGCGTCCTTTAATAATTCTTCCTGGCCCGTGACTTTTGTTCCATCTAAAATAAGGCGGCGTAAATGCTGTCCACTTAAGTTGCCTAAAAAAATATTCCCTTTCCACTCAGGAAAAACATTTCCGTTATAAATCGTCATTCCTGAAGGCGATATAGACGGAACCCAATAGGCTATAGGTTGCACCATGCCTTCTTTAGTAGAACCTTCGCCAATACTGCCGCCGGTATATTCTTTACCGTAAGTAACGATGGGCCAACCGTAATTGGCGCCAGGTTTAATTAAATTTATCTCATCACCGCCGCGTGGCCCCATTTCGGCCTCCCAAAGTTCACCGGACTTGGGGTCGCGAACAAGTCCTTGGGGACTGCGATGGCCAAGGCTCCAGATTTCGGGTTTGGCATTTTTTGTTTTTGCGAATGGATTATCTTTTGGAATGGAGCCGTCTGAGTTTATGCGAATAACTTTTCCGGTGTGAAAGTTTAGGTCTTGAACATGTGGCCGTTTATCGCGGTCACCAACTGTTATAAAGACATGATTTTTTTCGTCAAACTCAATGCGCGAGCCAAAGTGGATCCGGTTGCTATTAGGCTCCTGGGCTGAAAAAAGTTTTTTGAAGTCCTTTAGCTCTTGGCCGGAAAGTGTTGCTACCGCTAATGCCGTTGTCGCCCCGTCACCCACGGGCTCCGAATAAGTCATATAAATTTTTTGAGTTTTTGGATGAACGCGAATATCTAAAAGACCGCCCTGACCATGACTCCAAACCTTGGGTGCACCCTTTATTTCGGTGATTGCTTTGGATTTTAAATCAAACGACTTAATTTTTCCCTGGCGTTCAGAAAAAATAATTTTTCCGTCGGGTAAAAAGTCAAATCCCCAGATAACATCGTCGAGTTGAGTAAGTTTTTCTAAATCAAAATTAGTGGCGGCAGAAGCGACGCCTAAGAAGGAGAAAATGGTAAGAAAAAATAAAATGCTTTTCATAGAGGTTTACTACCGGCGAGATAGGCGGCAATTCCGCCAAGAACAATCACCAGCGGCCATACGGCTTTGGCCCAGGCGGGGCGCTTGAGCAATAAAAATAAGAGCAGTAAAAAAATCCCCCAGATTCCAATTTTTAGCATCGCCCACGCCGGCATATGGCCATGCTGTACGCCTAGGCGCGCCAGTAGTCCAAAGCCGCCAACCAGAGTAAGAAATAAACCGAGAGCATAGGTTATTAAAATGTGGCGGCGCCAAACAAGATTGCCGTTTGTAATTGCGGCACCGACGGCGAGAAAAATCATAAAGATACTGACCAAGTGAACAATTTTATAAATAGGATATGAAATCATAAGTCTTGGTATCATAGAGATTAAACTTGCACAAAGGCGTTCTTTTTTGGTGTTAGTGGAACACTGCAACAACATAGGATGTTTGTGGCAAGGAGGTACTATGTGTACTAGGATTTTTTCATGTCATTTTTGGTCCAATTTTATAGGCGAAAAGCCTCGCTTTTTTTATTGGCAGCGGCGTCTTTTGTAACACTTACTGGGGCTTCTTTGGCGGGGGCCTCCCAAGGATTGGCAAAATGGCTTTGTATATTTTTTGCCGCCGTTTTAGTCATGCTAATTTACGTCTTTGACGACCGCTTTGATGTTTATTTTGATCGTCCAAATGAGGGCTTAAAAAGTTTAAAGACTCAAATTATTTTCTCTTCCGCGCTTTTGCTTACAATTGGGATAGGACTTTTTTCTTTGACTAAATTTGGATTTTTAGCAGTTATCGCGATTTCTGTTCTTGGGTACATTTATACGATACCTATCCCTTGGAACGGTGGCCGCCAGCGATTAAAGAATTTTTATCTAAGTAAAAATATTTTAATTGGTATTGGTTGGGGCATTCTTGTTTTTCTGGGCGCCGGCACTATTAATGACGAAGTAATCGCCTATTTTATTTTCGTTGGTTTGCAGGTATTTATTGGCAGTAGCTTGCGGGACTTAAATGACATGGCTGTCGATGAAAAAGCGGCGGTAAAGACCCTGCCACTTGTTTTAGGTGAAAAAAACACTTTTTACGTGCTTTTATTGGTAAATTTATTCGCTGGAATTTTGGCTACGGGATTTTATACAGTTAACTGGATAAGTTTCGCAGCAATGCTTGGTTTGTTAGCCGTAGTTGTTTGGCGCGCGGTAATTTTATATTTCTATTTCCGCCGAAGTTTTCCGGATATGGTGTTACAGACATTTAACTTTTTTACCTGTGCTCTAATATATTTTACGCGGCTGGCGGCGCAATGACCTTGGGTGATGTCGCGGGGCAAACATGGGCGGCGCAAATTTTGTTTTTTGGGCTCGTATTTACTTGTGCTTGGTATCTAGACCATAAGATGCATTTAAAAATTTGGAAAAAAGACATCTCTGACGGTGAGTTGCGCACCCACCGCATGATTTTGTACCCCAGCTACGGATTATTAATCACCTTGGTATTAATGCGCTGGTTTCCCTATCAAGTTTTACCGTTTTTCGCAGGATTTTGGATTACGCGAACTCTCCATGAATTTTTGGATGAACTCCATTGGCACTTACCGCGTTGCTCGGAGCGGGAAACGTTCATTCATCTCGTAATGTGGATAGCGGTTCAAGGTGGTATTGTCGCAAGTTTTATTTGGGGTTTCTTTTTTCAATTTAAGGAAATCGATTCTTTACCGGTCTATTATTACATTGGTTTTACCACCTTTTTTATAGCTAATTCATATATTGGTTACCGGGAAATAAATGATTATCGCAGCCGTAATTAGTAGTTGTTACGTCTCCTTTGCAATGGCCGCGACGCCGACGGCGGCTGAGTACTTTGAAAGCTCTTTAAAATCGATGCAGAGAACCCAGTTACTTGACAGTGCCGAGGATTCGTCGATTAAGAAATATTTCCGTGCGGATGGAGGCGTCGATACGCGAAAGGTTGTGGAGACCTGCGAATATCTTACCAACTCTCGCTTTAAAAACGAACTTTGGCTTAAGCTACCGGCCCGTAAGCCCGCCTTAATTAGTTTTGCCAATGATTTGTGTGAAACCGTTCAATTAGGTGTTAGTACGGGAAATCAACACCCGGAAAAGTTTAAGCCTTTAATTTATACCCTAGAGGTCCTAAAGCAATCCTTTCATCACCGGGCTAAAATTGAGGCGGGAGTGTCACCCGTTGATATTTTAAAGATGGGCATAAATCATGATTTAAGTCCCTGGCGGCTAAAGTTTTTGCGCAAAAAAAATATTGGCGCCATCGCTAATCCACTGGATTCGGCTTTTTGGAAAAGGTTAGGTTCTCTCAAGGAACGGCTAAATTATTTTGATTTGCAAGCGACGCAAAAGGGAATTGCTTCTCTTCCGAGAGTCGTTGAATTAGATCAAATCGATGGGGCAGGAAGTTCACCTAAAATTCATGTCCTAGAGAGTTTTTCGCAAAGCCGGTGGATGATGAAGTGGGGAGAGGAAACCCACACCGATACGGTGGCTTCAAGAATTTTCGCGGCCCTAGGTTATAACGTAGACCATCCATATTATTTTAAACCAGGCTCAATTTACTTGGTGTTTCCCGCTGGAAATAATGATGCGCAAATTCATACGGCAAAGCGTTTTGTGGATACCATGTACCGTTATTATAAAGTCAATTTAAGTCCGTTTATTGCGGAAAGTGGAAAAGTCGGAGACGCGCAGATAGCAGGTGAACCTCAGCTATCCGAGTATCGCGGGCAAAATTTTATCACCTTTAAAAGTGTCGCGATGGAACCCCGGCCCGAGACGGAGTTACGTTTGGGCGGAATTTTGCCCAATGAAAGAGGGATGGCCGCGCGCCGTGAGCTGCGTGGATCCCTGCTTGTGCATTTGTGGTTGAATAGCTGGGACGTCAAGGAGGATAACACGCTACTAGCTGTGAACAGCGCGAAAATCTACGGCGCTTTCAGCGATCTTGGAACGAGCCTCGGCGTCATGGTAAATAAGTTTCCGCGGGATTTAAAAGGCGGGCTGGTAAATCACTACAAGTGGGAAATGCTTGAGTTTGATGAAAGGCAGATACGGTTTAAGGACAGAATTAACTCTTACCCCGCCGTGTTTAGCCGCGCGAGCTTTGAGGATTTAAAATGGGCGGCGCAACAAATTGCCGAGCTTAATAGTGAGGCCATCGAAAAGATTTTAAATTATTCCGGCTGGCCCGAGCCCGTAAAAAAATTGTACGCGCAAAAAATAATGGCGCGGCGGCAACAAATACTTTTGGCTTTTGACGTTCAAGACCCCTTCGCCAACTTTATTCCTGACCGTCATTTAAATATTTCCTGGAACAATCGCCGGCTTGTGAGTGACGGAGAACTTGTTGCCGAGCCAGACCTTTCATTATTTCCTTCGGGACTCTTAAGTGAAAAAGGCCGATTTCGGGGGTTTGGATGGTAAGGCTAGTTATTTTTATTTCTTTGGTTGTTAGTACCGCTGGTGGAGTGGGTATTGAAGAGCAAAGAAAATACAAATTTTCTCAGGGCCAAATAGGGTCCGAAGTGGTAAAACTACTTTCTAAATCCCTAGGTGATTTTTCGTTTTTCCAACACTCACAGTTTGAAACTTTTGATATTTATTTTGACTCTACTGACGAAAAATTAAAACGAATGGGGTTTAGCTTTCGGTTGCGGCGGGCAAGAAAAGGACCAGGACAATTTGAATACGCACTGCAATTTAAAAGCGAAATGCAAAGCGCGCGTACAATTCGTACCGAAGTTGAGTTTAAGGATTTTTCTAAGCAGTATATTGATAATGAGCCGCTTGTTAATGTCATTGATAGATTTATAAATCAAAACGGTGCCCAAGCCCAAACGCGCGATCAAATTTTTCGCTGGCTTCAAGCTAAGAAAGATTCTTCCTTGCCGCCGCTACAAGAGTTGCGGGCTCTTAATTTATGGAGCGAAGATTTGGCGCCAAGAATCGTGGGGAAGTCCCAAAGGACGCGATTTCATGTTTACATAGACAAAGATCACGTAAAAAATCAGAAATTACTGTTAGAAAACTCAAGGAAAGACAGGCGATTTTTGGACGGCTTCTTTTTACAGAGTCCGAAAAAGATTTGGTTAATGGAGGGTTCTTGGGATCAAGCACAGTTTCACGCCATAGATAGACCCGAAAATCCGCTATCCATTAATGAATTGGAAATCGAAAATAAATACCGGCCGCGCGAAAAGGGGACGCAGCTTCTAAACGAATTTGAGGACCTCATGAAGTCCACTTGGCAGGTAAGTCCGGCAACGCGTTCCAAATATTTGCAGGCCGCTGATGAGGTAAAGAGATGAAGCGTTGGCGTGACTATATTTTACATATTCGCCCCAAAGCTTGGTCCCCAGCCTTCGTTTTTGTCTTAACCGGGTACGCCGCCAGTCCTTATCAACCAGATTCATTAGGAGTTCTGTTTCGCGATCTCATTTTACTTTACATAATTTATGGTCCTCTCCTCTTTGGCGGTACATGCGCGCTTAACAGTTCTCAAGATAGCGACTCGGGTCCGCTTAACTTTTTAGAAAGTCCGCCCGCCAAGCCCCCTTATCTCGGAGTTTTCGGCGTGATCTTAATGTTGCTTGGTGTTGGCGTAGCTGCCCTGATGAACCGTCAGGTTTTTCTAGCCTCTATCGCCGCATTTATGTTGTCACTTTTTTATTCCTGGCGTTTGCCGTTTTCTCGGCGCCGGGGAAAGTCTATCGGCGGCGTGGACCTTGTTATCGATGCTCTTGGCTGCGGCGTTGTGGCCGTATGGTTAGGCTGGGGAGCTACAGGCGCGCCGTTTACACTTAAATTTTTTCTCATTGCGACGGCTTTCACGATTACAGTGGCGGGATCTTATCCGGCGACGCAGGTTTTCCAATTAACTCCAGCCGATGATTATGCTTCGGCTAAAAACTTCTCGACTCTTTTAGGACCCGCCAAAGCATTACGCGCTGGAACTTATTTTTTGCTAATTGGTTTTGCGCTTATTTCCGTCGAAGTATTGCAGGGACTTCTTCGACAAGGACAGCCCATGACCTACCTCGGGTATTTTGGTTTTCTCCTGCTATTTATGTGGGGGGTACATCAGTGTTGGCAATGGCACAAAAATCCTTTCAAAGATTCCGCGCGCAAATTCTCACGGCTAATTTATACCCTGCTGGGGGCGCGTTTATTTTGGATATTTGCGGAATGGGGGATTAAGTGATTTCTCCTACATGGGCAAGACGCTTGACTTATATCATTGGCTTTTTAGTTTTTGCCGTCACAGCTTTTGTTATAAAGACCCATATTCAGCCCTTTAATATTACAAGTGTCTTGCGTTCAGATGATCCTATTTTAGTAAAATATAAAAAACATCTAGAGTCTTATAACGACGAGGCTGATCTTTACGTCTTGTTGGAGGATTCCGAAGATTTATTTTCCGGCACAAGATTGCACGATTTAATTTTAAATGCGGGGACTCTTTACAAAACAATTCCCGGTCTAAAAGAAGTAAAATCCATCTACGAACAGGATTATCCTGTTTTAGAAAACAATAAATTAAAATTACGGACCTTTTTTGAAAATGGGCTTTTGACGCCGGCGGGGAAAAAGCACTTGCTGGAAACTCCGGTATTTAAATTTTCTTATCTTGATCCCACTGGCCATGCCGCCATGATTTTTTTGCGGCTCCGCGAAAATCTTTCGCCAATTGAGGTCAGTCAGCTCATGGAAAATGTTTTAACGGCAAACAGCGTGTTAGCCGCGAAATTCCCCGGCGTAAAAGCTCACTTTTTAGGGACCGAAGTAGCCCGGCACTATTTTATGAAGGAAATTAGCAAAACTCAGGGACGCATATTGCCACTGGTAATTTTTGTAATTTTAGGCCTCTTATATTATCTCTTCCGCTCCTGGGTAATTTGCGCGCTGTCTTTATTTGTCATGCTATTAGGCTACGCGGCTACGGTTGCCCTAGTGGTTGTTACGGAAAAGACGATTAATCCGTTTAGTAGTTTTGCGCTGCTTTTTGTACTCATAATTGCCACTGCGGATCTCGTGCATTTGTTTTCGGCCATTGCGGCTACTTCCCATGAAAATCTAAAGGAAAGAATACTTGCTGCCAAAGCTCATATTTACCGGCCATGTTTTATTTGTGCGGTAACGACATGGATCGGATTACTCTCGCTAGTTTTAGCGGATTTACCGCCAATAATAAATTTTGGTATCTACTGCGCTTTTGGGGTCGCACTTTGTTTTTTTCTGATATTTCATTTGCTGCCCTACCTTTTGCAGGTCTTCGCGGTCAAAATACCAAAGAAGCCGTCGCAATTTGACGTCCAGGCGTTCTCTAAAATTCCCTTTTTGTTAAAGTACCGTTACGCGATTATTTTTTCTTTTGCGGCAGTGATGCTCACATTGGGGTTTTATTCCACGAAATTAAAAGCTGGCGATAATTTATATAGAAAGTTTGTGGCAACTCATCCGCTTTCTCAAGCCGTGGAAAAATTTAATCATTATTTTCATTTTACCGGGTCCATAGACGTTACTTTCGACGCCGACCGGGAGTACTTTTCTTCACCGCAGGGTGAGCGCTTGTTTGCCACCCTCTACCGCGAAATTGCGGGGACCTATAACGTCGCCCACATAAAGTCTTTGCATGATTATCTGGGATTACTAAAAGGAATTAAGAACGATCCCAAGGCTGATTTTTCTAATGATCGTCAGTTACGCTCTTGGTACGAGCTGTTTGATGAAAACCAGGTTTTCGAAGGTTTTTTGCCTTTTCGCAAAAACCAGTCGCGTATGACGATTTTCATGAAATCCATGGAGAGCGAAGATTTACTGAAGACCCAGGCCGCAGTGGAAGAAATCTTGCGAAAACCAGAATACGCGGGAATTGTGCACGGCGAGGTTAATGGATTTTCGACGGTACGGTCGGCGATTTTTCACTCCATTTATGGCGGGTTTGTGAAATCATTCTTACTTGATTTCTTTGGTATCTTTTTATGCTTCGTGATTTTTTTCCGTTCCCTGAAATGGTCTTTAATAGCGATGATCCCCAACCTCTTGCCCGTTATTGCCATCAGCGGAACGATGGGCATTTTGGAGATGACCGTCGAGTATAACTTGATTGTTCTTGTGGCAATCGTATTCGGTATCGCCGTCGACGATACCACGCACTTTATTTATTATTTGCGGCAATCCTATGATAAGGGCAGGGACATAGTAGAGGCCACGAAGTTCGCTCTTAAAAACACTTCTGTCGCATTGCTCGGAACGACTTTTATATTTTGTGTCACCGTGCCGACGTTTTTCCTCACGGATATACTTATGTTTTCTCAGGTAGCTTTTATTATTATTCTTGCCATGGCATTGGGAGTATGCGGTGATATGTTTGTGCTTCCGGCGATTTTATTCGCTCTAAAGGGAAAGCAAATTAAGAAAAACATAAGAGGTTATAATGAACAAGGCGCAGACATTTCAGAACTTCTTAAGCGAGCAAGTCCCGCAAATATCGATATTTGATTTTGTCGTTAATTTGGCGCTCGCGGCCGCACTAGGGTATTTGCTAAAGTTTGTCTTTGAACGATTTAGTCATGTGCAGGGCAATAAGTCAGTCATGGGACGTAACTTAATCTTGGTTACAATGACTACAACGGTAATCATTTCCATCGTAAAGTCCTCACTGGCATTATCATTGGGTTTAGTCGGGGCGCTTTCCATCGTCCGTTTTCGTACCGCTATTAAGGAACCCGAAGAGCTTGCGTATCTTTTTATTAGCATTGCACTTGGTTTGGGTTTAGGCGCGGATCAACGCTTAATTAGTGTATTGGGATTTTCCATGATAATGGGAATTACAATTTTAACCTCCTTGCGGCGTTTTCAAGTTAAAAAGAGCCGGTTTTATCATTTAATTATCGGCGATAACGCCGCCTTACCGGTAAATGCGCTTAAAGCCAAAGTAACTCAGTTTTCTGAATCTTGTGTGGTTAAACGCTTAGAACAAAGACAATCTTATAGCGAGTTAGCTTTAGGTGTTCACATCAACGATGCAGGTGTTACGGAATTAATGGAAGAAATTCAAAAAGTTTGTCCAACCTCAACGATGAGGTTTATTGAACCGCTTGAAATTGGTTAAAACTACCGGAGTTCTATTGTTTTTTATCCCGGTGATCGTCGGCTTGGTCATTGGTAGCCAGATTTCGCGCCGGCAATTAGCTGATTTTAATCTTGATATTAGTTTTCGAAATTTGTCTAAGATTCAATATGTCTTATCGCGGGAAAATCCCGAAGAAATTGAGATTCACGGCCAATTTAGCTCGGATTTATTTTCTGCCCGCGTGGTTATCCAGCCTTTAGAAGGACAAGCAAGGGGTAGTTTAAAACTTGCAAGCCGGTTGTTTTTTGAAGATGAAAAACATCAGCTAACGAATTTTTTATTGATTCCCGTCGGTCAAATTGAAATTGATAAATTGGATTTTCCCGCCGTGGACAAACGAAGAATGGCGGTGGGTTATCTAAAAGTAAATGGAAAATCCGTCGGACGGTATCTTTTGATCGAAGAAATTGATAATTTCTTTGCTTTAAAAAAGGGTATGGGGAAGGGCCGGCTGTTTTCGGTATCGGGCGCTGAAGAGCTAAATGATCTCAAGCATGCCTGTGGCGATGCCGAGTCCTTTCCGCCAAATTTAAAATTGGATGATAAAAATATCATGTACTACTGCCCAGAAGGACAAAAGCGGGCGAGATTTTTAGGAACAAATCCCAACCAGCAATTTACGATTGGATTGGCGCAAACTTTATGAACCAAATTGAAAAGCGGCTAGAAAGAAAGTTTGTCTTAAGTCCTTTGGAGGCGGAGGTTTTTTTAGAAAGCCTTTACCAAAGTGATTGTTTAATACATGAGCCCTATCCAAAGCGGCAGGTTAACAATGTTTATTTGGATACTTTAGACAGCACTTTCTATTACATTCACCAGCAAGGTCTTTCTAGTCGCGATAAATTTCGGATCCGCTGGTATGGAGCCAGCCTTTCTTTTCTAGAAAGCCCGAATATCGAAAAAAAATCAAAGACCGGAGTAGTAACCCATAAACAAAAGTGGGAATTTCCTGACTGCGCTCTCGTGGAGGTCTTTTGTCCTGATGAGCGCGCTAAGCTGGCGCGCCGAATCGCGGATCCGGTAAGGGAGAAATTTAAAGAATTGCGCCCACAGATTGTTAATTCCTATGAGCGCCGGTATTTTTTTCTGCCAAAATTAAATGCTCGGTTAACGATGGACAAAAATATTCTCTATTATCGCGACGAACATGTGAAACCAGAATTTTCCTACCGTGAGACTGAAAGAATTTTATTTGAACTTAAAACCCCGGCCGAAGCTTATAATCAGAACTCGGCCGAAGATTGGGAAAAGTTCTTTAAGGCCATTCCTTGGCGGGCGACTAAGAATTCAAAATATATCTCTGGGCGAAACTTACTGGGAGGTTAAAATGAGCGAAAGCAAAACTTTTGACGTTGTGATCATGGGCGGGGGAATGGCGGGCTCCCTGATGGCGATTTCTATCTTAAGAAATAATCCGTCCGCACGCATTGCGATTGTGGAACAAAGTCCCATGTTTCATAAAAAGGTAGGAGAAAGTACCAGCGACGTGACGGCGATTTTTTTGCGCCGCTTTGATGTCGATAGCATTCTGTCAAAACAGATTAAGAAAACGGGGCTTAGGTTTTTATTTAATTCCAAAAACAACCAAGATCCTGCCAATTGTTCTGACTTCTCAAGTCCATCGCTCAGATCCGTGGCCAACGGCTATCAGTTAAACCGCGGATTATTCGATGAAGATCTCTTATGGAAGGCGCAAGAAATGGGTGTAAAAGTTTATCGCCCGGCAGAGGTTGTCGACTGGAACTATGAAGCCTTTAATTCCGAGGTTGATATTTTGCAAAACGGTAAACAGACAAAGTTAAAAGCCCGTTGGCTCGTAGATGCCTCTGGCCGCAAGGGACTGGTCGCGAATAGGAATGGCTGGCGCGAGATGTCCAAGGCGCACCCTACGGCTTCGTCATGGGCCCATTTTTCTAATGTTGTACGCTTAGATGACGTAGATAAGAATAAAACCAAATGGTGGAACAAACATTGTATTGGCAGCCGGCAGTTTGCGACGTCGCATATTTTAGATAAGGGATATTGGGTTTGGTATATTCCGCTACAAGATGAAACCGTGAGTGTGGGAATCGTGTACGATCAGCGTTTAATAAATACTGAAAAAAGGCACCCGCGCGAACATTTTTTTGAATTTATAAAGGAACATCCGATATTAAATAAAGTTGTTTCCCCCGAAAATGCTCATGGCTTTCGGCATTTGCCGTATCTGCCCTATCTTTCTAAGAAGTACTCGCTGCCAGGTCTTGCATTAGTCGGTGATGCAGCCGCATTTCTTGATCCGCTGTTTAGTCCTGGGATGGAGTTTACTTCGCAACAGGTGTTGTGGCTGGGACCACTTATTGCAAAGGATATTGCGACAGAGAAATATGACGTTAAGGCTTGGTGGCGCTATGAAAAGCGCTTTAGTGACGCCTTTAGAACCCGCTTTAATTTGTATGTCGACCGTTATTTTTTAATGGGTGATTACCGTTTATTTGGTTTACTTACCCAGCTCGATACGGCTGGGTATTACAATACGACGATAATTCCGGCGGCGTTATTCCCAAATTATTTAAAAAACGTGGGCTACTTTCCGCGTTGGTTAAGCTGGGTTTATAATAAAATTAAGTACCGTTTAATTTCGTTGGCTGAAAAGCGTTTTCAAGAGGGGATTGTGGCCGAGGAGAATTTAAATGGGCAGAGTTTTTCGCACGCCTGCATTCCCGGGGGCATCAGTGTCCTCTGGCGAGGATCACTGATGATGTCTTATTTTATTTTACGCTATCTAAGACTTGAGTGGGATATGTTCTGGGCGCTTTACATGAAAAAGCGCAGCCATGCGGTCAATGGCGACAGCGAGGCATCGCGAGAAATGCTGACGAGTTTTTCGCGGTAAGCCGCCGCACTACTGGTGCCCGGCAAAACTCCGCCGAATGATGGATCTGGCCAATTTCTAACTTTACCGTAGTTGTAGTTCCACTTGAAAGTTTTGGGATCGCGGCCGAGCTTTTCATCTCCTGGTTCAAAGTCATTGGCATACAGACGTTTAAGATCGTTAATGGCGGGGTTACGGTAGTCAAACATGGCTGGAATATTAAGTTCAAAACCTTGACCCGTAATGCGGTCAGTGAACGTTTCGCGGCCTTTCAACAGCCGTGTACGCTTTTGTAAAATTGCGCTAGAAATCGTGGCTCTTGAAGTTGCAAAATCTGGATCAATAAAGTATTCGCGGCCATTGGCGTTTCGCTCATAAACTTCCATGTCATTAAAGGCGAGAGTGCGGTAATCGACGGCGGCCTGTAAGTGTTCCAGTGACCGTGCCAAGTAACCTTTTTGCCGGCCTCGGTCTTTTGCGGGTTCACGTAAGACGAATAGCTGCGGATATTTTGCGCCAAAACCATTTCCAACTAGATGCTGGTAAAATTCTTTTGGCGATTGAATGTGGAGATCAAAGGCGCTTGCCGCAAGGCCTCGCCAAAAATCTGACTTCTTTGCCGCAAAAGTCTCTTTAGTAAGTGCATTTAAAAACTTTGGAAGGTCTTCAATGTTATAGCTTGCCAAGTAGTAGCCAAATCCCATGCGCATTTCCATATTGGCAATCATGGCTTTTAAATGGCCAGGCATAAATTTTTTAAAACGAATCGTCGGGCCGTCTGAAAGCATATTGGGCAAGCCAAAAAGCAAATTAGCGTCGTACATAAATAAAACTTGATTCATGTTTGCTCGGCCGGCGACTTCCTTAAGTACGGCAACTTGACGCTCAACTTCCGGAGCTACCTTCGTGGCCATATAATCCTGAAACTGTGCGCCCGAAGTAAAAAGGCCCTTTTGGCCAGAGATAACTTCATCAGGATTCGGGTTCGTAAAATAATCAAATAAAGCATCAATGTGCGGGCCCCGGCGCTCATTATTTCGCTTAAACATTCTTAGGCTTGAAAGAATCGACAGGTAGGCAACATCGACTGGCTCGACGATCATACGTAAGCGGTAAACTATTCCTTTTAAGAGCGGCATAGGGGTTACCATCGCCGCATAAATTTTTGCCACATCGCTTGCTGGATTGTCGGCGGCAAATTTTTGGATTTTCGCAATCATCAGCGGAACGTCTTTTTCGGTTTTTGTATTGTATACGATTTTATTTAAAACCTGCTCATCACTGCCGGAATTGGGTTCGCGGGTAGTGAGGGACGAAAAAGTTTCCGTGTTTATTTGTTTTGTCGGTCCATTGGTATTGCGGCCAAAATAAAAGCCACCAATGCCTACGCATACGACCAGTGCCATCCAAAAAGTTTTGTTCATTATCTTTCCTCCTGAGATAGCAATAGGACAACACGTATGGGAGGTGAGGGCAATGGAAAATTTGAACCATTTTTCATTCACAAAAACTAACTTTGGTCCAGGCTTTGCGTGCCTTAAATCTGTGCGAAAATTTTATTGTTGCTGGAAGATCACGCCCGCATTGCAAGTGACATTAAAATAACATCCCCCGCAGCCATTTCCACCGCAGGCGGATTGGATATCAAAGCAGGTGTTGGTAAAGGCGCCACCGGCGGGGCATTGATAAAGCTGGAAGCTGCCGTCGCACGTGTCAGTAAACCCAGTATTTCTTCCATAACAGCCGGCAAAATTGCGGGCTCTTACCCCCGCATTGGTTAGACGAGATGCGAACCGCATTCCATTGAGAGTGAAAGAAATATCGCCATTCACGTCAAGAGCCGCTTGCGGCGTGTTGGTATTAACTCCGACGCTTCCATTCGCCGCTTGAAAAATGCGGCTATTTGTAAGGGAAGTTGTTCCCCCATTCATCATAGGAACATAATTGTTTGCCAGTGTACTTAAAATTGTTCGCACTGCTGTCGTAATTCTTCCTGTCACATCGCTATAATTTATCCCCGCCAATCCCCGGATGAGATCTCCAGAGCTTGTGCGTGCATGGCGAACTGTATACCAAATTATAATATCTTGTGCTGAGGTACATGGTGAAGGCATTATTCCACAACTCGCGGTAAATTGAGTTATTACCTCGAAAATACATTTTGCATTTGCGGCCGGTCCACAGGATCTACCCTCGTCATCATAGAGTGCCGGGGCATTCGGGGGGCCTGACAGTACCGTGTTAGTGGCGTCAATAAGGGAAATACCTTGCGGACCGGCGTTCGCATTGCAGCCGGCAGCGGTGACTCCGTTTACGCAGTTATTAAAAGTTGTCGCATTGTTTTGGGCCGCGGCAGCCGATCGTCTTAAAATATCCGGGTCTCCGCTGTATCTAACTATCAATCCGCCGAGATTGCCCTTGGTGAATGAGGCCCTGCTAGCGGCGGCACTTTTTAGAGTTGAAGTGGTCAATTGCGAAACAGCCAAAAGCACACCGAGTAAAACCGAGCTGACGATAAGAAGTTCTATAATCCCAAACCCCTTACAATTAAAACACCTCTTCATTCTTTACCCCCAGAACTACCCGTGCTTTAGATAAATTTTGACAAATTCGCATTAAAGTTAATATCCAGAATAGTGGACTGAATATGCGTCAATTTGAGATAGTTGACCTTCTGGTGGGCTAGGCGGAGGGCCCGGGGGCTGAAATTGTCGGATCCACCTGACAAATTTCGATACCTGTCCACACTATTGCCACTAAAACTCGGGAAAGCCACTGCAGGGTATATTTGATCTGGTATTTTATTTGCAAAATGCGTTTCGTGAAAATGAAAAATAGAATCTTAAAAATTGATACGAATACCATAGCTAACCACGGGCTTTTTTCTGGAGTACTTAGTGCCGAGCAAGCCGTGAATTTATCCTCCGAATATCTGACAAACGGAATTTTTAGCGACGTTTTTGAATTTGGAGAAATTAAAGTTTCAGGCTTCTCTTTAGCAGCCTTGGCTTCGGTGACGAAGTTTGGCGTTTCGCCGCAGGACGAACTAGGCTTCCACTTATCAGCGCCAACAATATTTCGCATAGTCGCACAACTTGCCGTTATTCACGGTCATGTTTTATTTGGGCTAGAGAAAAAAACGGTGGAAGTTTGGGTGCGTGAACATTATTTTAAGCATCGCTGGCCCATGCGCGATCCTCTTCATGTCGATATAAACTACCGCATCGATTCGCTAAAAACTGCCCCATCCAATTCGGATATGTTGGGTTTTAATTTTAGCGGCGAGATTGGCGGCGGATCGGTAATTGGCTACGGTTCCGCATTCTATGATCTTTCCAAGGTGCCGGGTGGGGCGAATGGCTTTTTGGAAAACCTTGGGATTAAGAAGCCCGTTTAGTCCTGAATTTTGGATTTATGGCGTCTATGAATTCACAATATAGCCGCGCTTAGGGTAGGCCTGCAACCTTTCTAATTTCATTGCTAATGCGTCTTCTAATTTCTGGAAGTTTTTGCATTTGTGCAATTAGCGCGCTCGACAAAACCCGCGTATCCTTTTTTAGTTCCGAAATTACTTCCGAAGAGTCGGGGAGTATTATTCCCAAAAAGAGAAAATAACTTAAGAGAAATATGAGGGGTAGAATTTTTAGTCGCATAGAAAAACTCCTCTTTCCCCGTGTTATCAGTATACGTCGAAAAGAAAGTTCTTCCAAATTTTGGGTAAATTCAGCCCGGCCAATTTTGCCCACGTCAAAAAGATTTACAAAAAGTTTGGTTGTTTGAATTAACGCATTCCACCTCCGCCGCGGAGGTGGGCACTCTTCTCTAAAAGTACATTGGTATTGGCGCCCATGCTGGCGTTGAAGTAAAAACTTTACTATTTTGCCTTAAAGGCAAAGGCTCTAGAAAATAGAGATTTGGCTTTAACAAATCGCGCCGCGATTTCTGTTCCGGACTCTGTTTTACCGCGAATTTCGACGGTATCAGGAGCCGTTGGTAAGAGATCATCTTTGGAACCGTAGATTTCGGAGATCACAATTTTTTGCTGCTGAAATTTTGGCCCTAGTTGAAGCGTCGTAGTAGCCTCGCATTTTCCACCAGGTCCTCGGGCTAGAGTTAGCTCAAACATTGGATTTCCAACAAAATCATGATCAAGCCCTTCGAGATCCAAAGAGAATGTTAGTTTGTCCTTTTCGGGAGAAAGTTTAATGGGGGTATAACGTGACCGTACCTGCTGTTTTATAAATGCGTTCATGGGTTTGTAACACTCGCTTTGAGTTTTACTATTCATGATCCAATAAAAATCAAATAAAGTTGAGAACTCCTTTATGTCGCCTGTGAAGTGGCAGTCACGGTCGGCGTAGGTGTTTAAGGTCGCAATGTTCTCCGGATTTTTATTTTTTGTGATTTTGAAAATTCCGACCTCTCCGGGCTTAAACGTATGAGCTCCTGCCGGTTTATCTTCGGAATTGCAATCGCGTGGAATATCTTCGGCCAAAGCGAACTGACAAAATAAAAGAATTAAACTTAGCAGCCTCATATCGTTAATTTCTATAATATATCAACTTCTCCAATTAGGAAAATTCCGCCACTGACAATCTCAAAATGAGACGGTTGATACACATGATCAGGAAAATCTGATTTTATTAGAATATCTTGTTGTGAGCGTGCGGAATCACTTCCTTCCCCAAATGGTCAGCTTTTTTGGGTTCACCTGCCTAAAGAGGCAACGCATCTTGCCTGACTAAAAGGGGTCCTTAATGGCCAATGTAGGCTAATTTCTTTGCTTTCAATAGCCTGGGGATTCCTAGCGAAGGGCCATCCTAAAACCATTGGTTTGTTTACAAGGCAGCTATTCTAAGTATAGACTACCCTCCCAATTCTATTCGGAGATTTTATGAAAATGTTTTTTAGTTTGATTGTACTCGTGAGTTCCTTCAGCGCCAGCGCAGCCACACATTTATTTTGCGCGACTGACAAGGCAGAAATCGACCCGGAAGACAAATGGTTTAAAATGGCCTCTGATTCAAATCAACATATCGATGCGAACTTAGTTGAAAAAAACAGACACGGTAAAACAATACTATCCATCGAAGGCGAGCAGACGCTTAAATACGTTTTTTCACAAAGTAGCGGCGGCTATAGTCCATGGTCAATGATTGTCAAGCGAGCCATCGTGGATGGCGAGGATGTTAGGTTATATGTTGAAATTAAAAACGAGACCAAAACTGACTTAAAAGCTGTCATAGATCTCAAATTAGATAGGCATAATGAAGGCGGGCACGATGGCACGGGCGTCTTTATGGTAAATGAACTTTTAACTCTTGATGGAAGCCGCGTGGTTTATGATCTCACTGAACAGATGGGAAAGCGGTTTGAGAAAAAATTCAAAGAGGTTTACGAAAAGGGACTTCTTAAAAAACACGATCTCGTTGGCATTGCGATTAATTGGTGTCAGCTGCGCGATAAATAGAAATGGCTCGGGCTCCTGCCCGCGTCCCGGACGGGGCTACCACCTCTGCGGTAAAGAAAGTTCGCGCAATAATAGATATGCCACCGGTTAAGAAAGGCCAGTGACAGAATTTGCTTCCGGGGCCTTAATAACGGCATATCTCTAACTCCTACGCGCCCGTATGAAGTTGTTTAGAGGCATGGAACTTGCTTGGGTTATTGCGGTTTAATCAAAATAATTAAAGAGGAAAATTATGAAGTTCAGTTCCTTTGTTTCGCTAAGTCTTTTTTGCTCCCAGGTTGTTGTCGTGGCCGCTTTTGCCAGTGAGCCTGTCACTCAAATAATTCTTTCAGAAGTAGTAAAGTCAAAACCTCCCCAAGAGGATAATAGTACCAGCCTTGATACGGAGGATCCGATACAAAAAATGATTGATGATTTGACTCTCAAAATCACAAATATGAAAGACGAGAGTGGAAGGCCAGTGGATCCCACTAAAATTTCGTCGCGAGTTTGTTATATCGACGTACAGCACAGTATTAATGATCAATTGGTTCCAGGCCTAGATAAAGAGGTCTTCGTATTTTACCATAGCAGGTATGGTAAAGACTTTAGTCCCAATGTTTGTTCTTCGGTAAACTTCGGCGGCGGTCTTCAAATGATAGGCCCTGGGGATGCTCCCGGAGGATTGTAAATGTGCATGCAATAAAAAACCAAATTTATTTTATTTTATTTTGTCTTGTTTCAGTGCATTTTTCCGTCCAGGCCAATGAGATTAATAGCTCCTGCCGTCGCGGACCGAAGTCCTCTTATTTGCCGATGAAAACGGAGTTTCCGAAAGCCAACGATTTGTCAGCGCTAGTAAATCCCAAGGGAATTTTGATAAGCGTTCATGCGATTGGACTGGATCAACTACACGGGCCTGAAGCACTAGAAATTCTGCCGGACGGGCGCATTCTTACGGGACTGGCCAATGGAGATGTCGTGGTGGTCGATCCTTCTACGAATGGCATTGATATTGTGGGGAACACCAAGGGGCGCCCCATAAGCGTGCGCCTGAATAGAAAAACTGGTGAACTAGTCATTGCCGATTTGGTTAATGGACTTATGAAAATGAGTTGGAGCGGTGAATCTACGATTTTAGCTCAGAGCGCCAAGGGAGTTCCCCTTTGTATGGTAGATGATGTCGCGGTTGCCGCCGATGGTACTATTTATGTATCTGTGGCGAGCACGCATTGGACGGCGGCTGACTATGAGTATATTGCGCTTGAAAACTCTGGCGATGGAATTGTCGTCGCTTATAACGAAAGTTGGACTGAGAAAAGTAAAATATTGGCGAAGGACCTTTATTTTGCAAATGGTCTTACTTTAACCGAGGACCAAAAGAAACTACTAGTGGTTGAGTCAACGGCCTATCGAATTACTCAAGTTGATCTGGTGTCTGGCGAAAAACAGATTTGGATTGATAGTCTTCCCGGGATTCCCGATAATATTTCTCTCAACCCGCAGGGCAATTACTGGTTAAGCATCGTTAGTCCCCGAAGTGGGATATTGGAGTATCTGCAGTCTCATCCGCTTTTAAACAAATTTATTTTTAACCTTCATCGATGGGGAATTATCTCAAAAGGACAGCTTGCTAAACAAGAGCAATTGGGTTTGGCCCTAGAGATAAATAAGGGCGGAAAAGTCGTTAATGCCGTTATCGACCCAGGAAAAGAACAGAAATTTAACTTCACTAGCACCGTGCAAATTGGAAATAAAATTTATTTCGGCACCTTTAAGCAGTCTGGTATTCATTGGGTTGAGCTAAAGTGAGGTCAGCGGCTTTTTTAGAAGGCGGCCTTGGCGGCGGGGAGTTCGGGTGGTCAATCTGGAGGGGCGGGCAAAACCTTGAGGCGCTACCGCGTGTGGCAATCGCAAGGCGTATAAGAATTGCGGCCACGCCGAGTGTTTGGCGGCACGCAAAGTTGCGATGGCTTTAGTTTAGTTCTTTCACTATCGCCGAAACCATTTCGCCTTTAACAGTATAGCTTTGATTTATCTGCAAACGGATTTCCATTTCGTGATTTACGTACCCATCAATTGCCGAGTAGCCGATAACTTTACCTGAACTGTCTTTTAACAAATAAGTGTAAGCATAAATATGCTCAGTAGAATCATCGGGAAGTACGCCAAGCTCATAAGCGTCCGCTATTTGAAGATTCTTGATAATGCGAGCCGCTTGTTCCAAGGTAACTTGATTTGACTTTTTAATTTTCGCCGCAAGAATTTCGCGAGAACCCTTTACGCCAAAGCAAATGATTCTATAATGCGATGTCCACATTCCCGGGCAACGGTCTTTATCGAAATTATCGAAGTAACCTCTGGCAGAAAAAGCGGATGCCGAAGAAAAAAAGATCAAAAGCGCAAATAGAGGTTTCATAAAATCTCCCGTTTGGCGTAGCCATATCATGGCGGGCATTTTTAGGCGATAGGTCTCTGTGAAAGTGTAAATAGTTTAGGAATTACATCAGTATGTGAGGAAATTTGGATGGGGCGGCGTGGTTAACTCGGGCTCCTGCCCTCGTCCCTGACGGGCTCGCAACCGCCACTGCGGAGGTTGCTCACGCAAAAATAGCCTTCTGCTATTTTTGTCGAATCAAAAGTTCGCTTCGCTCACAAGGTCCGAACTATCGCAGCCGTACAAAATAAAAAAGCCGCTGACCAAAAGTCATCGGCTTTTTTAGAGGGATGCCTTGCCTTGGCACTAGGCTCTACGAACAACACGTACTCACCGTAAAGCGAAGACATCAGGTAACATGGGGAGTTCGGGTGGTCAATCTGGAGGAGCTGGCAAAACTTCGATGGATTGAGACATTACCGTATTGGTCGATCGCAAGGCGTATGCGAATTGCGGCTTCGACCCTATATGGTAAAGCGCAGGAGCTTAAACTCGGCGGGATCAAACATTTGAAATTGGCCCCGCCGATCTCAGCCTCGTAGAAACGCGTATCCAACAAGAATGGGATAAGTAATATGTTGCAGTTTTTATCAGGTCTCATAAAATGGGCTATTGTTTTAGGTTCGATGGGTTTACTTCCGCAAGCGACCAAATATTTTATGAAAGAAGCGATCAGGGCTCATCAGAGGGGGCCTATTAGTTTTACGGAGTTAAATCAGGCGCTTTGGGGTCCAGCCGAACCATATAAATATAAACGTAAAAAATAAAGAACTTTACAAGTTCTACTAAATTTAGTAGAGTTAATTATGGGACGCATTCGTCGTGGCGGCTACATCATTGAATGGTGGATCGGGGATCATTATCCCAAGCATGTCCACATTTTTAAAGATGGCCGCGTAATAGCGAAAGTCCAAGTTCCCGGCATGAGATTATTGTCAGGAACTTTGAATAAAAAACTGACTAAAATTTTAAAAGAACTTATAGAGGCTAAAGAAATATGAAAATCAAAAATGTTGAGTTTAATAACCGCACAAAACAGGTTCGAGTTTTATACTCATCAGGTAAGACCATTGAATTTCATTACGGGCAGGTCGGTTTTCGCAAAAATCTGAGCCAAGCATGGGTTGATCCTGAAACGGGTCATAAGAGCATTGTTTTTGAATTTGAAGACGGCAAAATCGAATACATGCCCTATGATCAGCCCTTGGCTTTGGCGAAAGACCCCGAATTTTTACTGCAAACTCAGATTGAGCTTTTAACGAGTCAAATCAAAACCGAGTTAGCAAAAAGAAAAATTTCAAAGCGATTTTTAGCGAATCATCTTCATACCTCTGACAATCAGGTGCAACGTCTTTTAAATCCAGAAATATTAAATAAAAATCTAGAACAACTTTATCACATAGCTGGGCTGCTTGGGTTGGAGTGTGAAATTAAGTTAAAAACTAGCGCGTAGAGAGGATTCAAAAATGATTCAGAAGGCCGTGCAGTTAAAAATTTCACTAGATGAGACGCACCCAGAAATATGGCGGCGTATTCTAATTTTAGAAAATTCATCGTTAAGAACACTACATTATGCTATTCAAGATGTGTTTTGGTGGAAAGGATACCACAGTTACATGTTCGAAATTGAAGGCGATAAATATTCAGATCCTGATATCGAACTTGAGTTCGAAGGACGGCTCGACGATTCGAAGTATAAGGTAGGCAAAATAGTGACTCAGCACACACAATTTAAATTTATTTATGATTTTGGCGATTGGTGGTCTCACACGATCAGGTTTGAAAAATTTGTCGATGTTGACGTGACTCAACGTTATCCGGTTTGCATTGATGGGAAACACGCCGCTCCGCCAGAAGATTGCGGCGGCCCTCATGGATTTAATGAGTTTAAAAAAGCCTTGGCTAATCGAAAAAGCAAGCAGCACAAAGAAATGGCCGAGTGGTATGCGGCTACAAATTTTGACCGAAGGTTTAAGGTCGATGCTTTTCCTTTAGAGCTAACAAACTTACGAATAGGTCGCCGCCAAAAGCCGCGTGTTATGCCCCAAATTGTTTAAGTTTATTTTGTCGAGAACGGCGTGAGACTATGGCTAAAAAAACGCGAGAGTATGAAGCCGATTTAATCGAGCAGTTAAAGGACGCCGAGGTTGCCGTCGAATACTTAAATGCTTCGCTTGAAGATTCTGATGATGGGTCTGACGAGCGTTTTTTAATGGCTCTGCGCCAGGTTGCAAAAGCCGATGGCATGACTGGCATTTCAGAAAAATCAGGTGCGGCCCGACAAGCGATGTATCGGGCTTTGTCCGAATGCGGCGCCCCGGAATTATCTTTCTTAAAGGCTGTGCTCAGTGCCATGGCCATGCGCTTGGCAGTTGGACAAAAGCCAAAGGCATCGTAAGGCGTCCTAAAAAGCAAAGCACCGACCTAATAGTCGGCGCTTTTGTTGCTGCGGGCTTTATCGATTTCTAGTGATTAATGGTTAACAACTAACCCGCCGCCAGGAATGTTAGTATTTTAGCAGTTGCTGGGGATGCATAAGATAGTTCTTTCGAACCAACTTTGTTGCGTTAAAAACACACCTTTTTAAAGATCATTTCGGTGGGAGTTTCCTTGCTAAAGACAACGGAAACTTTTTCGACGAGAACATTTTGCTTCGTAAAATTGTACACGTGCCATTCGCCCCAAAGCTCGCCTGAATTTCCAGAGATTCTTTTAGTAAACTTAGGAAACCAAAAAATGGATGTTCGTGACTCAAGCTCATCGTGAAGGACTGTATATTCGAAAAAGGAAATATCAGAGGCCTTTAATTCCATATGGCAACTATCATCACCGGCTGTACCTGCTTTTAAAATATGGATCGTATTTAGTGAAATCTCCATAGGAACTTTAAGCTCTACAATTTTATTTTCGTTTGTCGGCTTTTTGTCAGCGGGCCTGGAATCACTGTTCGGGGTAGAGTTCGATTTTCCGCAAGACGTAACAAAAGAGAGTGTTAAGAGAAGAAAAATTAATTTTTTCATTTCTGGTTTCCTTTACTAAGAAGGGTCGAATGGGTCGGAATTAATCTCCTTCAGCCCTTATTTATAGCTTCGATATAGCAGCCGGTAACAACCATGTAAAGAATTGGAACCTAATTAACATGCGCCATGGCTACTTTTGAACTGGCATCTGTTCAACGGTAGCAGCCTTAAATTGTCCTCGGGCCAAGATAGGTGAGCCGCAGGTTTTTTGCTACCCGCAAGCTCACCTTTTGGCCAAACCGCATATAATTGACTTTAAGCCAATGCTCGGGGAAAGCACGGGGTGACGATTAAGATTGGGTTTTGGTCAAGTTTCTGTCGTTAATCGAAAAAGGTCGATATTCAAACATACAACTTCTTTGGCAGGCGAAGCCTTACATATTTCCAAAGATTCTTCTATGCTCTTAGATAAAATTTCACGGATTTTCGCGAAATCCTCCAGTGACAAAGAAGACGAATTGAGCGAGAAGAAATTTTAAAAATGATGCAAGACTGCTCGCTCATTACAATAACCAGAGGCAATCAACCGCGCCAATTTAAAGCGGAAGAAATTGCGTGAACACCACACTTATGGTTTTCTTCCTAAAAATGTTTTTCGTAAATTCAAACTTAGGTGCTAGCTAACCATGATTCAATTCGGGAGC
>CAZCFY010000028.1:0-36291 GCA_964498095.1 uncultured Bdellovibrionales bacterium | reverse complement strand
TGCCTCTGTGGCGGAATTGGTAGACGCAGTGGATTCAAAATCCACCGATCGCAAGGTCATGGGAGTTCGATTCTCCCCGGAGGCACCATTTAAAATCCCGCGCTTCAGAATCCAAAAATTTATTCCCAGATTTTCCGGCGAATAAATTCCTTTTCGATTTCCGCTTCCTCATTCCAGCGCGACCAGTAGGGCCCCTTATAACCCCGTTCTTTCGCCAAAGCGAAAACGCAGCCTTGATTTAACGGCACGGACGCCGAAGGCTCACGGTCTGCAATCGGATCCATGTACGCGACATCCGGAGAAATAATTTTCCAATCATGCGCCCGCAACTCAGATACTAGTTCCCCAATACAAAACGCATTTAAATCCGTCTCGTGCAGTAACAACACATGTTTCACTGAGCGACCGAGCGCTTGCACCGACATATTGTCAAAAAACTCGGCCTCCTCGGTCATAAGTTCCTTATATGTGGTACAAAGTCTTTCTTGGTTAAACTTTTTACCTTCAGCCACTGCAACCGCTAACAAATCATCCATGTACCAGTCTTGAGTATCGACAGTCACATAACCGTTTTTATATCCGGCCTTGGCCAAAAACTCTCTAACCGCATTGATCTTTGTAACAGTTTTTCCCTCCCGTAAAAAAGGAAAGCGAAACCACTTCCGAAAATTAGGAAAGTTATGCAGCTCCTTATCAGCCCTTTCTATGTCATTTATAAAAAGATCCACAGGAGTATTATCTAAATTCATATGAGTCGCGCTGTGATTGGCAATGAGATAACCTTGATCCGCAAAATATTTTATTCTTTCAAAACCATCACTTTGGCGCGTTGGTGAATTACAGAAAAATCCGACCTGACCTACACTGGCCGTATTAAGTTGCCGAATAAGCCTCTTGGCCCTCTCTGCCCCGCTCATCAGAGTTCCCACTTTGCGTGGGCAGTCGTCAAAGGTAAGTGCAATTTCTTTGGCTCGGGATTGATGAAACAAAAGCAGAGATGCAAAGATGGTTAGAATATTTCTCATAAGTTCTAGATTCATTTCTGATTCTTGCCTGGTCAACTAAAACGCAGAGCTCCGCCGACGCTAATTCCACTATCCCTATTTACCTCCGCCGCGGAGGTAAATTTATGGGTTTACCTAAGCTAGCCATGCCCCTTTGACAACAATCCCGCGCGACCTTATCGTTTTAAGGTTAATAACAGGTGTGCCTATGATTATAACGGATTCCACAAATGATATTAAAGCGGACGTCTGTATCGTCGGCGCGGGAGCGGCGGGGCTAGTTTTAGCGAGTGAATTACTTAAAAATACCGATCTAGGAGTGGCACTTATAGAGGCCGGGGATCTGTTGACAGTAGCCGCACCGAAGGGATTTTCTCCGGCGAAAGTGAGTGCGCCAGAAAATTTTGGCGCTGAATACCTAAAGACCTCCCGTTTGCAGGGTTTTGGCGGCACGACTAACCACTGGGGTGGATGGTGCCGCCCGTTAAGTGAATCTACCTTTAAAAATCGCGACTGGATTCCTGAAAGCGGATGGCCCTTTGATTTTTCGGTGATGAAACCCTTTTACCTACGGGCGGCCAACTATTTGGAAATCGAAACGCCGCCCGGCGCTTCCGTGGAAAAAAATATTTTAAAAAAAAGTTCAAAATTTAACTTAGATTTTTTTAACTTCAGTGCGCTAAATTTTAAGGACAGATTCCTGCCGGAAATAAAAGATCATCCCCGGGCCCAACTGCTTTTAAACACCCCTCTGCTAAAAATAAATTCGTCAGAAGGAAAAGTAACCCACCTCACCTGCGGCCGGCGTCAAAGAGAAATAAAAATTACGGCAAAAACTTTCGTCCTCGCCTGTGGCGGGATTGAAAATGCGCGGCAACTTTTGATAAGTGGAATTGGCAATAATCACGGTCTCGTCGGCAAATACTTTATGGAGCATCCTCACTGCTCTGCGGGTTCCATTGAAGGGCCGGGAGAATCAAAGGAGTTTGATATTTTTTTTCGCTCTGACTTTTTTATAACGACTAAAAACCGCTCGCAGGCCCTTTGGGTAACAAGTGAAAAGTTTCAAAAACAACATAAGGTATTGGAAGTGTCCTGCTCGCTTACACATGCCCCCGCGCATGATGTTGCCGCAGCAGAAAGCATTACAAACATTCTAAATCCAAATCTTAAAAGAGCTCCCTCACGTTTCACTGTTTTCACCCGTCAAGAGCAACTCCCGGAGATTTCCAACAGCATCACTCTATCCGACAAAAAAGATGAATTGGGCTTACCGCTCATTAACTTCAATTATAGTTTGTCAAAATTGGATTTTGAATCTCTGAAGACAACACTTATTCACCTTGGAATTGAACTCGGTAAAGTATCAAAGTGGCGACTGAAATTAAACTTTTCTGATAAAACAAGCTGGCAGAAAAATGTAATTGGCGGATGTCATCACATGGGAACAACGAGGATGCACAAGAATCCCGTTAAAGGCGTAGTGGACGCCAATGCCAAGGTTCATGAGAGCGCGAACCTCTATATTGCTGGGAGCTCACTTTTCCCGACCGGCGGGTCCTCAAATCCGACCCTAACTCTTCTTGCTTTAGCAGTAAAGTTGGCTGATCATATTAAAAGTCAGTAAGGCAAGAATATGAATAGAAGACAGTTCATGGCAATTTCTGTATTTCTCTTACCCCTTGGATATTTTTTAAAATCCCTTTTTTCAGCGTCCGCCCAAAATGATTTTGAAAATGAAAACGTTGAAGTCGTTGATGGCTGGGTGCTGGCGGCAACAGAAAGCCAAGTTTTAAGACACCAGGGGTTTTTTCGATAAATATGTGGCTATTGTTTTTATTCCAATTTAGCTCATTGGCCTTTGCCCAGTCGCCAGATGGTTTAAGGGCGTGGTGTATGGAAGCCAAAACCGCCGTGGACCGCATGACGGCGCAAAATCTAAATTTCGACCTTGGCCTTAGTGCGGACGTAGGTACGCCAAAAAGTTATAAGAAAGACTTTTTTAGTCAAGACCCGCAAATAGTAAGCTTAATTGTCAGCGAGTATTTAAAATGTTTTGCCTCTCCCGAAAACTATTGCCTGGCTATAAAACATTTTCCGGGCCTCGGTGAACTCGAAAAGGACCCTCATGAAGACGAAAACGAAATTATACTGCCGATCGAGAAATTCGAAAAGCGGGCCATGCAACCCTTTAAAGAAGGAATTCGTCAGAACGCCTGCGCCATTATGACTTCACATATCCGTGTTTCTTTTCGGGGTGAAGATGAGATTTGCACTTATAGTAAGGAATGCGTTCAATACATCCGCAAGGATTTAAATTTTACCGGTCTCATTATTACCGATGAGTTGGTATCTATGCAGCCAACGCACTTTCGGTTTATGCAAAAAAGTTTCCAAGGTGACCTTCCGGCTCACTTTTTCAAGCGCAAATCTTACAAGAAACTTTCGGTTAAAGGTAAAATTGCCGCTATCGCCTCTGAGGTTTCTGCGAAACGTTGTGGCGCAGATAAAAAATGCCGTCAGAAAGAAACTGCTGAAATCACGTTTTTTTTAAGTGATCCCTACTATGTAAATAGGATCGCCTTAGCTTTAAATTCTGGACATGATATAGCTCTGTTTTTTCTTAATAATGACTCCTATGATAAGTTATCAAAGTTTATATCGATTCTTATCGATGAACTTGCCAAGAGGACCGAATTGACGGCTTCCATTGAAGCTTCTTCTCGGCGCGTATTAAATTATAAGAAGCGTATTTTTGGCGAAAAGTTATTTGCAAAATTTCCCTCTACGAAATCCGTTGACGATTTGCACGCCAAACTCTCGCTAAAAGAAAAAATCGCGCAGGTTCTCGTCGTTGGATTAGGCAGACAATTCCATAATGTCGCCGACAACGCGGAACTGGGGGGCGTGTATACACCCGGTAATGTCCCTCGCTATGAAGACTATGCGAGCCGCATTCCGCTTTTTCATATGACCGATCACCATTATAGGAGTGCAAATACGGTGTGGGGAAAGTTAATTACTCTTCCACAAAAAGAACGCCGTGATTACAAGTGATGTTCGTTCGGCATCCCGAGCTTCCGCAGCCGCTTACATCGGAACAAGTATATACCGCAGGGAGTGCTGGAGAACAATTATATAGTGCCGACATGTTACCATCGCAAGTATCACCTCCTGCGCGCGCGTGATCCGAACAATAGCCGCAAGGACCGGGCGACGAGGATTTCACTCCGACATTTACAACCTGAGTTTTAAATTTAACACCGCCAATTTCAAAGCGCATGTCGCCACGTATATCCAAGGTTGCACCTGGGGTAGTGGTATTAATACCAATTTTTCCCGATTCCTCAAAAATAAGACTTGGAACAAATTCATTTCCCCCGGCCCATTTGGGAATATAATTTGCCGCCAAAGTAGAGTTAATAGTTTGTATCGCCGTAGTGGCAGTGCCTGTGGCATCACGGACAAGATAATTACTGATACTCATGATGTCGTTACCGGCTCCATCTTTCGCGTTCCGAATTAAATAGTTCACCAATACGTCCCGGGCCGCAGCACATGGGCTCGCCACGGGTCCACAGTCCGCTGCAAAGCGCGTGATCACTTCAAAAACGCATTTGCCATCGGGTGTCGTGCAGGGCTGCCCCTCATCCGTAAAACGCGCGGGATTTGCCGCGGTTCCGGATAGCTTTGCTCCGCCCTGATCAAAAATTGAAAAATAAACCCAAGTGGGCCCCGCATCCGTATCGGTACAACCACCACCATTAATACATTGATTTATCTGCGTGGAGCTATTGGATGCATGAGTGGAAGAATACTTTAAAATGCGCGGGCTAGTGACTGCTCGACGGGTGCTTTCAATGAGTTGTGACCGTGTCATCTGAATTTTTAACTGTGTAGTACCGCGGCTCATCTGCGTAAACATCGCCACGATTCCCGCCATAACAATAGAAGAAATAAATAAGACGGTAAGTAGCTCAATTAAGCCTACACCAGAAACTTTCCAATTTCTCTGTCTTTCCCTCATATTAAATTTACCCCACCTTTGCGAACCCGTTAAATTAAAATGCAATTTGAGCGCCAATAGAAGTCAATAACGTCCGCTTATATCTAGAGAAGCACAAGAGGAGATGTTTATGCCGTTTACATTGTAAAGAGGATCGACGTCTCAGTTCGAGACGCCTACTTCTCTTTGTCTTTATGCTAAAGGAAGTTATTTTGAAATTCCCTTTCCTTTTGCCGGTGCCGGTGCCGCAAGGTTCGCACCGAATTTTCGATAAACAACCTCGTCGCAAACTTGCCAGTATGCTAAACTTGCCGCAATGGGATTGCCGTCTCCACGGGACGCCGGCGAAACTTCCGCGAAGCGCTTAATACCTATGCTTTGGGTTTTATAACGATCTAGAATATTCTTTAACTCACCAAGTGTTTTTGAGTCGCCGCAAGTTTTGATTTGCGGGTGCTCATCCATATATTTTTTTATTTCATTACACATGTCAGTGTCCCAATCAAGCTGGCGGATTTTTTCGCCGTTTACGTCGAGTTCTCTGACTTGTGACTTTGGAAAACATGTCTTGCCGTTGTCTTTTAGATAGATAGTCTCTTTATTGTCATTCTTGTAAGTCGTAGCAATAGACTTAATTTTTCCCTTTTCCCTTTCTATATAAACCGTATTTAAGGTGACCGGAATCAATCCGCCTTGACGATGGCGGAGAAATAAGGACCTTTCGGTGTTGCTCTCTACCGAGAACCCTTGGCGTGGTTCAATCACTCCTTCTGCGCTTACGGTGAGTGAAGCGCCAACGGAAGTAGAATTAAGCCAGGCGGCGCAATCTTGATTCATCGATAAAGCGGGACTCGCGGAAAAAATTAAAAGGCCAAGAGTGATAAAGCGCACGAGGTTCTCCTGTAAATCGTGAATAATTAATATTAATTAAATCTTATGTAACCGTCCAAGACGTATGGATAAACTCGACCTTTGACGCGCTGTTGTTACCAAAAAGAACCTGGAACCTTTTAGCGGTTAGAGTTGGTTGCGTGGGGCCCAGAAGCGCAGGAGGCGCTCGTCGAAGTCGCGGCGGCCGCCAATGGAAGGGCCCTGCACGATTCTGAATCCAGCGTCACCGCGGCGGCCATAGATGGTCACGCGCTTTCCGCGGCGTTTGGCATCCATGTAATAGCCCGATGTATAGTAGTAAATTGGAAAGGCGTCCTGGCCGGCGATGATTTCTTTTTTATGGAATTTCGAAAAGTTCGCCCAAAATCTGTCGGGATCAAGAGTGGATTCAATGGCGATTCTGACAGCCATATTCCAGTGACGAAGTTCATTTTCTGAAGGCATTTTCTTGCGCTTGGGAATGTGTTTGTATTGAGGCGCGAAGCGCTTCCAAGAAGCGACTTCGGGATTCACGGGCGGACATAAAGCATGCGATAAAACGGGATTATATTTTCCCGCAATCATGCCGTCCCAAGCGGAAAACTGCCGTCTTGCCGTTACAACTTTCGTAACGGTATTTTTTAACGGATGAAATTTTTTATGAAGGCCGACAGAAAAAGCCTGATAGCCGCGTTTTTTTTGTTCAATGGCTTGAGCGCGGTTTAAGACTACACCGGCAATGGCGCGGCCATAATGGAGACCGTGATCAAAGCCACGATCCATTTCCGCATAAAGTGTGCGCGCGAGCGCATCGATGGCCACAAGATCTGCGGGCTCAATATTGTAAGAGGCGATGAATTCACGCAAGCGCTCGGCATCGGGAGAGTCCGGAGAAAAAAGCGTTCTCTCCCAATACGGAACTATTGTTTTGTCAAAAACATCAAAACGTGGATATTTTTTTTCAAATCTTTGTAAGACACATTGACCTAAATAAGGACGTACAGTTTGAAAAAAATCGTCATACATAGGCGCCAGAGGTACGGTATAGGGTAGTGAAAATCTTTTAGCGAATACGTAATTTCCTCCAATAGAAAGTATAAGGAGAATGGATAGAATACCCATTAAACTACGTTTAAATTGAAAAGACCCTAAAACTTTAACCATCCGGAGTTAACGTATTGCGAAAAGCGGGCCAAGCAATTTGTTCATTCCTGGGTCCAAAATTTGGCAACTTGACCAAATTCTTTTCAATGTGTTGCAATTAAAAAACGGGAGCAAAATCTGAAAAAATTCTGGCCTTTTTTAGTTGGCGCGATATGTCTATCGAACTGCAAAAAGCAGGATGAAGAAATTATCCAGGACAATTTTTCCAACGTTATGCAAACCGCAATGAGCGAAATCGGCGGCCAGAGTACCGCAACCGAAGGGGCGAATTCTCCCCTCACGGGATGTGCGTTTGCGAATGTACGTAGTAGTTGCTCGGGAGCCGTCCGCACAATTAATTGGAACAGTTGTTCGATTGGTACAATTACCATGAGTGGCGGTTGGACAGAAACTTTTAGTAGTGCTGCCGCCTGCACTAACTTTACGAATGCCGGTGGTTTGGCCGCTAATGGCGACGCCGTTACCCGAACCTCATCGTCCTCGGTAGCCACTTTTTTAAGTGGCGCTAAGATCACGACCGATACAAGTGGCGGTACTGCATGGGATGGAACGACTATTAATGCTAACGGCGTGACAGTGACTCAAGGCGCGGGTTCGTCGCGCACGATTAATTTCGATGGCGTTCACCGCGTGCTTACTGGTCCCATGGGCACAAAGTGGTTTGATCATTTTATAACGGGTAACATGTCGGTGACGGGAAAGCGCTCCTCTGGCAATCGCGTAATTTCCTCCGGAACTCTAACTGTCTATCACAATATTTTAAAATATACCGCGAGTAACTCTTTTTCGGGTGTGACTTGGGGAAATAGTACGTGTTGTTATCCAACGGCGGGAACAATCTCAACAGCCCTCAGTGGCGCGGCCACAGGAACCGTTACCTTAGACTTTTCACCCGGCGCCACGACTTGCGGAAATGCCACCTATACAAATACTGCGGGAACACCTTCAACGGTTATTCTGACTTACTGCCCTTAACTTTTGAATCCCAATAATTGCGGGCACCCATTCCTAAATTCATCGCACACACCATGACGATGGCTTTTAAACTTCCGCTACCCAGACTAACAATCGCGGGACCAGGACAAAACCCGCTTAATCCCCAACCGATTCCAAATATGCCAGAGCCGATAATCAAGGGCATTGAGATATCTTTTGCTGAAGGTAAATACCATTGACTCTCGAACATTGGCCGGCCTCTTTTTCCCATTAAACGGTAAGCGAGGATATGAACAGCTACTGCCCCAGCCATTACAAACACTAACGAAGGATCCCAATCACCAAGAATATCGAGGAATCCAATAATTTTATGAGGTTGGGTCATCCCTGCGACAGCAAGGCCGATGGCGAATAACAAGCCGCTAAAAAACGCTACCACATTTGTCATTTAAACCGCTCCTAATAAACGCTGCAAGGCAACTGTTATCACTGCGGTGGCCATAAAAACGAGAGTGGCAACGATACTTCTCTTTGAAAAACGGCTTATCCCACAAATGCCATGACCACTTGTACACCCTCCACCCATTACAGTACCAAATCCAACGCATAATCCAGCAATTGTTAGCTGCAGGTAGGAAAAGTTAAGTTGGTTGATAAAGAGTTGCGGGGCCAAGAAATTCATTAGGGCGCCCCCCACGATTAATCCCAACACGAACAGTGAGCGCCAAGTCCATTCGCTCCCCTCGTATTTAAATAGTCCGTTGTAGATTCCGCTGATACCGCAAACTCGGCCACTAAAGAGTAATAATAACGAAGCGGCAACGCCAATAAGCGCTCCACCTAATAATGACTGATAATATTCCTGCACTTCACACTTCCCATTTTCTTCCAAATTTCGTCACTAGGCTGAATGTTTTTCAGCTCTAAGTCAGTAAATTTGATGGTAAAGCAAAAATAAATTATAATGAACCAAAATCTTGGAGTACTAAAAGATGAATTTTCTAAAGATTGCGATTGTTTTATTTTCGAGTATCGGTGCGGCCGCTACTAACCCTCCTGTTATGAAGTGCACTGTGTGGGAAACTATGTGGGTTACGCAAACGGCAAATCATCAAGTTATCAGTGAAATAAGTCTAACCGCCGATGAGGACGGGCATGATCTCCCTTTGCGGGCAGGCCAGAATCTACACATTTCTCGTTACGCAGACTGGGTTTCATTGGCGATTCTTCGCGCCCCCTCAGAAAGCGAAAAGGATATTTTTGCCGCCAAGAAATTAAATTATCCCCTCAAACAAATTGTGGTAGCAATGTCATCAGGAAGCCTAAATGTTGGTCAAACCAATGAAACCGTAGACTTAGGTTCCCGCGACTATTTTATTCGTTGTCAGTATTAAGAATTAAAGAATTAGGAGAGTCTCAACTTGAGGCGCAACTTTTTGGTTGTTCGGTCGTTAATCCATTTGTAACCTAATTAACCTAGGAGGATTTATGACCAAATTCTTTACCCTTTTTATTTCGTTATTGGCCCTTAACGCCATGGCGGAAGAAACCACTTCAACCCCGCGCATCGATGAGCGGCAACAAAACCAAGAGCAGCGAATACAAGAAGGTGCACAATCAGGCTCATTAACTGAGGTCGAAGCCAAACGTTTAGAAAAGCGTCAGGATCAAATTCAAAAAATGGAAAATAAGGCAATGGCTGATGGCCAAGTCAGCGGTAAAGAGGCGCGCCGAATAGAGCACCGGCAAAATCAGGCAAGTAAGCAAATTTATAAAGCAAAACACAACCGCCGCCACAAGTAGATCCAAACGGCCCGGGCCGACGTATCTATTGTTGTAGGTCGCCGCTGGTTAAAGGAACATTGGTACCCCCGGCTTCCATGATCTTTTACCAGCGCGACTGTCTAATTTTTTTCTAATCTCTAATTTGATTTGCGCCTATTTGGCAGTTAGCGACTTTCTGAAAAGAGCTACGGAAAACCTTAATATGAGCGGACGGATCCTTTTTTGCGAACAAAGTATCGCAAAAGACCTCATTTAAAACTAAAAGATCCGCACGCATTTCTGGATATGTTTTAATTAATTTTTGCGTATATTCTGTCGTTGGCCAGTGACAGGGTTTACCTTGCTTCTTTCCATCCATTAATTCCAAGAACACATTATATGTTTTTATGACTTCCTCTTCGGCGGTAAGTCCCTGTTTTAGAATCTCGCGGTACTCTTGAACAAGTCTTTCTTTGTCGACCTGGGTTTTCTTTTCGTCTTCCACTTCATTTAAGGACTTTTTAGTCTTAACACGGCGGAGAAACTCATAAAGCGCCAAGCCTCCCATAAAAATCATTAGAAAAATAAAAAACTTCGCGAACATTTTGATTTGTAACTCAAGCTTTTTCTCTAAATTAACTCTCTTCTCTTTTATTTTCTCGGCGCGGGCCTTAAATTCTTCCCGTTTCGCCTCTTGCACCTGACGCTCGAAGTTTTCAATTTGACTTTGAGTGACCCCACCTTCGGACATAACTGATTGTGCCCGCTCCTTACCCAGGCCTTCCTGCAATTGCGCCGCCCGCTCTAATTTCTTTCCATCGACTTTTTGCTTAGGCATTTCCTTTGCAAGTTTAACTAGCTCTTGATGGTCTTCGGGCCGCTGCAACTGGTCCTTAATTTTCTCAATTTCCTCTCGCGTGAATCCGTTTTGCTCAAGACTTTCCGAAATTTCCCGGGGGCTCATCTCCGTTCCCGCGTCGCGAATCTTTCCCGGGTTCTTATCAAGACTTTGCGAAAATTCCTTGGCGGCTTTGACAAACTCCTCGCGCTCCTTTTCTGTCATCTTATCGTCGGCGCTGCTTTCGTGAATCTGCTTCTCCAAAGTATCAATTTCCTCTTGCGATAGGCCCGCTTGCTGAGCAAGCTCCTGCCGTTCTCCGGCGGGAATCTCTTTGGCCAACTTTTGTAAACGGGTGCGCCCCCCAGATGAATTCCCTTGCCCTAGCTCCGGTTGTGACAGCGACGTCCGCTGTAGCGGGTCCATCCTCATAGGAATTCTCTGCGCCACATGCTTGGCAATTTTTTTGGACAAGGGGTTCCCGGACGCTTTAAATAGCCGTGTCTGGGGAATAATTTTGTCGAATAAGAACACGAGCCCCCCCATTAAAAGGGCAAGCTTAAAGGCGTTACCCAGAAACTTAAAATTTTTAGAGGGGTTCTGCGGCCGGCTCCAGGAATAAAAAATTAGGTTTATAAAAAGTAGAAACGCAAAAACAAAAGCCGCAACTCTTGGGTGCGAAAAAACTTTAAAGTTAAAAAGGAAAATAAATGTCGCGGCAAAAATTGGTAGCAAAAAATGTTCGTAATAGATAATTGAAAGCAACAGCAGCGTAATGCCCAGGAACGCAACTCCAAGCAGGGAAATCTTACCGACTAACCCAAAGCTTATTGCTGCTAAGCCAAAGGCTGACAATAAATACCGCCAACCCGCGTAGGTCTCTACCCAATAACGTAAGCGATTTTGCTCTTCTTCGTGTTCAGGATCATGCGGCACGCGGCTTCCGAGAAAAATAAAGTCCGTAATGTCTTGGCTTTTAAGGTTTATGGCGGGACCACGCAAGAAAACCTTATGCCAAACCCATTTCCGTAAAAGTAATGCAAAAATAAAGAGAAGCGAAAAAATCCATACAGACTTTACGTCGTCTAAGGTCATTAGAGTTACGAAACTTAATAACAGAACTAATGCCGTCTGCATTTTTGCGAAGCTTGTCACCGCAACTCACTTTCGATAATGGCAAGACCAACCTCTTTTCCCTGGGCCAGAATGTAACAAGGGACACCTAAAGAGTTTAAGCGCAGTTTCGCGTTATCGAGTTGGCGGGCCCGACTCTTAGTGTCGGCGGCAAAATGCGACCATAACGTAAGGGGATGGGTTCCTCGCACGAAAGTTAACGTATCAATAAAAAACACGAACACATCCACAGACCGCGCCCGCATTTTCTCGACGAGATCATAAGTCGATTCGGAAAGCTCCAACACAAAAGGCGTTACAAAAAAGGCAGAGGACCCGCGCGGTAAAATCTCCAGATAGTCCTTCAGCTCCCGCTGTTTTTGCATTTTATCCTTTAAAAACTCAGGCGTATGAAGACCAACTCTAAATGTGGCGTTAGACCAATAGTCTTCACCGTGGCCCCACGGAATAAATAGATTCTGACTTAAAATTTGTACCCGGTTTCCGTGATCAAGACACTGACGAGTTAAACCAAGAGTTATTTCTTTGGTCATCTGCCAGGTAGATTCTGATTTTATACCCATATGATATGCGGGCGTAAAATCCATAAAAATGCTAATGTCGTCACTCACCGAACGGTCAAATATTTTAACCATAAGTTCATTGGCCTTGGCCGAAATTTTCCAAGAAATGTACTTGACGGCATCACCGGGAACGTAAGGGCGGATTCCCATAAACGAAGTAGATGTTCCTGGATTAAGCTGGTCATAAATTCCAAAGCTATCTGAGTATTTAGTGCCTGTAAGTTTGATGTCGGCGATTTCTCTTACCAGAGGAAATACGTCAATATCCGCCTGCGACCTGGAGTCTATGACGAATGGAAAAATTCCCAACGGATCACTAATGACTATTTGCAGAGGACCAAGCTTGAACTTTCCCATGCCGTTGTTACAGACCGATTTTACCGAAAAGTGGCGTCTGCGCATAGGCAGTAATACCGAAGGGTCTTCGTGATAAACCTGTCCGCTCGCGGTACCGGAAAATGGATCTATAATGTAAAAACCATGTAGCGAAAACTGGCTAGCATTTATAACTTCATATTCAATAATTATTTCCTCGCCCTCTCTTCCCCGCGGCGGAGAGATACGGCGAACCTCGACCTGTTGGGCGAGGGACTGTACCGAAAAAAACAAAATCAAACCAAAACTCAAAAGCGAAAAAAAACCTACCCAACAGATACGCACACCAAAGATTCCGCCTATTAATAAAAAGACTAAGGCGGTAACCGCGAAGGTAAACCGATTTATTTTCGCGCGTAAGTTAACAAAGGAGTCCCAGGCCGAGTCCGGGATATCCATTGTGCGGTATTCGGTTCCTAACAATGGCCGAAATTTTATATCGTTCATGCCGAAAGTGTCGGTGAAGGTACTGCCTGAATGAGTCTCTCGAGAACGGATTCTGTTGATTTTCCACCAAGACGCGCTTCGGGTTTTAAAACCAATCTGTGAGAAAGAACAGGTTTTAGAATTTGAAAAACATGACTGGGCCGAACATGATCTAAGCCATCAAAAAGCGCCAAAGCTTGCGCGGCTCGCACTAACGCAATGGTCGCCCGTGGACTCGCGCCTAGCCGTAAATCATTTGACATCCGCGTGGCATTTACAATTTTAGTCACGTAGTGAAGAACTTCATCACTCACTCTTATATTTGGCACTAACGCCCGCAGTTGCAACATGTTTTCCCGTGATTCAATCGCTTCGAGCGCATGTATGGGGTGCCGCTGATTTTGACTTCGAACAATTTCAACCTCTTCTTCTGGCGAGGGGTAACCCATGTCGATTTTCATCATAAAGCGGTCAAGCTGTGCTTCCGGCAAAGGATAGGTTCCCAATTGTTCAACGGGATTTTGCGTGGCTATGGTAATAAACAATGGATCCATCGCACGTGTTTGCCCGTCGACTGTCACTTGCCCTTCGGCCATACTTTCAAGGAGGGCGCTTTGTGTACGTGGAGTCGCGCGGTTGATTTCATCCGCCAGCAAAATTGTGGTAAAAACTGGCCCCGGGTGAAAATCAAACGTTTGGGATTTCTGATTGTAAATCGATGTTCCAACGACGTCCGACGGCAATAGATCGGGCGTAAATTGCACGCGCTTAAATTCCACCTGTGTTGACTTGGCAATGGCCCTAGCAAGCATTGTCTTGCCGGTTCCAGGACAATCTTCGATGAGTATATGCCCGCCAGCAAGCCAGCAGCTCATGATCAAACGTAGTTGATTGGATTTTCCAACTATGACTTTTCCGACATGCTCATTGAGAGCCGTTAGATGTTCTTGTGCGGTCATAGAAAAATTATGGCAGAATTTCCTGGCGATTTTTAACGTATTCGTGCGCTGTCGTCTTAAGACCAGGGCCTTCGCCACTTTTTATTCTTTCGAGCACATCGGCTAGGTAATGGGCCCCGACCAAACGCGGAATAAATACATAGTCAGCACCGTCGGCATAACATTCTTTTGCCAAGCTAAAAGTCTCGGCGGTTACCACAATCGTAGCTTGCGGCGCTAAGCTTTTTAAATTTTTAAGCAGGCGATGGTTAGTGATGCCCTTGAGCTGATGGTCTGAGTTGGTCACCATGATAATTTTCGCTGTCTCTAAATTTAAGCCGCGCAAGGTATCAACATGACTGATGTCCCCATACTTACATTTTGCGCCCATTTCCCGGAGTTTATGATGGGCCTCTGGATTTAAATCGACGATGAGAATTTCGTTTAAGATGGCTGAAGAATGACGGGTTACCATTTCCTGCAATAGAGAACTTGCTTGACGGAAAAATCCCAGCATAACTAATTGCGGACCGTGTTCTTGAGAAGCAGAGTCGGCGGCCTGCGCGGAGGAAATATCATCGCGAAAGCCAATCTTTATGAGTATTGGGTTTAAAAAGCGGTAAATGGCATGAGCGCGCGGAATAAACCCAGACGATAAAAGCGCGGTGACAACCATCGAAATAATAAAGGCTGATAATAATTCATCACTGATATGATTATAAACTTTTCCGAGAGCCCCCAGCACAATGGCGAATTCTGACAATTGACTTAAATTTACCGCCGGCAGCAAACTCGCCCAATTGCCGTAACCCAATTTATGCAAAACGGGAAAAACCGTAATCAACCGGCTTAAAAGCACGAACAAAATGATTCCACCGGATAATAGTAAAACGTTGAGCGTGGGCGCGGGAATTTGTAAGCCCAAGCCCACGAAAAACAATGTAATAAAAAAATCTCTAAGACTAGAAAGTTTTGCCGCGATGTCGATGTGATAAGGAAAGCTCGCAATGGAAACACCGGCGACGAGGGCGCCCATTTCCAGAGACAAGTGCAGCTCATGGGCAATGCCGCAAATCGAAAAGCACCAGGCCATTGCAGTTATCAGCATAAGCTCTGGCTGAAGGCCGATTTTTCTAAAAATGGTGGGCAAGACATACTTGGCCAGGAACCAACAAGTGACAACAAGAACAAAGGCCTTAGCAATTGAAGTTCCAATGGCAATCGTACTCATATTGGCGATATTTGGTTGTACGGCCAAAAACACGATGGCCCACAAATCTTGAATAACTAATACTCCTATCGTTATGCGTGACGCTAACGCATCGAGCTCCATGCGGTCAGATAGAATTTTTACGACGATTAATGTCGAAGACAGCGCGGTGGCCACGCATAAATACTGAAGCCCGTACTTTCCGGCGATCTCTGAAAGGCCGGTGAATTTAAAAAACGGCAACGCCAGCAGAACGCAAAACGTAAACTGTAAAGCTCCGCAAACCAAAACCGCTTTACCGGCATGCATGAGTTTACGAATGTTAATTTCTAAACCCAAGATGAACATAAGTAAGATAAGTCCAATTTCAGAGAGGATGGCAATGCTATCGGCATTGCGAATCGCACCGACACCGAGGTAAGGACCAAGAATTACTCCAGCAACTAGATAGGCCAATAAAAGTGGAATTCGTAAAAGGTAGGCAGGTAGACCAAGAAGGGCCGCTCCCAAAATTGACTTTCCGATATCCGCTAACAAGCCCTCATGCATCGTGAATACATCGACACAAATCACAAAAAGATTTAATTGTTTCAGTTATTTCACCTTACCTAGACATTGGGTTTAATGCATCTAACCCAGCCTGGTAAATTCGGCATGAAGTCTATAGACTATCGGAATGAAAATATTTTTTATTTCTATTTTATCCGCAGTCGCCGCAAACCCGCCCACTCCGCCGCCCGAACCCAAGGTTATTTGGACAGCTGAGTGTGAATTGAAATCTAAGAAAATTCAAATCGAGGCAAAATCCTTACTGGGTGAAAAGGACAGCCCTGACATGAAAATAAATGTTGTAGCCGACTCCACTTCGGTCGAGGTTCCTCTCGGTGAGGCGGCTTTAACTTCCGTGGTACCGACAAACAAAAAATTTGGAATTTGCAGCTCAACAGCTGGTGTTATTATAGATAAAACTAAATTGCTTTTGCTCATTGGTAAGAGCGGCAAACCTAATTTGGATCATTTAACTGCGGTGTTAATCGATACCGAAACACTAAAAGTCCTCGATACGCGTGAAGATCTTGGCGATTACGTGGACTCGGGAAGAAATAAAATTTTTCTTAAGAAGGTTTCTGGCGGCGTAAGCGCCTTAATTGCTCAGGGCTGGAAGAGATATGCCAAAGCCCAAACTCCCGACAATCTATTTATGGGTTGGCTAAATATTACGGTGGCAGAGGATAAGATCTCCAGCAAGTGGGAGATGGACTTACCTAACTCCCACACGCCTTATGCTATAAAACAGGAATAATTTAGTCAGGCCGCCGTGTTTGCCAGCGGCCAAAAACGCGCTTTAGTGCGCGAGCTGACATCCTTTGATCGAAAGATCTAAATTATTGTTGCTATCAAGACAGCTATAAATCCAATAAGTTTGTTGTCCGTAAGACCAGCCGCGATTAAAAATGACGCCGCCTTTGGGATCAATTTCGCAGGGATTATTCATTGTGCACTCTTCGCCGTCTTCATTACCAGTATTGTTAATTCCAATTATGTTGCGCGTACCAGTTTGAATGATCGGTGATCCCGATGTTCCACCAATAGTTTCGCACCCAGGGCGTGAATAGCGGATAGAATCTTCGAAAGTCCATTTGTCTTCTTTTAGGCGGAAAGCGAACTCTTCAATCGCACAGCGATAACCACGCTCCCAATATCCAGAAACGATATCAATGCTTGTGCCTTTAGCGGGATGTTCTTTAGCTAGAGTGAAAGGGCGAATATTGTACTTGCTTAGGATATCACCGTAAGTTTCACCGAGTTTATAAAGCGTTAAGTCGGTTTTAGTCATGCTCGAGTAAACAACCTCGATGGCGCCGATAGAGCCTTCAACTTTTCCGCCGGAGTTCATAAGGCGAAAAACGCGGCTTGATTGGCGGTTTTTTACGACTGTTCCTGGCTTCGGCATACCGAACTCAAGACAGTGACCGTTGGTCATTACTAAAGCCGCATCAGTATCCTTTGAGGTTTCAAATCGCACGAGCGCGCCGGAGCAGTTGTTAAGTTTCACGATACCTTCGAAGTCGTAATCTTGCGTGAAGGTTTCGGGTAGCGTCACTTTGCCTGGTTTAGGTAGCGGAAACGCCGAAGCGGTTGAAACGTAAAATAATAGACCGAGAACTGAAAAAATCATTTTTTTCATGGTGCCATCCTTTTGTCTAGTTGTTGGTTACATCCGTAATTTTGATATGGCGGCTTCGATCTCGTCAAGAGCGGATTCAATTTCTTTTGAAGTTACTTTGAGTGCTTTTGCAGCAGATAAGATACTCGAAGGACCTGACATGGCGAGATGACGAATATACGTCTGGGCATTAGGCGACAGCTTTTCCAACATCCGCTGAACATCGATACGAGACTCGGGGCGGCGGGTAAGACGCTCGAGCGTTTCGACGATTTTTATTTCTCTAAGTTCACCGGGCTTGGCATCGCGGGTCATGACTGCTGCCGCCGAGCGGAGGTGAGGTGAGCTGTCATGTGCCGACGAACGGAGGTGAGGTGAGCTGTCATGTGCCGACAACCTTGGGGATAAAGAATTTTCTTTTGCAGTTTTCTTCCTTTGTGGAGTTGCCGGGGTGAAAGACTTTGCACATTTCGTTTTTCCAATAAATGTTTTGCGCGCAGTTGTCGCCACCGGGAGCAAAGGTCGTACTCATGCACTTCTGCACGGCTTCACTTTCGAGATTTTCGTTTTGAATTTTATAACTGCAGTACGCGAGATGCCACTTCTTTGTTGAGCCGGGCACTTGGCAATTGCAGTTTTCTTTCCACCTGCAACCTTGCGCCCGTACTTGCGGCGCCGAAAGTAAAAATGCCGTTGTTATAAAAATTGCCAGTTTCATTGGGATCTCCTTCTTTGAACGACTGCTCTGCTCTGCTCTGCTCTGCTCTGCTCTGCTCGCAAAAATCATAACATCAAATTTATTTTTGCAAAATTTTTTCTGCAATTTTTTTTAACTCAAACATTCTAAAAAATAATTTTTCGCTTGAATTTTTTTACAACTCGACTATAAGTAATTTCATTCCAAAAAAAATCATACGACTGGAGGTTTTTATTAAACTTACAGACCTATCCGACCAAACTTTGTTGGCTAACGCCGCCGCGCTTGTCCAGCGGGAGCGTGAAATTTTGTCTGATGTGTTAAGCCACTTGCGCGAAATTCAACGCCGGCGCCTTTATGCGGATTTGGGTTTTTCAAGTTTATTTAGCTATTGCGTGGGAGAATTAAAATACTCCGAAGCGCAGGCCCAGCGGCGGATTGTGGCGATGCGCATGATCGTGGAAATGCCCGAGTTGGAAACCAAAATATGTTCGGGCGAACTAACTCTTACGAACCTTTCGCAAGCAAATACTTTTTTAATCACGAAAAAACCGTTGCAGAAATTACGATAGCTAAAAAGATCGCAGTATTGGAAAAACTTGAAAACAAAACCACGCGCGAGGCCGAAAAGATTTTGTTGGCAAAGGCAACCGCACCAGTAACCTTAGCAAAAGAAAAGGTGCGGCAGATTACAGAGCAAATTTCTGAAATAAAATTTAATGCCGATGAGAAGTTGCTAGTGAAAATTAATCGCCTTAAAGGATTGCTCGCTCATAAAAAAGAAAACATGAATTTAACCGAGCTATTGAACACTGTCTGCGAAATCGCGTTAGACAAGTTGGATCCGGTTAGAAAGTCGCGGCCTTCAAAGCCGGAAAACTTGCCTAACTCTATACCACCGGCGCCGAAAGTACAAAGCGACTCACATCGGCCGCCTCAGGTGCCACCTCCAGGTAATACGAAGGCGAAATTGCTTGATAATTCTAGAAGAAAATATATTTCCGTAAATATAAAAAGAGAGGTTTGGCAAAGCGCTCATGGCAACTGTCAAAACTGCGGTTCGACCTACGCGCTGGAAATTGACCACATAACCCCGCGCGCCCGTGGTGGCCAAGATTATAGGGAGAATTTGCGCTTGCTTTGCAGATCTTGTAATCAGCGACAGGCCATTAAAAAATTGGGACCAAAAGTAATGTTGCAATATATCCGCTAACTTGGCGAGGCGACTTTTTGGTCAATCTATCGGGCGGCAGCGCTCCCTAGCAGGTCCCAAGCAGAATGCAGGAAAGGTCCCCAAGCAGAATTCAGGCCGCGCGCGATACAAACTGCGTTAATGATCTGCAAGCCAAAGCAATAGCAAACGCAAAAAAGCAAATCCGTGCGCCCAAAGGAGCATTGCACCTTTCTAGCTAACAATCTCTAGACAAATCCCCTCAAAAATATATATTTGCCACATGAAAAACAATTTCCACATATCCTTATTTCTTTCGGCGCTAATTTTTACTTTTGTCCCAGCTCAGGCCAAAAAGATTCATTATGATCTCACAGCCACGCAACAAAGCGTAAACCTCAGCGGCAAGCAGCCCGTTAATTTCGCAATTTCCATAAATGGCACAATCCCCGCCCCCACGCTCGAATTTACTGAGGGTGACGAAGCAGAAATTGTCGTAAAAAACGATCTACCAAACAACGAAGAACTTTCCATTCACTGGCACGGCTTACTCTTACCCTCGGACATGGACGGCGTCCCTTACGTCAACACTCCACCCATTAAGCCAGGAGAGTCGTTCACATATCGATTTAAACTTCGGCAATCAGGTACCTATTGGTATCATTCCCACACCGGCGTTCAAGAACAAAAGGGCGTTTACGGCGCCTTTGTCATTCAGCCAAAAACTAAAACAATCAAGGCCGATAGGGAAGTCGCGGTGGTACTTAGTGATTGGGCCGATGAAGACCCCCACCAAATCTTAAAGAATTTAAGAAAAGACGGTGACTATTATTTATTTAAAAAGGATTCCATGCGGTCCTGGGTCGACGCCTATCAAAAAGGAAGTCTAAAAAATTATTTGATTAATGAATGGCAGCGCATGGGAGGCATGGATCTCTCTGACGTTGGTTACGATGCATTTCTTATAAATGGAAAAAAAGATCTGCAACTTATAGATACCAAAGCAGGGCAAAAGATACGCTTGCGAATTATTAATGCCGGCGCCTCGACTTATTTCAACGTGTCCCTCGGCGCGCTGCCAATGAAGATTGTATCTGTTGACGGCGTGGATGTTGAACCGACGGAAAATAAAAACATACTCATGGCTTTAGCCGAAACTTACGACGTGCTATTTACTGTACCGGCAAATAAAAATTATGAACTCCGCGCTACCGCCCAAGATGGAACTGGCTACGCTTCGGGATGGATTGGAAATGCCAACGGAGAAAAAATCGCCGCCGAAAACATGCCTCACCCCGATCCTTATGCGTTGATGGAACACGGAGATCACTCGCAACACGGCGCAATTAGTGACGCCAGTCACTCGCAACATAGCGGTGAAGGTGGCGGGGCAAGTAGCGATCACTCCTCGATGGATCACGCAAAAATGGACCACAGCAAGATGGACCATGCAAAGATGGGGCATGGTTCGCAAAAATCTACTTCCGGCGCCGAAAGTAGCCCAACCCCACTCACCGTCGACGCTCTTAAGGCGAAATCAAAAACTGAGTTTCCCGCCAAACTCCCTCGCTATGAAGTGGAACTTGTGCTCAACGGCGACATGGAACGCTACATATGGCACATCAACGGCAAAGCCATACACGAGGACCGCACACTATTCATAAAAGAAGGCGACGTTATTAAATATTCCTTCGTTAATAAAACGATGATGCATCACCCGATGCATCTTCACGGCCATTTCTTCCGAGTACTTAATAAACACGGCGACTTCTCACCTCTAAAACATACCGTCGACGTTCCCCCACATACGACGCGCACGATAGAGTTTCTCGCCAACGAGCCGGGAGAATGGATGCTCCATTGTCATAATCTTTACCATATGAAGACCGGAATGGCGCGTGTCGTGAAGTATTCAAGCTTTACGCCCTCGGCGCAAATAGCACCTTTGCAAAAGCTAGATCCTCACCTACATGATCACGCTTACTACTACGGAATGTTAGAATTGGCGACCAATCACATTCAAGGTAAATTTCGCGCCTCCAAAACCTGGGATGAGCTTTCGGTGAGATTTGAAACCCGCAAGGACTTTAGCTGGGACGGTGAAGGTGATTTATTTTACCGTCACTGGAACAGCCAATTTTTTAATTTTATTTTCGGCGGCACAAGTCTAGAAAAAGAAGAACGCTTGGTCGCTGGATTTGGCTATACATTGCCATTCCTCATTTCAACCAACTGGCTCATCGACGGAAAGGGAAAGACCCGCCTCGACATAGAAAAACGTTTTCAACTGCGTAAAGAAATCTTCCTCGACATAGACGCTAGCTTCCGCCAGGACCACAAAACAGAATTTGAACTCTCCTGGATGTACCAAACGGACTGGCATTATTCGGGTGGATTTAAATTTACCGAAGACAGTGTCGGGGTCGGCTTTATTTACCAGTTTTAGCTGCGAGTTTTAAAACCGAGAATCGCGGGGCTAGCCGCACACCCGCTGGGGCGTTCTTCCTCTCCGGCGCCGATGTAGTTACATAAAATCCCAGATTCATTTGGCCACACAATTGCAAACCACTACCCTCGAATCATTGATTCACATATTTTATTTTTTAAAGGGGGAATAATGAAAACAGTATTACATTTAGCATCTGCAATGTGTTTGCTTTCCGTTACGGCGATGGCAAACGATTCCATCTACGGTGGCTATAATCCAGCCAGCCGCTGTGATAACCCGGCCGGATTAGAAAATCCTATCGGCGTTAGAAAATCAGTTTGCCGTAAAATGTTAAAAGGTGTTGGCATTTTTGCCTGCATCCGCACGGCCGACGAAGTGGGCGGCAAAGGTGACGAGCCAACCAAAGTTAGACTCTGCGAACGAAAAAAGGTCGTAGTTGTTAAAGAAGAAGTTAAAACCGAGCCCGTTCAAACCAAAGGGCATCCGGCGGAAGGCCAAGCACCGCAGCAAGCTCCTCAGCAAAAGCCACCGCAAGCTCCAGTTCCGGGCCCAGCTCCCGTTCCGCAGCAAACTCCAGAGCAATTGCCGGCGCCAACTCCTGTTCCTGAGTCAGAACAAATTCCCGCCCGCATTCCCGCCCCAGGCCCCGGTTATTGCGAAAGTATGCCAGTCTTACATGACGGCTTAGACGCTTCGCTGATTGATCCACTCATAAATTATCCGCGAAGTAACAATCAGTACTTACGAAATCTCACGATCGGTGAATACCGCGCCGCTTGTGAAGAACTCGCCGAAAAAGGCCGTTTATAATCCCCTGTTTTTGCGTCGGCTGTCGACTTTTTTGACAGCCGACTACCAATCTAGGTTGCATTGCACCTATTCCGTTTCTACTCCAATAAAATGCTCTACGCGGGCATAACCCTTGAAATTACATCTCTCATAGGGAGTATTTATGACGGATACTATTTTGAGGGTAATCTTAGGTCTATTAATTACTGGGTTTGTACACGAGGCCGCCGCTACAAAATCTGAAAAAGTAATATTTAAAAAACTCAATACCGATGGAAGCGGGAGTTATGAAGTCCTCTACAAGAATAAACCCGCGTCAGCGACAATTTCCTGCGTACCAACTCCTTCAATTACTATTACAGCCAAGGACTTAAACAAAACCATTCCACTAGCAAGCGCGCAAAGATGTTTGGAATTAAACATGGCATTAAATAACGGTTTATCCGCAGGAAATATAAAAGTATTTACAGCGAAAAAGAAAACAGTATGGAAGTCAAGAAGCCAAAGTGTGAGTAGATCAGCAATACAGGACCAAACAGTGCTAAAAGCTATAACCGATTTCAATGTTTTTCAGAAAAAATGTAATGACACTCAAGACCAAACAAGTTGCGACAGCGCTCATCTTTTTGAAAACATCTTATCCCATGGCACTGGTGGCACTCTAACTGACACGAACACGAGCCAGCCCCCGCAAGAGATGGAATCACAGAGCTCAAACGGAACGAATTAATTATTTCGCCTTTTCTCGAGCAATCGCTCTATCGACCATTGATTGCTTAGGCATAACCTCGGCACAGCGGGCTTTGTTTTCCGGTTGTTTTTCGCAACAAGATTTCATCTCCAAGACATCTAGGAGTTTAGCCTTAAATTTACTATAGCGCTCCTGAACCCTTGCCGGCGCCTGGGCTATTTTGTTAAATTGAATTTCCTGATTTTCCATTTTGGCAAAATCAGCCCGGCGACTTTTGTTTTCGGAGGTCAGTTTTTTTCCTTCAATAAAATTAACAAATGTAGGTTGTCCAGCCAAGAAATTGATTCTAAACGCATCGAGAGGGTCTGAAAGATTTCCTTCATCAATAGAAGATATCTGATCGTCCTCACGCCAATTTACCTTGATGGATGAGTTTTGCCGGGAATTAACAAGCGTCAACTCCTGGCGGCCACATTGTAGGGTGTAATTTGGATAAAACTGCTCGTATGAATTTAGAATTGCCTCGCAGTACTCGGGGTGTAGCAAAAGCTCCAGCGCCTGCTCGCGCTCGCCAGCGGCTCCCTTAATCTTGGGATCAGAGAGTCTAAGAAATTCCTTAGTCTTCGGCAAAAATCCAAACTCATGCGAAAACCCGTCGCTAACCTTATCACAGCTTTCATAAGACTCCGCGTATTTTGAGCGGTTTTGGTCGTCGCAGCTCATCTCACCAGAAATTATGGCGTAGACCATCATCGGAATTCCCAGCCGGGCATAGGCTGCGCTTAACCAAACAAAAGGGGTCAACAAACCAGCTTGTTTTACGCCCTTTTGCCTTTCTAATTGCGCTTTATCAATTGACTCAAGTTTCTCTTTTAGTTTTTCTAACTTATTTTTGGTCGCCAGCCACTTCTCACTTTTCAAATTCATCGAATCCAGGCATTGGCTGGCCTGAGCATTCGAAAGAAAAATTACAAACGAAACTAAGAGAGTCATAAATTTTACTTTGTTGCCGTAGGTTGGCTACCCGCAGGGCTTAAATATCCTGATTTAATAAATGTGCAAATTCTAAGTTCGACACCAACGTGGTCAATTATATCCAGGCCCATTTGGCGAATGCTTTCTAAGCGCGTATCATCCTTGGTTTTTGCCACGACTTCTTTGGCAACTTTAACTTTTAAATTGGGCCCCTCCATCGTCGGGTTCTTTTTAGGGTCAAAATTGTCATTAGGCACTTCAATATCGGTAGGAATGTTTTTTACAACCTTCATTGTTGCAATTTTTTTACCCTTTTCAAATATCGTAAGGGACTGGACGTTCTCCGGCCCGTCTAAAACCGCTTGTACTTCTAATATTCTTTTTGGTTTACTTTTTTCCTCTTCTTGTCGCTTTCTCTCTATTTCAGCGACCTTATCCGCACTAGCAAGAGGCGGTGCTTCTTTGATATTTTTTTGCAGTTTTTGGCCCACAACACTAAACTGGCCCGCGTAGGAATTGCTTTCACTTTCCTCCGGACAAACACGAACTTTTGTAGCAAATAACCCGGCAGACGCTGGTACTTTTCGCGTATCAACGAGTCCAAAGCGGCGCGGCTCGATATTTCGGTCCTGCTCATTCTGCAATCTCACTTTTTTGCAGACATCCAAATTATAGACAAAAGACTCCTCCGCACTTTGGCAACCTTCCGCAACAGTGAGTTCCACTATCGTACTGGTGGCCGTATCAGTTAATTTGGGGAACAGGGCCGCAACCAAGGATAACGAAGCAACACCAACGTAAACGCGCTTTAGTGCCGTGCCTGTCCAGTTTATCACACGCTTGCTCTTACTTAAGCCCGCGGCTGCCTCTGCCGTTGCCGGCGAGGGTAACACTTTTAAAGGTTCATCTCCCGCTGATAACTTAAAATTTTTATATTTACTTTCGTTCGCATCCGCTGACGGAAAAATTAGATTTAACAAAAATTGATATTTGCCGAAGTTTTTTTCCTTGGAATATAATTTTCGTAAAAGCATCTCGTTTTGAACGGCTAAAGGTGCTGTGGGATCAAACAGAAACTTTTGATCATTTATAAAAATAACCTTCTCTTTAAGGCGAGATAAATCAATTTCTAACTTTTCGCTTTCAAAACTCATTTCAAAAACGGCCAAATCCAGGACTCTCAATTTAGGCAGTTTCTTCGCGTCCTTAAAAACTTCCTTTATAAAAGTTTTATCACTTTCGGAAACTCTTCTTCCAATCACCTCGGCCAAGTCCAGGGGGCTTTTTACTTTCAAGTAATTAGCCGCAACTTCCTTAAATACCAAAAAGGTAAAAAATTTGTCTTGCTCATTGGATTGCGCTTGCACGGGCATTTGCAATGAAAGCGCAAATGCTAGCACGAATTTCAACATGAGAATTACCCCCACTCGAATATTTTAATGTTTCTGGGCAGTTATTCCTAGTAAAAAGAGCCTATCTCAAATTGAGATGACAGTACTGGCTCACTTTAATTCACCTGAAAAGAGGATAGACAACTATTTATGTTAAGCGCGCTGTCGAATGGCATACGCTTTGGATATTAATGTTATTAGAATGAAAACAGTGGTTTTTTCTCTACTATTTATTATCAGCCTAAACGTCCAGGCGAGTGAAGACGAAGAGTCGGATTATTCTGACGCTTACATCATGAAGAAAGAAGATGTTCCGAAGAAAGTTTCTAATAAGCCGGAACCAAAGAAGCGCAAACTTGAATCGACGAAGCGTCAACCCGGGGAGCGCAGCGATAAAAGCCCGCCTTGGGAAGATGAAGATTTAGAAGAGAATCTGCACTAACAAAGCAGCCCTTCACTTTAATTCTTCAGGTAGGATTTCTTCAGATAGGCCATGCGATGAACAATTTCGCCTTTAAATGTTTTGACTTCAACGTCGAAGATTAGTTTTCCGCCGTCAACGGTTACTTGACCCTTTACCATCCCCTCTTCCGACTTGAAATCAACCAACATAGAATTGTCGCTTATGGTTCCAATTCTTTGACCCTTAAACCAAACCTCACTACCAGAGATATCCAGAGTAATTTCTGCAAACAATCCAGTACTGCTACCACCGATTCGATACCAATGTTCTTTAATTTCGAGCTTTGTGCCGGCAAGTGTAATGTCGACCGTAACCTTATCACAGTCACCGTTGATACGGTTACCCTCGATGCGTCCAATACCAGCCCAGTTTCCCAGTAGATTTGCATTTGCGGAAAACGATAGGAGCATTAAAGCCGCCGAGACAAAAAACTTCATGATGACCTCCGATGAAAAAATTCTAGTGGAAGAATTGTTAGGAGTTCAAGCGCAAAAAGCCCCAAGACCAGATCCAAGAGCAATTAATGCTATTTGCGTCACGGCCCTCTCCTTGCAATAAGCCACTAATAAGTCACTTAAGAGGGTTTAGTCATGTTAGCGCAAAAAATTAGAATATCGCTGTTATCCGCACTCCTTTTAACCACAAATTACTTAATAAGCGCCGAACGCACTGTCATCGCCGATGAAAGGACCAAGACCTGTGAATTTCGTTCCACAGTCCGAAAGGTCGCGAGCGATCATGCAATTTGGACGCGTGAATTAATGGTCGATCTAGTATCAGCGCCCGAGCAGAGCGGCGTCACCATGAAACGCTTGTTAAAAACTAATTCCGAACTGATTTATATCTTCAAAGAGTATTACGGCGATTCCTTCGCAAACAGGTTAGCTTTGCATTTGCGGGATCACGTTTTGATTATGGAAAGCTTTATCAAGGCAGTGATCTCTAGAAACCCTGACGAAATAGATACGTTATCGCAAAAGTGGCTTAACAACGCTGATGAAATTGCAGTGGCATTAAACAAGGCTAATCCCGTATTTTTTCAATTCGCCGATCTGCAAAAATTTTTACAAGATCATATGCAGCTTATTTCTAAAGAAGTCCAAGCTCAGTTAAGTCCCGATCGGCAAGAAAAAGTCGATGCCTTCGACCGCTCTCATAACCACAGTTTGGAATTTGCGGATCACTTGGCAAACGGAATTATGAATCAATTTCCATTTAGGTTTGAAGATGAGTGAAAATGTAGACATTAATGACGACACATTTATGGCCAAAGCGATTTATTGGATTGGAATGATTATAATAGTCATGGGTAGCATTGCCTTAGTCGCCAAAAAAGATATGAGTAGTCCAAATCAGCCATTGTTTGGGAACTCTAATACCCGTATTGGGACTAAGTGACTCCCGGTCCACTTCTTCTGCTCTATAATTGCTGAGCCTTGCACTTGCTTTGCATAATTTGAAAGTAACGAAAGGAAGTTTTATGGCAACAACTACTATGGAGAATGCTAACATTAATAGAAAAGCAGTTTATTGGGTCATCGGTATTGTAGCTGCTATCGTCTTGCTGTTGATGTTGTTTTCTATGCGGACGTTTAATTCCACACCACTTGATCCTGGAGTTTCTACAGGAACAGGTACTAGTGGGGATAACAACTCTGGCGGCACAGGCGGCAGCGCGAATGACACGGGAACTGGCGGCGAGAAAAGATAGTTAAGAACAAAAGTGCTTAGTGTTATACCGTCGGCGCCGGAGGTAAATTTATCCCCTGTTTCTTTAGTCATGCGTGAACCGGCACCCCTGTCAAAAATTCAGACATAAAGCAATCTTAAAAGGCCTTTAAAATCGTCCCATTGGGCAGATAACTTGCATTGTCCAGAGCGGTGAATGAAATGCCCCGACTTGATGTGAAACTTTTATTCCTTTTCGTCTATCTTTCATCGGTCCAATTGCCGCTAGCCATTGCTAGCAACGCCGTCTGTCCAACTCTTTTCGCTTTTGACCACCAAATCACCTACATTGGAAGAGGTGTGGGATTTGATGATCCAAACATGCAAGCAGCACTTGAGTCGACGGGAATCACCCGACCCAACCTTTTTACGGAGAAGGAAATGGACGAGTTCGGTTTAAGCAATAAAGAAAAATATAATATTACAATTTCACAGCCCAAAAGTTCTCGAGTAGAAAGTGGGGCCCTTTGGAATCCAAAACTTCGCGGAACTGTCATTGACGCTTCGTCAGCCATAAAGTCCGAAAAATCAACTCGCCTTTTTGACGAACTAGAAAGTCAAAAAGAAACGGGTGATATCAACTTAATGCTCTTGCGAGACGAGGAAGCTCTCCCTGACTCTTTAGCGATGGAGAAATTTGTTAATCAGATAAATAAGGAAATTCATATTTCGTCTGAGTCGACTGAATATATAAGTAGTCTCTTAAGAGAAATGATTCTGAGCGGCCGCTTGGCTTCAACAGGAAAGGCAAATAGACTCGTGGGATTCCGCCTGCGCTGGAAGCACGATGGTAAAGGCGAGGATTATGATGTTGTCCACAAAGACTATACGGATTTTGCTTCCACCTTGGCTATAGTGGGCTCAGGAACAGAAATATTTTATATTCGTGGAAAGAAAATTGAAGTCTTCATGGCTCAAAAAGGCCAGATTAGCCATATTAGAGGTCGCCCTGACTTTTCGGATGACAGCGCTAAACTAGGTGTCCTCCATCGCTCTTCAACGGCTAAAGGACCGAGAGTTGTAATCCTTGTTTTTTGGCGTAATCCACAGCTAAAATAGGCCCAAAACTTCACAGCCTTATAGGGCCTCGTGAAGCTTTGCCCACTTTCATACCACCGGCGCCGAAAGTAACTTCCTAACTAAATGGTTATGCAATTACTTTTTCTTTTCAATTCGGACCAAAAGCTCACTCTCGTTGTACGACAGAGTATAACTCTCATCCATCATTCTCGCGTAAGCGTCCGGATCTGCCTTACAAGAGCGTGCGGTCGAAATCTTAGTGAGTACATCTGCCATCACAAAAACCACGGCCTTGTAGGTATTGTACCTTGCCACCATCGGCAGCCCGTCTTCTGCAGTGTAATTACAAACCGCTGCATATGTTTCTACAGTTTCCGGCGTGGGATAATTTGACTCCTCCCTTTTGCCGCATGCCGTGATTGTTAATAGCAATACTACTAAAATTTGAACTTTCATTTTTTGCTCCTTCGTGATTTACACAATCGCGCTGATAGCGCCGGCCTGCGAGCTCAGGCACGCAGGAACCAATCATCTCTTTTTTTAGAAATTCGCACATTTCACTTTTTGAACCAAACGACCCGCCCCGAGTGCAATTATTCTCGGTAAGATTAAGATTTAATGATTCCTCTGAGTTATTGCAGCGGATTCCTAAAACCAATATTAAGGCAATATAGAATATTTTTTTCACGTCTAATCCTTTATAGGCAAGCCATCATGGTCGTAAAAGTTTCTGTCAGTGAGCTTCGTCCCGATCCTCATGACGGGAGAATGGCTAACAATCTGCTCTTTGCCATCTTGGCCGATACCGATAAATTCATAGACAAGGGTCATGACTTGCACCTGCGCATCATCGCGCAACAGGCGGCGAAACGCCGTGCTTTCCGAATACTTCACTTCCCACCCGCATCCAATCTGTTGCTCGACAACGCCGCCGGCATTCTGACAATCCACTTTACGCAATAGTGGCGTAATTTTTGGGGCCACTTTAATTGTGCTCTTCATGATTGGAATTGGCGAAAACACGGCATTTGGATTGGCTTGCTTTACCTCGGCAATTTTTCGCAGAGTAAGTTCGCTAAACTTGGCCTCAAAAACCATTTGCACGTACGCGCTGCGATTCCAAAAATATCCCGACTCGAAATAAGTAAACAAGGCGCGATCGTCTTCCTTGGCGATAGTATACGCAAAGGGGGCGTAATAAAATAGGTTTGGATTTTTGGAATCCGGATACAATGTCGAAAAGTGATTCAGTCCTGTTCCCACAGAATCAATCACCACGGGAACCGCGTTGGCGCGGGAAAGCCCGAAAAAGAATAAAAGAGTTATATATAGCGTTTTCATTTTACCTCCACATCCAGATTCAATGGCCATTCTTTCTCCGAAAGTTTGTAAGAAACAACCACCGCACGAAGCGTTTCTTGAATATCAGGAACTCGTCCGTAGGAAAATCTTTTACCCAGCAGATCGCGCATGTCTTTGGCGAAAATTTCGCTATCAATGGCTAAACAAGTCTCTAAGGCATTAAGTGTCACCTTTCGGTGAAGTCTTTCCGAAGCGACGCCAGCCAGAGTCTTATTTAAACTCAACATAAGTTTGGCTAAAGCAGATCCCAAGTTTTGAGATGCATAAGTAGAAACACAAACATCTTTGGATCTAAATATAAAAGAGCCGTCATCCTTAACCACGGGCTGATTGAAGGAAACTTGCACCGTGACTTTAGGCTTTTCTCCCTTTTTCAGACGGTCTACAACGTGTTGACCCTCGTCATCAGAAAGAACAGCGTAAGCCATAAAATTCTCAGCATTTAGAGGCGGGGTCTGTAAGACAACTTTTTCCTTCAGACTCACGCCAAAATCTATGTCCACTTTTTGAAACCTTTGCGGAGACAATACTTTGATATCATAGCCTGGATACTTTTTACGTACCTGTTCAATTTCTGGAGCTTCCGTATCGATACTTCCGGAAACAATAGCATAGTATTTTTTTGACCAAAATTTGTCGTTACGTGACACATTCACCCTGACTTTATACGGTAAGGTTAAATAAACATTCCGCTCCGTGGTTTCCACTTGGTATTTGATCCCCGCTAACTCGCCCTCCTCCATTTGAATTTGGGCGAAGGCGTTGCTAACAAAAATTAATATTAATAAAGTAAATGGCGTTCTCATGGGTTTCTCCTATTCATTTGTAATTTGGACGATGCGATCTTTATAAGGAGCAAGGCCCGCTAATGGCACGCTCACGCAGCGATCGTCGTTAATAAATTGTTGCTTCTTAAATTCCCAGGTTACAGTGCTTCGCTGTTCTTTATGGGCACTGTTAAAGCCAAAGGTAATTAAATTCATCGGGGTATAGGACGCCGCCGGACCATTTGCTATTTTTTCAACTAAATAAGTCTTGGCGAGGTCTTGCGCAATCATACGGACGTAGTCGTCTATCACAGCATCTCCACCTATGATTTCGATTTGAATGACTCTGTCTTCCACCAACTTTTCAACGACATGAGCCAGTGTCCAGCCAAACCACAGCCAACCCCCTCTCGCGGACGCCGCGAAATAGTCATAAATTTTCTGATAGTTCATGGTAATTTTGGCGTGCATAGTGGGGAGCGCTCCATAAACCTGAAAGCACAAATGCATATTCATTTGCTGAGGGTTTGATATAGCCGCATAAAACATGGCGGCACCGTCCGAAGTTAGCACGGCATCCACGCCCAACTGAGTTTCGGCAACCCCAGCACTCGGCGGCAAATTGAGACTCTCATAAATCCGTGAAAAACCTTTTTCCTTTGCCTGACCAAAGTTTTCCGGCAGCGGCTTGCCGGGCTCCGGTATCATGGCCTGAGCCGCTGGATTTAATTGAGCGCTGCGATTAATTTCGTGCGTATTACCAATTGTCAAAATTGATTTACCAAAGGGCACCACCGTAAACTTGGCGTTGGGATTTTTTGACTTAAGTTCGCGCAACTGGCCCCTCAACTTTTCTGTCATCGAGGCTTCGAGGGTAAAACTGAGATAACCAAAGCTTTGACTTACATCGCTTTTATTTCGAATAACAAGTCCAAAGAGAGGAAGCCCCTCCTCGTTTTTAGCAACGCCCCCTTTATTGGGTAAGTAATAAAATTGACTCGAATTTTGATGATCTGGATAAATCGTGGCCAAATCATCAATAGAATTTGTTCGTGATTCCCGCAACAGGGGGATCGCTAAAGAACTTTCGCTTAAAGCGAAGACCAAAGAGATGGTAAGTAATTTATAATTCATGTTTCCTCCTACATTTTTTAAAATGTTGGCTGAAAACTAAATGCTTTGATTCTTGGAAACACTTCTTTTTTGCTAAAGTTTGGTGAACTAAATTTATCGATTGGTAAATCGACGGTGCGAAAGCAAGTCGAATCAAGTATCTGAACCAGATCCGATATGCGAAAGAAAACTTTTGTCGTACTGATTTTTTTTCAAATCAAAGGCTTTAAACCTTTTGGAAGTCAACGCAGAGAAGGCCCATCTTCTCTTCTTTAGAGGGACGGATTGTTTTTAGACAATCATCGATGGCGCTCACCAGTTTTTCACGGATCACTGGCCAATCCTTTTTAGAGGCGGAAAAGCAAAGAGAAAAATGAAAGTCCTGAGCATCCATGAGATTTAGGTCATGAAGAGCTTTTAATCGCCAAATAGAATGATGCTGATTTGCCAAGGGTGAATCTTTGCCCACATAAAGACGTGTATTGCCGACGCGGACCTGGCCCCCTTCAAGAACAACGACTCCCCGTTCAGAGAGAAATTCTACAACGGGTAAAATATCGGACTCCTGCATATTAAAGTATTTCGCCATTGCCCCTACCGACTGCAAACCGGGAATTGACGAGGCGACATGAACCGCGCCAAAAATCCAATGGGAATAATATTTGGCTTGATCCTCTAAGCTCAAACTACTTGTTTCGCGAAAGCGGTTTTTTAAATCTAATTGCTTGTCCTGCTTTTCTCTAAGGCGCTGACGATAAAGTTCCTTCAAGTCCTTGGTGCCGGCGCGGTTATAGGAAAGGAGATCAATTAAATACTCCCGCTCCGACTCACTAAGGGCAAAATATGTCGCCACTTTTAGAATTTGTTCATGGTTAAAATCTTTTTCGGTGTTTAAAACATGGGTAATGAAGGCCATTTGACAGCCAAGAGCTTCGGCCAATTTCTTGCGCTCACCGTAACCCTTTGATGGCCGTGACTTGATGATGTCATCGATGAACTTGCGATAGTCTAAGTACTCGAAAATATTGACCTTCATGGCGTTATTTTACCAAAAGATAAAATGATTTCAATAGAATTTAGCAAATAAGAAGTGCTTCTAAAATTAATACACGCTATCTATCGAATCCGCACCAAAAAGCGTATTATAAAGAGCTGAAAAAGCGATTGGGATTTTTAATGAGTAAATTTTGTTTAGTTTTTATTTTGTTGTTGGGTGGCTGCAGAGGCGGCGACTCTGTTCCTATCAAACCCACAGACAAAGCCGCACAAGGCACCACTACAGGTGGCGGTGGCGATCTAAAGCCCGCCGAGCAAGTGCAAGTCAAAGACCTCATCAATCAAGTTAAATATTCTAAGTTTGTTGTCACAGCATGGTTTAGCCGCAGACACCTTACTCACGAAGAACGAAAAAAGTGGTGTTTGAAATACCCCGACATCCAATGCTCCGTTGGCACAAAACTTTTTGACGGCGAAAAGACTATTTTTGATGTTCTCGATGATTTGCAAATTGAGACACGCACTGACGGCGCTTGCTTGGATAACGAAGGAAGTCCTAAAGATGGAAGTATTAACGGGAAGAAATCCGGCTCTATTTGTATCAGCATCTATAATCTTCAACGCAAACTTACTCGGGACATCTTTCGTAATCATATCGCGGCCCTCATCGCTCATGAGGTAAGCCACATTCTAAACACGACAGAGGCGGAAGCAAAGTTTCTACAAGACCAGATGCTCGAGAAGAATTTGGTTTTCCTGCCGGTAACCCAAGTCATTGCCAAGAGCGATGAGACGGAAAACAAACTCGCAAGTTTCTTGCGGTCGCTTCGCCAATGGTACAGCACTCACACCCAAACCAACAATAACTTCAACGGCGCATGCGCAGGTTATGAATTCTTTGGGTTTATGTATCGTGACCTCTATCACCAAAATATATATTCGCCGCATGTTATGATGATGAAACCTTATGATACAGGTCTGTTATTAGGAAGCTTAGTAAAACTGAAAGCACTGACTAATTATGTGTGTACACAGGACATCAGCCGCCCTGACGATAAAAAGCGGTATCAGTTTTATTATGAAACTTATTTAAATAAAAAAGACCGCGTGACAAGTTCTGTGCCTCGCGATGAGTTCGAGCGTCTCGCATCCAAGGATGTCTGGATAAATAGAATTACTTCACGCGAACTGCTTTTGTCCGAAGGGAAAGAGGTCGTCGAGTTATATACTGAGGCTATAAAAGCGTTTAAGAAATTTAAGGAAAGCTACTTTAGTGTTTATTGAGGAGCGCCAAGAACAGGACGCATTACCCGGCTCCCGAACCGCTTTTTCGAAGAGCGCCTAAATTTATACCACCGGCGCCGCAAGTAAAGCTCGGGCTTTGGCGGCGATTAAGAAAGAAATCTAGATCAAGATCAGAGTTACCTTTGCAGTGTCAAGAAAATCAATTGCCTTTGGGCGCGAGAGCGCCCACACAGTTTTCGCAATCGCGAAACCCACTTTACTACTTTTTAGGTACTGCCCGTGGCTCATAATCTGCCCACACTTTCACATCTAGTATGTCTCTTAAGGGATAGATTTTCGTCGCTCCATCTTTCTCAATAACCAAGACAGATGGATCTCCCGATGCATCGCGTTTGATTTGACCCTTCATATCGCGCCGGATTTCTACACGTTTTACAATTCGGTGCATGGGCTTATTACTCTTCGCATCGTGAACCGTTAACGTTAGCTCGTCGCTTTTTATCTTAGAAATTCTGTCGATTTTAATAAGACGTTCTCCAAGTACCGGATCAGTACTTTCAAGTGCCAGATCTGCCAACACATTCACATCTTTTATGTCACTTAAAGGATAGATTTTCGTCGTTCCATCTTTCTCAATAACCAAGACAGAGGGTTCTCCCCAAGCATCGCGTTCGATTTGTCCCTGCATATCGCGCTGGATTTCTACTCGTTTTACAATTCGGGGCATGGGCTTATTACTCTTCGCATCGCGAACCGTTAACCTAATCTCCTGACCTTTTTTCAGAGAAATCCTGTCGATTTTAATAAAACGTTCTCCAAGTACCGGATCAATACTCTCAAGTGCCGGCATGGTGTCGCCAAATTTTAGAGAGCTATCCGCTAACATAAAATGTAGTGAATCACTCTTTGGATGCGTGTCACCAAATATATCCGCTTGTTCATAATTCAAATTTACACTTTTGGCAGTTACATTAAAGCCAGTAAAGGTTATTTTTTCGTACTTGCCGGTCTTATTTTGGAGGACTAAGACAGGTAATCTTCCGTCGGCCTTTTTGAGTGACCTTTCTAGCCAATTGAAAGTTAATTTTTCCCAGGAATCCAGCTTATCAAAGCCATCTTGACCGACAATTTTCTTAATCGTTTCCAAAGGAACCCGGTAGTTGAAACGTCCGTCTGATTTCACCAAGAGCTCCGTTCCATGGATGCTTTCGTCAAAACCTGTAATTTCCGCGTTATAAATATCTTCCCGTTCAGAATAAATCGTAACCGTCTTGCCGCGGAAAATATTTAAAACAGTTTGCGGTTCTAGGCTAACACCCGCTAAATCAGCGATATCGACTATTTTCGTGCGGCCACTTTTTGCGTTACGGATTTTCACTTTTGTGACCATATCGCCTGTGATCAGCATATTTTCAATAAAATATTCCTTCCCGTCTTTTAATTTCAGTGGAACTTCTCGCGCAATGCCAATTTCCAAAAAATTACTAACTTGCGAGATACCGAGAACATCCAATGGTAAATGAGAGCGAACCTCTTTTCCGATGTAGTCTATTTCTTTGCGGTTAATTGTTTTATGCTCTCCGCGATAGGGTCGAAAAAGCACGTAGTCAGAACCCCATTCCTTGCCAACCTCCATAATTTGTCCGCGCATCTGTTTGCCGCCGACACTAATTACTAACGAGGCACCAATAAGCTTCGAGAGTTTTAATTGATCGGGAGAACTATCGTTCTCCTTGGCGAAAATGATTTGCGCATAAGCTGGAGCGCCTAACGAAATAAAGCCGCCTACGGTAATCACCGGCTCGAATAGCTTTGGGCAAATTTGGGATGAGGCGCCCAAGGTGATTTGGGAAAGTAACAAACAAAACCCTGACAATACAATTGACAGTGGCCGAAAAAAGGCAGCAAAAGTTTTCATAAAGGCTCCTAATTGTCCATTAAGCAAAAAGTCATTTTCAGCCTGATGTTTAGCAAACAATGTTCCAGAATTTCCTAATCTGTGCCAGATGAGAAATGCATCGATTTAAAATTGCAACGAA
>CAZCFY010000027.1:35317-36820 GCA_964498095.1 uncultured Bdellovibrionales bacterium | reverse complement strand
TAGTTCATAGTATAATTGAAAGCTGAAATAGGTATCGGCCTTGATGGTAACTTGTGCCGCGCTTTGTAGTTCGCGCAGCTTGGGCTCGTCTATATGCGACTTGGCCTAACATCGCGCAACAATTCAGCTTTTTATTTTGTAATTTTTACAACCGGGGGGTGGGGGGACGGCGTGGCTCTAAGTTAAGCCTTCCGCACCCCGATTCAAAAAATAATAAAAAAATGGACAAAACGACACAACGGAGCCAAGCTCGTTTATATGAGCACCGAACCTCAGAAATCGCCTTCCTTTGGCGTCATCCCAGCCGAAAAATATCAGCTCGATACCAGTCGCAAGGAGATCGTGTTTTGGGAGCAAGGCAACCCGAATTGCGTTGTCAATCTTCTCACTCCCCGTCTCAAGAAAGCCGCGATGAACATTCCCGGACATCTCTTAGGAATGTCAGCCGATACACTTCGGAAAAAGATAAAAGCGAATTCCATGGACGAGCAGCTTCGTGTTTCATTTTGGGAGGAATACTTCGTCGCTTCTGACAACAATCAGCGTATGCGTATCGAAGCAATTTATCCTCGCGTTTGTGTGAGAGAGTATTTCTACAAACACTTTGTCGATAATCCCGCTCGTTTCGCGTATATGATGCACCCACCGCCTGAGTATATGCTTCAGATGAAGTCTCTTTTACAGCTTGGGCTTCGTAGGTTCGAGGAAATCCTGCAAATGCCGATCACCAATGAAAAGGGAGTAGTCAACTCGAAGCTCGTTGCAGAGATCGTCCGTATCGTGATGTTAGTGGACAATCGCGTAAAAGGTTCAGTAGTACAAAAAGTCCAGCTTGAGCAAAAATCAGTGAACGTGAATTTGAATTACGAGCCACCTAAGAAGATTGAGGATATTGATGCCGAGCTAAAAGCGGTGGAAAAAGAAATCAGACAGCTCGCTACTCCAGAAAAGCAGCCCGATGAGGAATTTTTATTTAACGACACGTTCCCCGAATCGAAAGGTGTAGAGAGTGACGCAAGAGAATTTGTCGAAGCAACAGCTACTAATCTTGAAGAAGAAACAGCTAGCGTTGACGAAACAGAAAGCGGAGACTGAAGCCGAGCTTCCGCATTTGTACGGGAGAAAATTTTACAATTGGGCTCGTAGGATGCACGATTCCACGAATCGCGTGAACTTACTCTCTGCTGCCAATCAGATTTCCAAATCTTCTACTCTCATTCGTAGGTGTATTAAAAATGCGACTGATCCGAAACGCTGGGAAATGATGTGGGGTAAAAAGGTTAAGCCCGGAATGTTTTGGTATTTTTACCCGGACGCGCTGACGCTGGAGAAGGAATGGCTCACTAAGTGGAGTGAGTGGTTGCCACGAGGCTCGATGGAGTTTGACCAAACCTACGGGTGGAAGGTTGATAAGGATAAATCGAAGCCCAATTTCATAAAGTTTAATTCGGGCGTTCACGTATTTTTTCAGACGTACACGAAGAAAGTGGCAAACGTACAAGC
>CAZCFY010000027.1:0-35217 GCA_964498095.1 uncultured Bdellovibrionales bacterium | reverse complement strand
CGGGCGTTCACGTATTTTTTCAGACGTACACGAAGAAAGTGGCAAACGTACAAGCAGGCTCGGTCCATGAAGTGTACTGTGACGAAGAAATGCCGCTTGCGTTTTATGATGAGATCATGTTCCGAATGGTCAGGACGAATGGGATATTTAACTCGGCATTTACACCAACACTGAACCAATTATTTTGGAAGCAAGCGATTGAATCGAATAAAATTCTTCCCAATGCTCTTAAGATGGAAGTCTCGATGTACGACTGCTTGTTTTACGAAGACGGCTCGCCTGGCGCGTTTACGGAAGAAAGTATCAAGGAGATTATCGCCAAGTGTAAGAGTGAGACGGAAGTGCAGCGCCGGGTTTATGGGAAATTTGTCACTGAAGAAGGTAGAACTTACTACGCGTTTGAGTATGAGAGAAACATGGTCGCCCGTTACTCGATTGCGGGCTGGCACATTTACGGGGGAGTCGATTATGGATCAGGGGGATCAGGGCACCCAGCGGGAATCTTGTTCGTTGCCGTTCGGCCTGATTATAAAAAAGGAGCCGTATTTAGAGGATGGCGTGGCGATAATATCGAAACTACCGCTGGAGATGTATTCAACAAATATCTTGATTTGCGGGCTGGGCTCACAATTACCCAACAAGTCTACGATCCTGCCTCGAAAGACTTTGGGACAATCGCTGAGAGAAATGGGTGCTCGTTTACGAAAGCTGATAAGTCGCGTGATCTAGGCGAACACATCGTCAACACACTTTTCAAGCACGAGATGCTCGATATTTTTGACGATGATCCCGAACTCTCCAAGCTCGCAAGTGAACTCATGCACATGATGCAAGCAAATCAAAGGTCCAATAATAAGTACGATGACGACCTTGCCGACACTTTGCGTTACATTAGTACCATGATCCCGTGGGACTTTGAGGCGATCAACGAACAGATCAAGGCAAAAGAGCTTGCTTTAAACGGACCTCCGGCACCACTTACAGAGAAGGAATTGCAAGCAATACAGATCCAAGAAAGACGAGGAATCTATGCCGACAGACCAGAAGAAAGTACGGGCTGGGGGGAACTTGACGAAGAATTCGACCACTGGAACAAAGAATATGGCGAAAATTAGCTTGAGTGCTGAAGATATTTGCCGAATAATAAAAGAGTGTAAGGAATCAGGCGTTGCCGATTTTTCTTACAAGGACTTAACCCTCAAGTTCCATTCTCGCCGAAATGAGGATGCCGTCGCACCAGGCCCGGTCGAGGACCACGAAACAGTGGTGTACGATTCAAAATCCAAAGAGAACGCGGAACTTATGAATGAACAAGCTTTAAGAGATGCAGAGGAAGCCCAACTTTTGATTGACGACCCTTACGGGCACGAACGCAATCGAATCGCAAAAAGTTTAGAGAGTCAGCGCCTTGAAGAAGCATAACATTGCCGAACTAAACCGGATGTACGAAGAGGCCGAAGGCGCGGATCAAGAGATATTCGCGGAAATGCGCTCAAACCTCCTGCTCGTTTCCGGGAATCATTACTCTAAAAAAGCCGATACATTTTTTAATCGCGTCCGAAATTCTCAGCGCATAAATGAAAATCAAAAGCTTCGGATCACAAAAAATCATATTCATAAAGTTACCCGTCACTATATAAACTCGATTCTTTCAAAAGCTCCCGGAGTCACTGTTTCACCGCAAAACGATCTTGAGATGCAAGATCGAAAATCTGCTGAATTAAATAAAGCGGTTTGGGAAGACGGAAAGCGCAAATATAATTTCAAAGAGCTTTTCAAAAGTTTTGTTCATAACTTTGTGGAAATCGGCGAAACGTGTTGTTTCATGTATTTTGATCCGCACATTGGAGAGACAACTGGTTTTGAGCCGATGGTCGATGAAATGGGGATGCCAGTTCTTGATCCGATGACGGGGCAGCCACAAGAAGACAAATCAAAGCCGATAAAAACAGGCGGTTTTCAGTTTAAGAACATTCCTGGGTTTAATCTTCTTCGTGCTCCAAGCGCAAATTCTATGGAAGGCTCACCATATCACACGATTCGCGAAATGGTGGACAAAGCAGAACTTGAAGCGTCGTATGGGAATGATCCTGAGAAATTAAAGATTATCGGTGAAGGCGATCCGCAAGAATTTGTAGTATTTGATACGAATAAAAAAGAATATCGAAACGAGCATCGCCAAGTTCTACTAAAATATACTTTCTTTCGTCCGTGTCAGCTTTACCCGAACGGATATTATTATATTTTTACAGAGCGCGGGATTTTAGAAGAACAAGAGTTGCCGTTTGGTTTATATCCAATAATTTGGGAAGGGTTTGATACTTACGCGACAAATCCCAGAGGTTTCTCTGTGATAAAAGTAGCCCGTCCCTTTCAAGCAGAAATCAATCGCGCAGCTTCTCAGGCAGCAACTCACCAGATTACAGTAGGCGATGATAAAATTATTTATCAAGGCGGCACGAAGCTCGCTCCCGGCGCTCTCTTGCCCGGTGTTCGCGGTATCACGTACCAAGGTATCGCTCCACAAATTTTACCAGGACGCGATGGCGGTCAGTTTTTACCATATATCGAGTCACAAATTCAGGAAATGTACTCAGCTTGTATGATCGAAGAGATCAACATGGAGAATGAGTCAGGACAAATAGATCCATACACTCTATTATTTAGATCCGCTTCCCAACAGCAAAAATTTGCAAGATATACAGAGAAGATTGAGAACTTTATGAAAAAGTTCTGTATGCTGTACTTGGATCTTTGTCGCCATTACTTATCAGACGACACGTTTATTCAAGCTGTTGGTAAATCAGAGGCGATCAACATTGCAGAATTCCGAGTTACTTCTCCTCTTTGTTACAAAATTAAAATTGATGAGCAAAGTGAAGCTGTGGACACGAAGCTTGGCAAGCAGATCGCTTTAAACCATGTACTTCAGTATGTGGGTGCACAGCTTGGGCCAAAACAAATCGGGCTTATCGTTAAAGAGATGCCGTTTTTGAACAATAAAATGTTGTTTAAGACGATGAGTAGTGATTACGATAATGTTGAGAACGATATGCTTGCGATGGAGAGAGGGGAGCAGCCGTTCATTTCTCCATTTGCTGACAATCAGATTTATATTGAGTCTGTCACTCATCGAATGAAGCAAGCTGATTTTAGGTTGTTACCACAGCAAGTACAGCAAGCCTATGACGAATATCTGCAAGTTCACGAAATGGAGCAGATGAAAAAAGAGCGAGCTATTCAAGCCGCAAAAGATGGGTTTATACCCACAGGAGGCTCGCTTATCACTTGCTCGATGCAGGTAAAAGATCCGAGTTCTGCTTCCGGTACAAGGCAAGTGCGTTTGCCTTATGAGTCTTTGAACTGGTTGATCCAAAAACTTGAAGCACAAGGATCAGCTTTACAAACTATTGACGACACAAATCCTGGAGTTATAGCGCGAACACACCAACCCGCGCAGTTACCACAAGGCCAAGGGGATCAAGTTATGACCGATCACTTGCCGGGAATAAACCCCGCACCGAATATGTAACAAACCGCCCGATGAAATGGGCAAAGGAGAGCACCGATGACCGAGCAAACTGAAAACACCGAGACGACAGAAACGACCGACACTTCTGCGGAAGAAACGACTCAGACCGAGACGACAGAAAAAGAGGTGTCTGCCCAAAGCACCGAGCAGACACCAGTAGGTAAAATGGGAGATGGAAAAACGAAAGAAGCAGTCACTACTGACTCTTCGGCGACTCCTCCCCCGGCCTGGAGTCCTAATTTCAAATTTAAGGTAAAAGATAAAGAGCACGAGATCGAGGATCTCTTTAAACCTATCGTTAAGGACAAAATTGCCGAGGCAAAAGTCCGAGAATTATATGAAAAGGCGTATGGTTTAGAGGATGTTAAGGCGGATCGTCAGACTTTGAAGGAGCAGCTTAAAGATTACCAAACCAAATATACTCAAGTCGAGCAAAACCTTCAAGTCATCGGCTCGTATGCCAGAAAAGGCGACTTTAGTACGTTTTTTCAACTTTTAAATATACCAAAAGAGAAAATTATTCAGTACGCTATAGAAGAGTTAAAGTATCAGGAGCTACCTGCCGAACAGCGGGCAGCAATCGACCAGCAAAGAAAAATGCAGGTTGAGTACGAGACTCAGACGCAGCAAAACCAAACTCTCCAAAAGCAAATGGCGGATTTGGTCACGCAGCAAGCGACAATGGAGCTAAATCAGGCACTAGCCGCGCCTAATTCGGCTCCGATAATTGCGGCATTTGATGCGAAGGCTGGAAAGCCCGGAGCATTTAAGGCCGAAGTCATTAGGCGAGGACAGTATTACGAGGCTGTCCACAAAATTTCTCCTCCGGCAAGCCAGCTAGTCGAAGAAGTTTTATCACTCGTAGGGGTTCAAGCTCCTTCTGCACCGCAAAGCACTGAAGCTACCTCCACAAATTCTACTCCAGGCCAGGATGTAGAGCAGAAGAAAAAGCCAGTTATCTCTTCTTTCGCGGGTTCATCGACGAAATCCCCGGTACAAAAAGTACCGACTTCGATTGATGATCTGAAAAAGATTAGACAACAACGAATTCAACAAAACGCTTAAAACCTTACGAGGAGTAAGAAATTATGAGTACAACCAGGACCTTTCAGGCAATGCTCAATGAGTATTTGCCAAACAAACTGTTAAAAGAAGAGTTACTTAAACGTGACTACATTCTTTCAACTATCGAAAAAGACGATAGCTGGAAGGGTGGAAAAATCATCGTCCCCTTCAAAGCCGCTGGAGCAAGCTCCATTAAAATGGGTGGTTTGACAGGGGCAACTGATATTTCTGAGGATAAATATATCCGTGGAAGTATCGACGACTATAAGGAGATGTGGGGCTCCATGATCTTCAACCATCGTGATATTATGGATCACAGTGGTCGAGTCGTAGAAGATTCATTCCTAAAAATCTTGCCAGATGCAATCGACGATTTTATGGAATATGCGAAAATGGTTGCATCGGTTCAAATGGGTACAGGCCCACACTTCGCAAAACTTACTGTGAGCGGTACAGTTGGCGGTGTGATCGAAGTTGATCGTGTAGATCGTTTCGTGTTGGATCAAAAAGTAATTCTTGTGGACGGCAACACCGCTGCGGGAACTTACTATGTGATCGCAATTGACGTAAATGGTGGTACATTGTTTAACGGCGCTGTAACATTATCAGCATCTCGCGGTGGCGCGGCTGCTGACGTTTCTGCCTACACCACAGGTCAGAACGCAAAATGTTACACAGACGGAGCGGACACTGTATCGTTTACTTCTATTCGTGATGTGTTGTTATCTGCTGCAAACGGCGGGTCTGCAACTGTGCACGGACAAAGTAAGCTTGCGTATCCATTCCTTCAAGCTGTGAACGTGAACGGAGCTTCAATTACTGCGGCAAACATCTTAGATAAGTTGTTTGATGCGTACACTGAAGTTCGCAAAAAAGCAAAAGGCAGAGCAGATCGCTTTGTGATGAGCTACAAGAACTTCGGTTCTGTGTTGAAGCTTATCGAGAACAAATCAAACGGAAATGCAAACTGGCAAATTTCTGTCGAAGACAAAAAAGCTAGTTTGTACGGCTGGGACGAGATCACAATTAACTCTGTAAAGGGAAAATTGAAGATCGTTGGTATTCAAGAGTGGGATGACGACGTTATCGCAATGCTTGATATGAAGTCTATGGTATTCCGCTCGAACGGGTTCTTTAAGAAGAGAAAATCTCCTGAAGGACTTGAGTATTTCGAGATTCGTAATACTACAGGCTACCAGTATATCGTTGATACTTGTTTGTTTGGTGAGTTGGAAATCAACAAACCAGGCCATAACGGTATCATTTACGGTATCAGCTACTAAGCCTAAGTACGGAGGGAGGGGACTCTCCTCTCTCCTCTAGTTAGGCTTGGAGGCATAAGATGTCAGTACCAAACGACAGTCATAAAGCAAAAACTGTAACTGAGCTTTTAAAGTCACATGAAAAAGGCCAGGTCAAACAACACACTGTTTACGATGCCGCAGGCAGAGCACAATTTGTTTTTAGCGCCGACATTAAAGCCAACGACGGCGATCCTTGTATTGTAACTGAATACGTTTATCGTAACCCAACTTCCACTCAAATCTATAAATATCAAGAGCGGGTTTATTTATGGAAAGCTATTTGGGATACTGGGTTTAGTTTTGATCCCGCTGTGAGCTACGATCCTGACGGGGATGGAAATATCTAATGGGAATTTTCGAGAAACATAGATTTTCAATTTGGAATCCGGGGCAACATCCTTATAAGCATACTCTCGCAGAATTTTCTTATGTGAATCCCGCGCTTCCTGGTGTAACAAACGTCGAGCAAGCAATGAATTGGCTGCTCGCTGTGCTCTACCCAAACACCAAGCCCGCAGTTGCGAATGTGGCAGCACTTCCCGCTCTGGGTAACACACTTAACGATTATCGCGTTGTACTTGATGATGGTGATGGAAAAGCCGCCGCTTATCGCTGGGAACAGCGTGAAGGTGAAGGAACAGCGACATGGCATAAGATTTACGACATGGACTGGGGCATTGATTCTGTTCTTGCTGCTTTCCAAACTAGAACGCAGGATTTATATGTTTTCCGACAAGGTTATGATGATCTCGATTCTGCTGGTGCAGTTGTCGCTGGCGTTTTTGCCGGACAAACTGTTTACGGCGGAAAAACAGCAAGTAGCAATTTAACACTAAGAGCGAATTCAGGTGACGGCGTTGGACCGCACACGGGCTATGTCCAATCGGACGACCATTTCAGGCCCGCTGCCCACAATACCTGGGATCTTGGCACCAACACGGAACGCTGGAGAAACTCTTACGTAGAAACTTCTTCTATTATAGGAACACTCACACTTGCAAGCGGCTCGATTACAGATTCATCGGGCGCGATTTCTTTTGGAAACGAGAATCTCACGACTACTGGGAATATAGATGGTGGCACGATCACCGGAACTTCGCTAGTCGCTGACAATGGTCCAAATTCGGTGACTCTGGTTCCTGGTAGTTACACAGACACGACGGGAGCGGTTTCTTTCGGTGCGACCAATCTTAGTACGACTGGTACTTTGGGAGCCGGAGTCACCACTCTAACCGATAATGCGCAGACCATTATATTTGATCCTGATTTTGGTGGCGTTGCTCGCATTACTTCGAGCACTGGTACAATTTCTTTCGACAATGAAAATCTCACAACAACTGGAGTAATTACAGGCGGCCAGCTTGCGATTGATAATTTACTTCTTGATGGGAATACAATTTCTAGTACGAATGTAAATGGAAATATAATTTTACTTCCAAATGGCACTGGGATTGTTGACGTTCAGAAAACTCTTCAGACCTTAGATCAAACTGTCACTGGAACTGTGACGATCACAGGACAATTAAATGCAGATAATTTACGACTTGATGGCAATAGTCTTACAAGTACGGACGTTAATGGTAATATCAATTTTAGTCCAAATGGCACTGGTATTATTACTGTATCAAGCTTGCTCAGACCGACTGCTGATAATCTCTATGACCTTGGCACTACTCTGCTTAGATTTAATGATCTTTTTATAGGTGGTTCAATTGGAGATGGAACGAATAGCATTGCTAATTCTACTCTTCTTGCTTTTAGATCAGGTATTTGGCGTGATCTTGCGCAGACCATACCCGCCCAGACTGGTGATGCTTTATTTTTTGATGCCGTTAATATGGTATGGTTGGCTTCTGTTCCTGATTCTGAAGTTACTCACAATACTATTTCCGGTCTTACAACGGGTGATGCAGGACATACGCAGTTTGTAATGCTTGCGGGCCGAGCCGGAGGCCAGACAATTCAAGGCGGCACAGCAGCCAGTGAAAATTTAATTCTGGAGAGTACGTCTCATGCAACCAAGGGCGATGTTTTCACTAAAGATGATTTCCTTCCTTTTACTAATGCTTCTTACTCCGGGGGCTGGAGTGGAACTGATCTCGGAGATGCGACCCACTACTTCAAAGACCTCTACACGAAGGGGGAACTCAAAGGTGCGAGGCTGGAAAACTATACGTTTGCAACACTTCCAGCAGCATCGGCGCAAAATATCGGGCGGGTCGTCTTCGCGACAGATGTAAATAAAGCGTACGTTGATGTTGGAACAAGTTTTAAAGTTCTAGGTGTATCGAAGTGGGTATCTGATACTGTATGGAATGGTACTGACACGACTAAAGACATAAACGTAAGTGCAGAGATTACAGATGCCAGAAATGCCATGTGGCAGTTACGGGATAACGCTAATGACTTTGAGATAATGTTTGTTACCATTAAAGCAACTTCAGCCAGTAACGTCCGTATTGAAGTGAATGTACCACTCGCTGCTGGCTCGTATAGATTACTTGGTGTAGAATAGGGGAGAAACTATGAAGATTTTTAGTCAACTTGAAAAAGCACAGCTTGAACTTCTGGGCGCAGATCCCACGGGAACTGGCTTAATTACAGGCCGAGCTTGGTTTAGAACTGACACGACAAAGATGAAAGTCTATGACGGAACAGTTATTCGTGAGTATGTAGACTTAAACTCTTCACAGTCTCTTTCTACAAAAACTCTTGCAGATCCAACGATCACCGGAGCAATTCTAGGAACACAAATCGCGACTCCAGCAAATCCTTCTGCCGGATTCAATAAGCTTTATCCAAAAGCTGATAATATGATGTATTTCTTAAACTCTGCCGGAGTAGAGAAAGTTTTAATCGACGGAAGTTCTACGCAAAGTATGTCGGGAAAAAGCCTTACTGATCCGACCATGCTCGCTTCAATTATTGGAACTCAAATCGCGACTCCTTCTGCTCCCAGTTCAGGATTCAATAAACTTTATCCAAAATCGGACGGCAAATGGTACAACCAAACTTCCGCAGGTGTTGAGACAGAGCTTGGCGCTGGCGGCGGCGGTGGAATAAATTACATCACGTTCCCGAGTGGCGACACAGGCGTTGGAACTTGGGTGATTTCTAAAAACACTTCGGCAAATGCTGTCCCCGATAACGGCTTTGTCACTTCAGGCATTACTGGAACCTTTGCAACAACTGGCACGGCTCCCCACCGAGGCACAGCCAGTTTCTTGTGGACGCTCGGCGCATTGGGAGAACAAATTTACATCCCGTTTACCATTGATAACGAGGACAAGGGAAAGGTCCTTCAGGGGTCACTTTCGTACAGCATAGTATCTGGAACATACGCCGATAATATCCACGCCTACATCTACGACGTTACAAATGCTGTGTTCATCCAGCCCGCTCCGTTTAAATTATTAAATTCTGGAATTATCGAAAAATTTGGATTTGAATTTCAGACATCTTATAATTCTACCTCGTACCGTTTAGTTCTTCACCAAGCAGTTGCGGGAACTCCGGCTGTGAAGCTAGATTCTTTCAGCGTGGGACCGCAGGCAAAGCTGTACGGCCCAAATATATTTGATCTAGGTACCGAGACTTGGGCTGATTCTGAGGGTAATTGTACGACCTCAGTTGAATTAACTCGCGTTGGAGATAGAATTTTTGTTACTGGTAAATGTTCGGCTACCGGAGCTTTTGGCGGTGCTACTTTCGATATTACTGTTCCAGCAAAATATCAGGCCGTTTCACAATCATTAATTTCATTTATTGGTAGAGCGCATTTGGCTGACACTGGCACACAAGACTATAACGGTGTAGTTCAACTAACGAGTGCTACAAATATCCGAATTTATTCCGAGGCCGTTGGCGGAACTTATGGAATTGTGGATAACGTAACAGGGTCAGCACCATTCACTTGGGCCGCAGGCGATTTTATTTACTTTGAAGCAAGCTGGATAGTTAGCGGCTGGGAAGCCTCTTCTCAAATGTCCAATGACGCCAATACGAGGGCCGTTGATTTTAAAGTGGCATCATCCCAGGCGTATGCTTTTGGTAACGGGGTTTACACCTTAGTTGATTATAACTCGACGGCGACCGTAGACACTCATGGCGGTTGGCAGGCCGGAGGCAATACCGACAAATACGTAATTCAAGTGCCAGGCGATTATTTGGTCGGTGTAATGTTTGAAACTGCGGCGTTTGCCTCGGGAACGGCAAATAGATCAAGCGCAGTAGGAGTGTTTAAAAACGGCGTTAATGTCGATAACGTGGCCTACATTAGGTCAATGACCACATCGTCGTGTACCAAAGTCGCCAATGGGACTACTTTACTCCCAGGGCTAAAAGCTGGCGATATTATAGACATGAGAGCCTACAATGATGACTCACCTGTCACTGGCAGCGGCTCTCCGTCAAATAACTATTTCTGGTTGAAAAAGATTAGCGGGCCTGCGCAAATACAAGCGAGTGAAACTATCACAGCCAGATACTCTACAGCGGCAGGACAATCTATTCCAAACGCTACTGATACCATAGTCGATTTTGGTACGAAAACTTTTGATACTCATGGAACTGTAACGACAGGCGCAAGTTGGAAGTTTATCGCTCAGAGACATGACTTTTATAAAGTCAGTGCATTAATAGGGTGGTCTACATTAAACACAGCTCTTATTTATAGAATCAAGATATTTAAAAACGGAGTTATTTACAGTCAATTTACATCAGAGGGGGACGTTTATTCGTATCCTATAAACGATGTCGTTGAGTTAAATGCGGGCGAATACATTGATGTAAGAGTAAACCAAGTCACCGGAGGTTCTGTGGCTTTAGAAGCGGCAGCAGATAGAAACTATATTACCATAACGGCAGAGGGATAGATGAAAAAAGTCTCAATCATAAATAATAAAAACGGAAAACAGTTTGTAGGAGAATTTGCAACACAAGAGCTTGCAGATGCCTGGATCGCACAAGAAAGGGCAAATCAATCCTGGGGCAAAGTTTCAAGATGGCTTCCCGAAGATAAGCTTGAAGGCGAGTTAATAGAAAACGCTCTAGCCAATGAACTTCGAGGCGAGGCTCCTGTTGAGGGAAATCCCGACTTAAGAAAAACTTGGTATCAATTCCCCGACGAATTTACCGTTACTGTGACTGACATAACAGCGGAAGTAGCAACACGAAATCTAGTAAACTATTCCGCAAAAGCACAAAGCTTCGGCTCTCTTATTTTAGCCGATGTATTCGCGCTAAACGATGCAAAGGCGCTTTCTTCTGCACAGTTTGACGCTGTTCTAGCAGACGCTACTCTTGCTAAAATCGAAAGATGCCTATGGCAAGGCTCACTAGTAAAAGCAAAAGAGCTTATTAATACTTTAGATGAAACCTTTTTCTCAACCGCTGAGAAATCAGCAATAGTGTCAAAGATTGACGCTTTTCTAACAGCCAATGGAAGGATGTAAAATGGAAAACGATTTTTTCTTAAATACAGTCGGAGCCTGGGTAATTCATTTCATTCAAGGTAATCCCATGTTCGGAAGCCTGCTTGTTTTACTTGGTATGGTGAGACTTTGTATAAAGCCCGCGATGACTATTTTACAAGTTTACGTGAAATGGACTCCGTACGATCAAGACGACAAATGGCTTGCATCTTTGGAACAAAGTAAGGGCTACAAAGTTTTAGTTTATATGCTTGATTGGCTCCTATCGTTTAAAATGCCAGAGAAAAAATGAGAGGTATAGATGCCACAATTCAGCAAAAAGTCTCTGGACCACTTAGCTACTTGCCATCCTGATCTACAACGACTTTTTCTTGAAGTCGTAAAGCACTACGACTGTTCCGTGATTTGTGGGCATAGAAACCAAAAAGATCAGGACGACGCTGTAAAAAACGGATTCTCTAAAACAGCATGGCCTAATTCCAAACATAATTCAATGCCATCAATGGCTGTTGATGTCGTTCCATTCCCCTTGCCTGAATGGACTAAAGCAAAGTTCTTTTGTCACTTTGCTGGCTTTGTTCAAGGAATGGCTAATCGCATGGGAATTGCTATCCGCTGGGGAGGCGATTTCAACGGGGATCTTAATTTAGAGAATGATAAATTTATAGATGCCCCACATTTTGAGCTAAAGGAGAAACCAAATGCAGATTCTAAGTAATGGTTACAAAAAACCCGAAACAGGGGACTTAGGTTCTACATGGTTCCCCGCACTTGAAGACAACATTGATCTTTCAAACTCACACAAGCATGATGGAACAGATGGCGAAAAAATCGAAGCTATTAGCCTTGTTAATACTAATTCTACTTTGACTATCCTCGCAGCCAGTTTCGCAGATCAGGGTAATGGTTATTGGCGAGCCACTGTTACTGTACCGGGCGGGCTTTCTTATGATAATTTCAATGTGACTGTAAAAGATCCCACGACTAAAGAAATAATTCATGTGAAGCAAGAAAAGCTAAGTGCAACTCAGTTTTATATTTACACAAATTTCGTACAAGATTTCGAGGTATCGTTCGGAGTATGATTCAAACTCAGCCTCTTGAAGTTAAAGACTTCTCTTTTGGAATAACTGATTACTTCATTGACGGAGATCAACGTGCCGCTCAAACGATGGAGAACTTTTTTCTCACTACAAATAAGAAACCTCGTACTCGCTGGGGTTCGATTGTATATCAAGACCAGTTACCTCTGGGTGCTGTTCGTGTAAATAAGCTCTCACAAATCAAAGAAACAAACCTGCTCGCGTTTCAAGATAAACGCTGTTATCGAGCAAGCGGGGGTTCTTGGGCTCAAATCACAGGGCCAAGTGCCGGAACATTCATGCCAGCCGGGGATTCAGCCAGTGTTATTGTAGATGCCGAATGGCAGCAACACGTTTTCTTCACAAGTGATGCGTACTGCTCGCCTCAGAAACTTTTCATAGATAACTCTAATAATTTCCAAGTCAGAAATGCAGGTCTTCCTGATATTCCCGCAGGAGTTTCGATCTCAAATCCTCCTGGAGCTGGTTCCACATATTTGTATGCTTTATGCTTCAAGTACACCTACATGGTGGGGACTGTAACTTATGTTGATCGTGGCCCTGTTTATTATTACCCTACTGTTGTTACTGGTGGTGCGATTACGGCACTAAACACAGCGACAGTTACACTTCCCACTGTCTACACTCCGGCTGAGAACTGGGATACAACGAATTTCGTTGTGGAAATCTATAGAACACTCACAACTGGAAGTGTGTACTACAAATCTGACGAAGTTCCTTTTGGTTCTGCGAGCTACATTGACGATATTCCTGATTCCGATTTAGTCGATAATGAGCCGCTCTACACGGGCGATAATGTTGCTTCAAATGATACTCCTCCAAAGGCAAAATATGTTTATGTGATGAATGATTTTGGTTATTGGGCCAACATCAAAACTGGAACTGAAGAGGAGGAGACGCTTGTTCTACAAAGTAAGTCTGGTGATCCTGACAGCGTTCCTCGGAGCTTTTCTGCTTACGCTGAACAGCCCGTCCGTGGACTCTCCGGCATATTCGATAGACCTGTGGTCCTTTGCACGAAGTATATTTATCGTATTGATAACTTTTACGGCGATGATGGCTCTGGGGGAATGATTCTACGTCGTATAGACGACAAAGCTGGCTGTATTAGTGCTCAGAGCATTGTGCAGACGCATCAAGGGTTATTTTGGGCAGGCGAGCAAGGGTTTTATTGGTCAGATGGATTTAGGTGCCAAAGTATTTCGGACCATTTGAATCTGACTTATAAAACGCTTGTCTCAAGCGCAACACGTAAGAAAAATATCGTCGGCACTTTTGATCCCGCAAACCAGCTCGTATTTTGGACTGTTTCAAAAGACGATGGAACAGGCGAGCCCGATCATGTGTGGGTACTTGATTTAAAACTGCCGTTCCTTCCTCAAGGCGAAAAACCAGGCGGTACTTTTACAGTTATGTCAGGCGGGGAAGACACTCCAGGAAACTTCAAGCCGACACAAATAATGCGGCTTGGGAACTATATCTATAGAGGCGATACGAGAGGCTATGTTCTAAAGCACGGAATCGAATACGCCACTGATCCTAGAATTGACACAGCGGTAGCTCCTGCGTCTTGGGAGCAAACTGTTATCACTCACACTTATGAATCTTGCTTCCTAGATTTTGGTACAAAGTTTATTAGAAAATGGGTTCCACGAATTCTAGTTTCTGCCGACAACACTACAAATCTCTCACTTGCAATTAGCTCGTCAAACGACAATAACCGCGTTCAAGGCGATCTAAAGCCGATTCGCTACCAAAACAACATTACTTGGGGAGACGATCTTCCATTGTGGGGAAATACGCTTTCGCTTTGGAATTCTCAAGGCATGATCGAAGAATGGCGAAGATTTCCTGCGGGCGGTTTGCGGTGTAACTACAAGCAAATAAAATTTACAAATGCTGAAGTGGAGATTGTTGATTCTGACTTATTAGGAACTGCGACTGTAAATCCAATTACAAAAACTGCTACGCTGGGAGGATCGTTTAACTGGTTGACTGAGATCGTAGATTACTACATTGCTTTCGAGCATGATAACTACACTCGGCAATTTCAGATAACGGCAAGGACACCGACAACACTTACTTATTCGGACGCAAGCAATTTAGGACCGACAACCGCCGGGCTCTACAGATGGATTATCAAAGGGAAGCCAAAAGGCGAGGTTCTGCTCTTAAATGGCTACGTTATCCACTGGGCTTTCTTGTCGAAGTCTCATACTCCGTTCTCGGCAAGTAGCTTAGGTGGAAACCCGGCGTGAGCAAACCATTAAAGAGGCTTGATCTATTAGTCAAAGAAGTCGAAGATCCCTACGCACAGGAGAATTTCTGGCGAATTAGGAATCTGATTTCTGATCTGACTGCCAATGGAATTCCCGGTCCACAAGGTCCGATGGGGCCTGTCGGTCCGGCTGGTCCTCCTGGTCCCGCAGCAAGCGTTGTTCAGAGAGTTACTGAAGTATTCAATTGCCCCGCGACTGTATCTGTGGGGCATTTTGTGTATATCACAGCACTAAACACAGTGGACAAGCTTGTAGACAATTCCTCTGCCACAATTCCAAATGGTATGTTTGGGCTTGCGTATGCGAAACCTACTTCCACTACTGTAGAGGTTTTATTTTTAGGAAAATCTACTTCTGCTTACGTTGGCCTTACAATCGGCGCACCTGTTTTTATTTCTACAACTGGTACGCCAACACACACGCCTCCTGCAACGGGAATGGTTCAACACATTGGCTTTGCAACAAGTACGACCGAAGTTTTTGTTCAACTAAAACAAGCAATGAGGAGATCATAACATGGATCAGATCAATACAGGACCAAGGCTAACTCCCGCGGAATACTGGGAATGGCGCACGACAATAGCCGAGATGCAAATTGCACAATTACAGCTTCGCTGCAACGAACTAGAAGTAAAGGTACTCGCAAAAGATGCCGAGATATTGGCAACTAGGACTAAGCTTCATAGTGTAAGTGCTGTGGGTGGTGCGCAAAAACGGCTGGACGAGGCGAAAGCCGAATATGCTCGGATAAAAGAAGCTTTGGAGGGGCGCTTGGGAGTATCATTAAATAAAAAAGTCATAGATGATGTTACGTATGAAGTAAAAGACCTACCGGAGACAGAAGCACCGAAGCAACAACCAATGAATCATTAACCTTTTTAGGAGGCTTTAGATGGCTCAAGTAAAATTACTTAAAATTGCTTCAGATGGCGTCCCTTTAGAGTTTAGCTCGACGGATGACATCACGTTAAACAGTTTCACAGCGGGCGCGGGTCCTGTGATGTCACCAACTGGCATCGACATGAACGGACAAGATGTGACTGATCTTTCTGATTTAGTTTTCACAGATCCTTCGGTTGGTACAATCAACCAAACTGCGGGCGCTTTGATCGTTAACAACATCATGGCAAAAGAGCGTTCAAACTCAATGGCAGCGGGCTCTGACATTTTGTTTGGATCTGTTGGCGACGTTGCAGCGGAGCTTGATGCTTTCAAGATTCCCAATGCGACTGCACTTCCAACTGCCACTCCTGCGGCTTCTGCAACTCAAGGGTATCTTGTTGCTTACAACGGATCTCTTTGGATGTGGGATGGAACTGCATGGAACGATCTAGGTGTGGCTGATACTGTTAACCAAGTTTCTAACTCATACATTGCAGACGAAGCTCTTTCTGCTCGTGATGTTCTTTATATCTCGGCTGCAAACAACGTGAGTAAGGCGCTTGCCAACAACACTTCTCAGTCATACGCAATGGGACTTGCAAAAGCGGCTGCTGCGGATACTGCGGCTGTAGATGTGATCTCAGAGGGTGTGATGAGCGGATTTACTGGCTTAACTGCTGGTTCTCGTTACTACCTTGACGACACAACTGCTGGTGCAATTACTGCAACTGCGCCAACTGCTTCTGGCAAAACAATTGTTCAAGTAGGTTATGCTAAGAGCACAACTGCTCTACATATCCATATTGAGCAAATGGGCCGACGCGCTTAATTTGTTACGGGGGGCCTTTCGGGCTCCCTTTTTTGAGGTGATTTTTGGCTGATAAAGTTAAGCCATTAGGATTTGAAAGCACCGCCTCTGGTGGAGGGGATAATTTTCCTTTTCCGACCGAGCTTGATCCAAATGAAGACTATGTTGCCGCAAAAGGCATTGCGTTTGCTAATAACGACAATCGCTTAATGGATCTTGATGGTTCAGGAAATATACAATTTAAAGACGCCACTGAAACTGCTTTCTGGCCCTTATGGAAGCTAAAAAAGGCACTTTATAACGTCTTTGATCCCACAGGCAGCTCGCTCGTTTCGACTAACACAGAAGCCGCGATAAAAGAAATTGCTACAAATGTCGGGACAAGCTCTAGGGCGTTTACGTTCTGTCAATATGGCGGTAACGCGAATGTGGGTAGATTCTTAGAATTCTTCGCTGGTATCGACTCAGACCAGGCTCCTCTTTACACTCCTGTAGCTCTAAAGATGCTAACAATCGTTTCTCGTGGCACAGCAAGCGCGACGTGCGGTATTAGTTTCTATGATAACACAACACTTTTATATACTGTGACTCACACAGCGGTACAACAGGTGGTAACTACCGGAACACCAGCAAGTCCTATTTTTACTGTGCCCGCAGGGGCGTCTTTAAAAGTAAAAGTTTCAAGTGGTTCGATTATTAAGCCTCATTTGTATTTTGTGGCTCAAGGGGGATAAAAATGAGAGTAAAAAATGTCTCAGGTTCAACAAAAACTTATGTAGGACAGCAACTCACAAACAATCAAGAGTACGATATACCAGCTCAAGACCTTCACAAATGGCAAGGCGACACGCTTGTCATTACAGATGGATCAAGTGGCGCTTTACTCATTGGTGACGGCACAGCCTATAAAGCTGCGGGAGCTGAAGCGATTAACTTCTTACTTGGTGCCGACACAACTCCAAAGGATACAGACGGCTCGATAATACAAAGACCAAAAGCTGCGAAAGCTGGCTGGTCTTATCAGCTTCACGGAATAAGTATTGCGACTTCTACAATCGGCGGATTCTACAACAAGGACGATGCCGGAAACGACTTAGGATTTGTAACTTTAAAGTTATATGATGTAAACGGGACTGAGATCACAACACAAGGAACAGCGGATACGGATTGCGTGAAAACACAAGTCGATTGGTGCGTGAATCACGAAATGGAGATCATAGGCGGTTCACTTTACCAATCAGAACCTCCGACAACTGATATTTATTTTTGGTGTAAAGCCGCTCCGGGAATCGCTAATATCATGTTCGCGCAAGGTGGAATTAACCTAAAAAACGTAGGAATCGGGGGAGCAATAAATGCCGATGGGCGAGCAAGTAAGTATCTTCATCCTTCAGTACCAGTTGCGGGAGTAAATAAATTCAGACTTATTTTCAAACACAATGCGGGAGTCAAACACAACACACAAATGCTGTTTGATTTATTCAAGCCATGAGAAAAATCATAATTGGATTTTCAAAACCGAAAACTTGGTTCAACCCGTTCTCCTGGCTCATCCGCTTAATCGAAGGAACACCTTACTCGCACACTTACGTAAAAACATTTTTCCAAGCTGCCGATTGCTGGCTCATCTATCAAGCCAGTGGGAAAATGGTGAATTTTATGAGTGAGAAACAGTTTGATAACACAGTGCACAAATACAAAGAATTTGAGTTTGAGATTTCAGAGGAAGCGTACAAAGAGTACATAAAATGGGCTGTCCGAAACGCCGGAGTTCCCTATGGACTTAAGACAGTTCTTGGCATTTTGCTAGTAAGAGTGTTTAATCTAAAGAAGAATCCCTTTGGTGATGGGCAGAAATCACTCTTTTGCGCCGAGCTAAGTAGAATTGCACTTTCACACTTCATTGGCGCATATTTGCCAAAGGAAGATTTTGAGACAGCAGGACTAGCGAAATTGTTTGAGCTGTGTAACCGAATCGTTATTTTTAACGGGAGGACAAAAGCTTGAAATACTGGACACTCGCTGAGATCCGAACCAAAGTAGAAGCAGAATGTGACCTTGAAGACGAAACATTTGTAAGACCTTCTGAGCTTACCGACTACGTGAACGAAGCAATTGATGAAGCAGAAGCCGAAATTCACTCTCTATACGAAGATTATTTTCTTAAAAAAGTAAATATCCCTGTTGCCGCAAACGACGAATTCTTCTCAATCCCAACATTAATACCAGACATCTACGGCGACAAAATCCGACGAATCATTTTCACAGAAAACGGCGGCACTACAACGTACACAATTCGTCGTATGAAGGACTGGAAGAAATTTGAAGATAAAGCTGTGATGGACACGAATCAATCAACTGACTTATATCAGTATTTCTTAGTTAACCAAACTCCAGGAAATCCGCAGATCATGTTAGTCCCAAAAGCGCACGAAGCTGGAACCATGACAGTGTGGTACCTAAGAAACGCGAATCGCTTGGCAGCGGATACCGATGTCTGCGACATTCCAGAGTTTATAAATTTTATTTTTTCTCATGTGAAAATGAAGGTGTATGGCAAAGAAGGTCATCCTGATTATCCGGCGGCTATCGAGCGGCTTGAGAAAGAACGGGAGCGTATGCTTGGCGTACTTTCTGCTCGTACACCGGACGCAGAGAATGATATTGAACCAGATATGTCAGCTTATGACGAGATGAACTAGGAGACGAGATGGCTTATACGTATCAAAAATTAGGTGGAGAAGAGTTACCAGGACCGGGAGCCGGAGACGAAGCAAGCGAGAGATATTGGCGAGATCGTTGGAACGCTCTTATGCTCCAGCAAGCAGCTCGTCCAGATCGTCCCGCGTTTGAGAGTATTCGTGGGCCGAATGGTTTAATCCAAGAGCAGTACCAACTAAAAAGTCAGTTAGATCCCCGTGCCATCGAAGCAGCTCGTACTGAAGCTTACAGACCAGCCGGGCAAGAAAGCCCTTGGGCAACAATTGCCAAGCAACAACAAATGGACGCGCTCACTCGTCAACAGCAATCAGGACTTACCACAGCAAAAAATCAACTCGCTATGAGCGGTGGGCTTCGCACGGGTGCCGCTGAACGGCTCGCCGCTCAGTCTATGCGTGGTGGGCTCGCCGCTCGCCAAGATGTAGGTTCACAAATCAAAATGCAAGACGAGCAGAATCGTCAACGCTGGCTACAAAATATGCCGGGCATGGAGATTAACCAAGCTCAAGCTCTGCAAGGTGTTGACCAATTCAATATCCAAAACACTATGCAAGATATTACTCAGAAACGCTTATCCGACATCGCGGCTTACCAAGAGCAAATGCGGGCATGGGCGGCTGAACGGACTGCGAAAGCAACTCCGAGCGGGGGCAAGAAGTGATCGAAGTAGATAAACTATCCGCAGACGAATGGAAGAAAATGGCACAGGACGCTCACGCGACTGTGTTCAATGAAATCCGTAAGCCTGATATGGATAGAATATCTTTTGCTTTACTTGGAAGAGAGGCATTAGTTCCTCTTGGTTATGTCACTGTTCGCGAGCTTGATAAAGAATCGTGCTACTGGCAATACGGAGGCGCGTTTCCATCAAGTGCAAAATCACCGAAAGTCTTAACGTGCTATTTGAAGTTTATAAATTATTCGCTAGAGCTTGGATACAAGCGGATTTCGACTTATATCGAGAATACGAATAAAACGATGCTAAAAATTGCGATAGAAGTTGGATTCAAACCAATTGGAATTAGAAATTTTAAAGATCAAATTTTACTCGAACTTATCTTAGAAGGGGACAAATAATGGAACCAATTACGATGGGCATACTTGCCGGGGCAGCTCTTGGTGCGCTACGTGGACAAGAGAATAAAAAGAAACAAGAAAAATATGATGAGTACCGCCGAACCGCGATTGCCATGTCTCCTTGGACAAATATGGGTGATCCCGGAGAAAAAAACTATGCTGGCCCTCTAACAAGCGCGGTGAAGGGTGGTGTAATTGGTGGTGTAACGGGTGGAATGATGGGAGGCGCTGAAGGCGCAGTTGCTCCTGAAGTCGCAGCAGCCGATGCAGCCGTTGCTCCCGAAGTCGCTGGCAATATGCTCTCAAGCAAGGTCGCTGCACATGAGGCGGCAAACTACGCGACTCCAGAAGCATTGAATGCGCAGGGCGCTGCGATTAGTGATGCCTCTTTACAAAAAAGTATAGCGGCACAGCCAACAAATCAAATGGTACCAGTTTATTCAAATATGGAACCAGCTACGCAATCGTTTTCTCAGGCTAACCAATTAAACACTATGCCGCCTTGGATGCAAAACATGATGAAATATAACATGATGATGCAAATGTATCAGCAAGGATTAGGTCAGTAATAAGGAGCACTTAAATGGCACAGCTAGATCCGAGCGTACAACAACTATTTAATCTAAGCCCAGCCCAGCAAGAAGAATTTGCGATGGGTATGGAACTAGGTCAAACTCCCGAAGCACAGATGCAAGTAGCACAGCTCTTGCCGCAATTTATTCAAAAGCAAGAAGATCCTCTATCTAACTTATTTAAGATGGACCTTGGCGGTACAGCTCCAGCAAAGAAAGAGGCGGCTCCTACTAAGAAAAAAGCTCCGACTCCAGTAGCTAAAAAAGCAGTAGAAAAAGCGATTGCGAAAGCTCCGGCGGCTGTTCCTTCTGCTCCAGCAACAGTTTCAATGCCTGATCTTGTCCCTTCAGAGCAATTTAAGCTTCCTCAGAATCTAAATCCTTTGGATTTTGGTCCACAGATCCAAACGCAAGGCGGTCCATTTACTCCAGAGGGTGTTAAGTATTCACAAAACATTTTAGAGCTTCAAACTCCAGGGATGAGGCAGCAACGAGCTACTCTTGATGAAGTTCGCAAAATGATAAGTGGAGCCGAAGCTCCGATCCCACAGCAAAATATCGCGTGGCTCATGGGCTTAAGTGATATTTTAACTGACTCCGACACACTCTCAAAGTATAAAACTCCAGAACAGCAAAAATACGAGCAGAAGATGAACAAAGCTGGTGCGTTGCTTGGGCTTTCAAAAGAGGAAGGCGATCTTACAAAATCCGAAATCGACTTGTTCAAAGCAAACTACATCTCGGATCTACAACATACTTTAGGATTAACTAAAGAAGACGTTAAGCAACTCATCGCTGGTAAGAAAATTGAATCAACAGAAGGTATGCAGGATAAAACTATCGCGGCAACTTCTAAAGAGAAACAGCTTGATAGAGAATCCGCTGAAAGAATTGCGAAGATTAGGGCTGCGCAAAAGGCGAGTAAAGAGCAAAGAAGTAAATTCTGGGACGCCTACGATACGGCAGCGGCAAAAGATTTACAGATTTACGATTCTACTGGTAAAGCGGAAGCTGCGGCTGGTATGGCGAGCTTGAAGAATGCAATTGATGCGCTTAAATCAAACCCGGATCTCTCTGGCTCTGCCAAAGCAATTGCAGCAACAGCAACAGGTTTTGGAGAAGCTACAGCGATTAGAGATTCAGCTTGGCAATCCATGATTACCTCAATGCGACCAATTCTAGGCGCTCAATTTACAGAGCGCGAAGGTAATTCTCTTAAGAAGTTAATCTACGATCCAAAACAACCAGCTAGTGAAAACATTCGCCGTATGACTTTACTAATGAGTAAACTTCAAGAGATCAAAGCTTCAAAAGACGCGGCATCGGCTTGGGCAAAATCAAACCCAAGTATGCGAGGTTTCCAAGGATCAATATATGATGAATCACATTTTAGCGGTATGTCAGCTAATTCCTTTTATCAATTCATGGGAAGTGGTGGCGGCGGTGGCACGGCTGCACCAAAAGCAAAAGGCCCAGTTACTCGCACCTATAAAGGAAAAACTTACAAATTAAAAGAAGGCGGGAATTCTAAGAATCAAAGTGACTGGGAGGTTCAATAATGGCTGAAGAAAAAGCTCCTTGGGAGCAAGATGAAGTAGCGCCATGGGATCAACCAGCGGGTGAAGAAGTCCCGCCTTGGGAGCAAGATGTTAGTGGCGACGGAGAAGAAATCATAGATCAAATGCACCCTGACATGAGCATGAAGTCTCGCCTTGTCTACAAAAATTTCGGACAAGATCCGGACGCGGGATTAAAGTATTTAAAAAAGGAAAATCCGAAATTTAAATGGAAAATGGATACCGAAGGAAACCCACTCGGACGAAAAGAAGGCGAATCGGCTTGGTACAAGCTTGATCCTTCAAATTTAGAGTTAGCCGATGTTGGTGATATTGCCTATGACATCCCGGCTGGTATCGTACAAGGTGCCGCTACCACAGTGGCGGGCCTGGCTGGTGGAGCTGCAACTCTTCCCGCTGGTGGTTGGGGAGCGATCCCCGCAGCAATGGCAACAAGCGGGGTGACGGGCACGGGGCTTGAAGCTATTAGACAAAAAATCGGAACAATGATGGGAGTCGGTGGCGAGGAACTTGATCCAAAAGCACTCGCTATAACAGGCGGAATCAGCACTCTTTTACCAGGAGCTTTTGGAACGGGTGCGGCTGGTAAGCAGATCGCAAAAACGGCTCTAGCAAAGGGTGTTTCTCAAGAGGCTTTAAAAGAAAGTCAGAGTGGAGTAATTAGAAAATACGTCGCTCCTAAAGCTGGTGCTGCGATAAGCGGTATATCTTCTGATCTTATAAATAAGGCGAAAAAAGTTCTTCCAATTCTTAGACGCGAAGGCGGTGCTGGAGAAGCTATCCCTAAAAAAGTTGGCGCAATTCAAGACACAATCGTCTCTACAGTAAAAGAAACGCAAAGTGACTTAGGGAAACAAATTGGACAAATGCACAAGGTTGCGAGCGAGCAGCTTGCTGGAACACCGAACGCTATGGTTAATACCGATGAAATTATTGCTCCGCTTATTAAACTAAAAAATGAAATTCAAAAAGAAGGTTTAAACTCTCCAGAAACTCAAGGTTTAATTTCTGAGATTGATTCAACAATTAATTCAATTTTCTCTCAAGCTAAAGAAATCCCAGAGGACGAGGTAGCTACGCATTTATCAGCGGTTGATGAGTTACTCGGAATAAAAGAACCAGTTAAGAAAGAGTTTGAAGTACCAAAAGAAATCTCAATGGAAAACGCGTGGCAAGCTTACCACCAACTCAAAGGAAAACTTCAGAGCTTTGGTGGAAATCTGGAAAAAGCTGGAACAGTTGAAGGCGTTGCAGCCCGTGCTCCTACAGTCACCGATAAGAGAATTGTCGGAGCAATCGGCGAAGCGCGCATAAAAATCAAAAAAGTCATGGAAGATAAAGTACGTGTGGCGGCTGAAGAGGATTCACTCCATGAGTTTAATCGTACAGTTAATAATGCCATAAGTGATCCAAATGGTCCGGCCTATCAAGGTTCACCGAGCATTGTTCAATCTATGCTTCTATGGGACCCAATGGCTCCTAGGGGAGCAAAAGAGCTTCCTTTAAAGCAGCAAATTGCAAATTACACTAAAAAAGCAGGAGATAAAGCAGTTAACGAATACAATATGCTAAATGAGGGATTCTCAGAACTTGGTGATTTGGCTTCTGAAATTAAATCTCCTTCAAAATCTCCAGATGCAGTCTACGGCTGGTTAAAACGAGCTAGGTCTAATCCTATGGTTAGAGACAAACTCAAGACGCTCTCTAACTTAACGGGGGTTGATCTTGAAGGCGAAGCCGCAACAATTAAAGCAATGGAGACTTTCGGCAAGAAAACTCCAATGGAAAAAGCTTTAGAACCACAGATGTCGTTTAGTTCTCTCGCTAGACGAACACCGCTTGCGGGCGCAATGGCGGCGGCAGGATTTATGGTCGCACGTAATTTAGGAGCAGAGATTTACGGATCTACCATGACAGGAGCAGCGACAGGCGCACTCGGATATGCACTAAGCTCGCCAGCGATGTTACGAAGATATATGCAAATGGGAGAATTTGGTGCAAAAAATATCGCTCCGACTTTAAAATACGCTCCATGGATGTTACAAGAACCGATTCAACAAAACCTTTATACGCCAATAACTTTTAGAGAGGAAAAATAATATGGCAAAAGCAGAATTAGCTGTACCAAGCAGCCCGAATGAAACGAAAAAAGAGAAAAAGGAGTACGGCAAGTACGACAAGTGGGAAGTAGAAAATTGGGCTCGCACGTTAAAAGAAGCCGAGCTAATTAAGCAAGATCCTGAGAAAGTGAAATTTGCCAAAATGTGTATGAGCAAAGAAGCTAGTGCCACAGAAAAAGCAATTTCAAGCCTTGATGATCTAAAGGCACTTCGTAAATCTAAAATGGAATCTCCAGAAGAACCAGACGAATATACAGAAGATGACTCTGAGTGATTGGATAATCTCGATATCGGGTGCGGCTATTGCTATAATTATGGCAGTAGCCGGATTCTTCATACAAAAATGGATACACGCCGTAGATGAAACGCTCAAAGAACACAGCAACGACCTCAAATCAGTCACCGCACAAGTTAGTGCACTCAAATCGCGACAAGATACTCAGGCAGAAAATATCGTTAAACTCGTTAAAGAATATCTCAATACCAACAAGCCATTCTCAATTGAACAGCTCGACGAAATCAAAAAAGAAATCTGCTTCGTAAAATCAGTTATTCAAGACAGGATACTCCCGCAAATTTCTCGTCATGGTGATTCCCTTGGTAGAGTCATCATAGTTGAGAAAAACTTGCAGGAGCAAAATGATAAAATGTCTAAACTGTTTGAGGTGCTGCGGGTGTTGGTGCAGAACCAAAAGTCGAAGGATCAAAAATAGGTTCTAATGTTAGCATTTGTTGCGGAGATAATTTCACATTACCAACATCTTGTGTCTGAATATAACGGCCTTCGATCTGAATTTCTTTAGCTAGAAACTCTTCAAAAAGCTTTCCGTATTCTTCAGTTTTACCTTCAAGAATCTGAAATGGAGTCCATGGATTCGGAGTTTTCGCCATTACTGGCTGACCTTTTTCGTCTTTTTCTAAAAGCACATCGGTCGCTTTTGTGTAAAGCTCGCGAGCTATTTTTAACTCCTCTTGGATTTTGCGAGAAATCTTTGCTACGTTGTAGGCTGCATTGAAATTTGCAAACCCTTGTTGCGCAGTCAAATACTCTAGGGCCTGGTTAAAGCTCTGGGAATTCAGAGTTTTGTACGTAAGCTTAATCATGGTCGGTGCTCCTTTTTTAAAATCGTTGATATTTGTTACGTTTTCTTTCATTCACTTCCTCCATTACTAATTTCTCTAAAAATTTCATCATCTCTTCTTCGTTACCTGGGTGCACTGTGATCGCAAGCCCAAAACATTCGTTAATTCTTTTGAGCTTGTATTTCTGTAATGGATCAGGCTCGATTTTCTCGTCACTCTTAAGCTCGATAGCCACAAAGATACCAGCCAAACATAAGTAAATATCGAGGCTCCCTCGACGAGCAACTTGCTGTATTTTATCAACGTAAGTGTAAGGAAACTTCTTAAGTCGCTCAAGCACTCGCTCCTTGAGCTGTGTTTCTGGCTTCTTCATGTTTTAAGTCTGCCTGTTTCCATGGTTCAGTGTCAGCAAGATTTTTCAGAGAAAACTCCACTCCCACAGTTAGCGGTAAAAGTCGATACTGATAGAAGCTCTCCATTATTTTCTTACAATGAGGAATAACGTATTCCTCGCCATAAGCGACCTCAAAAACAAGCTCGTCATGGATCGTAAGTAAAAGTCGCGATTTCTTGGTTGATAGGTAGTCGTCAATTTGATTCATCACAAATTTCAGAATGTCGGCACTGGTTCCTTGGATAATGTGATTTGGCGCAGAGTAGGCGAATTGTTTTTGCGGGAACTGATAGCGCCGTCCGAATTGGTTAAAAACAAACCCACGGGTTTCAGCAGTTTTTTGCATGGCTTTCATTGTATCTTTCATCTCCGGTGCTGCACGAAAGATACTCTGCTGAATCCCGTAGGCTTTTTCGATTAATGGTGTGTTTATAGCGAGCATTTCAGGCGTTAAGGTCTGGGCGGCTTTTATCTCTTCGTCCCGTTTCCTCCAGCCGTTCATGTCTTTGAAGATCGCACCTAGATGGTGCTGACTTCCCAGCGTTTGCCCCTTAAACAAATTCATAGTGAGTTTAGCAACGCCGCCGCCGTAGATGGTAAGAAAGTTCACAGTCTTGGCTTGCTTTCGCGTACAGCCCGCTAAATCGCTTGTGGCGGTATGGACATCTTTGCCCATGAGAACTTCGTTAATGAGGCGGTTTGCCCGGCATATATCTAGCATTACCCGGAACTCAACTTGATCGAAGTCGAGCATGGCGAAAAAGAACCCTTCTCTGGGTACAAATGCCCGGCGCACGGGATATTTTGCCGCCTCTGACTCCTCTTCGTACTTATCCGGGTTTGTAAGATTTTGTAAGTTTGGGTCTTGACAACTCAGACGCCCAGTTAGGGCGCCAGCCTGTTTGTAGTCTGGGTGAATTATGTTACGGGAATCCTGGAAAAACAGTAGGTTCTCGAAGTATTCGTGCTGTTTTTTGGCCTCGGCGTACTCAAGGACAACCGCTGCTGCTGGGTTTTTAAGCGATTCCATTACTCCAGCGTCCCATTTCCAGTTACCTTTGTCGGTCTGCTGCCAAATATCCTTCTCGCTTGCGAAGACCTCTTGGAAGACAGTATCTCCCTTTACGAAATCAACGCCTGTAATTTCTTTAAATTTAGCTTGCGAAGCCGCACACTCTTTCGTATAGTGACTGTACGCCTCAAGACAATAATCCCGATCAACTTTAATCCCAGTATGCTCCATGCGAAAAAGTGTGTGAACAAGCCTTGCTTCATTTTCAACGATGTTCATTTGCTTGGGAAAATCTGACTCAGAATCCATCTTCTGAATCGCAGAGAAGATTTTTTGCCCAACTCCAATGGTGGCTCGTCCGTCTTGCTCTCCGTAAGGCTGAATAATTGAGAGTGGAACTTTTTCAAAACAAGGTCTTTTTTCTTCTCTTCCAGTTGTCGGGCATTTTCTAACTTCCCAAAGATCGTTTTCTTCGATGTAGTTCCAAACAATGTCAAGCTTCTCATCTCCCCAGCGTTTCGAGATGTCTTTGAGTTTGTAGCTCTTGTGCTGGTTATTATGAATTCGATCCAAGAAAACTAGATCGTAGATTTTTCCTTTGATGAACAAGCCTTCGCGAGAATACATCTTCATGTCGAACTTCGCGTTTTGCATGAACCATATTCTCGTCGGGTCTTCAAAGATTGGTTTTAAAAACTCTATCGCTTCAGATTTTTTTATCGGGTCTTCATCAACGTGCTTATATTTCTGGAAGTTGATGTAGAAATCAAGTCCATGTTCGTCTGATAAAATGAGCGAAAACATTTCGTCGTCTTTGTACCCATATAGACCTGTCGTCTCTGAGTCATTCGCTGCGATTTTACCAAGCTTCGATATTTCTGGAAGCGATACGCGGGTAACTAGCATTTTTGTACCGATTTAGCTGTTCGCTGCTCTTTCCACTTCTTAGCCTTCTCAACGTAAGCAGGAACTCTTGTTTCTAAAACAGGATCAACTTTCTTACGATGCGCCTCAACTAAAGCTTCAACAAAGTAAGTCGCTGATTGTCCAATTTGTCTTGCTTGTGTTTTTACGTATTTGTAATTGTCTTCACTCAAATAAGTGAAGAGTACATTTTTTTCTTTTTTTCCACGTTTCATTATCGCGTCCTCCTAGGATTTCTAATAAGGGAATGTGATCTCTTCGGGGTAGCTTTCTCTGGTAGCTTTGTATCCGGCGTCTCGCTCTCCCATTTCTTGATTGTCTCTTTGCTCATCTTCCCCTGCTTCTCTAGCTCGTAGAATTTGCGCCTCTGCGCTTCGCTTTTGAATGGCAAGAATAATCTCCTTGTGTTCGCGGAGAGCACGTATGCTCCCGCTAGTTAGTAAATCAATTAACTTCATTAGAATTCAGCTTTCGCATCCGCTCCGGTAGCTGCCTCTGTCACGTCGTCAGCATCGTGTTCTTTTACACTTGCTCCGGCTTTAGAGATCAGATCATACCAGCTTTTACAGACCTTAAGCTGCTCCATGGTTGTAGCTTTCCCCGGCTTGGCTGTAAAGATGAAATACTTTTGCTTTTCACCATTCACAAACTCAGTGCCAATCTCAAAGGTCTGAAGTGCTGGCGGCTTGTTATACATCTTACATTTCGAGAAATGATCCGCGAGCAGGCGGCCTGCTTTACTCGAAGTTCTGATAAATTGAATTTTCATTGGGAAGGGGGTTTCTTCGCCGCCAACGTCCGTCGCCAAAAGCGCGTAAAAATTGTAGGCTTTGTCCCGGCGCATTTTCGCCATGTTACCTTCTTTGTTCGTCTCTTCAAACTCCCAAGGAAGATCCATATTAGAAGTATCATAAGGCTCGTCTCTACGCCATTCGGCTTTCCCGCCGACATACTCCGACACTCGCCAAGTCTTGAACATCTTAAAAGGGATGATTCCAACTGTTTTATCGCGCCCTCCTAATGAAACTTGGTCCGTCGAGCGGATTAGCTCGCCTTGAGATTTTTTACCCTCTAATACTAACGTAGATTGTCCGTGCATGAGAAGAAGTTTTGGAATAATTATATCTTCCGCTGTCGCTTCTTCAGCTCCCCAACTTCCGGCTATGTCTGTTGGTAGATTTTCGGCTAGTGCTCCGGCTTTTGGTGCAGTTGCAACTTCTTTTGTTGCTGCGGGTGCCGGGGTTTTCTTTTGTGTTTTCGTAGTTTCTGTTTGCATAATTTCTCCTATTTTTAAGAATTTCCTTTTTTATCTTTGCTTTCAAATTTCGTTAATATCTCAAGACAAAAATCAACTTTGTCTTCATCTTTCTCAAGGCATTGAAGCATCAACCCACAGGCTTCTTCGAGCGCGTGGATTGCTTTGACCGCTTCGGCTAGTGTTGGCACAGTAAACTCCCTTCTCTTTCTTGCCAATAAAAATGTGTTTTCAAATCTTTTACGTAACTCGATTAATTTTAAATCTAGCTGGACAACTTCTTTTATTGGATTATTGCTTCCTAAATTTTCTATTTCGCTCATGCTTTCCCCTTAATCGTGACCTTCTGAAAATTACCTGGAGTCTTTAGCCCTGGTGGAACCCAGCCAAATTCTCCGTTTTTCTCGCGGGCTTCAATTTCTCTATTTACCCAAGAATTCAGGGTGCGAGAGTTTACGGAAATCATTTCGTCGTAAATTCCCTGCTCCTTGAGGTAGCCAAAAAAAGCTTCTCTGTCCTCTGGTGTTGCGGGCTGCGCGACTGTGGAATAATTTTTCACAGACACTCTCCCAAACGGACCTTCAAACATCGGGAGCCCATACTCTTTCATGTACTTCAAGATACGGGATTCTAGCTCATCGACAGCTTCCTTCGTGGTCTTCGCGACTTCTAAAGCTCGCTCGTGATCCTCTTTTTTAGAAAGAAGTAATTTACAAAGTCCTTGTAGCTCTGTAACTGTGACACTAGGTAACTCTGTTTTTTCTTCCCAGCTTTCTATATTAGCCATGTAAGTCCTCCTGAATTCTCTCTAACCAACTTCGTTGTTTCGCAGATATTTTATCCGCTGGCTTACCCTTTACGTCCTGCCAGAAGTCAGCAACTTTCTCCCAATAAGCAATGTTGCTGCTCTCTGATTTCTCAATTTTTTCTTCAATCAAATTCGCATTTATATCGCTAAAAAATTCTTCTACTGTCATAAATTCACCAAATTTTCCCTTAACACTTTATCGCTAATTGCAACTTTACTAGCAAGAGCTTTCATTACTAGCTCATCAATGGTGTCCTTGCAAACTAAATCTATGCGTGTTATTTTGTCGTGAATGTTTGAACCGCCGCGATAGTTACGGGCTTCTGCTTGAATATCAAACTCTAAGGAAAAACTTCTGGAGTAGAAAACAGAGTAGCTCGCAGCCACGAGATTAACTCCAATACCGCCACTCCCAGGATGACCAATAAGAACGCGACACCGACTAGAATGATTAAACATTTCAATCTGAGCTTCTCTATCTTTGACCGATCCATGGAGTTCTGCATATTGGAGTTTTAGTTTATCACAAATTTCTCTAATGTCTGCATAATTGTCCTTAAAAACAGCCCATACAATTACTTTGTGATACGGAGCTAAATCTTCAAGCAAATCGTGCAACGCTTTTTTGCGAGGGTTATCCTTAATCTTAAGTGTCTGAACTTCGCCGCCCTCGGCTTCAGCTTCTACGCGCAAATGTCCTGATACAATTTGCTGTAAACGTAACGCTTTAGTAATCGCAAGCTCTGCGATACTTGTGCGAGTCGAGCCGTCTTGCAACTCAAGGCTTGTTAGGAAATCATTCTTCATCTCAGCGTAAAGCCTTGCCTGATCTTTTCCCATCTCAACGTAAACTGTTTTCTTCACAAATGGTGGTAGGTCTAAACACTGTGATTTATCCGCTGTCATCGTTACATCCGATATTAGGTTTTTAATTTTATCCGTGCTTCCTGGCAAAAGTACCCAGTCAGGAAAATGCTTGTGTGATGGCATACCTTTGTTTCGGTCACGGAAATACTTAACTCTAAAGCTAAAGAAATTTTGCCCAAAACGCTCGCCCAAATCTAAAAACAAGAATTGAGAAAATACGTCCATCATGGAATTAAGAATCGGGGTGCCAGTTAAACCAATCCGGTAATGTGCAAGCGGGGCCAGCCCATGAGCAAGCTTTGCTCTTTTCGATGAGGAGTCTTTTATCTTGTGCATTTCATCTAAAACCATACAAACGGGCTGCTCTGCTTCGTGCATCCATTTGATAAAATGATCGTACACGTCCATGCTTAATGTTTCATAATTTGTAATGAAGATTGATTCCTTATCGGCTTCCATGAAGTCTCGAAGTCGCTCTTTTCCAGAACCCGTGAGCATTACAATCTTATGATCCGGTATATCGGTGTACTTACAAAACTCATTTTTCCAGTTCTGAATCACCACAGGCGGGCAAAGAATAAGGGTCGGCAAAACTTGTCTATTTCGCTTAGTGTACTTCTCAAGTAAAATTTCAAGCGCGGTACGTGTCTTGCCAGTACCGGGGTCAAAGAATAACCCAAAGTAATTTCTAGCCTTAGCTCGTCTTATGGCCTCTTTTTGGTGGGACCAAAGCTTTGTACTTAAATCTTTAACTTCGTAAGGTGTGCCTACAACAATTTCCATTTCGTTTTCTCCATCAAGGGTCTATAATACGAGCATCCACGGAAGGACCATTCTCCACGGACGGGGTGCGGGCTGCGTGTAGGGCCGCAAGTTCTCCACGCAGTCTCTTACATTCCGCTTGGCATTTCCGATACTCTTGCACGTACACTTCTCGGTTCGCATCAAAAAGTTCTCGTTGTCTAAACCATTCCAAATGCTCGTTAACCCAATCATCGACTTCATGTTTAAGATAAAACAAGGCTTCGTGACCGATGAACGTGATTTTTTGTACGTTAAAATTAGGGTGTTTCACTTCTTCCTCTTCTTTTTACCTGACAACTGCTCGATGTCTTCGTCATCAAGGCTGTCGTTTAAATCGTAATCCCATACTTCAATCTTGTTGGGGTAGCAGATATAGTGCTTCTCAACCCATTTGCAACGGGGCGCGGGTGGCTGTGGTTCGGGAGACGTACAAGCAAGCTGGATAAGAATGCTCATTATAAAAATGCGGGCAAACAAGTGTGGGAGAGCCCGCGTCCCCTCAGTACCGAGAGCTTGATTCGGGAGCGTTTTGTATCCTTGCCTTTCGCGCTCATACTGATACCCGTGCACAGGTGCAAGTACAGTGTACGTTTTATTTCTTTGTTTCATGTAATAACTCGATATATGTTTTATTGTTGTTTTTGTCAATCTCATCTACTCATCCCCTTGGGTATGGTTCTTAACATTTTTTCGAGCCATTCTTCTGCTTCACCAGGTTTCCAATCGTGATAATACTTTTTACGCCATGCTTGACAGATATGGGGCTTGGTATGTCCAAAAACAAATCTCGGAAACCAATTGTGACAACCTTTACAAAAGTAATCTGTGCAATGCCATTTACGCAAAAACCAGACTAAAAACTTTCGCTTTAGTCGCCTCACCCCTCCCCACTCCCGAATTTGTTTAGGACTTCGCGGGCGCGTTTGCCGCTTATAATATCAGGCTTTTCTTTTCCATACATTTTGACCTCTTCATGGTCGAATTGAATAATAGGATAAACATCGGGCTTTCCAGGAATCTGACTCCAATTAGTCCAACAAGCATAAAACTCCAGCGCATTTCTCAATTCGGTGATTTGTTTTTGCTTTTCATCAGCAATACACGCCCAGTCGCCCTCGCTACTTACTGCTTTTTCCCATGCGGCCTGTAGCCTATCAATATCCGCCCTCGCCTCATTTAATTCCTTCTGAAGTTTAGCCACATCATCTACGTGGCGCTCTTGTTCGGCTTGGAGAGCAGCGTATTCGATGACGTGGAGATGATGAGATTTTCCTAAATCTTTGTTGAACGCTGGATAACGAGTGCAATTTTCATCTGGATACGGTTGAGCAAATTCTATGTTAATCCAAAACTCTCTATAATTCACCTGATGTACCGGACAATTTCTTGCATTAATTTCTCCGCAGATACAGTTAGTCATTTAAACATTTCCTATAATTTTCTAGGGCCTCTCTGATTATAACGTCTGGAAATCTATAGTGCGCTGGGTGTAATGCTGTATAGTGACTTTCTAGTTCTTTTAAAGCTATTACAAGAGGCGCAACAATCTTTTCCCATTCCGCACAGGCAGCGTCGAAGCCGCGTTTAAAGTCGTGTACTATTCCATTTCTTGTATTCATTTCCTCTTCCGGCAAATCATCATCTAATTGAAAATAATTGTCAGCGTGTTTGTCGGCTAATTCATCCTTAATCTTTGATAACTTACTCATTTGCTTTTCTCCTTTATCATTCCAAGTCGTAGCTTATGCCACTCAATTGACCGCTCATCTCGCTTGATACATTCCTTGTGGTAGCCTGCTGACCAAATTTGACTTGCCTTACATCTAACAAAACTTTCTTCAAAGTATTTATCAGCTAATGCTTTTACCCGCTCAAACTCTAATTTACAAAACGCTGCCGCCTCTGGTTCATTGTCAAAAAGCGCGCGTTCATATAAAGACGAGTTTCCTACTTCATACCTAACCCCATCTTTTGTTGAAACACCATAAACAATGCCAGACACCACTCTTGCCACTGGCTCCCATGTTTTACAAAAACCGCTTGGCGAATCTAGGCCGTGTTTACAATACCCACATTCTATTTTTTGTGCTGGAGTTAAATATTTGTTTGGCTTTTTCTCATCAAACTCAATACTCGGTTTTGGGGTCATAGAGGCACAAGCTTCGCGTGTTTATTGAGATATAATGGATGCCGTGGGCTTCCGTCTTTTGTTTTACCGAGACAGTACAGACCATTGAGTTTAACAAGTTCGCTTGCGAGCGAACATTTTGCAATCTCATGTGCACCCCAAGCAGCAATCACAAGCTGAGATTTTTCTATTTCCTGTATCAAATATTTATTATTCTCTGGGCCTTGTGGGTCCTCAACATCAAGCAGGTCGTATGGATGTGTGGCTCTATAAGCAAAAAGATTTACGACACTTAAATCAGGACAGCCCTCTCGCTCTGCGAACTGAATGCAACGCTTGATTGTTGGGTCATCCATAGACGCATCGGCTGTGCTTGGGTTTAACATTATAAATGTGACACGCTTAACCCAGCGCAAAGGGCAATTGGTTTTTCTGGTAAGCAGGTATCTATATTTACCACAATCTGAAATTACTGCGCTACCCGTCGCCATTCACACACCCTCCGTTCGATTATTGGTTTTGCGTTTCTCGTCGAAGCAACTCTAGTCGTAGAATCATCGCCAAGAATAATGGTCACAAAAAGTTTTCCGTAACACATAATACAGGGAATATACTTAGAGAAATGTGTATGGGCTTCAACCCACCATAGTTGCTGACCTAGCTTGTACTTCATCTTTACACTTCCCACAATCTTGCGGCCCACTTGAGAGCCTCGATTTGTCCTGTAATAAAAGTTCTAGTTTTTTCGGATTCCTCAAACTGGCCGTCAATAGTAGTTAAGGCCCGATCAAGGTGCCTAATCTGAGTTTGTACTTTCTGCCACGGGGTCTCTTGTCCGCATTGAGGCTCTTTCATATCTGGTGTTCCTAGTATTGCTTCAGTCATACTAATACTCCTCCAAATCTACGTCGTGTAAGCTTTTACTGGCTTTGCAGTCGGGGCAACCCTTGCAACTCATAATCTCGCAGTCCGACATCTTGAGTAAAATTCTCAGTTCTTCCATGTCTTCTTGCATCGGTTTTGCAAAATCCTTAAACGGTTTCTCAGCGACACTTACTACGGGGGTTCCGTTTTTCCAGATCGCGAGATTCCACGCCATATCAAGCATCCCTTTTAGCATCCCATATTCAACAAGCTGTTTTTCTTTTTGGGTCATGGGTAAAACTCCTTAATGTCTCTCCAAACTAAATCCCCTCTCCTTGCAAAGTGTGTCCATTCCTCGCGCCACATACAATACGCGAGAGAGGTAAATCGCTTTGGCGCTGCTAAAATCCATCCATCCTTTCTCTTAAACATAACGTCCGGTAGTTTTCCAGCAAGCAGTGCTCGTCCTAAAGGCCATGCTTTGCCCTCTGCATTGACGATAACTCTATCTATAGAGACTAAATCATTCTCAAATTGTTTTTCTGCTTCTGTCACATCAACCCCTTGCTCTTAGCAGACTTCGCAAGCTTCTTTGCTTTTTGTGAA
>CAZCFY010000026.1:0-42578 GCA_964498095.1 uncultured Bdellovibrionales bacterium | reverse complement strand
CGTGATCCGGTCGGGACTCCCGGAGCCGTGACTGCATAATTAGAATTGATAGACATCATTGAATTTTTCACCCAGCTTCGCCCGCTTGATTACATTGACCTCTTATTGGTCTGGGTGGTGCTTTACCAAACTCTAATCCTCATGCGCCATACTGGCGCCGTTCAAGTTATAAGTGGTATTGGAATTTTAGCCTTCGGTTATATAATGAGCCGATGGCTTGATCTTTACAGCTTTAATTGGATTCTCGAAAAATTTTTCGAAAACATCTTTTTGATCCTAGTGATTTTATTTCAAGGTGAGATCCGGCGGGCGTTGGCTCACTTAGCGAGTAACCCTTTATTGCGGGAAACGGCGTCGATCGAAGAGTCCCACGTCGTTGAAGAGCTCTCAAAGGGCTTAACGATGATGGCCCAACGCGGTTACGGCGCGTTGGTGGTTATTGAGCGCGACATTGAATTAGATTATTTTTTAGAAATCGGCACCCGCGTTGATAGCATAATTTCGGCTGAACTTATGACAAGTTTATTTCACCAGTTAAGTCCGCTCCATGATGGCGCGGTTATTATCCGTCAGGGCCGGATGGAATTTGCCGGCTGCTTTTTGCCCTTAAGCCGCAATCCCGCTTTAGATAAAAATCTCGGTACCCGTCACCGCGCGGCGATTGGACTTACGGAACAAACCGACGCGATCGTATTTGTGGTGAGCGAAGAGCAGAAAACAGTCGGCATGGTGAAGGGTGGGAATTTCACGCCTAATTTAGATATTTCGCAAATCCGCAAAACAATTTTTGATTTTTACGGAATGCGGGGGGATGTTTAGTGGAATTCAATCTAAGCTCCTTGCAAAAAATTATTTTAAAGAACTTTGGCTTTAAGGTTGTTTCTTTTATCGCGGCAGTGGCATTATGGAGCGGTTTCGTCGGCCGTGGAGAGTATATTTTGGATGTCGAAATGGGCATTAACTATCTTGTACCGAATAATTCTACGTTACGGGCGCCGCCGGACTACGTGAAGGTAAAACTAAAAGGTCCCGAAATGGCCATGAAAAAATTTTCGCGCAAGAACCGCACCATAAATATTAATTTGTCGGGCAAGCCGCCGGGCGGCCATCAAGTTTCAGTCACCCGGCAACTCTTGGATCTACCTCCCGGCATGCAAGTTTTGTCTATCCGGCCCGAAACTTTGAATTTGGAAATGATATCTACTGAAGGGGTTACGCATGGCCAATAGAAAAAACCGGCTTTTTGGCACCGACGGGATTCGCGGGCGCGCGAACCAATTTCCCATTACTCCAGACATCGCCGTCAAAGTGGGGCAGGCGATCGGCTGTTGGTTACGTAAGACGGCCGCGAACACGCGTCATAAAGTCGTTATCGGCAAGGACACACGGCTTTCCGGTTACATGATCGAACAGGCTTTAGGCTCGGGCTTAAATTCCATGGGAGTTCACGTATTATTTGTTGGCCCACTACCAACCCCAGGAATTGGTTTTTTAACCGCGAACATGCGCGCCGACGCGGGGATCGTGATTTCCGCCAGTCACAATCCCTATCATGATAATGGCATTAAAATATTTGGGCGCGACGGGTTTAAGCTGGCCGACCATATTGAAGATGAAATTGATAATTTAGTTTTTGACACGGATTTAACCAAATTTTTGCCCGCCTCAGAAAACATCGGCCGCAGCCGCCGCATCGATGACAGTCAAGGGCGTTACATCGTATTTACTAAGAGCACTTTTCCGTTACAGTATACGCTTGATGGCATGCGGATTGTGTTGGATTGTGCCAATGGTGCTGCCTACAAAGTTGCGCCGGCGGTATTTGAAGAATTGGGAGCGGAACTTATTTTGCTTGGTAATGAACCCAATGGTTTAAATATTAATGATAAGTCCGGGGCCTTGTTCCCACAAAAAATATGTGATGCTGTTAAGGCTTATCGCGCCGACGTGGGAATTAGTCTTGATGGCGATGGCGACCGTCTCATTATGGCCGACGAAATGGGTGGCTTGGTAAATGGTGACCACATTCTCGCGTTATGCGCGACCAACCTTGCCGAACAAAAGAAATTGCCGGGAAATACCATTGTAGCGACGCACATGAGTAACTTTGGACTAACTCAGGCGATGGAAAAAATCGGTGTAAAAGTTATTCGTGCCGATGTCGGCGATAAATACGTCGTCAATGAAATGCGGAAAAACGGCTACATACTTGGTGGTGAGCAGAGCGGTCATATTATTTTCCTGGAGCATGCGACCACGGGCGATGGTATCATTGGCGCGCTTTCGGTCCTGGCTGTCATGAAAAGAACCGGAAAGCCTTTGAGCGAACTGCACGCATTAATGCAAGACGTTCCCCAAGTATTAATCAATACCCGTGTCGGCGTGAAAAAGCCTTTGGAGTCCCTCAAAGGTTACGATGGTCTGCTAAAAAATATCGAAGAAAAATTAAAGGGAAACGGCAGAATTTTTGTGCGCTTCTCTGGCACAGAACCTGTCGTACGTGTTTTGGTAGAGGGACCGGATAAAATCGCCATCACCAAATATGCCGAAGAAGTTGCCGACTTCTTACAAAAGCAATTGGCGGAATAAATGCGGTTAGCAACGACCGAGCAAAGCCGCAGCATCGAAGATATTACTCAGCGTGATTATGGCGTGGATTTTGAGCTTCTCATGGAGGCCGCAGGAAGTGGCGCCGCGCGCGAAATTGACCAGGCTTACTTTCCCGAATTAAAAAAGGGTTCTATTGGAATACTCTGTGGACCAGGAAATAATGGCGGTGACGCGTTGGTGGTGGCGCGCCACCTGCATTCTATGGGTTACCGGGATCTTGATGTTTATACGCTGGCCCCAGCAGGCAAAACGTCGGCGCTTTTTAAAAAGCAAATGGCGCGCGCTGAACTCTGTGGGATACGCCTTATTGATTTGATCGCTCACCCCGAAAAGACGCCGCAAATTCAGGGCGCAAATATAATTATTGATGGCTTGTTTGGAATTGGACTTACCCGCAAAATAGAAGATCCCTATGACTCTATCGTGAGTCTCGTTAACAGGTTGAAAGTTCCCGTCGTCAGTCTTGATATTCCGTCAGGACTTGATGCGGACCGCGGCTACGTTCTTGGAAACGCCATTCGCGCTAACATGACGATTACTTTCGGTTTAGCAAAGCCAGGATTTTTTGTGGCCGAAGGTCCATTGCACGTGGGACGTTTGCGCGTAATGCCCATTGGTTTTCCTTATGAAGTCTTGCGGCGCGTGGCGGTCACGCATTTTGGGTTCCATGAAAGACTGGCTCGCCGCTATTTGCCCACGCGTGCCGAAAATTCCAATAAATCCGATCATGGACATTTACTTGTACTAGCGGGCTCCGAAGGAAAATGGGGAGCCGGGATTCTCTGCGCCAGTGGCGCCTACCGCATGGGAGCGGGCTATGTAACGTTTGCCAGCTTTGATAATCCTAAGGATGTCTTAAAAGATATTCCAGAAGTTTATACCGCTAAAGTTGATGATGAGAAAATTTTTGAAAATCCGCGCTTAAATGCAGTCGTTATCGGGCCGGGATTGGGTACTGGCCCTAAAACCAAAAAGATTTTGAGTTTTCTAATTAAAAATCAAAAGCGTTTTCCGTCGGTGGTTGTTGATGCCGACGCGCTTACCGTCTGCGCGCAAGAAAAACTTTTTCCACTGCCGAGCTCATGGGTGATTACTCCTCACTCCGGCGAACTTTCGCGAATTCTAGGAGTCGAGGCCAGAACTATCGACGGCGACCGTTATCGGTACGCTCTTGAAGCCGCACGGTTGGTAGGGTGTCATGTTTTATTAAAAGGTTTCCGCAGTGTATTAGCGCATGGCAAGCGTTGCATGGTGATTATGTCGGGAAATGCCGCTTTAGCGAAAGCGGGTACGGGTGATGTTCTCGCCGGAATGATTGGAGGGTTTTTATCGCAAAAGGTAGAGCCTATCCAGGCAACGGCCACCGCCGCTTACATCCATGGGCGTCTGGCTGATGAGTGGGTGCGCAGTGGAAACGACCGCCGCTCTTTACTTGCATCAGATTTGGGAGCGCATCTACCTCAGCTAATGGGCCGCATAGCGCGCGGATCACTGTAATGCGGCCGCTTGAGAGTCAAAAGAAATATTCTTTTAAAGGCCCGGACGAGTTTTCGTCCTGGATAAAAAAATTCGCGGAAAATCTGGGACTGCGGGAACTACTTTTGATAAACGGAGACCTTGGCGCGGGAAAGACATTCTTTGTGACAGAGCTCCTAAAATATTTGGGTGGAAAGTCAGGGGCGTCGCCGTCTTTTGCCATTCATAACCAATATCAATTAAAAAATGGTATTATGGATCACGTGGATCTTTATCGTTTAAAAAATAACGATGATTTAGAATCTACCGGTTTTTGGGATCTCTTTGCGGCGGATAAAGGTGTCATTGCTGTTGAATGGGCCAATAAACTAAAGCGGGAGGATTTTCCCGAAACGTGGCCGACCTGGGAAATTGAAATTAAAAAAAGTGCCGCCGGTGAAAAAGCGCGGGACATCGAAGTTTGTTTTTGGTTAGGCCGCTAGGTTTTGCGACTTGCTGCAAAGGGCACTGGCAAAGCCACTCATGGCTTCTAAAGCGGCGTAGATATCGAGTTCTTTATTCGAAATTCCAATGAGGTGGCCCAGTAAGGACTGTCCCGCGACTACGGGATAAATCGTGACCACAGCCGGAATTTGCGAATTATTCCAATTCGCAAAAAAAGCTTTATTCGTATCATTTAGTGAAACGGGGCCATGGAAAGGCTTTTTCGTATCATGGGCAATTTTAAAAATATTGGGTTTGTCCGTCGGGAGAGCGTCGGCAACAACACTGGGATTAACCGTAACATTGCTCGTCCAGTGAGAGATCACCAATCGGGGACCGTCATAAGCGGCAAAAAAGCACTTTTCGTAAAGAGCACTCATTTCCTTGAAGGTATAAGCTATGACTTGTTCAAGATTCTTTGCCATTTCTAAACTCGGAGGCATTTGGAAAGTAGCTATATTAATTGCCCCGCCCGCTCCGGAAGAGATTGGTTTAGCTGCTGGAATTTTCATGGCCGATACCGGTGGTACCAAAGGCGGTGTAGAAGGTTTTGCCGGTGGCGCCGTTGGTGTTATCGGCATTGGGGTTGGTGCCGATCCCGCTGATGTTTCGGGGCGTGTGAGTTCAAAGCGTGCCACGGTACCGGAGAATGTCGGTGTCGGGGGCGATGGGGGCACTTGTGGAGCCATTGCCGGGGCCGGTTTTTGAGCAGTCATGTTTGGTAAGGGAACCGCTGGTGGCTTATCGGCGGCAAGGGGCGTGGGGCCCGTGGGCGGCGCGTTTACTTTTGGCGCCACTGCCGGTTCCGGTGCGGGTTTAGCTTCATTGGGTTTATTTAACGAGAGGTTTTTAAAATCAAAAGAGAAATCAGATGTTCCCGCTTGCGTTGAGGCCACCGCTTTTTCATGGGTTTTTTGTTTTGGCGTAGCTTTACCATTTGTGGCCTGTACATTGCCAAAATTCAAACCGCTCAAGAGATCTGATTTTAAAACCGGGCCAGAGCTCGCCTCCGTAGTGGGAATTTCCACTGGAGTTGTCGTCGTGACCGGAGTTACCTCTGGCAGAGGCGTCGCTTCGAGGGCTGCCAAAACTTCGGGTGTAGCCGAAGGGATTTTTGCGGGTCCTCGTTCAACTTTTGTTTCGCTGGCATTGGTAATCGTAAAATTAGTTTTTTGATTAATGTCGACGCCCATGTCGCCCATATAAAACTTCCACAGCCGCTCAAGACCGGCGGCGGGGCAAAGGACGTAGTGCACGGGAAGTGAAAGATTTAGTGGTTGAGCCGGTGGTTGCACGCAACCGACAAACAAGGTGTTATCCCAAATTTTGATTGGTAAAAACCAGGGATTCCATTGGTATTCAATTTTCATTGCATACCAAAGTTCCGCATCGTGCTGACCGACAAAAAAACTGCGGCCTAAAGAGGCCAGGCCATATTCCTGGCGGGCCCAGTGAAGATAAGATTCTTCATCCAAATGCTTTTTTAACATTAGATGATAAGGGATGGGTTGATTAGGCTTATTATCCACAGACCACTCACGGATTTGCTCGGGAGAAATGCCAAGAGATTCTGCCCATTTATTCTCTTCACTCATACTTTCTTTTTCGGCATATCCTCAGGAATCTTAATGCTTTACTGATTTCAAAGATGCGCCTTGTCATTGGGACTTAGGTATAGTAAGAGAGAGCCTAATATGGCGATTTATCTAGATAATAATGCAACGACACCGCCGCACCCTCGCGTGCAATCCAAGGTGCTGGATTGGATTAAGCTTTGGGGAAATCCCAGTTCGATTCATGGCCATGGTCGGGGACCCAAAAATTTATTGCGGGAATCGCGCCGAAAAGTCGCCGAAATGATTAAAGCGCCACATCCCCTGGAAGTTATTTTTACCAGTTGTGGCAGCGAATCTAATAATCTTGTCGTGCGTGGGGTATTCGATCATTTTCAAAAACAGGACCCCCAGCGCAATGTTCTTATTTGCAGCGCTGTGGAACATCCCAGTGTCATCAAATCCATGCAAGCGTTAATTCCCCGGGACGCGGAAGTAAAAATTATTTCCGTGAACCGCGCAGGAGAATTAGATTTAGCGGGACTAGAAAAAATGTTAGATGAGCGTGTTGCCCTAGTTTCGGTAATGGCGGCTAGCAACGAATCTGGTGTGATATTCCCAATAAAAAAAATCGCCAAGCTTTGCCGTGACCGGGGAGTGTTGTTTCATACCGACGCTGTTCAAGCTCTCGGAAAAATTCCCTTGGGAGTTTCGCATTGGGATGTTGATTTCGCATCATTTGCCGCCCATAAAGTTTATGCCTTGCGCGGCTGCGGCGTTCTTTATAGCCGCCGGGGTTCGCCACTTGAGGCTCAAATAAGTGGCGGTGGACAAGAGCGCAGTCGGCGTTGTGGCACGGAAAATCTTCTGGCCATTGCAGCGCTTGCCGAGATGTCTGAAGAGTTTGTAACCATCGATGAAAAACGGGAACGCATGGAGCTTTTGCGTAATCACCTCGAAAACCGCATTGTCAGCGAAATCACGGACATAAAAATTATTGCGCAAAAGGCCAAGCGGTTACCAAATACGTCTTGCCTTATTGTCGAGGGAGTCAGTGGCGAAACCTTATTAATGAACTTGGATCTGAAAAATTTTAGCGTCAGCACAGGTTCTGCTTGCAGTGCCGGAAATCCAGAACCCAGTGCGGCACTTTTAGCCATGGGAATTTCGCGTGCCGAGGCGCAATCCTCATTGCGTTTAAGCTTGGGGTGGCATAACACTCTGGAAGAAATTAATTTGTTTGTTGATCAACTAAAAGAAATTGTGGAGCGCCTGCGCCGAATCAACCGTTCGCGGCCGGCCGAAATGAATCTATGAGTAGCACGGAAAAACGTAAGAGAGTTCTTGTTGCCATGAGCGGCGGAGTCGACAGTTCGGTCGCTGCGGCCTTATTGGTCGACCAGGGCTATGAAGTCATTGGCGTAACAATGCAAGTCTGGGATTACTCCTCTTGTGACGTTGAGGAAGGCATGGGGACATGCTGTTCAAGTATGGATGTCGATGATGCCCGTGCGGTGGCCGACAAACTTGGGTTTCCTTTCTACGTGATTAATTGCGAAGACAAGTTCTACGCCAAAGTTATCAAGCCATTCATCAATGATTACCTAAATGGGCGCACTCCCAGTCCCTGCGTAAATTGTAATACCCATTTGAAATTCGATCACCTTATTCAAAAAATGGAAGAGCTTGAATGCGATTATTTGGCCACGGGACATTATGCGCAAGTCTTAACGGGAGACGATGGCCGTTCGCGTATTGTTTCGAGTACCGATGATTGGAAGGATCAGACTTACTTTTTATTTACAATTCAAAAAGATTTGTTACCTAAAATTATGTTCCCCGTGGGACATATTAAAAAAGACGAAGTCAGACGAATTGCCGAGGAGCGTGGATTAATCAATGCCCGCAAAAAGGATTCGACGGGTATTTGCTTCGTGGGGAATAAGGGTTACTCCAATTTTGTTAAAGAACATGTGAACCCCGAGGCCCTGAGTGCGGGCGAGATCCGCGAATATCCGTCCAATAGACTGTTAGGTACGCATACGGGTATTCATCAGTTTACTTATGGTCAGCGTAAGGGTTTGGGGCTTGATCATCACGAAACTTTATTTGTTTTAAAAATCGATCCCGTTTCCAAAACTGTTTGGGTGGGTGCGGAGAAATATTTATTCGCCGAAAGTTTACAAACGGAAAACTGTAATCTCATTGATGAAGTTTCTCCGGGCGAACGTATTAAGGTAAAGATCCGTCACCATCATCACGGCGCCTGGGCGCGGGTATTTCCAAGTGAACGCGGCTTTGAAATAAAATTTGAAGAATCTCAGAGAGCCGTCACTCCGGGGCAAGCCGCGGTTTTTTACCGCGACTCCCAACTCTTGGGTGGCGGATGGATAGTTTAGAGCCGATTTCTTTTTCCATTATTAACTACGGCTGTAAGGTAAATACTTACGATGGCGGCTTGCTGGAAAATCGCTTAAGCAAAAGTGGTTTTGCGGCGGGTGCTAAACCACAAGTTTATGTCGTAAATACTTGCGCGGTCACTGCCGAGGCCACCAAAGAAGCCATTCGGCAGGTGCGAAAAATAAAGCGGCAGAACCCCGGGGCGACCGTCGTAGTTACGGGTTGTGGCGCCCAAGTTGATACGGAAAAATTTAGCGAACTCAAAGAGGCCGATCTGGTCGTGGCAAACTCTCATAAGGGAAGGCTAGAAGAAATAATCCGCGATTTTTTTGCAGGCCGTGAGCGCGTAAAAACTCACAAAGATAATATTTTTAGAAAACTAGATCTTGAAGAGGGTGGTGGTCTTGAGTCCAGCCACACGCGGTCCTTTTTGAAAATTCAAGACGGTTGCAATAGCTTCTGCACCTACTGTGTAATTCCATTTGCGCGCGGGCGCAGCCGGTCTCTGACGATAAACAGTCTGGTAGAAAGAATAAATGAACTCTCGGCGCAAAAATTTTCGGAGGTAGTCTTAACGGGTATCCATATCGGCGACTACGACGATAACGGCAAAACTTTGGAAGACTTGATTGAAGCCGTCTTAAAACGCACGCAAATGCCACGCCTGCGCTTAACAAGTCTTGAGCCTGTTGAGTTAACCCCGCGGCTTTTAGAGCTTTATCAAGACGAAAAAATGTGTAAACACTTTCACATGAGCATTCAAAGTGCCGAGGACAAAGTTTTAAAGGACATGAAACGCAAGTATTTAGCCGCCGACGTGGAAGCGGCATTAAATGCAATTGCCAGAAAAGTTCCTGATGCCTTCGTGGGAATGGACGTCATTGCCGGGTTCCCCGGAGAAACCGCCGCGCAATATCAGGAGACAAAGACACGCTTGGAAAATCTCCCATGGACAAAAATTCATGTTTTTCCTTACAGCGAGCGGCCTGGTACAAAAGCGTTAGCATTACCGAATAAAATTGAAAGCGCGGAGATTTCTCGCCGCGCGGCTGACTTGCGCAGTTTAAGTCTCGAACGTTACGCGCGCAGTGCTCTACAACAAATTGGTACATTTAAAAAAGTATTACCGCTTAGGGACTCGACGGGCATTGGCCTTAGCCGTGACTTCTGGCGCGTGCAGTTGCCGTCCAATATTTCTGCCACCTCGGAAGTAGACGTCAAAATTTCAGGTTATGATCATTCTGACTATTCGCAATTTGAAGGTGTTTTACTTTCCAACTCAATTTAGCGTTCGTTTGTTACGGGTACTTTAACGGTGCTGGCGCGCTCGGGTTCGGCCATCCGCAAATAGACGGCATTGACTTCCGGAACAAAAGGGATGGTACCGTCGGCTTCGACATTAATTAAAAAGTATCCCACCTGTCCCGGCGCTACCGAGAAGGGGACTTGTGTGCCGGCGGCGCCCGAACACGTTGTGGCGCTCTCATTTTGCCGGGGACAGATTTCTAATTTCGTCACGGGAATATTATTGCCATTTAAATCCAGCGAAAAATTCCCTGATATCGTCTGTTGAGTGGTATTGCGCACGTTAATTTGCGCGTAGCCAACACCAAAGTCAGGATTACTGGGGTTAGGATGAGCCATGCGCACAATCCCATCTCCGGAAAGTGTGTTCAGATTGACTTGGACAAGATTTCCTCCGCCATTGCCACCATTACATTCGGGTGCGGTTTTAAATACCTCGCAAAACTCAGAACCCTGAATACTATTGCCGGTCCACTCCTGTTCGCCGCAAGCCGAAAGTGCCAGCGCCAAAGCAGTTATTAGTAAATGTATCAATTTGAAACGGCTAAGCAATTTAGACCCCTTCCCTAATCCTAAGAGTTGCCAATCCTATGCCGCCTAGGTTCCTAGGTAGTGGAGTTGACAGGGGTTTTCTGCCAATAGAGTTAACACATGTAAAATCAACAAGTTAGATCTAGAACTGAGACATTAAAATTGACTTTCTAAGGGCGCGCGCCTATAAATCGCGCAACGAGTTGGGCGGAGACCCTTGATGACCTTTAAAGATAAAATACCTTGTTCGGATACCGAGCTTTTATTGCAAGCTCTTACTCATAAGAGTTTCTTTGTTGAAAACCGCGAAGCCTGCGCCGGGGATAACGAAAAATTAGAATTTCTTGGGGATGCGGTCATTGACTTGATCGTCAGTGAAATTTTATTACAAAAATTTCCCGCCGAAACGGAAGGTGATTTATCGCAACGGCGTTCTGGGCTTGTTAATGAATCCCTACTGGCAAATTTGGCGGTAAACTTGGAAATAGGTCCCAATATCCGCTTAGGCAAAGGCGAAAACGCTACCGGGGGCGCCCAAAAACCGCGGATCTTGGCATCGACTTTTGAAGCTATAGTTGGTGCCATCTTTTTAAAAGAAGGCTACGCCGTCGCTAAAACATTTGTAACTCCCATGATGTTACAAAAAATCGATGAAACAAAGTCGTGCGAGTTAAATCCGGAAGATTTTAAGACTCGTTATCAGGAGTGGGTACAAAAGAAATTTAAAACAACGCCCGTTTACGAAGTAAAAACCGAATCAGGACAGGATCACGAAAAAACTTTTGAAGTTATAGTTAAGGTGAACGGGCAAATAAAAGGTGAGGGCGCGGGGAAGAGCAAAAAAATGGCCGAGCAAAATGCCGCGCGCCAAGCTTTAAATGAGGTGAAAAATGCAGATTAAATATCGCGCCGGCTTTATCGGCGTCGTTGGTTTTCCAAATGTCGGTAAGAGTACGCTGGTAAACTGTCTCGTGGGCGAAAAAGTTTCTATTGTGTCGGCAAAGCCCCAGACAACGCGGCAAAAGGTTTTTGGAATTTTAACTTTAGAAAATGCGCAGATCGTTTTTACCGATTTGCCGGGATTAACGGGCCGGCCCGGGGGGATAAACCAATTTATTCGTAGCGAATTTTACCGGGGCATGGAAAGCGCGGATGCTCTGCTTATAGTTGATGACATCACGGAATCCCCCAGCGAGAAAATCACCGACGTGTTGGTAAAAGAAAAAATAACTAAACCCCTATTAGTTTTAGTTAACAAAGTAGATTTGGTAAAACCAGAGAGGCTCGTTGAGCGTATAAAATTCTGGGAAGATAAAGGCTTTAAAGCCATGGGATTTTCGGCGCTAAAGCCATTGCGGTTACCCAAAGATTTTTTACTGCAGGATTTGGTGGCCATGCTTCCAGAAGCGCCGGCTCCGCTTTATGACTCCGAGCTTTATACCACGCAAAACTTGCGCGAGATGGTGCGCGAAATTATTCGCGAAAAATGTTTTGATCGGCTGCACAAGGAAATTCCCTATGGCTTAGCGGTGCGTTGTTTAAAATTCGAAGAGCCCAAGGAAAATAATGGGATATATAAAATCTATGCGGAAATTCTTTTGGCCAAGGAAAACCATAAACCCATCGTCGTTGGGCATAAAGGGCAGACCTTAAAACAAATTGGTCAAACAGCGCGACTAGAAATCGAAAAAATCTTAAATAACAAAGTTTACTTGGATCTACACGTGCAGGTGCGACCTGAGTGGGCGCAAAGTCAAACTACAATGCAGGAGTTGGGTTATGTTGCAGAACATTGATGTTGGGTACTTAGGCTCCAAAGAACGTAAAAAAGTGGCCATTGTTGGCCGGCCAAATGTGGGAAAATCGAGTCTCTTTAATGCTCTTGTTGGCGGGCGGCCTGCGGTGGTAAAAGACGAGCCCGGTGTCACGCGCGACGTAAACTTAAGAACCATTGATGTTTGGGGCCGCACTTTTGACCTTATTGATACGGGCGGAGTCACCGGTACTGATGTTCCTTTTGCTGGTGAAGTCCGCAATCAGGTGTTACGCGTGTTACCGGCGGTAGATCTTATTTTATTCGTCGTCGATGGCCGCGATGGTTTAGTACCTGACGACAGAGATTTACTCATCGAAATTAAGAAAGCGCGTAAACCGTTTGTTGTACTCGTTAATAAAATAGATAGTGAACGGGACGAGGCCGCGCGTTTAATGGACTTTTTAGAATTGGGCGAGGATCTCATGCCGACGGCCTTTGAGAGCCGCCGCGGAATGGATGAAGTTTGTGAATGGATCATTGATCATTTGCAAGATGAGGGGTTAGAAGAGGCGCCGCTAGAAAAGAAGATCGCCATTATCGGTAAGCCTAATGTTGGTAAAAGTTCGCTTATCAATTATCTCCTGGCCGAAGAACGCATGATAGTTTCTGATGTTGCTGGTACGACAGTTGACGCCATTGATTCAGAAATTGAGTGGAAGGGCAAAAAATATACGTTCATTGACACCGCAGGACTGCGTCGCGGAGCGCGACGGGATACTGATGTCGAAATTCTTTCCGCTTATAAATCCGCAGATGCTTTGGAGCGGGCTTCCATCGTGGTGTTAATGGTGGATGCGCTTCAGGGATTATCACAGCAGGAAGCGCGACTCTTGGATATGATTTTAGAAGCTAAAAAATCCGTCGTCGTGGCGATTAACAAATCCGATCTCGGCAAAAAGGAGATAGAGGATTTCCGTGATAATTTACAGGAACAAGTAGACACGGAACTTTATTTTCATGCGGGAATTCCACGTGTATTCATAAGTGCTAAAACGGGACAAGGCTTAGATAAGCTATTTGCGACAATTGATGAGCTGTGGGAGAAAATGCATATCCGCATTTCCACCTCGGAGATTAATGATTTCCTAGGAGGTCTAACGCGTATGGTGCCGCCGCCCATTTATGGTTCGCGGCCGGTTAAGTTAAATTATTTTACGCAGACCCGACAAGTGCCGCCGAGTTTTATTTGCTTCTGTAATTTTCCGCAGGGTGTGAGTCCCTCTTACCGGCGGTTTTTGGTCAAAGAGATCCGCAAAAAATGGGATCTTTACGGCGTGCCGGTAAGACTTTACGTATTAAAGAAAAAATAATTGGCTGTTTAGAAATTTACGCCAAGAATAAATAAAAACTGATAGGGATCGCCATTTAACATAACGGCGTTTCCCGAACCTTCCGGGACCTGTGTCGGCACGTTTTCGCTGGGTAGATTTACCAGTGTATAACTGGCTTGGAGACCATAATACATTTTGTTACGCATAGCCGGAATTTCGATACCGCCGGCGATCGTGAAGCCGTTAGCGGTATCCTTTCCATATTTAAAAGTCGAAAGACTGGTCGTAAAAGTGCGGTTAATTTGCGACATGCCGATGCTTAAATAGGGATTTAATTTGCCCAAACCCTTGGTAATCGCCTGCGGATTTATGTAATATTTTAATGCCAGCGAAACGTCGTTGATTTCAACATTTCCCGTAACCTGGGTTTGTGTTGGAAGAATTAGCGAATGGTCACTTAAAGAAAAGCCTACCTGCAATGCAAAACGCAAATCAAAAAAGTAACTTAAAAATAAACCAAAGCTTGTTCCGCCGCCAAAATAGTCTTTCAAGTCTTGGGTAAAATTGCGATAGCCGGCGTGAAAGCCCATGGTAAAAAGGCGCCCGGTTTTAAAGAAATTAATGTCGGCCTCTTCTTCGGCCGAAGATTCGTAATCGCTATAGTCGGCAAATGGGTCATAAGTGTCGTCATTTTCCCATTGTGCTAGGGCTATGGAGCTGGTTCCGAAAGAAGCTATAATTACGAGTAAACAGGCAAAAAAGTTACGGATATTCAATTTTGTCAAAGCTGCCCCCTTACCTAAATATTATAGCAAGAGGATGGCCAGTTTGAAACTATCCTTTGAAAATATAAGCCCCAAAAGCCAATTTCTATGCCTAGGAACTTTGCAGCTGTCATATGTTTTGACAGCATTTAAACGTGACAGGAACTAAACCCCTTTGTTACTAATTTGCCATGGCTATTACGTACGGCAAATCGGGTGTAAATGTTGAAGCCGGTGACGCTCTGGTTTCGTGGCTTCAAAAGACCGGGCGCAAATCGCCGCATCAAGAAAAAATCGTCTCTGGCATTGGTGGTTTTGGTGCGCAATTTCTTTTTGATTTTCCAAAAATTAAAGAGCCGGTTTTGGTTTCTTGTACGGATGGCGTTGGCACCAAAGTAAAACTTGCCAGTCACTTCGAAAATTACCGAGGCATTGGGCAGGATCTTGTGGCGATGTGCTTAAACGACATGATTTGTGAGGGCGCAAGTCCGCTTTTCTTTTTGGATTACTATGCTACTGGCAAATTAGACCTAAAAGCGGCGCAAGAATTTCTCGAAGGGGTTCGCCAGGCTTGCTTTGACTGCAACTGCGCTCTCATTGGCGGCGAAACGGCCGAGATGCCCGGAGTTTATGATAAAAACGATTTTGATTGTGCTGGTTTTGCGGTAGGCGTGGTGGGCAGGAAAGATACTTTAGGCCCGCATCGCGTAAAAGTGGGCGATGTCCTCGTTGGCGTATCCAGTTCCGGATTTCACAGTAACGGTTACTCGCTTTTGCGCAAAGTTTTCGCCAAAGATCTAGAAAAGTGGCAGGATATTTTATTAACGCCCACGGCGCTTTACGTAAAACTTTTTGAAAAAATAAAAACGCAGGTTCACGCGCTGGCGCATATCACGGGAAGTGGTATCGAAAATATTTTACGAGTGTTCCCTGAGGGCACATCTTTACACTTAAATGACTGGGATTGGCCAGAGGCTTTCCGCGAGGTCCAAAAACGCGCTGAACTCAGCAAAGAGCAAATGTTAAAAACACTTAATTGTGGCGTGGGTTTGGTCGTGGTGGCGCCGGAAGAAAATGCCGCCGTCATAAAAAAAGAAATCAAGTCCTGCGGATTTAAAGCATTTGAACTGGGCGTTGTCGAAAAAGGCAAAGAAAAGGGAGAGGCTTATTTCCAAAACAAATGGAAGTAAACGTTGGGCAGTAATGATTTCGGGGCAAGGATCAAACCTTAGAGCCCTGCTGCAATCTCCGCAATTAGTAAAAATTAAATTAGTTTTAAGTTCGTCTGCTGCGGCACCGGGATTGTTATTTGCCCGGCGTTACGGGATTAAAACTTTAGTGCTAGAAAAACCAATTAACTGGTCTGCCGTTGAAGACGTTCTTCGCGGGCATGGGATCGACGCGATTTTTCTCTTAGGTTTTATGCGCCTGATCCCTGAGAGTTTTGTAAATTCCTGGGCGGGACGAATTCTAAATTTGCATCCGAGTTTACTGCCAAAATTTCCGGGATTAAAAAGTATAGAGGCGGCGTTTACCGCGCATGAGGATATAGGCGTGACGGTGCACGAAGTTACCGCAGAAATGGATGCGGGTCCGCAAGTGATGCAGAGAATAGCGGTGGACAAAACCCGGGGCGCACGCTTAACTTTAAAAGACGTCGAATTTTTAACGCACGTTTGTGAACAGCAAACGGTGCGGGAAAGTATCAGAAAATGGACCTCCGTAAGGATGTAATCATTGTTTCAGTTTATGGCCGCGGGCATTGGTTGGCCGTGGATTTGGCGGCCAAGGGCTTTAGTGTGGGCTTAGTTGATGTCTCGGGATCGATGGGGCGCTGGGCGCCCGATGATTGGGAAAGTCCCTTCGGTTACTTTGCGATGGAAGGTTTAGATGCCACGCAAACTGCGAGGCTCACGGAAGACGCTCCTCCTGAACGTATCGATCAAGGCTTTTGTGTTTGGTCATCCGACGGAATCATCGAGTCAAAGGGATCTATTTTTCAGCATCAGGTAGCGCAATCGGGGCTTTCGCCGGAAGTGCAAACCTACTTACAAAGTGGCTCGCGCAAGACCTATACGATGGATAAAAATTTATTTAGTGCTTTAAAACATCAGAATTTTTCGCAAAACTGGCTGGCCCAGTTGGCACATAATTTAATTTCCAATGTTTCCTGCGAGAGTACAGAGAGTTTAGATTTCGGCGCGCCTCTTCCGGTGTTAGCCGACCACTATGTGCGCCGGGTATCGCGGGACAGTTTAACGAAGTCCCTTGATTGGTGCCAAAAGAACGGTGTGAGCGTATTTTCAAATGCCCGCATTAACGACGTGTTCTTAGAGGGACGGGCGTTTGGCGGCATAGAGATGAGTTGGGAAAAGTCGGGAGTGGCGCAAAGCAAGTACCTCGTCTGGACACTGACAAGCGAGGAGTCGCAACGGCTTCCTGATTCCGTGCACCGTCTTATGTTTCCGCGCGGATTTATCGACAGCGAATGGTCTTGGACACGCTTTCGCTTCAATTTAAAAACGGAATATTTTTTTAATAATTTACCACCCCATTTTATTTTAATGGAAGATTTAAATCTTCCCTGGTCAGGTACCAATACTCTAATCGTGCAAAAAAGTGTTTCCAAAGGTCTGTTGGATATTTGGCTAAAAATCCCCTCAAGTCAGAGATTTTTAAAACCGTATTTGCAGAATCTAGGTGAAGAAATACTCGGTATTTTAAAAAGGCGGCTTGTGGGTAGCGAAGTAACTTTAGAAAATTATCCGCAAGATTATTATTATGATTACAGTGAAATGGGGGCCTCGCCATTTCCAGTATATGGCGAAGTCCAATTTGACCGTCTATATCCCGCCCGCATAAAAAACGTATTTTTTGACGGACCCGAACAATGGCCGGGCCTTGATTGGGCTGGGCAGTTTCGGGGCCAAGAGAAAATTCGCGATGAGTTACTGGATATTCGCGAAAAGGAACTAAGGAAGACACAGTGATAGAACGTTACACACGCCACGAGATGGGTGATATCTGGAAACCAGAAGCTCGCTTCGAAAAAATGCTTGAAGTAGAAATTGCCGTCGCCACAGTTCAAGCCGAAATGAATATAATTCCGGCGGAAGCGGCGGCGGCGATAAAACAAAAATCAAAGTTTAATGTAAAGCGTATTGCCGAAATTGAAGCCAAAACAAAGCATGATGTCATAGCCTTTGTTTCTAACGTGGCGGAAAATGTCGGCAAGTTTGGCGCCTATATCCATTTTGGCATGACGAGCTCGGATGTTCTGGATACGGCCTTAAGTTTACAAATCGCCGCCGCAGAAAAAGTTTTAATTAAGTCAGCCAATAAATTGCGGGGCGCACTTATTAAGGCGGGAAAGAAATACCGCACTACCTTATGCGCCGGCCGCACTCATGGAATGCATGCGGAACCGACAAGTTTTGGTTTAAAACTTTTAGGCTTTGTCGCGGAACTTGACCGCAATATTTTGCGTTTAAAATCAGCTTTTGCCAATGCGGCAATTGCTAAGCTCAGCGGTGCCGTTGGTACTTATTCCAGTCAGCAGCCCGAAGTCGAGGCGCAGGTGGCAAAGCTTTTGAATTTAAAGCCCGAAACTGTTGCTACACAAGTAATACCTCGGGACCGGCACGCCGAAATTTTTACGTCGCTGGCGATTTTGGGAGCGGGCCTTGAGCGCTTAGCCGTAGAGCTTCGCCATTTGCAGCGAACAGAAGTTGCCGAGGTTACCGAAGGTTTTGGTAAAGGCCAAAAGGGTTCAAGCGCTATGCCGCATAAGCGAAATCCTATTAGTGGTGAAAACCTAACCGGGATTGCGCGTTTACTGCGCGGTTATGCTGCTGCAGCGATAGAAAATATAGCTTTATGGCATGAGCGCGATATTTCTCATTCTTCGGTCGAGCGGGTAATTTTTCCCGATGCGCTCATTATTGCCGATTACGCGTTAGACAGAATGGCTGGCGTGGTGGAAAGTTTGCAAGTGGACGCGGAAAGAATGAGTGCGAATATGGATTTATCGCAAGGCCAACTTTTTAGTTCCCATCTTTTAATCCATCTTGTTAAAGCAGGATTAAGCCGCGAAGACGCCTACAAACTCGTGCAAGGTGCGGCGCACTCTTTGAAGTCGGGTGAGCAGCTGCGTGATAAGGTAGCGAGTCAGAAGAAAATTACAAAGTACCTGACAAAGAAAGCAATTTATGAAATATTCTCTGGCAAATCTCATAAAAAAGCCATTGATGGACAAGTTAAAAGGGTACTTAAGGAGCTCGGCTCAAAGGAATAAAGTGTGACCTACCAAAAAGGATCACTTCTCTACGAAGGCAAAGGAAAAAAAGTTTTTGCGGTTCCTGGAGAAGCTCACTTACTCTATCTTGAGTTCAAAGATCAATTAACGGCTTTCAACGCGCAAAAAAAAGGTGAATTCAATCAAAAAGGTGAACTCAACCGCGACATTGCTTCACTCATTTTTCGTCACCTAAAAAAGAAAAATATCGTGAGCCACTGGGTTACAGATCTTAGTACCAAAGACATGATAGTAAAGAAGCTAACCATGATTCCCTTGGAAGTCGTCGTGCGAAACGTGATGGCGGGGTCATTGGCAAAAAAATTGGGACGCGAAGAAGGCGAAAGGCTTGATCAGCCGGTGGTAGAATTTTTTTACAAGGACGATGCCCTTGGGGATCCGTTTGTAAATGACGATCATGCCCTAATGCTTAAGGCCGTTTCGAAACCGCAGGAGTTAGACGATTTAAGATGGCACGCGCTAATGATAAACGAGTGCCTTAAAACCTTTTTTTCGGCGGTGAATATCGAGCTTGTCGATTTTAAACTCGAATTTGGCAAATCCCATGAAGGGGAGATTACTTTGGGCGATGAAATTACTCCTGACAGTTGCCGTCTTTGGGATAAAGCCACTGGCGAAAAGTTGGATAAAGACAGATTCCGCCGTGATCTCGGTAAAATTAAAGAAAGCTATCAAGAAGTATTTGAACGCATTACTAAACAGTGGGGAGACAAAGTATGAAGGTGGGCGTAAAAATCATGCCACTTAAAGAAATTTTAGATTCCCAGGGCCGCGCGGTTGAAAAGTTATTTGACCAACATGGCAAGAAAGTAAACCAAGTTCGCGTCGGTCGTTATGTGGAACTTGATTTACCGGTTACAAATCAGGAACAAGCCTTCACGCAAGCCAAAGAATTGGCTCAATTTGTGCTCTGTAATCCTCTGATCGAAAAATTTGAGATAGAAATAAAATGAATAAACTTGGGATAGTTAGATTTCCCGGAACCAATTGTGACCGCGATACCTGGAAAGCCGGCGAGGCTTGCGGGTATAAGTCAGAATGGTTATTTCATCTTAATAAATTTAACTGGAAAGATTATGCTGCCATCGTTATTCCCGGCGGATTTAGTTATGGCGATTATTTGCGCGCCGGAGCTTTAGCCGCCCGTAGCCCCGTCATGGATAGTGTGCGCGAGGCCGCGCAGGCCGGAACGCCTATTCTTGGAATTTGTAATGGCTTTCAAATTTTGTGTGAGTCGGGTTTATTACCAGGGGCTTTAGTAAAAAACGAAAGTTTACGTTTTATTGATGATTGGGTAGAGCTGCAATTAATCGAAAAATCAAATTCTTGGGCGAATCATTATAATAGCGGCGACAAAATCAAGCTTCCTATCGCGCATGGTATGGGCCGTTATTATGCCGAAGAAGACCAGATTAAAAAACTTTTCGATCAGAACCAAGTGTGGTGGACGTATCTTAAAAATCCCAATGGCGCGCTTCGTGACATCGCCGGAATTAAAAATGAGCAGGGCAATGTTGCTGCTTTAATGCCTCATCCCGAAAGAGCTATGGCGGAATGGATGGGGGGCAGTGATGGCTCTTGGTTTTTTAAAAATAAATTATGAATGAACAAGATTTAAATAAAAAACTTAAACATTACAGGCTTTCAAGAACCGAATACGAGAGAGTCTGCAAACTTCTAACTCGCGAGCCTCAAGGCGTTGAGTGGGCATTGTTTTCGGCTCTCTGGAGCGAGCACTGCTCATATAAAAGTTCGCGTAAACACTTAAAAAATATTTATAGAGACGCGCCGCAAGTTTTGGAGTCCTTTGGCGAAAATGCCGGAATTATAGATTTGGGCCTAGGTGAAAAACTAGCTTTTAAAATGGAAAGCCATAATCACCCCAGCTTTATTGAACCATTTCAGGGAGCGGCGACAGGTGTCGGCGGAATCTTACGCGATATCTTTACGATGGGGGCGCGGCCCATCGCGCTGGCCAACTACCTTTGCTTTGGTGAACCCAAAGCGCCGCGCATGACGGCTCTTGTTGATGGCGTCGTGCTTGGAATTGGAAGTTATGGCAACTGTGTGGGAGTGCCAACGATTACTGGACAGACGGAATTTCACGCCAGTTACAATCAAAATATTTTAGTCAATGCGATGGCCGTGGGTTACTTCGGCCCGAAAGATCCGATTTGTATTTCGCGCGCGCGTGGAATTGGTAACTGGGTAGTTTATGTTGGTGCTAAAACGGGACGCGATGGTGTTCATGGCGCCAGCATGGCCAGTGAATCTTTTGATGAAAACTCCGCAAGTAAACGCCCAACAGTACAAATTGGTGATCCCTTCTTTGAAAAGTTGCTCATCGAATCCTGTCTTGAAGTCATGAAGAAAGACCTAGTCGTGGCGATTCAAGACATGGGAGCGGCGGGACTTACGAGTTCGAGCTTCGAGATGGCTTCTAAAGGTCAGGTTGGCATGCGAGTGGATCTTGATCAGGTCCCTTTACGCGATACTTCCGTGGGACCTGAAGAAATTTTATTATCCGAAAGCCAAGAGCGGATGTTACTCGTGTGTGAGCCCAGTAAATTTGACGAATTAAAAAAGGAATTTGACCTTTGGGGACTCGACGCGACCAAAATCGGCGAGATCATAAAAGAAAAACGCATGAAACTTTATTGGCAGGGGGAGTGTTTAACCGACATTGATCCCGACCTTTTGGTGGACAATGCACCGATCTATGAACGTCCTTACCGGGAATGGAAACCCAAAAACCGCGTAGTGATTGGCCCTAAACCCAACGGACCCTTACAGGAAAACTCTAAAGTATTACTTGAGCTATTAGCGGACGCGCGCGGCTGCTCCCGCAGCTGGATTTACCGGCAATATGATCAGCATGTCGGAACGCGCACCGAGCGGGAATCAAAACATGCAATCGCCGTGCAGCGCCTCGACCATACCGGGCGGCGCATGGGCATGGCTTTAGGTTGCCGTCCGCATGTGATGCGGTTTGATGCCTACGCTGGAGGAGTAGATTCTATCGCTTACCCGGCCATTGAACTGGCGTTAAAGGGATTTAAAACTTTAGCGGTCACTGATTGTTTAAATTTTGGTAACCCTGAAAATGCCGAAATCATGTCGGAGTTTGTCGCGTCTTTAACGGGAATGAGCAAAATGTGCGAAGCGCTCGTGGCACCTATCATTAGCGGCAACGTTAGTTTTTATAATGAAACTCAAGGTAATAATATTACTTCAACTCCAAGTACGGGACTTGTTGGCCTACGGGGGGACAATGAGCCTCTGCCGACGGATTATTTTTCCAAGGCCGGGGAAAACGTTTACGTTATTAGTTTACCGCAAGTCTATTTTGAAGGATTGATCAAGGAGCGTGGCGGGGAAACTCCGCTTGGCAGTGGTGAATTTAATATTCCTGAGTTAACGTCCTTTGTTCATTCCCTCCGTCAATTGGCTGAGAAGAATCAGTTTAGTTCGTCGCGTATTGTTGGAAAGTTTGGCTTAGGTTATGCTTTGGCCCGCATGTCACTTAATGGCATAGGTATGACCGGAGAAATAAAATCAGATCTCGCTCTGGGGCTATTTAACGAAAACATGTACCAAGTTATTGTGACAACGACCCAGAGTTTAACGGGAATAAAGAATTGCGAACTCATTGGTACAACCGGCGGCGCAAACTTAAATCTCGACGGACTCATTGATCTCAAAATCTCTGATATTGAACGCGCCTATCAAACCGGATGGAGGAAAAATTTTGAAACATTGGCATGATGAGTGTGCGATTTTTGGAATTTGGGAGCACGACGAGGCCAGCCGTCTTGTCTATCTGGGCCTCTATGCGCAACAACATCGCGGGCAAGAATCCGCCGGTATCGTTTCTTTAAAAGAAGATCGTCATATTCATCACAAGGGTCTGGGACTTGTAGCCGATGTGTTTAATGAAAACGGGCTTGATCGTTTGAAGGGGCGTACGGCCATTGGCCATGTTCGTTACTCGACGACGGGAAGTAATTTGCTTTCCAATGCGCAACCACTTACCGCGCAACTCATGACAGGTCCGATCGCCCTCGCGCACAACGGAAATATCGTAAACGCCGAAGTTTTGCGGGAAGACTTAAAAAATCAGGGTTCTATTTTTCAGGGAACCAACGACACGGAATGCTTGTTACATCTTTTGGCGCGTCATCCGAGCAATGACATTGTAACTTGTTTAAAGGATTGCCTGCCAAAACTCGAAGGAGCTTATAGCTTTGTCTTGTTAACGCACGAACGTATGCTGGTGGCCCGTGATCCTCAAGGTTTCCGGCCTCTGGTGCTAGGGCGCTTAAATGGATCACCCGTTGTCGCCTCGGAAACCTGCGCTTTTGATTTAATCGGGGCCAAATATGAACGCGAAATAAGTCCTGGCGAAATTTTTTGGGTGGATAAAGCAGGCGAGCATTCGGTAATTTTTAGTGAAGCTAAAAAGCAGCTTTCGCAATGTGTTTTCGAGCACGTTTATTTCGCGCGTCCGGACTCATTGGTTTTTGGCAAAAGTGTGTACGAGTCACGTAAGCAAATGGGGGCGGAGTTAGCAAAAGAGCATCCGGTTGATGCCGATGTCGTCATTGCGGTGCCAGACAGTGGAGTCGCGGCGGCTTTAGGTTACTCCCAGCAAAGTGGAATTCCTTTTGATATGGGTATTATCCGCAATCATTATATTCGCCGTACCTTTATTGAACCTCAGCAGGCCATTCGTAGTTTTGGCGTAAAAATTAAATTAAATCCTCAAGTCGCCGTTTTAAAAGGTAAAAGAGTGATAGTCGTCGATGACTCGCTAGTGCGTGGGACGACTTCAGCAAAAATTATTTCATTGATCAGGCAGGCCGACGCCAAAGAAGTTCACGTCCGTATTGCTTCGCCGCCGACAACGGGCCCATGTTATTACGGCGTGGACACTCCCAAAAAGTCAGAGCTTATCGCTGCCAATAAAACAGTTAAAGAAATCCGCGATTTCATCGGAGCTGATACCCTTGGTTACCTGTCAACCGAAGGATTATTGCGTTCGGTAAACTCTAACGCCAGCCGCTTCTGTGCCGCCTGTTTTGACGGAAAATATCCCACAAAAATTTATTAAGGACGTTTCATTCTATCTACCAAAATCTGCGAACCAGCACCGCAAGACAAAACGGTGCGCATGGCGCGGTCCACGGTAACATCGGTAGGGAAGACGCGGTTAGCGGGCAAGTGAAATATTAGACCCGAGGTTGGATTCGGTGCCGTGGGCACGAAAACGGTATAACTGCCGTCGGCATGGCTTGCCGTAATGAACGCCGTAGTCATCGAATTATCATCAAACGGTTTTACCAGGGCGACGCGAGAAAATTGGGCTTGAGAGCCGCCAAGAAATTGCGAGATGGCTTCTTTAACGCTTTTATAGAGAGGAAAATTATAAAAGAAGTTATTTTCAAGAAAATGAAGAGTCCATGATCCTAAGCGGGTGCGGACGAGAACCCCTAAGAAAAAGCAAAGGACAAAGAGAAAAATAACTGCGATGATTTCCGCTAACATTCCACTGATTTGCGTTGTTTCGGCCAAGACATCGGCAAGGGGAGCCATAAGGTCGGCCGTGGCGCGAAATATCCAAAGAAAAATCGTAATCACTATAGTCGCCGGGAGAATTACGAGCAGTCCCCCAAGTATGGAATTTACTAAAAAGGAATGGAGTCTTTTCATTTTTTAGCCAGCCTTGCACAGTCTTGAGGATTGAAATTTAAATCGTAGTCTAAATGTAAGCTTGAAAGTACCGTGGGTTTCATATTGTGAGTGCAGGCCAAGCGCTGCACCAGATCGGGAATATGACGGTAGCCAACGATGATAAGTAGATCCGCATCTTTGGGGAGAGATTTTAAGAGTTTCCCTGTCGTAAAGATCATATCCGAGTTGCGCAGATTAATTAAAAGTTGGTTGCGTTTGTAACTGGGGCATCGGTCAAGAATAGGACATTCCTTTTCAATGCGGTTTTTAACATATTCGGAGCGTTCAAGGGCAACGGTAACAGGGTATCCGAGAGAACTTTCATCCAGCTTTGACAAAAAAGTAAAGGGACTCGTGCGAAAGGAGTTGGCACCGCTAATCTTCTTCTGATTGACCATGAGAAAATCGCTTTTTCCGTCAAATCCAAAAAAATATCCAGTTTCGGAGCTCGCATGCGTCGAGGAGCCCGCACCGACGCCGGACTTAACGAGTAAAGTTAGAATGGCATCGGCCAATCTAGAAGATCCACTCTCAATATTTCCGCTAAACCCCTCAACTCCACGGATGGGAAACTGACTCATAAGAAAGTTAGCCTGCTGATAAGCGACGATATCTTTTACGTGAGTTTCGCCCATGATAAGAATGCGTTGAGTGGCCGATTCAAGTGCCACTAAGTCATGAGAATTTGCGGCGGGACAGGCAGCTCGCATTTGTTTTTCCGATAAAAATGTTTTTGCCGCCCGGTGAGTGCAAACAATTTGCGGATGTTCTCGCCATATATAGCGCATAAAGGTGGCTAGGGATTGCGGATCTTCTAACCGTTTGCTGCAGAAGGAGTCTTTGAGAAGCGCCCGACGCGCTTGATAGAATCGTTTTTGAAATTCGAAGTTATCGTTGAGGTTCTGATATTCGAAGTCGTCAAAAAAAACTAACAGGGGCTCAACACAAGCGAGGTTTGGTTTAAAGACCGAAAACTGAGGTTGAGCAGTAAACGCTAGATTTATTAATAGCGCGACGATACCCGAAAGAAAGAGCTTACCACCTACGGTCCACATGCGGTCGGTGTAGAGCAATTCCCGGGCCAGTTAATGGGTAAACAATCCCTTTGGAATCAGCGGCTTATACAATAATCGTCACTTTTTACTGCAAATTTGGGCGAGATGAAATCCAGGGGCCACAGCCGCGCGTATGTACCAACATACAAGGGGGAACAATGATACCTAAAATTAATAATCAATTACTTGAGCAAAATGCAGATTTAAATCGCCGGGCCTGGCTTAAAAAGTTAGGAGGCCTTACGGCTTCGGGGCTTCTTTTGTCAGCCTGTGGTGAGCAATTTCGCGCGGAAAACATGACAACAATGCCAAGTTCAAATTCATCTTCAGCGGATTTAATCAATGACGGTGGGCTGTTAAATGCGGCTCTTGCCCTTGAACATGAGGCCATCGCACTTTATGGTGCGGCCGCTACTTTGCCATTTATGCAAGTCGCCGCGGTAAAACCAGTTTTGGATATTGCCGTAGCTTTTAAAACTCACCACGAACAGCATCGTGATAGTTTAATTTCAGTTATCAATGGTTTGCGCCAAAAGGATTCGCGGGTCGCGGCACCTGTAGCTGCGCGCAGCGTGAATGAATATGTAAGTCCTTTCGTTAGTAAACTTGTTGATGTGCCTGCGGTCCTGCGTCTAGCTTCTCTAAAAGAAAGCGGTGCCGCACAAGCTTACTTGGGTTTGATCAGTGAATTTCGCGACAAGAACTTAGCCGAAGTTAGTGGTATGCTTGGCGGTGACGAGGCCGCTCACTACGGAGTGTTACGAGCTGCACTTTTTGCGCTCTTCGGTGATACGCAAATCACTGCGCAAACGGTAATTCCCTCTTCGTTACCGGGCGGGTTTTCTCAGAATTTCTAGACATTCTACGTTTGCTCTCCTAGACTTTAAGGATGAAGTCTATGAACTTAAAACCAGGGGATACGGTCGATATCATAGCCCCGGGATTTCGTTGCCAGATAAAAGATGTGCGCCGTGCTGTGAGGCGCATGAAATCCTGGGGGCTTAAACCGCGCGTACCTAAAAATCTTTTTGGTAACGATGTCATCTGCGCGCAAACCGACAAAGTCAGATTTGAGCATTTAAAAAAAGCATTGTTAAGTTCCGATTCGAAATTAATTTGGTGTGTGCGCGGTGGCTATGGATCTATTCGGTTGCTTGATCATTTAATGAAAATGAAAAAGCCACGCCACCCAAAGTGGCTTTTAGGCTATAGCGACATTACCTCTTTACATGCATTTCTAAACCGGCGCTGGAAGTGGGCTTCACTCCACGGCCCCTTAGTAGAGCGCTTCGGGCAAGAACGCTTAAGTAAAAAGGACGAAGAATTTTTAAAGAAAATTATTTTTGGAAAAATCAAAGCCCATACTTTTCGGCGCCTTCAGCCGTTAAATTCCTTGGCGCGAAAGAAAAAGAAAATCAGCGGGCAAATGGCCGGCGGTAATTTAACCGTTGTAGCGTCGATGATCGGATTGCCATGGCAATTTAATACACAAGGAAAAATTTTATTTTTTGAAGATATTGGTGAGCGTGGTTACCGTATTGACCGCATGCTGAAGCACTTTGCGCAGGCAGGAATGTTTAAGGGTGTAAAAGCTATTGTTTTTGGCGAGTTCGTTGGTGGTCTAGAGCAAAATGGCCGAAGCTTATGTATTCCAGTTATTAAGCGGTTTGCCGCCGAAACAAAGATTCCGGTATTTATGGGTTTGCCGACGGGGCATGGTGATAAACAAATGACAATTCCGATCGGTACAAAAGTAATTTTAACCTCTGGGGCAAAGGCAGAGCTGCATGTCACCTACTGAAGTTCAAAAAAAAATTGAACAGAGCCTGCCGGGAATAACGGAGGGTATAAAGGTTATCGCTTATAAAGACGGCGAAGCTAAAATACGTCTGGAGAGCGGAAAGACCTACAAGTATTACGATTTCGCCAGTCTTACGAAAATAATGTTTACGGTGAGCTGGTGTATGCGGGCGTCAGAGAATAACCGTCTTGGCCTCACGACACCGGTTTCGCAGATTTTAAGTTGGTATCCGCATACTCAAGTAACGTTTAATCAGCTTTTAAATCATACGGCTGGGCACCGTGCCTGGACCGGATTTTACGAATTACTTAACCGCGACCCCGACCGTAAGAAAAAAAGTTTCTCGGCTCTGATGACGCCGCTGTTAATGCAAGAGAGTTTAGAAAGCCCGGGTAAAAGTATTTATTCGGATATTGATTTTCTAATTTTAGGTTGTGCCATGGAAGAAATTAGCGGTCAGTCGCTATTAACTTTATGGAAAGAGTTAAATGCGGAACTCAATCTCAAAGAAACTGGTTTTAATCCCAATAATGACCCACGATTTTCGCGTGCCGAGTATGCGCCTACCGAAAGATGTTTATGGCGCAATAAAGTGATTCAGGGGGAAGTTCACGACGACAATACCTGGTCGCTTGGCGGTGTCTCTTCGCATGCCGGATTGTTTGGAACCATGGAAGATTTAGCCTCCTATGGTTTAAAACTTCGCCGGGTCATTCGCGGCGAGGTGGATTTCGTCAAGCCCGAAACCCTAAAGTATTTCACGCAAGCCAGTACTCCGGCGGGAGATTGGGGACTTGGATTTATGAAGCCTAGCCGCCCAAAATCAAGTTCGGGACATAAATTTTCCTTAGGTTCATTTGGTCATACCGGCTTTACCGGCACGTCTCTGTGGTACGACCCAGAGACCGATTTAATGGTCGCGATTTTATCTAATCGGACTTTTCCTGACCGGAATAATTTTCGTTTTCGCGATGAACTTAGACCAGCCATTCACGATTGGATATACGAGGCCTTATGCAAATAAAACCAGGTGGACATGTACATTTTATTGGAATTTGCGGGACAGCAATGGCAAGTCTCGCCGGTATTTTAAAAAATATGGGTTACAAAGTGACGGGTAGTGACGAAAATGTTTATCCGCCGATGTCGACGCAGTTAACGGACATTGGAATTAAAATTCAAATCGGGTATCGCGCGGAAAACCTAAATCCGCGTCCTGATCTCGTTGTCGTGGGTAACGTGATCACGCGCAAGAATCCCGAGGCGCAAGCTTTACTCGCTAGCGATATTCCTTATAAAAGTTTACCGGAAATTATGGGCGAAGCCGTCATTGGCGAGCGCGAAAGCTATGTTGTTAGTGGCACGCACGGAAAGACGACGACGACCTCGCTTTTCTCATGGGTCGCCGAGAAGTGTGGGCACAATCCTGGTTTTTTAATTGGCGGGATTCCAAAGAATTTCTCACACTCATTTCGTGAGCCAAAGGGCAATGTTTTTGTCATAGAAGGTGACGAATATGACACCGCTTTTTTTGCCAAAGTGCCCAAATTTATATTTTATAAGCCGAAATATGTTTTCTTAACGAGTGTTGAGTTTGATCATGCTGATATATATAAAGATTTAGAAGCGGTTATTGCGGCTTTTCGCACCCTTTTAGAAAAAATGCCCAAGGACGGAATTTTAGTGGCCAATGGCGAAGATAAAAATATCAAACGGTTGCTTAAAGAGGCCTACCCCTTTCGCGTAATTACTTATGGCGAAAAATATGGAGATTACCAGGTAGGAAGAGTCTCGCAAAATCCGGAGCACTCGGAATTTGAAGTTATTTATAAGGGAAAATCCATTGACCGCGTCAAAGTAAATTTATTTGGCACTTACAACTTACTTAATGCCTTAGCGTGCTATGCGATGGCAAGAGAGCGGGGGTGGAAAAGTGAAGGCGTACACGCCGCGATGGGTTCGTTTGAGGGGGTTAAGCGCCGGCAAGAGGTGTTAGGCCGCCCTCACGGCGTATGGATTATCGAGGATTTTGCACATCATCCAACGGCGGTTGAGGTGACCGTGGAAGCGATCCAGAACCGCTTTCCGCAGCAAAAAGTTTTTAGTGTTTTCGAGCCACGGTCGGCGTCCTCGCGCCGAAAAGTATTTGAAGACGACTACATCCGGGCGTTTTCGATAAGTCACGAGGTGATACTGTCGGACCCCTTTAATCAAACGAATATTGACGAAAGTGAGCGATTGTCTTCGGACAGAATCGTTTCGTCACTTAATGCTAACGGTACTCTTGCTAAAAAGTTTCCTGGCGCCGATGCCATAGTTGACTATTTGGGAAAAGTAGCCAAGCCTAATGATGTAGTCTTAATTATGAGTAATGGTGCTTTTGATGGAATTTATCAAAAGCTTATTAAGAGATTGGAAAACCAAACTTAGTGAAGATTCTCGTACTTGATGCCGATCAGGGACATAACAAACGCGTTTCCCAAGCCTTGGGTGGCGACGCAAAAACCGAAATTTTTTATTTTGATCAATTAGAGCCGTTTGTCGAAGTTCTAAATGGCTTGCCTTTGGCCGAAAAGAAGAAGGCGGAACTCGAAAAAATGTTGGCGGATTCAAATACGCTCATCACCAAAGCGACTGAAAATCTAAACCAGCTCGAAAAAACTAAACTCGAAAAGTCCCAGGCGGCGGAAGCTCTCGTAAAAGGGAGTTCAGGGTCCCCGAATCAGGCGGATGCCATTACTCAGGCGAAAAAAATTACCGAAGAAGTAAAAATTATTGAGTCGACAATTGCCAAAGAAAAAGAAGTAAAAAACAAACTCGAGGAGGTCACCGCTAAAAAATCTCAGGAACTCGACCTTGTCAATAAGAGCGTTCTTAAAGCGGAGGCTAAGAAATGCAGTATCGTCCTTATCGACAGAAGTTACATGGGAAATAACCCCTTGGTGTGGGTGGCGGAATTTCGTAATAAAATTCAGTTAACGGAAAATAAGGAAGTCCCTCTGGTGGTGCTGGGTTATAATAGTGAACTTGAATATATTCACTCGGTTGTCGTACCGGGAGTGAGTGATTATTTTATTAAACCCGTCGATTTACTTTTACTTAAACATAACACCGCCAAGCTCAGCGGCAAAACCATGGATGCCGACGATAAAGTCTATGAAATTCAGACCAAAGCCTTAGTTAAAGTTTTGCAGGTGGCTAAGGTGTCGAAACTGAGCGAGTTTGAAATGACGGCGCATGTGCGTTCACCCTTTAATCCAAAGGAACTTGTCGAGCTCTTTGCTGACGTATTTAATATGAAAAAAGGTGAGCGCATATTGGCGATGTGCAAATCGTGCGAGCCAGACCCCAATGAGAAGGGATTTTTTACGGTTTTACTTTCTTTCGTGGGACTTTCGCCGCACATTATGAACGAAATTCGCAAGTGGTTAAAAACTCAGTACGTAAACCAAAAGGAAAAGGACTCCTAAATGAAAAAGGTAACGGTTGAACTTTTACTTGAAGAAAAAGCGCGGCCCACGGATTTGGTAATGGTAGGTCAGGACGAGAGTGTGCTCCATGCCGCTAAATTGATGCGCGATCATAACGTCGGATTAATAGTCGTTATCGATAAAGGTGTTCTTGTAGGAGTGGTGTCGGAGCGTGATGTCGTTCAGCGCTGGGTTGCCGGAAAAACGTTTCCCCAGGAAGTTAAAATTAAAGACATAATGACTAAGGACGTAGAAGTGGTGACTGCGGTAGATAATGTTTTTGATTGTTACCTACGTTTTGTCGCAAAAAACTGCCGGCATTTACCGGTCGTCGACGCCATGGGTTCGGTCATGGGGATTTTGTCTTTACGTGACGTTGCTAAATACGTGGTATCATCGCTTCAGCAAAAACATTAATTTTCGACAAATTTGATTTCAACGTTAGCGACATAATTTATTAACGAAGCGACTAGACTTTCGCATTCGTGCAGTTGACCTTCTTGGGCATTATCCTCTAACTCTCCACAAATTTCGCCGACTTGAATAAAACCAAAACCTGGAGCGTCGCCGCGCAGGCGATGGGCTAGGTTGATTACGTCTTCAAGCTGACGTGCATTTAAAGAGCTTTCCAGTGCGGCGATGTCACGTTTTAAATGCGAAAGAAAGTTGGGGATGAGGTCCTTTAATGAACTGTCAATTTCTAGAATCACTTTGAGAGTGGTCACCAGAGAAATTATTGCAGGTCCAAAACCCAAATGCTACCATATTCGTATGAAAACAGTTTTATACCTCGACGACAGTAAAACATCGATTCACTTGGTCGACCGCTTCCTCGAGGGCCTTGTGAAAGTCGTTGGCGTGAATACGATTCCTGATGCGATTAACGCGGCGGAAGAACATGATATCTCTTTGTTCCTTTTGGATTACCAACTCGGTAGCCGTACGAGTTTTGAGTTCGCCGATTATTTAAGGGAGAAGTCCGAGAAAAATAAAAAAACACCGATGATTTTAGTAACGGCTTTTCGCAGTGACGGAATTTTTTTTCGCGGCTCAAAAAAAGGTATTAATGATTTTGTCACTAAACCTTTAGAAAAAACTTCGTTGCGCGACATAATTCAAAAATACTTGGATAACCCGGATCAGTTCCGCGAGATTAAACCCAAGTATTTAACTGCGCAATGTGTGGCCTGGCATGAAGGTAATAAGTACTATCAGTATTCTCCGGATATAAAGGAGATTGTTACGGGTACCAGTAGCGAGGATGTTGGGAAGAAAATGCAGGAAGCTCTGTCTAAAAAATCATCCCATATTATTACCGAAGTAGAAATCGTCTTACATAATGTTCCTTATGCTCCCTGATAAAGCATCTCGGTAAAATCCTTTGACTCATACTGCTTAAGTTCGATACTTCCCAAGCTGAAAATATGGAAAAACTTACGCCATTAATGCAGCAATATTGGGCAATAAAATCGGCCCATCCTGACCAAATTTTGTTCTTTCGCATGGGCGATTTTTTTGAGCTTTTTCACGACGACGCCCGCACGGCGGCGCCGCTGTTAAATATTGCCCTGACTTCACGAAATAAAAAAAATGCCGATGAAACGGCAATGTGTGGCGTTCCTCATCATAGTGTAGCCGGGCCCATAAATAAACTTTTGCAGCAAGGTTACCGGGTTGCTATCTGCGATCAAGTTGAAGACCCGGCGACGGCAAAAGGAATTGTAAAGCGCGCTGTCACGCGTATTTTAAGTCCCGGAATGGTTTATGATCCAGATACCATCGAAGGGCATAAACCCAATTATCTTTGCTCCTTTGACGAAAAAACAATTAGTTTTTTTGACGCTACCACTGGTGATGCATTTTATTTTAATCATCATGGCGAAGAATCCCGAAAAAAGCTAATCGATGTTTTAAATCCCATCGAATTTGTAAATGTAAAAGACGTAGAGTCAGAATTAGGCGAACGATTTTTAAACGCGCCAGCGACGGCAAGGTCAATTCTGGATTATGCCGTTTCGATGCAAGGGGCTGACATTTTGGAGTCGGTTTTGCGTTTTGAAGAGAGATCTTTAAACGCACATCTGGAGCTCTCTCCCACGGTCGTTCGTCACTTAGAAATTTTTAACACCTACGACGGCAATACCAAAGGAAGTCTGTTTGAAACTTTGGATCGCACTAAGACTTCTTGTGGCGCCCGCATTCTTAGATCTTGGCTACGGTTTCCTTTAGCCGACGGCGAAAAAATTAAATTGCGTGCCGACCGAATTCAGCGGTGGTTTGGCAAAGGTTATGAAGTTAAAAGACTTCGTGAAGAATTAGCGCTCATTGGCGACCTAGAGCGCCGGCTGGGAAAAGTAGTTAGTCCAAGTTGTAATCCACGTGATTTATTAAATGTTGGCGTGTCGTTAGAGGCCAGTGCCAATGTCGCAAGACTTTCGGAAGGCGAACTGGATGAAAAATTAACCGTTAAAGCTGTGGCAGTATCCAGTCTTATTCGCTCAGCAGTAGTGGATGAGCCCCCCGTGAGTGCCGCCAAGGGTGGAGTTTTTCGCCGTGGATATAACACGGCCTTGGATGAGTTTATTTTGCTCACCGACGAAAGCGAAAAATGTATTTATGAAATCGAAGCGCGTGAAAAAGAGCGCACTGGAATTTCGAGCCTTAAAATTCGTTTTAACAATGTTTTTGGCTATTATATCGAAGTTACGAAAACAAATTTACAAAAAGTTCCAAAAGAATATATTCGTCGGCAAACAACGGCCAGTGGTGAGCGCTATATTACTGATGAGCTACAAGATCTTGAAAATAAAATTCTTTCGGCACGAACAAAGAGATTGGAACTTGAAACGCAATTATTTGCTGAATTAAAGCGGCAAATTATTGCTGAACTTCGCGATCTATTGGCATTAGCCCGCCAAATCGCTGAGCTCGACGTTATCTTAGCGTTGGCCTTTTTGGCGATGGAGCGAAATTACGTCCGACCTGAATTTACGTCGGGTACTGCCTTAAGTTTAATTGCCAGCCGTCATCCTGTTGTCGAGCAAAATAGCGAGGAAGTATTTATCACAAATGACATTCATTTGGATTTTGGTAGCTGCATGCTCCTCACCGGACCCAATATGGCTGGTAAGAGTACGCTCATGCGCCAAGTGGCCGTGGCTGTGCTGCTGGCGCAAGTCGGCAGCTTTGTTCCCGCAAAAAAAGCGGCTTTGCCTTTATTTAATAAAATGTTTACGCGCATTGGAGCCAGTGACTCCTTAAGCCAAGGACTTTCTACTTTTATGGTAGAAATGTCGGAAACGGCGGAAATGGTAAAATCCGCTGATAAAAAAAGTTTGGTTATTCTTGATGAAATCGGGCGGGGTACTAGCACTTATGATGGACTGAGTTTGGCGCAAGCTATTTTGGAACATCTTTTACAAAAATCGGGCGCCATGATTTTCTTTGCCACGCACTATCATGAGTTAACAAATTTGGCCGGAGAATTTGCGCAGATAAAAAATTTCCACATGGCGATTCACGAAGAAAAAAACGAAATGAAATTTCTTTATTCCTTGCGCGCGGGAGCGGCGAATAAATCTTATGGAATAGAAGTCGCCAAGCTCGCGGGGTTGCCTGCCAGCGTGACTACGCGCGCTCGCTCACTATTAAAAGAACTTGAGAGTAAAACTCCCTCCACGCAACTCTCTCTGGGTGAGCTTGACTTTAGGCCGGAGCCGAATCCATTGGCGGAAGAATTAAAGCGAATAAATATTCAAAACATGACGCCGCTCGAAGCGTTAAATAGAATATCTCAGTGGCAACAAAGCATTTCTTAAACGCAGCTCAGAGAGAAGAAGCCAGTAAACTATTGGCGCCCCCGCAAAAATTACCAGATGGCCGCGAGACGACTGACTTAAGATTTCAAAATGCGGATTTTTCTCATTGGCTCTCCGGCTGTATAGTCGAACTCCTAAAGGATTTTCCTCGATGGCAAGATTCGGGTCCGGTAAAGTTGGGCTCGTGGGCGCGGGGAGAGCTTTGCCCTAAGAGCGATATCGACATGCTTTTTTGTGGCGATGAAAGTGTAACCAAAGAAATTGTCGACGCCCTCGCATTAAAGGGCACGAAGCTGCGTTACCGCATGCCTAAAGATCCCGAGGATTGGACCGTCGGAGTAGAGCCTTTTGATATTTTAGCGCTCCTCGGTGCTGAAGGTATGACTTCTGGCGCGCAAGAAAAGTTAAAATCACAGCAGGAACGCATCCGCAGGAATTTGAAAAGCCACCGGCGGGAGATCTTAAAGGCGATAAAGTCCGAAAGAGAGGCGCGGTCCATCCGCTACGATTCGATAGCTAACTTTCTTGAACCGAATATTAAATATGGTGCCGGTGGTCTTCGGGATTTACATCAGGGGATTGTGGGGCGCGAACTTTTTCCCGAAAAGTTTGATAAAATGGGCCGCTCAGAAAATGTATTAAAGTATTACCTCGATTTTTTTCTTACCATTCGGCAAAAGCTTCACCTTTTAGGCGGTCAAGACGTTTTGCTGGCACATTATCAGCAAGAAATAAGCGATTGGTTCGGCTATAAAAGCAGAACCGATTTTATGGGTCAGGTCGAATTAGGGCTGTCGCGTGTGAGCTTCTATTCGGATTGGATGATTGCAAAGGCATCGTCGGCGACGCCATCCTCGGCAAAGGCAGCGCAGCCTAAGAGCGTTAAGGGTGCATCTCCGCGTGGCGGCGCTAAATTAAAATTAAATTCTGCCGATGCCGCTTTAGGTTCCTTGGCCAAAGACAGCGGGATACTTAATCAATTTGAAATACGTCAAATTCTCAATGAGCTTTCCAAACTGTCTCCGGCTGGCTTTAAAAGATATTTTCAAATTAAAATGGGTATGGAGTTTTTTGACGCTCTCTTTCGGTCTCGAATCATTGATCGCATAATCCCGCATCTTTACCCGGTGTTTGGGTTAGTCCAACACGATCAATACCATCGTTACAGTGTAGATGCGCATACCTTACAATGTTTAAAAAATATCTGCAGACTTTATAAGAGCAAAAAATATTTAGCCGGAATGAAGTCTGTATATGAAAGCCTTAAACCGACGGACTGGGAGGTTTTGCTCTGGTCCTGCATTTATCACGATATCGGTAAGGGATCTGGTAAGCCTCATGAAATATATGGCGCCGAATTGGTGGAAAGCGATTTTAAAAAGTTTGGTCTAAAAAAAGAATTAGCTGATGAAGTTGCCTGGATTGTGCGTAATCACTTAGTATTGTCTCAATTTGCCTTTCGGCAGAACTTGCGTGCTCCGCAAACGTGGCAAAAATTAGCAGATAAGGGAGTTGTCGGCGAACGGTTAAAAAGACTGGCCGCTTTTACGGCTTTGGATATTTTTTCGACAAACCCCGAAGCCTGGAATCCTTGGAAAGCGACGCTAATAAACGATGTCGTTGAAGTTATGTCGGGTAAGCAGGCTAAGTCTTATTTGGATTTTTTAAATCTCGCCAAGAGAAAAAAAATTAAAGTGTTGCCGGAATTCTTAAATGGAATTGATCCGATGGTTATTGAGAGTTTAGGTCCTCAAAAACTTTTGGCTGATTATTTAGAGCTGCAAAAAGCTAAAGACGATTTGCTGCCTCTGGTTGTAAAATCTCATCGTATCTGGATACGCTTTCACCGCAAAGTGGACCGGCCGGGTATTTTTTTGGAATTCGTTGCGAAGCTTTTTAGCGCGGGATTTAATATTCAGCATGCGTACGTGCAGACTTTTCCGGACTTAGGCGTTTATGATTGGTTTGAGATCAAAACTTCGGTGGACGCCGCGCGCATAAAAAAGATTTTAGAAAAGGACGGCGCGGGGAAGCCACTTCCCATTGTCAAATTCTCCGCGGTCGAAGTTGTTAGCCAAGACGAAAAGGAAACCGTTATAAGTTTTCGTGGCCTGGATCAGCCGGGCGTCCTCGCCAACGCGGCCCGCGCCCTTACCGCCGCGGGATTAACAATTAATTGGGCCCGCGTTTTAACTTGGGGCCGGCAGTTCGATGATGTGTTCGGAGTTGGAGATTCTAAGGGGCGCAGTTCTGATGTTTTGCTCACTGAGCTAAAGAGTAATATGGACTTTTAAGGTCGCTCTTTGAAGTAGCGGGATGCTGCTCTATTGAGGTCTGCGGCCTTATTGGGTTTGCTGTTTTGAAGCCTTCTGCGCAAATGAATTTTATTCGCCAGCCGGTGCCTTGGCGGCAGAAACTGCCTCATTTTATACGTCCGACGTCGAACCCGGGGTTATTTAAATTATACGTCCGACGTCGAACCCAGGCTTATTTTATTTATACGTCCGACGTCGTTACATGGCCTATCTTAATTATGCGTCCAACGCCTGGCTTAGCGTTCACGCTTAGGGCCAATTCGGGAGGGACTTTTTTGGCTAGGTGTTTTATTTCCGCCTCTATAACTTAATATCTCATTGGCCTTGTCAATAAAGCTATTAAGTTCGCTATCCGCCGCCAGCAGAAACTTATTTTCCTCAGGGCTACGGTTTGCGCTTTGTACCTTTAATGCTTTTTGGCATTGACTCAGATCCTCAGCTAGTTCTTTAAGGGTGCCAGTACTCAGCCGCGTTACCTCATCAGATTCATGGTCATTGAGTTTTTCCTTTCCCGCCGTAATTCGGGTGACGAGTTCTTCTTCGAGTTTGAGTTTGACGCTAACTACTTTAGAAGGAGTGGTCGTCTTTCGATAGATCTGAGGAGTTTCAATCGTCTCTTTGGTTGTTGTCGAAGCCGTATCTTCGCCTCTAATTTTATTCTCCTGAAGGTTCAAGCTGACAGCCACCGAATCGATTGTCTTTTTTCGGCCACTTGGAAGCGCTTTTACCTGGCCGAAGTTCGCTAGAGGATAAAGATACTTTTTTCCGTCCTTTAATGTGGTCTTATCTAAGACCGCGACTTGTTCCTCGTCAAAAATATAATAACTATTATCATCTGCAGCCATGAGCGTGCGATTGCCAATTCCAAATTCTCTGATAGGCATTATAAACTGGTAGTCATTCGCCGCTTCCTGAGCATCTTTAGCAGGGCCATAACCTGTCACTATATTCAAACACTGGTACTGAGCGCAGAACACACCGGAGCCCTCAGGGCAGTCCTTTCTACGTTCTCTAGAATAGGAAATTTGGCTAATAATAAGGGCTACCATTATTACGATTGTAGGTTTGAACATTTTCTCTCCTTAATAGGTGTCTTTGCGTATACGTAATCATTGTGAATTCGGATTCATGAAAAGTAAACTTATAGTAAAACGTCCAGGACCACGAAGGTTTAAAGCGACAGCCTCTAATGGATTTTAAAAACGTATACTTTTGCCAGATTATCTCATTTTGAGACACCTTACGGAAAAGTGTTTCCTTCTGAGAAACAAATTTTTCGGCGCAACCTTTTTGGTGCCGACACGTTTCTCTAATAAACAAGGAGAAACTCAAATGAAATTTACTAAATCTATTTTCGGTAAAGGCCCGACAAGTAAGGGTCTATTAGTTATTTATTTAGCGCTAAACTTAGCGGCTTGTCTCAAGAAACAAAACGAATTTGCCGCCGAACAAAGTATTGATCAAGATGCCTATGCTTCAGAAGTATTTACAGAGTCCTTAAGCGAAAAGACATCGACGGATTCCGCGGGTAACGAACAGATCGAATCACCTTTTATCGAAAACGATATTGAGTCGGGAATCGCCGATCAGGCGGCCCGCAGTCAAATTCCTATCTGCCGCGAGGAGATTGCAAACTCCGGCTGCGTCGTAAATGGTGCCGCATCAGCGATAACTCTGACCTTCCGCGATTGCCGCTTGGCCAATACTTACGCCATCGCTAACGGCGAAGTGACGTACCTTTTTAATAATGCGAGCTGTTCAATTAGAAGTGACGGGGACTCGGTTAACCGCCAATTTGATATTAATTTAAATAAGCTCTTTCGCGCCAGCGCAAAATTATCAACGGCTCGCCATGAAAATTATTTGGGTGAAGTCTATGGCGGAGGCGGGATATTAACTAACACTGTGGCGGGCTGGGAAATTGAAATTCTCGGACGCTATCATCAATTAAAATCCGCTGCTGGCCGTGTTTTAGCCGATGTCTCAGTTCATTCGGAGGGTAAATTTGAAATTTTAAAAACCGGTGGTGGCCGAACAGTGAGCGGCGGTACATTGGTAATTGATCACAATCTAGCTAAGTACACGGCGAAATACTCACCGCGCAGTCTTACTTGGGACACGAGCTGCCTTTGCCCTGTTTCCGGTTTAGTCGATATCACGTTTTCTGGCAGCAAGAACGGCAGCGGTTCCCTGGAGTTTTTAAGCTGCGGTGTTGCTAAGATTTCTCGCGGCGACGGCAGTAGTCGTAAGCTGGAAATGCCCCGCTGCTTTGCGGAGTGAGGAGTGAGGAGTGAGGAGTGACGGTTGGGTTTTGCAGGAGTTGGATTTTGTGGGAGTTGGATTTTGCGCGACCGGAATTTAGCTTGGGCCCGAGAAATAACTCGGGTCTTTTGTTTTTTGATTTCACATATTATTGAGCCCGGAGTTAAAAACATTACTTAGAAAGTTTAAAAATATTTTCGGACAAATTGTTTTTTATTTACAATTCGAAAAAATATAATTATATTTCGCTTACTCAAAAAAATAACAGGAGGCTTGATGGATTTAAAAAAGTTTTCTGATCAAGAGTTGCTCGCCAGCGCCAGGCGGTTGGTGGGGCAAGAGCGCGAAATATTAACTGAGGTTTTGCGCCACTTGAGAGAGATTGAGCGCCGTCGGCTCTTTTCTGATTTGGGTTTTACGAGTTTATTTGACTATTGCCTGAAGGGTCTGGGTTACAGCGAATCGCAAGCCAAGCGCCGCATTGATGCCATGAGGATGATTCGTGAGTTGCCGCAAATCGAAGAGAAAGTGACAAGCGGTGAGTTGTCATTAAGTAATCTAGTGCAGGCACGGACGTTCTTTCGCGAAGAAGAAAAAGCCGGTCCGCTTTGCGCCTTAGAAAAATTGGAAATCTTAGCAAGTTTAAAGAATAAATCAGCGAGGGAGGGTGAGAAGATTTTGCTGGCGCAGGCTAGTGTTGCTCCCGCGCCTGTTAAAGAACAGGTGAGGCAAGTGACTGCAGAGATAAGCGAAGTGAAATTCGGTGCCGATGAAAAATTGCTATTGAAAATGTATCGCCTTCGCGGGTTGTTGGCGCACAAAAACCCAAGGATGAAAACTTCGGAGTTAATCGAAGAGTTATGCGATATTGCGCTGGCAAAACTTGACCCAACAAATCGAGAAATGAGGGTCGCCACCGAAAAAACCAAGCAAAAGTTGCCTAATATTATACGTCCGACGTCGAACCTAAATAGCGAGAAAGCACCACAGCCACAATCGAACGTAAAGAACGGCAAAGCACTTGCGCGGGCGAAAGTTAATGCGCGGACTCCGCGGCAGTACATTTCTGTACAAACCGAAAGTGAGATTTGGCAAAAATCCGATGGCAGGTGCAGTCACTGCAAATCACAGTTTGCGTTAGAGATAGATCATATTATCCCATACAGTCTTGGCGGAATCTCGCAAGCAAGCAATCTGCGGTTATTGTGCCGCAACTGCAATCAACGTGCGGCGCTCAAAGAGATTGGCGAAAAAGTGATGAGCAGATTTTTGACCTGATTTTTGATTTGAGAGGAGCAAAAACCAAGAAAATCTGAGAACAGTATAAGAGAACAGACTTAATAATAGCAGAACAGGTGCTGGGTTCGCTAATTCAAAGCATAACTTGCGCGCAACAAAAGCCCCGAGTAGCGAAAGCGGTCAAGACTCTGCGCAGTTAAGCCGGCCCCTAAATCAGCACTGCGGTCAGCGCCAAAATTAATTTGGCGGTAAAGGGCTTCGACGTTCCAGCGCGATCCCATATGCAAACCACCGCCGACTTGGTAGCCAAAACTTCCAGAAAGTTCGGTACCAAGAATATTTTTGGTTAAGGGAAGAGCGTAATTTAATCCCGCAAGAATATAACCTGATCCGTTAATTCCATACGTTACCGAAGGATCAAGTGTTGCAAACCACAAGCGCGAATCGCCGCGTGACGGCTGTACTTCGCTGCCGTTAACATTTATTTCGCGAAACTGCGCGATAGTTTCAAACGTGGCCCCCCAATTGTATCCCAAAGTGTAAGCGGGGTTGTAGGCTTGCCGAACTCCGAAACCAAAAGAAGAGTTCGAAATATAGTGGCCTTGCTCACCGGCCGCCGCAAATTCTGTTTGTGTTGTGGGCGAGTGAATTAATGAAACGCTAACCGAGCGCGGGTTAAAACTAGACCTCATCTTTGATTCTCGCACAAATTGGGCGACATTAAATGCAGTTGTGCTGTCAGTTGCAGCGTTAACCGAAAAAAAACTTAAATAAGATAAAGCGAGAACAAATAGGCGTAACATTTTGAATCTCCTTGTTCTTATCCGGTCTTAGTTTTTAAGCTGCGTAAATACAAACTATGACACTTAACATTATTGTTTGATTCATAAATCATAAAATAGGTTAAAATTATCGCATGAACTTCGTAACAGGGATTGTTTTACCGCAGGTTAATTACAAGGATGTTCAACCTCTCGAAATAGTTGAGGAACAGCTTAAGTCTGTTATTGCTCAATCGGGTGATGGTATTCTTCATGAGATCATCGAAGATTACTCTCTCATGCATTCCAAGCGTTTGCGCGCAAAGATTGCTTTAGATTGTGGCAAAGCTCTTAATGTGCGTCCAAAGGATATATCGGCATTGGGAGTAGCGCTCGAGTTAATCAATAATGTCGCCCGTATTCAAGAGGCTCTCGTTTATACACAACTGACGAAGTCTAATTTTTCCGCCGATGAAGTTAAAAACCAATACGAAAGCCAACAAGCGGCTAGCAGTTTTATGTCACTTCTGCCATCTATTATCGGCCAAGTGCCGCTTAATGATGGCGTACGCATGCGCCTTTTAAATATTATTTCGTCATTTTATCTTAACTATTTAAAGGCGCTTTTGGATTTCTCATCGCTAAATCCTGGATCGACGATGGGAGAAATTTTGCCGCGATTAAATGGTTTTATTCAGGCGCGCTCGGCTTTGCTTTTTGAACTGCCGGCCCAAGGAGCGGCGGTGGTCGGTGGTCTTTCCATAAAGGAATCCATGCGTATGAGCGAAATATTCCGCACTCTTGGTGAACTTCAGTACATGATCGATGAAGCGTTGGTTCTAATGGAGAGTCCGGCGAAATTAATCTCTGAACACACCGTCACGCCTTATAATTTGCTATTGATGGGGCTGCGTGAAATCAAAGGAGGTTCCGCCGCGGAACTTGTCGACATAGTTAAGGAAGAACTGATCCAGCAATTTATTTCCACTGGCGTTTTAAAAGCCCATGTCGACAAAATTAAGGCTCTGCACATCACGATCGAAAAAAGTGACTCCTTAAAACCTTGGCCAAAATTAGTCGAAGTTCTAAGAAATTTCACACAAGGCTTCATGCGGCCTGCCGAATTTGTAATTAAATCGGTTTAGCAAAAAGGTTCCAGGTTCTTTTTGGTAGCAAGGGCGCGTCATTTGAAAAAAATTTTAATCATAGGTATCTTTTTTACGGCTCAAACTTTCGCTGCTGATGCCAAAAAGTCTGATGCTAATGACGAAATTCCCGCTCCGTCTATTTACAAGGATTTGAAATGGTCTTCGAAAAAAATAAAAGGGGAAAAGTTAGATTTAAACCGACTCTATATTGTCGGTTTACCGGAACGGAAAAGTTTTTTTAAATATGTAGGCGGAACGTATTATTCGGTTAGCGTGACAGCAAAACCACCTCATGATGCAAAAAACAATCCTTTAACTAAGTTCTCTGAGTTTTTTGATCAGGAAATAAAGAGACTAGGTTATTCAACCGATACAGTAAGTAGGAAAATGGGAAAAACAGACGTATTGAACCATAGCTAAATGGTACCGAGGAGCAGTTTGTCATTAGCCCGCAA
>CAZCFY010000025.1:0-43294 GCA_964498095.1 uncultured Bdellovibrionales bacterium | reverse complement strand
CTTGCGATCGGTGGATTTTGAATCCACTGCGTCTACCAATTCCGCCACAGAGGCAACCGCGTGTAAATTTTATAAAGATTCATTTACGCGATTCATTTTTTTACACAAAGCAGTTTCGAAATTCATCCAAAAATTTCAAAATCCCATGAATCATTGGTCAATTGCCGGGTTTTGATGCATACCATCAATAAATTCCTGATATTTCGGGGGTACAAGGAGATCAATATGAACTTCTCAAGGGGTTTATTAGTTGTGGTGATGACTTCGTTTTTGGCGGTTCAAGGTTCCGCGCAAAACGATGCTTTAGAGCATGAGTTAAACCAACTCTACTCTAAACAATTAGCTGCAGAACAAATGATTCAAGAACAGCAAACTGCAAAAGCCGAAAGCGCACCCGTTGTGGTGGCGCCAGAAGCTACAGCCGCAGCGGCCGCTGCACCGGCGCCTAACGTAACTGTTAACCAAGTAACAGTCACTGGCGCAGCTGCGAAATCAGAATCACTTTCGGCACCGATGGATCCAGCCATCCAAACGCAACCAAAAGTTTTTCAATCAGCACCGACGACAGTTGAGGCTTCGCCGCTGGCGCCCTCTCGCGCGGATCAATTACGTAAAGCGCGCCAAGATGTTGAGGTTCAAACCGAACAAGCCATCGTTGAGCAACTAGAGGCTTCGCGTTTAGAGCTTGAAAAGAAGCGTGCTGACCAGCTTTTAAAGAAAATTAGCTCCGCGGACGAAGTGGCTCCGCAATCGGTACAAGTGGTTCCCGCTCAAACAGTTCAAGCGGCTCCCGCTCCCGCCGTTGATCCGGCTCAAAAAGCTGAAATTAACCAACTTAAACAAGAAGTACAGGCGCTAAAAACAGAACAAGAACGGCCAAAAGACGACAACTATTTATCTTTTGGAATCGGTATGCCCAATTACCGCAATGTTTATAACTTAAAATCCGACGCTACTTTTGGTTTAGGCTTTGGTTTTAAATCGCCAAACAACGTTGTGTTCGAAGGTTCACTCTACTACTCGTTACTGCGCATCGAGCGCCCGACAACAAGTCCTTTTGGTGGTTTGCCAGAAATTGACAATGTTGACCAATATAATGGTGCGGCGGCAGTAAAATACGCGTTTTTTAGCGGTAAAGTACGTCCTCTAGTTGGGGCTTTAGCGTCTTACACTTACCGCGAGTATTCTTGCGGACAGTTCTGGGTTTGCTCGGGCCGTACACGCACCCACGCTTTAGACGCGGGTGTTTTAGTCGGCGGCGAAGTGCAAGTGAGCGATACCTTTTCAATTGGAGTCGAGTATCAACAACTGCGCAACTTAAGCTACCGTGACGACGCTCCCATCCAGACATCAATGTTCTTTAACATGTACCAGCTGGGCCGCCTTGAAGATAAAGACTACTCACTGTTTACAGTGCGCGGTCGAGTATCATTCTAAGCGAATAGACATAGACTTTAAGAGAAGGCATAATAGGAGAAATGAAGTTCATTTCTCCTATTTTATTTTTAGGCCTATTATTTTCCCCGCCGGCATTTTCTAGAGTTATCAGCCGCATTATAGGTTCGGCGGGTTCCCACTATATTACCAGCCGCGAAGTCGAAATTAACAGTCTTATCGAGGGCGCGTTGTTTAATGGAAAAACTTTTGAAAAAGCCACCCCTGAAAGCACCAAGTTTTTAGGTGAAGTTAACTCGGTCCTTTTAGAACTCATCGTGAGTCTGGAGGCCGAACAGTTTGCGGTAACAAATGTCTCCGCCGATGCTGTTAGCCAGGCCCGGCAAAAAATCGAAAAAATTTTAAAGGGCCGTCCCGATTGGCGCGCGCTGCGTGTAAGTTCCGAAGAATCAACGGTGCAGCTTCGCCGCAAGCTCTTAGCTAAACAGTTTATCCGCTTTAAAGTAGATTCGTCTTATGTGGCCGTAACCGATAACGAGGCCGAAGAATTTTTTCGTAAAAACTCAAAAGTATTCCAAGGGGTTGAATTTAAGGCTAAAAAGGACGAGATTAAGTCGTCACTTAGCCGCCAGCGTGTTGACCAGCGGCTCCAGGAATGGTTTGGAGTACTTCATAAAAAGTATGCCGTTAGAAATTTCGTTACACCCGCTCAATAAATCTCATGCGCCAGAGATCCAGGCTCTCATCGCCGGCCTTTCTGGGCCGGGCTTGCCGCGCTGGTCAGTTGATCAAATTACGGCTGAATTTGGGGATGGGCAGGGGATTGGCGCCTTTGGAGAGCAGAAGGATCTTTTGGGATTTGTGTTGTTCCACTCCCGCGTTGATCACATCGATATTTCCTTTCTAGCAAGCCGGCCGGAGTTTCAGAAACTCGGCATTATGACCCAGATATTTAAAGAATTGCGTTCGCGGTATCCCGCCGTGCCCTTGTGGTTAGAGGTGCATGAAAAAAACGTAAACGCCCGTAAGTTCTACGAAAAGTTTGCGTTTAAAGTCGTGGGACGGCGACCGGACTACTACCGTGACAACGGGGCCGCTATTCTTTATAGCACCTAGATTAATTACTTAAAACGACTTGATTTTTAGGCGCGTTTTTGCTACCCCTTAGCCATGGTTAAGTCCGTGGTTAGGGCGCTCAAAAGGCGCCCTATTTTTTTACCCGAGAAGCTTTGGGTAAATGGGGATTAATGGGCATAGAAAAGGTCAGCGAAAAAGTATGGGCGGTAGCAACTTCAGCCGCCGAACAAAATGGCTGCAAACTCTATGATTTAGAATTTGTAGGAAGTAATCAGGGACGCACGCTACGTGTGTTTATTGATCGTAGCGAAGGTGTGTCGGTCAATGATTGCGAAGCCGTTTCGCGCACTTTGAATTTGCATTTAGATCAGGGCGATTTAATTCCCGGAGCTAGTTATAACTTAGAAGTTTCCAGTCCTGGTTTAGACCGCATTCTTAAGCGTCCTGAGCATTTTACATCGGCAATTGGCGCCGACATCCAATTGCGGTTAAAAGACGCTCCCGAGGGTTCTAGCCAAAAGCAGTTTACTGGGAAGGTGCTCGCGGTCACAAATGAAGGCATTGATTTTGAGTCTAATGGCGCAACATTAAAAGTGCCCTTTAGCAATATCGAAAAAGGGAAAATGATTTTTAATTTTGGATCGAACGCAAAAAATCCAAAAAACAAGAAGAAGAATTAAAGAGAGAGGTGGGGCTGTGGCAACAAATATGCTTTCCGAGTTAGGAAGAATGATCGAATCAGTCGGTAAAGATAAAGGTATCGAAAAACAAATTATTATCGATGCCGTTATCCAAGGGATGCTTTCGGCGGCTCGGAAGAAATACGGAACCTACAAAGACATCGAAGCGCAATACAACGAAGAGAGCGGCGAAGTCGAACTATTTGAGTTCCGTGAAGTTGTTACTGACGAGGATTATGTCGACGATCAAATCGAAATAACTCTTGATGAGGCCCGCAAACTCAATCCCGAGGCACAAATTGGCGACTCTGTCGGGTTACGTTTGGAAACAAAAGATTTGGGCCGTATCGCCGCGCAAACCGCCCGCCAAATTATCACTCAGCGCGTGCGCGACGCCGAACGCGAAATTATTTTTAACGAATACGAGCAGCGTAAAGGCGATATTGCTTCTGGTATCGCTCGCCGTATTGAGCGCGGTGCGATTGTCGTGGATCTTGGACGTACTGAAGCCTATCTGCCACCGCGAGAGCAAATTCCCGGTGAAATGTTTAAACCCGGCGACCGCATTCAAGGTTACATCGCCGATGTCCGCCAAACGACTCGCGGCCCGCAAATTATCATGTCCCGCGCCGATAGCCGCTACTTGATTAAACTATTTGAAATCGAAGTTCCCGAAATTTATGACGGTATCGTGAGTGTTCATGCGGCGGCCCGAGAACCCGGTCAACGCGCTAAAATCGCGGTGTCCAGCAAAGACCCGGCGGTTGATCCCGTGGGGGCTTGCGTGGGCATGAAAGGCTCGCGCGTGCAAAACATCGTGCAAGAACTTAAAGGCGAAAAAATTGATATCGTGCAATTTGACGAAGAAATCACACGTTTTGTTTGTAATGCGCTGGCGCCAGCAGAAATTTCAAAAGTTTTCGTGGACGAGGCCAATAACGAAATGGAAGTGGTAGTTCCGGATCATCAGTTAAGTCTGGCGATTGGAAAAAAAGGCCAGAACGTGCGCTTAGCGGCGAAACTGACGGGTTGGAAATTAGATATTCTTTCTGACTCAGCGGCGGCGCAACGTACAAGTGAATCCATCTTTAACTTGATGTTGATCCCTGGCATGACCGAGACAATGGCGCAAAATATCTTTCAATCGGGATTTGGCAGCTTCCAAAGTATCGCCGAATCAACAGTGGAAGATATCATGAATATCCCAGGTTATGATGACAATGCAAAAGCGGAAAAACTAATTGAAGATTGTAAAGCCACAATTAAGAAATATGAAGCCGAAGGTGCCGTGCCGCAGGCTCCAAAAGAAGCGAAAGTTGAGACAGGATCTCTGGCGAAAGCAACTGCTGATGAGATGCTGAAAGCGGAAATGGCAAAATTAAACTCTGCCGAGGCCGCAAAAACCGAGGAAGAAATTAAGGAATGACACAAATGAAAGTTTTTGAGTTCGCTAAAGAAGTAGGACTAGAGACCATGGCCCTCATGAATAAAATTCGTGAGTGGAAGCTTCCCATCAAGAGCCACATGGTTGATCTTGATGACGAGCTCATTGGACAAATTCGTTCAAAACTAGATGCGGAAAGAGCCGCAGCTAAGCCGGCAAAAAAAGCTGCGGTCCGTAAAAAGTCAGCGCCACCAGCAGCTACTGCCGAAAAAGCAACGGCTAAGACTGTTAAAGCCGAAACCGCCGACGCAGAAGTTGCGGCACCGAAAGCCCCAGCAAAAAAGACGGCTGTGAAAAAAGCGGCCGCACCGAAAGCGGCTGTGAAAAAGTCCGCCAAGGGCGATGGTGAAAAGAAGTCAGGAATTGTTTTAAGACGTAAACCGACGGCGGCGGAAATCGCGGCGCAAGAAGCGGCGGAAGCGCAAGCGCAGGCCGAAGCGGAAGCGGCCGCAGCGGCCGAGGCGGAAGCCAATGCGCCGGAGGAAGTTGTACCAGAAGTCACGGAGGTAGTGCCGCAACCCCCAGAAACAGTAGAAGCGGCACCAGCGCCTGAAGCCGAAAAGCCCAAGCGCCCCGGACGCATCGAAGTCGTTGTACCCGGACAGACGCCCGTGCAGCGAAAAAATATTGTCGGCCGCATGGATTTAAGCCGGGTAAAAGAAAAAGAAGCGCAGTTTAGATCAGAGCGCCCGGGTGGCTTTGCACCTCGTCCCGGCGGTTTTGCGCCGCGACCTGGCGGTTTTACACCGCGACCTGGCGGTTTTACGCCGCGACCTGGTGGCGTTGGCCCACGCCCTGACCGCATGGGAGGCGCCGCTCCCGGTGCCATTCCAGGCAAAGAAGTCCGTGTTCCCCGCAGTGGTGCCCAAAGAAATATTCGTGCAGGGTTTGCTTCGTCCGCGCAATTAGACAATGAGGCGGCGGAACTTGCCGAAAAGGCTAAAAAACGCGGTGCCGGCGGAGAAGAAGAAACACTTACTTTTTCAGCGACAGAATTCAGAAAACGCGAAATGATTTTTCAGCCCAAAAAGAAAAAGGGTTTACTTTCGCGGGATGCGAAATCCACCGAACTGACGACTCCTGCCGCACATAAGCGGGTAGTTAAAGTTTTTGGCACAATGTCAGTTGGCGAGTTGGCGCAGAATTTAGGCGTTAAATCGGCCCAATTAACAAAAGTTCTATTAACTAACGGTGTACAAGCGACAGAGAACACGCCCCTTGATTTTGATACCATCGCCTTGATCGTTCCTGAATTTCAATTCGAGGCGCAAAACGTTGCGCTTAACGAAGATGAATTAGTTAAACAAGCTGAGTTTGGAAATATCGAGAAAGAAGCTGTTCCAAGAGCGCCGGTAGTTACCGTCATGGGTCACGTTGACCATGGTAAGACAACGCTTTTAGATAGTATCCGAAGTGCTAATGTCGCGGCAAAAGAGGCGGGTGGTATAACCCAGCACATTGGCGCGTACAAAGTGGACTTAGCGAGTGGAAAATCGGTAACTTTTATCGATACTCCGGGCCACGCGGCATTTACGGAAATGCGCGCGCGCGGCGCGAACGTCACTGATATTGCGGTGATTGTTGTCGCGGCCGATGACGGGGTAATGCCACAAACGGGAGAAGCCATTAATCACGCGAAAGCGGCGGGCGTACCCATCGTTGTGGCGGTTAATAAGATGGATAAGCCGGGCGTGCAGGTTGATAAAATTAAACAACAACTGACCGAGTTTGAATTAGTGCCCGAGGAATGGGGTGGTAGCACAATTTTCTGTCCCGTTTCGGCTTTAAATAAAACCGGTGTTCCTGAACTTCTTGAGCAATTAGCGGTGGTCGCTGAGATGGAAGAGTTAAAAGCCAATCCCGATCGTTCCGCCAAAGGTGTCGTAATCGAGGCCCGCATGGAAAAGGGCCGCGGAAATGTCGCCACTGTATTGATTCAAGAGGGTACACTTCGCGTTGGCGATTCCATTTGTCTTGGAAAAATCCAAGGCCGTGTTCGCCAAATGTTAAATGACCGCGGTCAAGTGGTGAAGGAAGCGGGGCCGAGTGTTCCCGTGGATATTATTGGTTTGGATGGTCAGCCAGTGGCCGGCGATAAGTTTATGGCCTGCAAAGACGATAAAACGGCCGGAGCGCTTGCCCAATTTAGAGCGAAAGAAGAAGAAGCTAAGACGGTGGGAGAAAAAGGCGGAGCAATGTCGATCGAAGCTATGCTCGCGCAAATGAAAACCAAAGACATTAAAGAGCTCCCGATTATTTTGAAAACCGATGTTACCGGTAGTATGGAAGCTATCAAAGGAATGCTCGCCAAAGCTGGGAACGACGAGGTGAAAGTTAAAATTATTCACTCTGCGGTTGGAGGAATTACTGAGTCTGACGTATTGCTTTCGGCGACTTCAAAAGGGCTGATCGTTGGTTTTAACGTGCGCCCGGATAATGCCGCTCAGAAGCTGGCAAAGGCTAAGGCTGTAGAGATTAAATATTACAGTATCATTTACGAATTGGCTGACGACTTGAAAAAAGCAATGTCGGGACTTTTGGCGCCGGAAATCGTGGAAAACGCCATTGGCCGTGCGGAAGTTCGCAATACATTCACCGTACCCAAAGCGGGAACGATCGCGGGCTGCTCCGTGGTCGACGGAAAAATCACGCGCAATGCAATGTTACGCTTGGTGCGTGAAGGAAGAGTTATTTACGAAGGCAAAGTCAGTTCGCTTAAACGGTTTAAAGACGATGCGAAGGAAGTTGCGACGGGCTTTGAATGCGGTATAGGTATCGAAAATTTTAATGATATCAAAGTCGGTGACGTGATCGAAGCGTTTACTCGTGACTCAGTTCAAAGGGAATTAACTTAAATGGAAGATTCAAACCGCCGAGTATTACGAGTGCAAAATGCGATTCGCGAGATTTTGTCGCGCTATCTGATTTCGCACTATCAAAGTCAGCTCGGCGTGGTTTTGTCGGTTCCTGACGTACGGGTCAGTAAAGATTTGAAGCACGCGAAGGTTTTGATTTCGGTGCTTGGTAATCCAGAAAAAGCACCAAAGGTTTGTGAATTCTTAGACGAAGATCACGTCGATATTCAGGCGCATTTAGGTTCGCAATTGCAAATGAAGTTTTGCCCGAAGGTACGTTTTTATCCCGATACGTCTTATCAAATTTGGGACAAATTCAAAGAGATTGAACACCAGTAATATGCACGGAGTTTTACTCGTCGATAAACAGCCTGGTTGCACCAGTCACGATGTTGTGGCGCAAGTTCGTAAAATCTTGAACACAAAATCCGTTGGCCATGCCGGCACACTCGATCCCAATGCGAGCGGGCTGATGGTTGTGTTGGTTGGTGAAGCGACAAAACTTTCTGACTATCTTCTGACCGGAGATAAGGGTTACGTTGTAAATGTGAAATTGGGCGTTGAGACCGATACCGATGATCTCGATGGAAATATTTTAAAAGAAAATCCCGTGAACGTGACAGAGACGGACGTGATGAGCGCCGTTTTTGAAATGACCGGCGATCTTGAGTTAGCACCACCTCTTTTCTCGGCGATTAAAGTTAATGGTAAAAAGATGTATGAAGAGGGCCGCAAGCAAAGAGCCGAAGGCGAGTACGATCTTTCCAAACTCGAACCACGGCTGATGTCCTTCTACAATCTGAAATTAGAAAACGTCGATTTGCAAACCCATGAAGTAACTGTGTCGATGGATTGCTCGAAAGGTTCCTACATTCGAGCTTGGGCGCGGGAACTGGGGAAAAAGTTGGGCTGTGGCGCGGCGGTAAAAGATTTAAGACGAACATGGTCCGAGCCGTTTAAGATTGATGATGCTGTAACGATTGAGGAGTTAAAGACGACTCAAGGGGTTTCGGCCCACAAAAGTTTTATCGAATTGTCTGAAGTTTTGAATCATTGGGAGCCTGTTTCGGTTCTCGATCAAGACGAAAAAAGTATTCGTAATGGGCAAATTAGCAAATACACATTTAGTGATCTTTTAAGAAAATTTCCCGTCTATGAAGACGCGCCCCAAGGCATTCGAGTTATCAGCCAAACAACTGGAAAACTTGTCTCGGTCCTCACCAAAGAACCGGGACAAGGATTTAGAATTAAAAGAGTCTTTAATTACTAATTATTGCAAATCGTAAGCACCGTTAGGATTTATGCTCTGAGTGACACATCTTCGAGATTCTTTTTTTAAATTTATTTTATTAGTATTAATTGGCGTCTCAGCTTCTGTGGCTCTATCGAAATCGGCTATCTCAACGACTGCTGGAATCGGCTTTACATCCAATGCCAATCTTGAGGATCTAAATCCCGATAATGACCTGATACTTCAATTACGGGCCCGTGCAACAATTCCAAAAAATAATGATAATTGGAGATTTGCACTTAGCTACTGGGCTTATATTTCGCAATCGGCCAACGACCATTTAAGGTGGTCCGCCGAATATGAAATGCCCACGAAATTAAAATTTAAAAACAATTTTAAATGGGTTGTAGGTCTTTGGGGTCAGAATTACCTTAAGGGAAGTCCAGCCAACAACGAAGAAAATTTTGATTTGATTGGAGCGAAGACTTATCTATTCACGGAGACGGAGATCAACAATAAACTCAGTTGGTATACGGAAGCGGGCTATTCATTTCGGCGATTTTCTTATTTCGCAAATCGCCTGGACCACCAAATTAGTTTTTTAAATGAAGTTGAAATAGAACTTAATACCAATCACACACTAACACCGTGGTTGGAGATACTGCTCGTGACATCTTCGGATCCGATATATAGTAAATCTGTATCTTCTGTTGGTACGTTGTGGCGTTGGCGAGCGGCGCCAAATTTTAAAACTGAGCTGGACCTCGTGGTGAAAAACTCGAGGTTTCCAAATCGGACTGTCTCCACCTCAACGGAAATTGCAGTAAAACGTGGGCGCTATAGGTCATCGACCTTGGACGATGCCGAAGTCCACAATTTCTTGCAAATCGGAATGACTGCGCTAAAATCAGTGGGCTCATTGGAGTACGGTGCGATGCTTATGCTAACTCAGCAAGCTTCGCGTAGCGGTTTTGAAGATTATAAAGAGGAGTTTCTCTTAGCTTTTGCAAACTATCAGTTTTAAGGACAATTTCCAATTGGAGGAAAAATGAAAAACTTAGTTCTATTTTTGAGTTTAACATTGGCGACACCTATAGTCTTTGCAGATGAAGTTGATAATGAGGCCACCGCGATGGAAGCTACAAAGAATAATCCGCAATGGACTTCAACTTTAAAAGAAAAATACAACCTTACCGATGACCAAATTAAATCGTTAACGGAAAGTGGAGTATCTCATCCTCAAATGGCGATGGCGGCGGAACTCGCTAAGCAATCCAACAAATCCATTGATGAAGTATTAAAAATGCGTACGGAGCAAAAGATGGGTTGGGGTGCGATTGCGAAAGAACTCGGCGTTAAACCGGGATCCTTGGGTCATTCTGTTTCGGAAATGCGCCATCAAATCAACGAAAATAAACACGGTGAACGCATGGAGAGACACAAGGAACATCAGCGCGAGCGCCGGGAAAAACGTGAATCCCATAAAAATAAAGGGAAGTAGTTCAGGTAAGCCCTGACCAGAAATCCCTAGGGATTTCTGGTCAAACGGTTTCTTACAAACTTGTGTTATTGGTAACGCACTCGCAAAACGTTAGAAAAATTTATTAAAACAATTCAGGGCAGAAAAGCTTTCTGCCAACTCTTAAGTTTTGAAGATCTTCAACAACTCCGGCGGGTAAAGAATTTTTCATGCCGATCATCAATTGTTCGGCGATGTAATCAGCGCGCACAATGCGGGTGTAATTCTTGCCTTGAGCATCGTCACCTCCCTGTCGAACCAAAATGCCAACAAGCCTGCCACTTTGATCAAATGCACCACCACCGCTCATGCCTTCTATGGCGCTCGCTTCAACCATAATCTCGACCGCGGGGTCAAATGCCGGGGCCTTGGTGCGTGCAATAAGTTCGCTGGCTTTGTTATTATCAATAACTTGCCCAACGGAATGCCAAAGCATTTGCCCCGTCATGCGCGGATAACCTAATAGAAGCAACGTCTCGCCGGCTTGAGCCTTGCCAATTTCAATTGGTGGGATGTTTAAATCGGTACTTTGGGATAACTCTAAACGCGAAACCAGAAAATCTCGCGCCGGGTTTACTTGATCCATTTCTTCTCCTTGCGGCTGACCTGGAGAAAAAATCACCTTCACTTTCGCCGGGATGTTAGGACCTTTACTTTCAGTTGAAAAAAGTCCTGCCCCTAGAAGTAATTTGCTTTGCCAATTGTTAATGCCTTCTTTAAGTGATTCGTGATTATAACGGCCAACATGCAAAGCTGAAAGCATTAACACTTCCCCTGACTTAGTATCGCGGCCAAGAACCACTCCACTTCCCGCCGGTGGAAGCAAGACAACTTTTTTGGCCGCATTAATGACCCATTCATGTAGGGGATGTTTTGGATCGGCTAACACCTCAGTGGCAAAATCGAGGTTTACGCTTAAATTTTTCACCTTAGCCTGTTTTAAAACGCGAACACGATAGAATGCTTCTTCGCCAATTTTTTTTACTTTCGCCTTATTGGTAACTACTTTTAAGGGAAGGTTACCGTCTGGTGTGTGTAGACTAACGTCAAATGGAGCCAACTTATTTCCACTTTGGAAATAACTAAGTTCGCGTGAATTAGGAAATTTGATCACCGTGCGACGAATTTTTTCACGAGATTTACCATAAGGTTCTTGCACCATACTGGCAATTTCAAGTTCAAAGGCCGCGCGAGCGGATCCAGAATAAACTCTTAAGTCTGATTTTTCGACCAACATAAAATAACTGGGTTCGCCATTAGAGGCCGTGGAAGGCTCTAAGAGAATTACTGATTTTGCATTTTTTAAAATTTCCTTGGAGGTTTGAATTTGCGTCGCACCAGCCATCGCCATAGCCGTAAACGTGAAATAAACAGCAAAAGAAAATAGGACTTTAGACATTTTAACTCCCAATTTGAATTCCGTCCCAAAAGATGCAGTGATTGTGCCCAAAGAAAATCAACAATAGAGGAATAGGCCAAGTTTTACTGTTCAAAATATTAACACAATGACAGTTTAAGTCGTTCAAAATTTCTAGACAGTTTTCAAGCTAAAACCCAATGTCTTTAAATAGCAGCGAAGCCACTTAATACTTGAGTTTTAGGACTAGTGATTTAGCCGCTGCCACAAGGGCGAGGATTTTTACTTCCATCAACGCCGTGGAAGTAAAAACTGAGGTGAGCAAACTCTGGCGCGGGAGTAGCATAATTGAAGCTGGCCCCGGGCCATGTTCGAAAAAACGAGATCACTTTTCCAATTCACTTCCGGCGCCGGAAGTGCGACGGGAGAAGGGTTGAGATTGCGAAACATAAGACCATATAGTCAGAATGTTTTGGCTGAAAACTAAATGATTCATGGCTCCAAGTTGCCAAGAAAATTCTTTGATTTCATGTTTGGTTGGGGCAACAACACATGTACGTCGCTCGCAGGTACGGAACGGCTTAAACACCGTTAGGTCGTATATATTCGAATACAACTACCTAATTTCCCAAGACTTTTATAGATTTGATTGACATTAATGCCGCACCCCCCTAATTTGGCTCTTTTATGACTCAAAACTGCGAGAGGCCAGAACGCGTTTTTGGGTTTGTGGCAAATAAAATTTAGGAGGAAATATGGCATTACTTAATGAGCACAAAAAGGAAATTATTAAAAAATTCCGCCGCTCAGAATTAGATACTGGAAGTTCAGAAGTTCAAATTGCGCTTTTATCTTTCCGTATTTCAAAACTTACAGAACATTTCAAATCACACAAACTTGATGTGCACAGCCAATTAGGTATGCGCAATCTTGTAAATCAAAGAAAATCATTACTGGATTACCTTAAAGGAAAAGATCCAGCTCGCTACGAGAAAGTAGTCAAAGACCTGGAACTCAGAGGTTAAGGAGAATCCATGAAAACTGAAGTTGTGGCAGTTGTCGGCGGTAAAGAGATAAAAATCGAAACCGGCCGATTGGCCAAACAAACGGACGGTTCCGTGTTGGTAACGTGCGGAAGCAATATCGTCTTAGTTACTGTCGTTTCATCAAGAGAAGAAAAAGATGTCGATTTTTTTCCTCTAACTGTTGAATACCAAGAAAAATTCTACGCGACCGGAAAAATTCCCGGTGGTTATTTTAAGCGCGAAGGCAAGCCGACGACGAATGCTGTTTTGACGGCACGTTTAGTTGATCGTCCTATTCGCCCGTTGTTCCCTGAAGGCTATCGTCATGACACGCAAATTGTCGCGACGACATTAAGTGCTGACGGAACTTTTCCACTAGAGGTCCTCGCCGGTCTCGGTGCCAGCACCGCCGTTCATATTAGTGACATCCCTTTTAACGGTCCCGCAAGTTCGGTTGTCGTCGGAAGAGTCAACGGTCAATTCGTTGCGAACCCTTCCCGCGCCCAACTCGAAACTTCCGATATGGAAATCGTTGTTGCTGGAACTAAAAACGGCATCTTGATGGTAGAAGGTGTGACGAAGTTTATCACTGAGGCCGATGCCTTGGCCGCCATGAAATTTGGCCATGAAAGCCTGAAGCCGACATTAGAAGCGCAAGAAAAATTGCGCAGCCAAGTGGGTAAAGAAAAACGCAGCTTTACGGCTTATGCGGTTGAAAGTGAGTTCAAAAGCAAAGTTGAGAGTTTCGCGAAACCAAAAATCGAAGCGGCACTTTTGCAAAAAGACAAAGGCAAACGCTACGAAGCTTATGATGCCGCTTATGATGAAACCGTAGAACAATTTACGGCGGGAATTTCTGATAAAGATGAAAAAGCCAAAGCGAAAAAAGACATTGGCATCGTGATTGAAGATTTAAAATACCGTGGTGCCAGAGATATGATTTTGAAGAAGAAAGTGCGCATCGACGGCCGTGACACGAAAACAATCCGTCCGATCGCTTGTGAAGTTGCACTTTTACCAAGAGCGCACGGTTCCGGATTATTTACTCGCGGTGAAACGCAAGTGTTGGGTACCGTAACTCTTGGCACGGAAGATGATGAACAAATGATTGATGCTTTGGAAGGAACGGTAAAACGTAAATTTTTACTGCACTATAACTTTCCGCCATTTTCCGTGGGTGAAACCGGAAGAATGGGTGGCCAAAGCCGTCGTGAACTTGGTCATGGAAACTTGGCGGAACGTTCGCTCCAGGCTATTTTACCGGACCGCGAGAAATTTCCTTACACCGTTCGTATTGTGAGCGAAGTTTTGGAATCCAACGGCTCATCTTCCATGGGCACGGTATGTTCGGGAATGTTAGCTCTCCTTGATGCCGGTGTTCCTGTAAAAGGTAACGTTGCCGGAATCGCGATGGGTTTAATTAAAGAAGGAAATGATGTTGCCGTACTTAGTGATATCCTTGGTGACGAAGATCACCTTGGCGATATGGATTTTAAAGTTGCGGGAACCCGCGACGGTGTTACGGCACTGCAAATGGACATCAAAATTGATTCGGTCAGCTTCCAAGTTATGGAAACCGCCCTTACGCAAGCGCGTGAAGGCCGCAATCATATCTTAGGTGAGATGGAAAAAGTGATGAATAAATCACGGTCCGATATCTCTGAATACGCTCCACGTATCGAAACGATCAAAATTAAACCCGAAAAAGTGCGTGAAGTTATTGGCTCTGGTGGAAAAGTTATCAGGGGAATTATCGACGAAACTGGCGTGAAAATCGATATCGAGGATGATGGTACAATTCACATCGCGTCGGTTGATCCGCTAAAAACCAAAGCGGCGATTGCCCTGATTCAGGCGATTTGCGAAGAGCCCGAAGTGGGTAGAGTCTATAGCGGCAAAGTTGTAAAAATCGTTGAGTTCGGCGCGTTCGTAGAAGTGCTGCCCAACGTTCAAGGTTTGTTGCACATTTCGGAAGTTGCCCATGAACGTATCCGCAATGTTACCGACGTTTTATCGGAAGGTGAGAAGATCGAGGTCAAGATCCTTGATATCGACCGCTCCGGCCGCATAAAACTTTCTCGTAAGGCGCTCCAACAACAATAATGGAGTTTCGCGCATCCAAGCTTGGTAATGGTATCCGAGTGCTCTCAGAAAAACACTCGGATACGTGCGCTTTATCGCTTGGAATTTGGATTGATGCCGGTAGTGGCGACGAAGAAAAGCGCCTTTGCGGAATTTCACATCTCATCGAACACATGGTCTTTAAAGGCACCGAAAATTTTAGTGCTTTTCAAATAGTTTCTTTGCCCGAGGCTGTCGGCGCCGAAATTAACGCTTTTACTTCGCGCGAACATACTTGCTTTTATACCATGGGTCTGGCCAGTGATATGGATTTAAGTATGCGTATTCTTTCTGACCTTGTCGCGCGTGCTGTCTTTCCAGCGGACGAATACGATAAAGAGCGTTTAGTGGTAACCCAGGAAATTAGAATGGGTGAGGACTCGCCTGAGGAACATATATTTGATGTCTTTTTTGAAAAAGCTTATAAAGGCAATTCCGTTGGTAGACCTATTTTAGGAACATTTCGCTCGCTGGGAAACATTACGCGGGCGCGTTTAAATCAATATTACCGCTTTCGCTATGTAGGAGAAAACATAATCGTGGCGGCGGCGGGGAATGTAAATCACGATGAGCTATTAGCGCTCACCGATAAACTCCTGGGGCATTTGCCGGCGGGACAACGTACGATGAAACCCAAACCCACGGTCATGAAGCCGTTTCATGAAGTGATAACGCGGCCACTAGAGCATGTTCACATTTTAGTGGGCGTTCCGGCGCCGCGATTTAGCGATGTATGGCGGGGCGAAGGAGCTATCATGTCGGCAATTGCCGGCGGTGGTATGTCTTCACGATTTTATCAAGAGATCCGGGAAAAATTGGGTCTTGCTTATACGGTATATACTTACCAGCACATTCAGGCTGACACGAGTGTCGAGTTTTTATACTCCAGTACGGAACCTAAAAAATTAAAAAAGCTTTTGAAAATTCTTTCGACAGAAATTCACAAAGTTTGTAACACCGGCGTTACTCTGGAAGAAGTCCAAATGGCCAAGACGCAAATAAAGGGGCAAATTCAGCTGGCCAATGAGGATTTAGAGTTCCGCATGAATTCCATGGCTATAAGCGATCTAATGCTTGGCCGTAACCGCTCGTTAGAAGAAGTCATCGAAGAAATTGACAAAGTCAGCGTGGACCGAGTTAATGAATATGCAAAAATTTTTTGGGATCCACAAACATTAGGCAGTTTACTTTTGGGCCCCGTAAAAGAAAAAGACGTCGACGGACTATTTTTTTAGGAGGATTTATGATTGCAAAAGTCGCCATTAAAATAAAAACATTGCCGCATTACAAAGGCGAGCTCCCGAAATATGAATCCTCTCTTGCCAGCGGTTTTGACGTACGTGCGCAAATGAGCGAATCGATGACCTTAAAGCCCGGCCAGAGGTTTTTGGTGCCAACGGGTTTAAGTTTTGAAATTCCTCACGGCTACGAAATTCAGGCGCGGCCGCGCAGTGGTTTGGCGATTAAACGCGGAATCACACTGTTAAATACTCCCGGTACTATCGACGCTGATTATCGCGGTGAAGTAAAAATAATTATCGCCAATCTTGGTAATGAAGATTTCGTTATCAACGATCAAGACCGAATTGCTCAGCTTGTTCTGGCACCGGTTGTACAGGCTGAATTTGTGCGAGCGGAGGCTCTTTCGGAAACAGAACGCGGCGCGGGTGGTTTTGGCAGCACGGGTGGCTCAAAACAGCTCAATGTCTAAAAGAGGAATGCTTGGCTAAAGTCTTGTTATATACCAAAGAATTATGCCCTTACTGCGTAAGAGCTAAGAACCTTTTGAATGCAAAAAATGTATCCTATGAAGAAATCCGCGTTGATAGAGAGCCACCTGAGTTTTACGAAAATTTAAAGAAAAAGACGGGTTGGATGACGCTGCCGCAAATTTTTATAAATGACAAACTCATCGGCGGTTATGACGATTTAAAAGCACTCGATGCCGCCGGAAAACTAGACGAAATGTTAGTCTAGGAAGACCGTTCCAGGCTCATATTTAGAGCCTTCTACACCGATAAAAATACGAGTGATATTAATTGGGTAGAACAATTTGAGTTATAGATATTTCGAAGTCTTTTTAGATGGTGTGATTGTCATCGACAAGGACTTGCGGCTCGTTTACTGCAACGAAGTCGCAAGTCACTTGTGCGGGATTAGTTTTTCCGAAAACTCCGTTGGTCAGCCACTGAAGCGCTGGATCACTTTTGAAAACGGATTTCTTTCTGACGCTTCAATTTTAACGACCAATAGCGATGGTATCCCTTATATCGAAGGCATCATGCGTGTCGGTGAAGGAAAAGCGATTGTTGTCCGTGCCAGTGCGCTTCGGTTAGATCACGGTGATCTTGATAACCCGCATTGGGTCGTCGTCATCCGTGAAATCGTCCAGGACAATCAGGTGCACTCTTCGTTACAAGCTAAAGAAGGGGAAATCTCCAAACTTGAAGAAGCGCAGACGCAACTTGAGCAATACTCTAAGAATTTGGAATTCATGGTCCGTCAGCGGACACAGGCATTAAACAAAACTAATTTAACTCTTAAAGCGATTCTTAATAGTCTTGGGCAAGGTATTATTGTATTTAACGAGCAAGGCACCATTCTGCCCATTCACTCTAAAGCCGTGGAAAATCTTTTTGAAATGCCGCCGCCCTATATTTGGATTCAGGACCTACTGCGCATTGAAAATAAGGAGCTAGATACATTTAAAATGTGGCTAAATCACTTATTTAGCGAAACCATTCCGTTTGATAGCGTTAAAGATTTGGGGCCGCGAAAACTAACGAGTGTCTCTAACCGCCATGTGAATTTAGACTACTTTCCGATCCGAAATGATGACAAAAAAATTACCTCGATCGTGATGGTTGCTACCGATAAGACCGACGAAATCCGCGCCAAAGAAGAAGCCGACAAAGAGAGAAACTATGTCCGCATGGTTTTAAGAATTTCACGCAACCGCCGCCAATTTTTAACTTTCCTCAAAGATGCCCGTGAACTTATAGATGGCCTTGGCAAGGGCGTTAGTGATTTAAAAATTGAACTTGTTAACAGTGGTAACCAATTCGTTCTCGATTACTCCCGACAGCTTGGTACATTTTTGCGCGCACTGCACACGTTAAAGGGAGGTGCCGCCACTTTTGCGATCACGGGACTGGCGGAGATTTGCCACGAGATGGAAGACTGGCTCGTGCAGATTAAAGGTGTTGGCGATGTTTTGATGAAGGAAGAGTTTGATCAAATTGAAAATTATTACCGCCAAATCGTATCGGCGCTTGACGGCTTCTTAAAACATAATGAAGAGATTATTGGAACTTTTGGATCCTCACGTGGCCGCCAACTCGAATTTTCCGTCGACGACATGTGGAAAATGGCGCAAGAGATGGCGCGCATTAGCAGTCCCGAAGAGCGTATGCAATATATCGCCCGCGAGGCCTTCTGTGAGCCGATCATCAATTCCCTTTCGCATTTTGATGAGATCGTATTAAGTACGGCTTCCGTTCTCGGCAAACAAGTAAGCCCAATCGTTTTCCGTCATGGTGAAATCAAAGTTTTCCCAGAAAAATTTTCCGGGCTCTTTGCCACACTCGTACACGCTTTTAGAAATGCTGTTGACCATGGGATCGAATTTCCCGATGAGCGGCAGAAAAATGGTAAGCCACGTTCCGGTCTTATCATGGTAACTTGTGGTGATTACAAACACGACGGTCAGGACTGGATAAAGATTGAAATCGCCGATGATGGCTCGGGAATTGATCCGAAAAATATTCGCCGGAAGATGTCTGAAAAGGGTTTGCCCGGCTACGACACCTTGTCCGACGAAGATGTCATTCAGGCTGTTTTCTTAAGTCAATTTTCCACGCGCGAAAAAGTCACCGAGATCTCCGGCCGTGGCGTTGGCCTTGACGCCATTAAATTCGAAGTCGAAAAACTTGGTGGCTGGGTAAAAATTCATTCGCAAACCGGCAAGGGATCGACACTCGAAATTCATGCTCCTAATCAAGTCGACAAGATGATAATCGAACGTTCGATACGGTTAGTCGCATAAAGGTTCCAGGTTCTTTTTGGTAGCAATACCGCGTCATTTATTAGACCTGAAATTCCGAGAGTACGCCAAAGTGGTCAGAAATAAAAAGTCCGTTGGCGGGAATATTTCCAAACATTGTAGTGGCCCGCAGAGCCTGGGAAATTGGACCGCGGGCAAATAAATAATCGATACGGCGCAATCTAAATTCATTTTCCAAAAATGCTTGGTGGAGTTGCTCCCGGGCGTCGACATTATTGGAAATTTTATTTATAGGCCATGGGAAATGAAAGTGCTGACCGTAACGGTGATTTTCGGTGTTAATCCTAGAATCCCAGGTAAAGCCGCCGCCACCGGGATTCATTTGTGTATGGCAATCTACAAAGCCCCAACTGGTTACCTTTTTCCACTCTAAGGATTCGTCGCTGCAATTAAGGTCGCCGGCCAAAATAATATTTTCAAAACCGAACTCTTTGACTAGAACATCGAGATTTTTTTTGATCCCATCGAGTTCATGTAGCCGGCGTTCACGGGCAGCGTAACAAAAATCAAAAGCGGCACGCAATTCGGTTTCGGTAAGTTGTTTCTCGTTATAAAGGCTATTCAAGCGTGTCTTTAGTGCCGAGGTTAATTCTATTCCATGATGCAAATGATAGTTTCCGACTAAGATTTTTCCCCAAGGTGAACTCTCGATTTGGCCGAATAAAGCCATACGCGTTTCTTTAAGACGAAAACAAAAAAAGTCTGAGGCGTAACTTAGCCGGGGGCCGCTTAATTGATATTCGCCCAGGAAAGAGAGTTTTAATTCTGGCTTTGCTAATGTGGTAATTCCAGAAAACAGGGGACCGGGGAGGCCCCAGTCGCCGATTCGAACTCCAGAATTGTCGATTGTGTGAATTTGCGAGTAAGATAAATGACTCGCGACCTCTTTTGAGCGCCGGGGAGCGGGATTCATTTCCTGTAAACATATCAAGTGGGCGCCAGATCCTTTTAAAGCTTCTAAAGTCGCTTGCCAGCGGTCCTCCGGGCGGCCCTTGGGCTCTAGAGTTCCCATATTAACCGTCGAATTTCCGTCGAGTCCGTGCCAAACATTGAAGCTTAAAACGCGCATTTGCATCTTCAAGATTATGAGGAAATTTCCAGCGTTGTGCATGACTTGATGCAAAGCGAAATTCCTCGACAAGCTGCGCTTAAAACCATTAAGTTCGATGTTCTCTTCTGAACGTAGGAGCTTAGCTCAGTTGGTAGAGCGCCACCCTTACAAGGTGGATGTCGGGGGTTCGAGCCCCTCAGCTCCTACCAATTCAATCACTTCACAAATCCGTAACATTTATTTTGACTATCACTTTTCGTCAGTCTTGAGGCCGATTTTGTTATCAAGAGATTTGTAAACTATCCGGCAATCTAATCCGACCTCTTTTTCTTCGCCCTTGAAAGTGTATTTCATGTTCATGGTGAAGTAAGTTCCAGAGTACAGCGGAAGGCTTAATGACAACTGAACTTTGGGCATAGGTTCATGGTCAGCTTCGGAGAGAGCGTCGTGTACGTCGAAAGCAGCGCTGAATTGTTGATTTTTAAACTCTTGACCGCGGTTGTCACCCTTTGTGGCTACAATTTTTTTAATTGTTGTCGCGAATACGTGGTTTCCCTATCGGAAAAGGATTTTGATCTCTTTAAAGAGAGGCTTGTAGAAGTTAGCAAGCAATTCATGGAAACCGTGAAGCCTTCAAAAGAAGAAGTTTTAGTAGGTCTGACAATGGATTATTTTAAGATATCTCCTTAGGTCTGCGCGTTTTTTCTTGTAAGCGCGAAAAAATGTGGGCGGATTGAGGCAGTTTTCCCCGGCGCAAAAAATTCTCTGGCGTCCTCTCTTAATAACACGCAGTAAAACCGACAGCGAGTGGCATCAAAAATGCTTTCTTAAGAGGTAAGTATTCAGAAAGGGGGAAGATATGAAATTAGTGGCATACTTATTTGCGGCTTTGATGGGCTACTATACGCCATCCTTCGCCGTTGATTTTGTACTCGAAGAACCCAACATGAATAACATGGTGACTCGTGCGCGTGACCTGCCGGCAACAGTTGTTGTTCGGCATAATCGCGCCACCAATAGATTGGAAGTGCTTCACTCAAATGAACGATTGAGTGGAAGTGCGGCGACCGTTGGCGCCCTCGCCAATGCACGCTGGGTACCGGTTGAATTAAATAAACCTGTACGCAACGAACTTGACCGCGACACTTCTCGAAGTAGCTGGTTTTTTAGTTTAGGTTTCAACCCATTTTTCTATTTTAACCTAGGCTACAGCAACCCCTATTATTATTACGTTCCCTCCTATTACTATGGTGGTTATTCCTATAGTTATATGCCGTACTACTATTACGGCTATGCGCCCTACAACTATTACTTTTATCGTTGGTACTAAATGGCGCAGCGGGGACTTATAATTTTATTGGTTTACTTAATGGAGATGCAAATGACCTTTGCATCTCCGATTTTAAATATCAAAGACATCATTACGAAATTAAATTTCGGTCCCTACACTAACCGGAATTCTCGGCATATTCGCGTCGCCGTTTTAGATAATGGTTTTCGCGGCTACAAAAAAGAACTTGGTAAGTCACTGCCAGAGGGAACGATTTACCATGCAGGTCCCATTGTCGCCGAAGAAAATGAAGAAGAAGTTCATGGCCTCGTGATGGCCCAGCTGCTGGCGGGGATACTCACGGATGATTTCTCTGGTGCAAAAATACCTACTTTCGAACTGCATTTGTATTCTACCTTCGGCTATAGCAATTTCGAGTCGGCGGTTGAAGATGTCGTAAAAGAAAAGATCGACGTCGTACTTTACTCTCAAATTTGGGAATACGGCGGAAATTTTGACGGGCGGGGATTTATTAATGCGCTCGTCGATAAAGCCGTACAGGCGGGAGTTCTTTGGATCAACGCCGCGGGAAATTTTGGCCAGAACACCTTTAATACAAAAATTTCTATTAATGAGGATGGCTGGGTTAGGTTGCCCGCGCCTAACGATGCCGTTCGGGTTCGTTGCGTAAAAACCGGAAATGAGAAGTGTCCCTTGCGCGCAGTCCTTAGTTGGAATGACTTTAAAGACGACGTCGAAAAGGGAACCGATAAAGATTTAGATCTTATTCTTACCGATGATACTTTAAAAATTGTTGCTTCTGCCACTCTTAGGCAACAGTTAGAGATTGAGAAGCAAAAGAATGGCGAGCAGGACCCAAATTTATCGAAATACCCGCGGGAAATTTTGCAAACCCAAGTCGGACCGGGTAATTATCTTTTAAGAGTTAAAGCGCGCAGTCAAAATTTTTCGCCACGGGATCGTTTGAGGATTATGATTAGCGGGGAGGGGGCTCAACTCATCGAGCGGGACCCGCATGAATCTTTACCAGTTCCCGCTGATAATCCCGGCGTGGTTACGGTGGGTGCAAATGATACTGGGAGTTCCTCGCGCAGCGATTTACTTAATAAACCCGAAATTTATACGCCTTCAGAAATAGTATTTTCGGAAAAAGAAAAATTTCAAGGAACTTCGCAAGCCGCGGCTATCGTTGCCGCTGCCGCCGTAATAATTAAATCTTTGGCGGCCGACGTAACACGTGAAAAATTTATTCAGCTCATCACCAGGCCTGACGTTGCCGGCGCTCTGCCGGTGGGCGCGGGCCTTTCTCTTCCTCTTCTTCAATTCGCTCCCACGGGACCAGGATGTTTTGTTCCCGTGGGAGTGCCTTATCCGTGGGCCGCGCCGTTATTGCAGCGGGGCGCGCAGTTTGTATTAACCACGGCGGGGATTAAGCTATTTACCGCCGAAGATCCCATGGCCTTCTTGATGGGAATAAGAAAAATGCAAATTGATGATATGATCGTGGCAACTCCCTTAGGATTTACGCTGGCGCCGAGACAGGCCCAGTGGCGGATGCGGCGGGGAAGTTTTGAAGTGTTGCAGACGCCCTTTGGTGAGAGCGTCTGCGGTCTAGTAAAGTTGGCGCCAAAGACTTTTCTTATGCCAGTGCTTCCCGAAATACCTGAACAAACTCCGCAAGGCGGGTCGAAGTCGTATTTTCTTTAGTGCGTTTGCCCTTTCCCGAGATGAGTCCACTATTAAACGCCTCGCTCATTTCGACAAATTGCTCGGCAGTATCCGCTGACAGCCCTAGGCTTACGAGAGCAGCCTTAGTAGAGGCGCCGTCAAAAGTAATGTACGGAATGTTTTTTCCTAATACTTCACTCACTAAAGCGGCCGCCTTTTCGTAAGTAGTGTCTTCAGCTCCTAAAAGCTCGACGACAGTTTTGCTAGTAAAGTTGGGGTTCAATAAATAGTTCACGGCCTTTTCGGCAATATCTTGCGTCGCTATAATGGGAAAGCTCACGTCGCTCTTAATCGCGCCACCCATTATGCCTTGGCCTTTTATAAACGGAATATTCATTAATAAATTTTCCATAAAATAAGTTGGGCGTAAATGAATAATGTTTACGTTTTCCAATTTATTTAAACGCTGTTCGTGCAGGTGCAGCGCCTTTATGGGGCCCGTACCAGATTTTAACTCTGCGCCAAAACTGCTTAAATTTACAATCTGGCTAATGCCTGAGGCTTTTACGGCGTCATAAATGGCCTTACTCATTTTTTCGTAATGCTCAATAAATGATGGGGCCCCATAGTTGGGGGGAATCATAACAAATGCCGCTGTTGCGCCTTTAAGTGCAGATGTTAAAAACTTTGCGTCGGCAATGTCACCGACTAGCGCTTCAGCGCCTTGTTTTTTAAAAGCCTCTAGCTTTTCCGCGCTGCGGCCCACAACACGCACGGCCTCGCCTTTCGATAATAAAAGTTTGGCGACTTTGCTACCTACGTTTCCGGTGGATCCTAATACTGTAATCATTTTAAACTCCTCTTTTATATAGTTGTATATACAACTATATGGTTAATTTTTTTACTTGCCGAGATCAGTTCTAATTTGACCGGCTAATTTTATTAAGTCCTTTACTTCATTTTGTTTAAGCTTCTGTTCTACTCGATTGCTCACGCCCTTAAATGCCTTTTCAAGTTTCGCCTCCAGGGCTTGCGCTTTTTTGGTGGGGAAGACTTCGGTGACGCGGCCATCGGTTGCAGAGGGTAGACGTTTTATAAGCTTTTCGCCCTCTAAGCTCTCTAAAAAACGCGTTACCGTCGAGCGGTCCAAATTCATAATCCCACCTACCTCTTTTTGCGACAGACCCGGTTGTTTTAATACCAGTGCTATCAAATAACCTTGGGGCGCGGTGAGACCCGAATCCGCAAACTCTTGATCCCAAATCCGGTTTATGTCTCTTACCAGGGCATTTAAATTAAAGTAGATACATTTATCAAACATGAACCCAGTATAAGGATATTTAGTTGTAAATGCAACTAAAAAGTTGTTAATACAACAAAATTATATAAGTCATTGAAATACCTAGATTATCTACTTGGGGTCTGCAGGGATCTCTTGTGGGCTGCCAAAAGTTTTTGTTGCAGAATCGAAATCGAAAATGGCTTTACAATGTAATCTGTTACGCCCGAAGATATGGCTTGCAGTATCTGGGCCTTTTCGGATTCGGTAGTAATCATAATAAAGGGAATAAATTCCCAATCGGGAACTTCGCGCACCGACTTTAAAAGGTCTATTCCCATCATTTTGGGCATATTCCAATCACATAAGATAACGTCGATGGGCGCGCCGCTGCGGGTTTGTTTTTTTAATATTTCGATAGCCAAAACACCGTCCGGAGCTTCAAGAATATTTTCGTAGCCCAGCGATTTAAGCGAGGCATGAATAAAATCGCGCATCGAAGACATATCTTCGATAATTAAAAATCGCGATTCCTTGGGAAACATAATTCTCCTACGCGGCTAAATCGCCGTCAGAACCAGGGCGCGAACGGTAGATTTCTGGGGCTAAGATTTTGTTGTTAGGTATAAAAACATGGAAGGTCGTTCCAACACCCATTTGACTTTCAATTTTTATCTGTCCACCCATGCTCTCAATGATCCGCTTAGAAATCGGCATTCCCAGGCCAGTGCCTTTATGGTGTTTGCTGACATCATTAATGGTTTCGAACTCGTTAAATACAGTTTCGATTTTACTTGGATCGATACCTTTACCCGTGTCTTTTACCGAAACTATGGTGTAGGTCGACGTTGGATCTAGACTGAGGGTGATATCGACGTGGCCATTTTTCTTATTAAATTTGATGGCATTATTTATTATGTTGGCAATAACTTGCGAAGTGCGCATTTGATCAAAGTAGCATTCCCAGGTTTTGCCTTGATCGTTAAAAGTAATTTGTAAGGTTTCTTTTTGGGCCCAAGGCTCAAAGTGATGGGCCTGTTCGCGCACGAGATCGGCGATATTAAGTCTTTCCACAAAATATTCCATTTTGCCGGCTTGCAGTTTAGCAAAATCCAAAATGTCGTTTACCAGTGCCATCAGATAGTTACCTTGTTCAAAAATGGTTTTGATAAACTCCTCTTTTTGCGCATCATCATCGTAAAGCTTGTTTACCAAAATATCGGCAGTTCCCACAATTGCGGCTACCGGAGTGCGGAGTTCGTGAGTGGTAAGAGCTATAAATCGGTTTTTAGCTAAGTCTAACTCTTTTAACTGTTTATTTTGCGTTAATAGGTCTTCGTACGCTTTCTTAATTTCAGTTTGTTTTAACGCAATTTCCTTTTGTAGCTTTTTTTGAAAGGTTATATCTTGAAACATGATGAGCACAAGTTCGTTACTATCAACGGCAAGCTTGCGAACCCCAAGATTGGCCATAAAATTACCGGAGTTTGTACGCGAAATGACTATGTCTTGGTAGAAGCCTTCATTGTTTAAGGTCTCTTTATCAAAGCAACGGTAGTCGTCAAATTTTCTTTTTGGAAAAAGGTCGGTAATAGAAAGTTCTGACGGCAGCGTATTTTCGCCCAAATTAAGAATTTCTCGCGCCAATTTATTGATGTAGCAGCAAGCGCTGCTGGAGGATTCAAACGCCATGATTCCCATCATGGCTTCGTCAGCCATTGTCTGAAACAAATGTTCAGCATTTTTTAGTGACAAGAAAGCGTCCTTAATTATTGGTTTTTATTTAATATCTTAAGAAAACTATCGGCATTCACGAGTGAATCCTTTATTTTGCCGACTAAGGTCTTAATCTGGTCGGCGGTAATACCTAGACGGTCGAGGAGGGGTTTCGGTGCCCCTTCTACTTTGCTATGGCCTGAATTTCCAAATTTAAGAGCGTGAATTAATAAATTGGAGAGAGTGATAACGTCGACGAGCAAATTATTTTCTGCCGACAGGCCGCCGCGTTTTAGCGGATCAAACGTGTGATGGTATTTCACGCACGCCTCTATCGCGCTCGGTAACTTCCATTTCTTGGCGAGTAGGCCGCCAATTTCGGTATGCATGGGTGATCCCACTTGGCGTTCCGCTTCTTCTAAAGAGGTTTCAAAAGATTGGGCGTAATTGCAAGCTTCGACAAGATTTTGCGGGGCGATTTGTGCTAGAGCAATTTTTCCCATGTCGTGCACGAGACCTGCGGTAAATACATCGGTTTGCTTTTGAAGACGCACGTGTTTGGCAATTGTGTCGGCTCCCATTGCGACGCCGATGGAATGTTGCCAAAATTCACCAAGCTTAAAAGCTTCCGAGCCCTCGCACTGCAGAGAATCCATAATTGCGGAACCCAAAACGAGTTGGTTGACTGTATCGAATCCAAGATAAGCAATGGCTCGGGATACGGTGGTTACACCTCCGGGAATTGCATAGTAGGCTGAGTTTACCAGCCGCAAGATTCGCGTGGTTAACGCCTGGTCGTTGACCATTATTTTTTCGATCTCGTTGGTCGATGACATTGGATCATTGATGAGTTCGGTAAGTTCATAAACGACGGTAGGCAGTGTCGGCAAAGAATCCAAGTTTTGCAGTAGGAAATCGGTGGGAATCGAACGGTTTTCCATGGCGATTATCCCGCTTTCGCAATAACTTTATTAGGAAATAGTTCCTTAAATTTTGTGCGAATGCGTTCCGCCGTAACCGGTTTTAAAATGTACCCATTAACGCGTAACTCTTTGGCTTCAGCGATATATTCTTTTTCAGTGACGGCGGTTATAAGTACAACCGGAATGTCTTTTAGCTTTTCGTGGCCGCGCAATTTACGTAAAAGTTCAATGCCACTCATCTGGGGCATCATGATGTCAGAGAGGACTGCTACCACGTTTTTATCCGTGGAGTTTTGCAAACCTTCCCAGGCTTTTTCGCCGTTTTCAAAATCTAAGACTTTATAACCGATACGTTTAAGCAAATGAACCAAGATATTGCGGTTAGGAGCTGAATCTTCAGCGACGACAATAAATTCTTCGGCCTGCGGTGTGTTCTCTGACATGCTAATACTTTTCGGCGGTTTAGCCGCAAAAACAACCTGATTTTAGTCTAGGTTAGCGACTACGTTTTACTTTTAAACGTTGATTAGCGATTTTTACTTTTAGTTTTTGCGAATTCTGAAATTGAGCCATTTTTCGTAGTAGTTTTGCATCAGAAACCGCTAATATTTTTGCGGCCAGCAGTCCTGCGTTAAAAGCATTATCGATAGCAACCGTAGCAACAGGTACGCCCTTTGGCATTTGGGCGATTGATAACAAGGAGTCCAAACCTTTTAATTTTGTTTGCGCTACAGGGACGCCAATGACGGGAAGAGTGGTAATTGCGGCGACCATTCCTGGCAAGTGCGCAGCGCCGCCAGCGCCCGCAATAATAACTTTTATTCCCCGGCCTTCAGCGCCCTTGGCAAATTCATACATGGCTTGAGGCGTGCGATGGGCTGACACGATCTTTATTTCATAGCCAATGCCAAATTTCTTTAAGGGTTCGGTGGCCGCGCGCATGCATTTTAAGTCGGAATCACTTCCCATAATGATGGCGACGCATTTTTTCATATAGAAATTTTCTTAGCAGCATTTAGTGCTAATTTCAAAGCGAGTTTAGGAGATTTTGCCAAATAGTTTATATGGCCCATTTTACGGCCCTTACGATTCTCAGATTTTCCGTACCAATGGAGCTGCCCATTTTCTGGGAGAATCCATTGAGGCCTTACCTTTCCGCCGCCAAGAAGATTGACCATAGCAAAGCCTCCCGCCAATGGAACTGGGTCGGGGAGTGGCTGGCCGGTAATGGCGCGCAAATGATATTCGAACTGGTCGATTTCGAGCGCATCGAGAGAATAATGTCCAGAGTTGTGAACTCGTGGGGCGATTTCATTTACTAAAAGTTCTTTGCCCGTATCGAAAAGCTCAAAAGCAATAATTCCGACGTAATTAGTTTTTTGTACGAAACTTTTTAGCGCTTTAAGAGTCTCGTAAGCTTTCGGATGAGTAACAGGGCCCATGACCCAGTGACAAATTGAATTCCTTTGGCAAGTTTCTACCAACGGCAGGCTAATTATTTCGCCGGAGGTTGAACGCACAAAGCTTACGGCGAGTTCGCGTTTAAAAGGAACAAAGGCTTCGGCAATGTAACCGTACTTTTCGCGCGCAAGAGCTAATAGATCCTTTTTGTTACGGCAAATAAAAGTGCCATAACCATCGTATCCGAAGCGGCGCTTTTTTATTACGAGGGGAAAACCAAATTCTTGTGCCGCCATCTCCGCATCAAAGTGACTCGATACCGCTATGAAATCAGCGGTCGGCACGGAAAGTTTTTGCAATAAAACTTTCTGCGAAAGGCGATCTTGTAGAACACCTAAAAGTTGGGGTTGCGGAAATATCTTCCCAACTTTCTTTAAGGCTACGGAGTCAAAAAATTCACTTTCAACCGTCGCGATTTTACAGGCTTTAAAAATTTTTCTTAAATCAGAGACTTTGTTGGGATCGCCCTTTATCCAAAAATTTGTAACTTGCGCGGCGGGATCACCTTTGTCCTGGGACATGACCCAAGGTCTGATTCCTATAGAGTGCGCTCTTAAAGCCATCATGCGGGCGAGTTGTCCGCCACCGAGAATGCCAATTGATTTAGGTGATTTTGGGTATTGCACCTATAATTAATTGGCATCAAAAGTTGTAAAAAGCAAATTTTAAGTGTTAGAACCAGGGCATGAGTGAAGTACTAGGCCTTCGCCGTCCAATTTTTGCGCGAAAAGTAAACTTTCCCGTGTGTCTGGCCCCGATGGTGGGCCTCTCGCACGTAAGTTTTCGCCGCTTAGTGCGCAGTTACTTGCCGTCGGGCGCGGTCACGATTTGGCCAACTGAAATGCTTTCAACTTTTAAATTGCCGCAAGAAAAAGTGGGAAAGACAGCGGAGACAAAGCGAGATTTAAACGAGGATCTTTTGGTCCCGCAGATCCTAGGTAATGAACCAAAACCCATTTGTGATTCCGTAAAGATCCTCGAAGATTGGGGGGCTGACGGCATTGATATTAACATGGGTTGCCCGGTGAACAAGGCCTTAAAGCATAACTACGGCGTGGCTTTAATGGGAGACGCTGATTACGCGGCAGAAGTGGTGCGCGTGACCGTTCGCTCGACATCGCGCCCTGTTGCGGTAAAACTGCGGGCCGGATTTAATGGCGATATGGAATTTCTAAAGAGTTTCGTGCGAGGACTGGAGCGCGCCGGAGCGAGCTACCTCACGATTCATCCGCGTACAGCGGAACAAAAGCGTCGTGGTCGGGCCGATTGGGAGCAAATTCGCATTTTGCGAGAGAGCTTGGACATTCCAGTTATTGGTAATGGCGACATTCAAGTGGCTGACGATGTTTTTAGAATGCTCGCTGATACTGGATGTGACATGGCAATGGTGGGCCGCGCACTTACCGCCCGGCCTTGGATGCTTTGGCAAATCGGTGAGCGATTAGGGTTTGCACCTCCACCCGGGCGTTGCGGAAGTGCACCTTCGGGTGAGCGCGAAGAAGCCGTAGAATACGGCCGGGCCCTCTTAGCAATGTGCGATTATTGTGAAGCGGATTTTGGCGGTGATGTGGGGCTGCGCAAGCTTAGGTTTTTTATCCGCACGGGTTCGGTGTGGCTTGATTTTGGTAATTCCTTATATGCGTTGGCAATGAAGCACAAAACTATTGGCGACGTGCGCGCCGCTATTTTAGAGTTTTTTAAAAATGATTTACGCCTTTCGAGCCGCACGGAACTTCGCTGTTGATTCAGACGCTGCGAAATGCCAATGGTGCAACTTGGCTCGATTACAATAAGACCGGGTTGCTGGATATTTTTTGCCCGATGGTCTTTGTGGCGGTAAAAATAAGTGGAGTGTTTTTCGTAACACCGGAAATTGTGAATTTACCGAGGGAACTGTCGCGGCGGAGATTCAAAACGAAATAATTTGCTGCGGCGACGGCGTCGCCGGGAGGACCTCTGACTTGCCGGGTGACCAAGCCGAGCGTGCCGATGGCAGCTCGTCCCGTGATAGCGCTGGAAGCACCGAGCGCAAATGGTCCCGCGATTCAACCGATTTCATTACCGCAAAAACCTGTGCGGCTTCGGGATAGATTTTTGCAAGCTGCCGCAGCCATTGTTTGGTGCGGTTTAGGACGTAGCGGCCATCGCCCATGTTAAATGCGAGAGTAATAAATTTTTGGACAAGTGGAAAAACTTGGTCCCAATGCCAGGCAAGATGGGTCCCGGTGACGGTCTCGCTAGAGCGAATCTGCAAACCCAGATCGGGCCGGATAAAGGCGCCACGCCCGAGCATGACGTCGGGAATACCGCAAATCTCAAAGCAGCGGCGGTAATCTTCGGGAGTCCAAACTTCGCCATTGGCGACCAAGGGCACGCGCACGGCTAGGTTTATCTTCGCCAGCCAATCCCAATGCGCTGGTGGTAAATAAGCGTCATTGCGGGTGCGTGCGTGAATGGTTAAACCGTCACAGCCGGCAGATTCCGCCGCCTGGGCGATTTCTATCGCCCACTCAGGGTGAGAAAAACCCAATCGCATTTTTACAGTGACCGGAATTTCCGCGGGAACAGCCGCGCGAACAGCCGAAGTAATATCAAAAACACGGTGGGGATTTTTTAAAATGGCGGCGCCACCGTCGTGATTGTTAACCGTGCGCGCCGGGCAGCCAAAATTAAGATCAATTCCAGGAGCACCAAGTGCGGCCGCGCGTTTGGCGTTTGCGGCCATCATTTCGGCATTGCCGCCTAAGAGCTGTAAATAAACCGGAACACCGGCGAGAGTTTTTCCGCCGGTTTTTAATTCTGGGCAGTATTTAAAAAAAATCGCATCGGGAATGATTTGATTTGTGACCCGCACGAATTCGGTTGTGCATTGATCATAGCCACCGACCTCTGTAAAAAGCTGGCGAATTAAAAAGTCCGTCACACCTTCCATGGGTGCCAAAAATATTTTCACTGGTCACCTAACTTACAAATGGTCTCAAATTCATCTTTTGTGAGTGGCTGTATGGAAAGCCGGGAGCCTTTTTGTAAGAGGACCATCTTCCGCAGCTTGGGCTCGGAGCGAATCGATGAGAGAGCTACCTCTTTGCCAAATTTTTTAACAAATTCAACTTCGACGCATTCCCAAATAGGTTTTTCAGTCGTTGCCTTGGGCTCAAAATAGTCCGATTTTTTATCAAAGGCTGTCGGATCGGCAACAGCGGCGCCGGAGATTTTGCCAACGCCCATAGCAGCGGGGACTTCACAACTTGAATGATAAAATAAGAATTTATCACCCACAGACATCTCTTTGGTCATAAAATTGCGGGCCTGGTAGTTTCGTACGCCTTCCCAGAGTGTTTTGCCGTCCCGATTGAAGTCATCAATGGAATAGGTGGTGGGTTCTGATTTTAAGAGCCAAAATTTCATGCCCCGTCTTCATAGCATTGACGCTTAAAATCATCAAGTTTAGAGGGTTGCTTCGACTCTGAAAGATTTCCATACTATGTAAGCATTAGAAATCAGGAGATCCTATGGCAGATTTTCGTGTCGAAAAAGATAGTATGGGCGAAATTAAAGTCCAAAGCGACAAGATTTGGGGCGCCCAAACTCAACGTTCTATCGAAAATTTTAAAATCGGCGGCGACCGCTTTCCGCGCGAAATGATCCGCGCCCTTGGTACCCTTAAGAAATGCGCGGCTAAGGTTAACCGCGACTTGGGACTTTTACCGGAAGATAAAACAAAATATATCATGCAGGCGGCCGACGAAGTCATCCAGGGAAAGCTGGATGATTTTTTTCCTCTGGTCGTTTGGCAAACGGGAAGCGGAACGCAAACCAACATGAATACCAATGAGGTAATTGCCAATCGGGCAATTCAGCTTAAAGGTGGAAAGCTTGGTGAAAAAGATGTTCATCCCAATGACGACGTCAATAAAGCGCAGTCATCCAACGATACTTTTCCGACTGCCATGCATATTGCGGCGGCCGAAAGAACGACAAACCGCCTTATTCCTGCGCTGCAAGCCCTTCAAAAAGAATTTGAAAAAAAGCAAAAAGAATTTAATGACATAGTTAAAATCGGGCGCACCCACTTAATGGACGCCACTCCTTTAACTCTGGGCCAGGAATTTTCTGGCTACGTTACCCAACTCAGGCACGGGCAAGAGCGGTTGCAAGCAGTGTTACCGCATGTTTTTGAGTTGGCGATTGGCGGTACGGCCGTGGGCACCGGACTAAATACCCATCCGGAATTTGCCGAAAAAGTCTCAAAAGAAATTGCCAAGGAAACTGGCCTGCCTTTTGTTTCTGGAAAAAATAAATTTGAAGGTTTAGCCGCGCACGATGCGCTCGTGCAGCTCAGTGGCACAATGAAAACCATCGCTTGCAGTCTGATGAAGATTGCCAATGACATTCGTTGGTTGGGGTCGGGCCCCCGCTGTGGAATTGGGGAGCTTCTTTTGCCAGCCAACGAGCCAGGCAGTTCCATCATGCCAGGTAAAGTTAATCCTACTCAATGCGAGGCTTTGACCATGGTTTGTTGTCAGGTGATTGGCAACGACGCAGCCGTTACCGCCGGCGGGATGTCGGGAAACTTTGAGCTTAATGTTTATAAGCCAATGATTATTTTTAACGTGCTCAACTCTGTGCGGTTGCTTGCCGACGCTTGCGATAGCTTCCGTGAGCATTGTGTCGAGGGTATTAAGCCGAACAGGGAGCGCATTCAAAAACTTCTCAATGAGTCGCTAATGCTTGTTACCGCACTTAACCCGGTCATCGGTTACGATAATGCCGCGAAAATTGCCAAGCATGCTTTTGAGAAAAATATTACTCTTAAAGAAGCTGCCAAGGACTTAAAACTTTTGGACGAGAAAAAATTTGACGAAGTCGTGCGGCCCGAGAAGATGATTGGACCCAACGACCGTATTGGCAGTGGGGGATGATGGAACTCGATCGTAAGCTTCTGGATTGGTATTATAACGACGACGTTGTGCCCTACGTTTTCATCCGCAAAGAGAACCGCATCAACAAACCAGGCACTTTGCATAAAAGTAATTGGTTTCATAAAGAGCCCATGTACATTGATGCGCTGAAAATGAAGAATGTGGATTTCGCCAATGAAATTTTAAATATGGAATCCAAGGCCTTTGCCGCCACCAATATGCCCATGCCCCGCTGGGTGTTTTATGACTGCGCAATTGTGCCGGGTTTCGTGGCGGGATTTGCCATGAAAAGAAAATCGGTGCCGACAAAAATTTTAGAAGCCATTAAGCCTATCGGCACTTCGGAGTGGTTACCGATTTCGCTATTTATTATTATCCCAAGTAGTAATCCCGGGGAATGGGTGGCGCACAACCTATGTTCGTTTAATTCCCTCGTTGAAAAACCGTCGCAGTTTTCGTCTTTGGGTTTTTTATCTAAAGCTTTTGCGCTTTGGTATGCGAACATTGCCATTCAGGTCGGAATGACACAGTGGACGTCGCCGGCGTTGAAACTGCATTGCAATTACGGAAAATTTGAAGTGTTAACGGCTTACACGCCCGTGCACTCCTATGCGACGACGTTAACTTATCGCCTGATTGTAGATCCAAAGTACTGGGATAATTTCTTTAAGGAGAATCTCGACGAAAGAAACTACGCCGAGGATTTGGTGGCTACGCCTTATAGGGTTGACCCTAATAACGAAAAAAGTCTTATAGATTTCCAAACTATTTTAGAAAAAGAAGAACGCGCATACTATTTAAATGCCATCGAAATTTTAAACAAGCCGCTCGGTTCGCCTTATCAAATTTACAGAGAGAAATAGCCTTTAGGTACACGTTTTTTTGTTTCTAAAGCGGCATTCGTAGAGAGATTTGCTGGGCGTGCTGATCTTTATACCAGAGGCGCCGAAGGTGATTTTTACCAAGCGCCGGAGTGAATTCTTATCAAGTTAACGAATCCAGCTGCGCCTTCAAGGTCTTAATGAGCTCGGCCATCCGCTTTTCTTCGTCGACGCGCGCTTCATTTATGCGCGCGGCGATTTTTTCCGTATGCTCCCATTCAGCAATGGCATCCTTGATATTCTCGAGTGTCAGAGACAATTTTGAGCGTTCATCCGTGATTTTTTTCATTTTCGTTATTGTTTATAAGATTCACTCGATTGACAAGGACAAATATTCACTCTAGAACCATAAGCCATGGCTGAAGAAATAATCTATACGATGAAGGGTGTTAGTAAAGTTTACCCACCCAATCAATATGTTCTTAAGGACATTTACCTCTCTTATTTTTACGGTGCGAAAATTGGTGTTCTCGGATTGAACGGCGCCGGTAAGTCAAGCTTGCTAAGAATTATGGCGGGAGTCGACAAAGAGTTCCTCGGCGAAGCGTTCCCCGCGCGCAATTTTAAAGTCGGTTATCTCGAACAAGAACCGCACTTGGATGAGACAAAAACAGTTAAAGAAAACATAATGGAAGGTCTGGGAGACCTTAAGAACTGGCTCACAGAATTTAATCAAATTTCGGAAAAGCTGTGTGCTCCCGATCTTGATCCCGATCAAATGGAAAAATTGATTAACCGCCAAGGTGAAGTGCAAGAAAAAATCGAAGCCGCTAACGGCTGGGAAGTGGATCAGACTATTGAGATGGCTGGCGAAGCTTTACGCTGTCCACCTGGTGACATGCCGGTAAAAAATCTTTCTGGGGGAGAAAAGCGCCGTGTGGCTCTTTGCCGGCTCCTTATTTCCAAACCTGATATTCTTTTACTTGATGAGCCGACGAATCACTTGGATGCCGAATCGGTCGCGTGGCTAGAACACTACTTGCATGACTTTCCGGGAACGGTAATCGCGGTTACGCATGACCGTTACTTCCTCGACAACGTCGCAGGTTGGATTTTAGAACTCGACCGCGGCGAAGGCATTCCCTGGAAGGGAAATTATTCTTCTTGGTTAGAGCAGAAGGAAAAGCGTTTAGCTGCCGAACAAAAGGGTGAAGATAAGCGCATGAAGACTTTGCACCGCGAATTAGAGTGGGTAAGACAGTCGCCGCGCGCCCGCCAAGCGAAATCAAAGGCGCGACTTTCCGCTTACGAAAACATGCTTAAGGCACCGACGCAGGAAACTCTAAAAGAATTGCAGATCTATATTCCACCAGGCCCGCGCTTGGGCGATGTCGTCATTGAGGCTAAGGACGTTTGCAAAACATTTGGCGATAAGGTTTTAATCGACAATTTAAACTTTACGATGCCGAGAGGGGCTATTGTGGGTATCATTGGCCCCAACGGTGCCGGTAAGACCACGCTCTTTAGAATGTTAGTCGGTCAGGAAAAACCTGATTCCGGAAAGCTAACTCTGGGACCGACAGTTAAAATCTCGTATGTGGATCAAATTCGCCAGGCATTAAATCCCAATAAGACCGTACTGCAGGAAATTGCTGGCGAAAGTGAAAACATTATGGTGGGAAATATTGAAATGAACGCCCGCGCGTACCTTTCCCGCTTTAATTTTACCGGTTCTTCGCAAGACAAAAAGATTTCGACTTTGTCGGGTGGGGAGCGCAACCGCTTTTACCTTGCTAAGATGTTACGCGATGGTGGTAACTTGTTGCTATTCGATGAGCCGACCAACGACCTCGACGTTAATACTATGCGGGCGCTCGAAGAGGCCCTTCTTGAATTTGGCGGAAACGTAATGGTTATCAGCCATGATCGCTGGTTCCTGGACCGTGTATGTACGCATATCATGGCATTTGAGGGAGATAGTCAGGTAAATTGGTTTATTGGTAACTATAATGAGTACGAAACCGATTTAAAGAAACGCCTCGGTGTGGACACTCTTCAGCCAAAGCGCATTAAGTACCGCAGGATCCAATAAGCTCTCTGTAACTCTTGTGAATCAGCATGAATTGCTGACTCTTTTCCTTAATAATACTCTCAGGTTGATCTCTGAGCATATCGGGGTGATAGCGTTTTGCTAGCTGGCGAAACGCCTTTTTTATCTCTGAATCCGAGGAGAATTCGCTTAAATCCTCAGCGCCAAAACCAATTAATGCCTGTAGCGCCTTATGCTGCGCCTCTGACCAGTTGCGCTTTTCAAGAGGGATTTCGACCCTAATTTCTTCGGTGAGGAACTTCTCATACTCGCGTTTATAGAGGGAAAACCAGCTTTCTCGAGGGGAAAAATGACCTCTCCGATTAGAAATATCTATTTTACCCAATAGAAGATCTTCTAGTGCCAGAGGAGAAATGGGCGCCGGAGACGCTGTTTTCAGAGTGAATTTTGTCCAATTTCCCTCTGAAAAATCGCCATTTTTGGTCATTTTCTCTCTGAGAATCTGCCGAAAACTCTTGTTCACTGCCATGAACATTTATCGGCATCCGGAAAAAAAATTATAAAATGTGAAAATATTTTTGGACTTTTGATTCGAGTTAGATATGATAGGTCCCATAGAGTTTAGTCTAGGAAACTAGAGTAAGAGAGAATTAGAAGATAAATAAACCTGGGCAAGCCGAAACGGTAGGCCCAAAAACGGAGGAAAGTCTCAATGGCAGCTAAAAAAGCTACAAAAAAGAAAGCAACTAAAAGAAAACCAAATGCGGCGTTCATGAAACCGCTAAAACCAAGCACAGCTCTTGCTGAACTTGTTGGTTCTTCTCCACTTCCACGCACTCAAGTTGTTAAAAAACTTTGGGCGTACATTAAAAAACATAACCTTCAAGACAAGAAAAACAAACGCAACATCAATCCAGACACTAAAATGCAAGGTGTTTTCGGAAAGAAAACTTTCTCTATGTTCGAAATGAACAAAATCGTTGCTAAACACTTGTCATAATAGAATTTTGACACAGTAATTAGTTACTTAGGAAAACCCGCTTTTCATAGCGGGTTTTCTGTTTTATAAGGGTGCCATGACGGTTAAAACGGCTAATGACATTCGCGATATGGAAAAGTCCTGCCGGCTGGCGGCGGAGACCTTGGCGCATATCAAAAAATTTGTAAAGCCAGGCATTACGACCAATGAACTCGATCAAATCGTCTATGATTATATTCGTACACACGATGCGGTTCCGTCGCCGCTGAATTATCACGGTTATCCAAAATCAATTTGCACCTCAATTAACGATGTTATCTGTCACGGCGTGCCCGATAACACGGTTCTTAAAGAAGGTGATATTATTAACGTCGATGTGACTGTCTATAAGTATGGTTTTCACGGTGATACCTCGGCCACCTGTTTTGTTGGCGAAGTTTCCGAACGCGCCAAAAAAATAACGGATGCGGCGTTCAATGCCATGCACAAGGGCATTGATGAGGTTCGTCCAGGTGGGGCCACCGGCGACATTGGTTTTGCTGTCAATAAGTACGTTACCAGTAAGGGTTTTTACGTCGTAAAAGAGATTGGCGGGCACGGCATTGGCCGGGCCTTCCATGAAGACCCCTTTGTGCCGTCCTTTGGTAAAAAGGGGCGGGGTGAGCCTTTAAAAATGTGGGGCACAATTACCGTCGAACCGATGATCAACGAGACCGGGGTGCCTTACCTGGAAATGCCTATTCCTGGATCGACTCACAAATATTACAAGACCGGCGACGGCAGTCTTTCGGCCCAATTCGAGCACACCGTATTAATTACTGATACTGGACACCAGATTTTGACTTTAATTGACTAGCGCGACTTCCCCAGTGTTCAATGTTTCATACAGTTTTTAGGGGAAGAATTGGGTTGCGATTTTTGCTTGGAAATGTGGCAAATAATACTTGGAAATTTGATGAGTCCTTTACAACATTGAGTGGCCCATGTAACTACAGTGCCATAGCGCTAAAAGGTGACCAAGTAATGGCTGTGGGCTGTAGTCCGAGCAAAACGGCGGAATCAGATTTGGTAATTAGAAAGAAAAAGTAAAAAGTTAATATGAAGAAAATAAGGGGAAAAGAACGCATGCAAAAGCAAGAAACGGCAAATAAGGGTAAAAATAAAGCTGGTAAAGCGACTAAAACTACAACAATGACGAAAACTTCTGGAACTGATTACCGCGTTTGTGAAGCGGCGATGAAGGATCCCAAAGTTTTTAAAGAACTCGCGCGCTGGGGACGTGAAGCAATTCGTATTGCTGAAACTGAAATGCCGGGGCTGATGGCTCTACGAGAAGAGTACGGTACCACCAAACCTCTTAAGGGCGCCCGCATCGCCGGCTGCTTGCATATGACTGTGCAAACGGCTGTGCTTATCGAAACTTTAAAAATTCTCGGCGCGGAAGTGCGCTGGTCTTCTTGCAATATCTTTTCAACTCAAGATAATGCGGCAGTGGCGATCGCCGATGCCGGCATTCCGGTTTTTGCATGGAAGGGTGAAACAGAAGAAGAGTTTAACTGGTGTATCGAACAAACGATTACCGGCTGGGGACCCAAAGGTTATAATTTAATTCTCGATGACGGCGGCGATTTAACGAACATGATGCACGAGCCACGTTTTGCAAAAGAAATGAAAAACATCATCGGCTTGTCAGAAGAAACCACCACCGGCGTTCACAATTTAGAAAAATTAGCTAAAGACGGAAAATTAAAAGTTCCCGCAATCAACATTAACGACTCAGTTACAAAATCAAAATTTGATAACCTCTACGGCTGTCGCGAATCACTTGCCGACGGTATTAAGCGAGCCACAGATGTGATGATTGCCGGTAAAGTTGTTGTTGTAGCCGGCTACGGCGATGTTGGTAAAGGTTGTGCCCACTCCATGCGTTCCTATGGCGCGCGCGTGCTGATTACTGAAATCGATCCCATCTGCGCGTTGCAAGCGGCGATGGAAGGTTTCCAAGTCGTAACAATGGATCAAGCCGCGAAAGAAGCGGATATCTTTGTAACGGCAACTGGCTGCTGCGATATCATCACCGAAAAGCATTTCAAATCCATGAAGTCAGGCGCGATCATTTGTAATATCGGTCACTTCGACATTGAGATCGATATGGCCTGGATGAACAAAAATACCAAAATCCGCGAAGTAAAGCCGCAAGTGGATATTCATACCTTCAATGACGGTAGAGAAGTTATCGTTCTCGCTAAAGGCCGTTTGGTAAACTTAGGTTGCGCCAACGGTCATCCCAGTTTCGTAATGAGTAACTCATTTACTAACCAGGTAATGGCGCAAATCGAGCTTTATACAAACACCAAAAAGTATAAAGAAGTAAAAGTGTACCGCCTACCCAAAGAACTCGACGAGAAAGTCGCAAGCCTGCACTTAGCGAAAATTGGTGTGCAGCTGACCAAGTTGAGCGATAAACAAAGTAAATATTTGGGAATGGATAAAAACGGCCCCTTTAAGCCGGATCACTATCGCTACTAAAAGGAAAAGGTGCCTGACACCTTTTCAAGTCCATGGTGCGTCAAACGGACGAGGTGACTCGTCCGTTTTTATTTTTAGGAGAAGTTATGAAAATTGCATTTGCCGCTTTGCTGATCTCCAGTGTTACCTTTGCCGCCGTCGACGCGAATTTTGATAGCTCATGGATATAGAGATGATGTCGTTCCGGTCGAGGATGCTTTTAGTTTTATTCGACACTTCTTAAAAATGGAAAAAATGCTTCGATCAAAATATATCCCGAAATGGACCACGGCTTTTGGCTCCACATAAATCAATTGCTTCGGGATTTGAAGGGTTGGTCGAATTGAGCCTGTGCTGCCCAACCCTATACCAGCGGCGCCGAAGGTATAGGGTTGGGTAGGGATTTTAAATTACTTACGGAAAACGCTGAGGGAAACGCTTGAGGGCAAGGATTGCTCGCCTAAGAATTTTTGCACCCGGGGATCGCGGCTATCAATTGAGAGAACTTGGATTTTGCTTTCGACGCCACTAAAAAAACCAAGGTCTTTGGCCACCGAGGCAAAGGTACCGAGGTTTTCTAAAATTTTAGACGAAGTACGTTCGATAATTTGATAGGGAATCTTTTCGGCATCCAAAGCTTTGCGGTCAATAATGTAACGGAGCATTTGGAATCCACCATTTGTCGTTGTTTGAATTCCCCAAAGCTCGTAGCCCTTTTCTTGATTTTGATTTTCGAAAAGATAGTTTTTACCGTATTGGCAAATAGCAACAGCCGTGGTTTTACCTTGTACTTCGGTTTCATAGCGGCCTTTTCCGATGCGTTTTAAGTTAAGCTCAGGCCGAGATGTTTCGAATTTATTAGGGTCAAAGTTTACGGTGTAATAGGCGCCCTCAAGATTTGGGACGTCAGCGAGATTTTGTTCGTTACAAATGGGCGTATTGTATTCGATGCAGCCGGTGAGTCCAAAAAATGCGATTAAAAGTAGCCTTTTCATGTGAGTACTCCTTTGTTGTTCTACGAGCCTAAAATCACAATATTTTTATGTCAACGCCTGGCATGGGCCGTGCATTTCTAGGCTCCTTTGGAATTATTGGATGTCAGAATCATTTAAAGTGCTTAGCACCCTTATTTTAGCCCTATTTTTAGCCGTCCAGGCCCAATCTGCGTCCCAGTGTTCAGAACTTTTTCACTCAATAAGTAAGACTCAGCGCTATCAATTTGAAGCGCAAGCGGCGGGTCTCGTTTATCTAAGCGACCTGCCAAAAGGAATTTCTCCCGAAAGGGATCCCGAGCGTTTTAACGCACTTGGAGTGGCACCGGAATACACCGATGTTTGGTTTTCGCCCTTAAAAAATAGTCATCTCCAAGCGACCGCGGTCAGCGCCGCCGGGAAAAAGCAATATTATTATCACCCGCAGTGGAACGAAACTGTTCGCAATAAAATTAAATTTGAACGCTTACCGCTTTTTGGTAAAGCGCTTCCGCACCTACGCCAGCAATTAGGCGAAACTATCGCGCAAAAGCAATTAAATAAAGAGCGGGTTATGGCGGCCTTAATTTTACTGATGGATCAAACGGCCATCCGTATAGGAGACAAGGAAAATGTTAAAGATCATGGAACCTACGGCCTAACTACACTTGAAGGTAGCCATCTGAAAAAAGTAGCCGGAAAATATATTTTGGATTTCGTAGGCAAATCAAGTAAACAACATGAAATTGAAATCCTGGATCCCAGAATAATTAAAGTCATCCAAGAAAGCCTAAAGCTAGAAGGCCCGCGCTTATTTAAATACGTGGGTGAAGACGGGAGCATTCGTAATCTTGCCGCGGAAGAAATTAACGAGTACCTGCGCCAAATTACTAAGTTAGAAGTTTCGGCAAAAGATTTTCGCACATGGGTGGGAACGGTCGCCGCTGCAAAATTTTTATATCAATCGGGCACCGTTGGCGTAAAGAAAATGATTTCCAAGGCCGCCGATTTTGCCGCAAAAAAACTTGGAAACACGAGGGCGATGGCCAAAAAAAGTTATATCGATCCAAAAATATTTACCGCGTATATGCAAGGGACACCATTTACCAAGGCGTTGGAATTGGCTAACGGTGAGGTCGAGGTAGCTGTTTTAATTATTCTCGCAGGAGAAGAAAATGAAAAATAAATTATATTTAGTGGCATTTGTGCTGCTTACTGCCTGTGGTGATACCTCTGGCGACAATAAAGATTGGGTTCCCGCATCCCTTGAGGTCGCGGCTCAGAAGATAATGTTTTGCAGTGAAGTTAAAGACGAAATGAAATCTCTGTCGATGGCGCAGATGGCTGAAAGCGTAATTGACCGTTCTGGTAAAAACGGTTGCCGCGTGGACAAAAACGTGTGGACTCCTGATAAGCACAAGGCGTTTAAGGTTGTAGGGTTTAGTCTCATATCCTTAAAGGCGAGAAACTATAAGCCCAACGAAAATCAGCGCCGTATAGAACTTATCTACACCTACCAAGACTTTAATAATATCTCGCGCACGCTCTCAACGGATTGCGAAATGTCTGACGATATGAAATTATGGGTAGCAGAAGCTAAGAGTCCGGAGTGCTAAAATTTTTCTAGTACGACGTCAAAAATCTGCGATTCGTCGGAGAAACTAATCTTTGCTTCATCAAAGGAAGGCGCTCCCGTAATAGAGGCTTTGGCGCCATTTGAAAAGCCAAAAGGCTCTTTGGGAATCCCGATAATATTATAATCCATTTTACCGTTGCCGTTCTGATCATGTGAAGAGGCGACCGCGTAATAGCCAAAGGGAACATTTTCGATCCGGGTAATTACCTCGAGTCCGCCAACTGGAGTTTTTCCACCATAAGAGGCAGCGTTTGATGCCGGGAATTTTTCATTGGGCTTATAAACGGCCCAGAGAATTTGGCCTTCTACGGATTTTACTTTAAATCGTAAAGTCAGAGTTGCGGCCTGGGTTGATATTGCAATTAATGTTGTAAGTGTGAACGCAAAAAGTGTTTTCATGTCTATACTTTTGACAGATTTTTTTTGTTGGTCAACCTATATCAAAAGTGATTTTGGCCTCAGTCCTGCAGTTTAGAGAAACATGAAGAAATCTGGACGGTTTGGCTACTTATTCATCTTGATATTGCTTTTGAACTCAGGTTGCGACTTCGATTACGATTATCGTAAGGCCTTGCTTGGCGCTTTTTACCCTGCATGGAAAGAAGTTTTTGGGGAGTACTGCCACGGCGAAAAACCAAAGCCTGGCTGCAACTATTACGTCATCGAAGAAAAAGACACCTTACCCGCCGATGTTTTTAATTTTCGTTTCTTTTTTGATAAGCATGTGTTTGAGCGCGAAAAAGAAAAGAAAGAGATCAATGATTGGTGCTATATCGCCCAAGTACAGATGGCCGAAAACTTCGAAGAGACCTGTCTTAATGAAAACGGCGATGATGTCATCGAAAAGCCGATAGACCGTCTCGTTGACGCCGATTTATATAAAATCTGCCGAGCGTTGGGTTTAGAGTTTGCCAAAAAAAATAATTTACCCGAAGAAACGGGAATTGAAAAAGCCTGTCAGCTTGAGAATTTTGCACTACAGGGTAAATACTTTGAAAAACGTGACCTATTGAAATTTGCCGACGACTTTTACGGAGTGAGCTTAAAGAAGCTAGCTGATACCGTAAAAGAGTCGCAAGAAAATCCTGAAGTCATTAAGGAAGTAAATAAAAAAGTCGCCGCCCATTGGAAAGCTGACCCTAAAGTCACCCAACCCGTCCTTGAGCGTTGGGCGAAAGAAGCTTTAGTAAAAACTGGTACCGCCGATCTCGCTGATAAAATGATAAACTTTAAATAGGTAACAGTTCCCTT
>CAZCFY010000024.1:0-43548 GCA_964498095.1 uncultured Bdellovibrionales bacterium | reverse complement strand
AACGAAAAGGATGGTGGGCCTGGAGTACTAACTGCCGTTGGCTATTAAAAATATGAATGTCAAAAGAGCGCCAATGTCCAAGAAACTGACGCATGAGCCAGCCCAAGAAGCCTTTTTGCTGTTCGGCCGCATAGCCAATCGGCATTTTATTTTCATCTAGAATTTCATATTTGTTTCGGGTTTCAAACCCAAACCACTCCGCCATTTCGAAAACTTGGCGAATGATTAGATTTTTATAAATTGATAAATCCATAGCTAAATTTATTTAGTCTTATTACGACAGGCTTTGTCAATGGATACGCTATTATTACGACCGCTAAAGACATTCTTAATCCAGTCCCAGGCCGATCCGGAGGCCTTTTTTACCGCTTCGGCATTTATATTACAGCCCGGAACTAGACTAAATTCATCAAGTAATAGGGTGCGGTTTAAAAGTACCCGCAGTAAATTTACATAGGTATCCGCAGCGACTAGCTCTGCCGAGGACTCGGTGACCTGACGGCGAGTCAGTAACACGTTTAAAAGTGTTTCCATTCCGAGTTCATATTTTCTATTCGCCGTCTGGTAAACATCCTTCATGCTAGCTTCAGAACGCGCAGCAAGTTCGCGCCGACGTAGAGCATGTTTGAGACCTAGCACCACTTTTTCCAAAACCTGGCGGTTATCAATTACCAACTCCCGCTGCCGTAATCGAACCTCTTCGATTTGTCTCTGGGAAAGTTCTATTGCTGGAAAATACGCAAAACCAAAACTAACGTTTTGGCGAAGCACGACATTATTAAACGATACCGATTGTATGTTGCCCGTATTAAATCCGCTTTGGGCGCCAACGGAGGCGCCGCTAATAAACGCAAAAACTTTACTCCAGCGCGCGCGCTCGGCGGCTTTTTCTAAACTTTTCAATTGCCGCGACTCCGGGGCGACAAGAAGAGCTTGCTCAACGGTTTCGGGGACGGTTTTTTCCTCCCATTGAGACGCCGGTACTGCCGTGGGTACCAAGGTAATTTCGGTTTCTAAATTCAACGCCAGCGCCTTGCGTAGTTCAGAGCGTTCCTCGATGAGCAAACCTTCGAGCTTTGCGACCTTTGCTCCCGACAGATCATACTGCGATTTCGCGTGTAGGATATCGTTTTGGGAAACGTTCCCTAAAATAATATCCCGCTGAACCAAAACGTCGTAGACCTGTTTGAGGTCCTCGTTTTCCTTGCGCAGAACCTCAAAAAGCATTTGATCCGATAGAAGAGTATAATAAAGCGAGTAGGCCGAAGCATAAGTATTGAGTTGTAGGGCATGGTAGCCGTCTTTTTCGGCGGCGAGCATGTCCTTTTGTTCGTAATAATCAAACCAGCGCGACGGTAAGAGAAATGGCAGCAAAAACTCTACCGCACTCAAGGCAAATGTAGGGTTAGACATAATTTGCAGGACCATGGACAGATTTACGGAGGGAAGTAGATTTCCACGGGCGATATTCACACGGTCTTTGGCTTGATGGATATGGTTTAGGCCAATAAGAATTTCATTATTTTCGTCCAGAACTAATTCCCGCAGAGTCTTGGGGTCAATGCTTACGTGTTTGGGAATTGGCTTTGGTTGGTCCGGAATTTGTGGTGGTTGATCGGCGAGAGCGAAAGTTAAATTTACAAAAAATAAAATAGTAAAAAAATATTTCATAACGGAATCCTCACGCCAGCCGAAAAGCCGGGGTTCTTAAGGTTTTCTGAGAAGGCTTCGATCGTGAAAAAAGAATAATTGGCGCCTAAATTCAGTTGATAGGGAAAGGTACTGGCCGTGGTCGATAGTCCAATAGAACTCTCGTTAACAAACGCAATTGTCGGAACTAAGCTTGCTCCCATATAAAAAAACTTCCAAAGGTCATAGCGAAAGCCTAAATGTAGGCGCGTCAGGTAGGCGGTTTGCTCCTCGGAAAAAATAGGTCCACCCATATTGATTTGCGCCTGCCTCTCAAAGGCCGCGAAGCCAATGCCGGTCACATAACTTATTTTCCTTTTTCCATAAACATACTGTACGCCGACCAAAGGCATTTTCGCTTTGAACTCACTGCTCTCGGACCAGGAGGGCGCTTCGACGCGGTAGAAATCAATTGTACTAATATTGGCTTCGAAAGCGCGAAGCGTGTCCTCATCACGAAGGGTTTCAGCCCTTAAGCCACTGGCGGGAATTTCAACTTCCACCACGTCAGGGATAACCGCTTTGGCCGACCCCGAAAAAATAAAGAAAAATAGCCAGAGTTTAGTTAACACGTTTTAGCACTCCGGTAGAAATATGACCGCGTCGGGGATTTGATAATGAACAGTTTAGCGAGTCCCTGACGGCGACAACGCACTGGAGTTCATTAACGTAGCGGTTGTTTTCGCTAGTCGTAATAATATTGGCGCTAAGATTCCCGGTCCGGCCGTCGAGATAACCTGTATCAGTGCCTGATTGAAAACCGCCGAAATCAAGACTAATGCTGACCACACGGGCCGGCGCAAAGAGATAATAAAAACTGTCTTCCGGTCGGGGGTTTTGTAGTTGTACCGTCATTGTGACTGGCATAGACAAAGTTTCATTTCCTAAAATGCCTTTATAAACTTGCGTTTTGTTGATGGGATTTGGGCGGGACACTGTTTCATCCGGAACCGGGGCGTCTCTCACTAAGTGTAACTCGGCACCAAACCCCGTAAACTTATCAGCCTCAATAACCGCATTTAAATTTTTGCCGGCTATAGCGCCAAAAATTCTTAAAGTTCGGCCATCTTCAAAGCCAATAGAAATAGCTAAGGTACCATCGCTGGTATTGTAGGAGACCTGTTTAAAAAAGATAATTGCCGTGGAATGAGTAAGTGTACCTTTGATGGTAGCCCGTGTCTCGGTGCGGGTGCCATCGGGTGATTCCTTCACTTCGGTATCAGGCAAAATTTCAAGTTCAACGGGTCCAAGGTTAGAGCTGCCCCGCATCGACTTAAGAAGGCCGCGGTATTTTCCTGATATACTTTTAATTTTGGCGAGTTCTTGTTTGTAAATTTCGTAACGGTACTCATCAACATTTTTATTTACGCAAGAGGCAGTGACTACTGTTAGGAGAACTAAAATTAAATTTTTCATAAATTCCTCTTATTCCTCTTTATTTTGATTTTTTTCTAGCATGTCCACAAGCTCAGAAAGTGGAATGCCTGTGGCATTATAATATTTAGCCACGGCAAGAATATAATCGTATTTGGCTTGGTTATAAGCGGTGGCCGAATCAATATAATTTTCTTCGGCGGTAATCAGATGGAGATAGTCACTGATTTGCAGACGATATTCGCGTTCGGCTTCTTTGAGTGCCGCCGTCGAAAATTTTGCCGCTGCTTGCGAGCCCTCGAGCATTTGTTGGGCGACTTCTAAATCTTTTTCTGATTGAATTTGCGTACTCTTTGACTGTGTATGTGTTCTTTGGGCCGTGTATTCTAACTGACGTACTTGTGCCGCAAAAACCCGTCGATCTTGAAACGACGATAGTCCCGAAAAAATTGGCACGGATAATTGTAATCCCAACGACCAGCTTGTGCCAAAATCGTCGAATAGTTCGGGTTTTGTATAAGAAGTTCTCGCAATTGTTCCGACGGCGGCAAGTGATGGCCAGTGTTTTGCCAGATCAATCGTTCGTTTACTTTCGGCTTGCTCCACAAGCCAGTCGGCGCGCTGGATCTCGAATAAGGGCGTTGGCGTGGCGGCTCGTTGCTTCTTAAACAAATCTTTAGAAACTGGAGCCAGACTGCCAACGATAGAAACTTTGGTAGATTCCGTAAGTCCAAGATAAACCGAAAGTTGGCTGACCGCTTCGATCACCCGGTTTTCCGCTTGTAAAATTCGCGGATTTAGTAAGGCAATTTTAGAGCGAATTTGCAGTAAATCTGCTTTCTGCCCACGACCGATACGCACGTAGCGCTCCGTAATGTTTAGAGCCTGTTTTAATACGACATTCACCTGTTTAAGTAAGTCGGCTTGCCGCTGCTGGAGAAGTACAGAGTAAAATGATTGTAAAACGTTGAATGTTAAATCGCGTTCCGTGATTTGCAAATCGAGTCGCCGGATATCGCGCTCTTTGTTAGAATAATTTATTCCGGCCATAAGGGCGCCACCAGAGTAAAGTGGTTGGGATAACGAAAGGTCAACTTTGTACTGACTGTACGGGTCGCCGCGGAACGCAACCGTAGGACCATTGGCCGCCGCCTTTTGCTCGGTGGCTGTGGCGTTTAAAGTAATTGTCGGAAAAGCCTTCGAGATTGCAGCCCGCCTTGAAGCTTCAGCCTCTTCGACCTTTTCGCGGGCCGACTTAGCGTCGGGATATTTTTCTAAAGCCGCGCCGACAGCGGATTTAATTGTAATTGCATTTGTAATTGGCTTTTCTTGCGCCGCCGCGAGGGCGCTAAAGAGAAGTGTCATAAGCATCATGACAAGCTCCTTTTTAAAAGTAATGAGCCTTGCCATTCCCTTAAGTCAGCAAACAAACTAAAAACACAAGGAACTACAACTAATGTCAGCAATGTAGAAACGAGGACGCCACCAATTACTGCGGTTGCCATGGGGACTAACGTTTCAGCCCCGGGGCCAAGTGCTAACGCTAGTGGAAGGGCTCCGGCAATGGTCGCAAACGAAGTCATGAGAATTGGGCGAAGTCTAACCGGGCAGGCTTTTAGCAGCGCGCGAGTGACGTCAGTTTCTCCGGCATACCGCACTTGGTTAGTGTAATCGACTAATAAAATGGAATTCTTTTTTACAATTCCCGTAAGTAAAATCAAACCGATAAAACTAAAAATATTTAGCGAGTTACCGGTTATCAGCAGCGCCAAAAAAGCCCCGGTGATACTAAAGGGCAAAGCCACAAGTACCGTAATAGGATCAAGAAAGCTGTTAAATTGCGAAGCTAACACCATGTACGCGACGATGATCCCTAAAATTAAGGCGAAACGTAAATCAGCGAATGATTCCGCAAAAGTTTGTGAGCTACCACCCATCATAATGTGATAGCCGGGCGGGAGCGCTTCTTTGGTAAGAGCAGAAACGGCGGCCAAGGCGTCGGCTTGTGATTTACCGCGTTTTACGTTGCCGTAAACAGAAACCGATCGTTCCCGGTTGTGTCGCGTGATCTGTTGCAGGCCCACGCGTTCTTCGGCCGTAACGACGTTTTCTAAGCGGATAAGTTCGCCGCGGTTATTTCGCACGAATAGAGATTTAACCATTTCTAAATTTCTTCGCTCGTTTTCATGAAGCCGCGTGCGGATGTCGTAACGGTGTCCCCCGACTTGGTATTTTCCTGTTGCTACGCCGCCAATGAGTGCGTTCACGGTTGCGGAGATAGACTGAACACTGACACCGCGTAATGCCGCCTGCTCGCGGTTGGGGAGAATTCTTAGCTCGGGTTTACCTAATTGATAATCGGTGTCGACGTCAGAGACTAAACCCGTCTCATTTAACTTTTTAATGTATATTTGCGAAAGCTCGGCAAGTTTACTCCACTCGGGACCGCGTATAGAAAATTCCACCGGGTAACCCCGAGAGGCTGAAAATCCACGCATCGAAAGATCCTGAATAAAAACTTTGGTATCGGGAAATTTTAATTCCTTACGATAATACTCCATAATTTGCTGCTGCGTGGGTTCTTTACCCCCAAAGGCCGGATCGGTGCCGCGTTGACCTCTCGGCTTTAAAGTCACAAAGCAAATTGCCGTGTTGACTTGACCACCTTCGAAACCGCCGACGGAAATCATAGTACCTTCGACTTCGGGACGTTTTGCCAGCCATTCCTCTATGATTTTAACTTTCGAACTCGTAAAATGTATGGAAGAGTCCGATGGCGTTTTCACATTGAGCATGAAGCGGCCCTGATCCTGTGACGGTACAAACTCTTTATTAATGAATTGATATGAGTAAAATGATGCCGCAAAGAAAATGAGGGAACCAACGACTACGCGCCAGCGGTGATTTAAAGCCCAGGACAGAGTCCGCGCGTAATAATTTTCGGTGACAATAAACGTAGTTTCCATCCAGCGGCCGATACGTGACTTTCGTTCTTCAACATGAACGAATTGCGCACATCGCATAGGAGTAATGGTTAGAGCTTCGATTAGAGATAACAGGACCGCACCCGTAATCGTAACTCCAAATTGAAAAAAGTAAGCGCCAATAACACCGCTCATGAAGGCGACGGGAATAAAAATGGCGGCAATGGCAATGGTTGCGGCAATCGCCGCAAAGGAAATCTCATTTGCCCCTTCGCGGGCGGCCTTGATCCGTTCTTTGCCCATTTCCATGTGGCGAATGATGTTTTCTAAAACCATAATGGCGTCATCAACGACGATTCCAATCGCCAACGATAAACCCAAAAGAGTAAAGGTGTTAAGTGTGAAACCAAACCCACGTATAATCATGAAGGCGCCGACAATCGAAGTTGGAATAGCCAGTACCACGTTTAAGGTTGAGGACCAAGATCCCAAAAACAGCCAGCATACCAGCGCCGTCAGGAGGGCTGACAATATAAGATTGAAAATTAATTCGTGTACGGATTCTTCGATGAATTTCGTGGTATCAAAAACAGGTTGAATCCTCATTCCTTCGGGTAAAGTCTCTTGAATAAGCTTAGACTTCGCTTTAACGGCGCGCGCCACTTCAACGGCATTTGATCCGCGCTGTTTACGAATACCAAGACCGAGCGCTTGCACGCCATTAAAACGCGAAATGCGCCGTACTTCACCGAGTCCATGTTCGATATCGGCGACTTGTTTTAATAAAATGGGCGCATAGTTTGGGCGGCCGCCACGTTCATTAATCACAATGTTAGCGAATTCTTCTAATGAGCGGGCTTCTCCGAGCGTGCGAACATCAATTTCCTGGCGGGCGTTTTCGATTTGGCCGGCGGGGAGTTCAGAGTGCTGGCCTTCAATCGTTTTTAAGACGTCTTCTACGGTGAGACTAAAATTATTTAATTTTTTGCTGGACACCCAAACCCTTAAATTCGGTTCAACATAACCACCGAGTACGAGTTCTCCGACGCCAGAGACAGTGGCCAATTGGCCCTTAATTTGGTCGCGCACGTAAATCATGAGCTCGCGTAAAGTGTGTTTGTCGCTTGTAAGAGTCATCCACATGATGGGCTGATCTTCGGGGTTTGATTTGGTAATGTTGGGCGGGTCGATTTCCTTTGGCAGCTTACGCATGACCTGCGCGATTTTAGTTTGCACCTCTTGTAAGGCGACATCGATACTTCTTTTCAGCTCAAACTCCACAGAAACGGAGCCCATTCCGTAGCGCGAAGTTGAACTCACGTTACGTATTCCCTGAATGGTCATGACCGCGTCTTCAACGATGTCGATGACGTCAGTCTCGATAACTTCGGGAGCAGCGCCGGGATAAGAAATGTTAATCCCGATAACAGGAAAGTCCACGTCAGGCAGCTGACTTAACCCTAATCCCTGAAAAGAAATTCCACCAAAAACGATAAGGGCCGCCATGAGCATCCAGGCAAATACGGGTCTTCGAATCGACAAATCAGGAAGAGTCATTAGGCGCCCTCGTTACGAAATAAGAGCTAATATATAGATAAGCTAAACTACTGGCAAAAAAATGTTTTTGACATAAGGTGTAAGTTTAGAAATTCAGAGTGAAAATTAGTCATTTTTTCACCCATTCGAGGCGGCGTTTTGGGATCCTAGAATAAGGCAAAGTTATTCTCGTGAAAGAGAGGATTAGAACAAGTAATCTCTCTCTAGACTTGATTTTTTGCGAGACTTCTTCGATACTGTTTGTAACAAAGGAGGCCTACATGTTTACGCTACAAAAAACATATACGAACTGTATGGATATTATGGCCTCCCCCCGCAATGTCGTGGCGGCGGCCCAGTAACAATCATTCTTTTCACAGTCTAAATTAGTTTTAATTCAAGAATCCGTGCATTAACGAATTCCAGAATTCGCGATTTCATATCGAATTCGTGTATTTCCACAAAGGAGGTAAATATGTGGAAACATAGAAGGTGGCTATATTGGCCATATAAAGAGCGGCATAAACTTTTGGTGGCGGAGCGGTTGTGGCTTGCGCCCAAGTATTTTTAAGAAAGGAGGTAATATGGAATTTCAAACGAAAAGATTATATTTCAGACGCTTTGACCGCGATGATGCGCAGATAATTACTGATCTTATCTCGGCACCAGAATTCTCTGATAATACGTCGAGTATTCCGTTTCCGTATAAGATCGAGCATGCATTTGAGTTTTTGGATCGCCAAGAGCAGGCCTTTCAAAAAGGTGAGGCGATTGTTTTTGGTGCTTTTAGTTTGGAAACGGGAAGGCTAATCGCTGATGGAGGACTTCATGGTAAGAACGAACATCAGGTGGCTGAACTCGGATACATAGTGGCAAAACCCTACTGGAATCAAGGTTTCGGAACGGAGCTTGCCCGGGCCATTGTAAACTTTGGCTTCTCCGAGTGGAAGCTGCGGAAAATTATCGCTCGCCATTTTAGTTTTAACCCGGCTTCTGGCCGCATCATGCAGAAAATCGGCATGATTAAGGAGGGGCATTTGCGCAATCATATCGTTCGCAATGGACGCATCTGCGATGACGTGATTTATGGAATTTTGCGCGAAGAGTGGAATGGCTAAGTTCGGCGGTGAGGGCCCTCACGCTTACTTTAAGGGAAGAATTTCTTCCAAAAGTTCTCCCAAAAGATCTTTTACGCTCAAAATTCCCTGCAAATTTTTATTCTCATCCACGACGGGAATGTGGCGGATATTGCGCGTACTCGAAAGTAAAAGTGCATTTTCCAAAGTACTTTCCTGAGAAATCGTAATGACTTTTTTAGTCATGACTTGGCTAATTTCAACGCTACTATTTAAACCCTCGCTAACCACGCGGATAAGCAGATCTCGCTCGGAAAAAATACCCACGATTCTATTTTCTTTGATGACTATGACACAACCGATGCCAGTCTCTTTCATTAGTTTAACCGCATCAAAAATCGAGTCCGTAGGTGCCATTGTTTTTACATCAGTGACCATAAGATTTTGTACAATTTTATTTTTAAAAGTATTTTTCATGGCTTAGATAAGCTTAAAATATTTGGTTTTTTTTGTATACAATTTCGTCAATGACCAGACTAGAGACAAATAAAAAATAATTAATCAGTTCTGATAACATTAGGTGGGCTGGGCGTTTGCAATTTAGTAGTACGTGAAACGGTTCGTCTTGATAATATCATTTTTAAACGCTGCCGCTTGTACCAATCTCGGTGAGCTTATCGTGTTCAAGGTCGATACGGGCCAGGTGTTATATGCAAATCCCGCATTGCAGGCGCAGGCTCTAAAGATCCTGCAGACCTCATGCGAGAGTTGTCACGGAGTGAATTCCACCAATGGCGTCACGAATATTACGAACGTGTATTTTTTAGTTGAAAACCAGCTCGTCGTACCGGGCGAACCAACCCAAGGTCGGGTCATTTTGTCTATTGAGAACGGGACAATGCCAAAAGACGGCCCAACTTTGTCGGCGAAGCAACTTTCAACAGTAAAAGCCTGGGTAGAATCTATGAGTTGGGTTACCCCGCAATAACTACAAGAATTCTCGCTGTCTTGACACGAATAAATTGCTATGGTCCAAGGATCTGTGTCAAAAATATCACAAAATATTTTATTGGGTGCCATATATTTTATGGCGGCAAAGGTCGGCCTAAGTTTTAGCCCGGTGGCCGGTATTGCTACACCCATTTGGCCGCCATCGGGGATAGCCTTAGCGGCTTTGTTGTTGTTTGGCACGCGTCTATGGCCGGGCATAGCACTTGGAGCTTTTTCGATAAATTACTTTAGCACCGGGGTTCTTTCTGTCGCTCTTGGTATTTCTGTAGGTAATACGCTTGAAGCGGTTGTGGCCGCTGTATTATTAGAAAAGCTGGGCTTTGACCGTCGCCTATATCGGTATCGGGATGTGGCCATGATCGTTTTTATCGCGGCATTCGCTAGTACGCTTATTAGTGCTGCCGGGGGAGTATTCACAAGTTGGGTGCAAGGACTTATTTCTACTGATGAAGTTTCAAAAGCCTTAAGCACTTGGTGGATAGGCGATATATTAGGTGTTTTAGTTATTACGCCTTTTTTGTTGGTCATGTGGGAGACGAAGTTAAAAACTAAAATCGATTTCCGCAATCTTCTGGAAGAGGTTACGGTATACTTGGTAATTTCCACCATAAGCCTTCTTTTCTTAATAAGTCCAACGAACTTAGAGTACATTAGTTATGTCCGTCCCAATATTTTGTATCCCGTTTTGTTATGGGCTGCGTTCCGCCTACAGCAACGGGGAGCGACGACATCCATTCTGTTAATTTCTTTGATTTTTACCTGGGGAACCGCAGTGGGGCGCGGGCCATTTACCATCTTAACTGAACTTGAAAATTATTTTAGTCTACAGTTTTTTATTGGCGTTATGGCGATAACTTTTTTATTCGTGTCGGCGTTAATTACCCAGTGGCGGCGGGCGGAAGAGGCTTTGCGGCGCGCGGTTGATGACCGCGATGAGTTTTTAGCCATAGTCTCTCACGATTTAAAAAATCCAATTTCGACAATTTTATTAAACGCCCAACTTATTAATATGATTCTTGATAGAAACGAAGCGCCAAGAAATCTGCGCAGTCAAATTGATGTTTTCACGCGGGCCGGAAATCAAATGAAAAATCTGGTGGAAAATGTGTTGGATACCGCCAAAGTTGAATCAGGAACCTTCCTTTTGGAGCTAAAGCTCGTTAGAGCACAGTCAATCGTTGATGAGTCGTTAGAAATGTTTCGCTCACAAGCAAATGAAAAATCGATAAGAATTTTTAGTCGGGTGGAAGATGCAAATTATGAGCTTTATTGTGATCCCTATCGAACGTTGCAAATTTTGTCGAACCTTATTGGTAACGCTCTAAAATTCACTCCCGATGGTGGAACGATTTCGATTTCAGTTAAAGGTAGTGATCACCACGCGCACTTTGTCGTTGAGGACACGGGCCCAGGAATTCCCGAGGAACAGATTCCGCATATATTTGACCGTTACTGGCAAGGCAGAAACGCCGGAAAAAGCAGTATTGGTTTAGGTTTGTCCATAGCGAAATCCATTGTTGATGCTCATGGTGGAAAGATTTGGGTTTCTAATAAGTCCAAAGGACAGGGAGCTAGTATCCATTTTACTCTACCGATTTCGGAGCAAGATGCGCCAATGGAATTAGCCGCTCTCTCAAATGCAAATTTCCACTAACTAGCGTACTAATTCTCTAATGCCTCTAGAGACGAAGTTACCCAATCAAAGATCTTTTTCTTTTCCTCAACGGAAATTTTTGCGTCCGTGTGCAAGAGGATGTAACGCCATGGCGGCATTTCGTTTTCCTGAATTTCCTCGGCGATAGCTTTTAGATCTTCAGCCGGTGACTCGTGACTTTTAAAAGGAAAGTCCCCCGACATGTCGATATGTTCTTTGGACTCCTTGATGTCACGGTCAATAAGCTGTTTTACGCCGGGAATTTTGTAATACCAGGGGAACCGTGTCTGGTTGCTGTGGCAATCAAAACACTTTTCTTTAAAAATAGGTTTTATGTTTGTAATGTAATCGCGGTTAATCCGCGATAACTTTTCTTGGGACAAATTAGCTGGGGCTGATTTACTCGCATGTTTTTCGTGGGCGAGAGCCATACTTATAGACATAATAAGCCAAAGCATTATCAAAGATTACATTATAGCCGCTGGGGCGGCAAGTGCCGCGGCACTCTTGTTGCAGAATCTAGTTTAGAAAGGAAAGGGTACCTCTATGAGGGCTTTTCTAAAATCTGTTTATGTGCAAGCCTACCGTGACGATATCTTTACCTATGCAGCAGCGCTAGCATTTTACTTGGCGCTGGCGCTAGCACCTCTATTCATGCTTCTCATCGTTTTGTTAGCTTTCTTAGATCTTGATTTGACTTCGCAGCTTTTTGCGAAAATCGACGAGCTCATCGGCAGAGACGCGGCACAAGTTTTTTCCGCAATGGCGAATTCCGCTAAGAGTCAAGAGCAATTAAGTGGACTTAGCGGTACAGTGGCTATTCTTGCGCTCATCATTTCGTCGAGTGCTATTTTTAGCCAGATCAAGACGAGTTTCTCGTGGATATTTAGAAACTGGCATGGTGACAATCGAAGTAAGAGTTTAATTTACGAAATTAGGGACTTCTTAAAAAGCCGTATAATGGCCGTCATGATGATTTTTACCTTTGCGGCGCTAATAATACTTTCGCTAGCGGTCGCCATGCTTATTAGTTACTTTGGCTTTAAAAACGCGAGCGCCTTAAAGCTCATTAATATATTAGGTGATCTGCTCGTTTTTACTTTTCTTTTTGCCGTCACATTTAAGGTTATGTCGGGAATTAGACTTACATTTTCTGAATGTTTAGGGGGCGCGGTTTTAACCGCGATTCTTTTTACCTGCGGAAAGGATTTGGTGGGACTTTATTTACGTGCTATCGCTGCTAAATCTACTTACGGTGCCGCCGGGTTACCCTTTGCCCTATTTATTTGGCTCTATTACTCTTCATTTTCTATTATGTTGGGAGCGGAAGTCATTTCCATTTTGAAAATGAGAAAACAATTGAGCCCACGCGTGGAACCGCCGATTTATTTACGGCAGCAATCCGGAATTTCACTCTGAAGTATGGCCATGGCTTCGGAAATTTTGACTAAAAAATCTTTCTGACTGTCGATTACGAAAAGGCGCGGGTGGCCTTCCCAAGCCGCTTTAATCCGCTGATCTATTTCAAGCGCTTCCGCTTCGGTTTCAATTCGCAGGGGGTTATCTTGATTATAACCATTATTTAATTTAGGAACCCGCAAATGAATAACGGCTGCATAGCGCGCCAACTCTTTTTCTCGGTTGGTATTTAACTCTTCCCAAAAAAGCGTTTCATCGACAGGCCAATAAGCGAGGCCGTCTAAGATTCCGCGGTCACAGAGTGCCACAACCCGGTTGTTTTCCTCGGCAACGAGAGTCTCGATTTCATTTTGTACATGGTAAATGGCTCTTTGTGCGGCCTTTTTTCCGGGAATTGTTTGATGGCGCCAAAATCCACCGCCAAATAAGATGCCGGCAGCTTCGGGTAAAACGGCGACATGTTTACAAAAATTCTTGCGAATGGTCTCTAACACCGCCGTTTTGCCGGCACCGGGACCCCCAGTTAAGACAATTTTCTTTAATTCGTGTTTTTTATTGGTGCAATTACACCCTTGGTTCATAAAGCTAGCTCCCTTAATTCGCGCAGCTGGGCTCTTACCTCGGGAGGAAGATTGGTTCCCATGCTGCCAGTATAACCCAAGTAAACATTTTGCTCATAGCGGTAAAGACATCTTACGGCAATGGGTGAGTGCGGTTTTTCGCGAATGCATTGAGTATAATAATTATCACTGAGTGTCCAGTATCCTAGGTCTTCCAGCGCCTCGTAAACAACACCCATTTTAAAAAGCATCTCGGCGGTATTAGGATCGTTTTTAAATTTAGATAGATAATAGTGTCCAAGCGCACTGGCGCGAAGATAATTAATAAACGGCATGTCTTTGCCATGGTCCGCGTCAGCAATAAGTATGTCTATTTTTTTAGTATAGCTTGGCGCCCGCCAAAGACTTGTGGCGGATTCATTTTTCCAATCAAGCAAGTCTTTTTGCCAAGCCTGCGCCTGTTTTTCTAAAAAGAGTGGCATTTCTTTAGTTGCTAAAAAATTTTGCGTTAACTTAAGCGCACCATCAACATCATTAAATACCCGTACGTGAATGGATAAACCCTTTTTTAACGCCTTTTCCACTTCAAACGGGTATTTTGTAATGAAATCGGTTCGCACCGTAATACGACCGAATTCTTCTGCTGCTTTTTTAAATTGCCGGGTAGCCATGTAAGCTTCGGCCCGTACAAACGGATTAAGTTTTTCGTAGTCGAAATTTAGGTTTAGAGATTGAAACTGCGGACCAAGTTCACTGCGTGAGTGGCAATTTATACAATGGTTAGCGGCTGACGCCAAGACTTGACGGGAATACTCTTTGTTACCGTTGCGAAAAGCATCATACGCGCGCGCGACGTCAGCATCAAAATCTTTGGCCAAAAAACTTACTGCGGGATCGGCATCGGGAGAGTCGGCACGGCTTTTAGCACTTACCGTGTGCGCGAGTTCCGAGAAGCGCTTAATGCGTGTTTCAATCTCGGGGAAATTTTTTTCACTGTAATATTCTTCTCGCGACCATAAGTAGGGGTAAAGCGAGGATAGGACCGCGGAGAGTTCGTGCATTTTTCCACTCCATTTTTGTGGCTCCGGAGCTTCTTGAACCGACGTATGGGTGCAATGGACCACGACAACCAGCAAAGCCGCGAGAAACAATAATTTTCCCATTTAAAATTCTCCGCGCACGACTTCAACGAGAGCGTTTAAAGCATCGGTGGAAGTAAAAATTCCCATGATTTCTCCGGTTTCATCCGTGACCAGCGCGCTGCCGATCTTGCGGCTCGACATTTCGTAAGCGACGGCATCTAATTTTGTGTCGTAAGATACGGTAAAGGGTTCGGAAGGTGGCAGTACTTTGCCGACGAAATAGTCCTTCCAGCCAGAAAATTTGCCCAAGAGTTTTAGATCGCGGTCGGTGATAATGCCGACGGGAACATTCTCTTCAATTACGGGAACGTGTCTTATATTGTGAGTTTTCATAAGGTCACTCACATCGCCGAGAGTTGCAATTTTTGAAACACTTATAGGGGTAGGGGTGGTGAATTCTTCTACGGTCAACATTATCCTCTCCTCTTCCTAAATCATGTAATCGGCGTTTGACCAATTAATCTGGTGTAACCGTAAGTTTGCGTAGTCTTTTCCGGAAAGTAAACGGCTTAGTAAAAACAGGGCGTCGACGGAAGTGAAGATACCGACGATTTCGTCTTTTCCATCAACAACAACGGCGCAGCCGTACTTTTTCTCGGCCATTTCTAATACGACTTTATGCAGATACTGTTCCTGATTAACTTTATAAATATCTGTAACCATAAAATCTCGTAGGATTTGGCTCCCATTATTTAAATGGGGAAGGAGGTCGCGCTCACTGACTATCCCAACAAGTTTATTGCCATCGACTATAGGTAAGTGGCGAATTTTCCATTTATCCATGGCGGCTTTAGCATTGGCTACGGTGGTGCCGGGAAAAGCAACCTCTGGAAACCGGGTCATAGATTCATTTACTTTCATTCTACTAGACATACGTCCTCCTCTAAATTGTTCGACATCTATATAAAAATGCAATGGCATTGCCAATGCATAGGAAGCCGTTAATTCGATTTGGTGGCGTTATTCTCGATTTAATACGTGGTATTCCATGACAACTCGTCACGGAGCACGACATTGTGACATGATTTAAGGTCGTCAAAGTGAACTAATGAGCGCTTACCCCTGGCACTTGCCTTGCTCAATTAAAAATGCATGAAAACACTAATTCTTTCTATTTTAGTAGCAACATCATTATCAACAGCCCAGGACTTTCGCGACAACCAAGAGCTTCTGAATCATCTGGAAAAACAGAGCGGTTTATTGACCGTTAAGCTGATACCAGGTGCTAAGAACATCAAGGTATTTGTCGTTGGTTACGAAAAGGCCAATATTAAATTTACCGATCTTGGTGTAGAAGCCTCGGTAATTATAGCCGGTGCCGAGCGCCGCCTTAAAGTTTTAAGGGAGGCGGATCACTTTAAGATTGAGCGGTCAGTCAAAACTCCAATGAAGCTGGATCTAAAAATAAAAGCACCGGAAAATACTAATACATTGCAATTTGATGTTCCATGAAAGGGAGGAATTACATGCGCTATGGATTATTAATCTTAGCAGGGGCTTTTCTTGCCTGCGCCAGTTCACAAACAAAAACAATCTCGCAGTCTACTTGGCAGGAAAGCATGCGCGATATCTCAAAATCCTTCTCAAAACTTATTAAGTATGCCTACTCCGGAAATGAATACTTAAAACCCGAAAACTCCGACGCCATCGAAGCGGAATTGAAACAAATGACGAGCTTGGCGGAAAAAATTCATCAGCACGGAAGCAATCCCGCATTTGATAAAGATCCCGTACTTAAATACGTCACGCGTGATTTTAGCCGGGATATGTCCATCGCGCTCATCGAACTTAAAGGCGGGCACCCCGAGTTTTCGCGTTCAGTAATTAAAGCCACATCAAACTATTGTATCAGTTGCCATACCCGCAACGATCAAGGTGTCAAAAACGCCGCGAGCTTTATGCAGACGGACCTTTCGGGATTAGGTGGAATAGAGAAAGCCGATTATTTGGCGGCGGTCCGGCAGTTCCCCGAGGCTTTAAATACTTATGACAATATATTAACTGACACTAAGTTTGTGACTGAACACCCTCGGGATTGGGCAATTGGAATGAAGAAGTCACTGGCGATTGCCGTTCGCGTAAATAGAAATCCATCGTTGGCGCTGGAACTCGTCAGCCGCGTGTTTGACGCGAAAACAGTACCTCTGCGTATGCGTGAAGCGGCCATCACTTGGCGAGTCGCGGTTAAGGAATGGCGTGATAACGAAAAAGCCCAAGAAAAATTGAGTCCTAAGGAGCAAATCAAGCAAGTGCGATTATTAATCGCCAAAGCGCAAGGAGCAATTTCCCAAACTTGGAATGCTGAGGCGGGACTTATCTATTACCTTCGTGCATCGAGTTTATTGCACGATATTTTGCGCCAGCAAAAAGGGTTATCTGACTTCTCTGAAGCCTTATATCTTGCGGGGCTAGCGGCCGAGGGCTTAAGTGAAATTAACCTTTGGACTTTTGACGAAATTTATTACGAAAGCTGCATCCGCTATAAACCGCATTCAGATAGTTCGCGAAAATGCTATTCAAGATTGGAAGCGCTTCGTTTATTTTCACCCAAGCTTTATTCGACCGATGATGCCAATAAGTTAAAAGAGCTAAGAGACTTAGCTATATAGGAGGAACGTAATGTCAGCACTTGTAATGTGGATTAATTCCCACGAAGCAAAAATTTTTAAATTTGAACCTGAGGGAGTTCAGTTTAGGAAAATTGAATATAAGGGTAAGCACCATGTCAGCGAGGTTCATGGACGCAATCATTCCAAATCGGAAGGTGATAGCGACAAGTTTTACCATGAAGTGATAAAAGATCTAGAGCGGGATAAAAATTGCCAATGGTTAATCGTCGGTCCCGGGCTGGCCCATACCCACTTTAAACATATCCTAGATAAAGAATATCCCCAACTTAGTAAATGCGTGGTGGGTGTGGAGTCCATGCAAGAGGTCTCAGAGGGACAAATTAAAGATTACGCGCACCGATTCTTTAAGCATAAGGGAGTATTTGAGGCGTTATGAGCACTCTAACGATTGACGAGAAGATGACAAAGTATCCGTATATTACGGATAAAAAAATGACAGCGGCTGCTGCGGCGAACTTTATGCATGAATGCAATATCCGCCATCTTCCCGTCGTCGAAAATGATGAGCTGGTGGGAGTTGTCGACGAAAGTAAATTAAAGGTGGCAAAAGCGTTTCAGGGGCCCGGGACACTTCTGGTCGAAGACATCATGGATACAAGTCCGTTTAGTGTCGAAGAAAGCGCACCCATTGCCTCCGTAATCCGTACCATGATCGATACTAAACATAATTATGCTCTGGCGGTAAACGGCAAACGCAATGTCGTCGGGATATTTACGACAACGAATGCAATGAATATGCTTTTGGAATCGCTCTACGATGCGCAAAATAAGAATTTATTGAAAAGTTACTACGAAACCTGGCGGAAAAATGAATAAGGAATGGGTGCAGGTCACGCTAAAAAACGCGAACCTTCCACAGGTATTTAGTGATCATTTGAAAGTCAAAATAGAAAACCTACGCCGTTCACTTGATAAGGAATTAGTATTTGCCGTGACAATTGACGTCACGGGGGATCATCTTTATCATCTTCATTGTGACGTATTGGATAAAGGGAAAAATCTATTTAAAATCGAAAGTCAGCACAATGACCCGTTCACTGCTGCAGATACCTTGTTACGAAATTTGCGGGCACTGCCATTTGAGTAGGGAGAATTTTGAGTAACGCAACTATCAAATTTTGTGGCGCCATTGGAACAGTGACGGGAAGCCGGACACGGCTAACTTACCAAGGAAAGAATTATTTGATCGATTGCGGCCTTTTTCAGGGGCCCAAAGCAATACGGCAAAAAAACTGGGGTGGCATCGAAGGTGCCAAAGAGGTTAAGTCCTTAATTTTAACTCATGCCCATGTTGATCATTCGGGGTTAATCCCGCTCTTAATAAAAAGCGGTTTTCGCGGGCAGATTTTATGTTCGCGGTCCACGGCCGAGCTTTGCAAAATACTTTTGCCGGATACGGGTAAGTTACAAGAAGAGGACGCCGCCTTCGCCAACGCCCGAGGTTATTCTGTTCATAATCCGGCCTTACCGCTATTTACGGAACAGGAAGCCATTGAATCTTTAAAATACTTTTCTCCCTGCGAAAGTCAAAAATGGTTATCACTTGATAGCGGTTTACAATTTAAGTTGTCGCGTTCCGGTCACATATTGGGATCGTCTTTTGTTGAAGTGAGTTACGAGAATTCGCATGACGCGAAAACGCTTCTCTTTTCGGGGGATTTGGGCCGGCCTAGCCCCATCTTACTTAAAGAACGATTACAAATTTCTGAGGCTGATGATTTAGTATTAGAGTCTACCTATGGCGACCGCGCTCATGGCAGTGAAGATTATAAGAGTCAATTGGCTGGCGTAGTCAACAAAGTCATAAAGCGCGGCGGCACCTTAGTGGTACCGGCATTTTCGGTAGGGCGCACGCAAGACATTCTATTTTTGTTAAAAAGTTTAGAAAATGAAGAAAAAATCCCGCCTACAGATGTCTATTTGGATTCTCCGATGGCTTTAGCGGCCTCCGACCTATATTTGAAATTTGAAGACGAGATAAAACCCCAGTGGCTAACGGACGGTCTGCGTTCGGCATTTTCGTCGCGGCATTATAAACCGGTAAAATCGGTAGATGAGTCTATGCTTCTTTGCATGGATGACTCGCCAAAGATCGTCGTCTCCGCTTCCGGAATGTTAAGTGGCGGACGAGTCCTCCATCACCTGAAGGCTAAGCTACCCCACGCTAAAAACGGCGTATTATTTGTGGCCTATCAGCCGCCGGGAACAAAGGGAAACCTTTTAAAAAATGGCTTACGTAAGATCCGAATTCACCATCAGGAAATTGATGTTGAAGCGGAAATATTTTCAATTGAAAGCCTCTCAGCGCATGCCGACAGCAACGAACTGATCGAGTGGGTTTCGGGTTTTCGCAAAAAGCCGCAGCGGGTGTTTATTAACCACGGCGAAGACAATGCCCGCGCCACTCTGGCTTATAGAATAAAAAATGAACTTGGCTTAACGCCTATCCTGCCTAAGGAAAATGAAATCATCAAATTATAGTAAATTTCCGGCGTTAGGGTCGGTGAGATTATTTATCGTAGTAGTGGCTATCTGCTCGAGAGCGTCACGAGTCAAGAAGGCCTGGTGCGAAGTAATTAGTGCGTTCGGAAATGTCATTAAGCGGGTTAATACGTCATCATCAATGATTTCATCGGAGTGATCTTTGAAAAAGACATTTTCTTCTTCTTCATAAACATCAAGGGCTGCACCTGCAAGCTTCTTTGCCTTTAAAGCTTTAATCATGGCACGGGTATTAACTAGCCCGCCGCGGGAAGTATTGATGAGGTAGGAGTTTGGCTTCATGGCCGAAAAAACATCTTCATTAATCATATTTTTAGTGCGTTCGTTGAGAGGTACATGAAGACTAACGACGTCGGATGTCTTTATGAGTTCACTTAACTCAACATATTTAATTCCGTATTTTTCGGCCCAAGTTTGGTCTGGTGTTAAATCAAAAGCCAAAACTTGGGCGCCAAAGCCGCTAAATATTTGCGCGGTATGTTTTCCGATATTCCCAGTACCAACAATTCCAATTGTTTGTTTATGTACATCTGCACCCATTAAGCCTTCGAGCGAGAAATTTCCTTCGCGTACGCGATTATGAGCGCGGTGAATTTTGCGGTTTAAGCAAAGATAAAGGCCAACCGCAAATTCGGCAATCGCTTGGGGCGAGTATTTTGGGACGCGCGCGACCGTAATACCTAATTCTTTTGCGGCGGGAATATCCACATGATTAAAGCCCGCGCTTCTGAGGGCCAGGAACTTTACTCCGGCCTCTTTAAGTTTAATTAAACACGGTCTATCCAGTTTATCCGTTACAAATACGCAGACAGCGTCAAAGCCCTTGGCCATGTTTGCTGTCTCAGTCTTTAGATTTGTATCCGTAAACGTAAAGTCTAACTTAGAGTTAAAACGGCGAAGGACGTTGTTAAAAACGTCCTTCTCGAAAGACTTTGTCGATGTCATCAATACTCTATGGAGTTGCATGAGCTTTAACTTTACCTCTTAACTTCTGAACATAGCTTTCAAGTTTTCTAGTCATAGCCGCAAACGCATCATTTACAGATTGGAAAGGATCAAGATGGCGGTCGTTTAGTTCGGTCTCGTGGTCCACCATAAGGGTAGTGCGCGGAACATTCAATTGAATTTGAGTATGATAGTATTTATTTCGGTGATGTTTGTGGGGTGCAGAAACTACGACCCGGCAGGATTGAATTTGATCGAAGAAATGCTCGAGTTTTTCAACCCGGCTTTCAATAAGCGCGCTGAGAGCTTCCGAAGAGTCCACTCCTTTATATTCAATTTTTAGTCTAGACATAATATTTCTCCTTAATGTACGACCCATGTTGGACATTCGCCATAACGAACGATCTGCCGGGTAATGCCGCCGGTAAGTAAATTCTCGACGGGTCCCGAAACCGCAGTCATAGCTACCATTTTTATTTTTTTTGACTTTGATACTCTTAAGATAACATCGGTAATTGATTCTATCGTATTGACCACGATACCTTCGCACGAAACACCCGATTTCTTAACTTGAGCAACAACTTTATTCAGGCGTTGAGTGGCCGTTTTCTTGATGTCGTCCATGGCTTTCGAGTAAAGATCTGCAGCGAGTTGAGAGTATTTTTCGGTTCCAAGAGTTACGACGTCCAGATCTCTAACGACATGGAGCATGTAAATTTTTGCGCCGAGGCGCTTTGCCAGAGGGACGACTTTTTTAAGCGACTTTTGTGCCGCTTTTGTTAAATCAGTGGGAACTAGAATTGAAGTAATGTTAAGGGCGCTCTTAGTTGAGGGATTAAGCGCGACAACGGGAATTGGCGAATACATTAATAGTGTTTCGACAAAACTTCCTAGCCAAAAACGCGGCAGCCCGCGGCGGGCATGGGTAGTCGCAAAGATACAAGTGGCTTTTTCGTCTTTCGCGTATTCGATAAACGCGTTAGTCGATCCACGCAATGTATTTGAGTCATCAAGAATTACTTCCGGCTGTAAAAAGTGATTCGATTTATAATCCTTAAGCGCTTCTTCCATTTGATTTTGTGCTTGGCGGGCAAAATCTTGAGTTGAAGGCGGAATAAAATAGTCTGTGGGCAAATAATACATTTGCGGACTTAAGATATAAGTCGGTTTAATCCGTGCGCCGAGGTCTCTAGCCAGTTTTTCCAAATAAATGATGGTTTTGGTAAGTAGGCTCTTTTCAATATGGGTAGGATCAAAGGCCCAGATTATGACTGATTTATTTTTAGACATTTAGTTCCCCTTTGTTTTCGCTATTTAGAGGTGCAATGCGGTTGCCGCTCTATAAACGTATAAATTGGAACTGAAGGGGGTATTTTGACAACCTGTCATGGGCACCATGACAGGCTGTCGGTTGACGGGGGTATTAGTTGGGTCGAGAGCGGCCGCTGACGTCCACGTCAGGAATAACACTAAATATACGGCTTAGAGCCTGACCATTCATGCTCCTGACATGAATCATATAGCGTCCCGGTTTAAGACGCCCCAAGGAGACGACTTTTTCTAGCGCCCAAGGAGTATCTGAGCAGAAGTTTGTGCTTACAAATTTCATTTTGGGCTTAATCACCATTATGTCATGAAAGCGGTCTACCTCGATATTCTTCCAGCCCAGGCAGCGTGAACCGATCACGCCGGTTAACACGATTTGCACGCTTTCAGTTTCTTTAACCATTTCGGGCACGAAGAAGTCAGAAACTGGGGCGTAAATCGCATCGTCTGTACTTGAGGTTTGCGCGGCGGCGACTAAAAATCCCCGGCGCATCACTATGCCATTTTGCTGGAATGAAACTTTGTATTCTCCGGCGGGTAAAACTCCAAGAGATACCTCTTTGGTGTAGCGGCCTGGAATACCAAGATAGGGCGGCAATTCACGGCGCTGACAATCCGCGATTGGCCGTATCTGGGCCCACTGCCTAATGCGAAATTCGCGATTTGCCGAATCAAAGGTGATTTCTGTTTTGGCAATTTGTTGACACTGATTGGGCAAAACACCATCGATCATTACCTGGACATTGTCGTTACTGTCATAGCCACTTGGCGGCAAGAAGACGCGCTCAATATGCCCCTCTACCATTTGTGTGGCGAACGCGATTTGGCTGCAAAATAAAACTGTAATTCCTATAAATACGTTCTTCATTATTCCTCCTTAATTACTTTGGTTACTTAACTCTAATAAACTAAATAATATTTTTGCTAAAGGTTGCGCGCGGCCAGCGGCATCCTGGGCTAATTCGCGCCAGTTTGTAGGCAACGCTGATTTTCCGTTCCAGTTTGGCTGACCTAAAATGTAATAATCATTTTTTGTCAAAGCCTGCGCATTTTTTTCGGGAGTCCACATGAAGTCAGGGTGGGGGACATTATACCATTCACCGCCCACGATGTTGCCTCGGCTATCAAGCTCCAAATCATAAGTGTAGAGTGCGGTGTGAGTCATGTCGTTCTCGGGACCGTCAGTGGGAGAATGACGGGGACGGCGTTCAACGCCATAAGTAATTTGCATGGCAACTCCAACGATAGAGTGAGTATCCCGAGAACGGTATTTTTTGAACTTATCACCTGAAAACTGTGCCACAGGTAAAACAGCGGCATCTAGCGGCGCCGCTTTCATGGTTTGAGGATTAAAATAAGTGTAGGAATAGCGCACAACCGGTTGATTCCAAACTTGGTAATCGTAAGTAGCGTCGAGAACAAAGCTACGCTTGTGAAGACCAACGCGATTAACCACGGTCAAATGCCAGGAAGCGGGATTATTATCTCGGCAGCTGGTATTTGTTGGCCGGCCGTCTTCGTCGACGGTAGGTTCTTTTTCATTGCAACGCCCACCGATGTATAAAGTGGGCGGCTGACTGTTGGCCCATAATAAGGATTGAAGGGATTTAATATCGTCGGGATAAAAGCGAATTTTAGTTTTTCCATCAAAGGCCGGGACTTCAACTAAATGTTTTGGCCGTTTCATCATATAAGAGGCCGCCGCCCAACCGTGACAGTATCCCATCCAGGTTTCTACCTTTCCATACGCCTTATAGTAATGGCCGCCTTCGCTCCACAATGCCTTTGTTAATGTTCCTGATTTCTTGTCAATCAAGAGATCGTATTTTTCCGCCGGAGAAAGGTTATCAATTGCTTCGGGAACTGCCGCTTCGAAGATTGCGAAGAAAGGATGTTGAGAAATATATTCGAAGTTTTCTTTCCAATCGGTTGAAGAGGGATAATTTTCTTCATTGTACCGGGCTGCCGGGCCGCCATTATAGAGAGGCCAGTAATCATCGGACCAGGGTTTATTTTTTACTTCGCCTTTTGTTAAGCCTTCTTTTTCCATTGCGGCAATGGATTCGGTGTAAGGGTCATCTTCGATTAAAGCGCGAGGATTGTCGTTGCGTTCGGGTTCGGAATAAAATGACGGAAGAATTTCGCCTCTTAATGCTATTTTGGCTTTTACGAAATTCTTATCCCTATTTATTTCAAATACGGCTAACCCGCGGTTATCCTTTTTAGGATAGAGACGATTTAATGGGAGTTGAGGAGCCTGCAAATACTTGTCGAGTTCCCTTTGGATCTCGTGCGGACTAAACTCACCTGCTGATAAAATCGAAGCAAAGCAAATTATCAAAAGTGCCAACAAAACGTTCATGATTTCCCCCGTTGTATTATTTAACCCTGGACCATTTTGCAAGGCAAGGACCGCGTCTCAAGTCGAATCATTTCGATTTCATGGGACTTTTATTGCCAACTTGTCCTTTAAGTCAACTTTTCTCGCCAAGCTGTCCATTTAGTTTTTCTCTTTGTTCGTTATTTTGTTTCCCGCAGTTGGCAGGTGATTTGTATGTTTGGTTTGTAGAAGATTCAATACCCAAGGAGGATTTATGAGTTACGCATTAGAAGTCGCCAACACAAAGCTTTGGAGTAATCCAGTAATGACTGAAGACCAAAAGAACTATGTCATGAAATTCAATATGACTGGTACACCAAAAAACCAGATCAAGGTTGAAATGGATGGTAATCTATTAACTGTTCGCGCCGAGAGGCATGAAAAAACAAAAAGTGACTCCAAGAAAATGCATTATACGGAAGAGCTTCATAAGGCTTCGGCGCGCACGTTAACTCTTCCGGAGTCAATTGACCAAGAGGCGGTAACGGCAAGTTTTAAAAGTGGAGTTCTGACGGTAACGATACCGAAATCCAATGAGGCATTAACTAGCCAAATAAAACAAATCACTGTGACCTAAGTTGTCACAACACGGGCGGGGGGTAAATGTGTTAACCATTGCCTCCTGCTTCCATTCGCGCTACTAATGAATTGATGTGCGGGCGATCTTATAAAACTTATAGCGACGAAGAGCTCCAAATTCGTTATGATGCCGAACGGCTCATTCGTAAACAATTTAAAGATGCACCGAACTATAATATGTGTCCCACGCAGACGGCGCCGATTGTTATCATGGAAAATGGCAAAAAAGTTTTAAAACTCATGCGTTGGGGACTGGTGCCCTTCTGGGCGAAGTCAGTCAAAGATGCCGACAAGTATTCCATGATAAATGCGAAATCCGAAGAGATTGAGGAAAAGCGCAGCTTTAAGAATGCCTTTCTAAAAAGAAGGTGTATCGTTCCTGTTTCGGGCTTTTTTGAGTGGAAACGCCAGACCAAGAGTTCTAAAATTCCGCATGTGATACGTTTAAAAAAGGATCCTATAATGAGTCTTGCCGGAATATGGGAGTACTGGGAGTCTAAGGAAGACGGCGAAGTCGTGGAGAGTTTTGCGTTAATTACTACCGCCGCGAACAAATTTATGTCTAAAATTCATGATCGCATGCCGGTGATTTTGGATAAAAAGGATGAAGACGCCTGGCTTGATCCGGAAAACATTGATCCAAAGAATTTGAAAAAGTTATTAATACCCTGTGGTGAAGATCGCCTTGAGAGCTATCAGGTTTCCACGGCGGTTAATAGTCCCAAAAATAACTCGCCAGAAGTATTGGAACCATTAAAACTAAAAGCTTAAGCGCTTTAACCAGATTAAAGAGTGGCATCAGGACAATAGCTTCTTGTAACTTTTCTTCCACGGTGTCTGGCGAAACACAGATCACGTGAAGGGATTCTTGCTGCCTTTTCAGAATACTAACAAAAGTTTTGTGGGTTCCTTCTCCGGTACTAAAGCTTATCGCATATACCATTTCAGCGGAATTTTTTAAGGAATGGAGCGCGGGCGTGGATAGTTTTGAAAGAGGGATTTCCTTAAGCGCTACAAGATTTTTGTATTTAAGTTCATCCAAAAAAAAGCGATTGGCGAAAACGACCTCATTTCCCTCGATAATTAACAAACCGCACTTACCAGATTCCGCCAATTGATTTAGCCGTGAGAACAAGGTGTCCGGAGTAATCGGGTTTTCTTGCGCTGGACAGGTAGAGTGGCCATATTTTTTACAAAAAAGTTGCTCAATGCGAATTCCCAATTGCTCTTGGATTTCGATAAGCGAAGACATCCGAATGTCTACTTTGCCCTTTTCGATATCTTGAAAGTGCCGGTAGTCGATTCCAATTTTCTCCGAGGCGCTTTTTTGTGTCAGTCCCAAAGTCTTGCGGGATTGCAGGATCATTCTTGCAAATGCCGAGATAGTTTCAATGGAGCTGGCCTTAATGCCGCGATGGATTTTTTTTATCAACTTACCAGTCCTCACCAAAAATAGTTTAGAAACTCTAAGACTAACCTTTAAAAATTCAGGTCACAATGTGGAGGCTCTTTCGCTTCACGGGGTAAGTCACCGTGCAAAATGAGGTCAGGATGAGCAAACCGGACCAACCAAGGAACTAAAATGAGATCAATTCTCCGTGTTCTCTTTATTAAAACATGGGGACTACCCACGAAAAAACAAGGCAAGTTGCCGAAAAAAAATTTTTTGAAATTGTTTCTGTTTCAGGTCTTGTCGCGTTTGTCCGCTTCACCCAAACTTTAAATGATTATGGCAAAAGCGCCTACGCAACTTACAAGTGAATTTGTCCAAGAGATGAACGAACGGGCTCAGCGCGTGGGGAACAACTTAGTCCTCATTGAGCGCGGCAGTGCGACTAAAGAAGTTGTCGATGAGCTATACCGCGATATGCATACGATCAAAGGTAATGCGCAACTCTTCGGATATGCGCAAATAGGCCAGATAGCTCATGCAATGGAAACCTGCCTGGATCCAATAAGAAAATTTTCCTTGGTACCCAAGGGGGATCTTGTCGATGCCATCAGTGATTGCCTAAACGTGCTCGAAGAAATTCTGCGTAGTGTAGAGGCCAAGGGCGCTGAGCCGGACTTAAAAGCAAAAATATCCACTTTAATACCGAAATTAATTGAGGTAGCGACCGAGAGTTTTGGGCTTAATAGCCACTTGGAAAAGGATTTGCTTTTAGGAGGTGAGGATCTTGAGTCAAGCGTTGTCGTCAAACCAGCTCCCTCCCCCGAAAAGAATTCGACTCAACCAAAAATTGATAAGGAGATCGCCGTGACCGCAACTGTACAGACTCCACAAAGCACCAACGTTTTAGAAAAGGCTTCTGGTGAAACCAACACAACTTTACGAGTCCACGTTGGAATTCTAGACCGCCTAATGAATTTGATAGGTGAAATGGTGTTGGTACGAAACCAAGTTTTGCAGTTTTCTGACATTATCGACGACATTGCCTTTTTGCAGATGAGCCAAAGGCTGGATTTAGTTACAAGTGAATTGCAGGCCGAAGTCATGAAGACGCGCATGCAGCCCATTGGAAATATCTTAGAGCCATTTCAGCGTGTAGTGCGTGATCTTTCTCGCGAACTGGATAAAAAAATTCAATTAGTCCTTGAAGGGCGGGAAACTGAACTTGATAAGACATTATTGGAATCTATAAAAGATCCGTTAACCCATATTATCCGCAATGCCGCAGATCATGGAATTGAGACTGCGGAGATTCGCGTGAAGGCCGGCAAGCCGGAAATGGGCACAATTTCCGTGCGCTCTTATCATGAGGGCGGGCAAGTGATTATCGAAGTGAAAGATGATGGCCGCGGCTTAAACCGTGAACGAATTATTGCTAAAGCCATAGAGCGAAATTTAATTAAACCCGAAAAAGCCGCGCAAATGACGGATCGGGATGTTTACAATATTATTTTTCTACCGGGATTTAGTACGGCGGAAAATGTAACGACAGTCTCGGGTCGTGGCGTCGGTATGGACGTCGTAAGAACAAACGTAGAAAAAATCGGTGGCAGCGTAGAAATTTCCAGCTCAATCGACAAGGGTACGCTCATTCGCCTTAAAATTCCTTTAACCCTGGCAATTATTCCGGCGTTACTCGTTAAATGCCGCAACGAGCGGTTTGCGATTCCTCAAGTTAAACTTGTCGAGCTCGTTAGGGTTGAAAAAGATCAAAATACAAAAATTGAATTTTTGCAGGGCCGCCCCATGTACCGGTTGCGGGGCGAACTTTTGCCTCTGATTGATTTAAAAGAAGTTTTAAATCTAAAGGACGCGGAGAGTTCTGCTAAGGGCGACGTGGTAAATATCGTAGTTTTAAATGCCGATGGCATGCAGTTTGGATTAGTCGTAGACGAAATACAAGATACTGCGGATATCGTCGTGAAGCCCTTGGCCTATTTCCTAAAAAAACTTTCGGTTTATTCTGGAGCCACGATAATGGGTGATGGTTCGGTGGCGATAATTTTAGATGTGGTAGGCATCACGCAAAAAGAAAATCTCTCCAAAAGGCAGGGTCAGGAAAAGGAAATCAAGAAAAACAATTTGAATGCCTCCGCCCTCCATGGCGAGGTCCAGGAGTTTTTGCTTTTTAAGCTTGCGGCACAGGGAAAATACAGTGTTCCTTTGACTTTAATTCAGCGGCTCGAAGAGTTTGACCGTAGGTCCATCGAGTTTACGGGGGAGCAAGCGGTGGTACGGTACCGGGATTCCATTCTTCCACTTATTTCTTTGAATTCCGCCCTGGGATTTCCAACCGAAAAAGATTTTACGGTGGATAAGCTTGCGGTTTTGGTAATTCAAAAGCAAGGGCGCTCTTATGGAGTTTTGGTTAACGAGATTCTGGATATAGAAACTGTTACGAATGACATAAACACCAACGTTAAGGACCGGCCAGGAATTCTTGGCAATATGATAGTTCAAGACGAGGTGATCGTCGTTTTAGATATCTTAGGAATTATTGATGAGCAGGCCAAGAATTTAGGTGTGCCGCAGGCAAATGTAAAATCCGAAGCTGATTTGGCTAAAATAAAGCGCGAAAAACACAGTATTCTTTTGGCGGAAGACGCGAATTTTTTTAAGAAGCACATTAAAAGCTATCTTGAAAACGCGGGCTATAAAGTAACGGCTGTGCCTAATGGCGCCGAAGCGTTTCAGTTGGCACAAAAAAGTGACTTTTCGGCGGTTGTTACTGATATCGAAATGCCAAAAATGAACGGTTACGATTTAGCCCAAAATTTGCGAAATATTGACATGTGGAAGAAGCGTCCGCTTATTGCCGTAACCACACGCTTTAACGATCAAGACGTGCAGCGTGGACGTAGCGTTGGCTTTAATGCTTATTTAGAAAAGTTTAATGGTGATCTCTTAGTTGCGGAGCTTGATCGTTTATTGTCCAAGGATGGTGAATAAATATGTCAATTAACCAATATTCAACTTTCTACGTGGCTGGCCGCCTTTATGGAATTGACGTCATGAAGGTTCAGGAAGTTTTAAAGTCGCAGCCCCTCACGCGCATGCCACTGTCGCCCACTTATGTGCACGGCCTTATAAATTTACGCGGGCAGATAGCCACGGCGATCGGCTTGCAGGAGTTATTTGATATTAACGAGAGTCATGCCCAGGAACGCATGAACGTAGTCTGCCGCTTAAATGACACGTTGATAGCGTTGATGGTGGATAAAATTGGGGATGTTGTGGAGGTTCTGCAAAAAGATTTTGAGTTTCCGCCAGACACGGTCCCGGAATCAGTCCGCCGTTTTATGACGGGAGTTTATAAAACACCCACTGAACTTTTAAGTGTAATAGAAATTGATAAACTAAATTCCGTATTAAATGCGAATTAATCAAAAGGAGAAACCATGGAAGGAATCCGTTTAAATTTAAAGAATCGAAAGCCGACGAATGGAAGTTCGGGCGAGGCCGCCGCGCCAGGCGTTACCAATACAACTTACGAGTCAATCGATGAAGTTATAAGTATCGTCGAGAACGCACCGATTAACATCATGTGCTGTGGAAAGGATTTCGTAATTAATTACGTTAATCCAAAAAGTAAAGCGACACTAAAGTCAATCGAAAACCTCTTGCCAATTCCCGCCAATAAAGTGGTTGGCTCATCCATTGATGTCTTTCACAAAAATCCCGCCCATCAGAGAAAAATTCTGACCGACGAGAGAAACTTTCCGCATAGGGCGATCATCAACTTGGGGCCCGAGAAATTGGACTTACTGGTAAATACAATTTCCAATGCCAACAAAGAACTCGTAGGTCTTATGGTGACATGGGATGTGGTAACACAAAAAATTAAAAACGAGGAAGACGTAGCTCGTATGCAGTCGATGCTCGAAAACGCTCCCGTAAACATTATGTTTGCTGACCGCGACTTTAGAATAAAATATCTAAATCCAAAATCACGAGAGACTTTAAAAGGTTTGCAAAAATACCTTCCTATTCCCGTGGATCAGATGGTGGGTGCCAGCGTTGATACCTTTCATAAAAATCCTGATCATCAGCGCCGCATTTTATCAAATGATCGTAACCTTCCGCACCGGGCCAAAATTAAACTTGGAGACCACATATTGGATCTATTGATTTCGGCAACCTACGACCACAATAAACACTATATCGGCGCGATGGTAACCTGGGATGTAATTACCGAAAAAGTTAACCTCGTTAATACACTCGAGGAAACCTCGACGAGTCTCGCAAGTTCAGCAAGTGAACTCACGGCCACGGCGACGCAAATGTCGGGAGCCGCGAAGAGAACGAGTGGGGATGCAAATTCGGCGGCCGCCGCCACGGAAGAAGTATCTAAAGGGGTGCAAAACGTTGCGACTAATACCGAAGAAATGTCTTCTTCGATCAAAGAAATTGCGCGCGCGTCGACCGAGGCTTCGGAGATGTCAAAGACATCACTTGATCAGGCGCGCTCTACCATGAAGACCATTAATCAGTTGGGCGAATCTAGCCAAGAGATCGGAAACGTTATTAAAGTGATTAGTTCCATCGCGCAACAAACCAATCTTCTGGCGTTGAATGCGACAATTGAAGCCGCGCGCGCCGGTGACGCCGGTAAGGGCTTTGCCGTCGTTGCCAACGAAGTTAAAGAACTCGCCAAGCAAACGGCAAAGGCTACCGAGGAAATTACCAATAAGATTGAAACTATTCAGCGCGATACGAAAGAGTCCGTAGCGGCCATCACGGGAATTTCTCAAGCCGTGGAAAAACTAAACAGTATCGCGATGTCGATTGCGGCATCCGTGGAAGAGCAAACAGCAACGACAAACGATGTTGCCCGCATTGTTCAGGAGTCTAGCTCGGCGATTAACTCTGTATCCGGAACCATTAAGGGAGTATCGCTTGCAGCCGAAGAAAATTCGACCGCTGCAAACGGAACACTTGATGCGGCCAAGGGGCTAAATAAACTCGCCGAATCTTTGAATGAACTCGTGAAGAGAATAAAGGTTTAATGAAAGTTCTGATCGTTGATGATTCTGTAACCTTTCGCTCGCAGATAAAATCCGTTTTATCTGCGGTCGAAGGCATTGAAGTCGTCGGAATTGCCGCCGACGGCAAAATTGCTATCGAGAAAATGCAGAATATCGACGTCGAACTTGTCACGTTAGATCTTGAAATGCCCAAAATGAACGGATTAGAGACGATCAGAGAATTAAAGCGCATCATGCACAAGGCCCGCATAATTGTCTTTGCCGCCGAAAGTGATAGCGGTGCAAGTCTTGCGTTGGAAGCCTTGCGCATGGGGGCCGATGATTTTGTAGCTAAGCCCGTAAGCCGAAGCCTCGAGGAGTCGCTGGATAAAATTGGGCAGGATTTAGTGCCAAAAATTTTGCAGTTTCGCAAAGCCATGAATCTAAATCCGTTGCCTCAGGAACCGTGGGAGCCCGAAACTCCCATAGTTCAAAAAAAGATTAAAATTGCTGATTTTGTTCCTAAGGTGGTGGTCATAGGATCTTCAACCGGCGGACCCAATGCCTTGGAGCACATTTTTAAAGAATTACGGCCGCCAATCTTTAAACCCGTAATTATTGTTCAGCATATGCCGCCCGTTTTTACGGACTTGTTGGCAAAGCGTATTCAAGCGTTAAGTGGTATACCAACGATGGAAGTTAAACAATGGACGCCATTATTGCCGTCAAAAATTTACGTGGCTCCCGGCAATTATCATTTGCGGCTATTTCAGAAAAATGAAAATGAAATTTTCTTGCGGCTCGATCAGTCGCCTTTGCGCAACAATGTGCGTCCCGCCGTGGATAGCCTATTCGAATCCGCTGCCGAGATTTTTGGTCCGCATGTACTCTCTCTAATACTTACGGGAATGGGGGAGGACGGATTAGTCGGTGCCCGTGCCATTAAGGCCGCGGGCGGTGCGGTGTTAATTCAGGACAAAGAAACGAGCGTGGTGTTCGGGATGCCGGGCGCGATTTATAATGCGGGCATTTATGATGAGATGGCGCCCCTGGAATCCATAGGTAATACTCTCAAGAAGGCATTGGCTTAATATGAAAAAGCTATTTGGCGAATATTTAATCGAAAAGAATATCGTGACTGAAGAACAGGTTTTAGAGGCCCTCATCGATCAAATGCGAAATCTGCCGTCCCTTTGTGAGATAGCTTACGACCATGCGTTAATGAAAAAGGCGGACATTTTAAAATCCGTGGCCGTGCAAATGAAATTGGGGCTTGATTTTAAGAGGGCTTGTCAAAGCGAAAAACTCTGGAACGAAACTATTGAAGCCGAAGTAAATAAGGTACTGCGAACAAAGAAAAGGCCATTGGGCGAAATTCTATTGCAAAAAAATATTATTAGTGCCGAAGAGTTAACCCGCGCTCTTGACGAATTTCTTTCGCAGAACATGGTTCAAAGTCAGGTTAAAGTACATGCCGACTATCACAATTTAGAACGCGAAATAAATTTGCTAGACTCCACGGGAGAGAAAGCCGATGAAAACCGTACAAAGCTTAATTTTATCTTTCACATCCTTCATCAAATGCGGGGCGTGGCGCGGTTTAAATCCGCTGACGGATTAGAAAAAATCTGCGCGGAGTTTGAGAAGCTGGTCGAAGATGAAATGAAGAATAAAACTCCCGGCAATTCCATATTTTGCAATAAGGCGAAAGAATTTTTATACCGCTGTTCCGAAGCGGCGTTTCAATTGGAGAAGCCAACCAATGAAAAGAGGTAAGTATGCTTAATATACTCGTCGTTGACGATTCTAAGACAATGCATGGTTTCATAGAAGATTGCCTGAAAGAAAATAATTGCCACTTGTACCATGCTTACAACGGACAGGAAGCCATTCGTGAGCATACAGGAAAAAAAGTTGATTTAATATTAATGGATTGGGAGATGCCTGTACTTTCGGGACCTGAAACCGTAAAGGAGTTTAACCGCGCGGGAATATCGACCCCGATAATAATGATCACGACAAAAGGAAAGCAGGGTGAGATAGCCCAAATGATGTCTGAAGGGGTGCGCGAATATATCGTGAAGCCATTTACCAAGGACATTCTCATCGACAAGATAAGTGACGTTGCCGGAGGAATTTAAATGACCGCAGATATTGGTCCCGATCATCTAAAATTTTTTGCCGGCTTTATCGAGCGTGAAACCGGAATCGTTTATTCCGAAGGAAATTTTTTTCAGTTAGAAAACCGACTTAAGCAAATCGCCAAACAAATGGGAAAACCCATAGAGTCGCTGTTCGTCTCGAGCTTTAATCAGATTACCGGTGATTTTCGCAAGCTCTTGTTGGATCTTGCCACGAACAATGAGACAAGCTTTTACCGTGATAAAGCGTTATTCATAAGTTTAGCAAAAAATATCCTTCCAGAAATAATTAAGAAAAAAACTCCCGGGGCTCCTCTCCGTATTTGGTCTGCCGCGTGTAGTACGGGGCAGGAGCCCTACACCATCGCCATGGTGTTACTTGATTACAAAGAAAAGAATCTTTTGCCAGATTTTAAGATTGAGGCGACCGACATTTGTGAGCCCATTTTGGATAGGGCCAAGGCGGGTGTGTATACGCAACTAGAGGTAGCCCGAGGACTGCCGACGTCGAATTTACTTAAGTATTTTACGCAAGACGGGGAGAACTGGCACGTAAACATTAAGTTAAAGTCTCATATTACTTTCTCTAAACTAAATCTCTTGCAAGATTGGAATGTTTCGGGACCTTATGATCTTATTTTCTGCCGGAATGTTCTAATCTATCAGAGTATAGATAATAAGAAGAAGATTATTGAGAGGTTCCAACGGTATTTGGCATCTCACGGTTATCTTATCATGGGCGCTACGGAAAGTATTTTTGGTTTATCAACATCGTTTAAGTCGGTTTTGTTGGACAAGGCGACTTTTTATCAGCGGGCCAGTTAGCTAACTTTAGAGTTAAAAAGAGTATTTTTTTGTTCCATGATGTTCTTCATCTCGTCACGCAAATAGCTGCGGATCGTTTGCTTTCCGTCTCGGTTGAGAGATTCATCGAGGTCGGAGTATTGATACATCAGAAGATTTACGCATTGATTAACCATATTAAAGGCCTTTTGCATTTTCGTAACGTTTAATATGTTCGCAAAGAGTATTTCCGCCGAAAGAGGCCATTGTATAAAGCAGTGCGTCCCTAAATTTAGGCCTTCGATACAGTGTTGTACGGAGATATCTTGGCAGGAAATTAAAACTGGCGTTTCGGAATTATTTTGCCTAAGAGCTTTAAGGATACTTATAGCTCCAGCACCCTTTTGCGTACAATTAAGTACAATCGCCCGGACATTTTTATCGTTTTTAAAAGACTCCAGGTTTTTGGGGTCAGGGAGGTTTGTTACGCGAAAATTAATTTTTTCTAAGAGTAGTTTTAGTGGGCTCAAAACTCCCTCATCCAAATTAATTGAGACTATGAGCTGTTCATTGCCGGCCACTGGCAAAGTAGACTTCGCGGTGGCCTCGGGATCACAGATTTCAAAGGCCTCTGGCTTCTGGTCTAAAACGGCGCGCACAGCATCCACTCCCTCGAGCAAATAATTAGTGACCTTCTCGGGAAGGTTGGGCTGCGTTTTGTACTTTGTCAGCAATGTTTCCAAGTGATGCACTATTTGCTGCAGGCGGCTCATCCCTAACATCCCCGAACCACCCTTTATGCTGTGTAAAGCCCGAAAGATGGCGTTATAGTGCGACGATAGGGGCGAGCCACTATCAATAGCCAGCAAAGATTTTTCGGCGTCAGCGACTAAATCCCTGGCGTCTTGAATAAATTCGTTGGCTATGTCGTCACCAAAATTATTCACGCGGCCCTTTTCTGATTTCCATTTACAACTTTGGCAGCTTCATCCTCTAAGCTTTTAAGAAGAATTTTTTGCGCCTTTTGCTGAGCTAATTTTACGATCTCGGCATCAATATTATTGAGATATTGTTTTAAAAGTGAGTTAGCTAAGTCCTTTGCCGCTAATTGAATGACATTGTCTTGGACTTTTGGTGTGTCTTTGGCTTTTGTTTGCGTACCTGACAACATAGTCGTGGCGATAAATTCAATGGCTGCGGCCCAAGTCTCTTCGGCCTCGCTTGTCCAATTTTCCGCAAAAAAGTGGGACAAAGTATCTAATAGAGTTTGTCCAACCCAGTTATAATGTTCTGGCTCGGTTCCGTATTTTACGTGGCGGGCACCCATTTTTTTAAGGTAAGGAACAAGTTTGGCGGGGTCTTCGACATTTTCTACTATAAAAACAAGCGAATTGATAAGCAGCTTTTTTTGTTGTGCCATTTTCGTGCTTTTAAAAAGTTGCTTAGCCTCGGGATAATTTTTAAAGAGCAAATCATAAAAGTAAGTCACGGCATCGCCGGCAATTGGTTTCACCTGTTCAAATGTGCTGCGCAGTAAATCGACGTTCAAACTCATCTTAGTTTCCCTCCTCATAAGACTTAATAAACTATCGGAAGACTTTAACAATTGATTTACGGGTGAATTGTACCGTAAAGTACAATTACTTAACTTGCATCTTCTTAAGACGGCGTAGCAGAAATTCGCGTTCAAACTCTAATAGGCGCTGTTTCACGGCTCTTTCCACCGCAAATTTTAAATCCCTGGCTCCGATGGGTTTTGGTAAGTAGTCAAAGGCGCCGGCCCGCAGAGCGGTTAAAACCATTTCCTTGTTATCGATAGATGTAATGAGAATGACTGGCACAAAAGGATATGTGGCTTTAACTCTCTTTAAAAACTCAATGCCGTCCATCTCTGGCATTTTTATGTCAGAAAGGACTGCGTGTGGCTCACGAGATTCAAGGAACTGCAGAGCTTCTTTGGCGGAAGGAACGGGTACTGTTTCATAGTCTTTAGCTAGAATACTTGCTAACGTCGATCGCATTACGATGTCGTCATCAACGATTAATATGGTTGGACGTATTTCCATTTCCTACCTCATTAACCTTATCGGGATTAATGCGGGGTAAATGAATCGTGGGAATTGTACCGTATTTAAGTTCCCGCAAGCTTAGACCGAAGTCTTTACATGCGTATCAATGGAATCGCGCTTTATGAGTTGGTCGGTGGCCGCGCGACACTTCAGAAAGTGCATAAGATTTTCTACGATAAAGTTTATGCGCACGAATGGCTGGGACTTTTTTTTAAGGGGATCGATCAAAAAATAATCGAAGACCAGCAAACCGACTTCATGGCTCAATCCATGAGTGGCCCCAAAAATTATTGCGGAAAATTTCCGGTTCCAGCCCACAAGCACATGATGATTTCAGAGGAGCTTTTTGAAATTCGCCATCTGCTATTAACCGAATCTTTACGTGAAGCGGGAGTGAGTGAAGAATACGCCCAGCATTGGTTGAAGATTGATTCGGCGTTTAAGAGGAGCATAGTTAAACAATCAGTTAACGACTGCGAAAAGCGGTTTAATACCGACGAGATTTTAAGTTTTTCTAATCCCCGCAAACTGGCGTCCTGATATGTTAAGATTAGGTGAAATAAATAAAAGCTATTGATATATCACTTCTGATTGCGACACGGTGAAAACTACCGTGTCAATTTTTTTTTGTACTCGTTGCAATACGAGAAATATTAGGTGATATTTTCTATTTCCAGAGGGAGAAGATGATTCAGAAGACGCGAAGAGGCGCCAAGCCAGCAACACTCAATACAATCAATTCCTTTGCGCAAATGATTGTTCAATCGCGTAGATCCCTGGGGCTAACGCAAAAGTTGGCGGCTGAGAAAGTGGGAATAGACTACCGTCACTTTCAGGACATCGAAAAAGGAAAAGTAGATATTCGGATGTCATCTCTCTTGGAGCTGCAGAGTAAATTGGGACTAAATTTAGAACAGCTTTTCTGCAATCAGTTTGGAACCTCAACTTGCCCAGCTTGTATTGATAAAGGAAATTCGGATGAGCTTTGGCAGTCGCTGAACGTAATGGCGGAGGGTGGAAAATGCGGCATGCTTATTATGGATCGCAAAAGTTTCATATTTGCCAATAAGTATTTTCTTGAACAATTAAATTATCCGGATGTTTCTAAATTAAAGACCATGGAAATCAGCGCCGTCTCTGAGCCGTCACTAGCCACCATCAGCGAGAAGCCCACGATTGCTAAGTTTTTTTCTCCGGAGCGTGGAGGAAAAGACTTCATTGTTTTTTCGCGTAAGCAAGGGGAGCTGGTAACTTTTATTTTGATTTCACCTGAACTGGCGCACGCGAAGCTTAAAGACGTTTTAAATATGTTGCCACTTTATAATGTGGCAAGTTCGCTTGGCGAGTCCGTTTAATTATTGCACGGAATTTAATTTTATTCGGAAAGTTGTGCCAACCCCGACTTTGCTTGTTACATCCATCGAGCCGTTCCAAGATTGAACAAGTTTATACGAGGTAGCCAGCCCCAGGCCCGTGCCTAATCCTATATCCTTGGTCGTAAAAAAGGGTTTAAAAATATGAATTAAATTTTTCGTTTCGATACCACTACCGGTATCACTAACGGAAATCAATTTTCTGCCATCTTCGTTAAAGACGTTAACTGATATTTTGTGATTGCCTAAACGCCCATGTTTTTTTGCCTCTTCGATGGCGTGAAGCGAATTAACCATTAAATTTAAAAGAACTTGTCCCAGCGGACCAGCTTCCGCTTTTACTAAATGTTCTCCTTCCGCTATGACCTCGAGTTCAACGTCATGGCGTTGCAGTTCGTGTTGGATCAAGCGGTTAACGTCCTCAAGTACGGCGGTCACATTCACCGGCACGCTGACGGCGGATTTCTTCTCGCGCGCCAAGTGTAAGAGTGAATTTACCAGTTTAGTAACGCGGTCAATTTGACCGGTAATCAAGCTCATGTCTTCTTTAAGTTTTGGCTCTTTTGCCTTATCGGCGATAAATTGCGCGCGTCCGCGAATAACCCCTAGGGGTGTGCCGATTTCGTGTGCCAAGCTAGAGGCTAGTAAACCCAAGGACGCCAGGCGGTCTTGCTGCAGGATTTGCGCTTCCATTTGCTTTCTTTGCGTGAGGTCAGTGACGGCAACAAGTGCCGTCGTCTGTCCTTGCAGTGTGACCTCCTTTTGCGAAATCAAAAGTGAGATTTCATTGCCATCCTTATGGATACCAATCGTTTCAAAGCTTGGGCTTCTGGCAAAACTCTTTTGAAAATCTCCACGTTGGTCGCTGCGGATAAAGTCCGTGAGGGGATGATTCAGCATTTCGCGTAGTTCCCGTCCTAATATCACACTTGCGGCCTCGTTAGCGTCCTGGATTACGCCGTCCTTATAAACAAAAATTCCCTCAAAAGTTGAATTAAAAAGAGTTTTAAAGTTTTCGCGTTGTTCGCGTAATTCTTTTATGTCTTGGGCGCGCTTAAATGCATAACGTAGTGACCGCTCGAGTAAGGGGCCAGAGAGTTTTTCTTTTACCAGATAGTCAGCGGCACCCATTTGCATGGCCTTTAAGTCCAATTCCATGTCGCCAAATCCTGTGAGTAAAATAATGGGACAGGTATTTCCCGACTTGCGTGAGTCCTCTAATAGCTGAAGTCCGCTAAACTCGCCCAGGCGAAAATCAAGTAAGCAAACGTCAAAGGTCTTTTGATTAAAGGCTTCGACGCCTTCGTTGTAGGTTGCCTTCCAGGTGAGTAAATACTTTTGCGATTTAATTTCGCGTAAAAGATCACGTAAGGTTATGAAATCATCCTCATCGTCATCTATAAGTAGTACGCGAATTTCAGGATTCATTTCTTGGGTAACTCGACTAATTCAAACCAATACTGTCCGATGGTGCGCATTACGTCCACGAGAGAGGAAAATTTTACCGGTTTAGTTACGAACGAGTTTACCCCCAAGTTATAGGTCCTAAAAATGTCTTCTTCGGCCTTTGAGGTCGTTAGCACGACAACGGGAATTTGCTTAAGGGCGGAATTACTTTTTATTTCCCGTAGGGCTTCGCGGCCATCTTTTTTGGGCATATTAAGATCGAGTAGGATGAGCCCGGGTAATGGAAATTTTGCGGTATCCGCGTAGGGCCCCCGCCGTTCCAAATAATTCATCAGCTCCTCGCCATCGGTAACAAAGTGGAGGTCGTTGATAAGGCGGCTTTCCTCGAGCGCTTCCTTTATCATTTGACGGTCATCTTGATCGTCATCCGCGATTAAAATCGGAACTGAACTTTTTTGAATCATAATATATCTCCCGAAAGTTGTTTTGTCGGTAAACTAATAGAAAACGTAGAGCCTACGCCAACATTTGATTTAGCTGTAATTATCCCCCCGTGGCGGTCAACGATTTTGCGGCAAACCGCGAGGCCAATGCCAGTACCTTCGTATTCTTGTTTTCCATGCAAACGCTGAAAGATCGTAAAAATCCGGTCCAAATATTTTTCGTCAAACCCTATTCCATTGTCTTCTACGGTGATTTGACAGGTGGGAACGCCATTCAAAAAAATTTCATCGTGTACTTTGCCACGGATCTTAACTACCGGAGATTCACCTTTTTTATGAAATTTTAGGGCATTACCAATTATGTTTTGGAATAGCTGACGCATCTGTGTCGGGTCGGCCACAATGGTTGGCAGCTTTTCTACTTCAACTTTACCGTTCGTCTGCTCGATCCTGACTTCGAGATCAGAAAGGACGTCTTTTAAAATGGTATTTAAATCGACTTTCGAAAAAGGCTGCGCCTTGGTCGTCACGCGCGAGTACGATAATAAATCATTAATAAGAGTCTGCATGCGGGCCGCCGAGCTTTGCACGCGGGCGATATAATCTAAAACCTCAGCGTCAAGTTTTCCTTCCGTTTTAGATTTTACGCGGTCTAAAAAAGTAAGTATTTTGCGCAAGGGTTCTTGCAAGTCATGTGCGGCGACAGAGGCAAAGTCCTGCAACTCCTTATTACTTAATTCGAGTTTTTTGGCATTTATTTTTAAACTATCTTCGGCAAGTTTGCGTTCGGTGATTTCATACCGTACTGCCACATAAGACTCTGGGTTTCCGTCATCGGTCATAAAAGGGACAATTGTCGTATGTACCCAATAGAGATCTCCCATTTTGTTGCGGTTACAGATTTCTCCCTCCCAGACTTTTCCGGAAGAAATTGTTTTCCACATTTGCACGAAAAAATCTTTGGGATGATATCCTGAATTAATGATCTTGTGAGTGCTGCCTAGAAGTTCTTTTTCGGAATATCCTGAAATTTGACAAAACTTCTTATTTGCATAGGTGATTACACCCTGTTTATCGGTAATGGCAACGATCGCGGCCTCATCGATGGCCGATTTTAAAAATGTAATATTTTTTCCCGTAAGTCCTTGTCCGTTAGGCATGTCTATTCCTCGCCGGGCTCGGGAACATCCGAGGAAACGAGCCCGTACTCGCGCTCTTTGCGGTAAAGGGTGCGGCGGCTTACGCCCAGAATTTTGGCGGCCTTATCTTTATCAAAATTAACTTGGCCCATGATTCGCTTTATGTAGTGTTCCTCAAGCTTTTCGAGAGTTGGATTTCCGTCAAAGAGTTTTTCGATAGCGCCCTTAGCGGTTTCGACAACGCCGCTAAATATGTCCTTTTCTTCGATCAGTGAGTTGCGGCTTAGAATGACGGCCCGCTCGATGACGCCTTCAAGTTCGCGCACGTTACCAGGCCACGGATGAGCAATAAGTAACGCCATTGCCTGCGGTGTAATTCCCGTAACTGGAGAATTATTTTGCGCGGCAAATTTCTTAATAAACGTGTCCGTGAGAAGGGGAATGTCCTCGCTGCGCTCGCGCAAAGACGGCACGCGAATGGGGATGATTTTTAAGCGGTAATAAAGATCCTCGCGAAACTTTCCATCTTTAACCATAGTGTCCAAATCACGGTGAGTGGCGGCGATAATGCGAACGTCGATTTGTTTTAGTCCACCGGCTCCCACTGGACGAATTTGTTTGTCTTGCAGCACGCGTAATAGTTTTGCTTGAAGAGTTGGGCTTAAATCGCCAATTTCATCGAGAAAAATAGTGCCGTTGTTAGCTTCTTCAAATAATCCCTTTTTATCTCCGGTCGCGCCAGTAAAAGAACCTTTAACATGACCAAAGAGTTCACTTTCCAAAAGCTGTTCGGGAATCGCCGTGCAGTTTACCGGCACAAAAGGTTTTGATTTTCTCGGTCCAAGATTATGAACAGCGCGGGCGATGAGTTCCTTTCCCGAACCACTTTCGCCGGTAATAAGAACGGTGGCCGTCGCCGACGCAATCCGCTTTACCATCTCAAAAACTTCTAAAATAGCGGGGCTTTTTCCAACGATGGAATCCAGAGAAAAAGTTTTATTGAGCTCTTTTTTTAAAATTTTATTTTCTTGGGTGAGTTTGGCTTTTTCTAAAGCGCGCTGTACGAGTAAAATCATTTCTTCATTTTTAAAAGGCTTTACGATGTAATGATAAGCGCCCGTGCGCATGGCCTCGATGGCTGTATCGATGGAGCCAAAGGCCGTCATCATGATCGTGACAACACTCGGATAAGCCTCTTGCATCTTTTTTAGAAACATCATCCCGTCGATTTCTTTCATTTTTAAATCGGTGATGACGACCTCAGGCAGCTCTTTTTTAAACTTTACTAGCGCCTCGGAGACAGAAGTAAAGGATTCGACATTGTACCCTTCTTCAGTCAAAATATCTTTTACAAGGCGGCCCATCTCGGCATCGTCATCGACGACGGCAATTTTTCGCGCAACTTTCATGAATTTCCTCTATGACCCATATATAAGCATGAAAATACCAAGAAGCAAGATGAGCCCAGAAACTATTCTTTTAAATGTTTTTGCGGGCATGATTTTGAGGATAGGAGTACCTAAAAATGTGCCTAATACGACCCCAGCCGATGTTATAAGTATTAAGATACCGTGCATCCAAAACTGCGGGCCGTGATGATAAATATAAACTGGCATTCTAGCGGTATCGACAATCACGCCAATGGCAGTAGCGGTGCCCACAAAGGTTGTCGGGGAAATATTAAAGCCCATGAGCGCTGCTGAGCGAATGCCGCCTTGATTGCCGACAAGGCCCCCCAACACTCCAGAAATTGCGCCAGCCAGCCACGCGGTTTTGGGGCCAAAATTAAATTTCTCGTTGAGTCCTGTGGTGCCAGTAAAGCCAGCAAAAACTAAAATGGCGCCGAATATAAGTTGTAACGAAGAGGTTTTAAAAATGGAATTTAAGAGCGCGCCGAGTAAGCCGCCGGCGGCGCTTAAAATGCCAAAGTGGAAAAGAACCTTTTTATCGATATGCTGGCGAAGTAACCAAAATCTTAATGAGGTCGCGAAAAAATGCGGTATAGAAACCAAAGCCACAGCGAGTTTAGCGTCCATGCGCAGGATTAGAAAGGGCGTTAGCAAGCTCCCTATTCCAAACCCTGAAACACTAGCGACCGCACCAGCGGTGATTGCCAACAAAAAAATCGGTAGATCAAATGTCACTCTTTTAAAAATAACTCTTTATTCAAGCTGGCTCAAGAGTATTCATAATGGCTCACGAGTATTCATGGCGCTTTATTTAAAGCCAATGGGTTGCGCGCATTAGTGGATTGATTTCATTTTTTTGTTTGTTACGGCGTCCGAATAAATACCAAAGCCATTAATTAGGACTCCTTTGGCGCCAGTTTTTTTAGAATGCATGGCATAGAGCACAGACTGGTCGCCGGGGTCGGTCATTACGTCGAAACGAAATGTTTCATCAATTTCGAATTCTTCAGGATCTGGATTTTTGATGAGATTAAAGTCCTCAACGTAGCCCTCGTCTTTGAGAACATTTATCGCTTCCGTGAGTGTAAGCTGGTTCATTTCAGCTGGGATCATAGGTAATTCTTCTATTGCAAATAGCTGCGCATAGCAAATAGCTCCGCATAGCAACAAGCGGCGTTTTTTTGCCAAACGCTGCGCTACTCTGGATTCTTAGCCCTAGCAATGACTGCACCGCCGGGGCAGATTGCCGCATTTTGTTTGTTTGGCTGAGCTTAGCGCTATTGGTTTTATTTCAATGTTAAGTTGTGAGTGCTTGGGAGTGAGGGGTGAGGCGGAAATTTCTCGCGTGGCCTTTAGACGGATATTCGCTTGTCTGTGATAGAGGTAATGATTATGCTTTTGACAGAGCACTCTTAAATTAGCTTCTTCATTCCCGCCATGGGCCCAGCGCGGTTGTATGTGGTCTATTTCCAAGTTCCACCGGCTACCACAAGTTTTTCCAGTGAGTTTATTTTTGTACTGACATACTTGATCCCGATTAGTTACCCTTCTTTTTATTGGATTTGGAATGGCTTTTGTGGCAGGAAATCGATTTTCTGACTCTGAGCGGGAGTTGCGATTTTT
>CAZCFY010000023.1:13808-47790 GCA_964498095.1 uncultured Bdellovibrionales bacterium | reverse complement strand
CGGGCTAATGACAAACTGCTCCTCGGTACCATTTAGCTATGGTTCAATACGAATCGATTTTATACTTGGACAATATACATTGAAGACCAATTCCACCTATTTGCGCTGAATCAACCTTAAAGGAAGCTCCAAAATCGCCTCTATGATTGCCTTTGATTTGCTCCGATTTTGTTAATCCAATCACAAGCTCAAACTCTCCTTCATTGCCATAGTGGGAAAAAGTTAAGGTCTGTAACGGCAGAGAATAATTACTGGCAATTGGCTTTATCTCATAGTCTCCGGTCGAAGTGGACACTGAAGCCTTCCATTCAACTTGCCCACTTACCCTGCCACTTTGTTGATACGGCAAGATTCTAATACTGCCTAGAAAAACTGAGCTGCGGCCACCAATAGCTTTGGACATTTGACCCTTACAATTAACAAACGACAAATCGGCAGCGAAACCTTTTGCTCCAAAAGCGACGAGAAACAGAAATGTAAAGATTCTTAGATTAATCATGGTACCTCCCCTACTACTTTGATCGTTTAACACTGACAGCGGTGAACGCCAAACTAACCGAATCAGTTTCGGGTGCGCGTCGAAAAATTCATTAAAATACATTTTTTATAAACAGTATCTATAACACCCTAAGCTTGAGTTAAAGATCTATCGGGATCTCAATGGGCTTTTCTAGATATTGGACGTCACTATGAACGAATGTGTCTGGGGCGAGTGGCTTTTTAAAAAGTGTATAGTTAGTCGGTTTAGGCAAGGAGTAGATAACCAAATAAGTGCCATGCTCAGTAATTTTAAGAAGCAGAGAAGTTCGCCGCGCCAGCTGACTTAGATTGAAATCAACGTCGTGACTTAAATTCAAATTGATATTATTTCTAGAAAGCACTTGTAGATTCTCTTCCGAAGTTAGCCGAACGAAATTCCGAATCAAATAATGATTGTACAGAGCATCAAGATCGGAACTTCTGACTCGCGCCGTTCCCCAAGGGAAACTTCCGCCAATAATAATTTCAAACTCTTCGGGCACCGGCTCGGCGTTGGTTTCCGCAATCTCCTCATCAAGTTTTGATTTGTTTTTCTTAGCGTAAACTCGTAGTTCCTGAAGCTTTTTTCGAAGAGAACGTACTAAACCAAAAACTTCATAAGCGGAATATTGGTCTTCTTTATTTTGCTGGGCAAACTCCCGCATAAATTCTAGGTGTTGTTGATATAATTCCTTAATATCTTTTCCAGCACGATAACCGTCGACGATTTTTTGCTGTGGCCGAAACATGTAACTAATGACAGCGTCCATAACTCTTTTTTGGGCTATGTCATAATTAGGTTTCTCGTCCTTTGTGGCGTTTTTGTAATTGTTAATTAAGTTTTTCCAAACCCAGTCTTTTACATTGGGCGAAACCATTGCCATTAGCGGCGCCAGCGAACTAGAGAAAAAATGGTGGGCGCCATTGGTGAGTGAGTCCTGCAAAAAAAAGTCTGCCAGGCAAAATCATCGAGTAATACAAGTTCAAGGAACTTCAATACCCATTTTTCTTTCGGGGGAAATTCTCTAATTAGAGAAAGTAAATTTTTTCCTTCCAAGGGACTTAGTTGCAGACTGCGTTCGACAAGGTCAGGCAGGGACGATTTTGTTCGCACCTCCAGATCGGAAGGAAACAAGTCTAAATTATGGTATTGGGAAAGGATCAAATTTTTAAACCAGGCACTTTGTGTTGACGATGATACGGCAAAAAGCTGACTGCATTCTCGGCCAAAACTAAACTGACATTAAAACAAAATAAAAGCAGCGAAAAAAAGTTTTGCAGCCTTGGTAACCACGATTTTGAGGTGATTTGCAAAAAAGGCGCAAAGTTCAGCCATAATTACGCGGATCTAAGCCAGATAAGGGTTCGACAGTGCCCACAATTGTCAGTCACAAAGCTTGTGGAAAACCCATCTATGCTATTGAAAATTCAAAGAAATTATGTTGACTTATCGCGTTATAAACATTACAATGCGGCAGGTGTTTTATGAGTCTTTCTCGGTACGTCGCCAATACTTTTTGCCGCAGTGTTATCTGCTTATCTCTTTTTAGTAGTTCCTTAAGTGCTGAAATCGGTAAGGGCTTCAAAACTTTTATCGATAAAAATAAAGTAGCAGCGTTAACGGCACCAAACTTAAAACAAATTCAAAGTGCATTAACAAAAGCGGCACAAAATCCGGTCACAAATCTTGAAGCTCTCGGAAAATATGATCCCACCGGTGGAATTGGTTTCTGCTTTGGCCGGGCATTTGCCACGGCGACTTTTCTAAAACTCTTGGGAGTAAAACCCGGAAATATGAAGAGTCTTTTTATTATTGGCGATATGCGCTCAAATCCTAAAACCCCTGAGTGGCGCTTTCATGTCACCAAAATCGTAAAAGCCGATAATGGAAAATGGTACGCGATAGACGTCATTTCTCCGCACCAACGTCCCATGGAAGTTAAAGATTGGATAGATTGGGTGCAATCCACCTGGGACAGCTGGCAAGGCACGCCGAAATCTAAGTTCTTTGTAACTTCCATAGATGCCATTATGCCCGACGTGCGCGACTTCCCCAATGGAATTATTGGTATTGAATCCGACGGATCTAACTTTGCTTTTGATCCCGCAACGGCTGGGTTAAAGAAAAGTAAAAAAGCGTCGGATGAATTTGAAGAAAAAAACCTTTGGTTTCTTACTCTCGACCAAGAGAAAAAGTTCTTTTTACACGATCACGAATTAAACGGAAATTTTGACTTCACGGGGCTTGTAATTAACGGTCAGGTTTTTGATTTTCACAATTACTTTCTGGATTTTTTAAATTCGCTAGAAAACCCAACGAGGTCCGGAGCCCCTCAGCCGCAAATGCGAAAGCGCTCGGCGGAAGGGTCTCTTTCCCATCTCCCACCCCTGGGTTTTAACCCGAAAAATTTGGGTATTAATTTATGAAAAAAACATTTTTTGACCCATGGGAGAGTGCGGATAAAGCAACCCGCGAACAGGTAATGAGAGAAAAATTGGCGGCCTACGTCAACTTTGCCCGCGAGCAATCACCGTTTTACCGCGACCGACTTTCGCAAGTCGACCTCAAAAGTAGCGCGCCACTAGAAAAAGTTCCATTTTTGGTTTCGCAAGACCTCCGGGGCAACCTACCACCACAGTCCACGCAATTACTGACAAGTAATAACAAAGGTTATACGGTTTTTCAAAGCGGCGGCACAACGGGACAACCCAAAACTTCGTTATTTACGAATGAAGAATTAGAGCTGCTAACTTTTGCTAATGCCCGTGGTTTTCATGCTGTTGGCTTACAGCCGAGTGACCGGGTCGCAAACTTTTGGGCGTCCGGTGGACTGTACATGACATTCATTCACATGAATCGCTTTCTACAACAATCCGGCTGCACTAGCTTTCCGTTTACCAATCATACCGCGCCTGACTTTGTCCACTCCGTAACTCGCGCGTTTAATATTAATGTTTTCACGGGAATTTCCAGCGTCGTACTGGATATGTTCCGGCAATTAAAGGCCCTGGGTCTAGACGGCGTTAATGTGCGCAAAGTTTACTTTGGCGCCGAACATCTTTATCAAAGTGATTTAGACGAAATGTGCAACGATTACGGCGTGGAAACAATTAAAGCTCCCGGTTATGGGACCGTAGACTCTTGGTATATCGGCTATCAATGCGAGCAAACGCCTTTGGGAATATTTCATGCTCATGACGATCAGGCGTATATTGAAATTCTTGACGAGGAATCACAAATGCCTGTGGCCCCAGGCCAAGCGGGTATGTTATTTGTGACCTCATTTCCCCGAATGCTCACTCCCATTATCCGCTATCGTGTGGGCGATCGCGCCCGCTGGCTCAATGAATCCTGCCGCTGTGGCCGCACGACGCCGCTGTTTCAGCTCCTCGGCCGGGGCGATGATATATTACGTATCGGCTATGACTCCATCGAATACGAAAGCGTCCAAAAACTTGTGGCAAAAATTAAGGAGCTCTCTGGCACTTTACAAATGGAAAAAACCCGCGTCGATGGGCGTGATGAATTAATTATAAGGGTTGAAACAGCATTAAACCCTAACGATTATTTATTATTCGCACAAAAACTCGCCGATCAAATTTTGCAAGACCGCCCCACTGTCCGCGGACAAATTGCCAAAGGCTCCGTAAACCCCATCCGCGTGGAACTCACACCTTTAGGTTCACTACCACGCAATTTACGCACGGGAAAACTTATTCGCGTCATAGATGCGATAAAAGAGTAATGTATGAATGATATACTTTCACGCCACCAACTCCCTTTTAAGCCCGAATACATAGAGCCGGCGCTTTCTTTTATTCGCGGTTATAAGAGCGCTAATCTCGACGATAATTTGATTAATGAAGTTCGCGAAGTTTTAAAAATGGTGATTGATAATAACCGTAAGGCCGCAAATACGAGCGAGCAGGTCTTGATTGAAATCAAAAAAAACCCAACGACTTTAGGGATTGAAATCTTCAATCGCGGCAAACCTATTTACTTTCCCGAGATACAAGAACGCCTCATAAATACTAAAGACATAAAATGGAGTAACTTAGGACGTCAGGGACAGGTTGTAACTTTTCTCGTACCGCTTGGACCACAAGAATCGGAACCCAAGGAACTGGCCTTAGATGATCGCTGGTCCCACATTCAAGACCTTAAAAACATAGAAATTCGTCGGCTAAAATCCGGCGAAGAACCAGAGCTCTCTCGGCTCTTTTACCAAGTTTACGAATATAACTACATTAACGAACTCGTTTACTTTCCAGAAAAGTTAAAGGCTCTTATAGAAAATGGTGATTTGGAATCCTGGGTGGCAGCCGACTCTCACGGTCAAGTAATAGGCCACGTGGGTTTAGTGCGAAAAAATACTTCGCCGGCAGTTTATGAGGCCGCTATGGGTGTCGTGGATCCGACATTTCCCATTCGTGGAATTTTTAAATCCTTGTTCGCGCAAATCATGAACCGTGTGCAAGAAATTTCAATGCAATACTGCTTTTTTGATTTTGTTACCAATCATGACCTTTCGCAAAGAAGCGTTAATCACTATGGAAACATCGACATGGCACTGCTAGTGGGCTGTCAACGTAAAGACACGCAAGCCCGGCTCGAGCACTTAGGTCTTGGCAAGGACTCCGCAACCATGGACCGCTATTCTTTACTATGCGGACTGGTGCCGCGTGTGGAGCGGCCTTTTGGTAGTTCTATTTCTGTTCCCGGTGGTAGCGGTGAAATTTTTGAATTTATTTTAAAACCCCTGGGACTAGACTGGACACCACGAACCCGCTTTGATCAAATCGCGCGCGTGGGAAAGTACGTGACAACGCGAAATCCCGCTCAAAATTCGGTGGAATTTGATTTACAGATGCCAGGCCGCGAAGCCGTACAAAAAATTTGTGAAGAATGGCGGCATTTATTGCGTGAAGGTTATCTATACGCCTCAGTTGTCGCAGCAACCGATCAACCCGGCCTACGTCACGTCTACGATGATCTCGCCGCGCATGGTTTTTTTATTGGTGGGTTTCTCCCCTATCATTTTTCTAACCGCTTAGGACTCGTCATGCAATCCGTGGGACCGGCGCGTGTGGATTGGAACAACATTCGTGTTCACAGTGACCGCGCGAAGCAGCTTTTGGAACTCGTGCGCAGAAATTACGAAAGGAATGTGAATACGTGAGCACTCTCCCGCACTTTCCTTTCAATGAGAAAATTAGCCGGATAGAAAATCCGCTGCAGCTCACGGCCGAGAGAAGTTCCTTATTTATCGCCGCCTGCCGGGAAATGGCGGAATTTCATCAAGAGAACAATCCGGAACTTCGCCACTTATATAAGCTTCGGGGATTTGAACCCAAGCAATTACGCGAAGAAATAGATTTAAGCCGCCTCCCCAGTATTCAAGTTACGGCGATGAAACATTATTTGTTAACATCCCTTCCTCACGAAAGTGCCGTACTTAAACTCACCTCCTCGGGAACGCGCGGACAAAAAACTCAAATTTGGTTTGATCAGGAAAGTCTAGACCGCGTCCAAGAGATGCTCCTCACCTTATGGAAAAATGAAGGCATTTTTTCTACGGAGCCCGCCAACTACATGATGTTCGTCTACGATCCGGAAGAAGCCAAGGATTTAGGAATTGCTTTTTCCGACAAAAATCAACAGCGCTTTGCTCCCGTTAATCAGAGTTTTTATACTATTCGTAAGGGCCCCGATGGCGGGTGGCAATTTAATAAAAAAGCCACATTAGATAAATTCCGTGACTATGAAAATCAAAATCTACCAGTACGTCTGTTTGGAATTCCCAGCTTTATGTTTGAATTCTTGGAGTATCTAGAAAGCGAAAAAATATTCTTAAATCTGCCACGACAAAGTCTTGTTATGACCGGTGGCGGGTGGAAAGCCGCTGAAGATAAAAAAGTAACACGCGCGGAGTTTCGCCAGCGACTGGCGGCACGGATGAATATTCCACTTACTCAAATCCGCGACGGTTTTGGCATGGCCGAACACTCGGCCCCTTATATTGAATGTAAATTTCACCGGTTTCATATCCCCTGTTACAATAGAATTTTGATTCGGGATCCTTATACAATGCGTGTCCTTCCTCCGGGAAATACGGGTATGCTTGAACTCATTACACCGTTTAACGCCATGATGCCGACTCTTTCCGTACTTTCAACTGACCTAGGGTTTATCGATCCCACCGCGTGTGAATGCGGATCAAACACCCCCACTTTTACTATCGTCGGCCGCGGTGGCATTTCCAAACATAAAGGCTGCGCGATTCATGCGTCAGAAATCGTCGCCAGGAAGGTGTAAAATGTCACGCCGTTATATTTTTGGAAAATGGCAAGAGGCAAATTCTCCACTCACGGTGGAGGAGGCAGAAAATATTTGCCGCCAAGCTGAAAGGCAACGCCTGGCAATGGCCTCCTACCCAATTGATAAGATATTACGTGTTCTGCAAAATCTCGGTGATTTGTGGTCTAATCCAAATTATCCGTTTCGCCGAGAATTAGAATCAAGCCTACCAGAGATTACCGGCTTTTCGCCCGCCATGATCGAAATGGCCATGCAGGAATTAAAGAGTCTTTTTGATGCAAAATCTTTGCGAAAAAAACTAAATACGGAATTAAAAAACTACCCCCGCCAAGGTGACTTTTCCCAATTTGACGCCGCCACAAACACACGTTTGTCTTGGCATCCACTGGGAACTTTGCTCCATATACTTTCGGGAAATGTGTTTTTAGTAGGTGCGGGATCTTTAATTGAAGGGCTCATCACGGGCAACGTCAATATTCTTAAGATGAGTTCCGGCGAAACAGTATTTATGCCGCTGCTAATTGAAAGTTTACAAGAAGCCGATCCTGATAAAATAATTTCGAATTCCATTGCCTTAATAAATTACAATTCAAAGCAGTTAGACGTTATGAACGTGTTTAAAGGTTTTGCCGACGGGATTATCGTTTGGGGCGGCGAAGAAGCAGTTAAAACTTACCGCCAAAACCTGCCAGCCCGCACGCGTCTGGTGATTTTTGGACCAAAATTAAGTGTCGGTATCGTGACTGCGGCGGGAGCCGCGGAAACAGCGCCGGCGGCGATAGCAAAGAATTTGGCTTTAGAATTATCTATTTGGGATCAAAATGCGTGCACGGCTCCACAAGTCTGCTTTGTTGAAGGCATGGACCTTGCGGAGAAAATTTGCGTAGAGCTTCACCAAGCTATGGCCGAGCAAACAAAACTCCTGCCACCCGGCGACTGCGACGTTAATACCGCCGTTGAAATTCAAAAATGGCGTGGCCTCTATGAAGTTGCCGAGTCTAGAGGCGAAGCCAAAGTTTATGCGTCCGAAGGAGATTTAAATTGGACAATAATCTTAGATAAAAAACTAGAAATGCAGAACTCACCGCTTCACCGTACTCTGCGCATTGTGCCCTTTTCACACATTACGGATGTAATAAATGAATGTATTATTCCAATGCGTTCTTATGTGCAAACCGTTGGTTTGGTATCTGGCCTAAGGGAGTCGGAAGAACTGCAAGAAACTCTTGGGCATGCAGGGGTGCTTAGAATCATGGAGCTGGGCGAAATGTCTGTCGGGGGCCAAATCGATGATCCCCATGACGGTCTCTACGATCTGCCGCAACTTATGAACTGCGTGGTAAGTCATATAAAACCCAAAAAGGCTTTTTTGCATCCGCAGGAAACGCGAAGTCTGGAACAAAAGCAGCGCGATATTGACGAAAAATTACGTGAAGTCGCCGCCATGGCCGGATTTAAAATTGATGGGCTTGACGATCTTGCAAAAATTCAAATTAAGTCCGCCGCTGAACTAAGAAATCAACTCCCCCAAATTTCTAAGGGTGGGTACGTCACGCGCAGTGGTGGCTCCACGGGTGAACCGAAATTCAGCTATCTCAACCAGCAGGATTGGAAAAACCTCCTACAAACGGCCGTGCGACAGTTTCAATCGATGGGAATAAAATCTGGTGATCGCATTGCGAATTTCATGCTCGCCGGTGATCTCTATGGCAGTTTTGTTTCCTTTGATCATATCAATCAGGCGCTGGGCGCGGTTTGCTTTAACTTCGCGCAACAGCAGGATCCCGAGTTATTTTTAAAAATCGCCAAAGCATTTAATATCAATGTCGTCGAGGCGATGCCCTCTAATCTCATGCCGCTTCTGCGGAAGGTTCACGAACTTGATGAAGAGTTTTCCCTGGATACGGTTGTTTATGCCGGCATGCCGATGAGTGAGAGCGATATTTCTTGGCTAAGAAATATTTTAAAAGTAAAGCGCGTGGCCTCGGTCATCGGTACAACCGAAACCGGACAGTACGCTTACCAGTGTGAACACCAAAGCGGCCGTATCCACCATCTCGTGGATGATTTTACGTGGGTGGAAATCGTTGACACGCAAGGAAACGAAGTTCCCGTCGGCACCGAAGGTGAAATCGTTCTAACAATGCTGCAGAAAACTGAAACACCCATTTTGCGTTTTGCCGTCGGCGACAAAGGCCGCATTTTAAATGAGGCCTGCCCCTGCGGAAGAACGGAAAGAGTATTGGAATTTCTTGGCAGAGCTGACGATGTTGTCGCCGTTGGTTTAATGAATTTTAGTTACCGCGACTTGCAGGCCTCGTTAAGTGACTACCCCACTTCGCTAGTGCAATTAGTGGTGGATTCAAACACGGCGGGAGAAACCATCACGGGCAATATTGAAATTAGTGAGGTGGAGTGCTTTTCTGCAAACGAAATTAAAAGCACAGTCTTTAAAAAAATCCCGCTTATTAAAAAGCGTCTTTCCGAGGGATCGCTAGCCGAATTTAATATTCAATTATTTTCTCCTGGCAAAATACCACGCAATCCGCGCACGGGAAAAGTAAAACTGATCGTGGATAAGAGGCTGCAACCATGATGCTGCTGTTTCGTAACCGCTCATTCGGAATTCTTTGGCTGGCCCAAGTGCTCAGCCAGGGCGGTACACGCATGAACGCAATTGCCTTTATGTGGTGGTTAGTGACCCAAGAGTCCTCAAGAACCGGTGTATGGATCGCCTTATTTGCTTTAGCGGCGGCTTTGCCGGGACTTTTGCTGGCCAAACCGATCGGCCGGCTTATTGACCGATATCCATTAAAGCCCATTCTGATTTATTCTGATCTTTTTTCTTTTTTGATCGTGGGTCTTGAACTTATTTTGCTTTGGGCAAATCTTTTGTCGCCGGGTGTTCTTGTTGCCTGTACACTTTTGTCTTCACTGGGATCGGCAATATTTGAACCCGCTGTCATGAAGAGTACGCCGCTTCTAGTGGAAAAAGCCGATGTCGAGGCGGCCGTCGCGCATTTGGGATTAACCACGCAAATTGCGGGATTTGCCGGTGCGGTTATTGGCGCAACACTTGTGGCGATCCTCGGCATGTTTGGCACAACGCTAATTAATGCTTTAAGCTTTTTAATTGGAGCCATTGCCTCAATGCAGGTGCGATTTGTCCAACCTCTTACTGAGAATTTCGCGCCCACTGCTAGCCAAAATGACGAAAAATCTATTCTCAAGGAACTGGCGCCGCAAACTCGCATAATACTTTTCACATTCGCCGCGATAAATTTCTTCGCCACACCCATCGTAATTATCTTACCGGTATTCGTAAAAAAGCAATTGAGCGGAAATCCCACCGATTTGGCTCTTCTCGAAGCGTTTCTCTGGCTTGGATTCGTAATGGGATCTCTATTTGCCGCAAAGGTTTTTCCGCGTTGGAGTCCACTAAAAACCGGAACGCTATTTCTCGTCGCATTTGGACTTTCTTATATTGCCATGGGTTCATGGCCAGTGATCGAAGTCTCATGTGCCGCTTTAGCAATCGGCGGATTCTTACTAAGTGTTAACAACGTTAAATTTATAACTTTATTTCACTCTACGGTACGCGAAGAAATCAAAGGGCGCTTCTTTGCGATACTAACGGCTCTCTGTGGGGCCTCCTTCCCCATAGCCTTTATGGTGTTTGGAATCTTAGCGGATCAAGTGCAGGCCTCGGCTATAATCCTTGCCCAGGGAATTGGAATTTGCTTAGCGGCGACCCCGCTATTTTATGTCTTGCGGAGCGAAAGGGAGATAATATGAAGCTCACTTTTCGCCCCGCAACAATTAACGATGCTTTTCCCGTGATGGAACTTTACCAGCGCTCCGCTCCTCTCTTGATGGAGGATCTTTTGTTTCTGGAAGTGGGCCGGATGAAAAGGCTCCTTAGTGATGAAAATGCGATTTTACTATTAGCTGAGAATGATGGCCACGTCATTGGTTGCATGTCTTTGGGTTTTGATTTTCAACAGCGCATCGCCAAGATTTACCGCATGCTTGCCGACTTCAATCTCCCCGAGCACGATGAGGTTTTATGTAAGCTTCTCGATTTTGCGCTCGAGTACTTAAAAACGCGTTTTCCCGAGCTTGATCTCATCTACACGACAACACTTTCTTTAAGACCCGAGCAGCAGAAGCTTACAAGTGACCGCGGCTTTAAACTTCTGGGTGTGTTTCCCAACGCCGCCAGTGAGGACAAATCCGGTCTTAATGGGCTTACCGCTTATTTTTTTCATGATGTTTTAGAAAAAAAGCGCTTTAGCGATATTACCTTACACCCGGCCCTACAGGAACTCTACAGTATCACCCAAGAAATTTGTGGATTACCGGCGTTACCGACGACTAAGCTCGTTAGGTCCGATGCGAATCTTTCTTCGGTCATTGAACTTGAAAGAATTGCCGCTAGTAACTTCGTCGCGGAACGATTTAATAAACTCCGCAAATCCTACACGATCGACACATTTTATCCGTTTCAAATTCCAAATTTAATTCTTTGTGACGCTAAGGAAGATGTCGAGGTTTTTGTGCGCTTTGCCCCCGAAAACCGTTTTGCTTCGATTATCGGCGAGCGTGTGCGTGATTCCGTTGATCCTGTAGTTCTTTATACAAAAGTCGCTAATCTTTTAAAAGTTTCTGGGGCCGCGTACATTGAAGTCATTAATGATGCCGGAGACACCGAAGGCAACGAAGTGTTTCTACAAGCCGGTTTTACTCCGTGCTCTTATTTCCCTTGCCTTAAACGCCATGGTGAAAAACGCCGCGACTACGTTGTTTTTGGCCGTTCGTTTGAATATCAATTTCAACTCAAAGAACTCCCGCCGCTCTACGCAAAATATTACCGCGCGTACGCGAAAATCGAGTTTCAAAAATACGGGCTGTAACTAGACTCTGTCCAAATTTGCCCACACATATTTCTTTGATTTCTAAAGAAACCCCTTAGGCTGGTCGATCCGGCCTTATGAGAAATTCTAAAACTAAAAACATCTTGGGCGTACTATTATTAATCTCGTTAAATTTCGAAATCGCTTTGGCGCAGCCTCTAAATAAAAAACGACGCGCCCTTATCATTGGTCTAGATGGAACCGCCGGCCAAGTGCTCGATCGGCGCGTGTGGCGCGACAAAAAGGCCCCCGCTCTACATGAAATAATGAGCACCGGAAAATATACGAACTGCATCCACGACCAAGACGATCAGTGTGCCCGTGCGCATAGTGGCCCGCTTTTTGATGTCGATTTTTATTGGAAAACCGGCCCGGGTTGGACATCCGTTGTTACTGGCGTCGATAGCCTTCGTCATGGTGTAAAATATAACGACGACAAGTCACTTCGCGCCTTTTCTGAATCTAGTAAGTCCTTCCCGAGCTTTTTTAAACGCGCTAAAGATGCCGGTTTAAAAACTGCCGCGGCGGGTGTCGGCGCCTTCGTATCGGGTCCCGGAAAAAAGAAACCCTATTGGGGCGCGATCGACTACGAGTGTGGTTACCGCGATGTTGGACCCAATGTGGATCTCGACGCGAAATCGAGCTGCAATCTTGATTATAGAGTTTCTTTTCCCATGCAGGATCCTGACCGGGATGCCATGACAGCCGCAGCGGTCATCGGCTATATCAATAATTCTGCCGTTGACATTATCATGGGCCACTTCGACCACATTGATGGCACTGGACACGACAAGGGATTTGATGAAAATAAATCCTACTTAAAAGCAATTTCCACAACCGATGCGCTCATTGATCGTGTTATGCGCGCCCTAAAAAGCCGTGCGGCTCGTGAAAACGAAGAGTGGTTAGTTGTGGTCACGGCTGATCACGGCGGTCACCGCATCGCGCTTTGGGGTGATCATGGACGTTTTGCCAACCGCGATAATGCCATTCCCTTTGCCGTATCATTGTTTGGTTCTGACACACGATTAGGCGACCTTAAATATCCCGTCACGCATATGGATGTGCATCCTACAGTGATGCATTGGTTTGGAATATCGAGTCCGCAAGTGGATGGAAAAGTTCAGGCGCTGCCATAACCCCGTAGCGAAAGCTGTCTTATTCTGAGACTTGGCTCAAAAATCCGTAATGTGTTATCTCCCTCTCCTCTTTAAAATAAAACAATATCGGGGGGAAATATGAGATACGCCTTAACTTCGCTTTTAACACTGACTCTCGTTTTTAGTATCGGTTGCGAGGAACCGCTTTCCTTTAGCGGCAGTTCCTTAGCAGCTTCGACCACAAGCAATCCGCTGCCAGAGATAATCCCTGGATATTGTGACTTTAATCCTCAGTATCAATCTGGGGCTAACTTCAACCGCATGATCATAAGCGATGATTTTAGTTATACTGCCGGACGCGACGATATTAATGCCCGGGCAGCATTTTTAGCTCAAGGCTGGACAGGGGTGAAATCAAATCAAACTGATCCCACAAGAAATCCGCGGGGACTACTCTTTACTAGTGAGGGCCGGCTTGTAATGGAATCCTTTGCTGACACCTTTACTAACCAAACCGATTTCTATTTGGGCTTAGGCAGCGAATCCAGTACAAACTACGAAAACATCCCTGGACGACTAAGAGTGGAATTTGATTATCAAGTCGATCCAGCCAGTCAGTTTGATCGTCACGACAAATTCTTATACCCCGGCCGCCGCTATTATCCTCAGGGCTTCATTCGCGACCCCGGTGGCAATATTGTTTTGGATGCTGAAGGAAATCAAATGATGTCTTACCTTTGGCTTTTAGGCACATCGACTTCTAGCAACGAAACTGATGGCAGTACTCCTGTCGAACTTGGCCGCGGCGCCGATTTGTTTATGTTTCTCCGCCCGGTCCATGCGGATTTTAGAATGGCCTCTGAATATCCCACCAACAAAGATAAATTAGGACCAAATCTCCGCACCGATATAAGATTATCGCCGGGCTGCATTCATCGCGTCGCCATTCAAATCGATACGAGCACTCAGAGTGGACGCTTTGAAATGTGGATTGACGGCTATAAGACCCATGAGTGGATCGACGGCGTAACTCCAAATTTTAGCTGGAGAATTCCTGCGAGCATGGTCGGCGGCCACACTATCATGAGAACGCCAACCACCTTAAGCGGCGGACACAGCATAACATATTTAGATAATTTCAAACTTGGAAGTTATGAATGACCGTCAACTGACTAACTAATTCTGTAATCTACGGCGCATTCTAAGGACGTTTATCGTCACCAGCTTGCCGTAGATTTTTATTAGGTTTTTCAGAAATTCAGAGCAAAATTCGTCGTTTTCTTTAAAAATTCCAACACTGGCACGCTTGCATATATACGCACTGAAAAAAAGGAGTTTTTATGAAACGTATGTTAATTGCCACCCTGGTAGTGTTTACCAATTTCGCTTTTGCGACTGCGGAAAAAGAAGCTCAATTAAAACTAGCTTGTGTTCCCCAAATGCCGGGAATGGAAGAAATCCCCGCACCGATGGTTCTGCACATTACCCTCGGAAGCGCTACAGTTGACGGGTTAAATCTTACCTGGCAATTAGGCGGTGAAATCGCCGATGATTTTTTTCTTCCTGCTGACGAATCGCAGTCAACACTGGCTTTGCAAATCAATTTTAGCACTCACATCAACCAACCAGGAACAAGCCCAGCGATCCCCGTGCAAGTTTCGGTCAAGAACCAAAATCTTTTGTTAAGCGCAAACGAAACTGATGGCGCTTTGCTGCCGATTTCTTCTCTGAAATCCATTTTAGTTGACGGCGCGACAAATAATTTTTCAATTATGTTTGCCGAGAAGACACAGGAAATGCCGTTTTCATGTTCAATTGCGAAGTAATTGCGAGGTAATTGCGAGGCCAATACAAGCTCGCCAGCTAGAGGTTCAAAAGCGCCGGCGCTTATTTCCGAGATCTTTCATTCTTAGAAGTTCGTCGGCCTTGTTATCCGCAAACCAAAGGTCTTGCGAAAGTTCCGCGTGCGCCTTTTCAAAGTACTCTTTAGTTTCGTCATACTTTTGTAAAAGCTGGTAGCATTCCGCCAGCTCGAGATATATATGGCCACGCGCGAAGTTCGAAGTCGTTAGCCCTAATAATAACTTTTGCACTTCCAGAGCCTCTTCTATGCGTTGTAAAGCGCGTAAAGTGCGTCCTAGTGCCCAGCGAAGCATAACCAAATCAACGCGCACTGCAGGCAATGCCGGTTGACTGTTGGCCAAATTAAAATACTTAAAAGCTTCTTCGTATTGGCGCAAATCAAAGGAGTGCCATCCCAGCAAAATATAAATATGAGTTAACCAAAGTTTGGCGCGGTCATCATTCGTATTTTCAGCAACAGATGTGGCTCTCTTTAACCAATTAAATTGGTCTTTAGGCGGAACACAAAAGGACAATAGAACGGCTGCTTCAATGGCAAAATAATCGTCTTGAGTTGACGTTGCCAGATTCCATGCTTCCCCAAACAAATTCGCGGCACGGTTGGGAGTCATGGCTAAACAAAGATGACGGCCCTCTTCTAGACGAAGCCGGGTCTCTGTACGTTTAGATTCTAAATCTTTGTTTTGTAAAAAAAGTTTTCGCGCCTGGGATAAAATTTCTTCCGCTTCGACGGGCTTTTCACATAGATCTAGAATTCGCGCTAGTTGCGTGAGACCCTCAATAGAATTGGGGGCAAGAGCTAAAGATTTACGGATGTTGGTTTCAACAACGGTCAAATCCGTATCTTGCCAGAAACCGTCAAAGTCTGGAAACTGATGAAGCTGGCGGCGCAGGTCTTCAATACGCATTTAGTGCCATTTGGAATCGGCGGTAAAGCGCGATTTTTTAACTTGTGGATTAGCGACTGATACTTTAATGGCACGGCCCAAAAGCTCCTTACCGTTTAAAGTTTCCAAAGCCTTTTTTGCGTCGCTATCGCTGGCCATTTCTATAAAGCCAAAACCTTTTGAGCGGCCCGATTCGCGGTCAGTGATAATCTTCACCGAAGTTACTTGTCCGATTGCGGCAAACATACTCTCTAATGCAGCGTTATCCACAGAGTAGGAAAGTTGACCGACGTGCAATTTATTATTCATAAAAGCCCCCCGCCATTTCGCAAATTTTGTTTATCTAAGAGGCTAAACAGAAATTTGTCGAGGCTCGAAAATAAGAATTGGTGTTTATAAGTTAACAGATGCCCAGACTTTTACAACAATAATTTGAAGATATCAACGAAGTGGGGAACTAAATCTCGTTCCTAGCGAGGCCTTTCTGGACAGAAAATAATAACTTCAGTGACAAATGCATCAATTGCTAAGCAACCTCTTGTCGAGTAACTCGTTGATATTAGTAGGAGTCGCTATGTCCTTGGAAGCACCGAAGGAAAGTAACTCTCCACGCTGGAACCATTTGGGCCGAGAGCAAACCTGGGAAGGGTTCGGAATTTTCGTTTACACTTAAAAAATAGATTTGCCGCGATATTTTAACGATCTCAGAATGAGACATCAACTCGCGGACAAACCCGCTCCTTGCCAAAATAGTGAAGGCAAAGGATTTGTCGTAAGCGACACTGTTAATAGATATGTTGATGTAAGCGGAGGTTTTATGAGGTTTGTCGTTTTAGCGGCTTTTTTATTTTACGCCAATGATATTTTCGCCTGTGAGAGTTCTAAAGAATACAAAATTTGTGAAAAGCGATGCAGCTCCAAGGGCTCCATCCCCGACTACTTTGATTGTGCGCAGGAGTGTAAAGACACTTACTGTGTCGACGGCTATGAAATTGAACACAACACTCTAAGTGTGGAAAGAAATATTGACCAACCCAAAGCAAAAATGAGTACCGTCGGGAGCTAATCCACGCCGACTAGGCCGCGGCATAAGCTCGCCGAATTCTCAGTTTAATTTGGCTCTCCACTGGAATTACCCAAGATTCCATCGAACATGGCCTGCAATGAAGCCTTTAGGTCATCTCGTGCCTTATCATATTTTAAAAAGTCCGGTATTTCCTCATAAATAGCTCTCGCGCCTAACGATTTAGATTTATCGCTGTATTCCTTATATAAAGCGCTGATCACTCTCGCAGTATCACTGGGATCGATTCCTTTGGCGACCGCAAATAAGACCGCTGTTTGCGAAAGATGCCTATCATAATTTACTTGCACTTGTCTTAAAACCTTCATGGCTGCTGATAAAGTTTCAACTTTACCATTTGATAATCGCATTATAGCTAAAAGAGTCGGAATCTCTTTTGGATTTACCCCTTCTTTATTCTTAAATAAGGCGGCGGGTTTTACGTTTAAGTCAATTGATGCCAGAACTATATCTCGTACGTATTCCCGGTTTTTGATATTTGAATTAACGTCAGAGACCAACTCAGTAGTTTCTTCCACGGAAAGGCGCCCTTTACTAAAAGTAACAGCTTCTAGAACTAAAGACGCATAAGCCGCCGAGGCCATTCCTCCCGCCTGCAATTTATTAAAAGACTTTGATTGGCCGAAAATCCATGAATCAATAATTTCAATAGTTTTCTTTAAATTCAATCCGGGAGAAAAACTTGCGGCCACGATTTTCGCAGATGGAATAGACCCGCCGCCTTTTTTAAAGGGATCCGGATTGGTAAATATATTTAACTCTGATAACTCGAGTAATCTCTTGGTTATTTCTTGGATCGAGCGCTTACCTTCAAGCGCAGAAAAAATATCAATTACCTCCGCGACTTTCTCTGTAAAGAGTTCGCTATCCCTTTGTCTTCCCAATTCTTTTTTAGTTTTACTGAGTTGATTAAGAATTTCTTCAGCAGACTTTCCAGTTCTTTGGATCGCCCGCAAGAGGGCGAGAGTTCCCTTGCCATAGCCGCTGATACCGCGGCTGAACAACCCTAAACCGGAATACTCACGGCTACGAGTAAGTGTTTTGACCGCATCGGCAGAATTGAAAACTCCGTAAACCGCATCCGTCGGGCTACCCAATAGCAGCGCGCAGTTTAATTCTGCCCGTGACTGGAAACTTAAAAATAATGTGAGAACCAAAATAATAGTTTTCATAATTTCACTCTTTCTAGGGTTCCTGGACCCGTATAACTCCTAGCCATTGACCGACAATTGCCGGCACAGCTCATGGATTTACAAGCTTAGAACCACTAATTAAATTCTCTAAAACTAAAAGCAATACGGGTACCGTCTAATTTGATTGATTGCCAAATTAGAGAGAAATTTTTCGAAATTGTCTGGTTTAATGGTGGATTTTTCGCAACATGCTATTTTCTCAAATGTCGAGATGTCCCCAACATTTCACCAGATTCTGTAGATTTCCAAAGGTTATTAAAGCAAATTCATTATTTAAACCAGACTGCTTATTCCTTACTAAAAACTTAACGAAGAGTTCTGTGACGGCAAGAGGTGTATATGGTCAACAAAAGAATGGCACTTAAAACAAAAATCATGGGCCTATCCGTAGGCATGATGGTCATTATGGCGAGTATCACCGTACTCGTAATTCAAGTGCTTAACTCCAAACAAAGAGATATAGCCGAAGGCAATATGGAGGTTTATGCGCAAGGATTGGCCGCCGCCATCGGAACCCAATTCCGGGAACGTTACGGAGATATTCAATCTTTTGCGACCAACACGATTTTATTAAGCGCCGAGGAAAGCTCAATTGGAGAAGTCCTCAATAAATATGTCCAGCTCTATGACGTTTACGATTTAATTGTTCTTTATGATATTGAGGGCGATTATGTCGCCTCCAACACTCTCAGCGCAACCCAGGAACAGCTCGATATAAGCCAGCTGCGCAAAAAAAACGTAAAAGAGCAAACCTGGTTTAAAGAAACATTGGCCCAACGTTATACGGAAGATGAAACCAAGGGATTAAAAGGCGCCTACGTGGAGGATTTTAATCTCGATCCCGTTACGGGACTTGTTTATCGCGACAAACGTTACGGAAATAGCTTTTCCCGTGTCATAAAAAATATCGAAGGAACTATAACGGGAGTCATTACGGCCCGTGCTAATTTTAAATGGGTTGAGCAAGAGTTTAAAAACCTTTACCGAACCATTGAAAAAAATAACTTGGGTAGTGCCGAATTAACGATGCTAAACGCTAAAGGCGATGTCATTGTCGATTACGATCCCACCCGACGAAATGGGCAAACTGAAATCGAGCACGACCCCGACGTCTTGTTAAAACTTAATTTGGCCGCCCGCGGAGTCAATGCCGCTCAACAACTTATCAAGGGTCAAACGGGTCATGATACTTCGCTAAATGCGCGCAAAAAAGTCGAACAGTTTGCTGGTTATGTATCGCTAAAAGAAAATGCTAATTTTCTTTCGACTTTAGGATGGGGCGTTTTAATTCGTGCTACCGAAGATGAAGTCTTAAAAGATGTATATGCTTCCGTCAGGCCGTTTTATTGGTTTGCCGGTGCCTTCTTTATTTTTGCCGCGGTTTTTGCATTTTTTCTTAGCCGCCGCACGAGCGATCAATTAGTCGGAGTGTCTGGCCGGTTAAAGGCTTCTTCAGATACGACATTTAACGCGAGCGAAGAGTTAAAAGACTGTGCCACAGAATTAGCGGCTCTTAACAACCAGCAAGCCGCTGCCGTCCAGCAAACCGTTGCTGCCATGGAAGAAATGAATAGCATGATCAATCAATCTAATGACTATATTCAAGAAGCTCTGAGCTCAACAAAGAAAGTTTCGGAAAGCACGGAGCAAGGAACGCAGATAATGCGCCGAATGGTCGACGCCATGGAAAGTATCCAAGAAGCCAACGGGCAACTGCAAAACATGGCCAATATCATCAACGAAATCTCGGCCAAAACAAACGTGATTAATGATATCGTGTTTAAAACACAGCTACTCTCGTTTAATGCCTCCATCGAAGCGGCGCGCGCCGGCCAACATGGCCGCGGCTTCGCGGTCGTCGCCGAGGAAGTAGGAAACCTGGCACAGATGTCAGGGACCGCCGCCAAGGAAATTAAAAGTCTCTTGGATGACTCGCAAAAGCAGGTTCTAAACATTGTCAGCGTAACTCGCGAGCGTTCTGAGGACGGGCAAGCTGTGAGTAAAGAGGCGCAGAATACCTTCGAAGCGATTGCCGCCGAAATTAAGTCGGTCTCAAATCAAATTGAAAACATAAGTGATGCGGCCAGAGAGCAGGAAAATGGAATTCAACAAACCGGTATGGCAATGTCAAAGTTAGATGAGGCCACCACGCGAAGTGCGGCGATGGGCCAGCAAATTTCGACATCATCACTTGAACTCGGGGCGCAAAGTGCGCAAATGAAGCAAATCATGCAAGCCACGGCCTTACTTGTCCAAGGGGCCGAGGATGCGGGTGCCAGCAAGAAAGAGAAAGCCGAGGACGATGTCATTGATAGCATTTTAAATAGTGCGCAACCAACCAACAACAACGGAACCGTGGCACAGAAATTACTGAATCACTCTGGTAGCGCCAAGAAAAAACTTGGAAACTTTGTCGGCAAGATTGTCGATAAGGCAAAAAAAGTCAAAGAAGATAGATTTTCCCCATCAGCTAAAAAAGCCAGCTGATTTGTTCTTGGGGGGCGCTCCTTAAAGCGTGTGGGGAGCGCTCCTTTTATTCCTGACAAAATTTAGAAGCTTTCTTAAGCCAATTCTGGTATATTAACGGCGATGAATTCACTCATTTTATTGCTTTTTCTCGCCTTTACCATTGATACCGAGGCCAGGAGTTTGACCTGCCCGGCGCTTTTTATAGAGCGTCCGCAAATCTCTTTAGAGCGTGATAGCGAGTGGAAATCAGAATACATCCGCTTGCGGGAAAACATGGCCAATGCCGACGAGAAAATCGCCGCACTTTCTCTCTCCCAAACGGTGATACTTGAAGTCGTGGAACCCATTGGCGGCTATGGAGATAGAGGCCATAATCCAGGTGGGGTTTTTCTTGTTAAGACTCCAATGGGTCCCAAGGCTTTAAAGGTCCTCCCGAGAAATTGGGATGAGCTTATAGATATAAGTTCGGGAATGACTAACCGGCAAAGAGATGAAGTCATTCTCCAAAACTTTTTTGCCGACTACGGACTTGCCGTCCCTATTCGCGGAACATTCTCAGAAAAAGATACCAGTGAGCTACTTAATCGTCTGCCCTATTTAAAAGCTAACTTAAGACACTTTGAAAATTACAAAAGCGCCCAGTGGACCGCCTACCTTATGGATTTTATACCCAACGCGTGGAATCCAAAAAAGTGGGGCAAAAGTTTCGAGATCTCGCCACCGCCGCCACATGCAAAAAACTGGGACCTCGCCGCGATTCAATTGCAAATCAAAGAAATTGCGAAGCTCAGAGATGCGCTAAAAATTCATTTGCGTGATCCTCAGGTGTTAATTTCTGCAAGCGGAAAAATGTACGCCATTGATTTCGGTTTAGAGACCGCCCTTCACCGCGACGACCTCACGGGTTCGAGTTTTTCTCCGCCGGAGGAAAACTCGGCAACGCAAAATACCTTTGAATGGCTAGTGCAAATGATCTACAAACAAATTCCTTAATTTCTCACTCTTGGAATTTTTAAAAATTCTTAACCTAAACCCCGTTTCACTCTGAGATTTTTCGCAATCTGAGTCAGTCTTAAAACCCGACTAAGGTAAAGATCTAACTTGGAAATTCCGAAAAGTAATCTATGAAAACGCTGCACGTAGGATGTTATTTCATGGTATTTGGCCTAGCTCTTTCGGGCTGTGGCCAGCTTAGCCTTGAACTCGCTTCCAAGATTAACGACTTTGCCAAAACCGAAATCATTGTTGGCGGTTCTAACCTCGCTAATGGAATTTCGGATATGATAATCGTGGTTCATTTAAAAAATTCGGACAACTCTCCTGTTGTCGATTACAAACCCACATATAACGTTACTCCCCTATCAGGAATGACAAATATCGAATGTTCAAAATCCACCGGTGCAGGGATTTCTGTTTGTGTATTGCGATCCACTGTCGCAGGTTTTAAAAATTTTAAACTTACAAACGCTAAAGTCGGTTTACAAAAAGATGTAGAGTTTATAAATCCCAGCAAGGGGCAAATTCTTAGTATAGTGGCCGGCGCCAACCACAAAATGCAAACACCTGCCGGTCACCTGGTAAGCCTTAGTGCCGGTGATATTGGTACTGGAGTTAAGGCCGTAACTTCGGGCGGCTACAAAGTTTCTTTAACTGTAAAAACCACATTGGATTCGCAATGAGAAATAAATTATTTCTAGCTATTTTATTTCTCATTCTTGGCTTAAGTCTTCAAGCCCAAGGGCAAACATCACCTCAAGGCATTAGCTTGCAAGGAAGAATCGTCGACGCCAGCAATAATCCGCTCGAAGATGCCAGCGTAACTTTTACGGTGCAAATATATTCCCCCGGCGCCGAACAGTGCGAACTTTACCGGGAGTCTCACACGCTCAACATGTCAGGCTCCGGCGGGGTTTTTTCTTTGCCGGTCGGTAGCGGCACGCGCGCCGGTGCGGGCTTTGAAAACACCAGCACTCTTGCCCAAGTTTTTAATAACGCGTCGGCAACTATTAACAGCTTAACCTGCTCAGTAGGCACAAGTTACGCTCCGAGTAGCGGCGCAAAAAGAAAAATCAAAATGACTTTTGATAACGGCGGCGGTCCGCAAGTTGTAACGCAAACTTTGGACATCCAAGCCGTCCCGTACGCATTGTACGCCGACACATTACAAGGAAAAGGTCTCAGCGATTTCTTGCAGACATCAGCTATGACCACGCAAGTTAAAGTCGATAATTTAACAACCACCGCAAATTATAATGAACTCCTCGCTTTGATCGCTGGAACTTCGGCCAATTACACGTTAGCCAACGGTGGCAACTTTACGCCAGCCGCCGACGTAGATTTTAACGGCAAAAAAATCGTCGACCTTGCCGCTCCCACTAACGCAACGGATGCCGTTAACAAAGATTACTCCGATACACGCTTCGGTGGCGCTACCCTTGATCAAACAGGCTTAGCCAACGGCCAAAGCATTCGCTGGAATTCCGCCGGAAGCAAATGGGAAGTCTACACTCCGTCGACATCAGATGGCACAAAACTTCCTTTGGCCGGCGGCACCATGCAAGGTGCGATTGACATGGGTGGATATAACTTACTCGCTACTGGTCATATTACCATGAGTTCGCAAAAGACAATTCATCTGGGCAGTTACACCAACGCGCAAGAAACAACTCTTGTTGGCGCACTTGCCGCGATTGATGAAGGCAAGACTTGGTACAATTCTGAAACGAATCAGATTAAATATTGGAATGGCGCCTCTCCCGCCGTCGTGGTTTTAAACTCCTCTGACATCGGGACGGCCGCTGGAAAAATTATGGGGGCCGATGCCGTTCCAAATTGTTTGTCGACGCAAAAATTACAGATGAGTGCCGGCCCCGTTTATTCCTGGAGTTGCGTGACGGACGTAGGCTCGCAATGGATCACGGCGACAAATGATATCTACTTCAACACTGGAACTGTTGGTATCGGGACCACATCTCCCGCTTTTCCACTCCATGTCGCCAAAGCCGTTGATGGTGCGGCACAAATAATAACAATTGATAATACACAGGCTAATAGCGCCGCTTCGACAAATGAAACCGCAGAAATTCAGTTTAACTTTGCGGGCCTTCGCGCTGGCAAAATTGGCGCATGGAAAGACAATGACTTCACATCCGCAGCTAATCAGGATGGAGGGCTTCGGCTATTCACCGAAGTTAATGGCTCCCCATTTCAGGCAGTAACAATTAATCCTAATGGCACAATTGGTATGGGCAGTATAACTACTCCTTTATCTATGCTTCATATTGGAAGAGAGGTGATAACAGCAGAGCTCCGATTAGATTCAACAGGTTACAATCCATCGCCTGGGGATGAAATAGGATCGCTCACTTTCCATGCAAATGAAGTTGGCGCTGTAACCCGCCAATATAGCTCCATTTACGCAAAAGCCTTAGATTCAACCGCAGGCAGTGTTGATGGCACCCTTGAATTTCGTACAATGGTAAATGGGACTAGCGCTCCCAGAATGACGATTGGGGCCGGCGGCAATGTTGGTATTGGAACCATATCACCGCAAGCAGCTTTAGATGTAGCAAATAATGGCGTTCAGTTAGGTGTTTCAAATTTCTACGCCAACGCTCAGTTTACAAATTCCACAGCCAGTAAAGGCGTTGTGCTCGGTTATGACTCAACAGGAACAACAGGTATTGTCGGTGGGAACACCTCAGGCGCCGCAAGCAATTTGGCATTTTATACATGGACGGGCTCGTTATGGACTGAAAAAATGCGTGTAACAGATGCCGGCAACGTTGGAGTTGGAACAGCTACACCAGCCGCAAAACTTGATGTCGTCGATACAGGTACTACTACAAGCGCAATTATTTTCCCACGCGCTGGAAATTTTACCGGTACAGCCGTCAACGGCATGATGAGGTACAACTCTACCGCTAATAAATTTGAAGCCTACGAAAATGGCGTATGGACCAATGTGATTGGCACGGCCTCAACCGTGAGTGCAAATGTGGGAACGTCTTTAGCTCCGTCAATAACTTTTTCGGCGGATAGCGATACGGGCTTTTACAGTCCTGCCGCAAACACAATTGGCGTTGCCGTTGGTGGCGGAAATATTTTTAACATAAATTCTACCGCCATGTCTTCAACAACCACCGGCGGTGGCGTTATGACGAGCATTAACGGCACGGCCGCAGCACCCACGTTTAGCTTTACTGGCGACGAGGATACAGGTTGGTATCGCCCTGGTGCCGACTCGATGGCGGCAAGCACTGGCGGGGTCGAGCGCATGAAAATTAGTAACTTAGGAATAGTTTCCGTCGGCGACACAGGAACATCAAAAACCATCGACTTTTCTATCATTGGTGGCGGTGGCGCAATCGGTACTTCAAGTACATGGCCGATGTTCCTTTATCCAGGAAACACCTTAAGCGTTGGTCTATATAACAATCGAGGCGTGTCTATTGGAGCGTCCTATGCCTCGAATACTCCTCCAAATGATGGTTTGATGGTAGAAGGAAACGTCGGTATCGGTACGACCAGTCCACTAGGAAAACTAGATGTGGTGGCGCCATCGAATACTCGCTTATTGTTCAATACTGACCACCTTGATATTAGTGCAGATGCAGATACTGGAGGATGGGCGCGGGCCTTCAGGGTAACAAACGGCAATAATACAAATGGCCAAGACGGAGGCGCATTCGGAGTCGTGGGGACAGGAGTCACACCAAATTATGCTTTTATGGCTATCCCTACAGCCGATTCTACGGGCTATAACTCCACTAAAATTATTTCACTGAATAACAGCGGTAACGTCGGTATTGGAACTACAGCTTCCACCCATGCGCTTGAGATCCATAAAAGCGATCCTGCTGATGGTTATCTTGCGGTCCTGAAAAACCCAGCCACAGGCGCTGGAACTGGTGCGTGGTTAAAATTTGAATCTAGCAATGCCAGCAATGAAAATTGGGGTATCGGAGTTGATTCTTTTGGCTGGAATATCTTCAACTCAACTGATGGCGTAGCTCGATTAACAGTGAATAATGCCGGCAATGTCGGAATCGGAACCACTTCACCTACAACAGGCACTCGTCTTGACATCACTGGCACTGGTGCCGCAGCGAGCTCCATCATTATCCCTCGAGATACGGTGGCAAATCGGCCTACAGTGGGCGTCAATGGAATGATTCGATACGCGAGCGATACAAATAAGTTTGAAGCGTTTGAAAATGGCGCGTGGACCAATATCATTGGCACAGCCTCAAGTTTAAGTGCTGGAAACGGCACTGTTGGTTCACCTTCTATGTCATTTTCTGGTGACCCCAACACGGGACTCTTTAGCAATGGCGCCGATGTAATTGGAATTTCTTCCGGCGGCACAAACGTCTTTAACATTTCTTCAACTTCGCTTTCTTCTTCAACAGCAGGAGGCGCACTCATCACGACAGGAAACGGTACCGCCGCATCGCCCACGTTTAGCTTTACCGGTGACGAGGATACGGGGTGGTTTCGTCCAGCCGCTGATACCTTAGCAGCTAGCACAGCCGGTTCGGAGAGAATGAGAATTGATTCGTCGGGCAACGTCGGCATCGGTACTACAACTCCCGACAATAACTTAGAAGTAACGGCAGCGGCTGCGACGGCGCCAATATTAATGGTAACTGGGTATGGATTAAATGCGACTAACGTCCCCCAAATTTATGGACGAGCTGCTCGTGGAACTGAAGCCTCTCCAACAGCAGTGCAGACCGGTGATAGGTTAGTTAGCTTCCGCGCCTACGGATATGATGGCACTGACTGGTCGTCGCTATCAATGGGAGCCACCTCAGCCATTGAAATGGACGCCGCCGAAACCTTTACAGGTTCTGCTCGAGGTTCATATATGAAATTTGAAACGACCCCTATTGGATCGGTGACACGTTCTGAAAGAATGCGAATTGATCCCTCTGGCAACGTCGGCATCGGAACGATAGTGCCATCTTCGATTCTCAACATTGCCGGCGCGGGCGGTACTGTTCTTACAATCGATAACTTCAGCGGCGCCGGCGGAAACAGTCCCAAAATAAATGGGCGCGCCGCACGTGGGACCTCTTCTGTTCCGACAGCTGTTCAATCAGGTGATGTGTTAACACAATTGACGGGGTACGGTTACGGGGCAACGGGATATTCTTCGGCAGCATCGGCGGCAGTTGTCTTGTTTGCTCAGGAAAACTGGACCGATGCCGCGCAAGGTTCCCAAATAGAATTTTGGACAACAGCGACTGGTCAAACAGCCGCAAATAAAGCCAGTCGAATGACGATTTCCCCAACCGGGAACGTCGGTATCGGAACGACTGGGCCCAACGAGCAACTCCACGTCTATAAAAACGCCAACTCATTTCTTAATTTTAAAATAGAGAATGCCTCAGCTGCGGGAGATCAGGCCGATACAACAATAAACATGAAGACGCGAAGTTCTAATTATTCATTTCACGTAAATGATGAAACAAATAATTTTGCACTCCTCGACGGAAACGCTAGCGGTGCCATCCGCATGTTAGTTGACAGTAGTGGTAATGTTGGCCTTGGCGGTGGCATAACTTGGCCAACCTTTGCAAACGCAACAATTTATGCTGGTGCGAGTGGAAGCGTCGGTATCGGAACTACATCTCCTTCAAATAATCTCGATGTAAGCAAAAGTCAGAATGGTCAAACAACAATTGCGGTGAACAACACGAACGCCGGAGCTTCTGCAGCGGCGAATTTCTTGGCAGTCACTAACGCCGGCTCCGTTGGATTTGGCATGAATAGCACAGCCAATGGAAGTGGCGTTGCTTATCTTTGGAATAATGCAAATACGGACTTAGCTTTTGCGACTAACAGTACAGAAAAAATGCGTGTCACTGCGATTGGCGACGTCGGTATTGGTACAATTGGCCCGGCGCAAGCACTACATGTTGTTCGAGACAACACTCAGTCCAGAATTCGACTGGAGTCTACAGGAGCCAGCAATGGTAGTGCCGGTGTTGAAATAAAAACTACCGATGGTGGCCAGTGGAATATTTGGATGGATGATGATTCGAACGACGATCTCGGAGAAGGCGATCGTATGGCCTTTTCTTATGGCGCCAGTCACCGGATGATATTAGATGGCAGCAGTGGCAACGTCGGTCTGGGGGGTCAAACCAACCCCGCCTATACTCTCGACGTGACCGGTGACATTCGTATAACCGGTACACCCTACCGTACTGGCGGAGATATTGCGTGGCAAGTTCCCTCGGATGCGCGCTTAAAAAATATTTTAGGTGACTACGAATATGGTCTTAATGAGATTTTACAAATTCACACTGTTCGCTATAATTACATAGAAAATAATGCCGTGGGCGCAGATCCCAGTAAAAAATATGTCGGAGTTCTCGCTCAGGAAGTACAAAAGGTAATTCCTGATGCCGTTCGCATGGAAGGTAACGGCTACTTGAGTTTAAATACGACACCCATAACGTGGGCTACTATCAATGCAATTAAAGACTTAAATACGAAATGCGAAATGTCCTCGGCACAACAGGAAAGCCTAAACAAACAGATCGCTAACCGTTTAGCGCTTGTCGAACGCGAAGTAGCCTCGCTTAAAAAAGAAAATGAAGATTTAAAATCTAGACTAGAAAAACTCGAAAGACTTGTACTTAAAAAATAATCTCTTATAATTAGCTCATGAAAAAACTATTTATTGCCCTATTGTTACTTTCCGCTTGTACGCGCGACCCCAGTGTCAATTCCGATGACGACAAAGTGTTATATACCTTAGGTGTTGAACTCGGTAAAAACATACGCAGCTTTGAATTATCAGAAAAAGAATTAGAGCTGGTCGCCCTGGGACTTAAAGAAAGCGCGCGTAAACAAAAATTAAAAGTCGAACCTGCGCATTTCATGCAAAAACTTACCGAGCTTTCCGTAAAGCGCAGCCGCGAAGCCGCCTTAAAAGAAACCACTGCCAGTGACGCTTACTTGAAGGATTTAGAAAAACAACCGGGTATGGAAAATAAGCATGGGTTTTTATTTAAAGAGATTACCGCAGGAAAAGGAAAAGTCCCTTCGGAAAAGGACCGCGTAAAAGTCCATTATGAGGGAAAGCTTCGCGACGGTAGTGTCTTTGATAGTTCAATCTCGCGCGGACAACCCGCAGTTTTTCCAGTCACAGGCGTTATACCTTGTTGGACAAAAGCGCTACAGCTTATGAAGGTGGGCGGAAAAATGCAGATCCACTGCCCGCCCAGCATGGCTTATGGTGAGCGCGGCTCGCCACCGGTAATTCCTGGCGGCGCCGCACTAAGTTTTGAAATCGAACTCATTGGTATCGAAAAGAAAAATTAGTACTGCGTAAATACAAAAACTTCCGACTTAGCGCTCTCTGTATTATCAGTGAGAAATGCCGTCACCGCAAAATAATAGGTCACGCCGACTTGTAAACTATTAATCACATAACTTGTATTTGGCGCGTACACGATAATACTTGGAAACCGCGACCAATCGCCGCTGACGTCAGTGTAGTAGATAATATAACCAGCTAAGTTAGTTAATGGCTGTCCATTATAGTCTGTGGTCACCGGGTCCCAAGAAACCGTACGTGGCGTCGGTGGCGGCGGCGGTACGGTAACGGAATTACATGTTTGCGCGTCGTTTACGGTTGCTCCATGCCATGTCCCGTCGGTCCCTTGCGCTTGCGCACAAACGTAAGTTGTTCCTTGCGGCCAAATCTTACTAATCGTGTAAGGTGAATTAAACGGTGAAGTTAAATTAATCCAGCCTCCCGAACTATCATAAGAATAACGTAATGCCTGCACGGGGCCACTGAGCGTTGCGATCGCTCCCGATGAACTTGTTGACAGTGCCGTTACAAATGCCGGCCCCGTTGACGGCGGCGGAGGCGGTTGCTGCTTGCAGATAGAACCCCAAAGCTCCATCTGCCGAACCTGACCGTTGGGTTTGGTTACGAATTCATTGTGGCCAGAAAATTTTATGTACGAATTATTTTGGCAAGCGAGGTTTACGTTGCCCGAAGAACTACTCGAAAATGGCCCCTGACAGGTTACATTTGGCGTAGTAATAGTAAAGTTCCCTGCCTGTTGGGGATTGCTATAACTTCCCGTACACGATAACTGTACGGCGGGAGAATAAGTCCCGCTGCTAAATACAAGCGAGTCGCAACGACTAATTTTATAACTATTAGACTTACTATTATAAGAGTAAATAACTCTTACGGGAAAGGGCTCATAACAATCCGTCGGCAACTCTTTGAGAGCAAAAAAGACTTCTTTACTTAAATCTGGAGTCTTTATTTGTGGTGGGTTTGGCGAAAATTTTACGCCGGGCGAACAAGCAGAAAATAAAAAAGATAAAGCAATGACGTAAGAGATCCATCTCTCCATAAATCCTCCATAAACAATCTGACGTATTAGTAATACAATTCACATGCCATAAGATTTGATAATGTTAAGATAGGCGTACGGGCTCATAAGCCAGTACACTTTTTTTATATAAGATATAATGATAACTGTGACCAAAGCCGCGACAAAATTTGTTTCACTTTTAGGAAAGTCTTCGCAATTTGAAGAGGAATATTTTTGCTCGCTCGCTTTTGTGAATTACTGAGTTAAAATTACTGACGCAATCAAGTGGCGCGTTGAGACAATTTCTCTCGTGACAAAAATTTATTGTTTTCTCGACACTTCACTTGCCGGGGTTCACTCCGGCACCGAACTAAGTTTCCTTCGGCGCCAAATCATTACCCACTTCCGCCGCAGAGGTGGTTTTGCATTATCACTACACGCCAAAAAAATCTAAATTGGTGCACATTATTTCTTCGCTCTCAGAGGGGCCGGCCACTTTGGCGGATTCATCGATAAAATCTAAAACCAATGCCTTAATTTCGCCAATGGCTTCACGGCTCATGGCTTGTACAATAGTAAAGTGAATATTTTCGCCACCACGAGTCTGCGCGTCTTGCACTGCCCGCTGGCGCCAATTGTTATGGTGATAAGTGATAAACGGCGACTCACGCGGTAAGTGCAAATCTCCAGAACTATGCACCCACCGTCCACGTTCATGGCGCACAAAACCCCCGCGCCCGAGATCTTCAAGAATGGCATGCACCAATGATATTGGGAGCTGAAGTTTTTTGGCGATGCTTTCGGGGTGTTGAAACTGCGGGATGCTAACTAAAACGTGAATCGCGCTCCAATACCAGGCCGAATAATATTTTGCCTGCATATCCGTGCTTTCCACTTTTTCGCGACCCAAGCGGCGCGCGAGATTCTCGTGCTCACGCGCCAGTTCTTTAATTTTTCGCTCCATGTGTTCACGGTATTTTTTTGAACCGGCCCGCGCATGCTCCACAAGGGCCATAAAAAATTCGCTTTCCGTTGGACTGAGTTCAAAAAAGCCGGCAATGCCGTAGGCATGATCGGGAGTGAGATGTACAGAGTCATTAAGTACCCGCGAAAGATAGGCGCGTTGACAGCCTGCCGCCTCGGCAATCTTCGTGATCAATCCCCAACTATCCTTTAGCCTTGAGTTCAGAAACTTCTTGTAATCCGTAAACGCAAATACAGAAAGCTTTTCCATTCGTAATAAATTGTAACTCTTTTCGATATAAAATAAAAGGTAACAGTTCCCTTTCCTCGATGCAACACATCGAGGAAAGGGAACTGTTACCTAAACAAGGCTTCTGACTTTTACGGCGTCGCCGACGACCCAGATGACATCGTCGGGTTTTAGGACCATGGACGAGTTGGGGTTTAAAATTTTCTCGCCGTTTCTCTCTAAGCCGACGATAAGTCCGTCGGCGACTTCGCGGATGCCGCACTCGCGAATTGGCTTTTCAACAAACTGACTCGTACTTGAAAGTCTCACGGCCGTTAAGCCAAAATCGTCAGACTCAAAATTAGACTCTCCACTAAATGGCGTTTCTATTACGGCAGCAGCCTTGGTCAGCATTTCTTCGGTACCAATTAGAAATAATTTATCAAAAGGCAAAATCAACTCATCACGCGATGGCGGCGAAATCAGGCGCCCACCACGCTCAATCATTGCGATCATAACGCCATATTCTTCTTTGATACGGGCTTGCTGTAAAGTCTTCGCAATTAACTTTGAATTTGGCGAAACCGTATATTCAACTAAGGTTGAATTCCAAGGCGCTAAGCTCGAAAGTTTCTCGCGCTTTTTAAATTCCTCGCGTTCTTTTTCTTTTAAATTTACCAAAAAGCGGTCCTCAATGCGCTTGTAAAGAGGGGCGGAAAATCCACTAAAGAAAAAGGCACCGGCTGCGGCAAACAAAATAAGCCCCAAGCCTGATGCCGCAAGGACCGAAGTAAATTCGCCAATCACAAATCCTGTCATCGCGGCGCCGATAAGAAAGCGTATAATTGAAATTCCAAATTCACGTTGCCTTAACGGGCCACCCTGGACAGGAACGGACGGAGCACCAAAAACAATGGCCCATAAAAAAGGACTGGTGACCACAAGAGTGACAAGGCACAAAATGAGCCCACTCTGGGGAATGTTTGCCAGTAAATCGCGGCGCTCGGCAAATTGACTAAACGTTATAGTAAAAGCGATCACTATAACGGAATTTAAAAATATTTTTCGGCCGTATTCCTTCCAGAAAAGACCAATGAGCCCCAGATCCTGCGTTGTCGCCATGCTGGATTCATAAATGGATAATTGTGCACGAATAAATCCCGGCAAATGTTTATCTAACCAGCCATAGAAATTGTCAGCAGAACGAATAAGATAGGGTGCCACGAAGGTGGTAGTCGCGGAGACAGCAACCGCAATGGGATAAAGAAAGTCACTGGTCACTTTAAGCGTCATCCCAAGAGTGGCAATGATAAAAGAAAACTCTCCGATTTGCGCCAGGCTCATCCCCGCCTGTACGGAATTTCGCAAACTCCGCCCGGCAATTAGCGATCCCGTAGAGACTCCGACAAATTTTCCAACGATCGTAACCAAAGAAATTAAACCAATTGTCCCGTAAGATTCCCCTATGACTTTTGGGTCTATCAACATGCCGACGGAAACAAAAAATATTGCTGAGAATAAATCTTTCACGGGAGTAAGGAGGCGCTCTATGCGGTTTCCCTCGCGTGTTTCTGCAAGTATTGATCCCATGACGAAGGCTCCTAGGGCCGGCGAGAAACCTACCCTGACCGCAATCATAACCATCGTCAAACATAAGGCGATGGAAATAATCAATGTTGTCTCGTCTGACATAACATTTTTAAGTCTTCTTAGAAGAACAGGGAGCAAATATATCCCCAGTAAAAACCAAAGTACTAAAAAGAAAATAAGTCTGGCGCCTGACTTGATAAGATCCAGGCCTGAAAGTGTCTGAGTGATGGCAACGGAGGACAACAACACGAGGAGCAAGACGGCGATTACGTCCTCAACAACAAGAAGTCCATAGACCAACGAGACAAAATTTCTTCCCTTTAATCCCAATTCGCTAATGGCGCGCACGACAACAGTTGTGGACGAAATTGAAATGATTCCGCCTAAAAAAATACTATCCATCGTTGACCAGTCTAAAATTTGCCCAGTGACAAATCCCATCGTGAGCATAAATAGAATTTCAAATGTTCCCGCGATAGAAGCCGTTCGGCCAACATTGGTTAGCTTCTTGAAACTAAATTCAAGACCAAGACCAAATAACATAAAAATGACACCAATTTCCGCCCAAATAGAAATACTGGCGCGGTCTTTTATCGAGGGAAAAAAAGGAAAGTTGGGCCCCAACAAAAAACCAGCGATAAGATAACCTAAGACGACAGGTTGTTTTAGTTTTCTAAAAAGAACCGTCACGGCGGCAGCGGTGACAAGAATAAATCCGAGGTCTTCTATAAGGTGGGGCAAGTGAATCATTGACTCTATCTTACAATCGGAAGGTGATCGAAAGCAAAAAGTTCATAACGTTCGATTTGTCGATGATGTAGCTTGTGCCCCCAGTAGTGGTCGATGAGTTTTCGATGCGCAGGTAAGACCCCTCAAAACCGATATGCATGGGGCCCCATACCGGGTAATCATGCCCTATTACAAAACCATAATGGTAAGGTGAGAAGAGTAAATCTACTCCCGACTGTTGCGTGTTGACTTTAGAAAGTCCGACGCGAAAACCAAGATAGGTCATTCCGCCATTTAGAGCATAATTGAGTTCTACGCCATGAAGCGAATAGTCCCAGCGCGTATTTCCACCACCGGCGCCTTCAGCGGAACCGGTTAAAATATAATAGCCGCCAAGCCCGAGCGCGCCACTCATATTCGCGGATCCCTTTACCCCATAGAGCTGATGCGGGTTAGTGTTGTCGGCATCAGGCACGCTATAGCCGCCGATAATTCCAAATTGCGCGGCGGCGCCTTCTGCATGCGCGCGTACGCTGAGCATTAAGAGCAGGAAAATGACTGTAGTTTTATAAATCTTTTCCACATGATTGTATCGGTATAATACGCCGAGGGAACAACTCGACGAAAAGATAAATTATTTCTTTTTTGGTTTCGTAGGTACGGCATTTTTCTTAGAAAGCTTGGCCTTGGTCTTGGTTGGAGCCACGGCGGCCTTGGTCTTGGTTGGAGCCACGGCGGTCTTGGTCTTGGTTGGGGCCACTGCGGCCTTGG
>CAZCFY010000023.1:0-13708 GCA_964498095.1 uncultured Bdellovibrionales bacterium | reverse complement strand
CTTGGTCTTGGTTGGGGCCACTGCGGCCTTGGCCGGAGCTGGGGCAGCGGCTGCGGGTTTTTGACTTTCAGCCGCGACCTCGAGAAGTTCAATATCAAAGGTTAAAGCTGCACCCGCGGGAATCATGGGTGGAATTCCCTCATCGCCGTAAGCGAGCTTCGGCGGACACACGACCTTAGCTTTTCCGCCTTCGCGCATTTGCTTTAGGACTTCATTCCAACAAGGAATGCCGCTGGCCAAAGTAAATTGGACCGGCTGGTTGCGGTCAACTGTACTATCAAATTTATTTCCATCTGGGAGAGATCCTACGTAATGAATTTTTACCTTATCTGTTTCCTTTGGGGACTTTCCTTTTCCCGGAGTTTCCGAAAGAACAATAATACCTGAGGACCTTTTTACGGCGCCCGGAACCTTAGACATTTCATCTAAATACTTGGCGCTTTCGGCATTTTGATTTTTCACTTCGGCTTCTACCTTAGCCTGGCGAACTTCGCTCATTTTATGCAGATATTCGGCCGGCTTAAAACGAATAGGTTTTTTCTGCACCTGATCCTTAAGTCCCGCATAATAAATTTCTAAATCCTTATCTGATTGGATAAACGTACTTAAGTCACTCGCCGTTTGCACGCCCATAGCGTAAATAATTTTTTCTTGCTCGGTATTTATTTGAACTGTTTTCTTTTCGCACGCAATAGTGCTCGCCGCAATGATGACAAGTAAATATTTAAGCATGTTGAGTATCCTTAGTTGTTAAGCGCGCCCGCTTGTATCCACTTTAAGATAGTAGAAACTTCTGCATTTGACAATGGCTGAAGTGGCGCTACGGGGCCCTATTGACGGACTCCAATGGGTCGTAAAATATGATTTTTGATTTCTTCAGTGTTTGCGGCGGCAAAAATTAAACTCAAATAACCTTCGGCCTGTTCGGGATCATTGGTAAATAAAACTCCACTTTCTATTAATCCCCCACTCATCCTCAAAGGAAATCGGGTGCGGAAATCTAAGGCCAGCTCTTTAAAACTATTAAATCCTATTTTTTTTAGTTCATGCATCCCCAAAATAACCCACAGGCCCGGGCGCCGCGAAACCAAGCGACGGCTAAAATTTACTGTCACCTCGCCCATATTACTGCGCACATTTATCTCTACTAAGGGTTTTATTCTTAATTGGTTCTGTTGGTCGCGGTAAACAAAGCAGTCAATTCCCGCCGTACCCACATACTTCTTTTCCGCAAGTCTTGCGGCGACGATGGCAGTTAATTTTTGCGTAAGCTCCCTTAATCCCGCATTATTGATAAAAATAATTTGCTCTTTGGTTAAATTCTTTTCAAAACCGCCTAGCCAAGCCCCACGGTATTTTCCCGTTTCGTCGGAAATAAATCGCGCATAGCCTAGAAACTTACTTTGGCCATTGGGAAAAACCCTTACTTGCATTGAAAAATCAAATTCGCGGTTTAACCAAGGTTCAACGATCACACCACCCTGTTCCTTGAGTAACCGCCGAAGCCACAGCCCTTGGCGTTCATCTAATTTATCTTTTATCTGAATTTGATTTTGCCCCGAGGCCCCCAGTACGGCCTTTATAACCACATTATAGTTCTTCGCCTGAAGAATTTTTATTTTCTCAATGACTTCATCTTCCGTGGACGCCAGAGAACCAATAATTTCCGGCGCACATAACTTGCTTTCGCGCAAAATTTCTAAACTAAAAGTTTTTGCGTAGAGTTTATTGTAAAAATTTATGTCGTTTTGATTCGGCACAGTCAGATCTAACTTCTTTTGCAGAGCCAAAGTATGATAGCACCAGCCCCACGGTTTAAACTCTCTTATACGCCGGCCCGATTTGGCGAACGCCTCATCGAGTTTCAGAAACTGAGGAAGTGAAAAACCCGCCGATTTAATGTTCTGTAAAAACTCCAAGCTCGGCGTTTTTTCTACTGCCACCAAATCATCGGTTTTAGCGATAAAGGCCGGTAAAACTTCGAGATCAGTTTTAAGCTGATACATCTTTCTTGGTATATTTATTCCGTGAGGGCCCAAAGCTAATTCATACTCTACGAAGGGATAAAAATAGAAAAGATCGGGAACGCGCCCCTTAGAGTGCGTATAGACCTCAACGTTATTTATAAAATCAACGTCAAACCCCGCCTCTTGGCGCACCACCGAAGAAAATATTCTGCCGCGCGCGCGCGCCGGAGTAATTTCCGGAGGAAGCTCCTGCAAATAACTGTTCCACAGACTCTCGTTTTCTTGCCACCGCTTAAACCAATTTACACCGTGACGAACATGGCCTATCTCATCAGTTAAGACTTCGCCCATGATGGCGGCCGATTCATGATCCCCGACCTGCGAAAAGATATCGCGAAAGAAAATACAGTGATCCAAGTTCGCCTGCTCCAAAGTCAGATTCATCGCCGCCGTAAACCTTTTTAAGCTATCCACTTTCGCTAATGATTTCCAAAAAAATCCACTCACGGGATGATCACCAAAATTAATTCCCAGCTCCCGCATGCGCTTTAAGTAGAGTTTAAGATGCTTTTGTTCTTCGGTAATAATTCCCGTCAGGGCTAAGCGGTAGGTTTTCGGCGCATCGGAAAACTTAAGTAAGGCTAACGCCATTAACTCCATGGCTTCCAGCTCGTGATTGGCGAAGTAATGTAGCGCTTTGGCACGTTGTTTGGATTCGCCAAAAGAATTTACTTTAGGAAAATCAAATTTACCATTGCGGCGGTAAACTGGTGTGAGGAGTGTCGTGCGCCCAGGCTCCTCTGGCATGGCGACGAGGAGAGTGGGGCTTTCATCCGTCCAACCACCTTGGGGAGAAATTAACTTTTCCTCGAGAGTTTTTCCAAAAAGGATGGACTCGGCAAATTGTGAAATTTCCACTTCGGCCCCTCGATTTAGAATTAGACGTAGGCAAAGGCTTAGTCTTCGTCACTAGTGCCAACCAGCCCCTTGTATACTAAATTATTATGTTGTGCGCAAAGAATTCTGAGTTTAGTTTTCTAGTGGGCGCGCGGAGCTTTTCCAGATTTCACTTCCGCAGCGGAGGTCCTCGATTGCACATTCGCTCCGCTGCCCGTGGAAGTGTCCCATAGCAGCTTCGCATGCCCGTCATGACGGCAGAGGTGGAACCGCAATTCCTCAGCGATGCAAACTAATTCCTCGGCTTAAAACCTTTTCCATTTCAGTGATTAGGCGCTTAAGGTTCGCCTTATCTTTTCTTGGGCCAACGGCGGCCTCGGGAGCAAATCCTAAAATCTCCGCCTCATTCAAAAGCTTTTTCAACGGCTCGGCAAGTTCGGAGCGGATACTTGGCGGAGCTTCCGCAAGCATTCGCTCCATTTCATAAGAAGCGCCACCTAAACCGGTGATTTCGCCTAGCACAAAATAAATCGTATTAATAATCTCCTGTCCCACTTTACGCCAATTGTCCTTTGCCACTAAGCTATAGATATTCTTCACGCGGCCTTTAAATTTGGTTTCAAGTGTAATTTCTTTTTCCCACCATCCCAGCTCGCGCCCGGCTTTTCCGATTAATAATAAAATCGAAAATCCATACGCCGCCGCCCAGGTGTAAAAGTTTAGGAAGTTTCCCCATTGGATTGGCCGCCGAAACTCCGTAACGATTTGCGGGAGCGCTGTTGTCAGTACTTCTTCGCCCTTTTCCTGCATCTTTTTTGGCGCGACACCAGGATCGTCCTTGGCAAGCTCTACGTTAATGGGGATTGAATCCGTCTCCTTGCGGTAGAAAGTTTTTGTTTGGGGATTAAAAAAGCTCAAGGAAATTTTTGGAATCGTAATTTCCCCGGCTTTGCGTGGAATAAAAGTAAGTTCAAACTCTTTTCGCGAAGTGCCGTTTTTTTCGAAACCCGTCGTCGCCTTTTTGTCATAAAGCTCTAGACCCTCGGCATTTTCTATTTTTGGCAGCTCGATAATTTTTGCGTTGCCTTTGCCCTCAAATTTTAAGCGGTAGAAAAAGGGCGTATTTGTTTTAAACGAACCCGCATCAATACTCGCAAACATGTTAAACTGCCCTGTGGCACCCGAAAAATCAGGTGGCCGATTAGCTTCGGGGACTGGCAACACTTCTATTTTTACCGCTGGGCTTGAACGCGTCAGCACTTGAGGTTTGGCCAGTCCAAATAAATTAAGTCCGTCCATGGAAATAATCGTGCACTTAGCGGTGTACGGATCAATAACCGCCGTACCCGCTTTAATAGGATAGAGCGCAAAGGACACGAGGAGGGCACGGTTATAAGTTACTCCCCGTAAGTTTACCTGTTCAAAATTAAGCCGCGTTGCCACCTCAATATCTTCTTTCCAAAAACCATTGAGATCGGGATATTTTAACGTGTCAATGTCGCGCACTTGGCCCCGCGTGTAGAGATACCAACTGGCACTGATTTGTTCGCCTACATACGCTTTTGTTTTATCAAGTTCGACTTGAATAAAAAATCCCTGCGTGTCGGGTGCCTCTTGCGTTGGTCTTTGTAAGCGCGGGTCCCCATTACGGCGAAGCATCTGATTAAAAAGTTCTTCCATGCGCTCCATCTGTTGACCGCCGTCATCGTCGGATGGAAAAAATTGCTCCTCTTCTGGCGGTGGCGCACCAGGGCCCGGAGGCGCCGTATCACTCACATGAAATGGCGTAGAAGACATAGTCTTTTCGCCGCCATTAACGCGAATACGAATCGGCGAGATTGTAAAGGAGCCCGCCGTCATCGCGACATAAGTAAAAACATAATTACGTGATTGAATGGCTTTAAATTGTCCACCCTCAAAACGCCTTATCGTTTGTGACTCCTGCCGCTGCCCAATTAAATTTAATCCCGAGATGCGCGGCAATTGCGGATCAGCGACGTTAAGCGAGTCACCAGAGGAACTGATATTTACGAATAAATTAAAAGGTTGCCCAATGCCAACAACCGCCGGCTCGACGATCGCTTCGAATTTTATTTCTGCCTGAGCCAGGCTTAAACTTAGAAAGGCAATGAGCTGCAAAAGCATCTTGATATTTTACGCCAATCGAATTTCAATGTCCAAGAGGGAGGCGGCGTGCAGCAACGACTAAAGTATGGCGTCCTGGTTATTAGTTTAATTTCCATTATAAAGGCGGAAGCTTTTCACGAAGCCGCTTTTGGTTTACAGGCCCTCTCTTACGCCAATAACGCGATCATGACTAGCCCACCCCTTCCCATGCTTTACATGAAAGGCGGCGAGAGCCAATACACGGTCCAGTACGCCCCGTTTACAGGCACAGCCAGCGGCGACAATGCGGGATTTCACACCCAAGGGGAAATCAAAGGTAATGGCGGGTCACTTTCTTATAACAAAGCATTTTCCGACACCTGGGGATTTTATCTTCTCGGAGTTTACAATAAAATCTCCGGCGAATTTTCTTACACCAATCTGACATGCTCACCTTTTTGTAACACAACCTCGATGCGCGATATCGAAGCCGATGCGACAAGTATCAGTGCGGGATTAAATTGGACCCTCATTGGTGGCAGCGAATCTGATTTTTTTACTCTTGGCCTTCTACTTGGCGGCTCCGCGAATCAAACAACTATGTCTCAACGGGTCGTGCAAGTAGACTCTTCCAACACAACTACCGATGATTTCAAAATGAAGACAGCACCGAACTTTCCGGCGCTCGCCCTAGGAATGCAAGTCGGATTAAAGTTCGGCGGCTTTGTCGTAAATCCTTACTTCATCGGACTCACCACTTTTGCCGATAGCGACTGTTTTGATTATACCGTTACCGAAACGACTATTTCCGGCAGTCTTCCAGGTCAGTCTTCTCCGACCTGCTCCGCCGGCGGCACTCAAAATAAAGTTTTTCTAAAAACGGGCTTTGGTTCTCTTGGTGTGCGCCTTCAATACCGCCCCTGGGGAATCACCATTAACGCCATTAGCTTTTTGGAAGAGCCCTCAGAAGTAGATTTAAAGTCGCTTAAAATTAATACGGTCCTAATCGCCTTCGCTTTTTGACGCAACTCTCAACCAAAAGGTTCCAGGTTCTTTTTGGTAACGCACCATTGCTACCAAAAAGAACCTGGAACCTTTTAGCGGTTACCAGTCCTTGTCGAGGCTGCGGTCTTTGCCGGCGCTATTTTCTTTAGCCCGGACCTTTTGATCTTGGTTTTTAAGTTCGTCGAGAATATTTTGTACGTCCTGGGGAGTAAGATCTTTGCCTTTATACGGTTGCGGCTCATTACTTTGTTGGTTGGTGCGGTCCTGACCCTTGTCTTCGCCGTCGTCCTTGGGATCTTTATCCTTTTCGTTACCCTCGCCGCCACCGCCGCTTTTACTTTGAAAAAGAAGTTCAATATTGTGTTTTGTCTCGATAGAGTCAGGCCGGTAATTTAGCGCCTGCTGATAGTAGCGTAACGCCAAGTCTATATTTTTGGCTGAGGCTACCTGTCCGGCATTAAAATTAGCATAAAATTTTACTTCGTCATTATTAGCAAAGCGCAAAGCCGTTTGGTATTCTTTTAAAGCGCGGTCCAAGTCCTTAGTTGCCTGATACGCCATCCCTAAATTTAAGTGCAGCCGCGCCTCTTGCGGCTCAGTTTCGAGCGCCTTTAAAAATTCATTTTGCGCGGAGTTGGCTTTATTATCCATGAGCGTTTTAATTCCCGACCGGTTACTATAAACGGAACGTGGATCACTGGCGAAAACGCTAGTACTCAAAAGAATAAAAATCAAAACTCGCATTAGACCGTTCCTCCAAAGCGTCCCCGCCAAATCACGTTGCCAGTGCGCCGCTCGGTAAGCAGCAGTTCGATCATCGCAAAGACAATTGCAATTAAAAGTAAGGTCTGAAATTTCTCCGCATATTCCGTTTGCACCAGAGAATCAAATTGCGCTTTTTGCAATTTACCAATATCCGCTTTCATTTGGAGGACGGCGTCGTTACCAAAAGTCACATGATAAAAGCTGCCACCACCGGTCTCGGCCAGCTTGCGAAGCGCATCCGGAGTAAATTTGCTCACCACTTCGCTGCCGCTGCGGTCGCGTTTTATACCATTAATGAGCGGGATAGTGCCACCCTCTTCGCTCCCAAAGCCTAAGGCGAAAATTTTTATTCCTTCTTGCGCCATTTCTTCGGCCACTTTAATGGCCCCCGGCTCATTGTCTTCGCCGTCGGAAGCTATAATTACCAACTTCGTGGCGACGGACTCTTCTTTATCATTTTGATTCCGTTTAAAAACATCCCATGCGGTTTTTAGGCCCTGCTCAAAAAAAGTTCCTTGCGTGGAAACAGATTCGTTATTTAAACCTTCGATTAGCATTTTAATTGCAGACTTATCGTTGGTCATCGGCGCCAAAAGCGCGGCCGAACCCGCGAAGGCAACAAGCCCCACCTTATCACCACCCAGAGAATCTACGAGCCTATTTAACTCCTTTTTGGCAAAATCTAACCGTGAAGGCCGCAAATCCTGCGCCAGCATGCTGGTAGAAACATCGACCATAAACACGATTTCGGTCCCCTCGCTTTTTATTTCGCGCGTGCCCGTCCCCATTTGCGGACGCGCCAACGCAAAAATAAAACCAATGATCACCAAAACTTGAAGGGTAAACTTTAGACGTTGCCGCCACACACTCGCCGATTGCGTAAGAAACGGTAACAACCGGGGATTGATGGCCGCCTTTAATTTCTTATCGATACGTAGAGAAAAATACCAATACACAACCACGAGGACTGCCGCGACCCACAGCCAATAAAAGGCCGAACTGTTTTCGAAACGAAACATTAGACCGACCTCCGAAGCCAGGTAGCGCCAAGAAAAGCCGCTGCTAAATATAAGATAAGGGCCCACCGCAAGTACCACGGAAAAAGTTCGGCATAACGCGTGTAATGGGTAATTTCCACTTTGGTTTTTTCTAGGCGATTAATTTCTTTAAACACACCCGCGAGCGCATCGGTGGTAACCGCACGATAATATTTACCACCTGTTTCTTCGGCCAGTTGGGTGAGTAACTCATCATTAATTTTACTGTGAATGGGCTGGTAGCGTTTAATATCCATGCCTCCGGGGCCCTTAGTAATAATGGGCAATTGCGCATCACCGTCTTTTCCCATACCAATTGTATAAACCCGAATCCCATAACCCTTGGCGATTTGTAACGCCGTCATCGGATCTACCGTACCCGAATTGTTTTCTCCATCCGTCGCCAAAATAATTACGCGAGTTTTCGCCGTAGAATCTTTGAGACGGCCTACCGCAGATGCTAACGCCACACCAATCGCCGTACCCATTTTTATATTTCGGGTAGTTACTACTTTTGAAAGACTGTCGAGCAATATGGCGTAATCTAAGGTGAGCGGAACACGCGTGTAAGCTTCGCCAGAAAAAACCACCAACCCAATCCGGTCAGAAACCCGGCCCTTAATAAAATCGCGAATAACACGCTTAGACGACTCCATGCGGTTATCCGGAAGCATGTCTTCGATAAGCATACTATCAGATACATCCAGTGAAATCATAATGTCGATCCCCTCGACATTCCGGTTAAATTTATCGTTGGCTTGTTGCGGTCGCGCCAATGCAATTATGGCCAACAAGAGCGCGGTGTATTTTAAATACTTCGGCAAAGGAGTTAAGCGCGTTCGCACGGTCTTAAAGCGCTTAACATATTCGCCAATATGACTAAACTGCAAACTGCCAAACTCGGGCGTGCGGCGCCAATAAGTATAAAAAACTATTCCGCCCAACGGTAACAAAAGTAAAAACGCCCAAAAGGAAGCGATACTCATGCGTTCCCCTCTTTTAATCCATCGAACACCCGATCGACGATTTGCTGGCATTTACGGGTAAGTTGCTCAAAATCATCCGGCGAAAAATTTGTTTTTTTCGCCCGCGCTAGTTCACGGTACACCATGTGCAATTCGGGCCTTAGGTTTTTTGACAACATGGGATTCTTTTTTCGCAGCCACTTTAACACCCAGTCCGCCGGCTCGTTAAGCGTAGGGACTTTTAGCTCACGCAAAAAATAAAGCCTAAAGGACTCTTCCAGCTTACTCAAATCATCTGGCGTCGGCTGTGAAAGACGGGAGAGGCGGCGAAAATCTTTATAGAATTGGTGGTAAGGTGAAAGTGCCGTCGTATATTCGGCTACCCAAAAGGCCCATTTGCGCCGGCGCTGTTGATCCCAAATAAATATTAGAGCCGTGCTTAAAATACTTATTACAAAAACTCCAAGCGCAACCCACATCCACAGCGGCCATTCCAATTGAAAGGGCCCAAAGGGACCAAAAGGTTTTGGTTCTTCACCATTTTGCGGTTCTATGACCGAGGCCACCTTTAAGTCCCACGGCGACAAATTAATTTTGTTCTCGCCATCGGTAATTACAATTTGATCCGTGAGCTTATATTGACCCGTTTTATAGGTGACGGCGGAGAATTTTATTTTTTGCGGCGTAACTTCGTCAAAGGTTGTCACGTGAAAGTGATATTTAAAATCTTGCGGCATGACGACTTCAAGTTCAGGTTTTTTCCAAGCCATCTGCGCACCTTCGCAGGTAACGCTATAAATTTCGCCGACCGTGATTTCGGGATTTTCAAACTTGGGTTCGCATTTCCAAACGGGATCTTGGCTCATCGACGTTTATGCCTTTTAAAAAAATTTACTAACGGCGTGACGATATCATTGGGATTAAACACATCAATGCGGTCAACACGGGCTTTTAGTAGCTGCTCGTCACAGCGCTTTTTTCGCCGTTCCATTTCGGCTTGATAGGCCTGGCGAAATCCGCGGTCAGAAGTATCGACCACAACGGTGTCACCACTTTCCGGATCCTGAAGAGTAATTAGACCCATGTCCGGAAGATTCTGCTCTACTGGGTCACGCACGACAACCGCAATAACTTCGTGTTTTTTACAAAATGTTTTTAAGGCGTCGGCAAAGTTATCGTCTAAAAAATCACTAAACAGGAATACCGTCGCGCGCTTTTTCAAAAGCCCCTGCAGATATTCAATCGCCGAAGCAATACGTGTTTTACTGTGACGCGGTTTAAAGTAATATAGATCTCGCAAAATCCGCTGCACCTGCCCGTGGCCTTTGGTTGGCGGCACATAATGCTCCACCTGATCGGAGAACAAACAAAGTCCGATACGGTCCTTATTTTTGGCGGCCGAAAAACTCATAAGCGCGGCCAGATGATTAATGACTTCCCCTTTAAAATATTTTGCCGACCCAAAGTCACTGGAAGCACTCACGTCCACCGCGAGCATTAAAGTAAGCTCCCGCTCTTCATCAAATTTTTTAATATAAGGCTTTTCGGCCCGGGCCGTGAGCGTCCACGAAATGCTGCGGATATCATCGCCGGGAATATATTCGCGAAAGTCAGAAAAAGTAATCCCCTGCCCTTTAAAAGCCGTATGGTATTCTCCCGAAAATAAATTGTTGACGAGTTTTCGGGTTTGAATTTCCAGAAGTTTTACTTTTTTTAAAATCTCCGGAGGTAGTGACACAAACTAACTTACCTCTACATGATCAAAAATTTCTTTTATCACATTGTCCGCCGTCATGTCTTCAGCCTCAGCCTCATAAGACATCACAAAACGGTGGCGAAGCACATTATAAGCTATAGCTTTAACGTCTTCGGCGGTTACGTAGCCGCGCGAGCGCAAGTAAGCATGGGCTTTTGAGGCGCGCGTGAGGCTAATTGTTGCCCGCGGTGAACAGCCAACGGAAATTAAATTCTCGATGGAAGCCAGTCCATAACGGCGCGGTTCGCGTGTCGAGAGCACGATATCAACGATGTAATTTTTTAATTTGTCTTCGAGGTAAATATCATCAAGCCGTTTTTTTGCACCAAGTAGTTCTTCTTTAGTGATTACCGACTGGATTTGCGGTTTCTCGCTTTTAGACATGCGGTTTAAAATTTCCATTTCTTCGTTTTTCTGCGGGTAATTGACGATAATCTTAAAAAGAAAACGGTCCATCTGCGCTTCCGGAAGCGGGTATGTTCCCTCTTGCTCTAGGGGGTTTTGTGTCGCTAAAACCAAAAAAGGCGCCGGGAGCGGATGCGTTTTATCGCCAATAGTGACTTGTTTTTCTTCCATACACTCTAAGAGAGCGGACTGCACTTTTGCGGGCGCGCGGTTAATTTCGTCGGCCAGTACAATGTTGGTAAATATTGGACCTAACTTCGGCGTAAACTCCCCGGTTTTCTGATTAAAAATCATCGTCCCTACAAGATCCGAAGGTAACAAGTCCGGAGTAAACTGAATGCGGTGAAAATCTAGCGAAATGGATTTTGCGATCGTCGAAATCGTTAAAGTTTTCGCCAGTCCCGGTACCCCCTCTAGCAAAACGTGGCCGCCGGTGAGAAGCCCCATCAATATTCCTTCAACCATTTCTTTTTGCCCAACAATAACTTTACCAACCTCATCGATCATTTTTTGCACGAACCGGCTTTCTTGCTTGATTTGTGCATTTAGAGCGAGAACATCCACTTCCATTTAGGTAGCCTCCTAGTTGTTCTCTTATTTTCCTCGTTGGATTCCCAATTCTCCAAGGGAAAAGACCTCTTGCCGCCCCGCCGAAGTCTTGTCATTAAAGGAGCCATTGAAGTAGATTTGAAACATGGCAAACTATATCAAAGTTGGGTTTTTCGGCGCTTCATTTGTAACTTTAATCGGGATGTTTGGACATTGGTTAGGGGGGCGCCAGGGTGCTCTTTTCGCGATCATCTTGGCCTTCAGCTTAATCTACGTAATTTACACTGTGGCCAATCATATTGCGCTTACCATTTTTAACTCGCGCCGCCTCGAAGGACAGGACCCCTGGGGTTTGGGTTTAACCCTCGAACGCATGGCCGTGCGGGCAAAAGTTCAAGCCCCCAAACTCTACATGATCAATACGTCCTTCCCAACGCTGTTTACGGCCGGAATCAGAGCAGAAAACATTTCGTTGTTTGTGACTTCAGGACTGGTGAAAACTCTTTCCGAGAGCGAAATTGAGGCTGTTTTTGCTCAGCAATTGGCTTTCATCAAGCGACGAGAAATCTTGCCCGCCATGGTTGGAGCGGTCTTGGCGACGGCCTTTTTAAGTCTTACGGAAAATCAGTCCACGCCAAGTAAGCCACCTTTTATCAATCGCCTCGTTTTTAGTTTTTTTGCGCCGCTTGCGGTATTTGCGATTCGCTTAAATATTGGCCGAAAAAGTTATTTAAACGCCGACGCGCTTGCTTGCCAGTGGTTAGATAACCCCATTCAATTGGCTTATGCGCTTATAAAATTAGATTCCTATGCTAAAACCCAGCCACCAGAAATCCCTTTTTCTTTGGGACATCTTTTTATTGTTAACCCCTTGACGGTCGGCAATTGGGGTCGCTATTTTAGCGTCCAGCCACCGATTCATAAACGTATTCATAAATTGGTGGGTTACTACCCGATTTAATAAGGTGAGGTTTTTATGACGCAAGAAGAACTTCAAGCATCCTTCGCGACATTGATTTTATCCATTGGCTCATCGGCCGCGATGGCACTGGGCTTAGCCCCCAATCCCATGACTAACAAAACTGAAAAAGATATTAAAATGGCAAAGTTTAATATCGATTTATTAAAAGTTCTTCAGGACAAAACCAAAAGCAACTTGTCCAAAGAAGAAGAGGTTTTGTTAAACTCCGTCATTCACGATCTGCAGCTTAAATTCGTAAAAAATTAAGGCCGCACTATCGATACGGCCTTGCTTTGAAACGGGCGAAACCCCGCAGGTTGTTTAGAGCGCGTAAAGCAAACTTACGCCGAAGTGGTCAGACGCACCCGTAATGAAGGTGCCAGATTGTTTTCCCTGGGCATTGTCATAGTTAGAAATCGTTAGTCCGCCATCGACATGGATGGAAACGCGCTTATGAATGCGAAAGTGAAAACCGCCAACACCTTGTAAGTTTGTAAAAGAATAGCTCGACGAAGTTTTTCCGAAAGCTAAACCGCCACCGACGTGAAAGCCCGTCATTTCGTTACCCGCGACCGTATATTTAAAAAGCGCCCCTAACGAATTCTTGTCGTTAGTTGCGTCTTTTGCGTAATAAAAAAAGCCTTGAACAGCCATGTTGTCATTTATGTTGTAAACACCGGAAATAACCGTGTCGTTTGTCATGAGCAGCGTCTCGCTAGAGGCCAGACCAATCGCCCAAGCCGATCCCCCGCTAGAACTTTCGGAAGAATAAGTAGTCTCAATCGGCGTAGATGCTGAACCAGAATCATAACTGGAACCGCCGCCGTAAGTACTACCACCGCCCGAACGAGTTCGGCGTTGCGACCAAGCGTCTTGAGTTACTAATAGAGCCACAAAGAGGATGAGTATTTTATTGATGTTTTTCATAACCATAACTGTATCAAAATGAGTCACTGGAATAGAAGAAAGCACTAAAGTCCTAAGGAAAACTAGCCGATGGTATAGGTGGCGATCTGTGTGCAGCGGATTATTCGCAGCGTTGAGGAGGACGAAATGACGATCACCGATGTTAAAGTGATATTGGTCAATGAAGACCGCTTAAAAGCCTACGTTACCATTACGATTGACGAGTGTTTCGTGGTTCGCGACCTTAAAATCATCGAAGGTAATGACGGCCTTTTTGTGGCGATGCCCAGTAAAAAGAAGAAAGACAATACCTTTCGCGATATTGCTCACCCATTAAACCAGGAAACTCGGGACATGCTGGAAAAGGCCATCTTCGATGCCTTTAAACG
>CAZCFY010000022.1:0-47999 GCA_964498095.1 uncultured Bdellovibrionales bacterium | reverse complement strand
TCGAGAAGGTGATAGCAATCTACAATCTGTATGGCTCTGCTCGAGAAACGACGCCATCGGAAATATCGCCGTGATGGGAGCGGGATTTGGAGTTATTTATCTTAATTCTAATTGGCCTGATTTGGTTGTAGCGATATTAATTAGTACTTTAAATGTTACCTCGGCCCTAAAAGTATTTCAGCTGGCAATTAAGGAAAAAAATCATATTCATAAAACTACTTAAAGAATGGAGAATCATATGAGGAAAAAAATCCTTAGCGTCTTATTTCTTGGGATAATTAGTTTTACTTCGTCCGCTTTTTCGCGTTCTGCGGAATGGAATCTAAATCGCTATGAGGCACATTATGTGAAAATTAAAGAGGCGTTAGACAAAGGTGAGCTGGATAACGGGAAAAAAGCAGCAAATGAGCTCTTGGCGATGGCAAAGCAAGTGGAACACGGGACTAACAGCGACGTCGATACGGATCTTTTGAAACTTACAAGTCAAAGAATTTCACGATCTAAAAATTTAGAGCAAGCTAATCAGGAGCTGGGGAAACTTACAAAAATTATAGAGCGATGGCGAAATCAAAAGTAAGTTTCACTTTAGATGCAAATCCTAGTGGCATGAAGAAAATAGTTTCCGTGCTTCTTCATATTATCCGTGACAATTCTGATCACCATGAGAAAATCGATTTATGTCGTGGCTAATAGTAATTTCACTAGGCGCTCTGGGAGTTGGGCTTCGGTTTGCAATCGATGCGTGGATTGCAAAATTCCATTTTTCATTTCCGTACGGAACACTAGTGATCAATATTGTGGGATGTTTGATTGCTGGATTGGTTCTATCAACTGGAATGCAAAAGGACCTGGCTGCCGATCCAGTTAGACTAGGAATCATAGTAGGATTCTGTGGCGGATTCACGACATTTTCGGGTTTTGGTTTACAGTTTATCCAGCTTCTAAGTTCTGGGAAAACTTTTGCCGCTTTAGCGTATGGCGCTGGTACTCCCATCCTTTGCATTCTTGCAACGGCGCTCGGATTTTTTTGCGCTCGGTTTTTGGCTTGATCATTTTTACCGTTGGGAACTCAGGGAGACTTACAAAACATTTTTTCAACCTCGAATTCGGCTGACCATCTTAAATTTTTTCCAAATGCCATCGAAATGGGAACGTTGTTGTAAAAGAAATTGGCCGCCCGTTAGCATCCAACATGGGTTTAAATTTACAATTATAGATTTCTTCAGGCACAATGCCCAACTTCATATCAATTCGGATCTCGTTTCAAATCTTTGTTGTCTCCCATTCGTGCCCGAAGTTATGATTTACCTTGTATGATTGATTGGAGATTCTTTGCTTTAGGCGCAGCCCTCTTTGCTTCTTTAACCGCAATCTTTGGAAAAATTGGCGTCTCAAATCTTAATTCCAATTTAGCAACTTTTATAAGAACAATCGTAATCTTAGTGGTCACCGCAGTTATAATTAGTTTGCGCCAGGAATGGCAACGTCCCGAAATTTTGCCGACAAAAAGTTTAGTTTTTCTTGTACTTTCTGGGATCGCCACGGGATTGTCTTGGCTCTGTTATTTTCGAGCCTTGCAACTCGGGCCTGCGTCTAAGGTCGCACCTATTGATAAGCTCAGCGTAGTTTTTGTCATCGTCTTTGCGGTAATTTTTTTAGGAGAGAAGCTGACTTTGAAAATAGCAGCTGGTGGGATATTTATAACTCTTGGTGCGATACTAATGCTGTAATCTTTATGAATTCAAGCAAACCATGAAATGTGACGGAAACAGCGAAACAAAAAATTATTGGATGCCTTTATTGAGTCTTTTTGGCGGGGGCCAGACGAACCAAGGCAAATAAAGGGACATTAAGAAGCTAAATTCTTTTCTCATTCAATAGAAAAAAAGATTTTATCAGTATTTTGTAATTTCAAACACTGTCCGTATTGTCGAACGCAGCTAAACCGTTGAATTTCTTTTTTCTCATGAGGTTTTGATCGTATCTCCGAACAGGAATTAATAAAAAACCTGTCTTCATTTACAAGCTGAAATTAATTTCGAGTGCTAAATCAGTAGCTTGCGCTGCTTAAGTCACTTTGGCGCGCGCATTGAAATAAGAAAAGGGGGGCGGCAAAGAAAAATTAATCCAAAACAAAGGAGGAAAAATGTTAAATGCCGATCGTGCACCATATTTTGATACGTGTCCGCGATGTGGACTTGGCGGACTTGAAAAATTAAAGACTCATTGGTTCTGCATAAACTGTAACTACGAATACATTATTCATGATGAGACCCAGTGGCAAATCCCAACTTGGGCGCTAAAGCTGCTAATTTAACGTGGCGGAGGATTTTGTGAAGCATTTTTATGAAATGAATTTAAATTTTTTTGATCATGCGTTTTGCGGTCCTTTAGCAATTTTGAATCGAACGAAAATCAAAATAGCCCTTAGGCAAATTAAGGATTGGTTTAACCACCAAACAATTGAAAACAGTGTCGTGAGCCATAGAATTGAGACACTCATACGGAGTCAAAGAATCAAAGCTGATTGTTACAGATATCCACCTGTTTTGTGACAGCATGGAGGTGCGAAATGAAAAGTGAAATTTTAAATCTACGCAACTTATTTCGTGAATGGTACGCGACCTTATCAGTTGCAGAGGTCGTTGGAAATCGCAAATTGACCCAACGAATTGAAGCCGTCGAACAGCGCTTTTTAGCACTAGGTCTATGATGGGGAAGCAAGATTCAAAAGCTGCAAGCCATGTGTATCATTTAAAAAAGCTTGAGGAGGAGTTGCATGGCGTTTGGCGGGAAACTTCGCCGAGAGAATTAAAAAGGCGACGCCTACTTCAAAAAATGCATCAGGTTCAAAAAGTAATTAAGAGGCTCAGGAATTTTCATAAACTTTAAAGAAGTTAAGAGGAATAATGGATAGATCTACTATCAAACACGAAATTTTAATTGGACGAAAACAAGATGGAGAACTAACAAAAACGCTAGTGGCGGGGCAGGCGTTTTTAAATGAAGGTGATAACTTCTATACGGTAAAGCTGATGATGTTTCCGGGGCAAACTTATTACTTGATGAAAAACAAGGACTCACAGGATCGTTACACGGTTTTTGCAAAACAAGTAAAGACTGAAGATACAATGAAATTTCAAAACCCAGTGGGGTCCGGCCGCTTAAGTGAAGATCTAACTGCTTATTTAGAAATTTATTTTCCGGTAATTCGGTCACAAATGTTTATGTGTTTATTCCCCGCGGAATAGATTCATTTTTTAAAGATTCTAGTTTTTAATTTTAGTTAGGAATTTTAGAGATGATTCAATCACGAAAGTTTTTTGTGTTTTCTATGATTTTGATGGCACTATTCGTACCAGTAATTGGTTACAGCAGTGTGGAATCAAGTCTTATGGCGGTTCAAAACCGTTTAATCGGAACAATTTTGCCGCTCGCCGCGATTTTAGGTCTTGTATTTGCTGGACTTTCCTTTGTGGCGGGTTCGCAGAATGCGCGGTCCCATTTAATTCTAGCGATCTTGGGGGCAGTCATCGGCTTTGGGGCCCCAAGTATCGTCAGTTGGATTCAGGGTCTTGTTCACTAATTCAGTTTGGCCATCTCATTAATGAGGTGGCCAAGTCTTTTTAAGGAAAATATGGAAATTAAAACGACATCCGTTAGTAAATGCTTAGATAAAAAAATGGTTATTATGGGATTTGAAATCCCTGATTTGCTTACAATTTTTTTAACTCTTTCGATTTTAAATTTTTTCTTTGGCGCGACATCAGTGAAAATTGTCGCCGTCTGGCTTCCAACTTCTATGCTAGCTCTGGTTTTAAGAATCAGTAAAAGAGGTAAGCCTGATAATTTTTTGATTCACTGGATTAGATTTCAGATTCGTCCGGGCGTACTTTCTGCCTTTAAAGATCCTAGTAAATGGGAGCCAAGCCCTAGATCAAGGAGACAATTGTAATGGGAGCAAGCCTCAGCGATTACTTGCAAGTTTGGGGATTTGAGGGTGATGATATCATTTTCTCCGATGGTTCGTTAGGATTTGGACTTGAATTGATACCACTTGACGTAAGCTGTTGGTCAACGTCACAGGTAAACGATCTTTCACAAAGAGTTACTCAATTTTTAAATTCTTTACCCGATGGAATTGACATTCAATTTGTTCAGGATATCGGCGCTGGCAATGAAAAATTAATCAACGAGCATGAAAGCACGGGCCAAAATTGTTTTAATCCCACTATTTCGGAAATGACTCATTTGAGGGCTAAGAGACTCCGCACTCTTGATCGAGACGGACTTTTACCGAAACACTCGTTGAAACTATTTGTTAGAAGGAATCCTCGAAGCTTACTTTTAGAAAAGCCCAAATTGTTTTCGGGCGCTAAGAATTTTCAGAAAATCGCAGACGATAAATTTAGGCTAGAGTTATCTAAACTTGAACGCTTAAGAATTGATGTCACGTCGGGACTCGCGCACATGGGAGTAAAAGCATCCCCAATTGGTGTCGAAGAGTTAGCTGATTTAATTTATTGGCAGTGGAATCCAACTCGATCAATTCCAAGAGCTGGATATGATCCCGATGATGTTCGTTATTCTCTACTTTTTACCGATGTTGGCATTGATAATCGTGGGTTTTCGATGGCGGACATGCATTATCGAGTACTATCATTAAAACTTCTCCCTGATCAAACATTTGCGGCGATGGCTGCATGTCTTCGAGATTTACCTTTTGATTCCAGACTTCAATTAAGCATTCATGTGCCGAACCAGCAAAAGGAGCTTGGAAGCTTACAATCTCAGCGGCGGATTGCTTATTCAATGATTGCCGGCAGAAAGTCAGGTGTATCTGATCTCGATAGCGAAGCGAAGTTTCGGGACTTGGAGACTTTGTTAGAGCAAATGGTAGCCCAAGGTGAAAAAGTTTTTCATGTAAGTTTACAAATTGTCTTACGAGCAAAGTCGCAAGAATTACTTGATGATTTAGTTTCGCAAGCGCTTTTTAATATTCGCAATATGTCCGGAGCTGAAGGTATGGAAGAAAGCCTTGCGGCATTTGATATATTTTCAGAAATTGCCATTCCTAATAGTAGAGCGAGTGAACGAGTTAAGCCGGTTAAGACGTCTAATCTTTGCGACTTAATTCCACTTTATGGTCCGTGGCAGGGGCATAAGGAACCAAAAATTCTTTTGCGCTCGCGCCTTGGAAGCTTAGTAAGTTTTAATCCATTTTCAAGTGACCTAACAAACTTTAATCAAATTGTCAGCGGGGGCTCGGGGAGTGGTAAGAGTTTTATGACAAATATTTTACTCATGCAAATTCTTAAAGAAAACCCCAAGATATTTATCATAGATATTGGTGGCTCTTACAAAAAAATGTGTGAAAACTTCGATGGCCAGTATATTGCGCTCGGAATCGATTATAATTTCTCGATTAATCCTTTTGACCTGGCTTTGGGGGAAGCAGCGCCGTCAAATCAAAAAATTAAATTTTTATTGAGCCTTGTCGAAATCATGACAAAGGAAGATAGTGAATCACGCCTCGGTAGATTAGAACGCGCGGAAATTGAAAACGCAATTCAGAACGTTTATGAAATAAAAAAACGACCAACGCTTTCGGATTTAAGAAAATTACTTCTTGAGCATCAGGACCCACAAATTAGTAAATATGGAAAAATTCTTAGCCCATGGTGTGGTGACACCCCATTTGGACGCTTTGTTGATCGGGAAACAACTATTGAGCTTACTCGGCCCATTGTTTGTTTTGATTTAAAGGGTCTTGAGACAGTTCCTGACCTGCAAGCCATTTGTCTATTTATAATCACCGATTTTGTGTGGCGAGAGGTTCAGGCCGCGCGGGATAAAATGAAGTTTCTGATTTTTGACGAGTGTTGGAAGCTTCTTGAAAATGATTCCGGGGCGCAATTTATTTCGGAGGTATTTAGAACTTTTAGAAAATATATGGCAAGTGCCATTGCGATCTCACAAAATATCGATGACTTTGCGAAAAGCAAGGTGGCAACTGCAATTTTATCAAACTCCTCAATTAAGTGGATTCTAAAACAAAAGGGCGCAGACCAAGAGCGCTTAAAATCAGTTTTAAGTCTAAATGAAAGTGAAGCAAATCAAATTGTATCACTACACCAGGAGCGTGGCAAATATTCAGAGGCATTTTTAATGGCAGAGGACCAGAGATCGGTAGTTGCTATTGAGTCAACACCCCTCGAATACTGGCTAGCAACAACTGATCCAAGAGATCTTTCAAAAATCGAAGGTGAAAAAATAAAGAGTCCTGATTCTTCTAATTTGGAAATTTTAAAAAAACTAGCCGCTGATTTTCCTAGGGGTGCCACGGAGGAAGTCCTTTGAAAAAATTTAAGATTGTTATTTTAATGATAATTTTATTTATGTCGACACCGGTACGTGCCGATATGTGGGGCGGGGATCTCATATATCTTGCGCAAATACTAGCAAACGCCGTTCAGCAATTAGCGCAGTTAAAGCAAATTTTGGACAATGGTAAAAGTAATCTTGAGCTAATTCGTGAAATCAATCGCGGGATAAATGACTCATTAAATCTGGTACGTACTGTGTATCCCGATATTGACCCTGGGCTATATAAAGACTGGCAGACGGTGCAAGATGCAGTTTCCAAATTAGAAACAATATATGGAATAGCCGATCCGTCGGCGAACCAACGCATTTATCGCGACACTGACCAAAACGTTGCCGAAGCAGTGAAACTTAATAATTCAATTTATGAATATACAAAGCAAATTGATGAAATGGGAGAGGCGATAAAATTGGTAAGCCACGACGTTTCTCCCGGTGGCGCCCAAAAACTTACCGCTCAAACTTTAGGAGTTATGCTTCATGTGATGAATCAAAATCTTCGCGCGCAAGCCACGGGATTAAAACTTCAAGCCCAATCAATGGCGCTGCAAAATAAAAAAGAAAAAGATTCCACAAGGGAATTTCTTTCTAACTCCGAAACTCTGCGCGTGGCGCTAAAAAATGAAAAAGTGGGATTTAATGCGCCGAGGTTTTAAATAAATGACAGATATTAGTTGGCTTGCTATTGAGGCAAAAAACATTCACGCAATATTTTATTCATTTTTTTATTTTTTTGTAACCATGCTCTTACTTTTGGGCGTGACCTTTGAGTATTTTAGGATTCCATTAGGAGAGTTACCGTCTTTTGGGCAATTGGTTAGCCGCGTTTTAATTGCGGGCTTACTTCTTAATGCTTATCCTGAAATCACTAATTACATCGCTGAAATAACGGATGCAGTTGCGACTAGACTAGGAGATCTGAATCAATTTAATTTTGTCTTAGATAGAATGGGTGATAAGCTTAAGGAATTATCGTGGTCATGGGTGTCTTTTAAAGACACTGTAATTTTGGTAATTTCGTTTTTGACTTTTTTCCTACTTTATTTTTCGGTCCATATTGCGGATGCGTTTTACTTGTATGCCTGGACACTTCTTTATGTTTTTTCGCCGCTCTTGATAGCGCTTTACACACTTCCGGTAACAGCTTCAGCCACAAAAGCATTATTTCGCTCGTTAGTTGAAATTGCCTGTTGGAAAATCGTCTGGTCGGTAATTGCGACACTTCTGTGGAGCGCAGCTTTGAGTAAAATCAATGGAAACGGATCCCAGATTAGTTTTCTCACCGCAATTAGCCTTAATATTATTTTAGCAGGATCACTTTTACTCACGCCCTTTATCGTCCACGCGCTCGCTGGAAGTGGGCTAGCCACCATGACCAGAAATGTTGGCGCGTTGGCAATAGGTGGACTTGCGATCACACCAAGTTCAGCAATCGCGGCAGGAAGATCCATGGGTGCAAAATCGATCGGGGTAACTTCTATAGGCGGTAAATTTATTGGTGAAAAATATCAGTCGGCGCGAAGTTCTTTTAAAAGACGTGTGAGCCGTCCCAACCAAGTTCGTAAAGTAACTGTCAAAAAAGATAATCAGATGGAGTTTAATTTATGAAGTATACAGTTGCATGGGCCAGAGTAGTTTCTGAGAATTCAGTATTAAAATGTGTAATTTTGTGTTTATCAGCGTTGTGCCTATTTTTTGGAGCATCATCCTTAAAGCTTGCACTAAAAGACCCAATTGTAGTGGAGCGTGGTTGCCTATCAAAAATTGCCACAATGTCAGATGGGAAGCGCACAGTTTCTGAAATCGAAGCGTTTTTGAAAGAAGCGTTAGCGCAGCGATTTGATACTGGACCCAGTATTCGCGCTGATTTTTTATCAGAGGGTGAGAGACAGATTAGAGAAAAAGAACAAAAAGATCTTCAAGGGCGTAAGCTTTCTCAGAAGGTTTTGTTGAATTCAATAAATGCAAGTGGCGAAACAGTCAATGTGGATGCCGACCGGTTAATTTCCATCGGCGAAATTCGCTCAGCCTTTCGCTTTCAACTCATGGTCAAAATCGAATCGATCACCAGGACCGAGGCCAATCCTTACGGGCTTTTAATTTCGGAAGTTAAATTAAGAGAAAAGGAGGGTAAATAATGGTCCACCTAATACTTTATTTATTTTTAGTGTTGGCTATGCCTGCCATCAGTTTTGCTGACTCTCGTATTGTCAAATGCGATGAATCAAAAACGGCAACTATTTTTATCCGACCTAACTTCGGCACCGTTATTAATTTTCCATTAAAGCCAGACAAAGTTTTGCTCGGTAGCGCAAAGCAATTTGCGGTCGAATATATTAAAAATGATATCGCCCTAACTGCCCTTAATTCACACGCGAATACCAATATGTTTGTGTATCTCTTTGGTAGAAGATGTGCGTTTTTACTTACCACGAGTGCGGGACGCTACGACAGTATTGTCAAAGTTCGTGATCCCGACGAAAACAAAATTAAGGTCAATATAAATGAGTGAGGTGGAAGATGTAAAAGTAGTAAGGGACTCTGGCTTTGCTGAGCGCTGGGGCTTTGGGAAATATCTTTATCGACAAGACGGTAAGAAACTTACGCTCCAAGGGAAATATGTTTTGGGAACCCTCGTGGTTCTTTTCGTAGTTACAAGTGTCTTGATCACGCTAGGGCCAACGAGCCAATTAGAACCTGGAAAGCCAATCGGTTTTAATGGAGTTGTGGGTTCGATTTCGACGATTGACATACCTCAGAACAGTGATCTAAGCGAAGTTCGCAGTCAAAGAAATGCAAATATTGGTCAAGCCACAAAATTTTCAGGCCTTCAAGTGGTATCTCGCCCGCAGCTTAGTCAAATCCCTCCAGGCACCATGGTTCGAGCAAAACTCATTAATGGTGCCTCAAATGGACTAGTGAAGGCGATCCTTACTGAGCCTTTGATCATAAATGAAGATAATGTTGCAAGCAGTGGAACAACTCTCATGGGGAACGGTAGCTCTGCCGACGAGCGGCTATTAATTGATTTTACAAAACTTATTTTTACCGATGGCACAACCAAAAGTATAAAAGCTCAAGCTTGTGATCTGAGTGACCAGACTATTGGAATTAAGGGATCAAAGATTGGAAAATATTCGTCAATGTTGGCCGCGGGAATTGGGCTTAATTTTGCGAGCGGTTTAGCTGAAGGACTTCAAGAATCCGAAGTTCAAAATGGTGTTGCGATTAAAAAATCCGATTTCAAAAACGCGGCACTTAATGGCAGCGCCAAAGCCGCGATCGAGCAGTCTAAGGAAATAATTGAAAAGTGGAAACAACAAAAGACAGTAATTCAAGCTAAAGCGGGTACAGAAATTTGTATTCTTTTTGATGGGGATTGAATGGAAAAGCAAAATCGTTACTTATCAAGTCTTAATGAAATTGATTCTAACATGGCGTGGAATTTCGTCTCAAAAATTATAGTTAGTCCACTAAGTGAGATATTTTATGGATTAAAATTTAGAACAATTAATTGGTTTTCATGTCTTGTTCCAGGGTGCGTATTTAATGTTCTTGTGTTATTCCGGCTTGATGTTTCCTTTTTTAAAATCTTAAAATTGGAGTGGCTTCTTCCTCCTGCCGGCGGTTGGAGCTATCTAGCGTATAGTTTTTGTGGCGCTGCGAGTGGATTTTTGCTCTGGGGTCTTAGGCAAACCATTATCCGCAACCGGGTTATAGAAAAACTAACAGGCGCTTTTTTAACCTCGGGCCTGAAAAATTCCATTGGAAAACTCCCAGCTTTTGTATTTGATCAGCCAATTGATGAGTTCACCCGCAGAATGCGTTTAATACGAGCCAATCTTCCGCTTTCGCAGTTTGCTGCAGCCAAGGAAAATCTGGAGAGTGCCCTACAAATTTATATTGATGAAATTAAAGAAAATCGCGAGCGTGGAACAGTTGATATCATCTATGCAGGGTCTCCAATTCCCGCTGGCGTAAAACTAGTCAATATTAAAAAAATTGGCCAATGCCGATTTTTGATCGGCGAAACCCGTGCTCGTAAAATCATAGCTGACCTGCGTGATATTCCACATTTTCTGGTCGGCGGCCAAAGTGGCGGTGGTAAGTCCACATTTCTAAGACAAGCGATTACAACACTCTATTTAAATAATTCCAAATTCGAATTTGTTTTAATCGATTTAAAAGGTGGACTTGAGTTTCAAATTTTTGAAAACAAGGACCGGATAAGTGTTGTGCCTGACGTGGGAGGAGCACTTGAATTTATGCAAAGACTTGAGGACCTGTTACAGACGCGACTCGAAATTTTAAAAAATAATAAATGTAAAGATATCGATGCTTTTTTGAAACTGCCAATGGAGGTTAGAAAATCTGTTGGGTCAATCAACCGCATGGTGGTTGTAATCGACGAAGCGGCCGAACTTTTCATGGCGGGCGACAAGTCGGGTGCTAAAAATGCACAAAGTGCAAAACGGCTAGCGATTAAATTAGCAGCTCAAGGAAGGGCGGTTGGCATTCATTTAATTATCGCTACTCAACGCCCCGACGTTAAGGCGATCGATGGTCAAATAAAAGCAAACCTTTCAGGAATCGTGGCGTTTCAGATGCCAAATATGCATTCTAGTCAAACGATTTTGGATAATTCTCGCGCGGCACTTTTACCTAAGGTTCCAGGTCGCTGCATTTGGAAAACAAGTTTAGAACAAACCGAAGTTCAAACTCCGTTTCTTACTGTTGAGGAAACAAACGCACTACTAGATCCAAAATTTCAGTCTAGTTCTCATGACGCGTAAATTTAAAAGAATTGTTATGACGAAACGATGCGCCGATATACTTCGATTTTTGTGGCTCTTTAAGATCGCGACAACTGCCACCATTGCAAAAAAGTTTTATTCCGATAGTTCAATTGAAGCTTGTTACCGACGCCTTATTGGCTTAGCAAAGGGTGGCTACATTCAAGCTGTTCCGTTAAAGGGCGCAGAAGGATTTTTCTGGACACTTGATAAAATTGGCTTTGCCCAATTGAAAGATGAGTTGCCACCTAATTCTGAAAATGGATATCTATCAGAGTGTCCCATTCACGATCTTATTGTATTATCCGCACATCTTGGTAGTTGGTTATGCCGAAAGCCCGATGGATGGAAACTATTCACCGATCAGCAAATTAAGCGGATACCGAGAGACTGTTATCCGTCGTGGGTTCCAAAATCAAAAATCCACCGACCTGATGGATATTGGTATTGGAACCAGGGTAGTCGTACTCGGCTCTTGGCATTAGAAATTGAGCTTAGCCAAAAAAAACTTTTAGAGTACGAAACCGTAGCGAGATTCTACAAACTTGACACAAAAGTTGATCAAGTTATTTGGATTACTGGCCCACGAGTTAATTCCAATAGCATCGACACCGTGATCGAAAAATCTAGTGGCTCCAAAAATATTCATAGCTTCATCCCCCTTAAAGAGTTTCTAAAAACACTGTGGCAAAGCAAAGTTCAAGTTGGCAAAAGCATCGGCTTAACGATTGAAGATTTAATTTGCCAAAGCCCCTCCAATACCTCTCCGGTACCGGAGGGTTTTCATTTTTTCGACACGCGAAAATATCCAGTGAAATCAATCTTAAACGATAAAACACAAAGTCACGACTTTTTTCATGTGACCGGGGCTTCGACCCCCTCGTCATTATTTTTATAAAGGACTTATTTAATGAAACCAGTTTTTATAATTTCAACAGTTATAATATTAGCATCATGTTCATCACTAGAGAAAAGCACAATTCTAGGAGCTATTATCGGTGGAGCCGCAGGCGGATACATTGGAAAGTCATCAAGCAGTGAAGATAGGCGAGAGCAATCTCTAGTAATTGGTTCTGCAATTGGCGCAGGTGTTGGAAGCTGGATAGGACATTCCGCTTTCAATGACAAAATAAAAAGGAACCAAGAAAGTTTACTTAAGCAAAATCCTTTTGAGTCACGTACGCCTTCATTGACTGCACCTAAGGTGCGTCGGGTTTGGGTTCCCGCAAGAATAGAAGGTGAAAAATACATTGATGGGCACTACATGTACTTACTTGAAAAAACGAGTGGATGGAGTGAGTGATATGGAATCTATCGAACAAAAACCAAAGCGTAAAAGGCAAATTAATCCTGATCGCATTGTTTTAGAGAGTGAATCTTTGAGTTTTATTAATTCTATTGGTGAACAGATCTCGGAGATTTTCGGAGGCATGGTTAAATTAACAAACAGAGAAGTAGTTAATTTTATATTGCAGACTAGAGCGGAGCTACTAACCAGAAAGGAACTTAGACAACTAAAAAATAAATATTTTGACGACGAGAGGGCGGCCAAGTTGGCACTGGAGAAAGTTAAAGCGGGAAAGGAAAGCGGGGAAACCATAAGTTTTGCCGAGGCTTATAAGCAGATTAATACGCCATTCATCGGCGAAAAACTACCGTCAAAAACGCCAAAAAAGAAGCGGGAAAAGAAGCGGGATGCGTCTAATGAATCCACAATGCCATCCACGCATTCGCCTGACGTAAACGACTAAAATTAGAAACAAATCTAACTTAATAGACTCCATTTTTTACTTGCTAAAAAGGTGAGAAAATGGTGAAAAATAATAGTGTGGTTCAAGCTGAAAATCACACTCTGCTCTTTGACAATTTGGTGTGGTTAAGTAGCGTTGATCTTGCCATTTATTTGCGAAAATTTCGTAAAAAAGATGGCATGCCATCGGTAGAGTCGATTCGACAACTCGTTTATCGCGGAAAACTAAAACCGCGAAAACTTGGTCGATCACTTTATTTCAAAAAATCTGAGATCGATCGCGCTGTGGAACTTGGAATAATTTAGGAGGTTTCATGGCAAGAAGATCGTATGAGAAAGATGGTATTTTAGTCTGGGATTTTAATATAAATGTTCGTAGTCAAGTAAATCCCAGAATTAGGGTTCAACGTAAACGCGTAACAATTCCTTTAAGTCCGGAGGAAGCTGAGAAATACGAGCAAAATCTATGGCGAGAGTGTTCACTCGAAGTTGCTCGTCGTGAGTGCCAAGGATTTACTTGGGAAGAACTTTTTGAAAAATGGGATTATCATTATTCGATAAACCCATCGCAGAAGTGGCAAGCATCAACAAGGCGAGATATGTATGCTCGTCTTAGAAATTGGACAAAGCCGCTTTTTAAGAAGTTAGTCCAAGAAATTGAGCAAGCAGATATTGAAGACTGTTTGCGATTAGCTGAGCATAAAGCTGCAAGCTTTCAAATGCGAAGGGAAGTTCGGCGGAGTATTGATGCGGTCTACAAATGGGGAATGAGCCAAAAATACATTTTGGGAAAGGAGATTTCTCCCTGCCAAAATGTTGAAATTCAATCAACCCCAGAAGATAAAGCAGAAAAAATTCCGTTGATTATGACCAAGGAAGAAATCGATAGCTTTTTAAAAAAAGCTCGCGAGGTAAACCATCCTTGGTATGCCATTTGGTTTTTTGCATTGCACACGGGAATGCGAACAAGTGAAATCAATGCGCTGAGAAAGCAAAAGATTGATCTTGTTCCCGTTGGCAAGGCGCTTGAACTGGATCAGCTTCCTGACGTTGTGAAAAAGAATTACGGCCGGATTCGTGTGCACCTATCTTGGGATAAAAAGTTAGGACGTAATGGTCCTACTAAAGGTAGATGGTGGCGAACGGTGCCTGTAAATTCTAGGCTTTATTGGTTTTTAAACGATCATCTGAAATCCGCTGATTTCGGATCTGACCAAGACGGGGAGAGGCTATTTGCAAAGGTTTCGTCTTGGGATAGGGGTGATCAGGCAAAAGTTATAAGAGATTTTTGCCGGGCTTATGGACTTAAGGAAATTACCTTCCATACGCTGCGCGCTTGTTTTGCGACCCAAATGTTTGAGTCAGGTGTCGACATTACAAGCGTAATGAAAATCGGTGGATGGAAGGATATGAAGACGGTCATGATCTATGTGCGTCTTGCGGGTGTCGATGAAGTTGGAAAAACCGAGGGACTTGCCTACGGGCATATCCCGCCAACCGAAGAGCAAGTAGCTAACATGGGTAATGTCGTTAATCTCTTTGGGGGCCAAAAGTGATTGGCTTCCGAAGCCGGTTTATGGTACTTAACTTACTGAATTTTAAGCAGGTGGGAAAATTCCACCAAAGTCAAAAGAATTCGACCGTGACCCGAAAAAAAATGTGGGTCGCGGTTTTTACCCGCGCCCACGTAATAATGAACTCTAACTTTATCATTAGAGAGCTCCACTTTGTGTATAAGTTTTTCGACGACGCGAACCCTGTAATCAACAGCCGCTGGATCACTCAATGCCCGAACTCCTTTTAAAAAACTCCCATAGTCCTTAAAACCCATTGGTATATCTTGTTGTTCGTTTGATTTAAAAAATTGGCGCTGCTTATCTAAATTTGCCCTTTCATCTTCATATTTTTCAATCTGACGATAAAATAATTCTGCCGACACCGCTTTTGGCAGCTCACTGATTCGCTCAATTAAGCTATCAATTTTACTCTGAACCGATTCGATTCTTCTATCCACTTGTTTTATCTCTTGAGCTTTATCGACTTTGATAAATTTTTTCTGGGCAATGGCAATCAACTCTCTCGCAAGCTCTGGCTGAACCAATATTTTCTTCAATTCTGCCCAAACTTTTTCTTCCAAAATTTTTCCTGGGAATCTATGGGGTGTACATTTTTTTAATGGCCCCACCACAGTTTCAAGTTTGGAAATTTTTCCGTGTTCGTAATAAGGTACCTTACCGCCATTGCCATGGGCTGACTTACCCCAAAGAGATTGTTCACAACTACCACAAACCGTTAGTCCACTCAGTAAATAAGGATAACGATTGTGTTGAGACCTTCGGTTTCGGCGATAGTTTTTCTTTAACAGTGCTCTTACTTTTTCAAAAATGTCTTCGCTGACGATGGGATCCCACACCGCCCGTGTTTCAAGGATCCAGCCTTTAGAGTTTTCATAGTGCTTTATCCCACAATAGGATTTATTGGTTAAAATGCGATACACGTTATCAAAGGTAAAAACACCCAGCCGCTGATTGCCGCCTTGCTTTTCTTTTTTAATAACTAGCCCGCGTTCATTAAGAGATTGCGCGGTCTTTGTCAGAGTGCCAACTTTCAAAAATGTCGTAAAACACTCCTTCACAACATTTGCCATAACAGGTTCAATTGCCAAATACCCACGCTTTTCAGGAATTAACTTATACCCAAGCGGTATACTACCTCCATTGTATAGCCCACGCTCCGACCTTGCTTGCACTGATGCTTTAATCCGTTGAACTGTTTGTTTTCTTTCGAACTGCGCCAAATTTACCATGTTAAACATGAACATCTCTCCGGCTGGAGTTGTCGTGTCGAAGGCCTCACTTAAACACTGGAACGCACACTCCAGTCTCTGCATCATATCCCAAATTTCCGCAAAATCTTTTATTGAACGCGAAAATCGTGAAAGTTCCGTTACCATCACAAGATTTATTTTTCGTTCTCTAATATCCCGAAGAAGCCTTTGAAGTTCTGGTCGGTTAGTGTCTTTACCGGATCGAGCGCGGTCGATATAGCTATCAATAATTTCGCCATAAAGACCATTTTGTATTTTATAGCGAACATGAGATCGCAAACGCTCTTCTTGATTTTTGATTGATCCCTCGGGGTTTTCGGCCTGCTCTTCAGTACTAACTCTGATGTATAGACCAATTTTAAATTTAGACATAGTTATGCCGTCCTTTCGTTATCATTTGAAAGGCTCGAGCTTAATAAATCTTCAGTGGGACTATTTTTTTGGAGCTGGCAAAGATATTCATATAAAATTTCTGCCACTTGCTCAAGTCTTTCTTCAAATTCGTTTTGTGCGATTGCATTAGATTGCAATTCGATTTCATGGGGTTCCCATTTCATAGGTCTCCTCTTTTATTGTTTTTGTTTCAAGTTTTGTTCTGTGTGACCACAACCCATCGGGTTACTGGTCGAGGGTTTCTAATTTCGAAGCTTTTATGCGGTGATTTACCCTATAGAGTCACAGCACGCAGTTTTTGAAAACCTATTTTAAGTTTTAGATTTTCTTAAAGAATTTTTAAAACTGAAATGTTCAGTATCTCTTCCGAGTTGGATCAAATTGCTGCCATATTGCAGCCATGTTGGTGGGGATATTGGTGGGTACATTCTAAGGCTGAAGTTGGGGTTTGCCGAACATACCACTGTTCAAAATGCGCAACTTACTGACGGCTCTAGTTATCGGCAAAAGCCAAAGTCTTTATGCCACATCGATTTTAAAATGTGCGTCGGGAAAAAGCTCACTTAAGAACTTCACTAATCGATCAAGCGTGAACTCTTCAATGTTATAATTTAACACTTTACTCATCAAGGCTTCATCAATACCGATTTTTTTTGCCAAATCCTTTTGGCTAATGGCTTTTTCATTTTTATAAATGACAAACTTCTCACACAGTTTGTATTTCATCATATCGACGGGGCTTGCGTCTTTTGGCAAAAGCCTTGCGGCCGGTCCTTTATCCAACTTTTGCCTAATCAAATCTAATTTTTCTTTTGACGGAAACTTTGCCATAAAATCTTACCTCTTCACTCGAAATGCGTTAATCACACCCAAATAATCATCCGCAATACAAATCAGCAGCACAAGTCTATAGGGTTTATTATTGTGATAGACTGGCTCAACCCTAAAATATCTAAAATCATCGTCGACCTCTTCAACCGGGAAATTACCGCCATCTAACTCTCTTACAAGTTCCAAGATGATTTCGTCAGTCACATCTGAGTGTTTGAGTTTATAGTGCTGGTCTATGATCACCCGACGCACTTTCTGGCCGTTTACGGTCAACTGGAGCTTATACTCAAGACGCTCACTCATATTTTGATCCTATCACGATCTTGACAAATTTGTCAAGAATGAAATTAAACCCATCCCTTGGGTCTTTTTCGCCAGTCCGCAACAGCTTCAATCTTTGGCGATTTAACAACATCTGATGAATGTCGTAGTGGGGCGCAAATATTACATTTTCCCCTGGAGAGGAACACGTACCCCCTCATTATAGTCAAAGCAACAAGGGTTAAAGCTATTGCATTTGAAATGAATTTTTGAATCTTTTTTAGGTCTTGAAAACAAAAACAAAATCAATTTGTTTAAGTGACACATGATATTTTCTTATGGATGGAGGCCGCTCAGAAAATCGGTTTAAATGCGACTTTTTTTTCGTTGGTTTCGCCGACCAATGACTTTTGGTCGGCTGATTTTTTTGAAAATTACCTTTATCAAAGGTTGAGAAAGCAAGTTGTGACAACTATCGGAGTGTTTTTGGTCGAATTTTTTATTGAACCCTTATGGCGTAATCTCAAATGTTATAACTGGGGTCATTGACATTACCTCTCCATCTACTGACAGAAGGTAAAGTGGTCCATTTTCTGGAAAGTTAAAGTCATATTTATTGCCAATCCTTAATTTCATTCCAGTTCCCAAATTCACCCATATAATACCAACTGAATTTCTAGGCGAAACTTCTGGGCTAGTGATTACAAGTTGTTTGCAGTTGCCCTGTTTATCACACAGATCCAATTTGAGAGCGCCGTTTTCAGAAACGATGGAGGCACTTGAGAACTTGCTATTAAGGCCGCGCCACTTCAACTCGGTTTTCATTTCAGTGGCCGCGGTCGCGACCACCGAGTTTAAAAACATTATACTTAATATTGTCTTCAGTTTCATGATTTTGCTCCTTTTCAAAAAGCGTCTTAATCTTAATTTGAACCTTCGACAATTGCTTCGCCGACGCAACGAAAGAATGGCTTATGAAACTCTTGCTCAACGACTCTTTCAGATACAACCATAGTGTTACCAAATCCTGCACCCATCTTAGGCCCGCCACACTTCGAAAAACCCGCGGCCGAGCATTTTGCTCTGGCGGCATCGCCGGCGGCCGCGCGAGCTTGAATACATAAGCCTTCTGGGTAGGCGTTATAACCGACCTGTGAAGCTTCTATCTGAGCGGTAAATAGATTGTTTGAATTAGTTGAAACGTTTTCTATTAGGGGTTTCTGTACTTGGTTGTTGGAGTTTAGGTTTGCCCGTCGTTTTTGTTCAGTGAAATATTTTTCGAAAGCCTCTTTAGCTCTATCACCGCTGCACACTCCACGTTTTTCGCTCGTTTGATATCCGCGAGGAAACATTCCAAAGGGGTCTTCAGGCGTGCCGTTTAGAACTCGATCGATGTCAAAAGTTTCTGGGATGGCACAAAATATCTGGCTAAAACTTGTGGCATATTTCAGTGTACAATCATCTTCCACATATATTCCGTCATTGTCTTCTTTAAATTGTAACCCACCGTTTGAGGAGCTACTCGTCACAAAAGATGGAAGGGATGGCCCTAAACCGTAAAGGCTACAAATATAACTCGCGTATTTTTGCGAAACTGTGGTGGACCAATTGGGATTGGTTTCAAAACTACCGAGTTCGGTACGCGGGGAACTAATTTCAATATAAGTATCTCTAAACCTTAATTCTGTAAGTTTACTACCGGGTCCACCGAGACCTCGATCCACGCCTTTTTGATTTAGCAAAGCAATAATCTTTTGCCCATCCATTTGTACACCGGATTTGCTAACCTTTTTGATATCGATCTGATTATTGAAAAAGTTATTTGGTAAATGGTTAAATACGTCATGTTTATTTTCTTGTTCTTCATCTGACTTTACCGCCCATCCATGCTGGTGCGCACGGGCGTGGATTGCCAAACGTAGAATGTCTGATTCTGAAACCAAAGGACGGCGGTCAGCCATTTGGTCAACATCAAAACAAATTGGAACATTTAGGTCGGCTTTAGCGTACTCATCCTTCTTTTTTGGACAACCATTGTGAGAAATATAATAAAGTTCTTTAGCCGTATGCGTTTTCAAAATCTCAATCAAATTATTTTCAAAAAGTATTGCTGAAAAAGCATTTCTTAAGGAAACGTCTGCGATCCGCTTAACCTTTTCTATCGCAATGTTTTGGAAAAAGGTAATTTCCTCGGTAATCAAGTTTTGCTCAATATATCTGGTTAGGGATTCCACATGCGCCTGACGTTCGTCAGTTGCATTTGATCCTCCTCCATTGGAGGTTCCTTTATGTGGTGGTGCCGTTAAACGGCTAACATCTGTCGAGACTGCTAACAGGTCTGATGACATTAACGTTGTCAAAGTGAAGATAACTGCGAAAGAGGTCGTAATTAATGCTTTCATTTTCATCCTTTGGTTTATTTCAATTTCGATACCAATATAGAGCTCTTTTCGTTGCGCCGCATTATTCATTTAGTAATCTATCTTTAAGTTTGAAGAGTTTTTACTAATCATTATTCTCTAAATAGCCGAAACTCTTAGGTATGAACATTTTCGAATTCGACGAATACAAAGCGTTTTTTCACCTAATGATTAAGTCAAAGGGATCAGCAGGACGAGGAGAATACCGACGGATTGCTGAGGTATTAAATGTTCACCCTACCATGGTGTCGCAAGTCCTCTCGGGCACCAAAGAATTCACTGCGGAACAAATTGTCCGTTTAGCTAAGCATTACGGTTTTAGTCGAAGTGAAATTCAATATGTTATTTTGCTCGTTGATATTGCTCGTGCTGGTTCCGTAGACCTTAGAAATGAATTGTTGGAAATGAAAAAAGAAATGCAAAAAAAATCTTTGCAATTGGCAAGCCGAATTCAAGCATCTAAAGAATTAACTGACGCACAAAAAGCAGTTTTTTATTCCAGCTGGATCTACTCGGCGATACAAATTGCAACTAGTCTCAAGCAAGTAGTTGATTTCGAATTTCTGTGCAAGCGTTTTAAATTATCTTCTGATCGGGTTCGCGAAGTTCTAACTTTTTTGAAAGAAGCGGGTCTTATCATTGAATATGAAGGGTCCTTAAGACCTGGAGTTAAGAGTACCCATTTGGCAAAAGGATCGCCGTTCCTGGTCAAGCACCATGCTAACTGGCGTATTAAAGCTCTAGAAAAATCCGAAATACTTTCGGAAGACGAATTGATGTATTCCGTGAATTTTTCTTTAAGCTACGATGATTTCAAAAAATTACGCGAACAAATGGTGGAGTTTATTCAAAAGTTTTTAAGAACTGTGCATGCCTCTCCAGAAGAAGACGTGGCTCAGTTCAATCTGGATTTCTTTTGGCTTTGATTTTTGAAGGGAAAGTCCTTTTAAAAAAAAGCCAGAACCAAATCCTTCCCGGGCTAATTTAAGCTGATTTAGCGGTGGCCAAGTGGTCGTCAGTTTGGGGCCCATGTACCTAAAATGCCATCTTTCTAGTAATGCAGGGCTTTTGACTTTAAAGAGGGGTTTTAACCAAATCAAGTAGAGTGAAAGGTGTCACTGGATAGCTTTACAATCTCCCAAGGCGAATTATCGAATTTGTGCCAAGTATAACCTGCCGGCTTAGACAAACAGGACATAAGATTTACACGAACGGGTGCACCAACTCGCACCTTTATGCGAATTGGCACTAGAATTTTCTTCGCGAAAGTAGCCAGTTCGCATACAAAAATCAATTTATCTTTTAGAGAGATTAGCTAATGATCTGGCGTGGACAAAACTCCCCACCAATAAAGCCAAAAAATTTAGATATTATGGCAATTTTTCAGCGACAATCTTAGTTTAAGAAAAGCGTTGGACATAGTCCTCTGCGCGACCAGGATCGGCCGAGGTCCTTAAAAACATCATTGAGTTCATTAATCTCTGAACTGCCCGGTCTTCCTAATCGAGCCCATTCGAGAAGTATTAGTTCAAAAAAAGCTGCACTCGACTCGGCATGAAGACGATCTTCAACTCCCGTTGGTCTAGACACTGAAATCCAGTGTTTTAAACTTTCTCGGTATGTCGTTGATTTTAAAAGTTCATGGTCAAGAATAAGTTTCGCATTTAAAAATGGCACTATGTAAAAATATTTTGGCGTATTGAGAATAAGCTCACGATGGAAATCTAAATGTTGCTTGCGGTTAAGGTTGGCCAGAACGACAGTTAAAGCTAAGGGGTCACGAACACCGTAGGCCTTCGCATTTTCATCAACCCACTGAATTGCTTTTGCATAGGCTTCCTCTTTTAAAAGATCCACTACTTTTTTTAAAAACTGATTTCGCAGTTTTTGTCTCTGAGACCGAATCTGTTTTAAACTTGAGACATTTATTGTTTGCTTTTCGGCGTCTAAATAAGAAATTTTTTTAATGGGACCTCGGTTCACAATCACAATTTCTTTTCCCATACCGATACCAGTATCCATAAATATAGTAGCTCGAAAAAACGGTGTTTTAAGAAGGCTCATGAGACCTAAAAACTCTTGGCCAACTAAATGCTGTGCAGATGGGGATAGCTTCGACTTCACTTCATCTGGTAAAGAGGTTAATGCGTAGTTTGCCCGAACCACATACCTCTTAGCCGAATCGTCCTTTGGAAGGTTAAATACGAGAGTGTTCTCATCAACAGTGAGTTCAACTACCGCTGCCGCCTTTTTATTTTTAGGATCAATTCCTGCGCTTTTCGCCTTTACCAATCCCCAATCTAAGGACTTATTAAAATCGGTAGTGGTAAAAATTCCCTGCTCAACCTGGTGAGATCCTGGTGGTCCATAGGCAACGCCATTACGAAGTCCCGTCTCTAATATCGGCACCAAATCGACTGAGGGAATTCCCGAGTAGAGTATTAAATTCGGAGCAAATGTCTCAATTCGCTCGACGACATATTTTCGTAGCGATTCCAAATCGAATCCCTGGGAACTCAATCTATTTTGGACTATATTACGGTCAGACTCGTTAAGACCCTCTTCAATAAGCTGAGTTTCCTTGTAAGAAAGAATTTCATAGAGGTGTCCTTGATTCCCCAGGCGCTCGTAAACTTTATCAAGGTGGAAATAGTGAAACTCTTTTAGAAATTGTTCTATATTCGTTGGCGAAAGCCGGGCGTTTAACAGCTCATCAATTTCCTGCTTAAATTGCTCTGAGGTTTCGGCGTCAGCCAGGAGGCTTTTTAATAGTGAATCACTCCAGGCTAACAATCGGTATCTTTCCTGATCCGAAATTTCCCGGGACGAAGCAAGTCTTTCAACGACCTGCAGGAATTCATCCAAAGGCTCGGCCCACGCGATTGTCAATAACGTCGACAGCGTGACGGCAATTGTCGCTAGCGTAGATAACACCCGATGCAAGGAGCCTCCAATGGGTAAATTAAATTACTGCACGAAAGGAGAATCAAATGGTGTGCCAGGAAACATTTTTCTTTAAGACCCATCCAGTGGTCACTTTTTGGTATTGATCGCTAGACACTCGAAATCCCGAATGGACCTTAAGCCAATCGCCACGTTCCTCGATAATTACAAGTGGGGAATTCTCCGCTAACTGACCAATGGCTCTTCCATTTGGCCCGTCAAACATTGAAATAGATTTGACGGTCATTGGCGTACTGAGAAGGAGGCCTGATTTAAGTATATCGTAAAATGCCTCAATATGTTCTCTGACAATTACGTGACTTTTTTTATCTAGGAAAAGTCGGTCAACGACCGTTTCGACTTCCTTTTGCAAAACAAGAAAGTACTGAATGGAGTTGAGCAAAGTTTCGCTGGTGACCTGCTTTCGAGTTCCAGTTAATAGTTGCCAGGCGATAAATCTAAAAACAGGACTACGTTCGGGAAAAAAGCTTTCTGTCATTTGCGGAATTGGCCTGGGTTTTCCGGTAACTATTGATGCCGTATCGAAATCTTCCAGCACCGGCAGCATTTTTCCATCGTTTTTGACGACGAAGGAAATATTATGGCTTTTCTCATTTAAAAGGCTCCGAGAAAGATACCAATCCCAATTTCCAATCATAGCCTGTAAAAGATTAATTTTTGCAAACTGTTCGTCAGTAACAGTTTGCTGGGATTCGGCGCTAATTTCTTCGGCCTTAAATTCTCTCCCATCAGACCTCTTTGCCAAAGCATCGATATCCTCTAGAAATAACGCAGGTCCAGAAATTCTTCTGCCAGTTATTGTGTCGGAGTAAATTATATCAACAAGGCGATGGGCGCGAACCAAAACTCCCATCGCTTCTAAAATTTCATATACGGCAGCTTCACGAACTACGGCAATGGGATCGGCCAAGCGTCCAATTCCGCTAATTTGTGTCGATGGTTTTTCGAATCCCTGCGTATTTATGGCAATTGATTTAATTGCAAAGAAAGGACTGTTGCTGTTTTCCTGTTTATCTTTAAACTTTAGTTTGAGTTTTGGCAGCTCAAGCTCTCCAACACTTGTTTGTCCGCGAATTCTAAGGTCAACGGGTATTTCTAAGGAAGTACCAACTATTGAAAGGACGCCCCGAAAGTACTCTCTTTCTTTAGGTGGCCTAATGGTCGCCAATATTTTATTATTACCCAACCAATCCTCAAATTTTAGACTTAGCGACAATTTGAGCGGCTCATGCCCGCCGCTCCACAAGGGCAATCTCGCTCGGAATGCGAAGATTTTCTGACAAATATTTTCACCATTTGATTTCGCCGGCAAACCAAAACAGCTCAATACTATAAAGAGCGAAAACAAAATTATTTTCATACGACTAATATGATTCGCGACAATATTCGTCCAAATTGTACAAGTCTTCTTCACTTGTTAGCTCCTTAAAGCCGATTTAAGCTATTTGTTAAAGCCCTTGCGATTGACGTGCCAAGACCTATTCGCGCAAAGAAAGAAAGGTAGATAGTGCAATAGTGTTAGAAACAGAGCGATACCGAAGACAAAACTCCCTGCCAATTGGGTCAAAAAATTCATTTTGCTGGTACTTTTTCAGTTGTTTTGCTCACCATTGCGGGATTTCGGATGGGGTGTTAGAGAGTTAGAGGATCTAAAACACTTTCACAAGGGAATAATTTATGAAAAAAATATTTTTAGGATTTAGTGCCGCCATAGCGCTGGCTTCCGTAAATACGGCGGTTGCATCTCAAGGCGACGAACAAGTGAAGTACAAATGCATGCCATTCCAAGACGAAAATGGACACGTCTTGGTAGGTGTTGCATCACCCGCAATAGTCAGCCTTCCCGGGGATTTCTCCGGCGGAAAATTGCTTTATGTACGTACATTGGCGCTTTCTCCAAATGCCGTGCCCAAATATCACAGACTGAAAAAAGTTAGTCAGCATATGGAAGGTTCGGTATATACTAGCAAAGAATTTGAGGTTCATATTTTTTATATGGCCGGAATGCGCGCCCATATTCAGAAAAAAGGATCAGACATTACCTCTTCTTGCGTACAATTAGCGAGGTAAAAACTTTTTTGCAAAAGCCCGTCGCTTTAGGACGGGCTTTCACTCGCGTGTTTTAAAATGACATCTTTAAGAGATACACCTTAGTTTGGGGGTTCTTCGTGAAACAATTCCCTCTTGCCGCTTTAACTACTCTAATATTGGTTACATATTCGGCCTGTACGCCATTCCAAGGAATCCATTTGGGGCAAGAGAATCCTGACCGGTCGGGGAAATCGAACTTATTTATCCAGTTTAATCGATTTTATACTTGGACAATATACATTGAAGACCAATTCCACCTATTTGCGCTGAATCAACCTTAAAGGAAGCTCCAAAATCGCCTCTATGATTGCCTTTGATTTGCTCCGATTTTGTTAATCCAACCACAAGCTCAAATTCTCCTTCATTGCCGTAATGGGAAAAAGTTAATGTCTGTAACGGCAGAGAATAACTATTGGCAATTGGTTTTACCTCGTAGTCTCGGGTCGAGGTGGATACTAAAGCCTTCCATTCAACCTGCCCACTTATCCTGCCACTTTGTTGATAAGGCAGGATTCTAATATTGCCTAGAAAAACTGAGCTCCGGCCACCAATTGCTTTGGACATTTGACCCTTACAATTAACAAACGACAAATCGGCAGCAAAAACTTTTGCGCCAAAAGCGAAAAGAAACAGAAACGTAAAAATTCTTAGAATAATCATGCTACCTCCTAGTGTTACACGATCAAAGTTGTATAACATCGGCGGGCGCCAAACTAATCGAATCAGGTTTAGGCGCGCACCGAAAAATTCAGCCCCGCGATTGATTCCTAACATTTCGAAATTTACTTAAGTTTTAGCTGGCCGAGCCAATTGCCTTCGAACGTTCCGAAGAATAAGGAATCGCCAAACTGTTCAACCGCAGTAATAGCATATACGACGATGGCTTTGGCGTCGTGCAGACTCTTTTCAATTTTTCCGTTAGCGTCCATTTTTATTACGAGGCCGTATTTTTTTTGCTTCGCCCAAACGGCTTTCGGGAGCTTTGCAATCAATTTCTTTAAAGTCGGATAACGATGCAAGAAATCAACAACGGAATCACGGGGGGAAACAATAGCTACCCAGAATTGGCCATCGGCAGAGCGCGATAAGTTGTCGGGAAATCCCGGCAGATTATCAGCAAAGATATCGCTTGTTCCTTGTTTTGGGCCTTTTAGCCAGTAACGAGTAATGCGATAGCGCGAGCTTTCAGCCACGAGTACAAAATCTTCGTCTTTCGAGAGCGCCACGCCGTTGGCAAAATAAAGAGAATTAACTAAAGTTGTAGTTTGACGTGTTTCGGGATCGTAGACGAGTAATCTGCCGTTGGGACGGTTTTCAAGGACGTCGAGTTGAAAGTCGTGGGCGCCGAATTTGTAAGTAGCTTCCGAAAAATAAATTCTGCCGTCACTGGCGACCTCAACATCATCAAGAATACCGAAGTTTCTGCCGTCTGCTGACGTCGCAAGAGTTTCTACGTTCCCTTCCATGTCCATTGTGAGTAAACCTTTGCTCATGTCAGCAATAATTAAATTTCCATTGCCATGAACCGCTAAACCCAGAGCTCGTCCGCCGCAATTACCAACCTTTTCAACGCTACCTTCATTGATTCGAAGTATGCTGCCGTCGTGAGTCCCGGTAAAAATATTGCCGTTAATATCGATGGCGATGCCCTCGGGACCCATAATTTCATTTTTACCGATTAATTGCGTGTTAATGAGTTCCGTGTTGGGAGCAAGTACTCCGGTTAGCTTTGGAGCTGATGGCGCCCTGTATTCAGCAGGATCAAAAGTTGGGCTTGCCGTCGCGGCTGTGACAAACAGAAATTGTAATAGAATTGGAGTTTTCAAGTTCTCTCCTTGTTAGGTCCAGTAATTTTATCAAATAAATTGGAAATGGAAAGCGAATGGTGTCTTTAGGTACTAATTACAAGAAGGGCGTGGGCGCAGGGATGCTGTACCCACGATCTCAATTAGAGATGTTCTTAGTGTACCAGTTTTTCAGCGGTAAATTCAGAATGAGTTTTTACTATGTGACCGCTCATATGTCCTGATTCTGTATCGTAACTAATTTCAGTAGGAGCAAGATAGCTCATGTCTCCACAAGCAGGATTTAACGTTGTGTTATCCATTACTGACAGAGCTTGAAGAGCGCCGTCAACGGGGCGTTTGTCTTCACTGGCTGAATAGATTGTGCCGCCACAGAACCCATGTGATACGGTAAGATTTTTCAACGTGATAAGAACTGGTTCGGGCATAACTTGGGGGCAACGAAGACCGGGAGGACAGAAGAACTGTCTTTCTAATTGAAGAGTGATAGTGCGTGTAGTTTTGTTGACAACGATATAACCGTTGCCAGTTAGTTTTTCTTGCGCCAAGTATTCGTTTTTGGGGTCAATAGAAATGCTCGTAAGTTTCGCGCTAAGGACTTTTGGGCGTACGCTGCGGGCTTGGGCGCTTTGTAACATTGTTACTGATAATAAGATGGATAAGAGTGTTTTCATTTTTGCTTCCTTTTGTTTCGATCTGAAAATTAATTTTTTCGATCGGTTAATTTCAAAAGCAAAATACGCCTATTTGCATATTAAGAAAAAGTATTCGTTTTTATGTCGTCGTATTATTTTAAATAATTCCCGAAACATTTCGCCAGTGCTACTAAGTGTTTACATAAGAGTAAACCAATTTTTTTGGGGAATGCGATGTCTGGTTTCATAGTCAAAGAATACTATTCCTGCGTGCATTGGTGTTCAACAAAACCAATGTTTTAAAGCTACCTAATGGTTCCCTCAACATATGGGATTTAAGGTAAGAGCCTTTTTATTTGCTATTGCGGGCCTATGCCTTCCCGGCCAGCAATTGGGCATCGAAAAAGTTGGCCTGAAAGTCCTATTTTAATGGTCCCTTATAGGTGGGAAGACCAAAAGTCATATATTGGTAGCAGCAATCCATGTGTTTAAAACGTTGGTTTGATGACCGGCACCTATCTTGCTCAGTAGGTTGTGAATATTAGATATGGCTATTTTAATAGACCTAAGGAGATTTTATGCGCGCATTTATTGTTATCAGTGCCGGCTTTTGTCTTATGTTGAACTCTGCTCCCTCATTTGCAGCTAATTGCGGCGATCCCGGTGTTAAATGTGTAGCTGCTCCGTCAGCAGAAGACATAAGCGCGCTTTCGAATGAATGTGCAGTTGTAAAAGGATTTCTTTTAACTCAAACGCTACTTAGTCATTCCAGTGGAGCAATGAGTGATTTAGTGAGAAATAACGAATTGGAAATGACTCCAGATACTTGGTATATAATTTCAAAACGTATCAACCAAAGAGCAAATTTACTAGCCGATTCCATAATTCATTTAAGAGATTTCGTTAGCACTAATGAACTGAAAGAATCGATCTTAAGTGCCGGGTCGTATTTACGTGCCGCAATTCCAAGCAACTTGGCTTTCGACAAAAGATTAAATTTTCAAGATGAAATTCTTATTGCCGAAACTGAATCCAATCAAAGTCTCCAAAGTGTCAAAATCGCCTACGGGAGAACTTGTAAGAGTAATAAATAAAACCCCGACCAATCTCCCTCCGATAATTGCCAAAAGCCGGTAAGAAGATTACCGGCTTTAATACCGACAAAATAACTTCCGTCACAAAAAACTCATTTTAATTGTCAAAAAAACCTCAACGACTCGTTAGCTGCTGCGTAAACTTCGAATAGCTAATCATTTGTTTTTGTGCGCTCGAAGCCTCATGCATCATCAACAAAGTAAAATCTTTTAGTTGTCCAATCAGCGCGAGGTAAATCGCAAATTTAACAACGGACGTATAAAACTGAAAAACCCCATTAATCATATTGCCCCTTCCGCTTTAAGCGTTTTAAACGGCCCTTCACTTGACCCAAAGTCAAACCCAAGTGCTTTGCGATCTTCGCAATAGGCCACCCCTTAACACGTCGTAGTTTTGCCAGCTCCGACGTGTTAATTCTTTCTTTCTCCCACTGGATTCGATAATCTCGAACCACGGTGCATGGTTCGAATTCTATGGGATGACCTCCACCAAATTTGAATGGGCCAGGGAGTAAATGTAGTGCTCCCCGGAGTTTTCACATTCATGCAATCACTGTGAGTTTATTGCCAAAGTCCGTTAGTTGGGCCCACAATTCCTGTACCTGTGGGATAGGCACCCAGATCTTCTCCATTTTTGCCTTTGGCTTTTGCCGGTGAATTTGGCGCCAAATGAAAATCAAATTTAGATGCATCCATAAATAACGGGTCGTCAGTCCTAGAGTGATTATCGAATCCTGTCATTGCTTGCCACTCGGAAAGAGTAGCTCCACTACCACCCCAATTCCATGCAGCTATTTTGGGGACTCCATAAAAAAGATTGTAGTCTGAATGGCTTAACAGATAAGACCAACTAATACCTGTTGTGGGGCCTCGGTAGTACCCGTAGGAGCTATTGGCTACTAAATTATTCCACGATTGCACTTGAGTATTTCCAATCCGGTCATCATCTAGGTAACCACCATTTAAAAACATTTTAATATTATAGGCCGTATTATTGTAAATATATAGTCGCTGACTATTATGATCTAAATCAAAGGCAGCTACGGACATATTGTATATTACGTTTTCGGAATAATTATTATCCGTCGAAAATAAAGTGCTGTCAGTAGATCCCATGCTCAAAAAACCTGATTTTGCGTTGCGGGCTATATTACGACGCCAAGTTGTGAAAGTGATGTTACCACCCTTCTGACCAAACGCCGAGTAGACGACTCCACCTCCGCCGTCTACGATATTGTTTTCAATAAGATTACGAATTGATTGAAGAGCTTCTATTGCGGATGAGTTCTGCAGGGAATTTCCAGAGTTTCTCATGTCATGCACGTAGTTGTTACGAACAATGCTGTCACTACCGAATAATAGGATTCCCCAATTTAAACTGGCATCAGTCCCTTGTATACTTCCATATATTACTTCGCAGTTTTGAATAATAATATGATCACTATGGCGAAAGCCTATCATGCCTTCGGCTTTGATCCCGTCGAGGGTTATGTAACTCTTATAATCGACGCTCCAGGCAGCGACTGATGGTGATGGCGCTACTAAAACCGCTGCCAATGGTGGATCTGATCGAAATGTAATAGGATTGGTTGCAACCCCAGTTTTGGTAGGGTTAAAGGCCTTCTCAGTTGTTGCGGATGGATCAGTATAGCGGCCGGGCCCAACAACAATTGTATCCCGAGCATCAACAGAAAGAGAGGCCTTTTTAAGACTTTGCCAGGGAGATTCCTTTGTTCCAGGATTACTGTCATTTCCAACCGCGGCTGAAACTTAGTAGACAGTGCCACTGCCAATTGAGTCTGAAGGCAAATCACTTGGTATCCACGGCGCCGTGGAATTACTGTTCGAGGCACTTGATCCATTTCCAACTTCACTTTGAAACGTACTCCCACAGCCCTGCAAGAGGAGTACGGTACCACTGGCTACAACAATTCCAAAGAATTGATGAACTCTCGTAAACATTAAATTGGTCACGCGCCACCTCTCTCTATCCTAAGATTTTAAATGACGTTAGACGTGATTTCTATAGAAGTTAAAAATTTATGATAGAGCTGTTCCATGTTGAATTGTCGCCAATTATCTGTGTCAAACCTTTCGACAAATAAAAGGTAAATGGCTCTAGAGGTTTGACAAAAAAATTAGCATTGCTTTGGTAAGCCAAGTGCGAACGTCCTCGAAAATGTGGGCTCTGGCCGTCGCTTATTGGTTGGGTTGGGATACCAAAAATAAAAAATCGATCTCTTAGTTCGGAGTTTTTCTAATTAACTTTTTTCTTCACAATTTCTAAAATTCCGTAACCAAGGACATTGGCGTCGATAGGCTTGGCGAGATGACTTTGGAAGCCGGCATCTAGAATACTTCTGATATCTTCGGAGGTGGCGTAAGCGGTGAGTGCTAAGGCCGGCACTTTAGCGTGACTGTTTCTTTGCGCTCGAATTTTTTTAATCAGGCTGTAACCGTCTTCGCCGGGCATAGCGATGTCGCTAACGAGGACATCGGGTTCAAAAGACTGAAGCAGCATTAGTCCTTCCGCCGCAGATTCTCCGGTCGCTACCTCGGCGCCAAAAAGTTTAAGAAACGCTCCCATGGATTCACGGGCACTTTCATCATCATCAATTAAAAGAACACGCAAACCCTCCAAGTTGGGCCGCGCGGTAGCTTCAAGATTTACATTTTGTGATTTTTCCGAAGCCTTAATATCTCTTTTGGTCTCTGGTAAAGCGGGAATGGTAACGGTAAAAACCGCGCCCGGGCCAACTTTGTTGTTTTCCGCCGTGACTGTGCCGTTATGTAAACTAACCAGGCTTTTTACGATTGATAGACCGAGTCCGAGTCCGCCATGGATTCGGGTTGAGGCGCTATCAGCTTGAGAAAACCGAGAGAAGATATGGGGTAAAAAATCTTGTGGAATTCCTGTGCCGTGATCTGTTACCGAAATTTGCGCTAAGGATTGATCTTCTTCCTCTACCAATTTGAGGCTGACATCGATGACGCTGCTTTTGGGCGAAAATTTAATGGCGTTGGTCAGGAGATTCCAAATTATCTGTTGTAACCGGGTGGGGTCCGAATGAATTCTCATTTCGCTCTTATCGACGCTGACGGCGATATTAATGGATTTTTCTTTGGCCATTGAACTTACGGACTCTACGGCTGCTTCAATGACCTCGGCGGGATCCACAGACTTCATTTTCATGATCAGCTTGCCAGAGGTGATTCTAGATATATCAAGGAGATCGTCGATGAGTTGACTCTGGGTTTTTGCGCTTCGTTCGATGACTTCGGCGCCCTGAAGAACTGTATTTGCATCAACCTTGGCTTCACGAATTAATTGGGCCCAGGTCAAAATGGAAGCCAAAGGAGTTCTCAGTTCATGGGATAATGTCGCCAAGAATACATCTTTTGCGCGGTTCGCTTTATCGGCTTGTGCGCGCGCTTCCTGTTCGCCGATGAGCAGGCGGCTACGTTCCCTCTCTAATTTTCTTTGTTCGGTCACGTCGGAAAAACTAAGAAGGGCCAGGACGGCCTCGGAGCCGATCCAATGAATTTTTCCTCCGGAGACTAGGAGCTTACGGCTGCCAACTTTAGGTATCTCGCAATTGATTTCTAAATTACTAAAAGGTTTATCTTCGTTGACTGTTTTTGCGACCAAAAAGAGTAACTTTTCTATGGATTCCTGATTTGTCGTAATGGAAGTCGCGAGATCTTGTTCGACAATATTACCGGCGGTTTGAAAGAAATTATTAAAGGAGCGGTTAACGGACTGAATCTTAAGGGCTTGATTGACCACGGCCAGTGGCAGTGAAACGGTGTCCGCAACGGCGGTAATATAATCAAAAGCCTCTCTTGTTCTAAGTTCTTTTTGTTTGAGGGCATCGATATCGATAAGCGCAATTATGGCTCCATCTATTTTATTGTCGATTGTTTTATAGGGACGGATTTGTAGGCGCAACCAAAGCCCTTTGTTATCTTGAATCTCAACTTCTTTTGGCGTTAATTCCTCAGCGACCTCAGAAATTAAGACGTCCAGATTCAAATTAAAATTGGGTTTAATGTCGCTCACGGGGCGTCCCACGTCACCGGGAATCAGGTTAAAAGCGCTCTTGGCCTTCGGAGAAAACAGCCGAATGCGGTGATCGCTACTGACCATTAAAACAGGAATATCTATGCTGGCTAATAAATTATTGAGGTCACCACTCAAAGTCATGAGTTCGGCATTGCGGGCCTGGAGTTCATCGTTGACGGTAACCAGTTCTTCGTTAGTCGACTGTAATTCTTCCTTCGCAGTTTCTGTTTCCTCATTCGTACTCAGGAACTCTTCATTGGTACTTTGCAATTCTTCGTTGGCGGCCGTGAGTTCATCTTGCGCGGCTTCATATTGTTCAATCAGGGAGTGTTGATACTCTTTAAGGTCGGTGAGCTCTCGTGAAAGTTCGCTTATTTCCTTATCCTTTTGGTCCCGTAGGGTTTTGCTACCTGTTTTTTTCGTGGCGAACTTTATATTTTCAGTTTCTTTGAAGACCACTAAGAAAGTGCGCTCTTTGGCGTGGGCTAAACGGGTCAGAGGGAGTATTTCAATATTTACGGCCTTATGTTGGCCATCGGCCTCAAATTGTAGCCCTTTGACCACGACGGGTTTATTTTCTTTCTTTATGGTTTGAACCACACGGCGAACGGGTGGCAAGAGCTGCGGATGAATCATTTTAAAAAGATTCAGGCTGGGCCGGCCCGTTGCGGGTTCCAAAAAAGGAAAGGTTCGGCCGCGAAACTGCAATATTTCTAAATCACCATTGATAATAACGGCCGGTGGTGCAAATTTTGTAAGTATAAGTTTGTCGGCATCCTTCTTAAAATCTGTAGCGACGACTGGCGCCACTTGGAGTCGTGGCTTTGATTCGGGAAACTCGTGCAATATCCTATTTGGCAATCTAAAGGTAAAGGGAGTCGGCGTATTAGACTTAGAATAAATTTTGTGTGTCTTATCGATGGCGTTAAATAATTTCGAAAATTCTCCCGGATTCTCCGCTTTACCGAGCCACAAAAAGCCGCCAGGGTTTAAAGCATAGTGAAAAGAGGGAATGACTCTTTTCTGCAAAGCCGCCGCGAAATAAATCAAAACGTTTCGGCAAGAAATAAGATCAAGTTTTGCAAAAGGGGGATCGCAGGTAACATCGTGGCGCGAAAACAAACATAAGTCGCGCACGGACTTACGAATTTTATATCCACTGGAAACTTTATCAAAAAATTGACTTAATTGCTTTGCGGAAATTCTCTTGGTGATATCGTCTGGGTACAGACCCGCGCGCGCTTTTTGTAAGGCTAGTTCGCTAATATCCGTTGCAAAAATTTGCACCGGGTTGTGTCTTTCGACTTTATCTAAAAACTCGATAAGCGAAATGGCAATGGAGTAAGCCTCTTCGCCCGTAGCACATCCCGGCACCCATATTCTAATTGGAGCGCCGGTGTCGCGATTTTTTAAAATTGCTGGAAAAACGCGGCTAACGAGAACGTCATACTCTTCGGGATCGCGGAAGAAATCCGTAACGTTGATAAGAAAGTCATTGTACAAGGCCTGAATTTCCTCTTCATGTGCGAGTAAATATTCGACGTAGGCGGGTAAAGTTTTAAATTTATGCACCATCATGCGTCGTTGTATGCGGCGGTTAATGGTATTTTGCTTGTAATCGGTAAAATCTACTTTCGTGCGGCTGCGCACGAGACTAAAAATCTTGCGCAAAGACGCTTCAATGCTTTTCGGTGCCTTCTGTTGTACGGGTTTGATTTTTTTAGGGGACAGGTAAGGATGTTTCGCGAGTCTAACAAGCTCTTTGGCGATTTCTTCCGGGCGTAAAGCCAAATCGACCGCGCCTGAGCTGATCGCATTTTGGGGCATGCCGTTGTACTTTGCTGATTTTGGATCTTGGGCATAGGTGACGCCACCTTCGGATTTAATTGCTAGAAGTCCTTGAGTACCGTCGCTACCTGTTCCGGACAGAACGACGCCGATAGATCTTTCTTGTTTGGCCTTTGCTAGCGAGCGCAAAAATAAATCGATCGGCAAATTTTGAGCGCTGGTGCTGCGGTCAGAGAGGCTCAGGATATCGTTTTCAATACTCATATTGTGATTCGGTGGTATCACATAAACACGATTGGGTTTGACTCTCGTTCCGTCTTTTACTTCTTCTATATCAAGCGGCGTGGCGCGAGAAAGTATTTCCACGGACATGCTCGCATGGGTGGGGTCGAGGTGTTGAATAAAAATAAACGCCATTCCCGTATCAGTCGGAGTTTTAGATAAAAATTGTAAAAAGGCTTCTAAACCTCCGGCCGAGGCACCAATCCCCACGATGGGAAAAGCGCCCTTACGTTGCGGGGAGACTTTTTTCATAGATTAGTGCCTGTAGGGATGTTTATTTCCCATTTCAATATAGCGATGAATTTGATCAATAAATTTTGCGCGGTCCACGGGTTTGCGAATAAATCCGACAGCCTTACTGTTGGGAATTTCATCTTGACCTGTTAAAAATACAATCGGTACGTGCGCAATAATCTCGGGAAGGGTATCTTCCAAGATTTTCAAAAATTCAGTACCACTCATATCGCCTAAATTCATGTCTAATAACAAAAGATTGGGCTCTTCAATTTTTCCCAAAAGCGCTATTCCTTCTTTGCCACTTTGGGAGGTGAAAACATTGTAACCCTCTAGTTCAAGTGTTTTTTTTTGTACAACCAGTGTGTCGACACTATCGTCAATAATAAGGATAGATGCCTTTACCAGGTTAATTTTCGGTTCATTAAAATGGGAATAATGAAAAGCCTTTTCCACCTGAATCCTTCATCTTCATCAGATCATGATATTGCAAGAGCCATTGTGCGCTCTCAACAGTTTGAAGTCTAGTTAAATTACACTGATGTAGTACGAACTGCCAAGAGCGAAGGTAGAGGATTAGATTCGCGCCAAATTTTCTCGATTCGGGAAATTCTACCCTGAAAGTGTTGCGAGAGCGACCCAATAGGAGCATTTCGTCCTAGTACTGACAAATTCCCCGGAAAGGTTTGCGGGTACTTTGTGCGAAGCGGTTAGCAAGGCTGGCGCAGAGATTTTTAAAAGATTCCTTAAGTGCTGGCGACATATCCATGACAACTTCAAAGTAAGGAACATTTTTATTGGACGTAAATTCATTGGCCAATAGCGGAGCGGGACTTACGGGAGGAATCGGATAACGGGACTGATTAAATCCAAAAACGGGACGAGCCAGTGGGTCGATAAAAAGCCATTCGCTTAATGGCAAGTTTTTCGCTAATTTGTCGACTTTGGAAATGGTCATCAAATCCGTATCCAGCAAACTCCAATACATTGCATTTACCCAGTCAAAGTCGGGGTTGGCAAGATTATCTACGATAGTAAAAAGATTGTGTTGTGTCGTCGAATTTACGTTCACATAAATAATGTAGGAATCCACGCCTAAATTGGCCAGGTGCTTACTTAAATTATACTTAGAAATAGATTCAATTTTATCAAGACTGCCAAATTTAATTTTACCCCAGTTGTCGCAGCCCGAAGAGTAAAGGTGCCGAATGTAACCATAGGGCAGTAATTTTTCTACCTCATGATTAAAAAGACCATTAAAAGGTGTGGTTTTGGGCCCATGTTGAAACGCTAAGACATCAAGTCGCTCTTGTGCTGATCTCTCCTTTATAGCTCGGTTTAAAATCCCTCGCATAGTTAGAGTTGGGTTGGTATCCTGGAAAAAGTAAATTTTATCGTATTTACTTCTTAATTTATTTTGAATATAAAGCTTGGCTCCGCGTTCAGCGGCCCAATCAATGATAGCCTTTTCGGTTTTGGCCTCAAGAATAACAAGGAGCTGATCGGCTTGCACAAAAGGGGAAATCAGAATCAGAGCAAGAATAAGAAGTAGGCTAGCGGCAGTGGTTTGCATATCGTGCCCCTTGCGCGTAGACCTCTTGTATCATTTTCACTTTTTCTGTTTGGCCTGCGCCAGAAAATAATTTGTAAAGTGTGCCAAGCTTTGGGGTCGCAATATCTACCATCCAATTGGCCATACCTAAACTTTTCATGCGCAGAGAAACTAAAAATGCTCCGTAAAGGTGATAAGTAATACCCTTTGGTACCCAACCCACTTCAATGCCTGAGCAACTTACCTCTAAAAAACGCGGGCGCACGGCTATCTCAGTTTCGCTATTTAGGAACTCAATGTGAGAAAGTTCAAAAATATTTCTTAATTGCGGGCGTGTTTCTAAATCGATGTCTCGCCCACCCACTTGCCACCAGTTTCTCTCAGCGGCGTAGAGATTATTTATGGCTTTAAATGCCAGCCACGCTTGGCGTGGCCCACGATTTAAAATAATAGCTTTTACCAAATTTACTTCAACCAAGTGATTGTGAGTTAATAATGCTAGAGCGACTTGCTTTAATTCGAGGGGAACAGTGTGGTTTCGTAAATAAAAGAATATGGGGTTAAATGATTTAAAATTTCCGAGGGAGTTTAAAAATTCCAAGAAATGGTCACCGTACTTAGCGTAGGCTTTAAGAACCAGTAAGTTGAAAGCATCATAACGAGGGTGACCGTTTTCTTCGCCTTTTATGGGCTCCACGATGTCCAAAAACTGAGGTACGCCAACGCTAACTCCAAAGGGTAAAATCCTTTTTTGTATATCCGTGCGAGTCTCAGAGACTTTCTGGCTGATAGATTTAATAAAATCATTGAATGCTAACTTTTGGGCTGGTGGTTGCAGGGCATTTAAGAAATCATCAATCGTAGAGAATGAGGGAGTACCGTCAAAGTTTACATACTCCACTTGGGGTGTTTTATAACCTAAACTTTTTAAGATATTTAAAAAAACCTCTTCAAGGCTGCGTTGGGTGCCGGGATGAGGTTCCCAAATATGGCGACCCGGCTTTACCGTGACAGTTTTATTTTGGGTATCAATGGACTTTTCCAAAATGCGCACGCCGGATTTGGCCCAGGCATAAGTGATATTTGTTTTTTGTGAGGTGTCTTGATTTATAAGATTTAAGTAGATTTTATCATCTTGGACTTGCGACTCCCAACGATAACCGTTGGGAGCCACTAGATTTTCAGTGGTAACACGGGCCTGAACTAGTTGGCTAAATAGAATTAGCCCTAACCAAACCTTCATGGCCCCTAGTCCTTTAATTAGTTACTAGATTCAGAAGCTTTAATTTCGCTGATGATAAGTGCAGCTACATTAGCGTCAACGCCAGCTTCTACAAGGCGTTCAACAGTAAGTACATACACTTGGCCATCGCGAACTGCTAACTCGATTTCATTGCGTAGTATGTCCATGCCTTCATCGCCTTGCTGAGAGTACTTTTGTAAGATTATAAGATTTTGCTCTACGTTTTGCTTGCCCATGGCACATTCAACTACATTTGTATCCTTTGGTGTAGCAAATACGGCCGTTGAAGACAAAACAAGAGAAAGAGCAACTAATAGGTTTTTCATTAAAAACTCCTTTATTAAGTTAAAATTCGTTGAACTCTGGTTCGCGCTCTATTTTGCAATCGATATGCCACGGGGATTATTCACAGGTGCAAATTGCAACAATTCCGTTGACGAAACTTTAGACATTAGGCTGAATTTGGTCATGAGGCCGCTGTTTTGGACCCTTGGAATTTTAAGTTTGCTCTTAGGGATAGTTGGGGTTTTTACCCCAATACTGCCGACAACACCTTTTCTTATACTTGCCGCGTACTCCTTTTCGAAGTCGTCGCAGCGATTTCACACATGGCTGATACGTCACCCTCATTTGGGCCGTCCCATTAATGATTGGCAAGAGCGAGGATCCATCAATAAAAAAGCGAAACTCGTAGCAATTGGAATGCTTATATTTAGCGCTACTTACATTTCGCTCAAGACCGTATTACCCATGGAAATTAAACTGATTACGCAGGTTTCTTTGGCGGCCATTGCGCTTTTTATTTACACCCGCCCGAATTAAAGTTATTTCATTTTTATGAAATATCTTATTTTAATTTTTATAGCCTTGCCCGCATTTGGTTCCACTTTTCCAAATAACTTAAAGCGGGATTTCTTTGTTATCCCCATAACCAACGAAAGCCAGATTTTAGATGAAGCTCCCGAAACCGATTGCCGAGACAATATCCGCAAGGTCATTTGCCTAGTAGATCCCGTCGAAAAGGGCCAGGACAGTAAAAGTCGAAAATGCCTAGAGGGCGGCCAAGAATACGCTATTTATTTCGAGCGCCTTTACGATAATTATCCTCCCGTGTTACAAAAAATGTTTTGTTCACTAAAGTATTTGTTCATAGAAAAGAAGTTTTTTGGAACGGCCTACGCCGGCATGCTAGAGCGAAAAGACGGAAAATATCAGGGCGCCATGATGGGGATTCGCAAATCCGTTCTTGATGAAAATTTAAATTTAACAACGTGGGCCTCTTGGAAGGAACAGCTATCTTTTGGTGGCATCGCCGACGCTTACAAGGTTTTACCGGGACTCCCGCGTATTCAAACAAAATCTGCGGGGCTAGCTAATGATTTTCTCTATTTCGTGGTGACCCATGAGTTTGGCCATATTTTTGATTTCGCCAACGACATAAATAAAACGCAAAATTGTCCTGAGCCAAAATCAGAGGATGAGGAAATGCCTGAGTGCCGTTTGGCCGAAAATACTTGGGGAGATATAGGTTGGCAGACCACGCGCCTACCGCATCCTATTAACGAATTTCCAAAGCGTAAATCACTGTGTTTCTACGGTTGCGAGGGAAAGCCCATGAGTAAAGGAGATATTCCCGAGGTTTATCAGGCCTTACATCAAACGGATTTTATTAGCACCTACGCCGCGACAAATCCGTGGGATGATTTTTCCGACAGTCTGGCCTATTATTTAATGCGCGAGAAATTAAACACCTCCTATTTTGTCATGACGGAAGACGGCGCCGATTACGATATTATAAAAAAATTAGATTCGATTTTGTTTGCGCGTAAAAGTAATTATATAAAAAACTTCTTAAATCTTGATGAAATAAAATATCCCTAGGCCTTTTTGGTCCTTGGGCAGGGCAAAATGTCTCTTCAAACGCCGCGCGTACTCCGATGGTTGCGGGACTTCGCTGATAGTGTAAAAGAAGTTCTATGGCGCAGGAAAAAATTATTGATTTAGATGACCACGCCGAAGTTGAAGCGGGAAAGAGTATCTCTCAGCTTCTATTAAATCATAAAAATGAAGTCATCCAAAGTTGGAAGGAGCGCCTTCGCGCCCGTTTGCCCGTCGTCCGCAATATGCCGGAACCAATATTATTGGATTCGTTGCCCGAGTGGCTTGATGGTGTGATTCGTTCGCTAGCCTCACCGGCCGCGCCCCTAAAACTACAACGCATTTCGGAGAAGGCCAAAAAGCATGGCCGCCAACGTGTTGACCAAAATTTTGACCTCAATCAAGTCCTTTATGAGTACGTCGTTTTACGCCAAACCATTTTTGATATTCTCGAGCGAACATTGCCGCTCTCGTCCCGGCAGCGCGATATTATTTTAGATGCCATTCAATTGTCGCAAGGACGCGCAGTGGAAGAATTCCTGCAAAAGCAACCACGTTTGCGGTTAAAGTTTCTAAGGTTAGGCGAGCGCAAGCCGGCGGTAAAATATCTTATTACATTTTTAATTATCGTAGTCACGACGCTATTGCAGCTCGCTTTATGGGACGTTATTCAGCCCATGGCGTACTTTTTTTACTATCCCGCTATAATTTTGGCGGCGCTCATCGGCGAGGGCACTTTAGCTATTGTTTTATCTCTATTCTTGACGAAATATTTTTTTCTCCCACCAGACCACTCCTTTGAGTTTGGGAGCTGGCGCGATGTCTTTCGGATGGGAATTTTTGCCGTGACCGCGACAATGATTGCGCGGTTAACTACCAATTTGCGTTTTGCTGAGAAGGCTTCGCAAGCGGCGATGAGCGAAAAGGAGGCCGCCCGCCGAGATGCACAGGACGCCGCTGATCAGGCTCGCGCGGCCCGCGCCGAATCTGAGGAAAACGTAACGGCCCTAAAAAAAGAAAGGTATCTGCGCGAAGAATTTGTTTTTTCCCTATCGCATGATTTACGTGGCCCCTTGACTGCGGCCCGCATGGCGGTGCAGTTAATCCAGCAAGATCCCGCGTCGCAAAATAGCTCCAAGTTTTTGCGGCAAGCGCTACGCGGTATTGACCGGGTAAACAAAATGATTGAGGACCTGTTGGATGCCAATCGCGTTCAAGGTGGGCAAAAGATTCATTTGGAAGTTATCGAGTGTGACCTCACCCAGGTCGTGCGCGATGCCGTGGAAGAACTCACAAACATCCACGGCGACCGCTTTCAACTTATTTGTCCCGAGAAGTATTGGGGGTATTGGAGTAGTGAGGGGTTGATTCGCATTTTGGAGAATCTGGGAAATAATGCGATAAAGTATGGTTCTAGAGAGACTCCTGTCACGATTAGCATTGAGGCTAAAGAACATGACGTCGCCTTGGCCGTGCATAACTGCGGCAGCTATATTTCCCCAGAATATCAGAGGAATTTATTTCAAATTTACACGCGAACACCTAACGCTCAATCGAGCGGACAAAAGGGGTGGGGGATTGGTCTTACAATCGTCAAGGGAATTTCTGAAGTCCTTGGCGGCAAGGTGCTCGTTGACAGCGATCAAAAAAAGGGAACAACCTTTACGGTAATATTGCCGCGCGATTCCCGGCCATTTCTGCAAGGGCAAAATTAGAAATTGTAAAACTAATACGAAAAGAAAAATCTTCAGCCGTCATTTGCAATAAAGCGAAATTTAATCCCGCGCACTCCTTGTAACTATAAGTGATTGCTTAACGTAAAGGGATGGGCTAAGAAGACGGAAATGAAAACATTTTTATTTATCTTTGCCATTATATTTTCAACGGCCGCTGAAGCTTTGGTTTATCATGATTGTGTCATCACGGATGGTCCCGATAGAGTATATATTAATCAGGAATTCGGAACCAGTTTCGCCAAGTTTAATGGCCGTAAGTATGTTGTTCATATTAATTTCGGTGACCGCCCCATGAGTACTTGGGTAGAAACCTACGGCGGTACGGAAGTCTTCTATACTTCCATTAACGTTCTAAACCCAGACGGAAGCTTTGCTTATCATGGTATTTTGGAAGATCTCGAAGTAAAGTGCCTGCGCCGAAAATAAAAACGGACGCCATTAGGTCGTCCGTCATTACAAATCTGTTTTAGAAAAACTTAATTACCGATTAAAGCAGATAGTTGCGCGTCACTCATCGGCACTACATGTGGGTTCTTATCAGGACAGAAGCCACGTTTGGCGGCCATTTTAACATCAAATTTTTTGCTGACGATATTTAAACATGCATTTTGTGACATGCAAACTATGCCCGGAGTTTTGCCTTGAGATGTTAGTGCACTGTCAACGTATCCTAGGCGTACCGACTTGCCGGGACCATCGAGAATACAAATGTATTGCATCAGACCTTGCTCGACCACATCATCATCAGCGTCGTCATCATCTTCGACGCCTTCAGGCTCTTCGCCGTCGTCTCCTTCGTCATCGTCATTTGCGGCAACGTCATTTGGAGCCGGTATCTCTGGATCATTCCGGTCATCATCGCTATCGTCGTCGGCAACATCGTTGCCGTCAGATGGCGGTAGAACTTCGTCATCTCCTGCTTCACCGTCATTTCCATTGACCATAACTTTTGTCAGGCCGGCATCCATTGGCCCAAAAGCTACATCACTACAGTTTTGGAATGTCAGTATGAGACAGCCTAAACTGATTACATATATTAAACGTTGAAACATGACTTCCCCCTGTACCAGATTTAAGGAGCAAGTGACGTGCCGGGCATTTGGCTCCTAGGTTCAATTGCCTCCTCAAGGTATTTACAGGTGGCTACAAGATAAACAGTTTAAAAGAACTTGTCGCATTTTAAGCCACAAGGTAGGTTTGAACCAGTATGAAACAAAAATTTTTGGCGCTCATAGCGCACGATAATAAGAAGGCCGACTTGCTGGAATGGGCCAAGACCAATAAGAAGAAACTTCTCAAATATAGACTCTGTGCTACTGGTACCACGGGAGGGCTGCTCTCAGCTCAACTGGGATTAAAAATTAAAAGATTTAAAAGTGGGCCGCTGGGCGGTGATTTGCAGATTGGGGCCCAAGTCGCGGAAGGGAATATCGCGAAGATAATCTTTTTTATGGACCCGCTATCGCCGCATCCGCACGATGTAGATGTAAAGGCATTACTGCGAGTGGCGGTAGTTTACGACGTTCCTATCGCTTGCAATAGAGCAACGGCGGAAGGATTGCTTTAGAAGGCATATTCGGGCCCGGAATATACAACAAGCGCGGGTCCTGTGGCCCAATGGTCATTTAAATTGTAAGATGTATCTAGAGTAGTCCATTGAGCGAGAAGGGCTAGTGGTGCCGTTCGCAATTCCAAAGTAGTACCAAATGTTGGAGAAGTGGCGCAAATAATGGCGCTAATTACCGTCCAAAACTTCAATAATAGTTTATAAGTATACGACCTCATCCAACGGTAATTTTTAGCAATTCATGGGCCACGCTATGTAGAATTGGGACATGAAAATTATAGCCATTGCGGATTTATGAGACTTAAGTGATAACGCTTGGTTATGAAAAAAGTTTTAGCTCTGTCATTGTTGGTTTTGGCCGCTTGTGCGCCAAAATCAGAGTCCTTGTACATTTTCGAAGAATTGCCCGTCGTTGATCAAACTTATCAGGGAGAAAGTGACGGCCGCAAAAAAATTTTGACGGTTTATACCGAAGAATCTCAATATCACGTATTAGGAATTGAAAAGGTCGCCGGCAAGATCCAAGACATTAAGTTTCGTAAGCGCTTCGCCAATCAAAAAGACGCAGAGAAATTTATTTCGGATTATGTGCGTAGGCAGGGTCTCCAAGAGGTCACGTTAGATAAAGCCGAGCCCAAGTTTATTACCGATATCGCCGCCGACGTTGTCTGGCCCACAAAAAACCAATGGACATGGGAGTGGGAATTAAAATTCGCCGAATGGTTTAAGGCCGAAGTTAACGCTGATTTTTTTAAAAAATATAATGTTTGGGTGGATTGCGCGGATGTGGCTTATGCACTTCGCTGGATTTTTTCGCGCATTCACTTCTTACCGGCGGCCGCCCACCTTGCGGGGTCAAAAGAGCTTATTACCAATGAATCGGTCAAAGCGAATTGGAAGGATCTGCCCACAAACGCTAATTGGTATGAAGATAAAAAATTCTTAGCCGCGCTCAACTTTATGCTCGAGAATACTTACACGCATACTTTAAAGCTTGAAACTTACCCTATCGCTATTAACAAAGAGGCGCTGATTCGCAGTACTGTTTTTTTGTTTATTAGCGGCACCACGGGGCACACGCAAAACTTAGTTAAGGTCGAAGAAGATGGAATCTCCGTGCCCATGCAGGTTTTGGCCTCAAGTGTTCCGCGACAGTTGACCGTAGCGGTGACGACGTTCTTTTATAGTACACAGCCGAATAACAAAGATATCATCGGATTTATCCGGTTTCGTTGGCCCGTCAAGGATGGTACCGGCTGGCGATTACTAGAGGCCGAAAAAATGCCGCACTATTCTCAGGAGCAATACGCTCCGGAGTTTATGAAAGGGGAGAATAATTTTACGGTCGCGGTTTTAAAGCGCATCTTCCCGAACTTTGACTTGCGTAAACTTTTGCAGGGAGGGATCAACAATCTTAAAGAGGCCTTTAATCGCCGCTTTGACGCCGTCGTTACCGGTCATGAATTTTGTAAGAATAACGACTGTGCGCCCGGGACCGACGGTTGGGAAAATTGGAGTACACCCTCGCGTGACAAGCAAATTCGCGAGACAATTCGTGACTTAACCAAATTTTCGCACGAAATGGCTAATCAAATAATTGCTCCCACCGGCAAAGAAGAAAATCCATGGGATGTATGGGTCAAATCGTGGGAAGAGCCGATTATTACCTATAAAGGCGAAGGAATTACCTTAAAGGAGCTTGCCTTTCTTTGGACTGTCGCGGCCTATAACTCCGATCCTCGTGAGAAAATAGAGAACCGATGGGGAATTGAGATAAACAGTCTTCTTGCCAATATCGGAAGTAAGGCAACGCGCCTACTTAATCACCGGCTAGAGCGTATAAAAGAAAACACCTGCGGCGGGTCCTGCGCTTATGGCTCGGAAGCGTGGAATGAAAGTCAAACTTATCTTGTCGATAGCGAGCTTCAGTATTTGGAATACAATATGAGCCGGTACTGCCAGCACGCGTCCTCTTTGCGCTGCCAGGAATACCAAAAACAAAAAGAAGAATTTAAAATCACGCTGGAGTCGGGAATTAGCCAAAGTTTAGGTCAATGGCTTAAAGACTTTTTTTGGCTTAACTCTGATCCCCGTTGGCCTGAGGAGCTGCGTTGGGGTGGGCTTAAAGAAAAATGGAATCACTCATATTTTAATCCAGGTCTTGCGACCTATCGCACGAAAGAAAAACTGCTGGTGAGAGCGCTTTCAAAAGAACAAGCGGTTATTGAGGACCTTGGGAGTAGTAAAATCATACCGTGGGAATCCGGATATGAATTAACGGACTACAATGTCGCCACCCGCAAAGCCATTGGCCGAAAAAAACATAAACTTTTTATATATGATTTAAATACTGGGGGTAAAATCTTCTTTGAGCGTGACACGCAGTTTGCGCAAAATCCTAAGTGGGTAACGGACACCTTGGTTTTCGTGCCTTTTTCAATGATGAACTTTGAACTTTTCGATATCAGCCAAGGAACTGCGGAGTTCGTTGGTAAATTTGAGTTCAAGGGGTTTTTTGATACGCGTTTTTTTAATATAAACTTGCCGCCCGAACAGTCTAAAGGCGTTTTCGTTTTTCAAGAGCAGGCCCCCCGGAGATTTTGGCCCATCGTCGAAGACGGCGAAAACACCTATTCCGTTTTAGATTTGAATAAGCCACGCGCCGCGCGGGTAAAATATCAGCTTGGGGCGGAGCTCGGAAAACATTTAAGTAACCACTTGATTCACTGGGCGACGGAAAAATATTTTATTGGCGAAGTTTCCGTTTTCAAGTGTTTGGAGCCCGGTTGCGGCGTCGATAAGGTTATTTATTTAAAAATAGATCGCGAAAGCGGAAAAACTCAAGCTTTGCCAGACGAGGTTTTTGAGTTACCAGCGCCCTTTTTTGCCGTTAAGGATTCCACGGGGATATCCATTTGTCGTGATAACTCAGAATTGAAATGCATTAACGAAGTCATGGTTTTTGAAAAGGCAACCGCGGCAAATCATCTGCGCGATAATTACTTCGAAGTCAGACAAGGATCGATGCCGGGGACGCTGTTGCGCTTTAATGCGGATAAAACCATTAGCCGTTTCGGCAGCAAACACTTCCCAGGTTTTGTGACGGTTGAGGATTTAGTTATTACTGTTAATTCTGGTGATGGACTCATGCGCATCGAAGACTTCTCTGGCAACGAGTTGCGTAAAATGAAACGGATTTTACCGACGCGGTCTCGCGATTCCAACGCATTTTTTTCTGTTGCCTACTTTTTTGCTCACCCCGCAAAGGCTCCGGTCTATCAAGCGGGCCTTTTTGTTTTGGATAATAAGGAAGGTATGCCCTTAATCACTGGAATGGGTTTGTTTTTTTCCGTGGCCCAAAGTTTTTTTCGTAGTGAACTGCCGGTATTCCTGGGCATAAACTTCGAAGAAATTCACCAGGTGTTTGAAACTGGTGGTTACCGTTCGCATTTGGATAAAGCGCCGGAATACTCACGCCTGTGGAGCCACGAAGGGTTTACTCTATATCGTAACCGTGACGAGGCTATTTGGTTTTCACCAGTAATATCTCAGTAGCTCTTACTGGCGAAGGCTTTTATACCTCTAAGAAACGCCGCCTCGGGATTGTTGGCATGAGATCGGCTTTCGATCTCTAGACTTTTCTCGCAGTCAATACAGAACCGGGTTTCCGGTAATACTTGAAGTCTTTTAAAGGGAATATTTATTCCGCACTCGTGACAAGTGCCGTAGGTATTAGAGTCAATTCTGGCGATGGCTTCATTGACCTCTTTTTGTTTTGAAATTTCGCGGTCAACTAAATGGAGATTTACGCCCTGCCTTTCGATGCCTGTTGTAATATCACGAATCGAAGTTCGCTTAGTAAGGAGGCGATTGCGTAAAAACGTTCGTTGCTCTTCATTTAAACTTTGATTCATAGTGTCCCCTTTTTTAACGAGTAAGTAGCACTGAATGTGCCAAAGTTCTCAGAAGTATAAATGGCTAAATTTTTTTAAATGGGACTTTTTAGTACGCGAGGGACCCAGCGCGGGTCCCTCTTTGACTGCCAAAAAATTAGCGTTGGCAAACAAAAAACTTAGGTTGAATTTTGCCCCAGGCGTAATTACGTGCGCCTTGTGAGGTCATGTTCAAACCCGATGGTGAGTAAGCGAATTGATAGTGCTGTTTGAATTCGCTGATGAAAGACGTATCATCCACACAGACTCTACTTTCGTTTTCAAGAGCGAAGTTACGGGCTCCGTCAGAAGTCATGTCAAGACCGGCGGTTGAGTACGCAAATTCACGTAAAGTAGCCACCCGGCGCAAGTAGCTGTCAGCTTCTCCGCATGAGCGGCGGTTTGTCCAATCAAGGGCAAAGTTAGTGGCGCCTTGATCAGTCATATTTAACCCACCTGAGCTGTACGCAAACGATTTAATACGTTGGAAAGTGGCTTGGTAAGCATTGGGTAAATCTTGTGAGCACGCAATTCCACGCGGGGGGATAGGCATTGGCATAGGCGTGGGGACTGGGCGCGGTTGCGGTACAGGTTGCGGAATTGGCTGTGGGATAGGTCGCGGTACGGGTTGTGGCCCTGGGCGCGGCAAGGGTGGCTGTTGAATTTGTTCAACAAGCGTTGCCCCCACTAAAGCGATCATAAGATTACCGTCAGTTCTTAACTGCAAGGTTTGCAGATTTTGGCCAACGACCAAATTAACTTCGGCTTCTATTGTTTCTAATGAGGTGCCGACAATCTTTTCGTAGGATTGCATACCGTTAGAAGTAATAAGCGCGGGCTGTCCATCAGCAAGAACTTCCAAACGGCCTTGTCCCGCCCGTGACATGGCGATGACGATGACTTTGCGTACGAGCGATCCGGGTTGTAGTCCCAGTGTCGCGCGCACAGGGAGAACTTGACCTTGGCCATTTAAGACTTGGTTTACTTGGCTCTGGACAAGTGTCTCGCGCTGACTCCAATTTGTATTATCAACCAGCACTGGGTTAGTGACTGCGATGGGTGACGGCGTAACCACAATGGGTGGTGGCGTTGGTTGTGGAAATTGACGGCGAATGGGTGGCGGATTGTGTTGGGCGAAGACTGAAACTGTTGTCAGTAAACTTAGCGCCAACATTTTAAGATTTAAATTTTTCATACTTACCCCTTTCAGGCAAACTTTTCTCGGAAAGCCAGAATTGCAACCGATGTGCCGCTTGAAACTCGCTTTTTTTTAACCTTTTTAGTGGTTTTCAGAGTCACATTGGCCCCGAAGCGCGTGTTCTGTGTTACAGCGGTGTTACTTTGGATGGATTTCTGCTACCGGGGTTTGGAGTGTGGAAAATTTTCTTGGTGAGTTGGTTGCGGGCGGTTTACTTCCGCGACGGTGCCTGTCAACAAAGATGTCGCGTTCGACAGCTTAGTTTTGGAAGTTGTGTT
>CAZCFY010000021.1:0-51803 GCA_964498095.1 uncultured Bdellovibrionales bacterium | reverse complement strand
TAGGCGCTTTGAGTTCTAACCTGCGCTCATTATCAGGGCGAGGGACAATGTCTGGTGGGCAGTTTGACTGGGGCGGTCGCCTCCCAAAGAGTAACGGAGGCGCACGAAGGTCCCCTCAGCCCGATTGGAAACCGGGCGTTGAGCGTATTGGCATAAGGGGGCTTGACTGCAAGACAAACAAGTCGAGCAGGTGCGAAAGCAGGTCAAAGTGATCCGGTGGTCCCGCGTGGAAGGGCCATCGCTCAACGGATAAAAGGTACTCCGGGGATAACAGGCTGATCACGCCCAAGAGTCCATATCGACGGCGGAGTTTGGCACCTCGATGTCGGCTCATCACATCCTGGGGCTGGAGCAGGTCCCAAGGGTTTGGCTGTTCGCCAATTAAAGTGGTACGCGAGCTGGGTTCAGAACGTCGTGAGACAGTTCGGTCCTTACCTTTTGTGGGCGCAGGAAAATTGAGCAAACCTTTCTTTAGTACGAGAGGACCGAGAAGGACGAACCTCTGGTGTTCCTGTTGTCGCGCCAGCGGCAGGCAGGTTAGCTATGTTCGGAATGGATAACCGCTGAAAGCATCTAAGCGGGAAGCCAATTGCAAGATAAGTTTTCCCTAGGGCCTTCGGGCCCTCTAAAGACTCCTTGGAGACTACGAGGTTGATAGGCCGCAAGTGTAAGTGCAGTAATGCATTCAGCTCAGCGGTACTAATTGGTCGTGAGGCTTATTTCGAATTTTCTCTTCGGAGAAAATTTATTTGTGACTCTAGGAATTGAAAATCATAGCTAGAAATCACCAAGTTTCATTTACAGAATTTTGAATTTATATTATAGATTTTTGAAAATTTAGAATTGTTGGTGTTATTAGCGACGGGGCTACACCTGATCCCATTCCGAACTCAGAAGTTAAGTCCGTCAGCGGCGATGGTACTGTAGTCGAAAGGCTGTGGAAGAGTAGCACGATGCCAACTTATATGGCCCGCACACCGTAAGGTGATGCGGGCCTTCTTTTTTTGGAGAGACAATGAAGCAAATTGTGTTTTTTGTGATGTGTTTGAGCCAGGCAAGTTTAGCAAATGCAATCGAGAGCTATGCTTGTGTTGGTACGGAACCTTTTTGGAGCATGCAGGTTAATAATTCCGGTGTGGTTTTTCAGGGCGACTCTGGATTGATGCAATTTAGAAAAGTTGTTTTTCAAGCGCCGACGAATCGCCCGATCGAACAGACGATGAACTTTCGCTCTGCCGAGGGGGATGGACTCCACGGATTTACCGAATTCACCAATTACAAATGTTCTGATGATATGTCAGATCGACTTTACCCTTACCTCGTTCATTTTACCATTGGGTCGCAGGCTTTTACTGGTTGTTGTGTAACACGGTCCAAACCTGCCAAAGAAGAGAGACCTTAAAAAGCTAGATTAGTTTTGCGCGCTTTGGATTGTGTAGCACTATCTTTCTTTTATTTTTGTGGGTTGTGCATTTGTGAATAGCGCTGTTTTTATGTGTTTTTATGTGGCCCGGGGCCACGTGGTTTAGCTTTTTTACTGTCAATAGCCAGAAATTTAAAAAGTAAAAGTTCGGGCAAATTCCCAAGCTTTGTTGCGTTTTTTTCCTTCGAATAACTCATACTGAACAACTAGGCCGTGGTCTTTTTGGGCCCAAGCCATAAGAGTAACTTCCAAAAAGTATTTTCCTTTTTTTTGTCCACGGGCGTACAAATTGGGTTTTGTTTTTAAGAGCCAAGTGCGCGCAAGAGGGTTGGCGGGGATAAAATTTATTTTTTGCAATTCGTCTTCGGCGGGAAATGTTTTGGCTTTTTTTAGATTCTCAATATCTTTGTTCCAGAGCTTAGCCATGCGTTCACTCGGGTGACCTGGAAGATCAATTATGCGTTGGGGTTTAGCAATAAGAATTAGGCCAGCGACAAACATGGCTAATAGGAGAAATCTCTTCATAAACACCCCAGTTTCGGTGACAATTTTGGCATTTCATTAAAAAAATGTCATGCGCTAACTTGTGGAAAAGATTAATTTATTTTAAATCATGAAAAAAGGAATAGAATCTTCGGCCTAAACCTGCCTTTTGTGCCGCCTTGAGTTAACAAAAATGCTAACGGTTTCAATGGGTTAATTTGGAAGGCGTTGGCACGAGTATTGGATTGTTTTCACTACTTGGAGCGTTAGGGAAGCGAGTGTTTATGGGCAGGGTATATGAAAGAATGGTGTTAGTTTTGCTAGTCCTACTAGGATTTGTAGTGGGATGTAGCGAATTTGCGTTTGAAGCCGACAAAAATTTTAAAGCCTGCCATGCTTCGGGACTTAATTGCTTTCTCTTAAACGATGATACCGAGCGCTTTGATTACAACGTAAAAGTAAATTCTGGAATCGTGGATATTTTGATTATTGATGATAACTCGGGATCGATGTCTCCAGAACAGCGAAATATGGCCAACCGCTTTCCAACATTTATCAGTTCATTGGGAACTTTGGATTACCATATTGCTATTACAACGACGGATGTTTCGGCAACATCGGGAAATGGACCTAAGCCGGCGAATGGTAACGGGGCTTTTCAAGATGGCCGGTTTATACCATTTGCTTCGGGAATCAGCGTATTAACGAGAGAAACTCCAAATAAAGAAGCATTGTTTGCCAATACGATTCAACGTCCAGAAACACTTTCTTGTGAACAAAATAACTTTGCGTCTGATTACTGTCCTTCGCCAGATGAGCGTGGAATTTACGCAGCTTATATGGCGGTTGAGCGAAAAGATCCCGCATTCTTTAGACCGGCGGCGCACTTTGCATTGGTAATTCTAGCCGATGAAGACGAGCGTTCAACGGGCGGAACCTTGGCGCAATATCCATTAGAGCCAAAAGATATTCCAGATAACTTAGTAAAAGCCGTAAAAGCGAATTTGGGAGCGCAAAAAACTTTTAGCGCCCACTCGGTGATCGTTCGTCCGGGTGATACTTCGTGTTTAGAAGCACAGACGGCGATATTTGGTTCGCGTACGGTACGTGGTTTTGAGGGTAATATCTACGCGTACCTTTCAAATATCACCGGAGGCGTAATCGGCAGTATTTGCTCATCGGACTATGGCAATGAGCTGGGGCAAATTGGCTTTAACATTCAAGACCAAGTAAACTCAGTAGCACTCGTATGTCAGCCCATCGACAACAAAGTTGATGTGACTTTAACTCCGCAACCAAGTGGTGTATCAATCACCTACGATGCGGCGACACGCACGGTAAAATTTAGCCAAACGTTACCGCCAAATACCAATATCCATCTGACCTACGATTGTAAGAAGGATTTGCCGTAACTTTAATTTTTAGCTTTGGATAACCCTTCTTAGCTTTGGATTAATGCCGGGTTAAAGTCGACGTTGGGCTTTAGATAGTGCTGACAATACAATTCATAGTAATGGCCACGTTTTTCCATTAACTCATCATGCGTACCCACTTCAGCAATTTGATGTTTGTCCAAAACAACTATGCGGTCGCAAAAATGCAGGGTGGATAAACGGTGGGCGACGATGATGCAAGTGCGCGACTGGGCCACCTTGCGGATGGCGTTTTGAATAAGCGCTTCGGTTTGGGAATCAATATTGGCTGTAGCCTCATCTAAAATTAAAAGCGCGGGTTCAAAGGCAAAAATCCGGGCAAACGCAATGAGCTGTTTTTCTCCGGCGCTTAGGTTGGAGCCGCGCTCTTCGACAATAGTTTCTAAGCCTCCTTTTTTATTGGCGAAAATTTCTAAACAATGGGAATCCTCGGCGGCTTTTTTTATTTTTTGGGGGTCAACGGCGTCGCAATTTAAGGCGATATTAGAAGCCACGGTGCCACGAAATATAAAAGGATCTTGCTGAATAACCCCAATGCGCGATCGCCAATCTTTGGCGCTAAAATCTCTTAAAGGTTTGTCGTCGATAAGAATTTCGCCTTCCGTATAAGGATAAAACTTTTGCAGCAGTGAAATTAAAGTTGATTTGCCGCTGCCGGTTTTGCCAACGATACCGATATTTTCTCCAGCTTTAATTTCTAGATTAATATTTTTTAGGACATGGGGAAGATCGGGAGAGTATTGAAAAGAAAGATTGCGGAAAGAGATCTTACCCGAAGGTTGTTGCGAAAAATTTTGGCCCTCTAAATCTTCGCTCGGCTGATCGAGCAAATCAAAAATGCGGTCGGCGCTGGCCAAGGAGTCTTGTAAAAGTACGTATTTCTCAAGGAGATTGGAGAGGGGATCGTGCAGATCTTGAATGTTAAGCATAAACGTAACAAGTCCGCCGATGGCCAGGGTTTCGTGGAGTGTTAGGTAGCCTCCGTAAAATAAGGTCAATAATATGCAGGAGGCGTTAAATAAACTTAACAGTGGCCACAGTAGGGCGTAATTGAAAGCCATTTTTAAAGACTCGTGTTTGTATTCAAAAGAAAGCTTTTGGAATTTTTTGCGGTTGGTGTTGATGCGGTTATAAAGTCTAAGGACCGCGATGCCGCTAATGTTTTCGGCGACGAAAGCATTTATGGCTGAAAGTTTTTGTTTTTGATTGTGGAAAACATCGCGAATTTTGTTACCAATTTTAAGAGCTAAAACGGCAGTAATTGGCGCGGCAATAAGGCTTACTAGAGTCAAGCGCGGAGAAATGAGACTAAGGGCGATGACAATCGAAATTGATTCTATAAAGGCGTTAACCAAACTAAAAAGAACTTGATTAAAAAAGTTTCCAAGACTTGAAACGTCGTTGGTCACCCGGGTAATAATTCTGCCGGAGGAGTTTTTGTCGAAAAATGCCATGGGCAGGGATTCGACGTGGGAAATGAGGTGTTCCCGGATATCAAAAAGGACGCGATTACCAAGGCGTTGAAAAAATATGTGTTGAATATAGAGTAAAAAAGACGCCATGGTTTGCGCTACCATGTAGGCAAGCGCCAGTTGAAAAATCAAAGTATATTCTTTTTTTACGATGCCATGGTCAATGGTGTAACCAATAAGCCAAGGCAAAGTACGCGCGATGAGAGAATAACAAATCACAAAAACGGTGATCGCCGCCAATAAGGGTTTATATTTTAGGGCGTAGGGAGCTAATCTCTTTAGAGATTGCCACAGGCCGCGGATATTTTTCGAATTCATTCCTTTGCGGTGCGGCTGGGCGCTACTCATGGCTGGGCCTCTTGCATTTGAAGTTGATAGATCGAACGATAAAATCCATTGGAATTTAACAATTCCGAGTGTGTACCTGCCGCATTGATCTCACCGTTATCAAAAACAAAAATTTTGTCGCAGTGGACGAGGCTAGCGATGCGATGAGAAACAACGATTACCGTTTGTTTTTTATCGCGCAGAATCGTGTCTTCCATATTTTGAATAATTGTCTTTTCGGTTTCGGCATCAACGGCACTTAATACGTCATCTAATATAAGAACCGAAGCGTTTCGAATAAGTCCGCGAGCAATAGTCAGACGCTGCTTTTGACCTCCCGAAAGGTTTACACCCTTTTCACCGAGGAGAGTTTCGTAGCCTTTTTCGGTCGCTAGAATCTCGTCATGGAGGCGGACTTTTTTAGAGAAAGATTCTATCTCGTTTGTCGGCGGAGGATTATCTAGGCCCAAAATCACATTGGAAGAAATGGTATCGCCAAACAAGAAAACGTTTTGTGGCACCAAACAAATCAGTCGGTGTAGCGAAGATTGTTTAATGTTTTGAATCGGGTGGCCATTAACGAGAACAGTACCGGGGCGCGGTTCGTAGAGGCGGCAAAGAATATTTACAAGCGAGCTTTTGCCCGAGCCTACAGGGCCAAAGAAACCAACTTTTTGCCCGCGCTCGATGGTGAGTGAAATGTTTTTGAGTGCGGGTTCGCGATTTTTTTCATAGGAAAAATTTAAATTTCTTACTTCTAGTTTTTGGAATTCCATCGGATCGACATTGCCCTCGTCGGGTACATCAATGGGGTGCTCTAAGACGTTTTTAACACGGCTAAAGGAAGCCCTGGCTTCTAGCCAAAGACTTACGGCATGACCAAATTCCGTCATTGGCCAACTAAGTTTCTGTACGTAGCGCAAAAAAGCTACAAAGGTTCCGATGGTGGCTGTGCCTGCTATAACTTCTTTAGATCCAAGGAAGAATAAAATGACGACACCAGTACTTACGGCAAATTGCATAATGGGCTCAAGTGCCGCTTCGGCAATAGAAACTTTATTTGAGGAGTTTTCGAAGTCGCGGCTAATCTTATTGAAATTCTTGGTGTGTTGGCCCTCAAGGGCATACCCTTTAATGAGTCTAACACCTGAGACTATTTCCTGAGCAACCCCGGAGAGTTCGGCGAACTTTTCCTGGCGAACTTGAAATCTCCGCTGTATGACACCTTCAATTTTGGCTACAAAAAAAGGCAATAATGGAAGAACGGCCAAAACTTTTAGTGTCCAGTCGGCTGATAAATAAATCATCGCTGGAATTATTATCCCGCAGTAAAAAATTCCATCAAAGAAAAGTAAAACAGCAGGGCCAACACCCATGCGGAAAGTATTAATGTCGTTGGTGATAAGGCTCATAAGCTGGCCGACAGGATGACGGTTAAAAAAGCTTAAACCCAAAGAAGTATATTTATCAAAAACACGGTTGCGCAAATCTTCGGCAACAGATTGATGATAGCGGCTGAAAAAAAAGCGCCAGCCGAAGCGGAAAGTAGCAACGAACAGGACAAGTACCAGGTAAATCGCCAGTGGACGGTAAATTTGCGCAAAAGCACTCTTGTTGGAGAGGGTGTCGATCACTTCTTTGAGCAATAATGGCAACAAGCAGTCCAGCGTGTTCGTGACAAAAAGGCAAGCGAGCCCCAAGAGGAAAGGGCGCCAGTTTTTCCGAATGTAAAAGCGGAAGGGTGATTTCAAAAGCATAGGGTTTAGACTGTACCAACTTTATCGCGGCAAAGTAAAAATTGAACGCGCTGTGACTATATGATGGAATTAATGAGGAAAAGCTTTTATCTTTGTTATATTAAATACCTATAGGAAATATAAAAAAATGTTCAGGGACAATACGACGAATTCGCCTAAATTATCGGGCTCCGAAATTGAAAGCATGGCCAATCAAGTGGCGTTCACTTCGCGACTTGAAAATTATGTGGCCTGGGGAAGAAAAAATTCTTTGTGGCCACTGCCGTTTGGTACGGCTTGTTGTGGTATTGAGCTTATGTCTGTTATGGGTCCAAAATATGATCTGGCCCGCTACGGCGCCGAAGTTGTGAGGTTCTCGCCACGCCAATCGGATTTACTTTTGGTAGCCGGCACGATCACGGAAAAAATGGCGCCCGTGCTACTGCACATATACCGCCAGATGTTGGAACCCAAATATGTTATCTCGATGGGGGTGTGCGCGAGTTCAGGTGGTTTTTACCGCGCGTATCACGTACTTCAGGGGATTGATAAAGTAATTCCAGTTGATGTATTCGTGCCTGGATGTCCTCCCACTCCCGAGGCTGTTTTGGATGGAGTTATGTTATTGCAAAAAATGATCGCCACTAATCAACCGCGTCCGTGGAAAGAAAAGTGGAGTGTTCCGAAAGAGTGGGAGATCTAAATGGCACTCATTGAAGATCTAAAAACGGATTTTAATACCAAGTTTCCGGGAAATAACTTTCAGTATCAGAGTGCTTTCGGAAACGATGCCGTTATAATTCCCGGCGAACAGATTATTCCAATGCTAAGGCATCTGCGCAACACCAATAAGTTTGATTTCTTAGTAGATGTTTGCGGGGTGGATTATCCTGAACGTCAAAAGCGCTATGAGGTTGTTTATCACTTGTTTTCTTCGCGCGATGGCTCACGCTTAAGAATCAAATGCGCCCTCGGTGAAGGGGAAACCATTGATTCGGCAACAGCGATTTGGAAGTCAGCCAATTGGTTTGAGCGAGAGGCCTATGATCTTTACGGAATTTTATTTAAAGGCCACCCCAATTTGCGCCGCATTCTTTGCCATCACAAGTTTGAGGGGCATGCGCTACGCAAAGATTACGATCCGAACTTTCAACAGCATTGTAATACGGTTTTACCCATTGAATTTGATGATGGCACCCGGGAAAGCGATTTAGATGAAAACTTAGTGCCGCTAAACATTGGCCCCTCTCATCCGGCAACTCACGGTACACTGCGGATTATGGCAGCTCTTGACGGCGAGAAGGTGGTAAAGGCCAATGTAGAAATTGGTTTCTTACATCGCTGTTTTGAAAAAATGGCGGAGACGCATCCATATAACCAAGTAATTCCTTACACAGACAGATTAAATTACTGTTCGGCGCCAATTAACAATGTGGCTTATTGTAAAACCGTTGAAAAGATCTTGGGAATGCAAATTCCGCCGCGCGCCCAGGCGATTCGCGTAATTTTGATGGAACTCTCACGCATCATCGATCACATCGTGTGTATTGGCGCCAATGCCGTTGATCTCGGTGCCTTAACAACGTTTTTCCATTTATTTACCTATCGTGAAATGGTTTACACCTTGTTTGAAAAATTGTGTGGCGCCCGCTTAACGGTATCGCTCACCCGTATCGGGGGAATGGTGCAAGATCCGCCAGCGTCTTGGTTTAATGACGTGCTGGAAACCTGCAAAGCGATTCGCAAAGGTATTGATGAGTTGGATATTCTGCTTACTGGAAATAAAATTTGGATTCAGCGTACGCAAAATGTAGGAAAAATGACGGCCGAACAAGCTATTGAGTGGGGGATTACGGGCCCCATGTTAAGAGCGACGGGTTTAAGTTTGGATTTGCGCAAGTTAACTCCCTACTACGGCTATGACTCTATTGATTTTGACGTTCCTGTAGGAACTTCGGGTGACGTTTATGATCGTTATTTAGTGCGGGTCGCGGAAATGCGCCAGTCACTGAGGATCATCGAACAGGTTGCGAAAAATGTTCCCGGTGGGGATTATACGGTTAGAGATAAAAGTATTGTGTTACCTGAGAAAAAAGATGTGTATGGTAACATCGAAGGTCTCATGAATCATTTTATGCTCGTGATGCACGGATTGAGACCTCCGGCTGGAGAAATTTACGATTCATTAGAAGCTGCAAATGGTGAACTTGGTTTTTATCTCGTCAGCGACGGCAGTGCGGCTCCGTACCGCTTGAAAGTGCGTCCGCCTTGTTTTGCAAACTATCAAAACTTTTCTGAGCAAATCACCGGTGGCTTGGTGGCTGACGTTATTGCGCTCGTTGGCAGTGTTAACGTTATTGCCGGCGAGTTAGATAGGTAGGGGGACTGATGTTTAAACTCTCCGAAGAAGGTACAAAAATTTTACAGAAAGAATTAGTCCGTTATGAAAATAAGCGTTCGGCGATTCTTCCTTGTCTTTACCTCGCGCAAAAAGAAAATGGCGGCTACATTAGTCCCGAAGTGGTGAGCGAACTCAGCCGCTTGATGGATTTGCCGGAAGTGCAAATCAACGAGGTTTTACATTTCTACACGATGTACAATAAAAAGCCCGTCGGTAAATATCATGTTCAGGTATGCTGTAATATTTCGTGCGCCATGAACGGGGCACGCGAACTTTATTCTCACTTGTTAAAGGAATTCCGCGCCGAAGATGATCAGGTTACAGCTGACGGCAGTTTTACTTTTTCGCGTGTAGAATGCTTGGGTTCCTGCGGAACAGCGCCCATGATGCAAGTCAACGAAGACTATCATGAGAACTTAACGGCCGAGCAGGCCGTCCGGCTTTTAAAGAATATGGCTAAAGGAAATAACTAATGGAAGTAAAACTTCTTACTGAACATTATGACAAAGAAGACTTTAAAACCTTAGCTGGTTATAAAAAATATGGCGGCTATGAGAACTTAAAAAAGGCTCTGAAAATGAAGCCGCTGGATATTATCAATGAAGTAAAAACGGCGGGGCTGCGTGGCCGCGGCGGTGCGGGCTTTCCGACGGGCGTGAAGTGGGGGTTCCTACCGAACAATGGAGAGCCCAGATATTTGCTTTGTAACGCCGACGAAGGTGAGCCGGGGACATTTAAAGATCGCTTGATGATGGAACGCGCGCCTCATCAACTCATTGAGGGAATGGTGATATCGGGCTTTGCGATTAATTCTAATAAATCTTATATTTATATTCGCGGCGAATATTATTACGCAAAAAAAGTTGTCGAAAATGCCATTCGCGAAGCTTACGACGGCGGATTTTTAGGAAAGAATATTTTAGGCAGTGGTTTTAATCACGATATGGATATTTACTCTGGGGCGGGCGCTTATATTTGCGGTGAAGAGACAGGAATGATTTCTTCGCTCGAAGGAAAAAAAGGCCAACCCAAATTAAAGCCGCCTTTTCCGGCGATCCAAGGCTATTTAGCAAAACCGACCATTGTAAATAACGTTGAAACTTTAGCGGCGGTGGTGCCAATCATTCGCGATGGCGCTCAGGCCTACCGAAAAAATGGCACTGAAAAATCTCCGGGCACAAAATTATTTTCACTAAGCGGTAACGTGATGAAGCCAGGAAATTATGAATTGCCACTGGGTTATAAGCTTATCGACTTGATTAATGTTGAAGGCGGCGGGCTTCGTCCGGGAAGAAAACTTAAGGCCGTGATTCCAGGGGGGTCAAGTGCCAAAATTATTACGCGCGAAGAAGCCGAGCGCGCAACAATGGATTATGAATGTTTAGCCCAAATGGACACGATGTTAGGTTCGGGCGCCGTCATTGTTATTGATGATTCCAATTGTATGGTGGATCTATTAAATATCATCATGCATTTTTACCATCACGAGTCTTGTGGCCAATGTACGCCTTGCCGAGAAGGCACGGGATGGATTGAAAAAATCGTTCATGGCATTTTAAATGGCCACGGAAAATTGCAAGACGTGGATCTTATCGAGAGTGTTGCTAAAAATATGGCGGGCCGTACAATTTGCGCGTTGTCAGACGCGGCGGCATTCCCGGCAATGAGTTTTGTTTTAAAATTTAGAGACGAATTTGAATTCTATATTCGCGAAGGTCGTTCGAAGGTGAAAGGTACATCACATGCCAAAGTGCACCATTAACGGAACTCCCGTACAAGTCAAAGATGGAGCTACGATTATCGAGGCTTATCATCAATCGGGAATTGATATTGCTCACTATTGTTGGCACCCCGGTTTAAGTATCGCCGGAGTTTGCCGTATGTGCATGGTGGAAATCGAGGGGCAACCAAAACTTCAAATTGCATGTAATACTAAAGTCACCGAAGGCATGGTCATTAATAATAAGAGTGAAAAAGTTAAAGACTCGGTCAAATGGGTCTTGGATTTCCATTTAATTAATCATCCTTTGGATTGTCCCATCTGTGACCAAGCGGGTGAGTGCGGTTTGCAAGAACAGTACATGAAGTTTGGTAAGTACGATCCTGAGATGGATCAGAAGAAAGTAAAAAAGAATAAAGTTGTTTCCTTAGGTGAGCGCGTTGTTTTAGATACGGAACGCTGTATTTTATGTTCGCGTTGCGTGCGCTTTACCGAAGAGGTTACTAAGACAAATGAACTTCACATCATAAATCGCGGCGACCGCAGCGAAATCGGAACTTTTGCCGGTAAACCGATGAACAATAATTATTCGCTAAATACCGTAGACATTTGCCCGGTGGGCGCATTGACTTCAAAAGATTTTCGGTTTCGTCAGCGTGTGTGGTTTTTAAAAGAGGCCGACACGGTTTGTCCGGGTTGTTCGACGGGATGTAACGTGCGCGCGTTTATGAATAAGCAAGGCGTTTACCGCTTAAAACCCGTTTATAATCCCAATGTAAACGGCTATTGGATGTGCGATAAAGGGCGCGATACTTACAAGTATACAAACATCGAACTTCGCCAAAAAAATGCGGTTAACTCGGTTAACGGCGCGAAATCAGAAGCGACGGCGGGTGCCGCGGCAAAACAAATTGCGGCTAAACTTGAAAAAGTTAAAGATAAAGCGGCGGTTGTAGTTACAGCGCAATACACAAATGAAGAGTATGAACAGCTGTTTGGGGCGCTTGGACTTTTGGGTATAAAAAACGTTTACTACTGGATTAACAATCAAAGTACATTTGATACCAATGACGGCCTCTTGTGGCGAGGGGATCAAAATCCCAACACCGTGGGGCTTTTAAGCGCTTTGGATAAGTTTGGTTTAAATAAAACTTGGGACGATTTAGAAAAGAAACTTTCTAAGGGCGAAATTGAAATGCTGATAGTTGCGGGTCCAGAGAATCAAGTGGCTTATCCCGATATTCCAACGAAAGCGAAACTTTTTGCCCAAGCTAAGGAAGTGGTGTGGTTAACGGCGAACCCAATTAAGGACGCTGCGGTTATAAATAATCATTGGTTGATTCCAATGAAAACTTATTTGGAAAAAGCCGGCACCTTCGTAAATTTTAAAGGTATTCAACAAAAAATTACTGTGACGATGACAATTAACTCGCAAGCTTTAACATTGGCTGAATTTGCGGTTTTAGCCTCAGGCATGGAGCTTGGGGTGCGGCCGGGACTTTTAGGTGGGCGCGTGCATAATGAGTTTGTTCATCACCGAGGTTCGTTATGAGTGTTGTAAAACAAAATAACCCGCTAACAAATTGGTTCTTACCGGGGATTTTCTCGGGCCTTTGGTTAACGCTGAAAAAGTTTTTTAAAAACCTATTTCATCAAGATCAAATGCCCACGCTTAATTATCCGGAAGAAATTTTTCAGTATTCTCCGCGCTTTAAGGGTAATCATATTTTAACCGTGAAAAAAGACGGCTCACTTCGTTGCACGGCCTGTATGCTGTGCGCGACGGCTTGTCCGGCCGAATGTATCTCGATAGTTGCCGGCGAACATCAAGATAAAAAAGTGGAAAAGTACCCGGTTAAATACGAAATTGATATTTTACGTTGTGTATTTTGCGGGTTTTGCGAGGAGGCATGTCCTGTCGATGCCGTGCGCATGGGGCCCGAATGGCAAACGCCAGGAATTAATGGCGCCAGTTTTATTTATGATATTCGTCATCTCGCTTACCGACCCAGTTTAAAAGGCGGCATAGTTAGCACTGTCGACGACGAAGAACGTCATAAAGCGGGAATTTAATTTGCTCATCCCATTTGATATTTCAGAAAAATGGGATGGGTTAAATCAGCGTTTACAAAAAGATCTCAAAGTTAACGAATCCAATGTTGTTAAGGTGCATCCGGGAATTATTCCTGCACTTAGAGAAATTACTCTGGGTTTGTCACAACTTTTTCCCCATAAAATGACAATCGTGTTTCAGCCTAAGGTGGCCCATTATGTGGATGAGTCTATTAAGGGGTTCACCCGTCTTGGGTATAAGACTTTACCTCTTGATGGCAAGGAGCTGCCCAAGGACACGCTCGCGGTTATTGTGGCAAATGATCATCCGATTTCGGGCGAGCTTTATGAACACGCAATGCTCGCGCAGGGTCTTAACGAGAAAAAGATTTTTTTAATTCGCTTGTCCCATAGTGTGCATCGCTTTAGGCCAGCGCCGGAGGCAATGAAGCCCTACGAACTAACGGTTTATGCGTTTTCGGAATATTGCGCATTATCTATCGGTGGTGAGCGTTTTAAGTTTCAAACTTATTTTTCGCCGTATTTAAAATGGGATGAAGTCAGTGATATTAAATTTAATGACCGGCGAGAAAAGAAAGAGGAAGTTTTGGCGTTCGAGGGGCAGTTACCAGCGGGGGCCAAGCCTTATTTTGAAAAGTCGGCCTCGCGGCTTTATGACCGCAGTCTTATTTCGTGGAAAGAATATGACGGACTGTCCATTGTTAACGAAATGAAGGCCGGCTCTGGTTTGGAAACTCTGTCGGCGTGCCGTTGGGGTGATGTGCAAGTATTTCGTCCGTATCTTAGCCCCGACGTAAGTGATGAAGATTACCGCGGTATGGTTATCATTGGGTCGGAACTGGTTTCGCCAAAGCTAAAAGACCGCTTTGAAGAAGTTATTAAAAAAATAAAAGTTCTTCAAGAAGGCTAGACTCGCAAATTAATTTCATTTCTCCGAAAAGTTAGCGGTAACAACTTTGAGGAGACAACATGATTTTAATAAAAATTTTCGCATTTTATTTCTCACTTGTTTTTGCGGGGAATCATCCTTCGGTTCCAAATGAATTTCTCGTAAAGATGCATCCTGGAGTAAAAGGTTTTGGCGCGAACTTTACTGAAATGAAGCCCCTGCCCGCGTTGCCAAACTGGTATAAAGTGGTCTCGAAAAAATCACTAAGTGCTATTGCAAAAATGGCGGAAGTTGAAGTCGTGGAACCCAATTACTATATCTACGCGGTAAAAGCGCCATCGGACGCCAACTACAAGTATCAATGGGGAATGAAGAATACAGGGCAAAAGGATAATGACGGAAACCCCGGTCAGGCCGGCGTTGATATTGATATCGAACGCGTTTGGGACTTAACCATTGGCGATCCCAATGTGGTTGTGGCCGTGATTGATACGGGGATTGACTCCAAACACCGTGATTTAACCGAGAATATGTTTGTGAATGAAAAAGAGCTAAATGGTCAGCCTGATGTAGATGATGACAATAATGGTTTTGTTGACGATGTGAGTGGCTATAATTTTGATATGGAAACTCCGGATGCGTTTGATGATCATGGTCATGGCACGCATTGCGCGGGTGTGATCGGCGCACGTGGCAACAATGATTACGGTATGGCGGGAGTGAGCTGGCGGGTGAGGTTGATGCCGGTAAAATTTCTTTCTAAAGATGGCCGTGGCACGACGGAAGGGGCTATTCGCTCGATAATTTATGCGGCCGACAACGGCGCGCGTATTTTAAGTAATTCGTGGGGTGGCGGCGGTGAATCGCAAGCATTAAAAGATGCGATTAAGTACTCTTTTAGTAAGGGCGCTTTGTTTGTCGCAGCCGCGGGAAATTATGGCGAGAACACGGATGAGAGCCCGCATTTTCCCTCCAGCTATGACGTTGATAATATTGTATCTGTAGCGGCATTAAATAACGCCGGAAATTTAGCGGACTTTTCTAATTTTGGAATTAAGACCGTGGATATCGCGGCTCCTGGTGTAAATATCTTAAGTACTTTGCCCGGTGGGGTTTTTGAGGAGTGGTCAGGAACTTCCATGGCGACACCTTTTGCTTCTGGCGTGGCAGCGTTGATGTTGTCGGTTAACCCTGCGCTAGATGCCATGGCGTTAAAAGCGCGGTTATTAGCTTCGGCGCGACCGATGAATGTGTTGAAAGGCAAAGTTCTAACCGGCGGATTACTAAACGCTTCTGGCGCGGTTGGAATGGCTTTGGGGAAGTAGTGCTGCGCGCGCGGTAGCGTTTGGGTTTGGACATGAGAAAACGCTTTGAAAGCTTTTTTAGTGATGGTTGTGTCGCATGCGGTGATGTGACCAGCACAATGTGGTTAGATTTTGTAAATTATTAGAACCACCCACTGATAATGGAATTTGATGATGGACTTCGAGCCAGCGTTTGTTTTGACAGCGCTGGGCATTGTGTACGTGCGTGCATTGACCGCCGTCGCGCCGGTGAATTTGGTGTTTGGTTTGCGCGGGTATTTGACGGCTTGGTTTAGTCTGCTGGGTGTGCTGATGGATTGGTTTTTGTCTCGGCGCTAATAACTGCGAACTTCTCTTACGTGGCCCCGGGCCATGTTGCACATCTGAAGTTGGTTTTGAAGTTAGCGCCCGTTTTGCTTTTTCAACGGGGTCTTCTCTGGTTAGAAATAAATCCAGTAATTCTTCTAATGATTCTTCCATCGATGCTGGTTTGCGCTTTTTTTGACTTAAAAGGTCTTGAACGCGGCGTAGCTTCGTCATGGTTTTTTCGCTTACTCCTATATTGAGTTGGATGCGGTCCTCGGCAACATATTTAGCTCTCTCCGGAGTCAGAGTTTGAGGTGCCACTTTAGCTACTTCTTTTTCAAGTTGCGGCTTGGGGAGTGTTTTTGCCAGATCCAACCAATGGGTGCTGTTGTCTTTTGTGAGCACACTTGTAATTCTTCGTGCTTTGCTGACTGTTATTTCTTGTTTTCGTATTGCTTCTTTTAAAGCGGGAATTTCCTTTGATTTGCGGGCGACGCAAATAAAGCTTGAAGTGTTGGCCTCCGAAAGTTTCAGATGTTTGAGGCAGTATTCAAACAAACTCGTGCAGTGATAATTTAGGAAAATTTTGGCCGCATCGACTTCTTGGAGTACGTCGATGAGATCAGCTTCGGCTTTGTGAAAGGTTTTTGCGTGGGAGATTGCTTTTTCGTGCAAGAGTTCGTGGTTCATTACTTCCTCCGTCGAAATTATTGAGGGATTTATAAATCAAAATTTACTTAGATGCAAAAAATATTTTGATAAAGTTTTCGCCGGACTAAAATATTTTAGGAAAGAGGAAAGAGGAAAGAGGAAAGAGGAAAGAGGAAAGAGGAAAGAGGAAAGGTTGCGGAGGGTGGCAAATAAAAAAGGAGAGCGAAGTGCTCTCCTTTTTTTAAGTTTAATTTCTATAGAAAATTAAACGCATTCTCGAAGGTTTTTGACGAACTCTTCGATTTCTTCTTTAGAAGCGGCTTTGCCGTTTTTGCTAGAAAGAAAATCAACGATAGCTTGGCGAGTATCTGTAGAAGTCAACATTTTGTCGGCAAGCTGATTTGCTTGAGTTATTTGTTGATCAGAGCCATCTCCGAAGATTTTTCCGCGCTTTGCAGAAGCTTGAAGTAATGCGCTTAGTACGGCAACGTCTAAATCGTCAGAAGTGATTTTGCCAGCAACTTTAATGGCTTTTTCCGCAACTTGAGCGCGGGCGCCACCGGCGTTGATACCTTTAACAAGGTCAGTAACCATGCTGTTATCTAACACGTCAGCGGCTTTAGATAGATCAGCTTGAGATAGACCAGCAGATTTTTTAGCCGCTAAAGCTTCTTCCAAAGGCTTTATAAGCTCCTGGCGAACAGTCAACTTTCCGGTTTTTCCAGCGGGAGTTAGTGCCGCGCCAGATTTTTCAATGCCTTGAGTGGTTTTATCTTTCAGTTTACCAGCTTCATCGACGCTACCAGCGCGTTTGCCTGGGCGATTCGCAAATGCAGGTACTGACAGAGAGAGCATCAATGCGCTCACAGTTACTTTAAAAAATACGTTTTTCATGAAAAGCTCCTTTCAATATAAGCTTTAAAATCGTTTAATTTTTTTTCAGTGACGCCGGATTTTGTTACTTCTCTATATTTGAGCCCTTTAGCTCGCATATATTGATTTCAAAGTCCAAAACGTCATTTAAAATACGTTCACTCCAGTATATTGCCAATTCTGTACCACTATTATTCAAAGGCTTCAGTCCCGCGGTCGATATCTACCTTTTTAGTTAGTAGATAGATCATATCGCTATAGTGGTGCAGTTCATTAACGTTATTTATAATGTTACGAATGGCCGTTTCTACTGTTCTTTGCGCTTCGGACTGAGTATCAGCGGCGAATTTTAAGCCACCATTAATCTTAACTTCTTGGTTTTGATCAACTTCGATATTTATCTTTAAAGCAGTACCCAGAAGTTGGATGTCTTTTAATATATCTTCGCGCCTTTTCAAGTATTCGGCGTTTGAATTAGCGAGATAGGTGATATCGGTTTTTCCCTCTTTGCCGTTGGGAAAAATTTTTGAGCTCTCGGCGGCTTTTAGCAGAAAAAATTGAATACCTGCCATTTTCGAGAGGATCGAGCCAACATGCTGGTAAATTGCATTGTCTATCGCTTTTAGCTGTGCCGCCTCATCATAGGTGCCTTTTTTAGCGCGGGCATTCGTGTAACCTAACTTCGTGTAGGCTTCAAAAATGCGATTAATAATACTGCGGCTGTAAGCGGCGTCATCATTGAGGTCTTTGAAGACGCCCTTCTCAGTGAGGGCCGGAATAATTTTTTCAATGACGATATTGTAGTATTCGGTCTGAAATTTTTCGAGCAAGCCCTGCGCTATCGGGAGTACGTGACTGTCCCACCAGCGGTCGAAATGAAGTTCTCTATCATGGGTACCTTTAACGAAGCCGCGTAAATCCCGCTTTAGGTAATAGCGAACGACCGAAATAAAACCGTAATGTTTGCGGCCGTCGATTTCAAATTCTTTATCGTAGAGATCTGTAATTGACTGCTGGTGGCCGCAGATTTCGTTTCTAATGACTTTATTAGGAATTGTTGTAACCCCCGGCGGACTAAAAACAACGGCGCTACCAAAGGGCGAGGAAATCATCGGTGAGTTTAGATATTCGTTAAGGCTTGCGTCGGCTCTCATGGGCTTTAAGATATAGGAACTTGGGCCGCAGGCCATGCTGGCCATTAGGTAATCCACTGGCCGCAAACCAAAGATTCCGCCTCCGGGCTGGTTCTTCTCGCCCGGGGAAAGAAAGTAAGTAATGGATTTTGGAAAGTGATCATAGTGGTCTGGGCGAAAACGCTCGGGATCTGACATTAATTGCGATAGATACTTTGTTCCGGCCGGCGGCGTTTTGCTGGGTTCACCAATATTAAGCCGCGCGCGCAAAAGTATGCTGTCCCAATTATATTTTAATGAGGCGGACTGAAGGATTTTTAGACCCTCTTCGACTCGAGCCATACGGAAGCGAAGTTCCTTCATGCTGCGGGAGTCAGAGCGGATAATTAAGTCAACAACATCACGATTTCGGGGATCTTTTTGTTCAACTAAGCGGTCAGAGCCGTTTTCCCGTTCAATTTTATATTGAGATTCTAGTTTTAGTTCCCTCATTTCCTTTGGGGTAAGGACAAGCTCTGGTGTCACCCGGTAATTACCGGCTTTTAGGTTTTGATAGATTCTCAATATTTCTTTTTGTTGATCATCGAGTTTTCCGAGAGCAGCCTTTAAGACTTCTTCCCACTGATCCGTTCCTTGTTGCAGAGTCAATAGGTGATTTAAAACCTCTACTTTATCTTTAACTTTTCTCTTGCCGGTGCCGATGTCGTTAATAAGAGAGGCTAACAATTGGTCGGCGCCTTTAGAAACTGTTTCAAGTTTACTATAAAGCGGAAAGTTTTTAATTTCATTTCCATCATAGCCGGCACCTTGAAGTATCGACGATAGAGGCAGGGCTACGGGCCCTAGCGTAATCGGTTGATCGACGCTATCCACAAGTGCACTCAATGGCCGTTGGGCAAAATCGCCGCGGTCAATCCAGGAATACACCCGATTTAAATAGTCGCGGTCCTCGAAGGGATTGCGTTCCAATGTGTTTTGCTCTTTTACTTTGGCGTCGTGTGTGAAGAAATCGCGGTAAAACCGATGCGCCGCTTGATAAACCGCGAGGAACTCATTGGTTGCGTTCATCCAGTTGGTCACGGTTTCGCTAACATCACCCATCTTCATTTGACGAAGGGCTGCTAATTCACCCTGAAAGTCGCGCAGCTGCCGGTCAAAATCTTTATTTATAGGATATTTTTCGCGCGCGTAATCGGCAGCGAGGCGCTCTAATTCTTTTTCGATCTTTGGCTTTTCTTCTTCTAGGTAACGAATTTGATCCTTGAGTTTGCGGTTTCCCGTAATTTTGGCGACAAACCCGTGGTCAACCGTCATAAAGAGCGAAAGATTGCCAATGCTTGCGGGGGCTAATGGAGCTAAAGCTCTGTTTATGAATTCAAATTGAGGAGCCATGACGCGAGGGGCGCCCGCGCCAAAATTAAATGTATAGGATAGGCCATTCACTATCCCTTGCGCGATTTTTCCTGGAATTTGCTTCAAACCATAGGTTAATCCGCCAAAAATCCCGTGGGCAATAAAACTTGAAGCGACAAGACCAACAGCGTCTACGCCGTAATGGTTCCAGCGTTTTCCTTTAAACCAGCTGTCAAAGGCCGCTTGGCAATGCTTTTCAAATTGTTTTGTCTCTTTTGGAAAAGCATAGCCTTTAGCACACATTTGGATGTTTTCGTCACGTAGAGATTCTTCAAATATACGTGACCCCAGCATACCAAAGCTCATGCCTATCGGACCTAGAGCTTTGCCGGAGTTGCGAACAAGCGCCATAAGTGGATTCATCGAGTGAGCCGCATGGGAGCCCGCGCGAGCCAGAGCACTTGTAAGGACTTTTTTAGAGGCGACGTTTTTATATTGGGCCATTAACGCTTTAGCGCGAAGGCTTTTATTAATGTTATCAATTTGATCAAAGGCCCTGTTAAATGCCAGTTGGGTAACCGCACTTGTGCCCACAAAGGAAATAAAGCCAGCAATGGAAATGGGATCTTTAAAGCTATTGAGAAAGGTATCCATGCAGGTTAAATTTGTACGCGCTCCGATAGAGGCTTCACTGGCCAAAGAAAACATGCAGGAGTTTGTAGCGATGACGCCATAAAACATTACGATTTCCATGGGCAAGCGGATGGAGACATTTTTTAAACTATTGTTGGTTTTAATCGCGTTACTCTGTGCCTCCATCATAATCTTATGAATGAAGTGCTGGTTGCCGATATTTTCGGGAGAAAATTTTACTAAATCCGAATATGCGGTTTCCGCAAAGCGTACGATGATTTCTTTTTTTTCTAAATTTTCGTTGGAAATTTCTTTTTGTCCCGTTTGGGCTTTGTAAATGTCTCTAACAGATCGACGAAAGGCATCGCGCATTTCGCGTTCCGCCTTTTTGAAAGTTACCTTCAGAGCCAGCGGCATAACATCTTCGCGGCCGGGAATGGATTCTTTAACTTCAACCAATTCCACTTTTTCCACTTCGTTGCCAAATTCATCTTGAGCCTTGATTGGTGTCTCATTCTTGGGGATTTCGGCGCTGGTGGAGGCAGGGCCTAAGGCCAAACCGATGCTAATCATAAGTGAAAGTAAATTGTTGAGAGTTTTCATTAGGAATCCCAAAGTGCAAGACCAATGCCCGGGAGGGGCCAATAACTATTTAAAAAATGATGTAATTTCAAGTGGTTAGAAATTTAGAAAGGAGGACCAAATACAATGTGAAGTCCGAATACTTTTATTTGTAACTACTTCGTCAACCCTATCGACAGTTAAGGGGGGTGGGGGTTCTGTCGAAATATATAGGTAACGTTAAGGAGCTTCTATGCTAATTCAATTTCCATTAAATGTGGCCATTATCGATGACGATGTCGTGCAAACTAAATTGATTTCTGGCTTTTTAAAGGAAGTGCCCAATATTAAAGTTGAAGTCTTTAACGACCCCACGGTTGCGATTAAAGAAATCGAAGGCGGTAAATTTAAAATCGTCATAACGGATTTAAAAATGGACGGGATGCAAGGTGATGATCTTGTTCGCCGCTGCCAAGAAATTCGTCAAGGCGTGCAGTGCATAGTTGTGACAGGAACGGATCATTTGATGTCAGCGATCCGCTGTTTTAATGCCGGGGCTCACCGCGTTTTACGCAAGCCAATCAACAAAGTCGATCTTGTAGAAGCGGTACAAATATCTGTTGACCACTTCAAAGCCTTTAATGCTACAGTTAGCTCTATAAAAGCTAAAAAAGCAGCTTAAAGATAAGGAAAATTTTGAACAAAGAAGCCTATGATATATTGGTGCGCTACAAAGCCATCATTACCAATGATCATATTCTTTATACCTCGGGAAAGCACGGCGCTGAATACGTAAATAAAGATGCGATTTATCCGCGGACAGAAGCGGTTTCACGGTTATGCGAAATTATCGCTGAACAATTTATAAAAGACCAGGTGGATGTAGTACTAGCTCCCGCTGTCGGCGGAGTGGTTCTGACTCAATGGACCGCTTACCATCTGCAAAAGAAAACGGGCAAAGAAGTTTTGGCGGCCTATGCCGAAAAACAATCCGATGGAGAGTTTGCCTTAAAGCGTGGCTATGGGGCGTTGGTTGAAGGAAAAAATATTCTCGTCGTAGAAGATATATTAAACACCGGGGGCTCAGCAAAAAAAGTTGTTGAGCTCGTACAGGACAATTTAGGAATTATCGTGGGACTTGCGGTAATCTGTAATCGCGGCGGCGTGAAACCTGATGACGTGGGTTATGTACCGCGAATTTTTTCGCTTGTGGATATCGACTTTAAAGCGTTTGATGCTGCCGATTGTCCCTTGTGCAAAAAAGGTATTCCGCTATCAATGGAATATGGCAAAGGCGCTAAATCCTAAAGCTTGACTTAAAATGTCGGCTGGCTAGAGTAAGGCCATGGATCAAACAGCAAAAGTAAAACTTCATATTAGCGGTAAAACTTACGAAATCGAATGTGACCCCGACGAAACTTTGCTTGAGGCGGCACTCCGGCAAGATATTGATGCGCCCTATTCGTGTATGTCTGGAACTTGTAATGCGTGTCAGGCGAAGGTGGTTACCGGGGCCGTTGAAATGGAAACCTGTGAAGCTTTAACTCCGGAAGAAGTAAAGGCGGGTGAGTGTCTTACTTGCCAAGCCCATCCCACGACGGCGTCGATAGAGCTAAAATATCCAATCTGATATTAGCTTAGATTCGTCACCGTTTTTGAAAGAATTTCGGTAATAAAATCATACCCACAACCAAGGACGTGCTATTCTCTGGCACAAAGACTGCTGTTGGTTTTAGGAACCTAAACCTTTGGGAACGGGGATAGTATGTCTAAATCAATAAGTATCGCCTTAATAACTTTGCTAGGTCTTGGCTGTGCACTAAATGCTCGCGCCGAAGACGAAGTTGTAACACAAACGACGACGACAAAAACGGTGGTTACATCGGTTAAAAAGCCGGTCGCCAAAAAAACCGTAAAAAAACCTGCAATAGTTTCAAAAAAGGTGACAAAAGTTGCGCCGAAATCCGCTGGTAAAACAAAGCTAGTTCCCGTAGCGAAAACAGCGCCCGTCGCCAAACCTGTAGCAGAGGCAAAGCCAGCGATGATAAATCCCGTTCAGCCACCGCCACCACCTCCTCCGACCTTCTCGTCAGCAACGACTTTAACCGTAACTCCCAAAGTTGAAGAAGAGAAAAAACCCTGGAACCTTGGAGCTGTTGTTGAGTGGTCACCGGAAAATGAAGTTCAAAAAGATTCCAACGCTATGTATGTTTTGTGGGGATCTTACAAGGTAGCGGCTAAACATGTACTTTCTTTTGACCAACGTATCCATCAAGTATTTTTACCCAATGCCGGCAAAGAATCCGACGTTGTGGCGTGGGACCCACGTTTTACTTATGTCTACACTTTTACGGAGCCCGACACGAAAGACTTAAGCGTTAGCGTTCGCTTTCGTTCGGCACAAGGTTGGTCAGATGATTCGCGCCTAAACGGAATCAAGGCGGTAAACTCTGTACGTTTGCAATTTCAAAAATCCATCGGTGATTTCTCGTTTGGCCTGCGTCCCTATGTTGCCCATTATTGGACAGAATATGCGGTTAACGCCAAAAATGAACCACTTCCTCTTTTTGCTTTGGGCCATAACTTAGAGCTTGTCTATAAGTTTACAAAAAATCTTTATTGGGGAATGGAAGTCGATACGACTTTCAAAATGTTGCAGCCTGATGAAGTAAAAACGGCGGCTGCAATGAATGCCGCGAGCACGGGCTCTACAGCTCCCTCGGTTGTAGAAACTGTGAAAACAGCCTTATCGGTAGTGACTGAGCTGGGTTATAAAATCACCTCCGGCTTTGCCGCAAAGATAGGCTATTCACAAGATGATGGGTTGATGGCCGATGGGCGCTATAATTTGAGTTTCTTAAGTGAGAAAACTTCGCGCTACTACGTTGGTGTCGAATTATCTTACTAAGACTTGAGTTTCGCGACGCAATATCAATAAAGCGGATTCAGATCTGTAACTAATTATCATTTGAGATTTCCTCCAAATAGCTTAAATTCTATAGACTAGTGCCGCGCTGACACTGTTTGGGCAGGCACTGGCTTTGCAATTACCTCGAAAAATTGGGGGGGAAGAAAAATGAAAAATTGGTTTATTATTTCGCTCGTTGGTTTAACGCTGACAGCTTGTGACTTAGGTGGTTCGAAAAAAGATAACTACCAAAAATCGGAAAATACGGTTGCTTTTGCCCTCACTGGTGAGCCGCCAGATCTCAATGGCATGCGCGCCACCGATCAAGTAAGTTTTTTTATTTTGGGCCATACCAACGAAGGTCTTTTGCGCTATAACGAAAAACATGAAATCGTCGGCGGAGTTGCTGAGAAGTGGGATATAAAATCGACGGGAGCAACCTTTTGGTTGCGCAAAGAAGCTAAATGGGCCGATGGCAAGCCGGTAACAGCGAAAGATTTTGTTTTTGCCTGGCGCACGGTTGTTGATCCGAAAACGGCTTCTCAATATGCATTTATTCTTTATCCCTTAAAAAATGCCGAAAAAATAAATCAGGGCAAAGAAAAAGTCGAAACCCTCGGGGTTGAAGCTAAAGACGATTATACTTTAAAAGTCACTTTCGAAAGACCTTGTGGATACTTTGAAAAGTTAGTTACCTTTGCGACGTACTTCCCGGTGCGCGAAGATTTTTACAACGCGCAAAGTGGCCGTTATGCTGCCGATGCGAAAAACACACTCTCTAATGGACCGTTTAAGCTGACGGAGTGGGTCCATGGCGCCTCTTTAAGAATGGAGAAAAACGAAAACTATTGGAATGCCCCGGCGGTAAATCTTAAGGGAATCGATATTCCATATATTATTCCTGATCCCAAAGCGCGTTTTGAACTATTCCGCGATAAGAAAGTGGATCTCGTGCATCTGACGAGTGATACTTTAGAGCCGGCGGCCAAAGCTAAGTTTGATCTTAAGAAGTTTAAAGATGGTTCGGTGTTTTATGCCGAATTTAATCACCGCCCCGAGCGCGTGACACGCAATAAAAAATTACGCCAAGCCATACGCGCCGTTTACGACTCCAAAGAATTAGTTGAAAAGATCATTGCGCTTCCGGGTAATGAGCCGGCCTACACCTATTTCCCAGTTTGGTTAAAAGGCGTTAATAGAACTTTCCGCGAAGAATTTCCGGTTCCGGATTTTAAAGTGGATGTAGCGGCTGGTAAGAAGTTGTTGGAAGAAGCAAAGAAAGAATTGAACATGAGTGAGCTGCCAACGCTTTCAATTCTAATCACTGATGACCCCCAATCAAAAAAACAGGGGGAATATATCCAAGCAATTTTGGAAAAACATCTGGGAATTAAATCAACGATCGACGTACAGACTTTTAAACAGCGTCTGGCAAAAATGTCTTCGGGTGAATTTGATATAGTTCTAGCCGGATGGGGCCCGGATTACGACGACCCAATGACGTTCGCGGATCTGTTTGCTTCGTGGAACGAAAACAACCGTGGCCGCTATTCTAATCCAGAATACGACAAGCAAATTACGGCCGCACTTTCGACCATGGATCCCCAAAAACGCATGAAAGCGATGGCAGAGGCCCAGCGCATTGGTATTGAAGACGTCATTGTTTTGCCGCAATATGAACGTGGTTTTGTCTATGTACAGAATCCGCGCTTAAAAGGTGTTGTTAGAACTATTGTTGGAGCTGACCCTAATTTTACTTACTCTAAGATTCAATAATGCTCGTCTACTCGCTTAAGAGATTAATTTATGGTGTGGCCACGATACTTATCCTGGCCACGATAATTTTCTTTCTAATGCACGCGGCTCCGGGTGATCCGCTCATGGGAGAAAAAGCGAGTAATCCAGAAATTCGCGCCAATTTAGTTAAACAATATGGGCTCGATCAGCCTTTGTTCGTTCAGTACTATAAGTTCATGTACAGTGTTTTTATCAAGGGTGATTTTGGTATTTCCTATACTCAGAAAAACCGTCTCGTGAATGATATTATCCGCGAGCACTTTCCCGTTTCCGCCATACTGGGTGTTTTAGCCATCGTCATGGCCGCCGTGGGGGGAATATTATTTGGCGCTCTAACGGCACTCTACCGTAACCGGCTTCCTGACCGTGTGATTATGATATTGGTTATTATCGGTGTGTCGGTTCCTAACTTTGTCTTTGCGGCTTGGGGACAGTTTTTTATTGTAAAGATTAATGCGTTTTTTGATGCCACGGTAATTCCCGTGGCGGGTTGGGGAACCTTTCAACATATGCTCGCGCCGGCCTTTTTTTTGGAATTAGGTACGCTCGCTTATCTGACGCGGCTCATGCGCTCGTCGATGCTTGAGGTTGTGAATACCGATTATATCCGTACGGCAAAAGCCAAGGGGCTCTCGCCAGTGAGAATATTTTTTCAACATCAATTTCGTAATGCAATTTTGCCTATCGTCACTGTACTTGGTTATGCGTTTGCCGCCATCACCACCGGGGGATTTGTTGTTGAGACACTTTTTGCCGTACCTGGGCTCGGTCGCTATTTCGTGCAAGCAGTACAGCAGCTAGATTATACCGTGATTATGGGAACTGGAGTTTTTTACGGTTCCTATTTGATTCTAATGGCAAATATCATCGACATTATTTACGGATTCGTGGATCCGCGCATTCGGGTGAACCGCTAATGGAACTAACTCCCATTGATTTTCAGCCGGCCGTTCGCCAAGGGGGAGTGCAAAAGCTCACACGGCCTTCGCTTTCTTATTGGGAAGATGCGTGGTTGCGGTTAAAAAGGAATAAAGCCGCGATGATTTCGCTTTACACGATTATATTTATGATTTTGTTTTCCGGTGTTGGCCCGTGGTTCTGGAAAACGGATCCAACATCGCAAAATTTAGCCAGAATTTCGGAGGAGCCTTCTTTTGGTCGCACGGCAGTTGTTATCAAAGAAAAGCCCAATGAAATTCTAGTTAACGAGAAGTTTCCCGTAAAACCTGACAAAGATGACCCGCAGGTTAAAGCGCCAAAAACGGTAAGTGTCGTGGGAGAGCCAACGACGATGGCGGTGCAGATTAAGTGGGACCCGGTGCCAGGCGCTGCGGGCTACGAAATCTTTCGCAGCGATGAAGTTCCAGAGGGTTTTGGCTCCTTGGGATTGCCTTTGAAGGAAATTACTGGTGGTAACCGAATCAACTTTATTGATGAACTTAAATTAAAAGACACGACTTACTACTACACTGTAGTACCCGTTTCTTTAAACTCGCGCTCGGAAGAGTTTACGACGGTCAAAGTTCGCGTGCGTTCGGGGGCGCTTCTTGAGGACGCGTTAACAGAAAATTCAAAAGTTCAAGTCGGTGATTTAATAAAATTAGCAACCCATCCACTGGGTACTGATTATTTGGGCCGGGACTTATTAGCCCGCTTGATGTATGGCGGCCGGGTTTCACTTTTTATTGGAATCGTGGCGCCACTCTTATTTATTTTACTCGGAACTATCTTAGGTGGATTGGCTGGTTATCTTGGCGGGCGAATAGATATTTTTATTATGCGTGTCTCTGATGTCATTACGTCGCTGCCGTTTTTACTGGTAATGATCATTATGTATGTGGTTTTCGCAGGCGGCGATAATCGCAAGAGTATATTCGCAATTTTAATTGCGATGGTCACATTGTTTTGGCCGGGGACGGCACGTCTGGTGCGCGGCCAAGTGTTACAAATTCGCGAGGAAGGCTATGTACAGGCGGCGAAGCTTTTGGGAGTCAGCACAAGTTATTTGATTATGCGCCATATGGTCCCAAATACGATGGGTGTAATCTTAGTTACACTGACTTTCGCGGTGCCCACGTCGATTTTTACCGAAGCATTTTTATCTTTCGTTGGGATGGGGGTAAAACCCCCTGATGCGTCTTGGGGATCATTGTGTGAAGAGGGTGTTAAGAGTATGTTGACCTCGCCGCACGAGCTTTTTTGGCCGGCGGTATTTATTAGTATTACAACTTTGGCTTTTAATTTACTGGGAGATGGATTGCGTGATGCGCTCGATGCGCGGATGCGATCGCGGGAATGAGTGAAGTTATTTTAGAAGTAAAAGATTTGCATGTGGAATTTGATACGTACGGCGGTGTCGTAAAAGCTGTGCGTGGCGTGGATTTTTCTTTAAAGCGTGGAAAAACTTTGGCCATTGTTGGTGAATCAGGTTGCGGAAAATCGGTGACGGTTCAGTCCATCATGGGACTTATCCCAATGCCACCGGGAAGAATTACCAAAGGCTCGGCCAAATTAAACGGGAAAGAGATTTTAGGTTTGCCGATTAGGGCCCTCAACGAAATTCGCGGCAAAGAAATCGGCATGATCTTTCAGGACGCGATGTCGAGCTTAAATCCAACAATGAAGATTGGTGAGCAGATTGCTGAAACTTTAAAAGTTCACCGCGGAATGAGCCACAAAGAGGCCATGAAGAAAGCGGTGGAGCTTTTATCCAAAACCCGAATTCCTGAACCGGAGAGGCGGGCGGGGCAATATCCATTTGAGTTTTCGGGAGGAATGCTTCAGCGTTCAATGATTTCCATTGCTCTGGCGTGTAATCCGGCGGTGCTCATCGCTGATGAACCCACCACGGCATTGGACGTGACTATTCAAATGCAGATTTTAGAACTAATTCGTGAATTGCAGAGAACTGAGAATATGTCGTTGATTATTATCACGCATGATCTGGGCGTCGTAGCTCAAGTCGCCGATGAAGTCGCGGTTATGTATGCGGGTAAAATCGCGGAAGTGGGTCCTGTTGACAGTATTTTTTATGAGTCAGCCCATCCTTATACCGAGGGCTTACGCCTGGCCATGCCGCAAAACGATGAACACACCCATAAACGTTTAATGCCGATCGAGGGTAGCCCGCCGGATTTATTTAGTCCACCAAAGGGCTGCGGTTATTATGCCCGTTGTCCTTATGCTATGAAGGTTTGTGAGGGTAATGATCCGTTGAAATTCGCCATAAAAGAGAATCATTTTAGTCATTGCTGGTTACGTCACCATCACGCCCCGAGGCCCAAATGAACGTAATTTTAGAAGCTAGGAATCTCACGAAGCATTTTAAAATCGCCCGCGATAAAATAGTTCATGCTTGCGACGGAGTGAGCTTGAAAATAAACGAAAAGGAAATCGTTGGGCTTGTGGGTGAGAGTGGAAGTGGAAAAACAACTTTTGGCAGAACTGTCGTCGGATTGTGGGATAAAACTTCCGGCGAAGTATTTTATGATAACCAAGTTCTGCCCCAGGCTTACTCGGCTGCGGATTTTAGAAAATACTCTAAAGATATGCAGCTGATTTTCCAAGATCCTTATTCTTCTTTAAATCCGCGCATGACGGTTAAAGAGATTATAGGTGAAGGCTTAAGAGTCCAGGGTAAGCTGACGGCCGCCGAAATTACGGAGCGGGTGGCGCAGTGGCTCAGGCGCGTGGGCTTAGAGCCCGATCATATGTCTCGTTATCCGCATGAATTTTCGGGGGGGCAACGCCAACGCATCGGCATTGCCCGGGCATTAATTGTGGAACCGAAATTTGTAGTTTGCGATGAACCGATTTCCGCGCTCGATGTTTCGGTGCAGGCGCAGGTGGTCAACTTGCTAGACGAATTAAAAAAGTCCATGGGCCTCACGCTCTTATTTATCGCGCATGACTTATCTATGGTCCGTTATGTATCTGACCGCATGGCCGTAATGTACTTGGGAACAATGGTTGAATTGGGACCCGCCAACGAAGTTTATTTTCGGCCAAAGCATCCTTATACTGAGTTTCTAATTCAGTCGAATCCTGAGCCTGATCCCAAAAAAGAGCGCACGCGTGTGCATAGACCCATTCGTGGCGAAATACCTTCGCCAATTAACGTAAAGCCAGGTTGCCGCTTTGCGGGCCGTTGTCCAAAGGTGATGCCCCATTGCCAAACGGAAAATCCCAAATGGAAGGAAGTCGGCAAAGACCATTTTGTGGCTTGTCATCTTTACACATGAGTCAATTTTCGCGCCGGGATTTGGTTTTTATAATATTAACGGGAATTTTTGTTACCAACGCTATTTTGGCCGAAATCCTGGGGACAAAACTTTTTATGATCGCCGGCGCTAACATGACGGTGGGCGTGCTGCTTTGGCCCGTGGTATTTGTTACTACCGACGTGGTGAATGAATATTTCGGCAAAGCCGGAGTGCGGTCATTGACCTTTTTGACGATTGGCTTGATTGGGTTTACTTTTCTTGCACTTCTTGTGGCCATTAGCATTCCGGCGTCAAAAATTTCCCCGGTTTCCGATGAAGTTTTCTCTGCCGTATTTGGACAAAGTTTGTGGATTATCGTCGGGAGTATTACCGCATTTCTGGTGAGTCAGTTAATTGACGTTACGGTGTTTTGGTTTTTACGCGGGAAAACGGGCGCCAAACAATTGTGGCTAAGGTCGACGGGATCAACGGTGATTTCTCAGCTAATAGATACTTTTGTTGTTTTAGGCATTGCTTTTTATTTACCCGGAAAAATGGGCCTAAATGATTACGTAAATATTTCTTTTACTAATTATGCGTATAAATTTCTTATCGCTCTTCTTATGACACCCATTATTTATCTGGCGCATGCCTTGATTGATAAATTCTTAGGGAAACAAAACTCTGATACTCTGATTAAAGACGCCGCGAGGAATTCACTTTAGATAGAGAGTTTGACGAAGTGGGTATTCCTACTTCCGGCGCCGGTGGTATGGAACTCAGTAATTTTATTTTAGAACATGGCCCGGGCCAGGAGCGGATGCGTTATTTGCATACCAAGATTAGGAGTCATGGCGGGGGCGGAGACAAAATTTGATCGCGACGCTCTAAAATCTCGGAAATCTTTTCGGCAGACACTAAATCGTTTAAAACTTGCGACAATTGGGGGGCTGTTAATGATGTTATTTTCGCTCTGAGTTCCGGGTCTAAATTAATAATTTCGAATTTGCCAAACTTACTTCGCCTTTGTGTCCAAAGATTCCCTCGCCAAATAATATAAGGATATTTGCCGTCAGGAAAGTTACGGAGTTCACGACTCATGCGTGCCATAATATCGGGGCGCAGATACCCGGCAAAGGCGGCAATCATTTTTTCATGACTGACGCCTTCAATGACTTTGTAGGGTTCAAATGGAAACTCTTCGGTCGACATTAATTGCGTTCGATGACTTCGTCTTTGCCAAGGATATTCTCCCAATCTCCATTTTACAGGGTTAGTCATAGTCTCGTTGTCGATAGCTATGAGATGCCCATTTCGATCAATTAAAAAATTACCAATATGGCGGTCCCACTGGCCAATTAAGAAGTGCAGCAGATTTACTTTTTGCCAGTCTTTCAGTTTCACTCGGGAGAGCGCGGTAGTTTCCACTTCCTTTGAAGCTTTCATGTCGGTGTCGGTCTTCATAAATAGTTGTAGTGAGCCGGTCATTCCATTTATGGTTCGAATAACTGTGGGTGGGACGACATGTAATTGCAGATACTCTGAAAGTAGGTAAGCTGCTACCTCACCTTTGGAACCCGAGAGATCTGAACCCTCTGGTTTAAAAACACCAAAATGTCCCGAACTTAATTCAACGAGATAGCTTTCTGAAGTACCAGTGCCATGATTACCAATGCTCTTAAGATATTCCACTAAATTGACTTGGCTTAGTATTTCTGAGTTTTTCAGAGCGAATTCAATTTCAGCATTTCTAAGAAGAAATGATCTGCAAAAGGCATTTTCAATATTATGGCCAGCATTCCCATTATTTAAAGTTAATAAAATAAATAGAAGGAACTTCATAATCTATTCGTTAAGCAAGTGAAGCATTTCGGAACCGCTACTGAAAGGTATTGAAAGCGGCCCGAGAGGACCATCGATTTCTAATAAGTAAAAAGGATTACTGCCTTCAGGAGAAGAGTTGCGAAAGCCAACGATGCGTCCGGCAAAGGCGGAAACGCGAGACTCAAATACGTCGAAGAAAAAGCCTGCAATATATTTACCGACGAGAGTATTGAGATGTTCTTTAGTAAGCGGCTTCCACTGTTTGCTCTGGCGAGTAAATGCCTCGGTCAAGCGGGATTTCAGCATATTTGCTTGCACCCAGAATTTCCTCTTTGAATAAATTTTAATATCCTCAAGCGGTAACAAATCTATGGCGGGATTTCCTGTTAATCTTCTCTCATTAACTTTTGTCATAACAAAAAGTTCGGCGATTTCTTTAACCGCAATCATACGACGGCCATTGCGAGATTCGTAAATGACTATTCCCGATTGGACTTTGATAACACGACCTTTAATTTCTGACCCTGAGCGCGTGCGCCCTAAAATGAATTCGTTTTTTAGGCCATAAAGATATTCAAGGTCGGGTTCGGCAGTTAGATTCACCCAGTGTGTTTTTGAGGATGATTCAAACAATTTTGCGCAGGATAATTCTCCGGCATCGGCATTGGAATTGGCACCGATAGCGAAAACTCCAATAGCGACAATGAAGACAATCCTAAAAAGCATGTGAGAGAGGATGCTAGGTTTGTGCCACTGGAAAAGGTAGAGCGTTAATCTTCCACGCAATATAAGCACGGAAGGAGATTACCTTAGCTTGGATCGCCCAATTCTCGACACAAAAAGCGGCCTTCTGTCAAAAGTATAGGCGATAAGAACTGGCCCAAGGTCACTTTGCTGGGGGCGGTAAATCTATTGTAAAATAATTTTGCTGGCAGGCTGGAGCAACACTGGCGGCCGCATTAAAAGGAGACCTCTATGCTGAAACTTATGATGGTAATTCTAGCTTTTTCAATAAATGCACAAGCCGATATTGGCTTTTCTAACATTACACAATCGGAGATGGAAAGCATAGTTAATGAGTTTTCGGCAGATTTTGCGCCAACCACGGTTTCGTCAGCGGCCCCTCTTGGCAAGATTTTTGGAGTCGAGATCGGCGTCATCGGTGGCGCCACAAAGGCGCCAAGTATCGAAACATATGCTGAGCGTGCCACCGGCAAAGATGCCCCGGGACAGCTGCCGCATGCCGCGATTTTTGCCGCCGTGTCGCTGCCCTTCGGGTTAACGGCGGAGCTCGGCGGAATTCCCAAAGTTAAAATGGAAGGTGGTGACTTTAAATATGGCTTTGGCAGTTTAAAGTGGACTTTTTGGGACACCCTTGCTGACGTGGCGGTAAAACTGAGTGTTGCGAAACTTGGATTTTCGTTCACGCAGAGTTCAGGTGGTGTTGATGGTACTGTGGATTTTGACGATACCGTGGAAACACTTGTTCTTATGGCGAGCAAAAATTTTATTTTTATCGAACCTTATTTTGGAATTGGCACCATTAAAACTAACGGCACACTTAAAGTAACGGGTACAGGTACGGTCTTTGATACGACCTACACGACGGCGCAAGAGGCCAATCAATCTCCGTCGGGGGCCTACTCTGTCCTTGGTGCTAATGTAAATTTGTTTATTTTAAAATTAGGTTTGGAGTTTTATAAGACGTTGGGCACTCAAGGAGCGTCGGCGAAACTGTCGTTTTATTTCTAAGCGGCGTAACGTTTCGTTTGATTGGAATTGCGAATAATATGTTGGCGGATAGCCCGCGCCATGGGTTCTTTAAGAGCCACAAAAGTAAATGCCACTTTGTATTTTCTTTCACCATTTGGCGTGTGTTCGCACCCGGTAACTCGTAAAGGGGCCTCGTTTAGCAAGAGCTGTTTCATCAGAGGGGAATCCACTTTTAGAATTGAACCTGTCTCAAAGAAATGATCCGTCATCGCCTCAATACCAAACTCGCTGATGGCATTAATCTTTACGTCAATTGAGATTTGCCCTATATCGGCAACTGGGAACGCGTAGGTTGCGCCGTTAATTTGTGTGCTTTGTGTAAGGAGACTACGTATTTTTTCCCGTAAAATGTCGGGGTCAGTGGGGCGTATAATATAATCGCGGTAGCCGCAGTTAATCGCCTTTACGACAGTCGCGCGTTCCGACATCACCGAATGCGCGACGATGGGAATATGAGCACCTTCGGGAATTTGTCCAATACCCATCGGCAAAGTAAATATGTCGGACTCTTGATTAATAATTTCTACCATTATTAAATCAGGCTTGGTCACGTCTTTGGCGCGCAAAATATCGAACACTTCTTTGGAAGATTGGACGATCTCGACAAAATAACCCCAGGCTTCCAACATGGACTTGATCATCATGCCGGAATTTAAATTCTTATCGACGATAAGAACAAATTGAGGCCGGGTTGTTGGCGCTGGGGTTCCTTGCGTGCTCATGCCGCTTTTTTACCTCCGCGCTGATCCTGAACATCGTCGCCAATGGGGAGAATTAGCATAACGCGCGTGCCTTGGTTCTCACGCGACTCTAACCAGGCGACGCCGCCGTGCCATTCGGCGATATCGCGTACTAATGATAAGCCAAGGCCTAAACTTTTCTGCTGGCTGTCGGTGAGGTAGGTGCCCATAAAGGGTTCGAAAACATTTTGCGCGATTCCTTCGGAAATTCCCGCACCTTCATCTTTTACGCTTATGACGTAATAAATTATATTTTGGTCAAAGTGATCGGCCACCACAGAGAATATCGGGTCTTCACTGATCTCGCGGCCGGTTCTGGCTTCTAGCAAAATAGAAATTATGCCCGTCGGCGTATGTTGGAGAGAATTATTTAATAAATGTTCCACGGCAATGCGGATAAGTTCGCTGTTTATAACTGCGGGTGCGCCATTTTCTGGAATTGATTTAAAGGCAAAGCCCCGTCCGCTGTGTTTTTTTTCGTACTTGTGAGTGATTCCCGTAAGTAGCCGATCTAAGGATTCGAGGCTGCGATTTTCGATGCCGAGCTTTTTTAAATTTTTGATATCGAGCATCTTACGTAAGTTTTCATCAAGCTTTGTGAGTTCTGCTGTGGCAATTTGCGAGAGGTCCTTTATGCGCTCTTGTGAAATCCCCCAAAAGCCCACTTTGTAGCCGCCTAAAAACTCCAAAGCGATTGAGATTGGTGTACGGATTTGATCGATAAGACCCATCAAAAACCGGCGCTTCATGCGCTCTAAACTTTGGCGTTGTAGCAGTGCCTGTTGGAGGTATTCATTGTTTAGTTTTAAAAGTTCAGCTTTGGTACCAATCGCCCAGCCAAAAATTGCAAAGAAGACAGTCGTGCCGCCCCACATGTAGCACATGGCGTGAGTTTCATTGCGCATTAGGCTTATCGCGTGAACGACAAGGTTGGTGTGATAAGGCGCAAAGAAAAACTTGTGCAAAACGTAGCCTAGAGGGGCGCCTTGAGCCAGAAAAAGCCCCAGCAACGTGAAGCGTGTTTTTAAAGGAAGTTTGAAAAATCCCAGAGCGTTTAATAAGCGCTCGATTTGCTGAAGAGTTAAACCCTTTTTCATAGAGAACTTATCGGTATTTGGGCCGCTATTTTTGAACTTTTTGCGCAGCGTTAGACGTTCAGCTTTTCTTCGGGTTCCGTCTACGTTATCCAGTTGAGATGTTTGCAAATTTAACTGGTAAAAAGGCCGTAGTTTTTGGCGCCTCCCAGGGCATAGGTCGGGCGATAGCTTTGGGTTTTGCTAAGCAAGGAGCGCAAGTCGCCGTCATCGCACGTACGGAAGAAAAATTGCAGGAACTGGTGCGGGAGATGGCGGGAAAAAGTCATAAAGCTCTTGCCTGTGATGTTGGAGATTTAAAAAATTTAAAAGAGAAAATTTTGGCGCTGCTCGCGGATTGGAAAAATATCGACATTCTTGTGTGTAATTCTGGCGGCCCAAAACCCGGGCCGATCTCTGAGGCCAAGGAAGAAGAATTTATCAATGCGTTTCGCGACCATGTTTTGGTAAATTCTTTGGTTACGCAACTTTTGTTGCCGGGAATGAAGGAAGCGCGCTACGGGCGCATAATTAATATTATTTCGACGTCAGTTAAAACACCAATTCCTAATCTGGGTGTTTCTAATACAATTCGTGCCGCTGTTGCGAATTGGGCTAAGACTTTGTCTTTAGAAGTCGGAGAATTTGGTATAACGGTAAATAATATTTTACCGGGGTTTACTAAAACTCCGCGGCTAGATGTGATTCGCAAAAATCAGTCGGCAAAACTTGGGGTAACCGAAACTCAGGTGGATGAGACTTGGAAGAAAATGATCCCCATGGGAAGATTGGCGGATCCGGAAGAGATCGCTAACGCAGCGGTTTTTTTAGCAAGCCCCGAGGCCTCCTACGTTTCGGGAATAAACATGCCCGTGGACGGTGGAAGGACTTCGGCGTTATGAAATTTGATATTTTCTTTTCTATCTGCCAGACCGAAGTTGACGGATACCTGCCAACCGAAAGAGTAATGTTTGAAAATTTCTTAGATCAAGTTAAACATGCCGACCGTTTAGGTTTTGGCACGGCGTGGGTGGCGGAGACACATCTTTCTTGTCAGGTGCAAAAACAAAATCCTGGAGCCGTGATTCCACATTTTAAAGGGGAAATCGGGCTTAATACCGAAATTTTACAGTTGGCCCACGTAGTTTTCCACAACACTTCACAAATTAATATTGGCTCTGCTATTCGCAATATTTTATGCAATGGAGGGCCCATTGCTCATGCCGAAAATATCAGAATGTACATGGCTTTGCATGACATGCTTCCCTATAAAAACCGCACGCTGGATATTGGTTTCGCCGCGGGGCGCTTTCCTTTCTCGACAATTCCATATGGCATTCGCCCCCGCAATTCTTTGGAAGAAGCCGCATGGGGGCCGCTAAAAGGAAAAATCTTTGCTGAGGCGACGGAAATATTTTTGCGCTTTTTAAAAGGTGAAGTTTTAAGTTCAAATGATATACGGCCAAAAACTTTGTCGCGTGCGGATTTTAGAGCTGATTCCGACTGGCAAAAGGTGGAAATTAGCTACAAAGAACAATTTGGAAAAGCTGCGCCCGAGGAAATAAAAATCGATCCGCAATGGCAGTTTGATAAAGTCGGTGTAATTCCTTTTGAATCGCCCATGGAAAAATTGCGGCTGACTATTGGTTCGCACGATCCTAAAGTACAGCATTTGGCCAATGAGTTTTTACCAGTTGGAGTGTTTAATCTTTCTATTACGCCAGCGAATGAGATCGAAGAAACCCATCAGCGCATGCTTAAGCACTATCACAAAAGCGGAGGGGCCTGGAAGCGCACCTATATGCCGCGTACGGTGTTAGTGTTTTTGGATGCCGATAAAGGCGGTGCCGAGGAGCGAAACCGCCGGGCTCGCGAGCAGGGAGAAAAGGCATTAAGTAATTATTGGAAAGCGGTGGAGGGGACACTTGATCAAAAGAAAGTAGCTAATGCCGTTAATAACGCGCTCACCGGAGACCCCGAGTCCGTCGCTAAACAAATTAAAGAACGCTTTCATGCCGATGACCGCATGATGTTGTGGTTTGATTTTAATAATCATGACAATGCATCGGTAAAAAAGAGCATGAGTTTATTTATGGAGGAAGTAGTTCCACTACTTAAATAATGCAGTTAATACAAAATTTCATAAATAATGAATTTGTCGCGCCCGTAAACGGAAAATATTTAGATAATTTCAATCCCGCAACGGGAAAAGTATATTCTAAAATTCCCGACTCCGCGGCCGAAGACGTAGCTATGGCAGTGGTGGCTGCCAAAAAGGCTTTTACAAAATGGTCAAAAACCACCGCGCAAGAGCGGTCAAAAATTTTGTTTCGCATTGCGGATCTCTTGGAGCGTGATAAAGAGAAGTTCGCGAAGGCCGAAAGTATTGACCAAGGAAAAACATATAAACGCGCCTTAGAAATTGAATTGCCGCGCGCGATTTTGAATTTTCGTTTTTTTGGCGGGGCGATTCTGCACCAAAAAGAAGTTTCAACCACTGTCGGTGATGATTATCTCAATTACACCTTACGCCAACCGGTAGGGGTTGCGGGCTTAATTTCGCCGTGGAACCTGCCGCTTTACTTGATCACTTGGAAAATCGCGCCAGCACTTGCCTACGGGAACACCGCTGTTTGTAAGCCATCGGAATTTACTTCGATGACGGCATTCCTGTTGGCCTCCATTTTAAAAGAGGCGGGTTTACCCGAAGGTGTCTGTAACATGGTTTTTGGTACGGGCGAGAGGGCCGGGAGTGTTTTGGTGGAGCATCCGTCAGTGCCGCTCGTGTCCTTTACCGGGGGAACGGCGACGGGAGAAAAAATATATAAGGCGGCAGCACCGCATTTTAAAAAACTAAGCCTCGAACTTGGTGGCAAGAATCCAAATATTATTTTTAATGATGCGGACTTAAAAAAATGCATTCCCATGACGGTGAACTCGAGTTTTTCCAATCAAGGTGAAATCTGCCTTTGTGGTTCCAGAATTTATGTGCAAGAGGATATCTTTGAAAAGTTTTTGTCTGAGTTTAAAGCGGAAACAGAAAAACTTGTTGTTGGTGATCCGATGGATGAAAAAACTTTTGTGGGCCCGCTGGTTTCGGCACAGCACCTAGATAAAGTCTTAGGCTGTGTGGCGCAGGCCAAAAAAGAAGGAGCTAAAATTCTAACCGGAGGCGAGCGAGTAAAACCGGAAGGGGATCTCGCGGGCGGTTACTTTATGCAGCCGACTATTATTACAGATTTAGACCGTTGTTCTGACCTTATGCAGACGGAAATTTTTGGGCCCGTTGTGACAGTGACACCTTTTAGATACATGAAGGACGTTGTTGAAATGGCCAATACCGGGCCCTATGGCTTAAGCGCTACCGTGTGGACTCAAGATGTGAGCCGAGCCCATAAGATGGCGGCAAAACTTGACGCCGGCATGGTGTGGGTCAACACGTGGACCCGCCGTGACCTAAGACTTCCCTTTGGCGGTATGAAGTCCTCGGGCATTGGCCGCGAGGGTGGTGATACCTCCGTCGATTTTTTTACGGAAACAAAAACAGTAGGAGTTGAAATTTAATATGGCAAAACGCGGACAAATCGTTGCTGGTGCTTTAGCTCCCCATCCACCGCATCTTGTTTACGGCGAGAATCCGCCGCAGAACGAAGCTAAATCCGAAGGCGGCTGGGAAGTTTTACGCTGGGGCTATGAAAAATTGCGAAAGAACTTAGAAGAAATTGGCTATGACACGCTTGTGGTTTTGTCTCCGCACTGGCGCACGAACATCGGCACGCATTTTGTTGGCGTAAAACAACTTAAGTCGTTGTCGGTGGATCCCATCTTTCCAAATATTTTTCGCTATCATTATGACGTAAAGTTTGACGTGGATTTAGCCGCGGCCATTTGCGAAAAGGCTAATCAGCGTAAACTCGTGGGAAAAATGATGACTAATCCCGATTACCGTGTGGACTACGGCACGATTACATCTTGTCACATGGTAAATCCAAAGTGGAATAAACCCATAGTTTCAGTTTCTTCTTTCGGGGCCGCTCACTATTACAATCTTGAAGTTATGCAGACCTACATGATGAAGTTAGGCGAAGCCACCCGCGAGGCGATTGAGGCCAGCGGCAAACGCTGCGTGCTTTTGGCGAGCAATTCACTTTCGCACCGCCATTTTACCGTGGAACCGAACCCGCCTGAAGACATGAGTCAGGAACACATTACTCATCACGGTCAATATCTGTGGGATATGCGAATGATCGAACTCATGCGCAAAGGAAAAACTAAAGAGATGATCGATATTTTGCCGGACTTTACCGAGCAAACCATCGCCGAAACCGATGGCGGCGGACTTACATGGATGATGAGCGCCATGGGGTATCCCGATTATCCGGCCGAAATTCATGCCTACGGCACCGTGATTGGTACGGGAAATGCCGTTGTTGAATGGAATCATTTGGAAGGTACAAGATGAAAACAAAATCTAAAGCCAAAAAGAAAATCGTCGTAAAGTCAAAATCCATTCCGGCAAAATCACTGACGAAGAAGTCAGGACCCGGCTTTGTTAAAGGCTTTATCTCTTCAGGTCTTCCGCATTTGCTGTTATGCCCAGAAAAAAATCCCGGCTGGATGAAGTTACGTAAAGCCTATGATCAGGCGCGGTTGGAAGTTGAAAACTCCGGCGCCGACGTTTTGGTAATTTATTCGACTTATTGGTCAAGTATTCTCGGTCATCAAATTCAGGCCGACCCCGAGCCCGAATGGACGCATGTCGATGATTTATTTCATGATCTAGGATCAATTCCTTATAAATTTAAAGTCGATGCGGATTTTGCTGAGCTTTATAAAAACAAAGCCAAGGAGCGGGGGCTCCATGCGCGCACCACCGCTTACAAGGGATTTCCTATTGATACTGGCTCTATCGTCGCATTAAAACTTTTAAACCCCGACAATAAAATCCCGGCAGTTATAGTTTCTTCAAATATTTATTCTGACCGCGCCGAGACGTTGGTATTAGGTAAAGCAGCGCGTGACGCCCTGGTGGCAAGTAATAAAAAGGGAATCGCGATTTCCGTGACCTCGCTTTCAAACCGTCTGCATAGTGACTTCATAGATCCCAAAAAAGACAAAATCCATTCACTTAAAGACGAAGAGTGGAACCGCAAATTTTTGGAATACTTAAGTCTCGGTCGACTTGAAGATTGCTCGCAACTCTCGCGGCAATTTCACCGCGAGGCGCGCGTGCAAAAAGTTGTGAACTTTAAACCGTTTTGGTGGCTTGCCGCCGCGATGGGGCAAAACAATCTCTACACGGGTAAGGTTTATGAATATCAACCCATTATGGGAACGGGGAATGCGCTTGTTGGCTTAACGCCTTCGGCCCAAGCGGCTCGCGATTTGGAATTCGACGAAGACGATCCGCAAAGGTATTTAGGTGAGCGCAACGTTTTAGGAGCCCGTCATGGCCTCTAAAGACCGGGAAAATTTTCCGCGCTCTCCCTTGGGAGACAAAGAGCCGCATATTCCCACTGGACGTGAAGTAGAATGGGAGCCCCTGGTTGATTATCGCCGTAATGGCGTGAGCGAAACGACGATTCATGGCGCCGTTTCTTGGTATAGCGGCAGCCGACCGTTACATTCCTTTGGTGGAAATGTTTTGTGTTATGGCCGCTCAATGATGAAGCCATTTTATATAAAAGTTTTTTCTAAGGAACTTGCGGGCTCGAATCTAAAACAAAAAGCGATTAGCGTTTCTAGTCACAACGGTACGGCTCAACACGTGGAGGCCGCCCAAAGTTTGCTGGACGAGAGCGAATGGGGGTTAATGCTAACGCCGCTAGATTTGCCACTTGTGCAGTTTGGCCGGCAAGTGCGCCGCCCGCGCCGCTGGTATAATAACTCTTCGGGACATCACGCCGCTATTTTAGCGGGCGCAAAAATTAAAGGTTGGAACCGGGCGGGTTATACTCTGCCAAGCCATCCGGTTTTTACCGAGTACATGAAAGTAGTTAAGCGTTATCTGGGAAAAGATTGGGAACCGTTAAAAATCGCGCGCGATGGCGATGGATTGCCCACAGTTTCCATGACAGTAAATGAGCTGGCAAAATGTTACGCGGGTCTGGCTAAAAACCGCAATGAAGATTGGATTTGGGACGCAATGATTAAAGAGCCCGATCTCGTCGGCGGCTATAACCGGTTAGACACAACGATTATGAAATCAGGTAACGGGCAAGTTATCGCTAAAGAAGGCGCCGATGGACTCTTGGGAATGGCAATTGATCATCCCGATTATCCCGACGGACTTGGTATCGTGATTAAAATTGCGCATGGTTGGAATCCGCAAGCGACTTGGTATATCGCGCGGGGAATTTTGGGCGTGCTTGGGTTTGAATTAAGAAATCCTTACCCTTTAAAACGCCAAAAGGCATTTCTGGTACCGGGAATCGTTCCACAAAAATATTTAAAGAAATTAGAAACCATTCCTACTTGGGATGAGTGGGACCCTGATTGCGACCGTTGGTATTTTGATCCTAAGGAACATAAAAATATTTTAGGTGGAGAAGTCTGATGAAAATAAACACCGAAAAAGCCCCAGAACCCGTAGGTGCCTACCCGCATGCGCGTAAAGTGGGAAATTTTTTATTTCTTTCTGGCGTTGGTCCCCGCAAACGCGGCACCAAAGAAATTCCCGGCGTGACGATAGATCAAAACGGCAACGTCACTGACTATGATGTCGTTGTGCAAACTAAATCCGTTATCGAGAATGTAAAAAATATTCTGGAGGCTTCGGGATCCTCACTTGACCAGGTTGTGGATGTTCAGGTTTTTCTGACGAATATGAAAAAAGACTTTAAGAAATTTAACGAAGTTTACGCCGAAACATTTGCCAAAATTGGCGCAACTCGCACAACAGTAGAGGTTGGCGCACTCCCAACTCCGATAAATGTTGAATTCAAGGTAATTGCGACAGTAGAATAAGGGAATGCCGCGCGATCTCGTTTATCTTCTCACCGCTCGATTCTTTTTTACATTTAGTGTTTCCATGCAGGCCATTTTACTTGGCTGGCGCATGTATGAATTAACCAAAAATCCGCTTTATTTAGGTTTTATCGGTTTGGCGGAAGCGGTTCCCGCCATCGGTTTGGCGCTATTCGCCGGGCTTATTGTTGATCATTCCTCGCCGCTTTGGACTTACCGGGGAGTTTTATTTTTCAGTTTACTCTCGGGATTACTTCTTTTTTTAAGTCAAAGCCCGTCGGCCGATTTAAGCACGCAGGCCCAAGTAATGACTTTGTTTGGATCTTCATTTTTAACGGGCATGGCCCGTTCTTTTGCCGGACCGTCGATATTTGCGATGGTTCCGCGCATGCTTTCGCGCGAGAAGTACTCAAAATCTAACGCGTGGTTAACGACGACTTTGCAAATTTCTAGGATATCGGGGCCAGCTATTGGCGGAGTCATTTTCGCGGTCTATGGCTTACATACGGCAAGTACCGTTGTCTGCCTGGCATTGGTTTGCGGACTTATTTCTTTAACTATGATGAAGCCCATTCCGCGCTTACATAATAAACCGGGATCTCCAGAGTCGATTACCGAAAAATTATTATCAGGGGCGCGATTTGTCTTTCGTCATCCTATTTTATTTCCCGCTTTAACTTTGGACATGGTCGCCGTGATGTTCGGAGGGGTTACTGCGCTGTTACCTATTTATGCCGCGGAAATTTTACATGTCGGTGCTCATGGACTTGGTTATTTGCGCGCCAGTCCCGCCATTGGTGCCGCATTTATGAGTTTTTGGCTAACGAGAAAAGATATCACCAAAAACGCGGGCAAATATTTATTATGGTCGGTCGCGGGCTTTGGCTTTTGCATTTTGGTTTTTTCGGTAAGTACAAACGTTATGCTTTCCTTGGTGGCACTTGCTTTAAGTGGCGCGTTTGACAGTGTGAGTATGGTTATTCGCGGCACCGCTGTTCAGCTTTTATCCCCAGATGAAATGCGCGGGCGAATATCCGCGGTAAACTCTATATTTATTGGGTCATCAAATGAATTGGGCGAATTAGAATCGGGAATAGCGGCCCGTCTTTTAGGTACCGTTCCTGCAGCGGTGTTTGGTGCTGGTGTTTGTTTGGCGACCGTCGGCATGGTTGCTCTCTTTGCGCCTACCTTGCGAAAAATGAATTTGAAAGCTAATTAGGGCTCGCGCAATCTTCAGCGTTTATTACCGCCATACGGGCGGGCGGGACGTTTAGATGTCAGCAGAAAATACCAAATAAGACCTATGAGCGCGGCTTCCACAATTAAATATTGAGGCCAGGGTCCCATGAAATCCAAAATTGATTTTGGCGGCTTGTGATTTAGAAACATGTAATTGGTGTTAAATTGCGAATTAAAGACTAATACTAAAACTCCCCACAAAAGAGTTAACCCGTAAGCGCGGTAAAAATCGTGGCGATCGGGCCGAAATTTTAAAACGAAAACGATGAACATCGTTCCGATAAAGACAAGTCCATGATCAATCCAGAAGGCGATAAAAACAAAATCAGGATAATCGAATTTCAAAGCGGGTGTAAGTAGGGCTTGAGGGGTGAGGGTAAGACCCCAATAAAAAATTAAGCGCTGGCTCCAGCGGCTTTGAGTCAGCAGCGCGATCGCGCAAACCATCCAGGCCAAATCACAAAGGTGCAGGGGAATGGAGTGCTGAATATTAAAATTTTTCGGCATCATCGCCAGCATTTGGTAAGGAATGTGAACGATCAAAATAAGTAGGCCCAAAACCGTCGAACGCACGCCGCGACCAACGGTACAGAGGATTAAGGAAAAGGCAAAAATCGCAGTCAAAGCTAAAAGATGGGAAGAACCAAACGGCTGAAACGGCATATTCATATTCTTTCACGAAACTCTTGCGAACAGAAAGCCTAATAAATAAGCACTCCTAACTAAGGGCTTGAAAGCACAGTTTAGAGCCGCTATTGTCAACCTTTTCCAACGGGGTGGTAGTTCAGTTGGTTAGAACGCTTGCCTGTCACGCAAGAGGCCGCGGGTTCGAGTCCCGTCCACCCCGCCAAAAATTCTACAATCAAAAAGTACCTCGAAAAACCCAAAGTGATTCTCTAGTTTTGTTTAATTTAAGAGTAGAAAACCAAGAGACGCCGATATTTCAAGAAATGTCGGCAAATTTCAGTCTGTGGTAACTAAGAAGGCAACGAAGTGGCTTGAATGGACTGTCTGGGGCAAATTTATAGGTAAGCCCCCAAAGGAAATCGATCTTAGATTTTTTGAATAGGATAAACTTCTTTTGCAATGTCGATTGAAAGCCGAGAAGTTATTTGCGGGTTGCACCTGGATTTCTGAAAAAGCTGAATGAAAAACCTGAGTATAAAGAGATGTCCTTCAAAGGTAACCGGCCGGATGCCATGATATTGAGGCCTGATAGAAAGAAAATAGCTTTTGAACTGGAGCTACAGGCAAAGTCAAAACATCGATATGAACTAAAACATCGAAGTGATCCCGATCGGTATAGTGAAGAGTATAAATCGTGGCAAGCCCTGGCTAGTTCTCCAGTGTGATTAGTCAACTCTTTCGTAAGTTGATTCCATCGTAGTAATCATTTTGCCATTTAAACTCTGCATGCGTACGATATTAAGATGCTTTTCGTCATCTTTGGTAATGAGTGCTTGGAAAGTCGTTCCGTCTTTCATGTAACGAACGTGATGACAAAAAGATTTCCCAGCAGGTAAAATCTTACCTGTCTCATAACAATGGCCAATGGCCTCACTGAACTGGGGATATTCGCCTGGCTGCGAAGGATCTATCGTAAATTCGTTACCTTGAAATCGTAAAACAAATTTGTAACTGTTTTTGCGGCCATCTTCCCACACATAATTTTCAATGAGAACATGCGCATTATCTTCCCAATTGTTTACAGCCACAGTATCGTATTTAGACGAAATAACTTTGTCCTCTTTAAATACCTTCATGATACCCTTACCGGCCCATTTGCCGCTCATATCAATGGGTTTTTGGCTTATTCTGTCTTGGGCAAACGTAGAGATTGAAATGACAAAAATGGTGATAACGGAAAGAAGTTTTTTCATATAAAAATCCCTTACTATATTTGATTTGAGTTAAAGTTATTTAGAGAGGTTCTGCAATTCTAACGCCAAGCTGGACTCTACGGGTCCACTCAAAACCAAATGTTTTTAAATTGCAGCGAAGCCACTTGATATTTGAGTTTTACTCCCACCGTGGCCACCGTGGAAGTAAAAGTGAGGTGGGCAAGCTCCGGCGCAGGATTAGCCTATTTGATCATGGCCCCGGGCCATGTTCGAAAGAAACGAGATCACCTTTCCAAGCACGCTCCGCCGGAAGTGCGACGGGGTAGGGGTCGATCTTGCGAACGCCAAGACAATATAGTCATAATGTTTTAGGAATTTGATTGCCTGAGAGACAAGTGTTATTGAACGCCTTTGATTTTCCTTCGTTGCCCACTTCCTGTAGGAGTCGTTACTCCAACAGTCATGCTCCCGAAATTGCTAGCAGACAATAATTTCAAAAGTATTTTTTAACATCCGGAGACGGTCAAGATTAATTAATAAATGAGAGGGATTTGTTTTACGGCAACAAACCAAGCGGTGCCGAAATTATGGAGCGGATATCAAATTACAGTGAGCGCTTTTAAAAATATCGGCGATAGTCAGGACTTACCCACTACTTTATATTTGACCTCTCGCCCAATTCGTTCGAAAAATATTTTGTTCCCAGCTAACAGTTCCTCGATTTTTCGGTAAATGGTGCGAACAGGTATATTTAGTTGATAACCGATTTCTCTAGCCGTCAATCCTCCCGGCGCATTCAGAGCTTTTTGTATTTCATTTATGATATCAACTGGCCTCTCATGTTCATACTCAAGAAGAACCTCTAGGGCATAGGGTTTTTCGAAGAAAATACGGTAGCCCTCGTTGAGAGATCTAATTTTAATTGTTATTTCATTTTCGTCGAACCAATTTTGTAAACGGTTTACCGATTGATGCACGCGGTTCGCGGAGGATATCGGACTGAAATGTTCGTCAGAAAAAATAATTGAAAACAATGTTTCGGTGCGAAAGTTGATATAAAAATCGGAAGACAGGGCCTGCAAAAGGCGATGGAGTACCTGGCCACGTTTTAAACTAGCTCCAGTGTTCAAATCTGTTCCTTCGGAAACCTTAATAACTCGGTCCTCAGAAACTTTCCTTTCATTACCTTTCCATCTATAGGAGGAAGGAATTTCAATATTCCCGCCAAAAAGCTTTTTTAAGCGCTTTCGATATTCAACAAAAGGAGTGCCAAAGTAAACCTTTAAGAATAAGTCTTCATCTTCGTCGATAATTGATTGAAAAAAATCGCTCTCGCGAACAAGTGCCCAGCGCTGTTGTTTCACCGCTTCGTCGCGAATTTTTTTAAACTGGCTTAAAATATTCTTCGAGTTGGGATGTTTGCCAAGTTCAGATACTGCCTGCCAATGATCAATTATCAAACCATAGTGAGATGGAAACAAGGAAACCTTTGATCTCGCTTCCTCAAGTATAGGATTCATCTCGTCATATCTTTTTTGAAAGAGGCGGTGTTGCGCCTTAAGGTCTAAAGAGTTGGCATAGAGTAAATTATAGCTATTTTCTTTGGTGGCTTGAAGAAGCTCTGAAATTAAACGATCGGCAGATTTTTCATCGCCAGTATACAAATGAGCTTGGGCAAGATTAGCCTTTGCCACAAGTTTTTGATAAGAGGTGGTTTCTTTCGAAGAAATATACTTTTCAAGATAAGGAATCGCTTTTCCGTACTCCCACTTTGCGAATAATCCAATAGCATAATAAAGATTTGCCTCCGGTACCGTTCCGAAATCCAATTTTTCAAATATCTTCAAAGCTTCGTTATATGCGCCCATTTGTTGTAGTGCTAAGGCGTATATCGAAAGTGCTTTGGGTAAAGGAGGATCATTCTTATCGTGAATGCTGCGGTAGAGAATTTCGACGGCATGTTTTGGAAAGCCCGCGCGAACTTGTACTTCCGCCAGTCTCAATTTGAGACGTGCTGGAACCTTTTTAAGAGAAATCTCCTCCAGGATTTTTCGGGCCCCTACAAAATTTCCGGCCTTTAGTGCGGTGTCTATTTCGGCAATCGTTTCGTCCTTAACTATCATAAGGTCGCAGTATATCAACTTGAGTCAGGTTGTCACTGTTTTGTGCCACCTCATAAGGTGAGCTTACCGTAACAAAAGTTAGGATTTAATGTATGGGGGGATACTTAAGATGAACGAACAAAAAGCACTAACAAAACTTTGCGTGAGAGTGGTTTCGGGGCCGAACTGGCATGAAACCTATGTTGAGAATTGTGCGAAAAAATTCTTTCCTTTACTCGAGGATATCGTTCGCGAAACGGCGAAGCGCACTGAGCGGAGCGAGGTGGAAATCTATAATCCTGAAAAGAGGCTCGTCGGCCTTATTACAACGGGAACCAATTATATTAAATTCAACGTGGATCACGAAACCATGATGAAATGTTTAGTAGGGTGAGGAAGAAACATGAAAAATCTGTTGGCTAGAGACAGTTCTTTGGAAAAATTTCTTTATGAGATGAAACCGTTTTGCGCGATCTTTGTTGGAACGCTGGCGCTGGTTTCTCCAAACCTCGCCATCGATCAGTTTGCCGGAGCGGTGTTGATTCTTTGCGGAGTAATTATCTCGTATTGGCGAATACAAAATCGCGTTCTGAAATGAGACGAACTCGACCTAGGTCTTAAGAAATTGCGCTAAACTGTCGATAAATGGAAAGGTATTCATGTATTTCAAAGTCAAAAAATTCCTATTACCTACAATTGTACTTGTTGCTGTTGCAACCTCGGCGGTATTTTCAAACTGCTCCCAAGATACCGTGGGTTTTAGTTCCTTAGGGGATTCTCTGACTTCAACTCCTAGTGTTGAAGCTTCGGTTGGGACTGGCGAAGGGTATCTCGGGAAACCTGGCGAATATGTGCGGACTTTTCCAGGATATAAGTGTGTTAATGATGCGGCGGGTACAATGGGCGCCCTTACTTTCGCAAGTATGGCGACCATAACTAGCGACCAGTGTTCACCTAAGAACTTTCAATTTGACCCAACTAGTCCGATTTTAGATTACGCTATATACAATCCCGACTACCTCGGTGTTGGATATGCTATTTATGAAATTAAAAGCGTGACTCAACAAGAGCTACCGGTCAACGAAGTTTGGTGTCGTCACGAAACAGCTAATGACGGAATGGATATCGCGATAAAGGTTAGCAATGACCTAAGCCAAAGTCAGGCCAAACTTTATTTAGGGAATAAAATAAATGGTCTGTGGCAAAGCAAAGCGGTCCCCTTAATAGCCGTATCGCGCTCAGCCGCTACATCCAATCTCTTATATATCGGCAATGGTCTTCGACTACAAGTGCCCAAGCCCAGCGGCCCCCAAATGGTGACGGGAAATCTACGTGCTATTGTTGACAATACAACCTATAACGTGGATTTAGACTGCCGGGTTGCGATGAATAATCCTATCGAAGATATGGGCACAGGTCTTACGCAGCAATACACTTTCAATTCTTTACTTCCTGTCAATTTCCAGGAAAGTTTATGTGCTAATAATTCGGTTTTGGCGTGTGAAAACTTCGAGGCAAGAACACTAGTCAGTGATCCCGCTAACTTGCCAGCAAATTACAAAAACGGCGGCTGGGCTTTTCAACAACCTATTAATAATTCATCCGTGGCGACAGGAAATAGTTTAGATGGAACGAAATCACTGGAGTATTTTATTCCCACTAACAATACTGGAGCTGGGACAAGTGGTTTCAATTTTGGCTCCCAGGCCGAAGTGTACTTGCGATTTTATATGAAGTTGTCTTCAAACTTTGTTTATTCATCTATTGCCACCAATTTTGTTTTAATATGGGGAACTTCCAATTCGGTCTCCTTTGGCGTGGACGGGTTGGGCACGCCGCAGTTGGTGTTAGCTGGAGGAAGCCAGGGGGGCACTTCTATTTTGTCGAATGCCGGAGCCTTTACGAGCAAAGATCAGTGGAAATGTATTGAAATGCACATCGCCGCGGGCTCAGGTAATACAGGAGCAATGGAATTATGGGTAGATTCGGCAAAGGTAGGGTCTCTTACAAATCTCGACATTCAAGGGACCTTTAGTGATTTTTCGCATTATATTAACTGGTCGTGTGTTGGCGGCACCAATAATGTCCCCACATGCGATGATTCTACAAATTCTTTGAATCTGCATCCTTCCCAGTATATTTATTTTGATAATTATATAGTGGCGCAACAGCGGATTGGGTGTTTTTAAGTCAGCTGTGAATATAAAAAGTGGAATAGAATAACTTAAAAGTCAAAGAGACGTTTGATAAACGGACCGGGTACAAAATTACTAAAATTTAATTTTTGAACGTGGCCCGGGGCCACATTCAAATTTACTCCCGCGTCGGAGTTTGTAGTTACATCTTCTGCTTGCCGAAGAAATTAGGTAAGTCTGCCTAAATGTTTGTTTTGCATAAAGTTTGTTGATTACGTTTGTAATCACTTTGATTAAAAATGTATTGCCATATTTTTTTCCTTCGATTAATCCACTGGTAATGGAAATGCAAAGACAAGTGTTGAGTACAATTCAAAGCCCACCGGCTTTCTTGCGGGAACTTTTTCTTATGAGAAAAAGAAAAAACCCCTCTTATTCTACCAGGTCCTTTGCTCGTGATATCGGTATTAGCCAAACCTTGTTTAGTCTTGTTATAAATGGCAAAAGACACCTCACTACCAAACAAGCGGCACAAATAAGTATATTACTGGGTCTAAGTAAGGAAAAAACCGACCAGTTTTTAAAATCGACTCTTTTACATCTGCCGAGCAGTTCAAAAGCCATTAAAAAACTTCGGATCAAAGAAAATTTTACGAAGAACTCCTTAAGTAAAATTTTTGATCTTGAAAACTTTAAGGCCATTAGCGAGTGGTACCATATCGCGATCTTGGATCTCTCAACAATTCGCGGCTTTGTGAGTGATCCTAAGTGGATCGCCCGCCGTCTGGGAATAACTTCTATTCAAGCAAATGATGCTATTGAACGTCTCATCAGCTTGGCGTTCCTAAAAAGAAAAAATGGCAAACTAGAAAAGACATCTGAGAGAATTCATTTTACAACCCAAAAAGCCGAGGTGGCTGCTCGGCACTTTCATCAACAAATGATAGACTTGGGGCGTAAGGCGCTTGATAAAACTGACATTCGTTCTTTTAAAGCGCGGGAAATATCTGGAACGACAATGGCGGTTCGAAGAGATCGGATTGATGAGGCAAAAGAAAAGATTAGAGAGTTTCAAAAAGAATTAGCGGACCTAGTCTCCGACGGGGAGTGTGATGAGGTCTATCAACTTAACGTGCAATTTTTTCCCCTAACACAGTGAAAGGAAAATTTATGAAAAGTTTAGGCTTTGCATTGGTTTTAGTTGTGGGTATCGTGATGTCAGCTACCGCATTTGCTGGAGGGGCAACGACAGTAGGAGGTGGGGGAGACCATTATTCTGCGCAGTTTATTGAACTTGGTCGCGGAATTTCGCGCGCACTCTTCTCTCATTCATTGAGTGGGGTTAACCCGGAGCTATTTAAAAGGGCCGTGGAGACTACTAAAGTTAATTCTCAGCAAAAACTAGCGCTCAATGGAAACATCGTTGATGCTATTAACTACCCCAATACAAAGCAGATAATTCAAAGCAGAGAGTCCTGGGACAAAATGGCTGGGAACTGGAGTCAAAGAGTTCGGCTGGTCCTTCACGAGTATTTGGGGATTATGAATCTAGATGACTCTTCCTACCAGATCTCAAATCAATTTGATCCGTCTTGGGTAATTTCATTTCCAGCCAAATTTAAATTCAATATTTTAAATACTGCGGGTTATTGCGATTATATAAATGGTACGCCAAGCTGCTCGCGTTCTGGTTATGATAGTAAAATATTTGAAATTGAACTTAAGCCGAACAGAGATGGATCGGGTCCAAGGAGTGGTTTTCTTCGGCTTATTGAGCCGTTCCGCGAAAAAAATAAAAATTCAGACGTAGGAAATTTTTGGGCGGAAATACGTTTGATTGAAGAAATTCCTGGTCAGCAATATGAACTCATGGTCGACTTCTATGGGTGGCCAAACTTTCAAAAACCAAACAATTATTTTAGCAGCACTTTTAATATGATTTTTTCCTACCCTGCAGGCTTTTTTAAGCTAGATTTAGTTGGTCCTCCTGCTCGTGTTAGTAATTCTCCGGAAAATCCAATTTACCAACAAGGCCTTAAAGTGGAGTGGGTTCCATAAATTTGAGACTTAAGGGCCGGTTCTACCGTGAGAATTAGCTCCTGCCTGGATATATACCACCGGCGCCGAAAGTAATTACCGCAATCTCTTGGTCATTGCGGTTTGGTGAATCCATGGCCGCCCTCGCCTTCCGCGGAAGTGAGAGTGGCTTTATTTTCCAACATGGCCCGGGGCCAGGTTCATATCTGCAGCTTCCGCTGCGGAGGTAAAATACGTTGCTTTTCTGGGGTAACCGCAGCAACTCAACCGCTACTCCCAAAACTCAAGTATTAAGTGGCTTCGTTGCAATTTTAAATCGATGCATTTCTCATCTGGCACAGATTCGTATTGAACCATAGCTAAATGGTACCGAGGAGCAGTTTGTCATTAGCCCG
>CAZCFY010000020.1:0-58886 GCA_964498095.1 uncultured Bdellovibrionales bacterium | reverse complement strand
TGGTGGACGTGACAGGAATCGAACCTGCGACCCCAAACATGCCATGCTTGTGCTCTCCCAACTGAGCTACACGCCCCCAATATGCGAAAGAATATAAATAGCAAACTCGCCTAAAAAAGAAAATCTATAAATTTAAGCTTATTCTTTGAGCACTACCTCTATGGCCCTTGCCAATATTCAGAAATTCCTCAATGAAGTAAGGATGAAGCCCTATACCCGCCTCTTAATTGCCTTAATCGCCGGAATATCCTTGGGGCTTCTCTGTCACCCTCTCTACGAAAATGCGGCACTCAGAAGTATCAACGACGGACTCTTATTTCCCATCGGCCAAATTTTCTTAAGACTGATTTTTATGATCGTCGTACCCATGGTGGTCTCGGCCCTTATTTTGGGATCGTTTGAATTGGTATCCGAAGGTGGCTTAGGCAAGATTGCGGCTAAAACTTTAGGGCTCACTTTAATTACCAGCACGGCGTCGGTTTTGATTGGGATTTTTTTAGTTAATGTGTTTCATCCCGGAACCGGCTTACTAAAGGCGTCGGTCACCGCCGTAAGTATTGAGGGTATAAAGGAAAACGTCGCCAATACCAAACCCATCCGCGATATTTTAATTGATCTCATTCCTAAAAACCCGTTGGCCTCAGCGGTAAAAGCTCTCGAAGGAGAAATGATTGCGGTCATGATTTTTGCGTTGATATTTGGCGCAGCCCTCGGCGTAGTCTACGTGCGTGAAAACAAAAAAACCGGCCCCGTTCTGGCGCTCTCGCAAGAAGTATTTAATATTTGCATGAAGATCATTGACGGCATCATGAAATTCGCACCCTTCGCGGTTTTCGCCCTCGTATTTAACGTGGGCTTTAAATATGGTCTGGAAATATTTTTGTCCCTGGTTTTTTATGTCGGCGTTGTTTTGCTGGGACTTCTCATCCAACAATTTGGCGTCTACTCGCTGATGTTAAAATTTATTGGCCGCACCTCTCCGCTGGAATTCTTCAAAAAGACGCGCGAAGTTTTACTTTATGCATTCGCGACGGCTTCTTCCAATGCCACTCTACCTAAGGCTCTGGCGGTCGCGGAAAATGAATTAAAAATTCCGGCCCGTATTTCGCGATTTGTTTTAACCGTAGGTTCAACCGCCAATCAAAATGGAACGGCACTCTTTGAAGGTGTAACCGTTTTATTTTTGGCGCAGGTTTATGGTATTGATTTGTCTTTTACCCAACAAACTATCGTCGTGCTGATGAGTGTTTTAGCCGGCGTCGGCACGGCCGGCGTTCCCGGCGGCTCTTTGCCGTTAATTTTAATTTTGTTGCAGCAAATGGGCATTCCACCAGAAGGCTTAGGCCTTGTTTTGGGGGTGGACCGCTTTCTTGATATGTGCCGCACCTCCGTGAATGTCATTGGCGATCTGGTAATCGCAAAATGCCAAGCCTAATCAATAGGTTACAATAAATCTCTAGAGCTCAACCTGCGGTATCTGTTTTGCATTTTTAAAAAGCAATTACGCAGCCTCGCTTCCAAAAAGAAGCCGCTGCCTTTAGGTGTTTATGGAATCGACAGAAGTGTCAAAAACGGGCCTTACAGAAAGCGAACTTACGGCAGAAACGCTGGCCGTTCTTAACCCTTATACGCGACGTGACCTTGCGCGAGTGACGGTACCGCATTCGCTGTTGGTGGGCGACCGTCTTGATTCCATTGATTTTGTCCGCGGTGTGGCTCTCGTACTAATGATGATAAGTCACGGCATAAAGGGGCTCCTTTTGTGGGACGCGTTTCCCGCTTGGGGCTTGGTTCCCGTGCATGTCATTACCAAGTTTTCTTCGACGCTTTTTATTTTAACTTTTGGAATAACTTTAGCCCACGCGTACCTTCCGCATGTGGGCACGCCACTTTGGCCGCAAAAGCGCATGCGGCTTTTCTGGCGAAGTTTAGAAATCATGTTTTGGTATAAAGCCTTAACAGTTGCGCAAATGATTCAAGGATATACACAGCAAGAAATCCTAGACGCACTCTTGTTTAAAACTTTTCCCGATTATGTTGAGGTCTTAGGCTTTTATAGTTTTGCTTTATTGTGGCTCCCCTTTTTGCTGCCACTGTGGAAAAATTCGCATGCAGTGTTAAAAATCGCGTATATTGGACTTTTTATTTTCGCACAGTTTTATTTTACGCAAAATTTCGTTTGGGAAAACTTAAGTCTTAAAGCGATTTTTGTCGAAAACCGCGGTTATTTTACCTTTGGACAGTTTACCCGCGGGCCGCTGATTTTGTTTGGATTATTTCTGGGTGAGCAAATTTATCAAGCCCGCCGCGACAAAACTTTGCTGTTCATCATTGCCTTAACGCTCATTTGTGTCGGCACTACTCTTTTGGGACTCCACTTTGGAATAAATAAGGAAATTTATTTTAATTCACTCCTCGCTCTAGCCAAAAACGCCGGTAAACATCCCCCATCTTTAAATTTTATTTTATTTAGTACGGGTGGCGCCTTTACGATCGCTGGCCTTGGCCTGGCCGGCGGCAGTATTTTAAGCCGTATTTTTTATCCCATCACACTGATTGGCAGATATTCTTTGGAAGTTTTTGTCTTCCACATTATGGTAATTTTCATCATCTACCGCTACTTACTAAATTATTATCATAATATCGACTACTCCATGGCACTTAATTTGACGGCCTTATTGATCGCCATGAGCGTGCTCTGGGCAGGAATTATAAAATGGCGACGATCACTCGATTCTTAATAATTCTCCTTTTTTCTGCTACGTCTGTTGCCGCCTTTATTCCTTGGCACGTAAAGCTTGACGGAGAAATTAGCGAAATTCTTCGCAACGCTGATGGCAACTTTGGGGTCTATGTTAAATCTCTTACGACGGGGGAAGCGTTTGCGGTAAATGCCACACGACCATGGTACTTAGCCTCGGCCGTAAAACTTGCCGTCGCCACCGAGCTCTATCGGCAGATTGGCGAGGGGAAATTAAAGTTCTCCGATACCTATAAAATTACTTCCGCCGACTATCGCGATGGCGCGGGCCGTACGAATCTTGTAAAGCCAGGCGGGTTAATGACCATTCGTGGTCTTACCGAACAAATGATGATTGAAAGTGATAACGCCGCGACCGACATTTTAATAAAACGCTTAGGCATTGATAACATAAATAACCAACTCAAAGAAATTGTGCCAAATGGTTTTTCACCGATTTCGACTCTTTTGGACGTCCGCAAACTTGCCTATAGTGAATTTAATTTGCGCGCCATCGATTTGGACAATATGGATTTTATGCTTTTAAAAAAGATAAAAAGCGAGCCGCATAAACTTCGTTGGCTAAGAAAAAAGTTACGACTTCCGCCAGAAAAAATCTCTGCGAAAACTTTACGCGAAGCTTTTGAAAATTATTATGCGTCGGAACTTAACAGTGGCACACTCACCGCCTATGCGGATTTGCTAACCTATGTCGCTGACAACGAAGACCTAATGGCACTGATGTCGCGGGCCACGACCGGTGATAAGCGTATCGTGAAGGGTCTGCCGCCGGGGTTTAAGTTTGCGCATAAAACCGGGACCCAGCTCGCACGCCTTTGCGATATGGGAATTGTTTATAAGACTGATCCTAAGAAAGGACTCATAATCACGGTTTGTTCCGAAAAATTTAAGTCGCATGAAAATGCCGAGGCCGTCTTTAGCAAAATCGCCCGCGCCATCTCCCAATCCGGCGCCCTCACCACCCTCCATTAAAAGGTGCCCGACACCAAATCCAGTCCATTATGCGTCATAATCTCTGAAACAGAATTTGCTAATTCTTCAATTATTACATGTATTTTAAGCAAAAATAGGCCGTTTAAAGCTAAGCGGTTTTAACGCACTATAGTCTTGAAAAGGTGTCGGGCACCTTTTCTTCCTTTTCTTAGGGTTTTTCGATTTTGAATTCGACGCGGCGGTTTTTCTGCCGGCCTTGGTAGTTACCATTATCGGCGATCGGCATGCTTTCACCAAAACCTTGAGCCGAGAGATTGTCGTCTTTGATTTTTGGAAATTTGCTGAGCAGATATTTTTTAACCGCAGCCGCGCGGCGATTACTTAGATCCTTGTTATAGGTCTCTGAACCCACGGAATCCGTGTGACCAGAAATAACAAGTTTGTATTTGCCGATGGCCTGCAAATAAAGACCAAGTTCATTCAGCGTTTCGTAAGAAATTTGATCTTTAATTTTATCCGAATCGAATTCAAAATTAATATCCAAAACCACGCGGTCTTGCGTTTGGAATTTTTGCGCCACCGGTTCAGCGGCACCCCGGTAGGCGGGACCAAATGAATAATTCACACCCGAATACACGCGCCAATCCGGGTTGGCCGTACCGTGCTGGATCGCCGTACCCGCGCCAACGTGAATGGCAAGTTCTCGAGTTTGATCATATTTAACGCCCAGTAAGGCTTCAAGCGAGGAGTGAGCGCGGTAATCTTCTTTATTATTATTTACCGCCGGAAAGGCTCCGAAAATTTCCCCAATGACTTTAAAATCATATTTGGCCACGAGATAACTGGCGGCAACCGAGCCAATCAATTGATCCGAAACAGGATTAATTGGAACCGTTCCCGTGGGCGTACCTTCATCGCGAATACGGTAACCCACGTTGTAACCAACGGCAACAGGTCCGTCCTTATGTTCGTAAGCAACCTCAACTTTTACTGTGGGTCCCGCATCAATACCTGTGTAGGGATTATTTTTAATGCGGTCAAAGTTTACAGATAAAATTGTCGCCAGACCGCCATCTTGGTCACCCCAAAAGCGGTACTTAGTATTCAAACGGATTTCCGTATTTCCGTAGCCTTCGTAAAATCCACGGTAAACAGTGTTGTCTTCGATCTTTTGATACCATATTTGCGGAAAACTAATACCTACGTCCCAATTTTCTTTAAGACCATAACCGACGTTGATGTCGGCACCTAAAATTTCGTCTTTAAATTTCGTGCGGTTTCCCTGTGAGTCTTCGAATATAGGAAGAGTATTGACGCCAAGGTTTAAGAAAAAACCGATATTAAAAATCCCCGGATCCAAAGTTTCTGACGACTGAACGGTCACAAAATCTAGACCGCTGGTGATCGCATTAAAATTTTGCGCGTCGGTTCCGACCACGTTGGCAGACGCTTTGAAGCTTAGGAGAAGTGTAATAACAGCTAAGAAATTCCTCATGAATTAATTAAAAACGCAATTTTCGAAGCCGTCCAATGCACCTGGAGTTTTTAGAAAAATTAGGCCCATAGTCCGGGTAGGACGGGAACGCTGTTGAGTTGATTGACACCCTGCCATTTCGCGCGCGTTTTAGCGCCGTATCCGCCCATGAGTTGCTACGAATTGCATTAAAAATGGCATAGGGGCTGCATAGTTACTGCGCGATGAAGACACTACGGTTAATCATTCTTTTGGCTCTCGTTACGGTGGCGGCGAAAGCCGTCGAAATTAGTCCCAATGAGCGACTAAGGGCTCGCATTAAAGCGCAGGTTCAAAAGAATCTGTGCGCCCAGCTTTTAAATTTCCCTGAGCCGTCGCTGAGTTCCCCAATTGAAGACCCTTTCGGCGAACATACCCGTGGAATCACACGCGGCCTTACCCGCGGCGCCACGCGAGAGCGTACCCGTGGAATCACGCGCGGCCTTACCCGCGGCGCCGACAACCGCCAAACCCTTCCCCCGGAAGTAGAGAGTTACAACAAGCTCTACGCCCAGAACCTCCAAGCCGAGTTCGGTTTACCCTATGGTCATGAAGACGATCCGAATGCATTTCACTTTTTTAAAAAGGACATCGCGGAAGCGGAAAAAGTTGTGGTGCTCAATGAGCTCGGAATTGAGTGGGCAGACAACCAGGACTCGCCAAAAGTTTCTCCTGACTGGATGACAATGGCGAAAAATTACCGTCAGGCCCTGGCATCTCGCCATATCGATTTAGATTCTACCTTTGTACCCGCATTAATCTTGTACAAAAAAAACGGTGAAAAATTCGATTACCTAATAATTGATCCCCTCGCTGAGGCGTTTCCTGCGGATATGGAGAACTGGAAAGTTCTGACTAAAGATGTGCAGTTTAATCTCCCCTTTCAAACCATGATGACCGCGATGAAAAACGGAAAATTTCCGTTACTTGACGCCGTTCACGATCTGTCGCACTTTATTTCTTTTTTGAGATTCGCGGAGCTTACAAAATCCATTCGCCAGGAAATTTCTCGAGCCACCGAGACTACCTTTACTCCCGGCTTTAAACGCCGCGAATACTGGCTAACAGAGTCCTTGTCGGTTCTCGACCCACAAAGCGGTAAAAGTAATAAGCAATTTCTAAGAAGTTTCGGCCGCCCCGTGGAACCGCGCGGACCGGAAGAAATCAAAAAAGATCTCGCTGCCCTGAATACCAATGATCTTTTGGACTACGCCCTGGCGTCGGCAAAATATTTTGAGTCCCAGCTGCGCGACATTTCCGGCGGCAACTCCAATGCCGGAGAAAAATGGTACTACCTTGGCGAATCGTTTGGCGTGCGCGCGGAGGACCTTCTAAATGACTCCGTAAAGGGATTAAGCCCCCTGGCAAAAATCATGGAGATGGCCACCTCTTACTTTGACAATCAAACGCCGAAACTCAACGTCAACAAAAAGGCGATGACTAACGAAACAATTACTTTTAGTTTTTCCACTTTTATTACCGCCCAAAAACTTTTGGCCCTAACATTTATAAATAAAGCTAAACTTGGAAAAACCTCCCGCGCCGAAGCGTTAGAAGTGCTGTTAAATTTTGTCAGCCGCACAGAATTCTTGTTGAGTTTGAAACCAGTGACCTACGCGGAATGGGCCCAAAGTATGTTACAAGCAAACCTGCCCCTAGATCATCCGGTCGCACAATTGCTGCTGGTCTTTTTTAGTAAGAACGAAAAAGAAATTAATGATTTCCTGGCCAAATATTATTTAGGCCCGGGGCTGGTACGGCCAAAAAACTAAGTACTAATACGGCGAATTTTAGATCCCAAGCGGTGGGCAAAAGCAAAGTTTCGCTCCTGCGTGGGTTTATTAAATTCCATGATCATTAAGTTTCGAAAAAAAACTATTAGCGCCCGTGCATTCATGGTTTTGCGGCGTAAAATTTCAACGGACTTACGGTTTGAAGATTGGCGCTTACATTCTTTATCCAAGCGGCCTTCAATTTCTTCGGTAACCTTGCCTAAATCGACAATGGCTTTTTCGAGCTGGGAATTTGAAATCGCGCTCGGGTTCTGGACCCCCCTGTAGACAACCTCAACGGCCGAATCTACCTGGGATCCAAAACCCAATAGCCACGATTCACCCCCGGATAAGCGCGCACTCCCCAGTGGCGCTCCCCAAGATACAGTATGACCCGCTATCGCCCCTATCACAAAAAGCACGTTTAAAAACATGCTTCGTCCCTCACCCATATTCCCCTCAGTACGCGCCTAATATGTTCTAGGCGCGTCATTTGGTCAATATGTAGGAATTACCCCTATAATTTAACTATTGTCCGGTAGAAGTTGGTTCCATCAAAAAATAAATTTTGGCGCGAGGACGGCGCTCAAAAAAGTCATGGCTTTGAGAATTTTCACGGTTCGCATAGCGGCTAACAATATGTTTCGAAGGCTGTACGACCTCAAATGAAAAACCTTTTTTCTCGACATTTACCGTATCACCCCAGCGGTCTTTATTTTTTGGAAAATCATATTTCAAATCGCTAAAGCCAGACACTGGCGCATATTTGGTAATAGCCTTAGAAAACTCTTCATCCTTCACCAAGGTTTGTGCGTTGGAATCAATTTTAAAAGCACTAAAGGCCGAATACGCCTCGGCTTCCGGTGGCCTGAAGGTCGACAGTGCCGTCAAAACTCCCGCCGTGTGCGTGAACGGCCGGTTAACAAAGTAGAAACTGTCGTAATCCATCGGATGAATTTCGTTAATAAACTCGCGTGAAAAAATTAAAGATTGAGTGCCCATTTTGAGCCGCTTTAAGTAATTCACGGAATCCTTGTAATTTTCACAAGCCGCTTCAATTCCTTCCAAGTATTTATAAAAATCCGTATGTGAAAAACAGACATATTCCATCCGCTGTTTTTCAACCGTTGCTTTCACGGTAGGGTCCTTATCGGGATCCTTATAAAAACCGTCGGCGTCAAACAAGTCTGGCTTAGCCCACGGTCCCGGCATCAAAAGCTCTTTTCGGTTGGCATTTAGAACCAACAAATAACCTTTGCCGTCGTTTATCAACGGGTTGTTATTTCTCAGGTCAAATTTGGAATTATAATACCAAACAAGAACGCCGGGTTGGTAACGGGCCTCTAACATGCGGAACTTGTCGATACTATTCTTGCCGTCATCCAAAAACATGCCTTGGACACCCACGCGAATGTTGCGGTCATAGTTAATGGCCTGCCCCGCCGCCGTTGACGTAAACTCCGTTTCGGGATCACGGTATTCCATAATGTAATACTGATTGTGCTGGAGATTTTGAATGCCTTCCTTAAGGATTTCAAAACCACCGGCAAGTTTGTGTTGCGATTCGTTTTCAAAATCGATTTTTGTCGAACCCAGTTGAATATTATCAATTATCACACCCATATCAGTGTAACCGGGATCCGTGGTGTAGCGAATTTCTAGACTTACAGTTTTGCCTTTATGGGCGCTGAGGTCATATTTCTTTTTTACCCACGAGGCTTTTCGGCAAAGGGCCAGCTTTTTGGCAAATTCTTTTTTCTCGTCATCACTTGCCGTTTTGCCAAAAACTTTTTTGCGCAGATCTTTAACTTTGTCGACCTCACAATCCGCATTGGCTTCGACTAAGGAATCATGATCGGCGTCGCCAGATAAAAGTTCTAGGCGGTCAACTTCTTTGCCCTCAATGCTAACGGTCGCGACGTCATAATGCACATTGATTTTTATCGGCTCTTCGGTGGACTCAAAGTTTGTACCCGTCTCAATTTCCCAAATCGTGTCAAAGCTAAGTTCCGCCAAACCTTCTGAAGGGACATCCAACTTAACTTTCATGGCACGGCTTTCACCGTCGTAGTGGGAAGTATAAACGGCATACTTCCCATTTTCGGGCTTATATTCGATGATCTTTTTGTCTTCTTGAGTGGACGGCATACTCACGACCGCCGACCGGTAAACCGGCTCATCCGAACCCGGCACGACCGAAAGCACATCGTAAACATGCTCTTGCCCGTCAATAACTTCAGTGACGTGATCGGGCCCGTTAGAGTGCACATAATCATTACGGCGTTCGGCATCCAAGTAATTCATGGTGCCAAGATATAATGAAGTAATATGTTGGTTGGGAGTCACGATTTTCGGCGATAACCAACCAAGTACCAAGCGGCTCCATGACGAAAGCTCTTGGGCATTCGCCGTGGACGTAGAACTCATAACTTCCCACGCACCCGTAGAGTTCTCGGCGGATTTCGTAGCGTACACGTCGGGTAAGGTTAACGAGTGGCCAAACTCGTGAATAAAAGTCGCCACATCCGAGTATTCCGCCTGCATGTTGTAGTCGAGCGCAAAAATTTCGTCGTTAATTTTTAAACCATTTAATGAGGGGCGCTGATAGCCTTCAATCTTTGGACCTTTTTCCGAATAATCGGTATCGTCTTTCGCTAATTGGAGCGCCGAACGGTGCGGCCATAATCGGTTAAAGCATTCAACAGCGGCTTTTTGGCGCGGGCCTTCGGGATAATCTTTACTTGCCGGGCGCTCCCCTTTGGGATCAAAAACACGCTGACAAGAAGATTGAGGTTTACCGGCATATACCAAAACCACGGCATCGATAAAACCATCCGGCTCATAATAATTACCGTCCCCGTCGTAGTCATGAAGATCCCACTGATCAAATTGCTGCCACCAATCGGGATTTGTCTGTACGCTCATCACTCCTTGCAGCGCCTGTTTTACTAGGAGCTGGGCGTTCTTGTCGTTTTCACCCACGATGGCTTCGCCATATTCTTCTAATTTTCCCTTCACGGAAACTATAGAGGTCATTACGCCATCAACGTCAAACGCTCCTAAGGATTGGTGCCGATAAAAAGTTCGTAAAGTATTGGGCCCATTACCGAAAAGTTTTTGATAAGCGGAGTTAGCGTCCGAAACGTTCGTGTAAAAATCCGGCCGTTCAATTTGCACATCAGAAAATTGCACGGGAATTACAAGAATTTTGTATTTACCTTTGAGGGAATGAAATTTCGTATTTTCCTTCATACCCTCGGCTAAAATCGTTTGATTGGTTCGAGAGAGCGCACTTGCCGTACGTTTGGCATTGAGCCGCGCCTCTAACTCGCGAATGACTTGTGGGTCAGCGCCCTTCATTTGGTTCTCGGCTATAAGGTTCGCCAAATTGCCTAAAACAGCCTCATTATAGGCTGCATTTTCTGGTAATGATTTCTGACTACAACCAATTGCTAACGCCGCCATTAATAACAGCGCTATTTTTACGAAATTAACTCCCATTATCCCCCCCCCGATTTTTCCCTAGTTCGCCGCTTAGACGATTTTAGTAAATACACGAATAAAATCGTATTTCCAAGGTTGACATCGTGTTTCACGTTTACTACGAAAAAGGCTGTGAAGAGATTATCCACATTAGTAATTTTAACATCTTACTTGTTACAATTTGGTTTCCCCGTTGACACCGCCGGGGCCCAGGATATGCGGGTCCAAAGCCTCCCGCTAGATGAGTTTACGACCCCCGCGTTTGATTGCTTAAGCCGCCCCATCATTAGCCGCTTTGAAACTTCTAATAATATTTTAAATTCGCGTTGTTTAGGTTTTTCTTCGACCCTTGCCGCGCTTTGGACTCTCGCCCGTTATCAGCGGGCCTCGGCCATCGCGAAAAATCCCTCGCCTCTGGTTCTCATGGCAAAAAACAAACTTGAGCAATTTTTGACGACAGAGAACCTAGCCAGCGTAAAAGCCGAAATTCAAGCAAGCCCCTTTCCCAATATCGAATCCTTAACCTGGATTTTGCGCCTAGACTTGGAACTTCACCAGCTCCGGATCCTAACATCGGGTAAATCCCGAATTGCATTAAGAACTCTCGCCCACGTGGCTTTAGGAAAGCTTCGCAACCACGTTTTGGGATTAAAAGAACCTAATCGCTATCCCAATTTCTTTAACTCCGGCTGGGTTATGTGGAATATGCTTTCTTGGTCTTATATTCTAGGGCGCCAAGGAGATATTGAGATGTTAAAGGCCCGGGGCCGCGAACTGTTCGCTCAAATGAGTGCTTGTAAGACAGAAGAGCCTTACGCGGGGCCGGCTTCGTTGTCGCCGTGTTTTATCGAAATTACTTTTTTACTCAATTGTTACGCGCGCGATGAAATAATAAAAATGTTAGAGGAAAGATTTCCTGATCCCTATGTCCTCGTGCGCCGTTCTGCCGCCGGTCAATTTGGCTTTTCACCCTCTTTGGTATTGGCAACCATCGGGATACAAAATTTGGTTTCCGCTGATAATCCCTGGCTTACGGTACATATGGTGAATATGCGTAAAACTCTCGAAGGCCTACCATTGTGGCGAGAGCGCTTAGAACTTTCTCACTGGTTGGCCCCGCTATCAGTTATGGCCATTACTTCGGAATTAAACTAGGAAATTTATGATAACTATTATTTCTGGGACCGACCGCGCTAATTCAAACACCTTAAAAATCGCGAAAATTGCCGAAGGGATATTGCAAAAGTCAGGCGCTAAAACCACGATGATTGATCTGGCCCAATTGCCGCCAAATATGTTCCGTCCCGAAAATTATGGCGCCAAAGCCGCTGAGTTTGCGCCCTACCAAAAACTGATTTTAGAAACCACGGGAATTTTAAATGTCGTGCCGGAATATAACGGCAGCTATCCCGGTGCGGTAAAATATTTTATCGATCTGTTAAAATTTCCCGAAAGTTTACACCGCAAGCCCGCTGGCTTTATCGGCCTTGCGGCCGGCATATTTGCCGGTGTAAGAGCCGTGGAACATTTGGAAATGGTTTACAGTTACCGCGAGGCTAATTTGTTTGGACAGCGCGTATTTATCCCCAAAGTCCGCGAAAAGATTTCAGCTGATGGCAAAGAGATTACTGATAAATTCATAAGTGATATGATGACGGCCATGTTAAATAATTTTATGACCTTTGTTAAAAAGCTAACTTAGGTAAACCCCGTGATACAAAACGTTTTACCTACTCCATTTCAAGTCGCTATTGCCCGGTTTTTATTTGGCCTGCATCTCCTATTTCTTTGTATTTGGGTTTTTCCGCAGCAAATAAATATGCCCTCGTGGTACTGGGCCACTCTCGTAGGCTTAGGTATCATCCTTAGTTTTGGGGTTAAAATAACTTGGACGGCAGCGGTCCTATTTATAATTTGGATAGTTCAACTCCACATGACGGTTTTCCGCGATAATCCCGGAGCTTTTTTAATTTTATATACCTTTTTTTATCTTGCCGCCAATAAACCCGGGGACGCGCGAGTTTTTATATTCCGCATGTTTTGGGTCTTATTTGTAATCACCGTGATTTTTGACCTCATGTCGGCGGTTAACACTGTTCTGGACCTCTTTCCTTTTGGAATGAAATATGAGCACAGCTACTTGCCGCCAAAAAACTGGGTGCGCCTTAGAATCGCTGCGGATTCGTTCTTCCTTTTTTCCTTACTAATCACGCCGCTAAAAAAATATGGCTGGATGATTTTCTTCTTCTTTCATTTCAGTTGGATTGTTGGAATGGGGTATAGCGCGTTTTCTTCGACTCTTATGATTACTTCGCTATTTCTGTATAATCCCGCCTGGTCAACAGTGCCCGCAGATACAAAATTAAAGCCCTTTATTTTCTACGATGGTATCTGCGTACTCTGTAACCGCTTTACGCGGTTTCTGCTCAGCGAAGATTTTGCCCGCCACTTTTATTTCGCCCCCTTACAGGGTAAAACAGCCAAAGAAAAGCTGCCCCGGCAAGATCAAAATCAAGTGCACTCGATAATCTTATTTGAGGATAACAAATGTTATTACCGCCTCGATGCCGTTATTAAAATTTTGACGGAAGTGGGTGGCATTTGGCATTTGGCGCGTCTATTGTGGCTATTGCCAAGAACTTGGCGCGACAAACTTTACATGTGGGTAGCTAACCACCGTTACGATTGGTTTGGTACGCTTAATTACTGTCCTCTTCCGACTCCGGAAGAACGTCAGTACTTTCGCGACTAAGCTGGTAGTTTTCCAGCGGCTCATAAGTCGAAAAATAGCCCGCCGGCCGGCTCTCAAAAAGTGTAACTTGCGAAAACAGACTCTTACCAAAATCTTTTCTTACCCAGGGAGAAATTAAATCCGTTATATTCTTTTGATTCCGTAAGCGCGCGATGGTTACATGCGGCACGTAACTGCGGTTCTCGCCTTTATAGCCCCAAGGTTCTAAATGTATTTCCAAATCACTATGCAAGCTTAATAATTTTTTGGTAGCGGCAACTCCCAGCCAAAGAACGCGGGCGCCCATCACATCGGGAAAGCCACCCAAATTTCTTAAGTGAATTTCCAGAGGCGCCTGCTCATGGGCGAAAGCCGCTAGTAAACTCTTTAATTCGACAATCTTCTCAAGCGGCGTAAGCCCTAAAAAGGCCAGTGTGATATGCCAATTAAACTTGGGTGAGAAGCGCAACTCAATATCTTTTTTGTCGGCCGTCGCTTTAAGTTTTTTTACGATGGGTTCAATATTTTTAGAAATTTCGGCGGAAAGATTTAGGCCAATAAATATTCTTTTGGCGCTGACATCAGTCATGCGGGATATAAGAGGTGCGGACGAATTTCTCTTTTCCAGGTTTTCTCATCAGCTACGAGCAACTTTTCAAGATCTCCAACAGTGGAAGATTTGTCGTCAATCCATTCGCGAATCAGTGAACCGCCGCAAATTAAATCAAATGCCAGTCTTGTGGTTTCATACTCATAATGAAAGTCGCGCCATATTTGATAATCCGGGCGCAGCTCGCGCAAACATTTTAATGCCAGGACCATAAGACGAAAGGGTTTGAAATCTTTGTGCTTATAGCCGCCATCATCCACATGAATCTGAAACCCCTCACAAACCTGACCTTTGTGTTTATGAAACGTGGGTTCAAAATAACAGGGACGAAGCCGGCAGCCCTTTAACCATTGCGGCGCTTTTTTTTGCATTAAACGCAGAAGTTCCCCCGCCGGGACATCGGGTGCGCCTAAGACTTCAAGTGGCCGCGTGGTGCCCCGGCCCTCAGAGAGATGAGTCCCTTCGAGTAAAACCGTTCCCGCAAAACAACGCGCCATGGAGAGTGTCGCGGCATTCGGACTCGGATTAACCCAGCTTAATTGGGGCCAGCCAAAACCGGGACCCTGCGTAGGATTATAACCTTTCATGGCAATTACTTTTAGGTTCACATCCAAAGAAAAATGTTTCTTAAACCATAGAGCGGCTTCACCTAAAGTCAGACCGTGCCGTATAGGCAAGGGCCCAGCACCGACAAAACTTTCAAATCCCGCTCTTAGTAAATTGCCCTCGATAGGCCGGCCGGCAGGATTTGGCCGGTCAAGTACCCAGATTTCTTTCTTATATTGGGCGCAAGCCTCTAGCATATAAAGCAATGTCGTTAAAAAAGTATAGATACGCGTACCGACATCTTGCAGATCAATGAGTACGACATCAAAGGCCTTCATCATTTCCGCCGAGGGCCGGCGCACCTTACCGTAAAGACTAAAAACGGGAATTTTTAAGTGCGGATCCCGGTAATCTTCGGTTTCCATCATGTTATCTTGTTTTTCACCGCGCATCCCGTGCTGGGGGCCAAATGCGGCTATCAAATTTATATTTTTTAACGCCGCAATCTGATCAAGGCTGTGCTTTAACTGCGAGTTAACAGCGGCGGGATGCGCGACAAGAGCCACCCGTTTGCCCTTAAGCGCGGACTGAAGTTTTTTTTCTTTGAGTAAACGGTCAATGCCAAGTTGAAATGCCACAACTTATCTTACACGGCTACTTTTTGGGGTTTCAAATACTTTTTAAGTTCCGTACAAAGCTCCGTGGTCATGCGGTCTAGCTGTTCATAGACGGCGTTGGCGGGGTCGGTGCGTCCATTTTTTCCCATGGATTCCAGTTCAAAAGCCGCCGCACTAATCGGGCCCACCATAAAGTTACTCACAGCGCCTTTAAACTTGTGGGCAGCCTCGCGCAGTTCCTTGGGATTCTTGGCGCTAATGGCTTTTGCGATATCCTTTAACCGCTCGGGACAATCTTCTAAGAAGGACGAAATAGCTATCGACATGATTTCCTCGTCATGATCGAAATTTTCCATAATTAAATTTATAGGGACCGAGATGGGCCCTGATCTTTGCGCCACAATTCCCGCCACGGGCGGCATAACAGGGGCCGGCGCCGCTTCGGCGCGGTGGCTTTTTAGAATTTTTTCGGTAACTTCGCCGATGCGAATGGGCTTACCGATAAAATCATCCATTCCCGCAGCAATACATTGGTCTTGGTCACTCTTCATGGCGTTGGCGGTCATGGCGACAATCCGCGGCCGTGGGTCTTTGCTCCAGCGCTTACGGATTTCGCGTGTTGCCTGCAACCCATCCATCTCCGGCATTTGCATATCCATAAAAATAAGATCGTAGAATTGTCTCTCTAACGCATGAATGGCTTCCAGTCCGTTTCCGGCTAAGTCCGCGCGGTAGCCCATTTTTTCTAGAAGTTTTAAGGCTAATCGTTGATTTACAACATTGTCTTCGACTAGCAAAATGCGTAGGGGATTTTTGCTCGCTAAGTTGTGATCAATTTTATCGTCGTAGCCAGTTTCCTTTTTAACACCCTTTGAAATGTCGGCAACTTCGGCTTCGATAGTAAAATGAAAGGTTGACCCCTTGCCGATTTCGCTTTCCACCCACATGTTCCCACCCATCATTTCGGCTAAGCGTTTACTAATCGCCAGTCCCAACCCCGTACCGCCATACACGCGTGTCGTAGAAGCATCCACCTGCGTAAAAGACTGAAAGAGCTTACTCACCCGGTCCGCAGGAATTCCAATTCCGGTATCTTGTACGCAAAAGTGAACGCGCCGGCGGTTAGCGATCGTGTCGCCGGGACTCTCCACTTTCAAAATAACACGGCCATTTTCGGTAAACTTAATGGCATTACTCAAAAGGTTAACGATGATTTGTCGTACACGGGTGACGTCGCTGATGATAGCCCGAGGCGTATCGGGCGAAATGTAACTTAAAAGCTCCAAACCTTTTTTATTGGCTAACTCCTCGATGAGATGCATAGGATGCTCGATGGCATGTATGAGGTCAAAAGGCTGCATTTCTAAATCCATTTTTCCCGCTTCAAGCTTCGAAAAGTCCAATATGTCATTGATAATCGTTAAAAGATTTTGCCCACAATCACGAATTGTCTCTACGTAGCCTTCTTGTTCGTGGTTAAGGGGCGTGTCCATGAGTAGTCCCGTAATCCCGATGACGCCATTCATAGGCGTGCGGATTTCGTGCGACATATTGGCCAAAAATCTTGATTTCGTCGAAGACGCCCTCTCCGCCTCATCTTTGGCCGCTAAAAGTTCCTTCGTGCGCTCTTTAACTTCAAGTTCAAGAATTTCGCGCATGCTAGAAACCTGTTCGTGCCGTAAACCCACAAGATAAGACATCGACGCTAACACAATGGGAACTGTATCGATAAGCCAAAGCAGAACATTCTGATGGTAAAATTGAACGGACCAAAAGCTTACGCTTAATTCAATCGAGCGCGCCCACATCGCTAAGATAACTAAAGCCAGCCCCGCAAGGAATCCAAACACCGCATGATGCACACCCTTGCGTAGCATCTTTTCCGTTGTAATCATATTCCTTATAATTTTCGGACTTTACCCAATTTAAATTTAGGAGATTCGGCGTCTTAAAATTCCATAAACAAAATACGAAACGCTTAGAATCATAAGATATAAACTTAACAATCCCAAAAAGATATACTTCCCTTCCGGGGGGCGCACGTAAACTTCGAAAACCCGGTCCAACATGACTCTAGAAACTATCACTGCGGCACACCCGGCGACTAGCCCGGCAATTAAGCCCAAGAGTGTCATTCTCAGAATGTGACTTTGCCGGACTTTAGACTGCACCATTCCTAAAATCGACAGCAAATCCCACTCGCGTCTTAGGCCTTCGCCATGATGATAAAGTACCGCGACCAAAATTACAAAGCCGATGGCCAAACAGAGATACGACATGATTTCCAGAATGCGTGTCATCGTTTGCGTAATGAGAGTTATGCGGTCAACCGTGCGTCTTACATCCACGACGGAAATATTTGGAAACTTATCTACGATGAGATTTTGCACCTCACTGATTTTATCCGCCGGCAGACCTTTGATGGCGGCAAGATATGTTTTCGGCGCCTCTTCGAGAACTCCCGGCTGCACGAGAATAAAAAAGTTTGGCAAAAAACTGTTCCAGCGCACGCTCCGAATGCTCGTTACGATTCCCTTTACCGGTACTCCCTGAACGTCAAAGACAATTTTATCGCCCAGCTTTAGGCGCAACTGTTCCAAGAAAAATTTTTCAACTGATATCTCCGCCCACTCTGCGGACGGATCCTTGCCACCCAAATAAAACTTTCCTTCGATGATGGATTCTGAATCGTTTAGCTCCCCACGAAAGCTTAAGTTCACGCCCCGGTTTCTAAAACGCGCCTCGGTATCTTCTTCTCGGGTTGTGGTCAGGGTAGGCATTTGCGCTTTTTCAAAGGGCTCACCGTTTACTTCCATTAACCTGGCCCTTACCATCGGTGAAATTCCCTCTAAACGATAGCCATTATGAGTTAACACTTTCTCAAGTTCCGGTTCCTGCTCGTCTTGAATATCAAAAAGAAATAAATTTGGCAGAACAAGGCCCGGCGGCTGGCGCATTTCGTTGATTAGGCCCTCGCGAATAAGAGGAATTAATATTGTCAGAAAGAATGCCGTGCCAATGGCCATAATAGTAAATAAGGAAAAACTTGGCTGTCGTGATAAACTTTTTAAGGCCAATCGCAAGGTAACTACGCAGCGGTCGGCGTAGCGGCCCAAAAACTTAATAAAGGCCACGCCAACACCCGAAAGAGTCAAAAGAACGGCAACAAGCCCCAACAAAAAATAAGTAGAAACTATCAGAGACTGAGACTGATAAAGAGCTAAAATCCAAATTAGAAACGATGTCAGGCCAAGGCCCATGATTTTTCCCGTCTTAGATGATAGAGGAAATTCGCGGTCCTCACGGAACAATTGCGCCGACGAGACCATCTTTATTCTTAAAAGCACCGAAAGTGTCGCCACCCCAATAGATAACGCCGCAATTAAGAAGGATATTAACAAAACCGAAAATGGTACGCTGGACTGTACAGCAAAGGGCATAAAGCTACGTATGAGGTGGTTTACAAAGGGCAAAACACTAAACGAAATAAGCCAAGTCGGCAAAAGAGCGATTCCACCGATAATGGCTAAATAAAGGCAGTAAATCAATACCGTGCGATTGCGGGTAAGACCTAAAGAATTATAAATTGCAATCTCCGCGCGCTTTCTTAAAATATAACCATTAAACAAGAAATAAATTCCAAGTCCTGCTAGCAGCAAAGCCACGATAGCTACAAGCCCCAAATAATCGGAAATTGCCGTAAGCCCTCTTACGATTTCTTGAGAGGCCTTTTCATCATCGTAAACCCGTATGCCGGGATCCTTTATTAAGGCGTTTAGTTTTCTATATTTTACCTTTAAGGTTTGCGGGTCATTTAGTTTGATTAAATAATTATAACTCACGGTACTGCCGGGCTTAACGAGGTGTGTGGCCGCCAGTTGCTCGAAACCTAAATAAATTTTCGGAGCTAGTGACAGTCCCTTCCAACTATTCACAAAGTCGCCTTCGACGATGTCACTGATTTCAAAAGAGGTGTCACCAATCTTAAGTGGGTCACCGAGTTTGAGCTGTAATTGCGTTAAGAGTTCAGGATGCACCCATACGCGGGGTCTATCGTTAAGATCGGAGACACTACTTTTGTTGGTTAAATTAAGATCGCCGTAAAAGGGGAAACTGCGCGGCACCGCTTTTAACTGCACAAGCCGCGAGTTCTTTTTCCCTCGCGCCATCGTATAAAGTTCGTAAATTTCCTGCGTCCGTACATCTTCTCCGGTGACACCTTTAATTGCTTTTAATTCCGCCGGCGTTAAAGGCCGCCGCGAGGTCAGTGCTAAGTCCGCTGCTAACAAAACTTTTGATTGTTTTTGTAAGGAATCAGCGACGGCAAACCGGACGATATCGATACTATTAAAAGCCAGTAACCCTAAAAAGAGAGTGAGTGTCAGAGAGGCCGCTAAAGCCGGTTGAGATTTAAATTCACGCCAAACCCACTTTAAAATCACAAAAGCGTTCCACCTTTTAAAACAAGATGCCGGTCACACCGCGCCGCCAGAGCTTCGTTATGCGTAACTAATAACATCGTGCAAGCGTGTTCCTTAACGACGCTAAAAAGTAAATTCATGACTTGATCTGCGGTATTTGCATCCAAATTTCCGCTGGGTTCATCAGCCAAAATTAAACTCGGATTGGCAATAAGGGCGCGGGCAATGGCTACGCGTTGACATTCGCCACCACTGAGTTGATCGGGATAATGGTCGGCGCGTTTATCAAGCCCCACATTTCTTAAAATCGACCACGCTTTTTCTTCGTTTGGGATTCCCAAAATTTCCAGCGGCAAGTGAATGTTTTCCCAGGCGGTTAAGTGGGGTACTAAATGAAATTGTTGAAAGACTATCCCCAGTGACCTGCCACGGAAACGCGTGAGTTCGTTTTCATCTAGCTTTACCAGATCCTTGCCGTTTAAAATAACTTCGCCCGCATCGGGACGGTCAAGACCGGCAATGAGGCTTAGGAGCGTGGATTTCCCGCTTCCTGACTGCCCCACGACAGAAATTATCTCGCCCTTTTTTACTTGTAAGTTGAGATCCCGCAAAACTTCGACTTGACGCTGACCTTGTATATAATTCTTCTTGATGTTTCTTAGTTCTAAAATCACAAGAGTGGCTCCAAATATTTATAAACGGTTTTTGCCATGATTTCGTGACCCTTTTCGTTGGGGTGGATACCGTCTTCGAGATTCAAACTGGCAATGCCACCGACATTCTCCAATAGAAACGGAATAAGCTCTACCTTTTCGCTTTTTGCTAACTCCGCAAAAACTTTTTCAAAATCTTTTACATATTCCTTCCCGTAATTGGGCGGGACTTTTAAGCCAGCCAGCAGAACTTTGATCTTTGCATTCTTGGCCATTTGAATAGTTTGGCGTAGATTTTTCTTGGTCGCTTCGGGGTTAAGGCCTCGTAAAAGATCGTTGGCGCCCAATTCCAAAACCAAAATTTGCGGTGGACTGCGCAGAAACCACTTTAGCCGCGCCGGCCCACTAGCGGAAGTCGCTCCCGAAACACCCGAGGCAATAACTTCCACGTTCGGTTTGTTTTTCGCTTTTAAAATATTTTGTAAGACACTCGGGTAGGCCTTTGATTTTTCAACGCCGTAACCTTCGGTCAACGAATCCCCAAGTATTAAAATTTTGGTGGGAGCGTCTAAAGCGAGCACGGAAGTAAAAACTAGAAAAGAAAATAGAGGAAGCCATTTCATCGTGGCAATTCTGACAAGAACTTACCACTTTATCAAAAGAAAACCCGGTGCGCCATTTCCGCCGATGCCCTTGCCATTAGCGCCAAAATCACCGCAATTACCGCCGCTGCCGCCGGCGCCATTGCCCGTACCATTGTTACCGGCACCACCACTAGTCAGCGCGGCTCCGCCGGAATTGGGTCCAGAATTTCCTCCAATTCCTGAGACACTTCCTCCTGAGCCTGAACTTGTCCAATGAGAATTGCCGCCGTTGGCCGCGTTACTACCGCCGGCCGTGCCACCAAGACTGTCACTACGGTTTACTAGGGCGCCTTGGCCACCGCCTCCGCCCGTCAAAATGACCATATTTCCTAAACTTGTTACACCGCCGGGGCCACCACTCACACCGTTAGAAACTCCGCCCGTTTGACCAAAGCTGCCACTGCCCACATTTCCACCCTGCCCGCCACTGCCAACAACAACTGGAAGCACTGTTCCCGCTTGCACGTTTATAGTAACCGGCGACAAAAGAATTTGGCCGCCGCCGCCGCCGGCGCCACCGACACAAGAACCAAAAGAATTATCGTAGGCGCCACCGCCGCCACCGCCACCGCCGGCGGCTCCCGTGATTTGCAACTGACTCACTCCGGCTGGAACCGTAAACGCAAAAGTTCCAGGGGCAAACTGCCGCTCATTTATTATTCCCGTGTCATCAGGCACGTTATTGCTGTTTAAACTTATGGAGCGTTCGGAACAATTTTGAAATGTAAGTATTCCGGCAATAGCAATTAAAATTGATATATATAACCTTGGCTTGCCTATGGACATAATTAAATTTTACGTGGCTAAAGCGCTTAGTTCAAGATACTTAAAAAAAGTTAAAATGAATCACTAGTATTTTTTCACCCGTCAACACCCTAAACAGGACATCTCAAAATGAAACATAAAACCCACGCATTTATGGCGTTTAGCTGACTCATAACGGTATATGGATTGCAACCTAAAATCTTTGGCAGATAAATACTAAGGGGAGTGTTAATGGCAAAGTCTAGGATAGAAAGGCCCAAGGCCTTTAAGAAACTAGCGTCTAAGGGGGAAAAATTTCTCTACGAAATGCGGCCCATTTCTTTGGTTATTATTTCCCTCTACGCAATCGCGTTTCCCACCCACCAAGTCATGCAGTTTGCTGGATTGGTATTATTGGGTTGCGCGGCTGTCATTACTAAACTGCGGCTGAGCCACCGAGGTTATCTTTCCTTTTAATTTAAATCAGATAGTTTGCAGCGGCTGAAAAGCCTTACTCTGATCGCGGTAAACCGCCAGAGATTTAAGGCCCAATTTCCAAGCCTCAGCGAATACGTTTTCAATCTGATTTACGGTGGTAGATTCGGGTAGGTTCAAAGTTTTCGAAATAGATCCAGAAATATACGGTTGCATGGACGCAACCATCTCTAATTGCGCTTGCCAGCTAATCGGACGTGGGCCGACGGCGCAATCAAAAACATTCATATGTTCCGCCGAAACGGTCCCGCACTCGCTTAGTGATTTGCCGAATTCGAGATTACGTAGAGTTTTCTCAATAGCACTGTCTTTGTAACCTAGAGTTTTTAGTCCCCGCGCGACACTCGAGTTGACTATCCGCACGTCGCGGCCTTCCACTAAAAATTTTCGTTTTACTAACGCATATTCAGGCTCGGCTCCCATCGTGCTACAGTCCATGATAAGTCCGATCGTGCCCGTCGGAGCAATGGCACTGACTTGAGAGTTTCTAAATCCATGTAGGCGAGCGTCTTTTACTACGCGGTCCCAAATAATTTCCAATCGCGCCAAAAACTCATCGGGAATATATTTCTTATTTATTCGCGCTAAGGCCGCACGGTGTTTTTCTATGACTTTTAGCATTGATGATTTGCTTTCCTCGTAACGGTCAAACGGCCCTAGCTCTCGTGCCAGTACAATACTTTGTTTATAACTCACCCCGGTTAAAAGCGCCGCGATTCCTGCGGCCCAACCCCGGCCCTCCTCGCTGTCATAAGGCAAGCCTTTTGACATTAAAAAGGCGCCAAGATTTGCAAAGCCAATACCGAGGGGACGCAAATCATAACTATTTTTGGCGACCTCTTTGGTAGGATAGCTCGAATTTGATACCAATAAATCTTGTCCCGTAATTAAGTTTGTCGCTAATGAAATAAAGTCTTCCAGGCAAAAATTTCCGTCCTTGTCTAAAAATTTCAACAAATTAATAGACGCCAAATTGCAGGCCGAATCATCAACGAACATAAATTCCGAACAAGGATTGCTGGCGTTGATCGCTCCTGCCTCGGGACACGTGTGCCAGGCCTGTATGGTATCGTGAAATTGTAATCCCGGATCGCCGCATTCCCAGGCCATTTGCGCGATCTCGCGCCAAATATCCCGGGCCGGTAAAGTTTTAATAATTTTTTTATCGGTACGGGCCAGCAAGTGCCAGGATTCATTTTTTTCTAAGGCGTTCATAAAGGCATCGGTGATGCGGACTGAGTTATTTGAGTTTTGTCCCGAAACCGTGCGATACGCCTCTCCCGTCATACCACTACTAAAGCCAGAAGCGATAAGCGCTTTTGCCTTTTTCTCTTCGTGGCCCTTCCAAGAAATAAAAGTTTCTATTTCAGGATGATCAACGTCCAGACAAACCATCTTGGCGGCCCGTCTTGCCATTCCGCCGGACTTGACCACACCCGCACCTTTATCCAACACTTCCAAAAAACTCATGACGCCAGAACTGCGGCCACCGTTTTCCAAAGGTTCGCCGCTGGCGCGTAACTTAGAAAAATTCGTCCCCGTGCCAGAGCCAAATTTAAAAACCTTGGCTTCTTTTTTAGCCAGATCAAAAATACTCAATAGATCATCATCTAAACTTTGAATAAAACACGCCGAGGTTTGCGGATACGCGTAGAGATTGGCCACGAGCTCGGTTTTTTTTGTCTTTGGATCGTAACGAAAATTTTCTCCGGATGCGGATATCCCATAAGATTCGTAAAGCCCTAAGTTAAACCACACCGGACTATTAAACGCCGCCTCTTGGGAGAGCATGGCATTCTTAAGATTGGTGGCAAAATCATCTATCGTACAGTCAGCGGTAAAAAGTTTCGGCGTATTCGCCGCCATTTTTCTAAAACCAGAAATGACCCGCTCAATTAATTGGCGAATGGATGTTTCATACCCCTGAGGAGGCACGCCGGCTTTACGAAAATAGCGGCTCACGGCGATATCAATCGCTAGATCACTCCATGGCTCGGGACTTTCCACCACGATGGTTTTGTTTCCATTTGGAAGCTCTATAAGGCATTCTTTTTGCCGCCAATTCATGCCGTAATTATGTGCTCAATACCTCGAAAATACTAGTGTTTGCTTTATGCATTTGCTATAAATATGGATGATTATGAAAATGCCCATTTATTTTGATTATCACGCCACGACCCCCGTTGATTCACGGGTCCTTGAGACAATGGTTCCCTATTTTACGCACTCATTTGGCAATCCCGCTTCCGCCAGTCATTCTCACGGATGGCAGGCCGAGGCCGCAGTGACTAAGGCACGTAGCCAAATCGCCAACCTCATTGGCGCGAAAGAAAAAGAAATAATTTTTACTAGTGGCGCGACCGAAAGTAATAATTTGGCGTTGTTTGGCGGTATCGGCAAAGTCAACGGCCACGTACCCCATTTAATTGTCAGCCAAGTTGAACATTCTTGCGTGCTAGCCATCGCTAAAGAACTTGAAGCCCGTGGCGTAAACGTCACCTACTTACCCGTGAATCAATATGGACAGGTGACATTAGAAACTCTTAAATCCCACATTACACCAGCGACAACCCTTATCTCGGTAATTTTTGCCAACAACGAAATCGGTAGCATCAATCCAATTAAAGAAATTGGCCAGTTTACGCGCGAAAAAAATATATTATTCCATGTTGATGCCGCACAAGCCGTCGGGAAATTTCCGATCGACGTCAATGATTTAAATATCGATCTGATGTCGATTTCCGCGCATAAAATTTATGGACCTAAAGGTGCGGGGGCCCTTTTCGTGCGAAGTCGCGAACCACGCGTAAAACTTGATCCCGTAATTTTTGGCGGTGGCCAAGAACGTGGAATCCGTCCCGGCACGTTAAATGTTCCAGGCATCGTTGGCCTAGGAAAAGCTTGCGAAATCTGCCAGACAGATATGAAGGAAGAGGGCTCGCGCATAAAAAAACTCCGGGACAAACTGGAAAGTGGTTTAAAGTCCCAGCTCGACCGCATACAAATCAACGGCCATCCTACCGACAGACTTTATATGAATTTAAACGTAAGCTTTGCTGATACCTCCCCTGATTTTTTACTGGAGAACTTAAATGGTTTAGCGGTAAGTTCGGGTTCGGCCTGCTCGTCGGCGAATATGAAGGCAAGCCATGTATTAACGGCCATAGGTGTCCCGGAAAACCTTGCAAAATGTACATTGCGCTTTGGTATCGGCAGAATGACAACCGAGGCTGATATTGATTATGCCATCCAAACCGTGGTAAATGCGGTTAAGAAGTGCCGTGAAGTTCGCTTGGGATCTTCCGCAGGTACATCTAGAGGATAATATGATTCAGTTAACGGAAACCGCCGCTCGAAGGATCGAACAAGTTAAAAAAGACGAGAGCGCTCAGTCTGACTCTTTCTTGCGTGTAAACGTAAAAAAAGGTGGCTGCTCGGGCATGTCCTATGACATGAAATTCGACAATCAAATTACCGATAACGACAAAATTTTTGAAAACCACGGGCAAAAAATCGTGGTCGATAAACAAAGTTACCTTTACCTCATCGGCATGACTCTAGACTTTCAAGGCGGTTTAAACGGCCAAGGCTTTGTCTTCTCAAATCCCAACGCCACCAAAACCTGCGGCTGCGGCTCCTCCTTCAACGTTTAAAAAGGTAAAAGGTGCCTGACACCAAATCAAGTCCATAGTGCGTCAATTTAGTTAGGGCTTAACCCAATTTCCGCCACCAGCTTGCGCCTTGTATTTATTTGCACTTCCTCGACGTAAAGTACACGCGACCAGATCGACACTTCATCGATGATTACCGGGAAGTGCCCACTCCAATTTTTTAAAAAAAATCCAACGCTATCAAAAAGGAAAAATATTAAAAATTAGGGGAGTATTCAGAGCGAATCTGAAGCATTTTACTATGATGCTTTTTTTGCGACCAGAAACTCGCGGATATGGGTGATAGTTTCTTGGGGACTCGAATGTACCGCCAAGTGGGTTCCATTTTCGATAATTCTAAGTTCGGAATCCATAAGATTGGAGCGAATTTTTTTTACCGTTATATCATTAAAAATGCGGTCTTTGGCACCATGAACCAGGCAAACTGGAATTTTTATTTTCTTTAACTGTACCCACCAGGGCTTCCAATTTTCGTTTTTTAAAATCCAGGAAAATCTGGTTATCAAGTGAAACAGCATTTTTTGCCGGCGCGAAAATATTTTCGTAAATCGTGGGGCCCGCGTCGGCCAATCCACGCGGATGTCAGATCCGACCTGATGAAAATCCCAAACTGCCAGTGGAGTTAATAAGTATAGCGCTAACATTGCCGCCCAGCGGCCCATAAACAGAAGGCGGCGCAAACTCCAACTCGCCATATTGCGGGTGGGGTTAGGCGGCATGGGATTAATGAGCAAGATTTTTTCGATATGATTTTCTTCGTCTTGCGCGGTAATCGCCCATCCAAGGGCCGCGCCATAACTGATACCCACGATGGAAAACCGGCCAAACTCATGAAAGATCGCGCGCTTGAAGTCGCCAAGCATCTCCACTTGTTCCGTAAAAGTCAGCTTCATTGAGCCTAAAGTTAGCGGCCCAAGATTGGGCATGATGACTCGAAAACTTTTTGCCAGCTCCGGAATTAATTTATCCCAATGCGTATGCGAACCGCCAAAGCCATGCATTAACACGAGCGGCGGGCCCGCGCCCACTACCTGAAACGTGACGGGACTTTCTTGCAAACGAACTTTGTTCATGACGGCTTCTTATCGACACAAAATGGGATATTCTCGCCATGCCTTGGTCGAGGAATTAGTTGGCTTAAACCAAAAAAGCGAAAACGTTAAGCCGGTTCCCCTCCCTCGGGGTTGGGTTTTGAAGAACCACCGCCAGACTTCTTCGCTTCCTCACGGTCTTTGCGCTGGTCACGCAGCACTTTAAGCAACCGCTGCTTTTCTTCTTCAAAAAGACGGCGGTTGGCCTTTTTCTCGGCTTGGTCGGCTCTGTTTTGGGCGTCTTCGTGAATAATATTTCCCATTTTTGCCCGCGACTCGGTGGGATTGTATTCGTTTTTAGCAACGCCACTTGGGCGTTTAGTCCCCTGAACACGTTCTGCTTTTTCCAGTTGCTCAGAAAGATCCACGGTTACGTCGCCAAAGCAATGCATCTGACAACTCAAGCGGCGGCGATCAATAAAATAACCGGTTCCGATAAGACTCATCTCGGTGCTTGATGGCGGCGCCAAATTATGTTCGCCGTCGGCAACGATAACGCGGCACTCGGCGCACGAGGGCACACCCTTACAAACGGACTTAATATGCAGATTGTTTTCCTGCGCGATTTGCAAAACGGATTTGTCAGAAGAAACTTCGACTTCAATATTTTGCGGAATAAATTTTAATTTCATAACACTTTTACCTTGGCAAATTTCTTTTTGCCCAACTTAAAAATTAATTCTTCGCCGGATTTTAAATTTATTTTTAGATTTGGGTCGGTAATTTTTTCGCTATTCATTTCAATTGCTTTACCTTGAATGAGCCTTCGCCCCTCACTCGTGCTGGGGATCAACTTGTGATCAGCTAAAAGTTTACAAATCCAAATCTCGCCGCCAGCCTTTACTTCCACTTCCGGCATTTCATCGGGAAGTCCTTTGTTGGCAAAAACGCGGTCAAACTCCGCGACCGCATTTTCGGCGGCCTCTTTACCATGAAAGCGGTCTACTAAGATTTTCGCTAAATTAACTTTCACATCGCGCGGATGTTTTTTGCCCCCGGCCACGTCAGCGCGCAAAGCTTTAATTTCATCCATTGTAAGGTCAGTTAATAGTTCATAATATTTGTACATGAGCTCATCGGAGACACTCATGGTTTTGCCAAACATATCTTTAGGAGAATCTTCAACACCGATGTAATTGTTTAAACTCTTAGACATCTTTTGTACGCCGTCGGTGCCCTCTAATATCGGCGTCATCATTACGACTTGCGGCGACTGCCCGTAAGACTTCTGCAGTTCGCGGCCGACAAGAAGATTAAACCGTTGATCGGTTCCGCCCAATTCCACATCGGCTTTCATCACGACCGAATCATAACCTTGAACCAAGGGATACATAAACTCATGAATGGCAATGGGTGCACCGGACTTATAGCGCTTATTAAAATCATCGCGCTCTAAAATCCGCGCCACAGTATAATGAGAAGCCAGCTTAATAAAATCCGCCGCCGAAAACTTTCCCATCCAATGGTTGTTGTACATAACTTCGGTTTTATCGGGATCCAAAATTTTAAAAACCTGGCGGGCATAAGTTTTTGCGTTTTCTTTAACCTCTTCGGGCGTCAGTGCGGGGCGTGTTTCGTTTTTTCCCGTGGGATCGCCAATAAGAGCGGTAAAGTCGCCAATAAGAAACATCACATGATGCCCCAGCTGTTGAAACTGGCGCATCTTATTTATTAAAACCGTGTGGCCCACATGCAGATCCGGGCGTGAAGGATCAAAACCCGCTTTTATTCTTAAGGGTCTTTTTTCTTTCACGCTCAAAAACAATTTATCAAGAAGGTCTCTTTCCGACACGATGTCGGCAACGCCCTTCATTAATAACTTTAATTGCTCTTTAGGGTCCTTAGCGAGCATGTTCGACGACTCGGGTTTCGCGAATTACGGTGATTTTAATTTGGCCCGGGTAAACCAGTTCGCGCTCAATCTTGCGGGCGATATCGCGCGATAACATGATGGCTTGCTCATCCGTGACGCGGCTGCCTTCGACAAGCACGCGAACTTCACGGCCCGCCTGTAAAGCATAAGTACGTATCACGCCTTCAAATGAATTTCCGATCGACTCTAAATCTTCTAAACGTTTTACGTAAGATTCCGTCGTAGAACGGCGCGCGCCGGGGCGAGCTCCACTTAATGCATCAGCCGCTTGAACCAAAAAAGCATAAACTGTGTTCGGTTTTTCGTCTTCATGATGGGAGCGGATCGCGTGACAAACAGCTTCGGACTCACCATGCTTTTTGGCAAACTCTGCACCGATAACAGCGTGCGAACCTTCCATACTATGATCAAGGGCTTTGCCAATGTCATGGAGGAGTGTCGCGCGTTTTGCCAGTTTTGGATCAGCACCCAATTCTACCGCCATCATCCCGGCAATGTGCGCCGCTTCGATAGAGTGGTAATAGTTATTTTGGTTATAGGAATAACGGTACTTTAGACTTCCCACAAGCTTCATTACCTCGGGGTGCATGTCGGAAATTCCCAATTCAGTACAAGCTTTTTCGCCGTCATCTTTGATTGTTTTGAAAACATCTTTCTTTGTTTTACTAACAATTTCTTCAATGCGCGACGGATGGACACGGCCATCTTCAATCAGGCGTTCTAAAGAGATGCGGGCGATCTCGCGGCGAACGGGATCAAATCCCGAGATCACGACAGCTTCGGGAGTATCATCAATAATTAAATCCACGCCGCACTCGGATTCAAGAGCGCGAATATTGCGGCCTTCACGGCCGATAATTTTCCCTTTTACTTCTTCGTTAGGGAGCGAAACGATGCTAACGGCTCTTTCCGCCACATATTCGCTGGCGCAACGGGCGATGGCAATACTGATTAAGCGCTTGGCTTTGGCATCGGCATCCTTTTTTGCTTCTTCCTCAATGAGTGCGGCATGTTTTGAAGCTTCGGTTTTTGCTTCATTTGTTACCGCTTCGATGAGCTGTTGTTTAGCCTGTTCCGCAGTTAAATTTGAAACACCTTCCAGACGCTGCACAAGCTTACTCAGGTTGTCGTTGGCGCGGTTTTCTACTTCTTTGATTTTGCCCTCGGCAATATTAATTTTTTGCTGACGGTCATTAATCTCGCGCTCTTTGTCTTCAAATTTGTGCTGAAGTTCTTTTAATTTTTTATCGTAATTCGTTTCTTTGTCTTTAAGGCTGCGTTCCATTTGCGAAATTTTCTGTTTTTCGCGGTTGATATCGCCTTCCACGTTTTTTCGGGCACGGCTTTCAAAATCACGGGCGCGATTTTTAGCTTCGGCCTCTAACCGGCTAGCTTCGGACTTGGCTTTTTGTAGAATCTTCTGAGCTTCGGCTTCAGCATCATTTTTCTTTTTCTGCGCCTGCATTTTCTTAACGTAGAAAACGATTCCCGCGCCCAATAAAATTCCAGCTGCCGCTGACACCAACATAAAAATAATATTCATTTGTCCTCCCATGCGAACTTAAGCAGGTATTCGCAAAATCCTTTCGTCAGTAATGACTACGTCCATGCGGACGTCATGAGGATCGCGTGGAATGTCAGGGAAAATCTGAATATCAAAACATACGCCAAGTTTTTTGCCGTTAAAATTTGATAAATAGCGGTCATAATAGCCTCTGCCCCGGCCCATACGGTGACCTTGTTCATCAAAAGCAACTCCGGGCACCAAAATACCGCGCAATTCATTTTTAGCGACGGCTTTAGCCTTTGCCGGATCAGGTTCTAAAATCCCAAGTTTACTTTTAATAAAGCTTCCCTTTTGTGGAATAAAATATTCCATTGCGTCCCCATCAACACGCGGAAACGCCCACACAACCCCTTTGTCTTCTTGTGAATAAATTTGTTGCAGGTCCGGCTCATTTAGAGTTGGTAAAAACCCCCCCCATGTTCCCGACTCACCTGCTAAATAATTAGATACGGGTCCAACGAGACCTAGACTCCCGTGCTGCCGCACAAATTTCTGGCGCTCCGTCATACACTTTTCGCGTAGAGCTGATTTGCTCAAACCCATTTCTTCTTCCCACCAAATTAGGAAATCTAAAACCTTTTAGATACCAATTCCTAAATGGTCTACTCCGGTGGATTCAAGCTCTATAAGAACTTCGCGGGCGCGGTCCTCTAAGGTATCAAGTTCATTGCGAACCTGACTCTTTAACGTCATCAATTCTTCAGCTATATTAAGGGCTGCTAAGATTAAGGCCTTTTGATAAGATTTTGAATTTGAGCGTTTCATTGCTGCTTTGATTCTTGAGTCGACGAGATCGACTAATTGTTGAACTTTCTCTTCATTAAGAGAAGTTCGGACGCGAAGACGCGTACCAGCAACTAAGATATCTTGGAGTGATCTACCTGCCACAACTAAAGTCTCCAGAACTATTTTTCCACTATATTTAATAGATAGTTCACAAGCGCATGTGGGTCAATTTTGCCGCCCGTTGGCACAGTGTATTAAATCCTTTTCTGGGCGAAGCGTCAGTCCCTGTGTATGATCAATTCAAACGGAGGGGATATGAAGGTTTTGCTCGCGGTTTCATTGATGTTTTCAAGTCTTGCCTTTGGTGCCATTGGTAGCGGTTTTAATGTCAGTGCCGAGCAAATTATGGAAAATCACGACGACGAAACCGTCGCCCTTCAAGGTCACGCCCAAGTCAGTCAATCCGGTAACAAACTTTGGGCTGATAAAATCGTGGTCAACAAAAAGTCAGGAACAGTCCTAGCCCTCGGCAACTGTTCTTACGATGACGGCAAAACCCGCACCGAATCCGAGCGCATGCTCTTCCGCGTCTCCGGCGCCAAATGGATTCGCCGCTAAAAGGTTCCAGGTTCTTTTTGGTAGCGCTGCCGCGTTAATATTCACTCGCCTTGGCTGAAAACATTAATAAATATTTCGGTTATAAAAGTATTAGTTATTTATTTTCCACTTTTGCCTACCACAATTAAGCTTTAATCTTCAAAGGAGGAAAAATGAAATTTCTTTTATTAACAAGTTTATTACTCGCGGGTGCCCAACTCCAAGCGGCTCCAGATTGGATTTCTGCGGCTGGTGAATGTAAGTTTGAACAGAAACAAATTAATTTTACCCTTAAGAAAATTCAGGACCCCACCTCCCGTTTCGGTGTCGTACTCGAAAATGCTGATTATCCGGAATTAACAAATGTCTACGTGCAGGACTTGCAGCGGAACATCTTGCTAGTTATCCGAGGCGAAGATTTTGACACACGTTTGATGCTTGCGCGCGACGACATTGAAAATGGAAAATTACTTCAGTTTGGCGCCTATTCCAAAAAAATTGGTTCCTGGATTTCTTGCCGGATATTTTTATCTGCTAAGTCTTCCGTCAACCAATAAGATTTGTTGGGCGGCCATTGCGGCGTAATCAGGTTCGTGGGTAACAAGTACGATTGTGGTTTTAAGTTCCAAATTTATCTTTTTAAGCAAATTCATCACAATTGTACCGTTGTGAGTATCTAGATTTCCCGTGGGCTCATCGGCAAAAATAAATTTGGGCTTCATCATTAAGGCGCGCGCAATCGCGACCCTTTGCTGCTCACCCCCGGAAAGTTGGCTCGGATACCGATGACCCTTATCACCTAAACTAAACTCCTCTAAAAGAGCTTGGGCTCTCTGAGAGTCGGCATCTTTTAACCCCCGCTGAATGGCCGGCAAATAAATATTTTCAAGGGCCGTTAGCTCTGGCAGCAAATAATGAAACTGAAAAATAAAACCAATGTTTGAGTTACGGTAACGATGAAGATCCTCAACACTCATTTGGGCGGGATTGTTGCCATCTAGTGTTACGTCACCGCTCGTGGGCACATCGAGCGTACTCATGATATATAACAAAGTACTCTTACCCGATCCCGAGCGGCCAGAAATGGAAGCAAAACTTCCATCAGGAATAACAAGGTCGATTTCGTGAAGTACTTGTGTTGCCCCAAAACTTTTAGAAACCTTTTTTAACACCACCGGCATGATTAGCTCTCCTGCCTAATAATGTCGATGGGGGTCATCCGGCTGGCGGCGCGGGCCGGTAAAAGACTCGCCACAAGCGAAGAAATAATGGCCATCGCCACGGCCGTGACATATATGGAAGGCGCATAGGAAATGATAAATCCCCGCTGACCCATAAGATTAATATCTAAACTTCCTAAAAATAGACAAAGTAGAAATCCAAAAAACGATCCCAAGACAGCGCCGGCAACACCAAGGATCGTGCCTTGAATTAAAAAGAGCTGCATTACTTCTCGCGGGGTAAAACCCAGGGATTGCAGTATCGCTATTTCCTTTTTCTTTTGATTAATGGTGATACTTAATACGTTATAAATTCCAAAAGCAGAAATTAGTAACACTGATCCCGTAATGAAGGCGCGAAAAATATCCTGAATTTTGAAAACTTTTAATACATTCGCATTCGCCTGATCCCAACTCTGAACTTTATCGTGACCCGTATTGGACCATTCGATCGCGGTATCGCGCGCGTTAGTCACATCGTAGAGCATCACCGAAATTTCGGTGATGCGGCCCGGAGACAAATTCAACTGCTGAAAGTCCCGAAGTGCACCATAAATAAGGGAGTCGTCGATGAGGTGGACGCCCAGATGAAAGCTGCCGACAATTTTGTACGGCTGGGAATTGTTGCCAATACTTAACATCACCGTTTGAGAGACGCGCGCACCAAGTAGCTCAAGAAGTCCATCTCCTACAATAATGCGGTTGCCACTGGCCCCAATACTTTCGAGCCGCCCCTCGGTGACGTACCTAGAAAGTGTGGTAATTTTAAGTTGGCGCTCAGGAATAATTCCGGCTAGCTGAACAGGAACTTTTATGTTTCCCATAGTCGCCAGCGCCTGAGTTTTAAATTGATGGGAATAGCCAACGACGCGCGAATCCTTATTTAATTTATCAAACCAGCCTTGGGGATAAAGAATATGGGCTTCTCCACGGCGGCCCGACGGCGGTACCAACCAACTTACGACGCCAGAAAAGTTTGGATAAAACTCCTCCATCATCGCGCTCTTAGTAATCACTTCCTCGTGCGCCTTAATTTTTATGTGAGCATCATTATTTACTAACTGATCAATAAAAAACTGCTGAAAGCCAAGCTGAATGCCGGCAATAAAAACATAAACCAACGTTCCGGAGGCGATTCCTAAGAATATAAAAAAGGTTTGCTTTTTCCGCGCCAGTAACTGGCGTATCGCCAAGAAAAACATGTTAAGGTTTCCGCGGTATTAAAACTTTATCTTCGATTCTTAAATCCCCTGATTCCACCTCGGCCCATTCGCCATCAGAAATTCCAATTTTAACATCGACCTTTTCTTTTTTGCCACCGCGCACGCGGGTTACTTTGCCACCGACAACACTCGCCACTGGAATTAACAATACGGCGGCCTTTTTTCCCACCTCGATGGCCACATCTGCGGTCATCCCTGGAAGAATTTCTGCAGGTAAACTTTCGGCCCGAATCCGGACAAAAAACTGATCATGAAGCGGATATATGGATTCGACAGTTCCGGAAAAAACCTGGCCACGCAGACTTTCAAAACTAAATTTAGCGAGTTGACCGCGTTCGACGCGTAATGCCCCCTGTTGTTCGAGGGCCACTTCGACAAAACGCCTTTTTAAGTCTTCCAAACGTAAAATAGTTACCTGCGGGAAAACGTTTTCCCTTTCATTAAAAGGTCTCGAAACTACAACCCCGTCAAAAGGGGCAAGAAGCGGTTGAACGCCGTCAAGCTCCAAGAGCTTTTGCCCCGCCGTCACGGAATCGCCTTCGCGAACGTAAGCTTTGCGAATTCCCGAAATAATTCCTAACTTAAACTCAAAAACGCGGTCCGACTTTACTTTGCCAAGTCCATAAATGGATTCTTGCACGTCACCCGTCTTGATAATGGATTCGGTTCCGTTGGTTTTTCTTACAATTAATATCGTTGAGACGATTGCCGCCAAGATCATGGCGACGATGGCAAATTTAAATCCGCGCTTCATGGGTTTCTCTTTTCGGGAAGGTAATCGTAGGCGTGATTTGAAAACAGCCCTACGACACGGCGGTAGTCCGCCAATAAATCCAAGTGAATAGAACTCGTGTTAATTGTTTCCTTGAGGCCTTTATTTAAGCGTTCGATATGATGCTCCCGGAATTCTTTCTCCTTTTTGCGCATCAAGCGCTTCATATCAATAAGCTTTTGCGCGAGTGTGGGGTCCTGCATTTCAAAGCACGACATAGAAATCGTCGCCAACTCCACCGTCATGCCGTGAAATTGTTTGATTTCTTCCCAACCCTCTTTACTAAAATCAAGTTTAAGGGCGTTTTTCTTGCGCGCTAGTTCTAAAATATTGTTATCAATAACATCCGCCGCTGCCTCGAGGTCACTGGCTACGGAAATTAAATTAAACACAAGCTGGTCAATGCCGCCCACGGCTTCATTGGCGTATTTTACCAGGTAAAGTTTAATTTCACGCATAAGAAGATCCACCTTATTGTCGTTTTCTTTGGTGGATTCCATCATCTCGGGATCTTCGTGATCCAATACCTTAATGCTATCGCGGATCATGTTCACTACAATATCGCCCATGCGCAAAATCTCGCGGCGGGCGTAGGCCATCGCTAATGTGGAGTCTTGGTAATTTGAGCGGTCTAAATATTTTACGCCGAACTTTCTTTCGTGGGGCGCGGGTTGAATTAATTTTTCAAAAATGCGGGCGCCCACGTTTATCAAGGGGTAAAAAGCGATGGCCGCAAGAATATTGTAAATCGTATGGGCGTCCGCAATCGCGCGAAATTTATTGGTGTGCCAGGTCTCAAGAAACGCGACAAAATAGCTTGTAAAAGGAATTAATAAACTCGCGCTAATAAATTTATAAAAGAAATTTGCCCACGCGACTTGGCGGCCAATATAATTGCCACCAACGGCGCCCATTAAGCCGGTAGCCGTTGTACCGATGTTCGCGCCATACACCCAATAAATGGCATCGGTAAGGGAGATTACATTTTGAGTTGCCAGAGACATCGCCAATCCTATCGTCACCGCGCTACTATGAATAAAAGCGGTAAGAGAAATTGAAGCAACTAGTGTTAACACCGGCTCTTTACTTAAACGAATAAAAATCTCTTTTAAAAGACTAATATGGTTTATCGCCTCAGTACCGCGCCCCATATACTCAAGCCCAAAAAAGATGAGCCCAAAACCCATCACTATTCCCATCCAATTTTTAATTACGTTCTTCTTGGCAAGAAAGTATCCTAGAAATCCCAACGTAAAGATGGGCAGACCATATTGCGCGACATTATAACTGATCAGCTGAACCGTCACGGTCGTACCAATGCTTGAACCGATAATGACTCCCATCACTTGATTTAAAGTGATGACATTGGCGGAGCCCAAACCAATCAACAGCATGGTCACGGCACCTGAACTCTGCAGACATACCGTGAGTGCAATTCCGACCATGATACTTAAGAAATTACTCTGCGAGATTTTACCCATGAGTTCGCGAACGCGATTGCCCACGATTTTTTGTAAGTTTTCACTCACCAGAATTGAGCCATACATAAAGAAGGCAAGACCAGCGAACAAGAACGTCAGAAAAGCATGCTGCGAAGACATGAGTAATATTCTATGTTTAGCAGACCTATTTGGCAACAAGATGGCCTAGTTGTTGCTAACCTACCTAAGCCGTGGAATTTAAGCGAATTTATGCCTTATTAAATCCCTTTTTCTTGCCTTTTGTCGGCACGCTTACGTTTTTAGGCACCTTATCCGTTAGCGCGGAGGATTTTTTGGAGCGCACAAGTTTTACTTGTAGCCTTGAACCAGCCGCTTGTTATGAATCCGCCGCTAATGTTCTAAAAATCTACCGCGAGATGAGTCTAGGGAAAATTGAAAAAGAAACTGATGGATTCCGTACTCCTGCCGCCCCTTTTGCGCTTTTGCACCCTGGCCGTACCAAGTATTCCGCTTTGTTAATTCATGGACTAAATGATTCCGCTTATTACCTAAAGGACATCGCGCAGGTTCTCTATGCGCGCGGCATGAATGTCGTTACCATTCTCCTCCCCGGTCATGGTCTAAATGTTGAAGACATGCACCAAGTAAAATACCAACAGTGGCTCCGCGAAATGCGCTGGGGAATGAGAATAGCCGCGCAACTTGGCGAAAATGTCTTAGTCGGCGGCTTTTCTACGGGTGGTGTATTGGCAACTTCTGCTGCCATAGAATCAAAGTTCGTAAAGGGTCTGCTGCTTTTTGCGCCCGCGATTGAAGTACAAGGCCCGTTTAACATTGGAAATCGTGCCGCCATTTTAACTTGTCTTAAATACATTAACCGCCTCACTTTTGATAACGACATTGCAGAAAACCCCGTGAAATATAAAACCCGCAGCGCAAACTCCGTTTGTCAGCTGGATTTACTTATCTGGAACTTATATTCTCTCATTGGCGAAAACATGTTTCTTTCGCGCACCCACAAAATTATCGAAAAACTTGCCGCAAAAATAAAAATCCCCACATACATCGTCATGACAACGGAGGATCACAGAGTTCCTGCGGACGCAATTTTGCAATTCGCGGCTTCTATGCGCGCGCCAGTGAGCGCACTCGTTTACACGCCTGACTCACGTAAGATTTCGCCTTTTCCGGGGTTAGAAATCGTCGGTGGCAAAACACTTTCGCACTCTTCGCTTGTTTTAAAAGCCAACGAATACAACCACCAAATGAATCCTGATTTTGAAAGGTTAGAAAAATCTTTGCAAAACTTTATAGAAAGTAACTTCAAGGAGAAATAATTTGAAAGCACTAATATCAATCTTAGCCGCTATGATCGTGAACTTAGCTCAGGCCGACGAATGCCCTCAGCTTTGACGCAACTCTCAACCAAAAGGTTCCAGGTTCTTTTTGGTAACGCGCTGTTGTTACCAAAAAGAACCTGGAACCTTTTGGCGGGTTAGATGATCGAAGAGACGAATTCTTGGGGTTGGAAGTTTTTTAGGTCTTGCGCGCGTTCACCGACGCCGATCCAGACGATGGGAATTTGTAGTTCGCAAGCGATTCCAACGGCAACACCGCCCTTAGCGGTACCATCAAGCTTTGTCAGGACAACTCCGGTTACCCCTAAAGCTTCATGAAAAGTACGGGCTTGGTTCAACGCGTTTTGTCCTGTGTTGGCGTCCACGACAAGCAAAATCTCGTGAGGCGCGCCAGGCATTGCTTTTTCTACCACCCGCTTCATCTTTTTTAATTCTTCCATGAGATTCGTTTTTGTGTGTAAGCGCCCCGCCGTATCGATTATCACCACATCAAAGTGTTGATTTTTGGCTTTTTCACAAGCCGAAAAGGCAACCGCCGCGGGATCGGTTACGTCTTTGGGGCTATGGATTTCCACTCCGGCCCGGCCCGACCACACTGCCAATTGATCTTGGGCGGCCGCGCGAAACGTGTCGCCGGCGGCTACCAAAACTTTTTTGCCGCTTTCGGCTAAGCGTTTAGCGAGCTTGCCGATGGTCGTTGTTTTTCCAACACCATTTACTCCGACGATCATCCACACCCAGGGTTTGTGCGGCGCCGCTCCCGAAAAAGCACTTTCATTATTAAGTGTTGTCGCCTTGGCATTGGCAAAAATATCTTGCATCTCACTGCGCAGAGCAGATTTTACGGTTTCAAAACTCAATTCGCCGTCGCGGCTATTTACCGCAGTCATAAGTGTTTCAACAGTTCTGGGACCTAAATCACTGGTAAAAAGAATTTCTTCTAGATCAGCGAGTTTTTCTTTTGGAATAACTCCGTCGCCCGAAAATAAATTTTGAATCCTGCCTAAAAAACCCTGGCGGGTATTCCGTAAAATATCACCCAAAATAACGGGAGCCGCAGTAAGGTCCTGCGTCGTCTCGACAGCCTCAACATCGACCTCGGTCGTATGCTCCAGCTTTTCCTGATCCCGGTCGTGTTTTCTTAAAAAGCGGAAATAGAAAAAGAAAAAGAGACTTACGGCCGCGATCAGTAGGCCAGCTACAATCCCGTAGGTTACCAGCTGGTCTGAGTTCTCGGCCTGGGTGATCATTAGGCGGTTACGGCTTTTTGCGCTTCGGCCAGACTCACGGATACCATTTTAGAGACACCCTTTTCTTCCATAGTTACGCCGTAAAGTTTGTTGTTTACAGCCATCGTGTGCTTGTTATGGGTTACCACAATAATCTGACTGCGTTTCGCCATCTCTTTGACGAGGTCGTTAAAGCGCGCAACGTTAGCGTCATCAAGTGGAGCGTCAACCTCATCAAGTAAACAATACGGTGAAGGTTTAACCAAGAAGATAGAGAAAATCAGTGCCACGGCCGTGAGCGCTTTTTCGCCGCCCGACATAAGAGTCACATTTTGCATTTTCTTACCTGGAGGTTTAGCGACGATATCTATTCCCATTTCGCCTTCCTCGGGATTTTCGATCAACACAAGTTTGGCTTCACCACCACCAAATAAAATCGGAAAGACGCGCGAAAATTTATCGTTAACAGTATCAAAGGTTTCTTTAAACCGCTTTGAGCAGACGCGATTAATGCGGTCGATCACTTTACGCAGTTGTTCCTTGGAGGAAATAAGATCTTCGTGCTGCTTCACCAAGAAAGTATGCCGATTTTCCAAATCATCAAACTCTTGAATGGCCGCGACATTAACCTCACCAAGTACCGACATTTTATTTTTTAAATCATCCAAGGTCTTTTGCGCTTCGTCGGCATCGCCGTCGCGGTTAGCAAGCTCGGCAGCCCGGTCAACAAGAAGAACAGAGTACTTATCGTTTATTTGATCATTTAAGAATTTCTCTTGCAGACCCAATTGATCTATCTTGAGTTGCATGTCGTTCATGATATGTGTTTGCTCGTCCACGAAAGTCTTGCGCGCGCTAAAACCCATTTCTACGCCACGAATTTGCGCCGAGATCTGCTCGAACTCATCTTTAAGTTTAGCGTAGCGCGACTCATACTCCTTAGCGCTAACGATAAGGCGTTCTAAGTTTACCTTTTCTATTTCAAGAAGGTGCTGATTTTCCGTAAGCTCGCGTGTGTTATTTAAAAACTCTTCGTTAATACGCGACATCTGTTCGACAACCAGATCCAGGTTTTGTACGGCAGTTGACTCTTGACGGCGGTAACCTTCAAGCTCCTGCTCACGCGAGGCTACTTTAACTTTTAGCTCGGTAACCTGTGTGCGCTGGGCATCCACTTCACGCTTTTGATTTTGCAAGATTTCTAAGGATTGATTAATCTCGGCATCCAACGATTGTGATTTAGCGAGAATTTCTTTTAAAGCTTCTTGGCATTGCAGAAGTTTTTCGTTTTCTGTCTGCACTTGCATTAACAAGGAGTTTTTCTCATCTTCTTGTTTGCGGTGCGCGACTTCGACGTTTTTTAGTTCCGTCTCGGCCCGCTCAAAGTCTTTACGTAATTCCACGAGGAGAATTTCTTTTTCGTTACTGCGTTTGGCTGCATTTTCGTGATCTTGGCGCAGAGTCTTTAACTGTTCCTCTTTTTTCTTAAGAGCAATTTGAGCCAAAGACAGCTTCCCTTGCCACTCTTCTTTGCGGTCACGGAGTTCTTTAATTTCGCGGCGGCGGCGCAATACGCCCGAGTCAGCACCTTGTTGAGCTCCACCCGTTAAAACACCGTCAGCTGAAAGTGTATCACCATCCATTGTCACAAATGACCAATTTGGATATTGCGGACGTAAACGTAAAGCCGTCGCGATGTTATCGACGATAGCAAAACCATCTAGCAAAACGCTCACTTGAGATCGGTACTGTTCCGGCGCATTAACCACGTCTTTTAAAATCGCCGAAACGCCTTCACCGGCGGGTATCCCCTGAGAGGAATCACGATTAGGACTATAAAGATCACTAGAAATAAAACTTGAGCGGCCTTTGGATTCGCCTTTTAAATAATTTAAGGCCTCTAGAGCCTGGCCATGTTCGCTACCTAATAAATATTGTAAACGGGAACCGAGTGCGGCTTCCATCGCTAACTCGTATTGCGAGGGTACTTCTACAACTTCCGCGACCGGTTGAAAGCTAACGTTGCCAGAGGCATCCATTTGCGCTTCTTGGCGGCTACGTTGCCAGAACATAACGGTACGCACACCCTCTTCGAAACCTTCAAAATTAGAATGTAAATCCTCTAATCCGTAAAGACGGCTCACAACTTGATTGAGTTCATCTTTAAATTTTTCGGCCTCTTCGTATTTCGTTTGAACTTCTCCGGCTAAGATGGAGATATTTTGCGCAAAGTTCTCCACATCAGTCATAATTTGGAGCTGCATTTGCTTTTCAGATTCCAACTGCGCATTTACTTTTGTACGGCGTGTGGCGAAATCTTGGCATTTCTTGCTAAGCTCTTCACTAACGGCGGATACATCCACCAGACGGCGGTTTAGTTCTTCGAGTTTATTAACTTTAATTTCACTTTGCGCCATCATATGCGTTTGCGACGACTGTAGCGCTAAAAACTCACGGCGTTTCGTGGAAACGGCGTCATCAAGTTCAACAATACTTGTTTCAAGCGTCTGCAGTAGCGTGGACTTTTCGCAGTACTCGCTAGCCAGTGATTTATGTTCTTGATCCAAGGATTCTACTTTTTGCCGTAGATTATTTACTTCTTGCTCCAAAAGCTCGCGGCGCAATTTAAGTTCGGCGGCCTGAGTGTCCGAGCGCTTTTCGTTTTGTAGCCCCTGCTCAATTCGAAATTGCAGCTCCATGAGCTGCTTTTCTTTGGATAGCACATTGTTTTGCTGTTCAAAATGGAGACGCTGACAATCATTAACTTCGGACTCTTTTTGCGTGAGCTCTAAACGGTGTTTAGAAACTTCCAGCTCCATGGACCCCAGTTCGGACTGCATTCCCGCCACGGCTTCGTTGGCCTTTTGCCATTCCGAGCGGGCCGAATCCAATTGAGTTTTAAAATCTAAAAATTTTCGCGCCGCCAGCCAAAGATCTAAATCTTTCGCTTGGTCGCGCAGCTCGCGATAACGTTGGGCTTTTTTCGCTTGGCGCTCAAGACTCGAGAGTTGGCGTTTTAATTCACCGATAATGTCCTGCAAGCGCACGAGGTTTTGGTCGGTCGCCTCGAGTTTGCGGATCGATTCCCGTTTGCGGGCTTTAAATTTTGTAATGCCCGCGGCCTCTTCGATTAACGAGCGGCGCTCTTCGGGTTTTGCTGTAATAATTTTGCCGATCGCTCCTTGCTCGATAATACTAAAACCTTTAGCTCCAGCACCTGTATCCATAAAGATTTCTTGGATGTCGCGCAAACGAGCGGCCTCTTTATTAATTAAGTACTCGGATTCACCAGAGCGGTGTAACCGGCGTGTAACCATGATTTCCGTAAATTTGGCGTACTTAATCGGAAAAGGACCGCCGTCATTTTCTAAAGTTAACGAAACTTCCGCAAGCCCCATGGGCGAATAGCCTTCGGAGCCCGCAAAAATAACGTCTTCCATCGAGCTACCACGCAAATGCTTAGCCGACATCTCCCCCATTACCCAAATTAACGCATCAACAATATTGGATTTACCGCAACCATTAGGACCAACTATGCCGGTGATACCTTCGTCAAACTGAATGACAGTGCGATCTTTAAACGACTTAAAACCAATGAGTTCTAATTTTTTAATCCTCATGTTGTTCCTTAGTTAGCGTTAAAGTTAGAGAGTTTTTCTTCCATGTATTGCGGTAATGAATCAATTGAAACGCGGTCTTGGGTCATTTTATCGCGGTGACGGATGGTAACCTTTTGATCGTTAAGCGTTTCGAAATCAACGGTGATACAAAGGGGTGTACCGATCTCATCTTGGCGGCGATAACGTTTACCTATGCTGCCGGCATCGTCATACTGAACAAGGTGTTTGGCGCGGAGTGAATCAAATACTTTCTCGCAGACTTCCTGCAATTGCGGTTTTTTTGAAAGTGGGAAAATGGCCGCTTTTACCGGAGCGATGCGCGGATCAAGTCCTAATACTACACGTACGTCTTCCTTCTTAGTTTCTTCGTCGACGATACTTTCTTCGCGATAAGCATCGCAAAGCAGAGCTAAAAAGAAGCGGTCACAGCCCACCGCGGTTTCAATCACGTAGGGGATATATTTTTCTTTTGTGGCCTCTTCGAAGTACTCCAGTTTTTTGCCCGAGAACTTTTGATGTTGTGAAAGATCAAAATCGCTGCGGTTATGTATGCCTTCCAGCTCCTGCCAGCCGATAGGAAATTGATATTGAACATCGAAAGCGGCTTTCGCATAATGCGCAAGCTCTTTCGGTCCATGAGCGTGAAAGCGCAAGTTCTCCGCACGGATACCGTAGTCGGAATAAAAATCCATGCGGACTTTCTTCCAGTCTTCAAAATAACCTTCATCAGTTCCGGGTTTTACAAAAAACTGCATTTCCATTTGTTCAAATTCACGTGTTCTAAAAATAAAATTGCCGGGCGTGATTTCGTTACGGAAAGACTTACCGATTTGTGCGATCCCAAAGGGAATTTTTTTGCGCATGCTGACTTGCACGTTTTCGAAGTTTACAAAAATCCCCTGCGCGGTTTCGGGCCGCATGTACACGACGGCAGCGGCATCTTCCACGGGACCCATAAAAGTCTTAAACATGAGGTTAAATTGGCGCGGCTCGGTTAATTCACCACCGCAACTTGGGCAAACTTTGGCGTTATTGATTTGATCGGCGCGAAAGCGCGATTTACATTTCTTGCAGTCCACGAGAGGGTCAGAAAAGCCATCCACGTGACCGGAGGCCTTCCATACGGTGGGATGCATAAGAATGGAAGCATCAAGGCCGACGACATCTTTTCGGCGAGTCATGGCTTTCCACCACGCCATCTTCACGTTAAATTTCATTTCGGCGCCCAAGGGACCGTAATCCCAACAGGAATTTAAGCCACCGTAAATCTCACTACTTTGAAAAACGAAGCCCCTTCGCTTGCACAAAGAGACAAGTGTCGGCAAATCTTGTAAACGCTTAGTCTGCATTACTTATTGGCTATATTGGAACTTTGCGTAAGTCAAGAAATCCAACTCTTGCATGAGATTCATAAATTAGGGAAACTTATAGATATTATTAGGAATCTAAACGTGAAAAAAATTATCATTTTATTCCCCGTTTTCTTGCTCATATATACGGCTTTTGCGAGTGAAACTTCGCTTAAAAAGGACGCTGATTTTCAGGTGCGCGAACGCATGCAAGTAATTTCCCGCCAGCTCGGAGTTACCTGCACGCATTGCCATAATTTAAAAAACTTTAAATCTGATGAAAAAAAGAGCTTTAAAGTCGCAAGGAAGCACATGGAAGTCCTCGAGTGGTTAAACACCAAAGGTTTCGCGGGCAATCCTAAAGTGGATTGTTATATGTGCCACCGCGGGAAAGCGCAGCCGGACTTCCATGAGCCAAAAGAACACTAAAGGATTCTCGCTAATTGATTTGATGGTTGCGGTGGCGATCATTGCTATTCTCGCTTCAGTTGCTATTCCTAATTTTTTGGCGTTTCGACGGAAAGCGCAGATTGCTGACGCCCGCTCTCAGCTAGGCACAATTTATAAACTGGAGAAAATTTTCTTTCAGGAATTTAACTCCTATTCGGCGCGACTCGATCAAATTGGCTTTCAAATAGATGGCGTGAGTGTTTTTAATTTCGGCTTCGTGGCCGATTTTACCCCTCCTGCTAACCCTGGAGGCAGCGCGAGCTGTACTCATACCTGCAATGCCTGCACACCTACTCACTGCAACCCTCTCGCTAGCTGGACTTGCGGGCTTCCCGCCAGTAATAGCACGGATTCGACGGGATTATCATTCGCGTCCGTTAGCAGTTTTCTTGCCGAAGCTCACGGGCATTTAGACAATGATTCCTGCGCCGCCGATGTGTTGACCAACGTATACACAATTACTATTGATCAAAATGGCCAATGGTAAATCAACCCCAACGCAATCTAAGGCAGAATTTTTTGGTTCCTGCCGGTAAATAAGCTGATCGCGAAACTGACCAACGCTAAGATTAAAAAAATTCCTAATAGCGTTCTGCCAATCTCCATTGACATACCAGCAAAGCCGGTGGCCCCAAAAATTATTGCGATTAAAGCCAGAACGAAAAAGGTAATTGCAGCTTGTAACACGATAAACCTCCTAGTTTGACACTCACTAAAAGAGCAACTTTGGTGCCACGCTCAAATGAAACAGGTCAAAATTCCTATGTTACGCAGAGGAGAAATGACCCGCGCTAGCTTCCCTTTCAGCCCCAGACTTAATTTACCTACGTTGGTCCCCTTTTCACTTTGGCCTGCTGCTTGCTCTTCTAAAAAGTATCAAAGGAGAATAATTATGAAACAGATTTTTATGATTCTGGCCCTCTTGGGATCATTTACGTTCGCTCAAGCCGAAGAAACCATCGGCGAAAAAACCGAAGCCAAAGTTAATGATGCCAAACGCGAAATTAAGAAAAGTTATCATCGTGGAAAAGAAAAATTTTGCGCCAAGGGTGATGTGGCCTGTCTTAAAGAGCGCGCCGCTCACCGCGCTGATGAGGGCAGTGATTACATCCGCGACAAATCAAAACAATTAAAAGATAAAGTCGATAACAATTCAACGGTTCAATAAGGAGGTTGGTTATGGAAAAACACATTAACGAAAGCACGATAAAAGGAAAGTGGAAAGAAATTAAAGGCGAGATCCGCAAAAAGTGGGGACAACTTACCGATAATGATTTGGAAAAAACCAAAGGCGATTTAACGGCCATTGGTGGCATGATTCAACAAAAGTATGGCCATGCTAAAGACGAAATTAAAACAAAACTTGAGGATCTGGTAAACCGCTTTAGTGATAAGCGCCGGACCGAAACACAGTACCACCGCGACCCCACCACTCAAGGCGCGGACGCGGAAATGCAAATGCGTGAAGACGAAGGCGATATTATGAATAAAAAAGAGCGCCCAACGGATACGCGTAGCCCTGATGAAAGCAAAGACTATCACTAAACTCTAAGCTGAGGGCCTAAGTCACACATGTAAGCGGCGAGAGCTTAAAGGCTTAGGCGACTCTTGTTCGCTTCTTTGAATTTTTTTAACGATTTTCATAGAGAAGGCACCCTTTTGGCGCCTTCTCTATTTTTTTCGGTTATTGCTCTAAACCAAAAGATTTTGCACAGAATGCGCCAACAAGATCAATTAACTTTTTCGTGTTAGGGCCTTCACGAAGCTTACGTGGAGTTCCGCAGCCACCGGTAGAAAACAAGCCCACATCCTGGCCATCAGCACTTGCCGAAATGACCGTTGCGGGTCCGTCACAAAGGCCATTAGGTTTTTCGCTAATTTTTTCTTGGCCGGCGAGTTTGATAATTTCTTTTATCTTGCCAACGAGTTCGAGTTTGCGGGTTTCAATGGATTTTACGCCATTTTCTTGCGCGCCAAAAACACGCGTGATCTCTACACGGTCACCGTAAACATCGCATTTTTCGAAGCGCAAATAATCCGGCATAACGTAGCCGCCGCCTGATGATTTAGAAATAAATGGCTTTTCCGGCGCGGCAAAAGCACTCGACACCAAAATTAAAGATGAAAAAATTATTTTTTTCATGAATCCTCCTTTTTCTGACAGTGGTTTTACTGGAGTCGATTCGCTAAAGGTATTTATTTAAACTCATGAGGCAAGATTATGAAAAGTGATAGTAAGATTTTTAGATCAACTTTGTTACTTTAGACACGCCCTTGATTAAACAAGGCTTCAAAAGCCGACTGCAATAGCTTCGAACGCTTAGAGTCAGCTCCCTTTATCAAATTTTCAAATTGGGATTTTACCATGGGGCCATTCGCACCGGCCGGAAGTTCTAAAACCTCATAGGCGTCAAACCACTCCCCTTCGTGTTGAAAAACTACATTAAGGCTACGGGCATTGCCGTCGAAATCAGAAAATTGCGGCCGTCTGGGGTCGGCGGGCACATTGCCACTACCTTGGCGTAAATTTAATTTCGTCTTGGATGTCGAGCCTTTACGTAAAAACATAATGGACATCACGAGAAGGATGACAACGATAGCGTTTACTATTAAATACATCCCCGGTTCCATAATAATTAGTATCAGTAAAACCAGAGGCGGACGCAAATGAATCCTTTTGAAAAACAAGCCCATATCCCCGGCATTAAGTCCATCATCGCAGTAGGTTCCGGCAAAGGGGGTGTTGGAAAGTCAACAGTGAGTGCAAATTTAGCTTTGGCTTTAGCCTCTCTGGGAAAAAGCGTGGGACTCTTGGACGCCGATATTTTTGGCCCCTCAGTGCCGAGGCTTTTTGGCTTACTCAATCAAAAACCGCCGCTAACTCCCGAGGGAAAAATTCTGCCCCATCAGCGTTACGGCGTAAAACTTATGAGTATGGGGTTTTTGGTGGGCGAAGACAGTGCGCTGATTTGGCGTGGACCAATGTTATTTAAAGCGCTGGAGCAATTATTAAAAGATGTAGCCTGGGGTGATCTGGATGTTTTGATTATGGACCTCCCGCCTGGCACCGGCGACGTACCACTTACTCTAGCGCAGAAGACACCGATCTCGGGAGCTATCGCGGTGACAACGCCGCAAAATCTCGCTTTAAGTGACTGCAAGAAATCCATCGACATGTTTCAGAAATTACAAATTCCTGTTTTAGGTTTGGTGGAAAACATGAGTTATCTGCAAGCCGACAATGGCGCGACAATGAATCTGTTTCCAAAGGGTGATCTCGATAAATACTTGGCGGAACAAAACATTCCTAAATTAGCTGAACTTCCTTTCTTGCCGAGCTTAGCGCAATCTTCAGAAATTGGAATTCCACTTTTTGAGACAAACCCCAAAAATCCTGCGGTGGAAAAATTTCGACAATTGGGAAAAGCGGTTTTGAGTCTCATTTCTAACGAAAAAGATGTCGAAGTAACCCTCTGAAAAACACTCCGAATTCTCATTTTGAGGCTTCAAATCGATACAACTCATTGATATTATTGAGATTTTGTAGACTAACCTGACGAATCGCGTTATCCTGTTAGGTATGAAGTACGTAAGTTTCGATAAGTGCCTTCTAGGATTGGATGGCGCTTTAACTATCCCCAAGGAACGGAATCTTGACCCCCCCTTTGAGTAGCGGTGCGGGCACAGGAAATAAATCAAAAGAAGATATTTTTTGGTATTCACAGGAGGTGCTATATCGAGTGATATCTTTCCTTCCTTTGTAAAAGGGCAAACCGAGGGGAAACCCTGGGGACGCAAAGCAAAAGGGGCTTCCACCCGCAATGGGTGATGCCAGCCTAGCCGCCAAAGGACTGAGACACTTTCGAAGGAGGGAAAACGACATGGATACTTCATTTCCGGGGAGCGTTTTGACCTTGTAATTTATGGTTGGGACGCTCCTTTTTTATTTGTCCCTTGGATCTATAAATAGCGACACATTCATAATGGTATCCATCAACAAACGCGCAAAGGCGCGACGCTCGTTTTCAGTTAAATTGCTGTGCGAACCACTCATCACTAAATCGGTGTGACCGACATTATCCAGATAAGCCAAGCGCCGGCCAATAGAGCGTAAATACTGACTAGAAATGGGAACGGTACCGTCGTTTTCTTCATCTAAAACATAGGTTCCCACTTTCGTGGGCTCCTCGAAAGACGAGGAAGATATAAAGAAGAGATGGCTCGAAAGTTTGGCGTAATCGTCGTCACTAAGATTTTTTAGCGTCGCAATTTTGTCATAAGTGCGGTGACTATGCATGGACTGGGCACCTTGAGTAAAATCAATTTCATCATCCAGACACTCACATAGACCCAGTTTTCGGCCAACACGCTCGGCCCATTGCGCAGCCTTAGAAGCATATCTCAAGGCCACTTCCGCCGCTCCTGCGGTCGATGTACCTTTGAGAGGTGAATTAATTGTTACGATTGCATGAATTGCATCAAGGAGTTTTGGCTTATCGATAAGTGCGGCTAAACTCGTAAGTCCGCCACGGGAAAATCCAATAAGGATAATTTTGTGACTTGGATTTTGTTGCTGTAACGTGGAAATCCTCTCTTCTATGCGCTTCATTCCCGCCTCTAGGTTTTCAAAAGAGTTTGGAAATATATAATGTAGGCGATCGGAGGAAAGGCCATAGTATTTTTTTAAAACGAAATCCAAGTCGGTAAAGGTGTTTTGCCGGCTAAAATCACTGCCAAAACCACCCACCAGGATTACTTCGAAATCTTTTAACAAATTCTCCATTACCGGCGGATATAATTGCGTTTTATAAGTCATAAAGAGCTTATCGAAGTCGTTAATTCGCTCAAGATCCGAGCGGAAGACACTATTGGAATCCATACCTCTAAGTTTAAGCTCTCGTTCGTATTGCTTTAAAAAGTTTTGCGATGGACCGTCTACATAGTCATACATTTCAGAAATATTTCGCACAAAAAGACTAAAAAAGGTCTCTTTGTCACGGCAATAAAAGCGCTCATACAAACTCTTCATGCGGTGGCGAAACGAAATTACTTCGCGCTCATCTTCGTCGGAATCGCCGTTAAATTCTGCGGCTCAATAACGCTAAGAACCCGTTTGTCGAGAAGACATTCGCTGGCAAACGCTTGAACGGTTACGAAAACTGTTACTGCTGTCAAAAAACTTAACGATTTCATTCCTGCCCTCTAAGATTTAGGCGTTTAAAAAATATCCGCTTCAGCTATTTGCTTAGAGTGTGCCAACTCAGATTTTGAGAGCCACAATGAAATTGAATTAAAAGTTATAACCAACTCCGAGCGTCCCCTGTACGAATGACGCCGTTAGCGGCGTCATAAGTGAGCCGACGGTACCGTAGCTAATTTGGCGCATAGAACCGCCGCCTTCTATATAAAAGCGCGGCGTAAGAAGCATCTTCCCGTGGAAGTTGTAGAGAAAGTTGGTGCCCACTCTATAATTTGGGTCGGTAGTCATAAAATACCAAATAAGTTCCATATCCACCCACTTGGGATAGCGGAACCACGGAATAATATTAAATAGGCGGTCAAAAAACTGCGGCATCGATCGGGCCCAGAAAGCACCGCCTCCGAGCATCGGTATAGTATCGGAGTTTACCGAAACCGCCTGATATCCAAGAAGCAGACCCATCGTCGCGTCACGCTCCCAAATTCCCGGCATCAATCGATAGGCAATGTCCAAATGCGCCGAAGAAAATTTATCCAAAAGATCAATGTTCGTTATGCTACTTAGGTATTTTAGTTTTAAACCCCAGCGCTGTTGCCCCAACCAATAATTCTTAGAACCAAAAAAAGTTTCGGACCAATAGTTCATTACAAAATCGCTCAGCAGTAATAGTTGTTGATTTTGGACAACGGCCACTCCCGACAACCGCGCGCCGATTTCGAGCTGATAGCCGCGATAGACTTCAACGACTCCCTGGTAATCGCGTTCGCCGTAGTTTATTCCGATATTTGTTTTTATGGTTTTTCCCTTTTCGAGTTTGTTTACATTCCAGGTAAAATATTCGCCTTCATACTTATTTGCAGGTCCGTAAACACTGGTAATTTTCGCGGTTTTTGGGGTGTATCCATACAACATCGTGTTGCCGGCATAAGTATTAACGAAGGAACGCCTTTGAATTTTTATCTTTTCTTCGGGGGCTGGCATCTGCTGGTTAATAAAGAACTCCTGATAAAAAGGAATTTCCCCAGTGCCCGAAACATAAATACGAAAATTTTTAATTTTGGTTTCCCACGTACCATCGTCAAGAAATTTTACGTTTTCTTCGTAAGGAGTCGCACCCTTTGCCCGTAGCAAAAAAACTTTTTCGGGAGTGCGGTAGGCATCCACGATTTCAAACTGTAACGGCCGGGTGAAAACTTCGATAAAAGAACTATCCGCCCAAGTTGCGCGAAATTTTATGGCCTCATTTTCTAAGCCGACGACAATTATCCCTTTTGGCCTTTCTGGCTTGTCATTGACGCTGACAACGGGTTCTTTGGATTCCGTAGAACCAACCGCAACAGTGCCACCTTCTTTAGCTGCTACGGGTTCCATTTTTTCGCTACCCTCTTTGGCCGAGAGTGCGGCCGTACAAAGTTGATGCCGGAAATTTTCTCCCTCAAAGGAAACACAATACTTTATTTTTCCGGCCTTATTTACCGCCGCGACGACATCCTCATCCATCTTGGGGTCAGTCCAACGGTAAAAATGAATTTTCCCCGTTCCGGTTTTTGTTTTAACGTTTATCCGCACCAGGCGTTCCCCTAAATCCCATTTATCAAATTCACGCTCCCAAATTAATTTATCATCGGCGGCATTGAGTAACTTAATGCGGCCGTTATGCGGTAAATTACCTGGCCACTCAAAAATAAAATCGCGGCGGCGTTCTTGGGGGCGGATCTTAAAAACAAGCGTCTGCGGTCGAAAAAGTATCGGACCGATTTGCAGTCCCTTTTGGGTGGTATTGTAAACAAACTTTGCCGGCAAAAGCTTACCGCCACTTTTTAAGAAATCAAAATTCACGGGCCAAGCCCCCTCACGGGCACTTGGTTCTTTTAAAAAGCGATAATCCGGGGGCAGCCGTGGACCCGAAACTTCTCTTAATTTTTCGTCGGTATTTTCCTGCAAAACACTTATTTCGGACATAGCCGAAGACTCAATCTCATCCGACGAATACCCAAACGAAATAAGAAATGATAATAGCACGCCCAGAAGCATGCCATTATTTAACTATTATTTTCCGTATGAAACAAGGAAAGGATTGGGATCAGACCAATCCGACTGATATTTATCGCTGACCGCCCTTACCCGCCAAAAGTTTTTGCCGGCTGGCAATTCTATTGGCAAATATTCTTTAAGTGCCTTTGATTTGCCCTTGTAGTAGGTGTTTTTAAATTCACTATCCATCGAAAGCTCAAATTCATATTGAGTGGCTCCTTCGACCTTTTGCCAACCCAAAACCAAGTGACTCGAGTTTTTAGATAAAAACACCATCGACGAATCAAATTTAGGGGTTGATCCCACCGGTGGATAGAGACCAAAACTCCGCTCAAACGAAAATTCCGAGATGGGTCCCGGCTCGCTTATTGTTACGCTATTTTCGTCCAATGCGGTAATCCGGTAAAAATAGGTGCCATTGCCTTCCACCGCGTGCATCGCGCTTTCCTCGCGGCTCTTAAACCGTTGCGGTTTTGTAAAATTTTTGTCTCGGGAAATTTCGACCCTATAAGACTGCGCCAGCGGCGCCTTCGTCCAAGAAAGTTTGGCTTTCGGTCCCACCGCTTTCATCTGTTCTTCGGTTAGAACTTTTTCTTTTTTTAGAGATACACCCGTTGGCACCGGCGGTGGAACCGTCACTTTCAGCGTGCCGACAGATTTCGAACTCTCCTTCACAAGTGTCGACTCCCGGGTATTCACGGACCAATAATAAAACCCCGGCTTCATGGTGTCCCAGTCAAAACGGTTTTGCGTTACATCTTTTTTTAAGACGACTTGATTACCTTCCTTATCCTTGCTGATAACCAAACTGTAAACGGCCTTGTCGCCGCCCGCATTCCATTCTAAATAAGGACGGTTTTTTCCGCTGAGATCAATGGGCTTAAACCACTTCTCACCGACGGCCGACGGAGAACGGCCTGGAATTGGGCGCATTTCGATCATCTTGTCCGCTTCGGTCAGTTGAGGCGCAATAACGTTAGCCTTTATTACTTCGGGGATTATTTTGATATTCACCGGGAGACTAGCCAGGTTTTCGGCGTGCCTAGGATCTTCTCCTCGCACTCGCCAGAAAAACTCCCCGGCGGGGAGCTGGGTCAGTTTTAAACTATTTTCTTTTAGCTTTTGTTGAAACTTAATCTCCTTGAAATCGGCTTTTGAACTTAACTCCAACCAAACTTCAGCAAAATCACTGTGCTCCCACTTAAATTCAAACGCCGCCGCCGTTGGTTTGGTGTCAACACTGTCCATTTTTTCCGTGAGCAAAATAATTTTAAAATCTTTCAGAATAAGAGTCGAACCTGGCGGCGGAAATACCGCGACGGGATTTTTATTTTCATCAACAGTGAAATCCTGAATATTACTTTGCAGTAAAGCCGTACGCACCCGCCAAAAATATTTTCCAAATGCGGGCACTTTCTGCCACTCGGCTTTGTCTTTTGCCGTCGTCTCTTTGAAAACTAATTCTTTAAAATCGGGATCCCTAGCCACTTCGAGTTCGTAATTCTTTATAAGAGGATCGCCTACCCAGGAGAACTTTTGATTTATTTTATTTTTAGCCTGCCAAAAGCGGGCCTGAGCCACAGGGTAAGTCAAAGTCAACTGCGGATCCTTCTCTAAAGTTATAGCTTGCACTTCACTATTAATGACGGCACGGCTGATTTCGGAGATGGCTCCTACCCGCCAAAAATACTTTCCAGGTTCAATGGGTTCGGTGAGGACATGAGCGCTCTCCGAAAGTTCCTTTTTTATGACTAAGTCCTTAAACAGTTTGTCTTTGGCAATTTCCAAAAACACCGAGCGGGTACCTTGGATTTCCCATTTAAACTCAAGAGGCGCCGGGTAAACTGTGCCATTAGCCGCAAGAAATCGCTTTGATTCCAAAAAGTAAAGAGCATTGTTGTTCGGCGCTATCAGTTTGGGCGGCTTCTCGGCGGGCCTTTCCATTTGCAGTTTCTTACCGGCCACAACTTTGGATTCACCTGTCTTATTCTTAACCCTGACTTCTCCGGTTATAACTTTAAGTTCGGCCTTACCCTGGATGGTTTTGATACTTAACACGGCTTTATTAGCGGTAAATTCCGAACGTTCGCCGCCTTGATTAAGGACGATTTTATTCTGCGCGTTTTCAATACGGTCGACTTCCCCATACTTTAAATCCAAATTCAGAGCGCTAGAAGATTTCTCCAGGACGATGAGCGTATTGGGGGCGATCGTCATTTCGGTACCATCGGAGAGATGAAGTTGGAGCTGCGAATCTTTTCCCGTGAATAAACTATCGCCACTAAAAAGCGGGTCATCTTGTTTCAGATTAAGCCAAGAGAAGTCACGTTTTGATTTGCGCCGAACATCATTCTTGACGATTTGAACCTCACCAACGGCCGTTCCTGTGCCCAAATCCTTGCTGCCAAAAATAAGGCTATCATCCCAAAGCAAAAATCCCGCGAAGAAAAAAAGGATTATCGCTAGGATAAGCAGGGACTTATCAAAAATGGTAAAAGACTTAAAAGCGTCGCGCAAAAATCACACTCCTCTACACTCGTTTTATCGACATAATTGAAGAAAAAGCACACAGCCGTTAGTCTGGCTGCAAAAACTTCTGGACTGCGATTTTACTCCGGAAAATGCCGATAAGTTAAACGGGTAAGTATGCGTATTTTTCGGCTTTCGCTTAAATATAAATTGCTGTTCTTTTTGACCTTCATTCCGGCGGTAGCGCTCGTCTTTTATTTGTGGTTGGCCGTAAAACTCTTTAGCGAAGATAAAGAAGCTTACGTTTACGGTTCTAACGTGACACTCAGTAAAGCCATTGGCGCACAAATTTCGTCAGAACTCAATGCGCATATTGAGTCGCTCCTCCCCATAGTTGCCCAATACGACCCTGCCGCCGAAAAACTTCGCGAAGAAGCAAAACTTATTTTTGCGAAACAAAAAAAGATAGTGTTCGTGTCATTTAATAAAGTTGCCGATAAAAAATACCAGGAAACGGTCTTTCTAGAAAAACCTGAGCAAAAAAAGGAAATTGAAAGCGGTAAAATCCAAAAGAATGTCCTTTTGGACGAAGCCATGCGTTCGGGTTTTGCATTTAAAGCCTCTGGCGGAACCAGTCCCTATGTGATGATGGCCATCGGCGATAAAACAAATTTGATGTTTTTTGTCAGCTACGTGCCGCAAATACTAAATGTATTAGGCAATTCTGAAAACGTTTCAAATTATTTGATTTCAAGAAACGGCCACATCGAAATGCGTCCGTCACAGAATGACTTTTTCGGGCCCGACGTAATTACCTTACCCTACTTTAGTGAACCGCAGTGGACCGGAATCAATGACGGGTCGGCCGAATATTCGGGGGTATTGACTTCTTATTCCCGAGTGGGGCTCGGCGATCTCATGGTTATCTCTCTGGTCGATAAGAACTTTGCCTTTCAGGGCGTTAAGAATTTAATTACGAAATCTATTTACAGTTTAATAATGATCCTAACCCTGACTTTAATTTTGAGTCTTTTTGTTTCGAGCGGATTGACTTCGTCTTTGCGCTTACTTTATCAAGCCACCAAAGATGTCGCTACCGGCAACTTTAATATTAAACTCCAGGTAAACTCTAAAGATGAAGTAGGCGGTTTAAGCGATAGCTTTAATCACATGGCCAGCGAAGTGTCGCGGCTACTTGTTGAGTCCTCGCAGAAAGCCCGCATGGAAGGGGAACTGGCCACGGCCCGCACAGTTCAAGAAACTCTGTTTCCGCCGCCATTGGCGCAAATTGGAAATTTAGAGATTTGCGGATTTTACCAACCGGCAAGTGAATGCGGCGGAGATTGGTGGCATTACTGCGAAATCGGCAACCACGTTTATATTTGGATTGGCGATGCTACCGGACACGGCGCCGCTGCCGCGCTAATTACCAGCGCGGCGCGCTCGGCGGCGGCCGTCATCGAGAACTTTAACGAAATTACGCCTTCGCAAGTTTTAGCCCTGGTAAATAACTCCATTCATAGCACATCCAAAGGCAACATGATGATGACCTTCTTCTTGGCGGCCATAAACAAGGAAACCGGTCAAATTACTTACTGTAACGCCAGTCACGAGGCACCCTTTATTTTACGCAGTAAGCGCCCCTTGGAAAAATCAGATTTGGAAGTCATGGATGGTACCAACGGCCCGCGATTAGGACACGAAAGAAATTCGGCATATCCCGAAGCCACGGCTCAACTCGCCGAAGGGGACATGGTACTTTTTTATACTGACGGAGTACCCGAATTGCATAATTCCGAAGATAAGCCCTGGGGCGAGCGCCGCTACTTAAAAGCCGTCTTCGAAGCCACGGAGAAATTAACTCTTAACGAGTTTCATGACGTATTGAGAGAAAAAATGGAAGGCTACCGGGGAAACCGCGAGCTTAAAGACGATATTACTTTTGTAATCATACGCTTCCGCCAAGCGCAACCCCAGCAATTATCGGCTTAAAAACTTCAAGTATTTCGATTCAATAATATCGATTTCGGTATCTTTTCCGCATTTAGAACATTTTGTTGATTGCGGCACGGGCTTGCCGCTAGCGGGGCCAACGTTGGCGGTTGAGTAAAGATTATTTTCGACGTCATCACAGTTTTCGCAATAATACGGGACAAAAAATGAAACGACTTTTCCTGATGCCGGTAAAAACCCTTCGACCATATTGATTTGATCAACAATAACCTTTGGACAGGTTGAATAAGTAATTTTTGTCGACGGCTTTACGTAAGAGATCCATTTTATCCAATCACGGATACCACAAGAATTGATGGAGGTAAGGCCGCCAAAGTCTATATTGATTTCGGAAATGAAAGCGAAGTTTATGTTCGGAAGCTTGGCGTCCTCATCTAAAGTACCAAATACTCGCAGATCAAGTGAGCTCTCTTTTTTAGCTTCAACTATTTTAAAGGACGACATTTCTACCTCACTCCATAAACTTTAGCGGCTTAATTTTAAAAAGTGTACATCTTTATGTTCAATGTCGGCGTCACGCGCCGCGGGACCAAAAGGCATGATACTAAAAAACGCACTAAAAACACCCGGCAACACTATGACCCAATATCGCTGGCTTCTTTCGAGCACCAATCGGCAGCCTATACCGGCGCCTCCCGAACCGTATGACATCGAGCGCGACACACCAATGGAAAAGGACTTATAGATTTTATTAATTAGGGCCTCCACGTCTAGACTACCAAATAGATCAAAAACCCCAATTAAGATCTCATCACTTGAACCCATAATATGTATCTCGCCCGGCTTATCAATTGGCAGTTTTACGTCTGTCGTACGCGCAACTTTGGCGTTAGGCCCATGAAAGGCATTATAGATAACGTTCGTAAAAAATTCGTCGGCAATGGCCCTAACATCATCGACAAACCGCCGACCGCCCACTTGTGCCGCAACCGTACCGACGGCTTTCTCGATGATACCTTCTTTTTCTTCCGACTTAAGGAAACGATAGTTCGAATGAAATTCCACGGGTGAAAGCAAAAGAGAGCCCGGAAGATTTCTCATTCCATCCTTCCCAGATGAGATAATTTCTTGGGTTTTTTTTACCCTTTCGATACGCTTGGGATTTTTGGACTGAATCACATGCCGAACGCCGAACATATTCATATTTTTAAAAACATCTAATGAAGACATTCCCGAAACCAAGGCTATTCCATTGGAGGGAAACTTTGTTCCGGAGGCCATTGTGGTGCTTACTTCAACGACATCAATACTATTTGTGGATAGCGCGTGGCGCTTAAACGCGGTCGGTGCGGAAATTTTATTGCCACTACTCATGTTCCGTAAACCTCGACACGATTGCGCCCGTTCTTCTTGGCGGCATATAAGGCTTCGTCGGCGAACTTTGTGATTTCGGTTTGAGTGCCACCATCCCCCGGAAAGGTGGCTATTCCAATGCTGATCGTGACAGAGGCTGTTTTTCCCTGCCCAACTTCTAGAACTAATTTCTCCACGGCTTGGCGGGCCCGTTCGGCAGCGATACGTGCCTGATTCTTATTTGTCTCCGGACAGAATACAATAAACTCCTCACCGCCAAATCTGGCGACGAGGTCACAGACGCGAAAAACAGATTTTAGAGTTTTGGCGACATTTTTTAAAACCCAGTCACCGACGAGGTGACCATAGGTATCATTAAATTTTTTAAAAAAATCGATATCAATTACTAGCAGCGACACATCCCGCTTATATCTCTTCGCCCGCAACAACTCGTTTTGTAACCGGTAAGAAAAAAACCGCGCATTGTAGAGCTGGGTTTTTTCGTCGGTGACCGCCAAATTAAAGAGAGAATGATTTTCGATCATCAAATAGACTTGTTTGGAAAGCGACGTCAGTAAGCTGCGGTTAAGTGTCGCTAAATGACTTTTTGAATTATTAAAGAAAAATAAGAATACCCGCCACTGATGTTGCTTGCCGCGCACCAAAGAAGTCACGATATTGTACCCTGTTCGCTCATGTACAAACGACGGGGTTTCGGTTCCTAACTTTTCCAAATGAATGGGCTTCCAATAATCCAATGTTTCGCGAATGACATCTCTAAAATTGGTAACTGACGCGCCTTCGGGCACATAGGCAGCGGTGACATCCATCTCCACGGATTGCATTTCGCCGCCACGGTTAAGAACCAAAATCAAATCTATATCGAGAGTTTTTAGAATCTTTTCAAAAGCTTTATCCGGATAAGGTTCTACGGACTCTTCAGCCACGGAATTTGAAATTATATCGAGCATGAATTCAAGCTCAAATATTTTTCGGTTTAAGATCTCGATATATTTCTCTTTCTCACCGATTTCACGCTTATATTTTTTCTGCAAACTCTCTTCGACGGAAACATCATGAACAGTCATCAGCACATATTCTTCGCCCAAAGGACTTGCCGCGATTTGTACGCGATGCCTTTCTTGATCATGAGAAACAATTTCTGTTTCCATAAAAGGAACAGCCGTTCGGGTCCGCAAACAGGTATCCGCTTGGGCTAAAGTTTCGGGACCAAAAACAAAAATCTCGCGAATGCTGCGGTTTAATATCCGCTTTATGGAGTAGCCCGCCAGACTTGAAAATGACGAGTTGATGTATTTAATATTCGACATTTTGTCAAAAACCAGAACTCCATCCTGAAAGGAATCAAAGTGAGCATAGTCCATGAATAAAAATTGTAGCACTCTAATAGCGACGAGTCTGCCTGGAGCTAGGTCGAGATTTAATAATACTCTTTTATAATCCCGGGTAAGCAATTTCTAAGGGGATTGCCGAAGCGGAATTGGCGCCACCATTGCCAAGCTGTCCATTTGCGTCGGAACCCCAACATAATACCTGGTGTTGATCAGTCAAAGCACACGAAAAATAGGCCGCTGCCCTAATATCAATAAATTTTGAGCCGGCGGAAACATTGGTGGTATCGACTAAAGTGGGAACATTTTTTTGTGCAATTGCAGTGTTATCTCCTAATTCTCCGCTAAAGTCAGGCCCCCGTATTGAACCATAGCTAAATGGTACCGAGGAGCAGTTTGTCATTAGCCCGCAAT
>CAZCFY010000019.1:0-64359 GCA_964498095.1 uncultured Bdellovibrionales bacterium | reverse complement strand
GCCCCCCGTGATGCAACTACCCACGTCGGTATCATTTTCCATGATTCAATTCGAATTTCAGCCTATGGCATGGCTTTAGCATCAAACCAAAGGAGAAGGATATGGATTAGGATGGTGTTGGTCTGAATTGTTGGGAAATCAATCTCACGGGCTCTTTAGCGCCGTCCATATAACCTATGAAAAAATCACTGACGTTTTTTGTTTTATTGTCGAGTTTATTTACAGCTAATTCCTACACTGACCACATTGGTAACCGGTTCGTTGAGCCGGTTTAATCAACGAAGAAAGAAGCAATTGAGAAAAAGTCGCAATATTTTAGCGCAACTATTAGAAGTTTGGACAGTGCCTTTAGCTCTGTTTGGCTTCTCATGTTCATCCGCCTTTGCAGAAGATCAAGGTATTGAGCGGGAATGTCAAATTCGCGCCGAACGCGAATTTGCGCGCACAAGTTATGGCTTCGATGGTGCTGCCAAATTTGAATTACAAAAGACAAAGGTGCAAATTGTAAATGATGTCCCCAGCGAGAATGAAGTTCAACAAATTGCCCTAACTGCACTTTATGTTCAGGCCATTGAAGACAATGTCCACCAGTACACATTTCTGATAAAGCGTGATTTGTGTCTGCCTGAAAACAAAATAGATCTGGAATCGTTGGTGAGATTAAAGGTTGCCGAACACTTCGCTGAGATTTACTCGAAAATAAATGTTAGAGCTCGCGCCACCTTCAAAAATAGGTTTCACACTTTTCAAGAGGCGACGGAACAAGAGACATTAAGGAAACAGTACCTTGAAAGTAAACTTAATTTCGACCCTGGCGCTCGCTTAGCGCAACAACAACTTAAGGATTTCGCGCGGAAGAAAGAAGTTACTGCAATATCACAGGGATTTTTTAAGGAATCATCCGAGCCCAGTAACTCTGAAACTATTTTTGATGCCCTTAAAAGCCGATTTCTCGAATCCCTAAAACTTGCGGAAGGTACTCTGGGCTACGGCAGCCGCTATCAAAATCCAGACCCCGCATCCGTGACACAGGGAACGAGTGTCGAAATTAAAGGAATAGTAGATTCACTGGCCCTACTATTTGGCGAAAAAAATCTGCCAGAATTTTGGCGCGAAAGAATTTTACTAGAAACCGACACGGACATTACCTATTTTAACAACGGCAGACTTACAACCAATCAGATGACTACAGTTAAATTTAAGATCGGCGACAGCTATGTGTTTGCCCGCCATCAGTACTCTGATTTTACTGACAAGAGCGGGACAGATTGTAATGAGAGCTCCCATTGCGACAAGCATACCTTTAAGTCGGCGGGTTTTCGCTGGAATGCGCGCGATCCATTAAAATATCGTTCAAACGTTTACTTTGAATACGACCTCATAAAATTATCTGGTAATAATGATTTTGAAGCTGACGTCATTAAGCAGACCTCAGCGAATAATCCGCACTGGCCGCTGCTGCGCCGTATTCGACCCCCGGAAAAAGATAACCCGGGGTTACTTCTAGGTTACATTATCAGAGCCGGATTTACCGCGCAGGTAATTGAAAGTATTCCGCAGTTCCTACCTTTTCTAGATAAAATTTACGGCGAGTCTAAATACACTTTTGAATTCTTTGGTGAAGGTCGATATTTTGGATCTACGGTAATAACTGACGACGCTGATTCGTTAGACCTTGAATTTGGTTTTCAAATTCGTAAACCTAATAAAATTATCATAGGTTTCAAAACAGTTTACAGTGCGATGATGGGGCATGACAATCACAACTTTCAATCACGGAGAAATGTTACGACAGGGATGCTGTTTGTAACCATACCACTCAAAGAACCTCAATACCTCGATGAGGCCACAAGAGACGCTAAAAAATACTCCGATGAGCTTAAAGTTACTAAAGTTGACCTTGTCACAAAAAAATATGGAGAGGACATACCTATTCATTTTAATACCGATGAGACACAGCAAAAGGGCTTTGAAACTGGCATTGATATCGCCGCTGCCTGGGGAAGATTCATTTACGAGGTAATGCTCATGCAGGTTCACGGAAAAAATACGGCCCTTGATCAAAACGTTCCCAGCTACCAATCAGGGCGAATTGCCATAAAATATGAACTTAATCCCAAATTGCGTATTGTTGTTGAAGGCCTGGGTGACAACTATAAAAGCGGTCACTTTCAAAGTGGCGTTGGGTTTCAGGCGCGTCCCCTTGCTGGCACAGAACACGAGAGTGGAGTAGATATTTCGCTGACCGGCATGTATTATTTTAATTCTGATTTTAACGCTCTCGTTCGCGGCAATCAAGTAACCCTGCTAGCCCCCGATCTTGATATCAAGCGCGAGTGGGGACTCATGGTTGACGTAAACAAGCCCTTTGATATTTACAAGCTGACGGATTGGACCGGGATCAAAGGCGAAATTGGCTTTCAGAGCCGACTCTATATGAATGCCATGGACCATGGTTATTATTCACTCATATTCAATGCCGGCATCGCTCACGAAAAATTAGGTTTTCGGCTAGGAGCTTCTCCCTATGGTCAAGACGGTAATTTTGGCGCTCCCAGCGGAATGAACGTATTCGCGAAACCTCAACAAGGCAAGCTAGGGCCGCACTCTGAAAAAGCCATGTACTTTACTTGGAACATGCTACAAGCTTACCGGTTTTTTTACCCCGATGAGAACAAAACTTCTAAGACCCAACTGGCGGCGACCAACTTGGCTCCGCCAACTAAAACACCCAAAATGGAAAACGAGGATCTACCGGCAAAAAATCGTGATAATAAAATTGTCTATGACCGTCTCGCAGAGATTGCCGGTATTTGGGAGTCAGGCGATCGCTCGCCCGAAGCCTATGAGCTTTATAAGACCGTTCCTTACCTCGTGTTAAACATTGCTCAAAAAAAGTTGTGGACCGCGAAATGGGCTCTTAATAATAAAGGCTTAAGGTCGCCCATGATAACTTTTGCAGACCTCTTACGGATCTATGATCCCGGAACCGACTATTTTAAATTGGAACTGGAAACAGACAAGGCGCTAGAATCGATCTTGCGCAATACTTTTTCAAAACATCCTCAATGGAAGCAAAACATTCAGGCCGTGGGCCGCGAGACATTGAGCGAAGCCATGCATTGTTTGGGTGTGGCAATGGTTAGGGACGGTCGAGTTTTAGAAGGCGAAAGATTAATCGAAATTTCTCGCTACGAATTGCCAAGCTGGTTTTCGCGATTTTTCAACCATAATTTATACAGCGAGTGGTACTGCCAAGGTTAGGAATTCTCCTTTACTCGACTGGGCTAGAGTTTGGATCTATTTGAGATCAACGGCTCTGAACGAAATTTCGAGATTTTCAAGAAGACTTTCGCTCTTAAAAAATGATCATTAAACTAAGGAGTTTTGAAATATCAGATTTACTCTTCACCAACGAGTTCAACTTTTACAACTTTGCAGCCTCGACTGTATCGGGTCCAAACCTGATATTGAACGCCGGCTTCACGGTTTACGACCAAATTAACTTCGTAAACACTGGTCGGAGGATTCATGCGGAGAGTTTTCAAATAATTCACGCTATGAACATGAACTTTTGCCACCGGAACATCCGCATTTTCTGCGGCGGCAGTAAGAGCCGCTGCTGCGGCTTTTTGATGACAACCGCCCACGGGATAATTAGCGGCGCTTGCGGAAATTCCGACTAACAAACTTAAAATAGTTAAAATATTTTTCACGGGTACCCCCTTTTAATTTCAGAAAGGCTATAGCACAGAAATAAAAGAGCGCAGAAATTTAGTTGGTGACTGAAAATATTACTCAATAGTAATTGCAAAAGGAACCGCTGTAGGGCCGGGTAAAAGCTGACCCCTGAGTGAATCATTTTATAAACGTGGATATTCGAAAAGCCTAACAAGTGGTGCCCGCGGAGAGACTTGAACTCCCACTCCGTAAGGAACCAGATTCTAAGTCTGGCGTGTCTGCCAATTTCACCACGCGGGCACTATTTAAAATTTTAAAATCAATAAATTACCAGAAAAAGAACGGCGTAACTCAGCCGCCAGTCATCTTGCGGTACTCAGGAGCACGCACAAGAGCAGCGAGTTCTTTTTCGGTATCCATTTCAATACGAATTAACCAACCGTCGTTGTAGCAATCATCATTGAGCGGACTTGGATTATCCACTAACGATTGATTTACTTCGATAACGGTTCCAGAAACCGGCGCAAATAAATCACTAACGGCCTTAACGCTCTCAACAACACCGAAGCGTTCGTTTTGCGTAACCTTCTGACCTTCTTCTGGCAATTCCACGTATACAACTTCGCCAAGCGCATCCTGAGCGTAATCAGTTATACCAACGGTAACGATGTTCTCGTCAACTTGCGCCCACTCGTGATCTTTGGTGTAGTAATTATCTTCCGGTGTTTGAAAGGCCATGACGTCTCCTACTTCTTAATTGTCACAAAAGGAGTTTTAACAACTTTTGCCTTAATTTTGCGGCCCCGAATATCAACATTAATCTCTGCGCCTTCGGCTGAAAACTCGGAATCCACATAGCCAATCCCTATGAATTCATTAAGAGTTGGCGACATTGTTCCACTTGTTACCCTGCCGATTTCGCGGCTGTCAAAGGAAAATAGGCCATAACCTTGTCTAGGAATTCCCCGCTCCAAAAGTTTAAAACCAATTAGCTTACGCTTTAAGCCTTTTTCTTTTTGAGCCAGAATTTTAGCTTTACCAATAAAGTCTTTCGCCTGCGGTTTTACCACCCAACCAAGCCCTGCTTCATACGGATTGGTTTCATCATCAATTTCGTGACCGTAAAGACTATATTTCATTTCGGTGCGCAAAGTATCGCGGGCCGCAAGTCCAATCGGCTTAGCTCCCGCGTTTATAAATTTTCGCCAAAGCTCGACAGTTTTGTCCCACGGAACAAAAATTTCTACGCCATCTTCACCTGTATAACCTGTCCGCGCGACATAACATCCGTGCGACTCTTTAAACGTAAAATACGAAACCGCAGAAAAGTCTTCGCCGAGGACATCTTTGACAGTTTTTAGAGCTTTGGGCCCTTGCACGGCCAGCTGCCCCCACTTATTACTCTGATTTTCTAAAACGGCGCCCTTATTATTTTTCTGCAAAAAGGCAAAATCCTTGTCGGAATTTGAGGCATTTACGCAAAGAAGATATTTATTATTCGGCTCAAGGCAATAAATAATGAGGTCATCAACAATTCCGCCATTTTCATTGGGAAAAAGTGAGTAATGAGCCTCGCCCTTTTTAAGTTTTGCAACGTCATTGGTTGTGGTCCATTGCAGTGTCGCCAAAGCGTTGGGGCCAGAAACCATGATCTCACCCATGTGAGAGACATCGAAAATGCCAACGCCGGTACGGACTGCCACGTGTTCTGGGGTTAAACCCTCATACTGAATGGGCATAAACCAGCCCGCAAAGTCTACCATCTTAGCGCCAAGAGCTTCGTGTTCGGATTTTAGGGGGGTTGTTTTTACCATCGCAACACTGTGGACTTACGGGCCCGGAGTTGTCAAGCCATGGGCGGGCTCTGGTTTTGAATTATTTACCCAAAAATTCACAGATTTTATCGTAAAATCAATATGTTATGATTGGTACCGAGATTGCCTTAGATGGCTTAAGTTCGGGGGTCCCTAAGATGTCGACAAAGAGCTCTTTGTTTCAAATTGCAAGTTTGCTGTTATTGTTTTCAGCGTGCGCCAAAAAAGACGAGGCCATTACTCTTGCCACCCACCCCGAATTCACCGGCGGTGTCCATCAAGAGTCGCAAAGACCTTTTACCCAAACATCGGATGGCTCTGATCACGCGCTGGCCGACGGAAAAGCTAAACTCATGGCGAATCAGTTTGATGCCGCACCCGCAAAAATTTCTATCGCCGACATCCGCATTTCGCCAGTACAAAATCAGTTTCAAATTTTAATTTTCTTAAAAGACAACGAATCACCGCTAAAATTTGTGGGGCAACTCCCGACTCAAATGAACGCGTTGGTAAAAATCAGTAACGATGACGCTAAAGAGTCGCTAACCTTATCTTGCACCGCTGACCCTAACTGCCCCAACACTTTACTTGGCGAGCTACAAACAAGCGCTGGCAAGGCCACCTTCACTCTACGTACAACTAAAGCCCAAGGCCGCATACTTTACTTAAGTAAGCATGACGAATTTGAAATTAAAAATACTTTTGGTTTACATTATAAAGCTCTCCCCGAATTTCTCGCGCAATTCCAGAGCAGCACGCCTCTGGCCGCGACTTCTACGGAAGTCGTGTTCGGAAAGTCGGCCGCCTACTTAAGACTAAGTTGGCGCGAATTTCAGATATGCCTCGATGCTGACGTCACCACAACGGACCAAGGAGTTTTGCCATTAACCGCCGTTAAAGTTTCTTGTGGACAAGAGTTTTTGCCAAAAATGAAAATCGATCTCGTTGGTAACAATCAAAAAGGTAAAATCGCATTACGCTTTAATCTCGACGAGCGTTTTACTTTTATTTTATTTGTCGATCTCAATGGTGGTAAAATCGCGGACCCCCTTCTGCCGGTCGAGCCAGACATGCTTATTCCTGACAACGGATTCGTGGCGCAGCCTGTTTTTCCTATGAAGCTAGAAAGTCCCCGCACCTTTAATGTGGCAAAACAGTTTTATACCGACATGCCGACGCCAGGTAATAAAAAATCTCTCGTTCTTCCCGAGCAAAAATATGGCTTTTCCATCGTGCAAAACTGGATTGAAAAGTGGCAGGGCGACAAAGATGATCCTTCAAGTTGCTGGGGTAAAGACGGTGGTGATCACAGCTACAAAGCTTCGCTCGTACAGTTTCTAAAATCAGGCCCGGGATATTTTAAAAAAGTAAAATCCATGTTCGAAAAAGCCGACGTTCCCGCCAATTTCATGTTTTTATCCGTGGTGGAGTCGCCCCGCTTTTACCGGGAAAAGTCAAAAATCGAAGTCAGTAAAGATGGCGCCGTCGGTCCCTGGCAAATCATGGAAAGTGTCGCCCAAGACTGGGGTCTTAAATTTTTTCCGCTTATCGGTCCTAAAACCGCAGATCCCCGCGATGAGCGCGTCGACTTCGAAAAGTCCTCACAAGCGGCGGTTTCGCAATTAAGCCGGCTTCTCGGTTACTTTGGTGAAGCTGATTATAAACTTTCGATTGCCGCCTACAACCAGGGCGCCGGCAGTTTATTGAAGCCGTTCTTTTACGCGGTCGACATCCGTGCGTACGAAGAATATTTTGAAAAATATTTTGGTGACCGTGCCAATGTCGTCAAGCCAGACAATTACCGCAAACGCATTGAGCAAAATAAAAACGCCATTGGCGAATTTAATCCCAAAACAAAGTTTACGGCTCTTATGAAACAATGGAACGAAAAAATTCCGAGCTTTTGGTTTTTACATGAATTCCATATGATGAGTTGCGAAACCCGCGATTACGTACCAAAAACCCTGGCCGCCATGTTTATCGGCGAAAACCCTCAGGCTTTTGGCTTTTGATGAGCGTTGGCTAGTTCTAAGGTATTTTCCATGAGCATGGCAATAGTCATCGGCCCCACTCCACCCGGCACCGGCGTTGCCGCCGCACAATGGCCTTCGAGCTCCTCGTAACGAACATCGCCACAAAGTTTGGTTTTGCCATTGATTTCCTGACGGTGCATTCCTACATCAATTACAACCGAGTTTTTCTTGAAACTTTCTTTTCCCAAAAATCGCGCCTTGCCTGCCGCCACAACCACAATATCGGCAGAGCGGGTGACTGCGCTGACATCCGGCGTTTTCGAGTGACAGATAGTCACGGTGGCATTTGCCCCAAGCAGAAGTTGCGCCATCGGCTTACCCACAATTTCGCTGCGGCCAACAACGACGGCTGACTTTCCTTCGCACTTAATTTTATAGAAATCTAGAATGCGCATGACACCTTTAGGCGTACAAGGTACGGCGTAAGGCTTACCCGCAAACAACCGCCCCTGACTGTCATAACCTAAACCATCAACGTCTTTCTCGGCGGAAATAAGATTAGTGAAGTAATCTTTGTCGTAACCCTTTGGCAAAGGGAGTTGGAGTAAAATTCCATCTACATTTTTATCGGCATTTAACTTTTTTATGAGTTCTTCGAGTTTTTGGGCCGAATGGTCTGTCGGCATAGGGTGATGAAACGATTTAAAACCCACCTCTTCGCAAGTTTTAACCTTGTTACGAACGTAAACCTGACTCGCGGGGTCTTCCCCTACCAGGATTACTGCGAGACCCGGCTGGCGACCGTGCTTTTTCACAAAAGCTGATGTATTAACGCGAACTTGTTCAAGGGTGGCTTGTGAGACTTCTTTACCGTTTAAAACTTGCATCACTCACTTATAACAGACCCGCGCTAAGTGCTGCAGGGTTGACTTTACGCAATAAAATTCGTAAATTGCGACAGTTAATCAATTTTTGGGGGATTCAATGGCAAAAGTTTCGTTATCTGGAGATGGTTCTAGCATTAAGTTTTCAGCTTCCGAACAAGTGCCTACATCTTTACGAAAGTTTCGCCAAAGCCAAGAAATTGAAGGCCTCTACCGCTTTATTTTCGAAAATGATTTGCAGCGCGAGGCTCTGGAAATCGTAGAAAACCTAATTGCCCGCCGCAAAGCCGATAAAGCAAAAGAAAAAAAGAAGTAAACCCGGAATTTGCCGGACCAAGTTCTTTTGAACCCTATTTAATTTAAATTTTACCATTTCCCAGAATTTGCATTCGCTCCAAGCTATTTGGAGGAAACATGCATTTAAAAAACTCTCGTGGTCAGGGTTTAATCGAATATTTAATTATTACCGCCCTCGTCGCTGTCGCCTGCATTGGAGTGATGCGCGTTTTAGGCCACACCGTAAATGTCCAATTTGCCAATGTCACCAAAGGGCTGCAAGGCGAAAGCGGCAAAATTCAAACGGAAAAAGTCGACGAACGCCATTACAAAAAGCGCGACCTCTCCGATTTCATGACGGGAACTGCTAACCGTGGCGAATAATAAGGGGCAAACCGTAATTGAGTCGATATTCGCTCTCGTATTTCTCATTGCCACCGTGAGTGGTCTTTTTTTAATAATTTATCTTTCGCTTTTTAAGGTTTGGATGACTCACGTCGCCTACGAGGCCACAATATGTCTGGCCAAAGATATTAGTCCGGCTGTCTGTAAGACCATTTCAAAAGACCGGCTAAACACACTTAATTTTTTTTCTTATCCCCTGATTCTTCGCACGCAAGTCGATGGCAAAGGTGCCAGCGCTGAGGTCGTCGCCGAATTCTTTCCAAAAAAATATCTAAAGGTGGGGCAACGGATGGCCCTGCCGCTAAAACCAGGAAATTTATGACTCAAATGATTGTTGTTCCCATTCTCATTACCTCAGCGCTCACTTTGGCAGCTAGCATTTCGGCCATTCTAGCATTCCAGAAAAATCAAAAAACTTGCCGAGAAATAGCTCTATCAGCCCAAGAAATTCAAGCCCACGCTCTAGAAAAGTTAATGGCCAAAAATACGGACGCAAAATCCCTTCGCGCTCAGGAAGTTTCTTTGAAATTGGCAATCGCCGCCGCCGCCGTCACGCCAGGGGCGCAAAGCCAGGTAGACAAACTCTATCTTTTGTTACGAAAGGTAAAGAAGGCTCAAATAGAATTAGCCGTACAACAAAAATCACTCATTCTTAAAGCAAATTTGGAAGCGACATCTGTTGCTAACTCAAAATCACCGCAATTGCCCGCGCAAAATGTGCGGCTACGCGTGCACGCAAAGGATCCGGCGCAAACAGCTTCCCAATACGAATTGGACTTAAATTTCGAAAAGGCCCAGGCCCTAAAATACAACTATAAACTGGCCCTAAAGAATATCCTGCCGGGATGGCTGATTAAATTATTCATCAACGTTGAAGATCTAAAGATGCAGTGTGGATCAACAATTAAACAAAAGGAGAAAAAGTGGACCCCCGTTCTAACCATGGACAACTAATGCTGGAGGTAATTCTGATGGTAACCATGATGCTCGGAGTGATGTATTTGTCGGTTAAACTTTCTGATATCAGCAAAAGGGCTTATACGAAACATGAAATTCAGCGAACTCATTAAATCACAAAAATCTCTGTTCTGTCTGTTTTTGTTTTCCGGGTTTTTAGCCGTTCTTTGGGAGATCTCAAAGCCCGAAACTAAAACAGCGGCACCGGCTGAAGCACAGGAGTCGGCCGACACTTACGTTCCCGAAGGCCACGTGCTTGTTCCGATCGAGGTTCAAAACACCGAAGCCTTAGATGCAATTCTGGGCGCCTTTGGCGTCGTTGACTTATTTCAAAACTCTAAACTAGTTGCAAGACAAGTTAAAATCTTAAGAGCGCCGCTAGATCCAAAAAAATTTGCGATCCTTGTCCCCAGTGAGCAGTCGGCAAATTTGGTTAAGGCCGATTTTCCATTTTTCGTTACAATCCACAATCCTAAACGTAACCGTCCCCAATTTTTACAAAGTAAAAAGATAAAAGCGAGGATTCAATATGAATAAAGTAATTTGTTGGCTACTAATAACTGTTCAAGTACAAGCTTCGCCAATTTTACTCTTCGGCGAAGGGACGGACTTAAACAGCAAAAATAAATTAGTGGGGATAGATAGCAAGGGCATCACGTATTCGCAATTTTACTTAAACACGCAAGAAGAAGCCGCAAAAACAAAGGTACTACGTGCGAAATTCATAGACGCAAAGGCCCTGCTACTTAAGGGTGACAGCGAAGCCGCACGCCCATTCTTTCACGAAATAATTGCCTTAAGCCTGGATTACGATTGGCCCCCAGCCGACCAAATGCTTATTACGCATGCGTTCTTGTCACTTGCCGAAATTTCAAAGAGCACGGAAGAAAAGCGTTTTTGGGTTAAAAGAGCTCTGACGTTTAGCTTAGGTGAAATCCCCGAGGTTAGCGCGCTAAGCGCTACGACTCAAAGGTTGATAAACGAAATTTGGAGTCAGGAGGCTAGAGCGTTGAATTTTCCCGTGACGGTCCTTAATGCGTGGGAAATTATATTAGTAAATGGGAGATCCCTCGACCTCAACCGGCTGGCGGGTCAAAAAATTATCCCTGATAGCTACCGGCTTACATTTTTGTCGGATCAGCTTTTACCCCATTCGGAAGTTCGTCATAGCCAACAATTTGAAACCATTAATTTTCAGCAAAAATTTATAGTCTCAGGAAGTTGTGATAATCCGCAATTAGACAACGCTGTTAACAAAAACCAAAAATATATTGCGATTTTTAGCACTGAATGTCAGCGGGAGTGGAGCGGCGGCTGGAAGTTAAAGCCAAATAGTAAATTTTTACCGGAGTATAATCTTATTAGCCGCCCCGAGCCGGTCGCCGAATCTCGTTACAAAAGCAGAAATAGTATAATCTGGGGTTCAATATTTTTAATCGGAGCTATTGTCTTGATTTCCTCCCAACAAACTCAGACAGCACCAAGAACGGCACCGCCGGTAGCGACAGTTGATGAGGATTAAAGTTTTTCTCCACGGAAAACAATTTCCGTGGGTTCGCCGCTTTGAAACTTCGTGTAGGAATTCGGCGCCCATGTTGGATCAGGATGCGACTGAACACGGGAGACATCAAAATCAGCGTGACCAATGCCCTGCAAGGCCAGCTCTTTTATCGCCACATAATTGTTTTTTAAACTCGGCGGCTCAATGGGAGAGTCACTGCCGAAATCAAAATAAATCTCGTTCTCCTTTAGAGAAAGCCACGGAAAGACATGCGCAAATAAAGGCCCTAGTTTTTCTTTTAAGAAATTTTTATCCGTAAGCCAGTGGCAAGGCTGCATATGACATTGTACATTCTGACCCCGCATAAGTTTTATTGTTTCCGGACGTAACATTTCGGCATGCTCGATATGGAGTAGTCCACGCGGGTGCTTTTGCCAGACCCCTTGCGCGGTCTGCACGACTAAGTGAGCGGCCTGATCGCCAATGGCATGGACGGCAAGTTCAAAATTCTTTTCCCACGTCCTGTGCATTATCTCTTCCATTAGATCGGCGGAAATAATCTGCAAACCTTTATGATTTTTTCCACAATAGCACTGGCTAAGCAGCGCACCCTCTGAACCCAGTGCACCGTCAAAATAAACTTTCAAACCTTTTACCCGCAAATTGGGAGTCTCTTCACGCTTTGCATTTTCGACAAAATCCAAAACGCGGGCGAAATTATTTGGATCATCTGTATTAAAAAATTGTTCGACGGCGAGAGTTAACTTCTTTGTCTGATCTAGTTGAGTTGCGATCGACCATTGCTCTTTATTGCAGGTCATATCGCGAATATGAGTAAATCCCGCTTGATTAAATACTTTTAGACCCAGAAGGAGCGCGTCTTTAATTTGGTCCGCGTTTAGTTCGGGAGTTTCGCGCCAAACTTTCTCTGCCGCCATGTCGATGAGAACACCCGTGGGCCACCCCTCGTAGTCTTTTACTATTTTACCGCCCGTAGGATCAGGCAGGCCTCTTTGCCAGTAACCAATTGATTTTAAGGCTAAGGTATTTACCCAAACGGCATGACCATCGGCACGAGAAAAGGAAACTGGATGGTTTGGAAATAATTCGTCTAAGATGTGGCGATTTGGTAATTGTTTTTGTGGCCAGATATTTTGGTCCCAACCAAAACCCACGAGCCAATTATCACGAAAGTAAGTTGGCAAAATTTTCTGCCCGCGGATATCATCAACCTGCTTTAAACCACGCAAATTTAGACGCATTTGCGACTGGCCGGTAGCCAACCAATGCACGTGACTGTCATAACAGTTTTCGATGGTACCGCTAAAAGACAAAAACCACTCCTTACAAGAGTGGTTATGTCATAAAAAATTTTATCAGCAACTATTTAGCGGCCGAATCCGCCAAATTGGAACGCACCGCTATTGAAGTAACCCGGGAAGCTTACGCCAGGTCGTAAATACGGAGGCACGTAAGGTGGTGGGAAAGGTCCACCACTATAAGGACCGGGGAATCCGGGACCCATCGGGCCGATGCCACCAGCCATGCCACCGGCCATGCCGACATCAAGTCCCATTGAGACTTGCTGAATGCGCATTTGCAGCGCCATCATTTCTTGGCTAAGTGAAGCGACGATTTGTTGACGAGCCATTGCTCGTTGCTGCATTTGCATTTGCATACCCATCATCGCTTGATATTGTTGCATTTGCATTTGTTGCTGCATCATTTGGAACTGCATGGTCATGCCCATGTCCATGCCCGCCATACCTGCCATGCCGGCCATTCCAGCCATTCCGGCCATTCCACCAATTGCAATTCCAGCCATGCCGCCCATCGCAAATCCAGGTACCGCCATTCCCATTCCCGGAAAAGCCATTCCAGCCATACCCATAAGCGCCATTCCACCCATAGCCATGCCAGGCATAGCCATACCAGGCATACCCATAAGTGCCATTCCACCCATGCCACCGATGGCGATTCCTCCCATTCCCATGAGAGCCATTCCTCCCATTGGAAATCCTGGGAAAACTCCACCGCCGGCCATTCCAGCCATTCCACCGATTGCTAAACCAAGTCCGCCGACTCCAGCGAAACCGCCCATCGGGAATCCCGGGAAAACTCCGCCGGCCATACCCATCATCGCGAGCCCGCCCATACCCATCATCATCGGGTTCATCAATCCAAATGGTGAAGCCATACCCCACGGACCCATTCCGGGCATCAAGGCGCCGCCACCCATTGGCGACCCCATCATCCATGGCGGCATTCCGAAAGCGCCACCGGCACCCCCGTAAAGTCCGCCCATACCATACGGGCCAAACATACCAGCGGCACCCCATGGTCCACCGCTACATCCAAATCCACCACTGACGGCACTCGCAACAGAACCGTAAACACCGCCAAGAAGCATTGGCCAACCATAACTTAAAAATGATGGCGTTGGTCCCGTTAAGTAACCGAGCTTGGACGCATTATCCATATAGTCTTTACCGAATTGGTAATTTAGATAAGCGCCACCGCCTAAAACCATGAGCGGCATTAAATTTTGAATCCAACTGCCAATCTTACTTGGCGTCGAACTTTGATCGTAACGGCGTTGCGATTCGTAAATCTGACACTCAGGACAGTAAACGGCTTCAGTTTGCGCGTCCTTCATTTCTTTACGGAAATCTTTAGCGAGCCGCTTATTTTCGCTACGCAGTTCTTTGATTTGATCTTTTACGATTTTAAGATCGTTTTCGGCGTTTTGCTTGTCCTGGAAGTTTTTGCGGAAGTCCTTAAGCGCGTCTAAACAACGGCTCGTGTTAACATCAGGTTTGGTAATTTCTTTATTGCTACAAATACCCGGCGGCAATTCTGAATTTGGCCAACCAACGGGGCAAGCCTTCATCCATTTCTTTGGCGGTAAACCCGTCGGGATTTTTTGCTGATTACAGCTAACACGCAGCTGGGCCTCCGTGGGGCCTTTCGCCGCTCCCGTCGCTGGCATACGTTCGGACTCAACTTCAGGTGTTTTCTTAAAGAAATTTAAAATATTTTTTATCCAAGCTCCGGTGGCACCGGCGGAGTCGCGGTCCGTCGACGGTGCCGGAGGCGCCGAATTATAGATTTTATTTAGCTCTTCAAAATTAAAATCATTGGCTTCAGGAGCTGCACCGCCGCCCTTACCACCTTCTTTGTTATATTTGTAGTAGTCTGGGTCATTACTTGGAGTTCCGTTTTTGCTTGTTCCACGCAAGGGTTGGCAGGCATTCTCGTAATCTTCAGCGTTTTTTCCCCAGCCATTTGACCAATCATAATCATTACAACGCGTGTTGCCCTTTAAGTGTTCGATGATCGCATCGGCGTAATCTTTTTGAAACGCGTCTTTGATTTCCTTTACAGCGTCCTTCATGTCATTTTCGGCATCGCGCTTTTGCTCTTTGATTTCGCGTTCTTCTTTAGAAAGATCACCGATTTTTGTGTTGTTAAAGCTGATATCGTCGTAGGTATTCAAAACGCCAGCAGGCATTCCGTAGGGAAATGGACAGGACTGTAAGCCCCCGTACATTCCGCTGCCGAACATGCTCGAATGCGCAGAGGCATTTGAGGCAGCAAAGATGATCGCGAATACTATCGCGAAAACCGAACCGACTCTACTTTTCATAAACATCTCCTGAAAAATAAAACACTTATTCAGTACTCGTTTCGACAAATTACCGGCGTAACTTGACTCATTTTTACACTCGCAAAAACAACTCGACCTTTGTCGATGCAAAACCAAATAGACATCTCTACATCTCAATCTTACACTAAGAGTCGTCCATGCAACATACTATTCTTTGTATCGATGATGAACCCGACATTTGTGACGCTCTCGAGAGACTGTTTCGCAAAAAGTACCGTGTGCTGAAGGCAACTTCCGCCAAAGAGGGACTCAAGGTTTTACAAAACGAAAACGTCACCGTCATCATCAGCGACCAACGCATGCCGAACATGACGGGAGTCCAGTTTTTTAAGGAATCCCTGAAGTCACATCCTGAAGCGGTGCGGATTTTGTTAACGGGATTCGCCGATATTGAATCCGTCATTGATGCCATCAACTCTGGGCATATTTACCGCTACGTTACCAAACCCTGGGATCCCACCGATTTAACAACGGCGGTAGCGCAAGCCGTGGAGCGTTTTGAGTTAACGGCTGAACTAAAAGAAAAAAACAAGGCCTTAAGTCTAGCTCTTGAAGAATTAAAAACTTTAGATGCAGCAAAAGATCAGTTCATGATTTTAATTAATCACGAGCTTAAAACCCCGCTTACGAGTCTTATAAATTACTCATCGATTTTAGAAGAAAGTTTACAGGATGAAGATCAGAAAAAATATCTACTGCGGATCCGCCAGGCTACGGAAAGACTGTCGCAATTAATTTCGGAAGTCATGGAGCTCTTAGCGGCGGAAACTAATCAGACCCCGGTAAAAATGAAGAAGACTTCTCTAGAAACCGTGTTTGAAAAGGTCAAGGACATGACCGCGACCCATGTGCCAAAAACTCAAAAGCTTTCCTTTTCGGGCACCGATATAAAAGTATTAGGTGATGAAGAAAAGCTCATAAAAATTCTTTACCGGCTTATTCACAATGCGATTCGCTTTGGCAAAAAGGACGAAACTATCAAGGTTTTTGCCAAGGAAAAGAAGGAAAATGTGGAAATCGGCGTGGAAAACGCCGGTGACGCCCTCGATGAAAAGACCGTAAACTATATTCTTAAGCCATTTAATATTAACGAAGACATTATGAATCACTCCAAAGGCTTGGGATTGGGCCTTAGCATCTGTCAAGCCCAGCTTAAACAACATAAATCCGAATTGAAGTTTGATTTTCCGGACGGCAAAGTTCGCGTTTACTTTTCTCTCCCTAATGCCTAAGTAACTTCGCTCCCAAGTTGCATACTCGTCTCGCAAATGAAAATATTTTTTATAGTTTGTTTTTACGGCACGGTAGCGTCTTCCAGCGATATCGTTATCGAAGTTGGCGAATTTTTTAAATCCAAAATTTCCCCGCGATCTAACATCATTGTCACCAATGGTAGAAATCTACAAATTAAAGCCATAAACGGGCACCTTACTGTGCGCGGAAAATCGCCGGGCAATAGCGTAATAACGATCGACAGTAACCGCTTAAGTTTTGCCGTGTTAAGCAAAGAAGAGTTCGCGGAGTACCAGCAAATAAAAGAGCTCGCCGCTGAAATGATGGGGATCAGGGTCGAAGTCCGCCGCCCGCAAATAATCGTTACCGGCGAACTGCTGCGGGCCGCCGATTGGCGGGAAATGATAAATTTAAATACGCAAAAATTAAAATTTATATTTCGCGCGCGAATTCATCCTCGCGCCAAACCGGAAACTCGAAAAATGTTGCTCAGTTACTTAGAGAGCCGGCACCTGCCTCGAGGTGATATAAATCTCGATGGACCACCGACTATTTCTTATCCCCGGCGAATTAACGAATACTTTTTGCGGCCGACGGGATTAGAGGTAGTCGCTAACCCCAACACTATTGCCATGGCTCCGATGGTGCGAACGAATATTCTCATTGCCAGCGTTCACCGCGATAAAGTTCAAAATTTAGGAATAAAATGGCCCGAAGCTTATACCGCCCAGGTTTTACGTGACGAGAATTCTTTAATTTTACGGATGCTCGAAGCTAAAGGCTGGGGCCGTATACTGGCCTCCCCCACTTTACTTTGCCGAAGTGGTAAGGAGGCCAGCTTTTTTGCCGGTGGAGAAATCCCTATCCGCCACGTGGGTTACCGGCAAAAGAGTGTTACCTGGAAAAGCTACGGCGTTCAACTGCGCGTAAAGCCGCTAGCTGATTATCAGGGTCAAATGAGTATAAGTATAGAAACCGAAGTTTCTAACTTAGATGAAAGTAAAAAAGTAGAAGAAATCCCCGCGATGATTTCAAACCGCACGACAAGTCACTTCGATTTAACTAAGTCCCGTACAATTGCTTTGTCTGGACTGATAAGTGAAGACAAGGGACTTTCGCAAGAGGGCCTGCCAGGTTTACAAAATCTTCCCATACTAGGCCCTCTCTTTTCTTCGCGCGATTTCCATGAGCGGAAATCCGAATTAGTCATTTTTGTAACGCCCGAGATAGTTTTACCAAATGATGGCGATGAGAAGTTAGAACTGCCGCAAGACTGGGAAAAAAATGAACTCTAATATTCGCGAGATAGTTACTCAAATACAAACAGAAATTGACGCGATTTCGCTTGAAAATGTCGATAAGTCCGAATCGCTTTCGACTGAGCAATTTTTGCAGAGGATAAATGAGGCGATTCAGGCGCGCGTAAAAAACGACGAAGACGCCAAAAGAATCCGGCGCGAGTATCTCGGCTGGGGTCCCCTCGAAGAGTTACTACAAGACTCGGAAATTACCGAAATTATCGTATGTAACAAAGATTCGATTGCCGTAGAAAGATGCGGGCGCTTAACACTTCATTTTGACAGCTTTTTGTCGGAATCTACTTATTTGCTATTCTTGCGCCGCTTATGCCATGAAGCGGGAGTCGAACTAAGCTATGTCATGCCATTTATTCACGGCCGCTGGCGGGATTTTCGTCTGCAAATCACCAGTCAGCCCGTATCAGAATATCCTGTTATCAATCTGCGCCGGGTGCGAGTTAAAAAGTGGTCATTAAATGAATTGCAGGCGCGAGAGATGTTATCTGCCGAACAAAACGCGATTTTAAATCTGGCAGTAAATGAAAAGAAAAATATTCTCGTGGTTGGAAACACAGGATGCGGAAAAACCACGTTAGTCAATGCGCTCCTTGGAGAAATTGGTGAAACCGAAAGAGCTCTTGTGATCGAAGATACCAATGAACTTGTCTTGCCTAACCCGCTATCCACCAAACTCCTCACACGTTTTGATTCCCAAGCAAAACTTCCGACGATTGATCAGACTTTACTAATTCAGCAAGCACTACGCATGCGGCCCGACCGTATTATTGTTGGAGAAGTCCGCGGCGCCGAAGCCAAGGATCTTATCTTAGCCCTCTCAACGGGTCATGGCGGAAGCTTAGGGACATTACATGCGGAAAATCCGCAGCAGGCTCTGCTGCGTTTGGAAATGTTAGTGAGTCTGGGCGCGCCCCAATGGCAGACCCAAACGATCCGGCAAATGATTCGCTTTGGACTTGATATGATCGTGGTTGCTAAAAGATATGCCACCGGCTTACGAAAAGTCGATGGCATATATAAAATTTCTTCCTTAGAAGAATTTGGTATTGTTGTCGACCCTATCGCTTAAGCGACTGTGTCTAGGGCCGCGCCTTCCGTATCTTCGCCTTCGGCTTGATAAGTGGCTAATCCCTTTTTCGCGGCGGAATTAATATTTTCTTGTTTATCCGCGACCAAATTACCCGTTCGAGAATTATCTCCGGCCTCAGACAAGTCTTGGCTGAATCCCCGATAAGTGTCGCGATTGTCGTTGGTAATGTCGTTAACAAGAACGTCCATCATGTCTAGGCCACTTACTCCCTCGGGTGTGGCTTCGGCCATGGTAACGCTATCGCTAATTTCCACTTCCGGTTGCTCCACCCGCCGGCGAAAAAACTGATCCGAAAGGGATCTGGCAATTTCGGCATTGGTGTCTTCTTTAGAGCGCCAGCGTGGCACCTCTATGGAATTAGGGTCTTGCATTGTAAGCTGACTGCGAGTGACCTGATCCCGAAGATTTGATTCTCCCTGGGGAGCACCGAAACCGGGTACACCGGGGCGCACGGGCCGCGATGACTTCAGATCAACGGACGTCACACGTGAAGATCCTGGAAGAATTCCGCTGATTTTCTGCACGATTCACCTCCTGTGAAAGCGCCAGAGGCCTCCTGCCCCTGATAAGAACTTATCGGCGGGTTGATTCTCATCTTGAGATATTTATTCTTTGTCCTTCTGTGCTAGACGAATGCCGAGCTCCAAGAGCTGGGCCCGGTCAACGGTCGTGGGCGCCTCTGACATCATGTCGGTGGCTTTCAAAGTTTTTGGGAACGCGATAACTTCGCGGATCGCGTCGGTACCACAAAGAATCATGACCAAGCGGTCAAGTCCCCAGGCAAATCCACCGTGCGGAGGCGTTCCGAATTTTAGCGCATTGATGAAAAAGCCAAAACGGTGTTTTACTTCTTCTTCGGAAAGACCAAGCGCCGCGAACATCGCGGATTGAACGTCTTGACGATAAATACGAATGCTTCCGCCTAAAACTTCATAGCCATTGCAAACGAGGTCATAGGCTTGTGCTTTTACTTCGCCAAAGCGCTTTGTGTCTTGCTTTAACATGATATCAATATGCTCATCTTTCGCCATCGTGAAGGGATGATGGCGCGCGGCCCAGCGTTTAGCTTCGGGGTCGTATTCAAAGAGCGGAAAATCTAAAACCCATAAGAAAACATCTTTGGATTTATCGATAAGTTTTAATTCCTCACCCAAATGTAGGCGCAATGTGGATAATGCTTTGGAGGTTGTTTCGAATTCATCGGCAACGATAAGCGCACAATCGCCTTGGTTACCGCCGCAAGCCTTAAGGAGGTCCATTAATTTTTCTTCGGAGAAAAACTTGCTAATCGGTGACGAAACTTTTCCGCCGGCTTCTGATTTAATCCAGATAAGTCCTTTAGCCCCGGCTTTTTTGGCGATTTCGGTGAGTTTATCAAACTGGCCGCGCGAAAATTCTCCCCCTTTAGGGCATGCAAATCCTTTTACGGAATTACCGCTGGCGATAGCGTCGTCAAAAACTTTAAAGCCGCTGCCCTTTACTTTATCGGCGAGATCATGGAGCTCCAAACCAAAGCGGATATCAGGCTTGTCATTACCGTAGCGGTTCATCGCTTCGTCAAATGACATACGGTGAATTTTGTCGACTTCTACACCCTTGATTTTTTTCCAAATATGGCGAATGAGGCGTTCGTTGACTTGCAGGACGTCTTCTTGCGAAATAAAACTCATTTCACAGTCAATTTGACTAAATTCAGGCTGACGATCCGCACGCAAATCCTCATCGCGAAAGCAGCGGGCGATTTGAAAATATTTATCCGTACCCGAAACCATTAGGAGCTGCTTTAAGGTTTGTGGACTTTGCGGAAGGGCGTAGAAATGCCCCGGATGAACGCGCGAGGGAACTAAGTAATCGCGCGCGCCCTCGGGGGTGCTTTTGTACAAAATGGGAGTTTCAATTTCCCAAAAACCTTCATTAGATAAAAATTCCCGCGTGGTCTGCATCACCTGGTGACGGACACGCATAAAATTCTGCAGGCGTGGACTGCGCAAATCAAGATAACGGTATTGTAAGCGTAAATTTTCATTAACGTCGTGATCATGAATGCCAAAGGGCGGAGTCTCTGCCCGCGACAAAATTTCGCAAGTGTCGGCAACAACTTCGATCTCGCCAGTTTTCATTTTCTTGTTAGTCATGCCGTCAGGACGGCGGTTCACCTTACCATGAACGGCAAGAACATACTCCCCGCGCACGTCTTTAGACGAAGATGTATTGGCTTGCGCGGGATTTAATACCACTTGCACGATACCTTCGCGGTCACGTAAATCCACAAACACCAATCCACCATGATCACGTCGGGTATCGACCCAACCCATGAGCACCACGGTTTGCCCGGCATGGGACGCGTTTAGACTGCCGCAATAATGTGTTCTTTTAACTTCGCTTAAAAATTTCATGACCGAACCTCTTCTATAACTCTTTCCAACCCATCGTCGGTAAGTCCCAAAGTAATTTCTTTTTCTTGTGTTGTTGCCATATTTTTTATTTTACCTTTGGCTTCCGTAACCTCGCGGCTACCAATGGTTAATACGTAACGCGCATTGATTTTATTAGCGCGCTTAAATTGTGATTTCACCGAACGCCCTTCTAAGTCCAAATCAACATAAAGATTTTTCGCACGTAATTTGTAGGCGAGCTTTTGACAATAAGCGCGGCCTTCGTCATCCGCATAAACGAGGGCGATATCTGGCTTTGGCTGCACTTCTTCTTTTTTATTTTCTAAGAGCATGAGGAGGCGTTCAAAACCCATTCCAACGCCAAACCCGGGCGTAGCCTTTCCGCCAAACTCTTCAAAAAGATAATCATAGCGGCCGCCACCGCAAACAGTGCCTTGAGCGCCGATACGATCGGTGGTGAATTCAAAACAAGTACGGCAATAATAATCAAGGCCGCGCACGATGTGGGGATTTACTTTGAACTCGACATTAAGATTTTCTAGACCGCCTTTTAAGCCCGAGAAATGTTTTTCGCAATCAGCACAAAGATGCTCAATTTGAGTGGGCATATTTTTAACGGCCGCTTTACAAGTTTCCACTTTGCAATCAAAGACACGCCACGGATTTTTATCCATGCGGCGGTGGCAATCACCACAGAGCTTATCTTTGATTTTGTTTAACTCCGTTAAAAGTAAGTCGCGAAAGGGCGGCCGGCAAACTTTGCAGCCAATGGAATTTATTTGTAACGAAACATCCGTAAGCCCCAGTTCTTTGAATAGTAACGCTTGTAGCGAAATAACTTCCACATCCGCTTCGGGACCGGCAACGCCAAAAATTTCCAATCCGAACTGATAGTGAAGGCGGTAACGGCCCTTTTGTGGACGTTCGTGACGGAACATGGGCATGAAATAGTAAAGTTTTAGAGTCGAGTTTTCATACATCCAGTTATGCTGGATAACGGCGCGCACTACGGAAGCAGTACCTTCGGGCCGCAAAGTTAAACTATCTCCATTGCGGTCGGTAAAAGTGTACATTTCTTTTTCGACGATATCGGAAGTTTCGCCCACTCCACGCTGGAAAAGCGCAGTGGACTCGACCTCCGGGGTAATGACCGCAGAGAAACCGAATCGCTCGTAAAGTTTTCGGACTTTTTGCTCAACATAGCGCCAAAGATGGATGTCTTTGTCACCAATATCGTTCATGCCCCTAATAGATTGAATTTTCATCTGCTCAGAATGCCACGATTTGACAGATTCGGCAATAGGGCCTACATTGAAGATTATGCCAAAATTCAACATAAATTTTGACTCTAAATCCGGTGCTAAAGATGTTTATCAAAAGGTTAAAGGCTTTTTAACCACAGATGAAGGCATTAAGAAGCTCGATTCAAAGATCAATTTCAACTTTAATGACGAAAAAATGTGCGGAACCGCCAAGGGCGGAGGCTTTACGGCTAATTTACTGGTTGAAAACAAAGACGCCGGCTGCCGCGTTAATCTAGAAGTAGATCTTTCATTTTTACTCACACCTTTTAAAGCCAAGGTTCAAGAAGTTTTGGAGAAAAAGCTCGGTAAGCTTTTAGGGTAAGATGCCCCCGAAAAAAACCAAAATAAAATCCACCCCGAAAGTAAAGGCAAAGGCTACCGCCAAGGCAAAAACGACAGCCAAGCCAAAAGCGGTTGCGAAAAAGTCAGTTGCAAAAAAGCCCGCAAAAGTTGAACCGCGAAAAGTAACGGCCGAAATTGTTCTCGATGACGACGCAGCTCTAAGAAATCCCCCGGCGGTGGCCGAGCCGCGCGCACTTGTTTCTTCGGACCCGGTAACTTCGTATTTAGCGGAAATAAAAAAATATCCCCTGCTGAGCAAAGCAAAAGAGCATGAGCTGGCGGTAAGATATTTTAACACTAAGGATCCCGCGATCGCACAAATACTAGTGACTTCGAATTTACGTTTTGTCGTAAAAATTGCGGCGGAATATTCGAAGTTTGGCGCGCGCTTAATTGATTTAATACAAGAAGGAAACGTGGGCTTAATGCGCGCGGTCCGCGAATTTAATCCTTACAAGGGTACCCGCCTAATCACCTATGCCGTTTGGTGGATCCGCGGCTACATCCGTGAATATCTCCTGAAACATTACTCGATGGTAAAAATTGGGACGACACAAAATCAGAAAAAACTTTTCTATAACTTGATGAAAGAAAAGGAACTGATGGAGGCCGAGGGCCTCACTCCAAACGTGAAAATGATTAGTACCCGTTTGGGGGTACGCGAAAAAGACGTTGAATTGATGCAAGAACGCTTAGGCGCGAAAGATGTAAGCCTTGATGCTCCATTGGATGGCGAGTCACAATCGCGGCTTTTGGACTTTCAATCAAATCCCGACGAATTGAGCATTGATGATCAACTAAGTTTACTAGAACAGCTCGAACTTTTGCGCCAGAACATCGATAAAATCCGTCCGTCATTAACGGAAAAAGAACTCTATCTATTAGAGAACCGCATGCTGGCGGATAATCCAATGACCCTGCAAGAAGTCGGCGATCACTACGGAATTACGCGTGAAGCCGTTAGACAATCAGAGGCAAGATTGTTGGATAAAATAAAAGCGGTATTTCTCGAGGCCGCCAATCGACGGCCCGAGGAGAATAATTAGTTATTGGTTAACCGGCGGCTCCATATAGCGCTTCATCATCTCTAAGCCCATTTGAAGTTCGTGGCCCATCATATGTCCGTCTACATCGTCTTTATGCAATGGCAATTTGCTATAACCAATGTAACGATCTCTGGCCAAGTTATACTTCTCAATCGTCATTTTTGACATGTAGCTGTAACGAACGTCGTCGGGACACAAGTAGCGTTTGCTTAAGACCAACTGACCAGGAGTTGGAGTGACTGGCTGAACTGGAGTTGCGCTGCCAGCCGCCGCAGTTGCGGGGGCCGCCGTAATAGAATCTGGTGTGGCGGGCGCTGTCGCTGCCGCTTCAGGTGTGGCGGGCGCTGGTTGAGGTACTGGTGCCGGCTGACTAACAGGAGTGGAATTAGCCGGAGCCGATTTCTTCTGATTATTCGCAATTTCCTCTATCGACAGCTCAGCGCGTGGTGTTTTTGCGCCAGAAAAACATGCGGATGTTGGTTGATCAGAAATTTCTACGCCGAACATTCTGGCGCCATCGGCATCGTCACGCTCCCAACCGGTAGGTCCTTGAGAAATCTTTAAGCGATCCTTAAATGTATTGGCAAAATAGCTAATAATTTGCTGCTCAATCATAAACTTAGGGACGCTAGTTACATATCGGTCACTCATGTCGTCCGGCAAATAGGGTAAAAAAGTCATCTTATTAATATCGGCAAGCGCGGTCCTCGCATCATCGACTTTTGCATCAATACCTAAGGGGGCTACTATCAAGCCAAAATAATTTCTGTCCAAAAATGCTTGGAACACGCGGTGTCTAAAATGGGGTTCATCAATAAAGCGTGGAAAGAAGCGGCGAACTCCGCGAATGTCGGATTGAACAGTTGCATCGCCATCCTTCCAGCGAACCAAATATTCCAGAGCTGCCTCTCTAAAGTTGCGGAAGCTTTCGACGTCGAATAATGGCCGTCGATCCCGATCAACTTGATTTTCTACAAAAGCGACATCATTAATTTCGAAACCAATTTCACCGAGGTATTTACCGTCATCGAATTCATTTTTAAACACCTCCTGGAGAGCCGCTGCCTCACATGACTCGATGCTTACGGACTGTCCCATACGGCGATACTTCTGGAATCTGTCATTGCGGGCAAAATCTAATTCGATCAGCTTTAATTGTTTGTTTTTAATTCCTACACAATATTTATTTGGCAGCATGACCATATTAAGTAAGAATTCAAAAATAATATTACTAGACACATAGTAACCGTCATTGTTGTCGCCGAGAGATTTGCGAATCGCCCTGACTTGATTTAGATATTCACGAATATGTTTATTGGGGTCATCTATCTTCTTGTAAATCGACCAGGGAATACGGACGCGAGACTCCATTTGCCAACGCCACTCTTCGTACATACGGCGTAAAGGTTGAAAGCGATGCTTTTTATATAAAATCCAAAAGCCTTGATCCCGCACTACTGACTGAGGTTTGTCGTAGCGGAACGAGTGCTCTGCCATATCGATTTCGATTTGGGCCATGCGGTGGAGTGTCGATTCAAGAGGTGTTGTACCGTAATCATGCTGAGCGCACATCGGGTCACTTTCTGCCATGACATCTTCGTCGGTACAGTATTTAAAGCGATGAGTATCTTTTAATGTTAACTTTGCATCGGTAAGATTGCCTTCGATGCTGCGCTTTGGATTTAGAGTAATTGTCTGATCCTTTTCGATGACATTTCCTTTAAAGCCATTTGCCTTAATGATTTTACCACCATAACCAAACAATAATGCGGCTACGTCATACTTTCCAGGCAGGCGAAGCGCTTCCGCTGCCGGACTATCGTAATCCATTATTGATGCGCCAAGATTTTTATCAAGAACTCCGGGCATGTTTGTATTGATCCACTGGTCATTCCAGAAATTTTCTTTATCAGTAGAGCCCGCGAAGTTGTGGCGTAGTCCTAAATTGTGCCCAAGTTCATGAACAAGGGTTCCCATTAATTGGTCTTCCACAACAGCATCCACACACTGTGTAAGCAATGCCTTTCCCTCGTCGTTAATCATTTTTTCAGCGCCAGAAATAAATTTGTCACGATTTTCTTTACCAGCTCGCTTCTCGGCGTAGGCCTTTAACTTCGGACACTTTTCTTCGATCATTTTGAATTTCGCGTAATGATGTGTGCGAAACGTATTACAGTTTTTATTTCGCGCGCTTTGTACCGGCATACTCCTTCGGATACTTTCTTTCTTCCGGAATACTGATATTTCTTACCAAGCAAGGATAGTTGTTCTCAAGGAATCCAACTTTTTCGCGTACGTAATTGTTGACCATCATAGCTTCAATTTCGCGAATAGCGCTTACGCGAATATTTGCCGTGGCCGAAACGATTTCACCAGTTTGCGTATCGATAATCGACGGTCCATAGCCTAACAAAAAGCGGCCACCATTTTCGTCGATAAGATTGATAATATTGTAACGAAGGTCACCGAGATTTACGTCTGGAGCGTCAGCTTTAATCTCAAACTTTACGTCCATGCCCGCCTGTTTAAACGCACTTTCCCAGGCTTTTAAAGCTTTAATCGCTACGGGACGGTATTTCTCTGGACTATTATGAGTAAAGCGATACTCAATTTTTCCGCGCTTAATATTATGACGAGCAATAAGGAAGTTTTTATCAATATCATCCTGATTTAAAATACCCTCAAGGGAAGGCACGAACATCTTTGCCGTCGTAAAAAAGCCAAAGTAGTTGTTATCGTCTTGAAAGTACGTACGTGGTTCGTATGTATCATCTTCTACAATACGGCGGAAAGCATAGCGCAGACGCGCGCCTTGCTTTCTGTCATTGACCACAATAGAAAAATAGTCGCGGCCATTTTCATCTTGACCTACCTCAAAATCCATCGCTTCCGCGTGTTCGTCTCGAATCTGCAAATTTCCCGAAGTGCGGCGGAAGTCCATTTGAATGTAATCGCGGTTTTTCCAATGAATGCGTTCGTCTGTTGTTTCCGAAATAGCTTCATTATCGTCGACGCGGAAAGAAAGACGGTTTTTTAAGGGAATAGTTACAACCGGAGCTTCCTCAACGCCGTTTTCATCACGGCCCTCGCGGATTGCCTTTTCCTTTTTGCGTTTTTCTTCTTCAGGAATATTCGTATCAATTGCACGAAGTGAAAATTGAGTGCTCTGGAACTCTACCCGACTCGCTTGTCGGTAGCGTGACTTTTGATTTAATTCGAAACCTTGAAATGACTTCATTTCACGGTTCGCATCGATGAGCGTTTCCGAAAAATACCACTCGCCCTTAAAATAATCCTTAGGCAAAACATCCGTAATTGGCGCATTCACAAATCGCTTACAGTTTTCTTTCTTCACGCGAAAGTGTGTGGCCTCATTTGGGTAGCGCACAGTTATTTCAGTAAGCGCCTTGGTCTTTTCTAAATTTCTGTTGAGTTGATTTTCTACACGGTAATAAGTGACAGGGCACCCCAGCATCGTCACATAAACCGGCTCACGCTTTTCCCTTTTCTCTTTGGTTGCCTTCTGTAATACTTTTTTTGTTTTCTCCGCCTGAGAGGGAAGAGATTTTCTGAAGGAGCGGATTTCAAAGTCGGGGGCAGTATCTTCGTCGACTAATTTCTGAACTAGAATATATTTATCATTATACGTATATTTAATTTTATAGCTAGTTTCGAAATTACCGACAAATTCATAGTCTTTAGGAATAAGGTCGGCATCCGTAGTATATCCTACTAAGTTTTTAGTCGGCACGTTGGCAAAAATATTAAATTTACGCAAATTTAAGCCGTTTTCTCCGACAACCAAATTACTCGCCTCGCTCTGGCTCACATCGGCCTTCTTAGTTTTGGTTGTCCTCAAGGTATAATCAGTCTTAAATCCCTTCATCGCGATGAGATTCTCGCCAAGCCCTTGAGGAAAGTAATCGTCCCGCTTTTTCGTGCAGGCGCCTATAACCACTGCGGCAATAATTACGAAACTCAGTTGAACCTTCATCCTAGACTCCTTAAATATTTACCGTTATCCCAAACATCACGAACATCCGATCGTAGACAAACAAGTTAGTGGTATCATGTTTGCGGTCTGCCCCGCCGATCGTAAGATTTGTCATTATGTTTCTGTTCCACATGCCGGTGACATCGGCCATCAAAATATAGGCGTTGTCAAAATTCGTAGCTGTATTTCTCATGGTGGAATAAATAAACTGTAACCCTGCGGACCAAGTCCGCTTGCTATTTAAATTTAAGCGGCCCGCTACGGTATTACGTAAGATGATCTCTTCGTTGGGCATATAACCGGAGGGATCTGCAGTATCCCATTCAAAAAAATTATAATTCAGGGTATTGCCCAGCAAAAAAGTGGCTCGCTTATAGCGGTAAGTTAAATTGAAATTTCCAAGGATGCCACTATAGAGACCGGCTTTTTGTGAACTGTCAGAGGTTGGCAGAATCATGCCAGCACCATAGTTAAATCCCCAGTCCTTACCGGCCGCCTGAGTTCCGCCAACGTCGTGGGAATTGTCGGAGTACATAACCATCGTGTCCATCAGGCCTTGAGTGCCGTCGTCAGTGGCGTAAGAAATCATTTGCTGAAAATAGCGAAAGGTTAACATGACCGATTTCTCGCGTGAAATGTTATACATGCCACCACCCATAACTAGGGTCATGGGGTCCTGGCCTTCAACGGAATCAAATGGTGACTGATAAGACAAAGATAGCATTCCAGAAAACTTTGGAATTTCGGTTTTGGCGGGCTTAGCTTGGGCGGCTAGGTTGCCAACTAAAATGAACAAAACAAGATACATGCGCATTCAGGGACTTATGTGCATGGGCAGTGCCAGAATTAAATGTTCGAAAATCTCTATAAGGTTAATCTTACTGTTTAACAATTTGACAGTGCTGACGGTTCTGGGCCACTATCTTGAAATGCCATCCATTTCTGCCCGCGTTCTTGTCTTGTCAACTTCCCCGGTTTTGAAAAGACAAATTCTTGAACACCTCACTACCAAGGGCGTTAGTTACCTTTTTGTAGCGTCAACCGCCGAACTCATCACCGAAACAGACAACGCCACAAAACTCTGCTGGATCGATCTTGATTTTTTTAAACAAAACTTAATCACTGAAGTTAAAGCCTTAAGAAAAGCCCTGGATAAAAAGCCGATTTTCGCTTTTGGGTCACCGGAAAAGTCGAAAGATTATTCTTTAAAGGATTTGCATAAGGTTGGAATGGACGAATATTTTGAGCGCGTGGATGTCTGGAATAACTCCAGTCTGGTAGTTGAACGCATGCGCGCCTACTTTAAAGGGCGGCCTAAAATAAAAAAGGAAAATACACTCTTCCGTACCTTTCATAACTTTAAGGCAATTTTAATCGGAGCAAGCACAGGTGGCCCCGAGATACTTGAAAAGTTGCTTGTGGACTTCCCGAAAGAGTGCCCACCGGTGGTTTTAGTTCAGCACATCGAATCCAAATTTGCCGACCCCTTTTTTGATCAAATGTGCGAAATCTCAGGTTTAGAAAGAGGTGAAATTTCCGAAGGCACTATGCTAGAGCCGGGACATTTGTACATGGCAACGGGAGATTTTAATATCGGCATAAAAAAATCGCGCGGTAGCCTTGCTCTTACTTTGGATACGCGCAAGCAAATTGGCTCTCATAGGCCTAGCGTGGATTTCTTATTTAATTCGGCCACCGCCGTAAATGACAAACTCTGCGCGATTTTATTAACGGGTCTTGGTGCGGATGGTTCCCGCGCCATGGCGGCTTTAAAAAAGCGCGGAGCCTACACCATGGTGCAAGACAAAGAGTCTTCTCCCGTCTTCGGTATGCCGGAAGAAGCGATAAAAGTTGGCGCGGCGATATTCGTCGGCAATCCGCAGGAAATGCGCAAAGATCTATTCAAAAGACTATAGAGATTTCAATTGTTCCGAAATCCGGATTTGACGCGCTATTGCTACCAAAAAGAACCTGGAACCTTTTAGCGGTTAGGAGGCTTCGATTTCGGCTTCTTGGAATATTTGGGCGAGCTTGGCGCGTAAGCGAGTAATTGCCTGAGCATGAACTTGGGAAACACGGCTCTCGGTGACGCGTAGGATTTTTCCAATCTCTTTGAGATTTAAATCTTCGTAATAATAAAGAGAAAGAACGAGTCTTTGTCTTTCGGGAAGGTCCTCGATGGCTTTGGCCACGATATCTTTTACGGTTTTAAGATTTAATTCGACATAAGGATTATTAAACTTACAGCCTTCCAATAAATTTAGGATCGACTTCTTATCAACGGAACTGAAAGTAGCGTGCTCATCGATAGAAAGAACGCTCACGGGACGAACTTCGTTTAGGAGCTCATAAAACTGCTCGATCGTCATGTTAAGCTTGGCCGAAATTTCCTCGTCCGTGGGAGAACGGCGCAGTGTCGTTTCTAACTCCATAGTAGTGCGGTCAAGAAGTTTTGATTTATCGCGAATTGAGCGAGGTACCCAGTCTTGAGCACGTAATTCATCGAGAATAGAACCGCGAATGCGGAATTCCGCATAAGTTTTAAATTTATTATCGCGCGTGGGATCGTATTTTTCGATCGCGTCCATAAGACCTATCACGCCGCTTGAAATCAAATCATCTAGTTCGATATTTGATGGTAAGCGAACAGCGATTTTTTGCGCTATAAAACGAATCAGCGGCGCATATTCTAAAATTAGTTGGTCTTTCTGCTCAGGTGTTAACTTGGTCGGGTTGTCTTTATACTTTTTTAGCAAGGCACTACTATTACTTTTAGTTCCATTGGTAGCCATTAAAACCCCTCGCCCATTAAAGATAAAACGCTAATATAGATATAGTTTAGCAAATTGGTGCACCGTGAAGAAGTCCATAATTTTTCATGCCAGATCCTAGGCGAGTTCCAGGAGATTGGCCCAATAGAACTGTAAACCACCTTTTTCCTCTGCCATAACCTCGGAAGAGCTGAGGTTTTCGCTAATTCTCATAATGAAACGGTTCGAAGGTGCAAACATATTTGACAGTGAAATAAGTTGGTTAGCACGCGTCGCCCGACTGAAATCGGGGTCGTAGGGAACACATCCTTTATAATCAAGTCCTACATCCAGGAATCTTTGCGTGACATCACTCAGCCGTCTATAGAGAGCCAGACCGTCAGCCTCATTACCGACTTGATTAGCGATAATAGAGAAATGTTTGTCCTTCTGCTTTTGATTTTGAACTTTTATGAGTGCGTAGGCATCGGTGATAGATGCAGGATCCGGAGTAACGACCACACAAACTTCACCGCTGGCGGAATTTAACTGCAAAACGTTATCATCAATTCCCGGAGCGGTATCAATCAAGAGAAAATCAAAATCCACACCAATTTGCGAGAGCTGGTCTAATATATTTCGCCGTTGAAACTTATTTAAGTACTGCATCTCGTATATCCCGCTGCCGCCGGGAATCAGGTAAACATTGGGGTGCACATTTACGATGACGTCGGAAATCGTTTTCTTGCCAAAAATCACGTCGTGAATACTTCCCTGAGCCTTGATGCCGAAGAGAATATCAACGTTAGCCATGGCGAAATCGCCATCCAAGATTAAAACCTTTTTTTGCTGACGGGCCAAATGAACGGCGACATTACTAAGTAAAACTGTTTTTCCTACGCCGCCTTTTCCCGAAGTAAAGCTAACTACCTTTGTCTTCTGCTTAAACATCATACGTTCCTCTTTCTACCCTTGCTTAGTGATCTTAAACATTAAATCTAAAACGCGTTCCTTGATTGCAATCTCATAGTCTTCCGGCATTTTTGGACCGATTCCTAAGGAATGAATAGGAACATCAAATCGTTTTTGAAAATTAAAGAAAATGCCGTGGTGTACGGCCTCATCGACGCAGGTAAATACCACATCATCGATGCCAAGAGCCTGATAGCGTTTTCCCATTTCGATAGCTTCGCTATCACGGCAAACTGTGGACTGCGTGTAATGCACTGAGCGTACGACTGATTTTGGCGGCATGTATTGCTGTAAGAGCTGCACTTCTTGCGGTGCCTTTAAAGAAAGGCCCGGGAAATCAACAAGAATATAATCCACATTCTTGAACACTTTTAAATAATGTTCCCAATCCGCACTCGAGCGAATCATGCCGAAAGGTACATTTAAAATTCGGGATAAAATCCTTAATTGGTCGGCCGCACCGATTTTGAAATTGTCGGCGGAAAGTATCGCCACACTATGCTTCTTGGCGACTACGAGATGGGTAGCGAATTTTACTAGTGATGAAGTTTTACCCTGCCCGCCGGCACCAACAAATAGGTGCACGCGGCCGCGATAGGGATCGTCACAAACGCGAATCGTTTCGAGCAAGTGACGGAACATCCACGCTTCGACCACAGCTTTATCTTTTAATTGCGGCGTAGAGAGCTGCTTTTGCGCGATTTGCACAAGCTCAAAGGCGTTTTCTTCGCTAATTCCTATTGTTGTAAGCCGGTCAAACATGGCGCTGAGCTCAAAAGGTACCCCCCAGCTGGCTCCGGGATGAAGACTAATTTTATTGGGGAGATCCGACTTATATCCTTCGATGACGCCTTTTAGGCGTGAAATTTCCTGTTTTAACTCCTGGACACCCAACTCTGGCGCCATGCTCGCCCGTGCATTTCTTAGTCGGCTCGCCATCTGGTCGACGGGATCGTCGCTGCCATCAAGAGATTCATCGGACATGATTTTTGACAGAAGTGCTTTCACGTTTTTGCCGACTGAGGATGCCGGCATCTGCTTTTCTTCATCATGAATGTCCACATAGGGAACGCGTGTCACGGGCGGGCGAATTTTTTCGGCTTGCTCTTTTTGGTACTCGGTAATCACGTTTTCAATAAACGCCTTTTGCTGGCGGGCCGGCGACGATAGAAATTTCTTTTTATCCTGATCACGAAGCTTTGACTCGGCCAAGCGCTTTTTTTGCAGCGTTGTTTCGGAGACCGCAGCGGTAACTTCAACGCTGTTCTTTCCCAGCAGGCCATTGCGGGTATTACCTTTGGCCGAAAGAATAATGGCGTCAGGACCCAACTGGGTCTTAACCATTTCCAAGGCCTCTTTCATGGTACCGGCTTCAAACTTTTTAACCTGCATTGTCCAACTCCACAACTCCTACTGATTTTACCCGTGCATCCGACGAAATTTCGCTATGAGAAATTACCGCCAACTGAGGTATAAATCGTGAAGTTAATTTATGTAGGTGCCGACGGTTAGTCGGCGTGGTTAGAATCACGGGCACAGCCGCGACTTCGGGATTTGATTCAATAGTCTTTGATATTTCAGAGATCAAACGCTGTGCCAGCACCGGATCCATCACAAGCTGCACGCCTTGTTCGGTTTGGATGAGTGAGTTCGTGAGCAGGTTTTCAATGCGCGGGGACATGGAAATCACGGAGACATTTCCGCGGTCATTGACAAATTTAGAAGTAATTGCCCGCGCCAGATTTTTTCTTACGGATTCCGTGAGTAAATCAAGATCTTTGGTCTTTGGCGCCTCATCAGCGAGAGTTTCGAAAATCGTTAATAGGTCGCGGATGGAAATCCCTTCCTTTAAAAGATTCTGTAAAACCTTTACGACACCACCGAGATTTAGCACGTCAGGTATGAGTTCTTCGACCACTTTGGGATAATTCTTTTTAAAATTTTCAATGAGAGTCTGAGCCTCTTGGCGGCCTAGTAATTCGCTGGCGTGCGAACGGATAACTTCCGTTAAGTGCGTAGCCATTATCGTGGGAATATCCACCACCGTATACCCAGCAAGTTCGGCTTGCTCTTTTTGATTTTTTGAAATCCACAAGGCATCAAGACCAAACGCCGGCTCCGTCGTTGGAATGCCATTTACTTTTTGCGACACGTTACCGGGATCCATGGCCATTAGACAGTCAGATTTGAGTTTGCCACTGGCAACCTTATTTCCTTTTATCAACACCCGGTAATCTCCGGGATCTAATTGTAAATTATCGCGGATATGTACACTCGGTACCACGATTCCCAAGTCGGTCGCAAATTGCTTGCGAATGCTCACGATCCGTTCCACCAGATCACCTGTCTGATCAGATTCAACGGCGTTGATGAGGGCGTAACCCACTTCAAGCTCGATAACATCCAGTGGTAATAAACTCTCCACTTTTTCTTGAGTCGGCTTCAGAGATGCCTCTTCGGCCTCTCGTTTTTTCTGATCAGTTTCTTCTTTTTGATAACGGCGAATTAACCACGACAAGCCGCCTAAAAATATTGCCATTGTAAAGAAGGGCAACGTCGGCAGCCCTGGAACCAGTCCAAGTACAGCTAACACTCCGCCGGTCGTACCAACGGCTTTTGGGTTAATTAATAACTGACGTGCAACTTCGCTACTTACGTTGGTAGCGTTGGCGTTGCGAGTAACCACCATACCGGCAGCCGTCGAAATGATTAGCGCGGGAATTTGAGTAACGAGGCCGTCACCTATCGTTAACATCGTGTAATATTTCGCGGCTGTTGAAAGATCTAGGCCTTTTTGAATTGTTCCAATTAAGAGACCACCAACGATGTTTATTAGGGTAATAATTATACCTGCTACGGCATCTCCACGCACGAATTTGCTGGCACCATCCATAGATCCGTAGAAGTCGGCCTCTTCCTCAATCTCGCGGCGGCGGCGGCGCGCATCTTCTTCGGTAATTAAACCGGCATTTAGATCGGCATCAATTGACATTTGTTTACCAGGCATCGCATCTAACGTAAAGCGCGCCGCGACCTCGGCGATACGGCCTGAACCTTTGGTAATTACGATAAAGTTAATGATGACTAAAATTACGAAAACGATAAATCCGATGACATAGTTATTACCAATAACGAAATTACCGAAAGCCGAAATCACCTGACCCGCGGCCTGTGGTCCCTCATGACCATGAGCCAAAATTAGACGTGTCGATGCGACGTTTAGCGATAAGCGCAGCAAAGTCGTGATCAAAAGTAGGCTCGGAAAAACGCTAAAATCTAGTGACTTATTAATATATAAAGCAACAAGCAAAACGAGAATACTTAGCGCCAAGGAAAGCGTAAGAGATAAGTCCAATAGCGTCGGGGGTAACGGAATAATCATAACGGCTAAGATGCCGATGAGGCCCACCGCCATTAGCAAATCCGTGTTTTTCGTAAATTTTTCGAATTTTTTTAGAAACTGAAATAGATCTTCCATTTTACTTTAGACCTTTCTTTTTCAGCTTGAATACATAAGAAAGAACTTCGGCGACGGCCGTATAAAGCTCACGGGGAATAGAGTGACCAATTTTTAGAGTTTTAAAGATTGTCCGGGCCAGAGGTTTATTCTCAACTAGAGGAATATTATGTTTGCGAGCGATTTCTTTTATTTTTTCGGCGATATATCCGGCGCCCATTGCGACGATTTTTGGAGCGGCCATCGTCTGCATGTCATAGCGAATTGCCACGGCAATATGCGTAGGATTCGTAACAACGACGTCGGCTTTAGGGACTTCTGCCATCATCCGCCGCTGCGCCATTTCTCTTTGGCTACGGCGAATGCGGGCGCGAATCATCGGGTCACCCTCACGTGATTTCAATTCATCCTTGATTTCCTGACGAGTCATCATCATGGATTTTTCAAGTTCCCAGCGCTGAAACATGTAATCTAAGCCCGCCACTCCGGCCATGAAAGCAACTACCGCCGTTAATAGTTTCAACAGCACAACGCCAACGTATCCCATAATTTGCGCGACGGAATAGTTTACCAGCATGGGGATAATCGTGATTTCATTCTTTAAGACCATGTACGTGACGCCACCGATTAGGCAAATTTTTGCTACCGACTTTAATCCCTCGACAAGCGAGCGCAAACTAAAAATGCGTTTGAATCCGGAGACAGGATCTAGGCGCTCCCATTTAAATCCGAGCGCTTCCTCGTTGTTAAGAAAGCCTATCTGAAAAACCGAAGACATAAAACTTGCGGCCATACAGAGTAAAAGCACGGGGCCCAAGATTACACTCATTTTTAAAAGGGAAAACTTAAACACATCCAATGGCGTGTCATGCCGAATTGTTTTGAGCAATCCCTTACCCAGCACCTCTTCGAAGATAAGCTGAAACTGATCGTAAGCGAACTTTCCCAGAACATAGAATGACAAAATCATCGAAAAAATCAAGAGCACGGACGCTAACTCTCGCGTCTGTGCGACTTGTCCACGTTTACGAAACTCTTCTCTTCGTAACGGCGTGGCTTCTTCGGTTCTGTCACTATCGTCTTGCTCAGCCATTTACCCTCAAATTGCCTTCATAAGTTGAAAAAGCCGTACTGTCATAACATCCAAAAGCTGACCCACTTCTACGGCAAAAAGCGGCAAGGCGACTATCATCGCAAATATTCCAACTAAAATATTCACCGGCATACTTGTAATCAAAACGTTAATTTGCGGAACCGCCCGGCCAGCTAAGCCCAGCGCTATATTTATAAATAAAACGGAAATCATGACCGGCGCGCCGATCCGGATAGCAATAGAAGATATCTCGGTGAGCAACGTTCCTAAACCGCTAAACGCTAAAAACGAAATATTTTGCCGGGTCAGAGGAATTAATTCAAAGCTCTTTACGATTGCCGTCAGAAACATGTGATGACCATTAATGAATAGAAAGAATAGGGAACCCAACATCACCTTAAACTGCTCGATTGCATTTCCTTCGATACCCAAGCTTGGATTAAATAACTGAGCCGATGTTAAACCCATCGAAATGCTGATGATATTTCCACCCATCGCGAGAGCAAAAAAGGCCATACGGCAAAAGTATCCGAGCGTAAGACCGATCAGAATTTCTTTAATGGACAAAACAATAATTTGCGAATCCGTTATGCCAATCTGCAATTTCTTCCAGCCTACGATAGGAAAAACAATAAATGAGATAGTCAAAGACAATAAGATTTTTACGGGTACAGGCACCGACTCGGTTCCAAATATCGGCCATGCGAAAAAGAAGGCTCCCAAGCGTAAAAACACCAGAATAAATCCGAGTATTTCCATTTCTGAGAAGTTATAAATTCCTTCCACCTATTTCCTCACGTACATAGCAATATTTTCGATAAGATTTACAGTGTAGGTTTTCATGTGGTCTACCATCCATGGTCCGGCTAAAATCAGGATTATCGCGATGATTAAAAGCTTGGGCACAAACGTAAGAGTAGCCTCGTTAATTTGGGTTACGGCTTGAAAGATACTGATGGCGATACCGGTTACAAGGGCGCCTAACAGAAGTGGCGCCGCTAGCATCGCCGATGTCTTTAGAGCGTCGTGCCCGAGTTTAATTATTAAGTCTTCACCCATATTTTACCTCAGCCGAAACTTTTTACCATTGAGCCAATTAAGAGACCCCAACCGTCTACCAGGACGAACAGCATAATTTTGAAGGGAAGTGAAACAACGACAGGGGGTAACATCATCATACCAACTGCCATTAAGACACTCGCGACAACCATGTCGATTACTAAAAACGGCAAATATAAAATAAACCCAATTTGAAATGCCGTTTTAAGTTCCGAAATCGCAAATGCCGGAACCAAAACGCTAGTAGGAACATCCGCTCTCGTTTTTGGCTTTTCCATTTTTGAGAGGGAAACAAAGAGAGATAAATCACTGTCGCGTGTTTGATTAAACATAAACGAACGCAGCGGCGATAACGCTGAATCGAGAGCCTTTTCTTGGCTAATTTTGCCGTCAAGATAGGGCGTCAAAGCGCTCTGGTTAATCTGATTGAAAATGGGACTCATGATAAAAAAAGTAAGAAACAAAGCAAGGCCCACGAGTAATTGATTCGGCGGCATCTGCTGGGTACCCAGCGCTTGGCGGAGAAAAGAAAAAACGATGATAATGCGAGTGAAACTCGTCATTAAAATTAGGATCGCCGGAGCCAGCGTCAATACGGTTAATATTAGAATTATTTTAATAGCGTTGACGACTTCCGTGGGATTGTCGGTAGTCTTCATGCCGATATTGATATTGGGCAGTGAGATACCCTGAGCGTGGGACTTCACGGCGAAACCCACGATTAAAACTACCGGAATCAATAATAGAAAAAGCCGATATGCTTTTCTCATGTTTATATCGTTCTCATATCCTTTAATTTTTCTTTTACTAATTCGCGGATTCCCCGGACACTATATTCCTCGTCAGCTTCGGCAACCGCCTTTTTGACGGGTTGATTGGCATAGGCCTTTACTCCCCGGGAGGAATTGAAACTGACTTTATCCTGTTTCCCCTCGGGCAGCGAAAATTTTGGCTCCGCTTCTTCTACTTGGCGCATGGAACTTTGAAAACTGGAGGGAAGTTCCTCGGGAAGTTCGTCCTCTAATAGGGAAAGAGTTTTTATCGGCGTGATCGCGTTGTCAGTGATGCCAATAAGAATGGATTCACCGGCGACACGGATAATTGCCAAGCTTTTTCTTGGCGCCAAATAATGCTGGGTAATAACTTTAATTTGATTGGCTTTTATGTTCTTGCGGCCAACTTTTATCCATTGCCGGCTAACAAAAAACATTAGTAGTGCAAATGCAGCTACTGCGGCGACAGCGATAAATAGACTTTTTAGAGACGACTCGGACTTCATAGACTTCAACTTTCCTTTATTAAGAACGGGGATTTTCGCTTCTTCAGTTTGGGCTACAGCAGTGCTTTCTGAAGCAAATGCTGATGTCGGCGCCCCTAGCGCGGGCGTATTCTGTGAGTTAACCGTGGGAAGGCTGGCTGCGGCGGATGCAGCGAGATTATTTTCTGATACCGGCGTAAATTCCTTAGCTATTTCCGAACGCAGTGCCTGCGGTAAAACTGGCGCCGCATCTAAAATTTGTGCCGCCGTCTTTGGCTCATTATCTACGACACGAATTTTTAAATAATTTCCATCCGGAATCACCGCCACTTGTCCTTTAAATTTCTCTGCCGCTAATCCCTTACGCAAAATTATGCGGCTGCGTAGTGTATCCTTGTCCGCTTGATAGGTGTATAAAGTGGAAACCTGGCCATTATTAATTTTCGCAGTTCGTGTTCCTTGGGCAAGAAATCCGCTCGGAATATTTACTTGTATGGTCTCATTGATATATTCAGTGCCGAGCCCTTGAGTCGGCGCCGCTTTGTCAAATTTGAGCTCGACGACAAACGCCTCTTTATCGGAGTAAGAACGGATGTCGAGTAAGTGACTCTTGTCGGCGGCAAGAGCGTTACTAACGATGATTAATAATAATCTCAGCACGATTCCCCCTTATTGACTAACGCAATTGTTCGACACGCTCTTTTTGCGAAATAATATCCGTCAAGCGCACGCCAAATTTTTCGTTCACGACGACGGCCTCACCACGCGCCACCAGTTTGTCATTAACCAAAACTTCCAGTGGCTCACCGGCAAGTTTACTGAGTTCTACGACACTTCCCTGGCCAAGATTTAAGAGATCGCTGACGACCATCTTTGTGCGACCCAGCTCAACCGTGACACGCAAAGGTATATCTAAAATTAATTCCAGATTTCTGTCCTTCGTTGCATCTCCAGTTGATGGCATCACTGCCGGATCAATGGGGGCCGCGGCCTCGGGCGCATCTTTTGGGGCTGCGTTTTCTCCTGTCATTTCCTACCTCACTTCTTTACTTGTCCGGTAATTTGCATGGCCACAGTACCGTGACTCACACCATAATAACCTTTAAATTTGGGAACACCTTCAACTTCAATTTCCAATTCCGAGTTAGCGTCTTGGCGAAGCGGAATAACGTCGCCAACTTTGAGATTAGTTAGATCGCGCAAGTTAATTTCCGTTTCACCCAGCTGTACACGGACATCAATATCCGTCTCCATAAGTTGCTGAACAAAGTTTTCACGCCACAGGTATTTATCCGCTTGATCCGCTTCGACCTGGAAGCCGGTAGAGAGTTTTTGTTTAATGGGTTCAATAGTAGCGTAGGGAATTACGAGAGTAATAGTGCCGTTGGCGTTTTCGAGTTCCACGTCGAATGTCGACGCAATTACCACGTCGGTTGGCGGGACGATACCCACGAATTGTGGGTTTACTTCCGTACGAACAAAAGAGCAGTCAATTTTTTCAACACTTGCCCAGGCATTCTCCAAATCCGTTAGAGCCAATTCCACAACTTTTCTCACGATAGAAAGTTCAATCGGAGTAAAGTCTTTACCTTCAATTTTGGTGTACGGACGGTCGGCACCGCCAAAAAAACTATCCACCAGCGCATAGGCAAGTTTACTCTCGATCACGAACAACGCCGAACCACGTAGCGCGCTAAAGCGCAGAACGGACATACAGGTCGGCATCGGCAAAGTGTTAATAAACTCACCAAACTTTAAATAATCCGTGCTGGCGTGATTAAGAGAGGATATTTTTCGCAAGGCGGAGGATAGCGAAATACGGAAAGAGCGCATAAATTTTTCGTAGATAACATCGAGTTGGGGTAAGCGCCCGCGGATAATTCGGTCTTGACTGGTAAGGTCATAACTTACAACGACCTGATCGCCGCCGTCGCCGCCGGCCGCCTTGCCGTCACCACCACCGCCGGCATCAGCGCCGCCGACATCACCTTCGGAAACCGCGGCTAAGAGGGCATCAACTTCACTTTGCGATAAAACCTGATTCATCGTTACCTGTTGGTTATGATGTTAGTAAATAACACGCGTTTAATTTTGCCTTTGGTAAGAAATGCATTCACCCGGTCACGGATTTCGTCGCGAAGCGCGTTCTTACCTTCTGCGGATTCAATTTCTTTATATGTTTTACTAGACAAAAGTATAATGACGATATCGCGGATTTGGGGTTTGCGTTTTTCGATTTCTTTTAAAACGGGGTCGCCGTCGACCTCAAATTCCAAATCGACTTTAAGTAAAGTTTGACCCCGACTTCCGGCGAGGTTTACCAAGAATGTTTCAAGGGGAATTGTTTTACCAGTGGTATCCTCAACGTGTTTATCTTCCTCGTGTTTAGTTTCCGCTTCACCTTCTATGACTTGATCAATTGTTGCCTTCTTCTTATCCGCCTGATTCTTCATGTGGATCATGACACCAACGCCAACGACTGCGGCCATGTTAATAAGGACCAGTAAATACATCAAGATTGGCTTCGGACCCTTGGGGCCTTCGGGCGCTGCTGCGGGTGCGGACTCTGCCGGTGCTGCGTTTGCCATTTTCTCTCTCCTAAGGTTGAGGTAAGACCACAAGGCCTTGCCCAAAGAGATTTAGAGCAACCGCAGTGCCAACCAGACTTTTCTGTCTAGGAGCTCATAAAATGGGAGTCATTCTGAAATTTCGAAATTTGACGACTGAAATTTGACTAAAAAAATGGAAGCGTTACCGAATTTTTGACAGGACGAAAGCACTGCAGTTAATGCAGTGCCCTCGCCTTAAAACCTAAATTATGTGCGCTTTAAGTTAATTACTTCTTGGAGTAGATCATCCGTGGTCGTGATGATCTTGGCGTTCGCTTGGAAAGACTTTTGGTTTTGGATGAGGTTTACGAACTCCATCGCCAAGTCCACCGTCGAGCGCTCTAGGGATTTCGCGAAGAGTTTTCCGCGGCCCGCAGATCCAGGTTTTCCCATTGCGGGTGTTCCCGATGCACGCGCTTCTTTGAAGCGGTTATTACCGACCTTGAATAACGATTCTGCGTTTTCAAATTTTGCCATTGTTAATTGCGCAAGATCTGAGGCTTCGCCGTTACTGTAGATTGCCGTCAACACGCCCTCGTCGTTGAATGACATGTTTACAATCGTACCTGCCGAAGATCCGTCTTGGTGCCAAGAAATCATGTCTGATTCTTTACCGTATTGTTTAGAGCCATTGATTCCTTTACCTTTGTCGGTGGTGATAGAGTCCCCGAAATCAACTTTAATTTTTTGATTTTGGAGAGCGCCATTTTTAAAGTTAAAGGCCGACTTCGTCATTTCTTCCACGTCTAGTTTTCCGTCGACCGTGAATGAAATAAAGCCTGTAGCTACTTCGGAAAGTTTTCCCTCTTCGCCACCCGTAATTTCTTTTCCGTCAACCATACCCTTCCAATCCCACGTACGGGATTCAGGGCGGCGGTTAAAGAAAAGCGTCATAAGGTGTTTATTCCCTTGCGAGTCAAACATCTCTACGCCGGTAGAATAGTCCGAAGTCGTAAACGGATCTAGTGGGTCAAATTTCTTGGGATTTACGACACGTGAATCTAAGTTAAGATCCATGTGAATTTCAGCCGTGGCTTTCGCGGGAATCAACGCACGCGGAAAGCGAACATCACCCGTCTTATTAATGATGCGGCCTCTTTCGTCGGCTTGATAACCTTGTACGCGCTGGTTATCGTTTGAAACTAAGTAACCCTCTTTATCAAAGTGGAAGGAACCGTCGCGCGTGAAGGACTCTCCGTCGGAGCCGCGCAAAACAAAATAACCGTCACCGGAAATAGCGAGGTCAGTCGCTTTTTCACTTGGATCTAGATTACCCTGTTGCAGAATTGGGTTCACGGCGGCAAGTTTTACCCCGCGGCCAATTTGGTTACCACCAAGAATACCTTTTAAGCTTTTAGCTATGATATCTTGGAATTCGGCACGGCTTGACTTAAAGCCCGTGGTGTTAGCGTTGGCAATGTTATCGCCGATTACGTTTAACGCTTCACCTTGCGCTGAAAGACCCGACACACCTGTGTAGAGCGATGATAAAACTCCCATTTGACCTCCTGTCGTCAGGGAAGGGTTACCTTAAAGCGGTAAACCTCTTTTTTCCTCAGTTAGTTTTGTATTCACAAGCGGCATGACTTTTGAGCCTTCCATGGCAGCCATTCCACCTGTGGGTTTAACTTCATGTCCTTTTTTAATTTCGTTCGCAGTCCCTGGTAAACTATTTTCCTTTTTCTGTTCGTTAACACTGTCATCAACAATCTTCTTAATTTCTGACAAACGAACGGATTTATTACCCACTAAAAGAACCGGGCCTTCCGGTGTTAAATTTACGCCCGAAACTTTACCTTCGAATTTTGTTTCTAGTCCTACTTTTTTTCCGGCGTCGCTTTTGGCTTCAATTTTTACACGATACTCACCGGACTTAGTAGCTTGGCCATTTTCGGAGACACCGTCCCATAGAATTTCGTTTTCGCCTTTTTTGGGACTATTAATCGTAAGCTTTTTAACGACGTTACCATTCATGTCAGCGATCTCTACATTAACTTCTTTCGCCTCGCCCATTAAATTAAAATGCACGGAATGTTGCTTGTCCGACTCTGTACGAATAATACGCGAAGCATCGCCGCTGACTGTTTTTCCGATAAAGCTTAGTGATTGAAAGTTATTCGCCGGGGATTGCGCTTGCTTCATACCCTCTAAGTTTTGGTTTACGTTAACCAACTGTTCGAGAGATGAAAACTGGGCAAGTTGCGCGGCCATTTCGTGATGTTTTACGGGGTCGGTGGGATCTTGGTTTTTCATTTGCTCAAGCATTAGCTTCATAAAGGCGTCTTTACCAAGCTCATTGCTGCCAACAGCGCGTACTTTTTTATTCGGATCAACCCAGTTGGGGTCAGCGACTTTATTTAAATAGTCTCCGATGTCCTGATCACCCATCACCTTTTGCCGGTCGCGGGCACTTATATTTTGTTTGCCGTCACCTTTGGTAAGTCCCAAACTCTGATTATCGGTAAAAGTTTTTGTTCCCGCTTTTGCTATCATTTATTACGCCACCAAATTCAATCTGCCCGAAGCGTTGTAGCCGCGAGAATACGGATTACGGCTTGCCGCCGTGACTGCGGGTCGCGGCGCTGAGCGCGGTACATCCATGGGTTGAGACATTGCCGAACGTCGTGATTGATTTTCCTCTCTAAAATTATTCATGAATTGTCGTGCTTGTTCCCGCGCGGCACCACCGTCACTGTCGTGGCGATGATTGGTAAACTGATTATCGGATTTTCCTGCAACATCAACTTTTACAGTTTCTAGGCTTAATTTATTAGCCGACAGAGTTGCGCGCAGCTCATTAATGCTGCTCTCGATAAGTTTTTTCGCTTCTTGCGTGGTCGTATCCAGAGCTAATTGGACTTTGTCGCCGTCAACTGACATCTTCATATTTACTTCACCGAGATTTTCGGGATTGAGTTTAATTCTTACCTCACCACCACCCTGACGGATCATAAATTGAGCTTGGCGAATAAGTTCAGCCGCATTGGCGTCCTCGGCGAGTTGCACTCCGGCCATTCCCGCTGCGGCAGACCCGAGACTTTCCGCACGTAAAGGCATTTCTCGCGACGCGGTTACCTGACTATTATCGATAAAGAACTGGGGTATTTCCGCGCCGTCACCAGAGCTGGTCTCTGGTTTTGAAGAGAAAGACATAAGCTCTGATTTCTTGCCACCAGATTTTGTATCCGCTTTGAAGTCAGAGAGGTCTAATTTTTTATAATTCTGGACTCTTGCGCCTTCAAAGTTCTCCGATGAATTAGACGAGAGCGCTTCGGCTCTATCAAATTTCTTATCATCAGCAAAAAATTGCGAAGTTAAAGACTCATCGGCGCCGGCTTCTGACGTGGATTGAGAAGTTTGGCCAAAATTAAGCGCGTTTTCCACGGGTGTTTCCACATTCGCAGCCGAATCAAATTTGACGTCCCCAATTTCCACCGGCTGCGCTTTTGATTTTACATCGACCGGAATGGCTTCAATTTTAGATTTAAGTTCGTCGATATTTATTTTTGCCTGATCGAGGTTTTGACCTTCACTGACCTTGCCTAAATCAAATTCGAAACCGGTCTGCGCACTACTTACGTTATCCACAACCGTCTTGCCGTTAACGGGAATTTCCCGTTTTGCGGCTACTTCTTTGCCGGCCGCTAATTTTTCGGGTGTTGAACTTTTCGGGATATTGGAATTGAGGGCTGGCACTTCTGCTTGGGACTTAGAACTTTCTTTTAGAGAAGCCGCCGCCGCCATCATAGGGGCTAACGCTATTAATGTTTCCGTTGAAATTTCTTCTGATCCATCTGCTTTTGCCGCATCAACGGCTTGTAATTGGCCTAAAAGCTTATCGTAGGCTTTAATAACTGTTTGTTTTTTGTCGCCGGGAATTTCAAGCTGCGCAACGACGGCTTTGGCCGTGTCCCAAGGAGTTTTTAGTTGCTCTTCGGGATTTAACTTTAACATGGCATCAGCCCACGCATCGGGAGTGACACCAGCTTCTGTTTCTATTCTTTGTAAGAACTGTTGCATTGGAGCGATATCTTCTTTATTAACCGGAAATTCCACGGGCATTTGCGGCATCTGGGGGGTAACAGCGACTGGCGTCTCTAGCTCCGAATCTTTTCCTAATTTATCATCGACGGGAAGGGATGTTTCAGGCTCGCCTTTTGCTTTGCTGTCTAATTTAACAGACGTGGGCTTAAGCTTACCTTGTAATAAATCTTGGAAGGATTGATCGGCTAAAGAATCAGATGCATTACTTTGGTCCTTGGACACACCGCTAGCGGCAGGTGCTCCCAGGTCTGGCAAAATCTGATTATTAACGTTCAATCCCAAATTCAACAAATTAACTCCCTGTTACTTTCTATACCCGGCAAATTTTTCCGATAGCCTTTGGGCCTTATCAGCTTTAATTAAGTTCATTATATCAGCAGCGTTTTTCTTTTTAATACGGGTAAGAACTTCGACAGCTAGATTCTCATTTAACTCTTCAAAAACCTTAGCTGCATTCTGTGGCTTCATGTTTGAGTAAAACTCCACCAATCGATCCACCTTCTCGGAATCTGAAACGGTTTTCTCTTTTAAAACCGCCCCGATATTTTGTCGAACTTTCTCTAGCTGTTTAATTTTGTCCTCCAGCATAACCCTTTGTTGTTGCAATTCTTCTTCCAACCTTGCCATTTCCGCTTCGCGCTCGTCGAGTTCCCGCTTTCTATCTTCTAACTTAGCGAAAGCTTTGATTTCTTCTTCGGTCCAGGATTTTTTTACCGCAGGCCCAGTGGCGGCTTCTGGTTTTTGGGCTGAGGAAGATTTTTCCTCTTTTTTGCCTTTAGTCTCATCCGATTTTTTCCCAGGACTTGTGGTGCCCTCGGCGGCTTTTACCAGACTCAAGCCGGTGACTTTTATTTTTGAAATCATGTGAGCGACTTCATCCAAGTGACTCATTGCCAGATAACTAAACCCGGCAACTGCCAAACCCATCACTACTAATATATAAGATGGTCCATTTGGTTTTTTTACGTTTACTCGCGCTTTATTCTTCATGAATCCCCCTGCGGCCATGACGTTGCACCACAACTTCGTCTGTATTTTTGCGGTCAATTTTCTTTAGTTTTTTTATAAATGCTTCTTTTTTCTTTTCCTTAAGTTTGTCCAGCACTTTAGTTTCGCGGGCGGCATCCACCAGGAGCTGTTGCTTTTCCTCGGTTAAAACCAAAGCCTCGCGGAATTCTCCCTTTTTTCGCTCTATGCGCACTTTATTTCGCTCCATGAATTCATCAGAAAGCTGTAATAGCGCCGGATTTGCATCTGTTGTTTCTTCCAGCACCCGACCGGCATATTCACGCGCTTTATCACCGGAGTCGTAGAATTCGTCGATTTGCTTTAGAATGCCGTCAGAGAGATTTTTTGCTTCGGCAAAATTTCGGCGTGCAATCTCTTCGAGATTTTTTCGGTGTTTTCGTAAGGTTTCAAGGCGAAACTTAAACTTCATATCTCACTAACCCTGGTGACTTATTTCTTCCATCAAGCGGAAGGTCTCGGTAAGATTTGCGCGGTCTTCTATTTCTTGCATTAGAAACTCTTTGATCACGGGTTCCAGAGCAATCGCCCGGTCAACAATTTTACTGGCACCCTGCTTGTAGGCGCCAATGCGAATAAGATCTTCGGCCTCACGGTAAACCGCCATTAATTCGCGTAATTCCCGCGCGGTCTTAATGACCTCAGGGGGAACAACACATCTCATCACCCGGCTTGTACTCTGCAAAACATCAACGGCGGGAAAGTGGCCCTTTTGCGCGAGGACCCGGTCCAATACGATGTGACCGTCAACGATAGACCGGACCGAATCCGCAATGGGATCATCCATGTCGTCGCCTTCAACCAAGACCGTATAGATTCCAGTAATGCTGCCCTTTTCAAAATTTCCCGCTCGTTCCAACAGCTTTGGCAAGAGTGAAAACACGCTCGGAGTATAACCTTTCGTCGCCGGTGGCTCTCCTGTACTTAATCCAACTTCTCTTTGCGCCATAGCAAAGCGGGTTACTGAATCCATCATTAAAAGTACGTTTTTTCCCAGTTGACTAAAATATTCAGAGATCGCACTAGCCACGAAAGCACCGCGCATACGCATAAGCGGGCTTTGATCACTCGTTGCGACGATAACGACGGATTTTTTTAAACCCTCTTCGCCCAAATCGCGCTCTAAAAATTCGCGCACCTCACGGCCCCGTTCACCGATGAGCGCAATCACATTTACATCAGCGTTTGTCGAACGCGCAATCATACCAAGCAAAACGGACTTACCAACTCCAGAGCCCGCCATAATCCCTACGCGCTGTCCTTGTCCCACGGTTGTAAAGCCATTTATCGCGCGTACTCCTAAGTCTATGGGCGTGGAAATCGGCGGGCGTGACATGGGGTTTGAAGAATCGCGGTAAAGCGGGCTTTCGCCGGCAAGTGAGATGGGTCCTTTGCCGTCAACGGGATTTCCTAGCGCATCGATTACACGCCCCAAGAGTCCATCGCCCACTCCTACACTGGCCATTTGCCGCACAAGAATAATTTTTGAACCTAAACCCACGCCACGCATTTCTCCCAGTGGCATAAATAAAATACTGCGGTCGCGAAAGCCGACGACTTCCGCGAGAAATGGCTTTCCCTTTGTTTGCGGATAGACTTCGACTAGACTCCCCAGGCTAGCGCCAGGTAAATAACCTTGTAACAAAAATCCCGTCACGTGCGTAACCTTGCCGACGTCTTTCGTGATGCGGGTAAAATCAAGTACCCGCAGATACTTGTCAAGATCTAACTCGAGATTAGCCAGAGTTTCGATGTTAGTTAAATTGGGCGCAGTAGACTCATTATTCATTGGGCGTATCTACCTTTGGAATTTTGGCGCGCAATTCGCTCCAGAGTTTTGTTAAACGTTGTTCGATGGTCGCGTCCACATCGCCGTAGTTAGTTTCAATGACGCAACCACCGGTTTTAATTTCCGGGCTGGGTTCAACCTTATGGCCTTCTAGAAATTTTAAATCTTCGCTAAATTCTAGCCGCTCTTGAACTTCTTTAATAAACTCAAAGTCAGCCTCAGCGACTTTAACGACGACCTTCTCGTCCTTTTGTAATTCCGAAAAAACTTCCTTCAGAACGCTTAAAATGACTTCACGCTTACCTTCGATATGATCAACGGCAAGTTTCTCGGCAATACGCATGGACAGATCGACAATCCGCGCTTCATTTTTAGCAATCAGCGTGTTCATCAGATTTTCCATGAGTGTTAGTAAATCTCCGAAGCGGGTAAACTGACTTTTATATTGCTGAATATACTTGTCGAAAGATTGCTTACGTCCAACATCAAGTCCAAGTTCATAGGCCTCTTGATAAGCACGTTCCTCGACTTGTTTAAGCTGGGCCAGCACCATGTCTTGAACTTTAGACTCTAGAATTCTCTTTTCTTCGGCGGAAACTCCGGTTTGTTGCGCGACGAGATCGCTCACTTTAAAAGTCGTCGACGGGCCGGCATCCACGCGCACGAAAGCTTTGGCCTGCTCGGGCATAACTACTGGGAACTTCTTGGGCTCGAAATCAACGACCCGGGTCGAAGAAGCTTCCTTAGAAATTACGTTACGGCTAGACGAGGGCATCTTCAGCTCCACCGCGGGCAATCATGATCTTGCCTTCGGTTTCTAATCTTCGGGCAATGTTAACAATTTCTTGTTGCGCAGATTCAACGTCAGAGACGCGCACCGGCCCCATATTGCCTAAATCATCTTTTAACATGCTCGCGGCACGTTGCGAGATGTTGTTAAAAATTTTCTGCTTAATTTCTTCGTTAGCGGTTTTAAGTGCCAGCAGAAGTTTATCGTTGGAAACCTCTTTGAGCAGCGTTTGAATTCCGCGGTCATCAATTTTAACAATATCCTCAAATACGAACATGAGTTTTCGAATCTCTTCGGCCAAAATCGGATCTTTTTCTTCGATGCGTGCCATAATTGACTGCTCCGTATTTTTATCCATAACGTTAAGCATCTCAGCGACGGGCTGAATACCGCCCAGGCTTGAAGCTTCAACGGAGCCCACGTTCTGCAACTCTTGTTTTAATACGCGGTCAACTTCAGCAATAACCTCTGGAGCCACGTGCTCAAGATTTGCCATACGCAGAACTACTTCGGCCTGCAAAGCTTCGGGCAAGCGCTTTAAAACTTCACCCCGTTTTTCGGCCTCAAGATGCGAAAGGATAACGGACACAGTTTGCGGATGCTCGTTAATTAAAAAGTTAGATAGTGACTTCGCATCAACCATTTCCAAACTTTCCAGTTGCTTTGCTGTTGGCGAGGCCGCATTCAAGTGACCAAGAATACCGCGCGCGCGCTCTTCGCCCACCGCTTGCACGATGACATCCTTGCTGGTCGCCTTATCGGAAAAAATATAGTCGTCACTTTCACTGATCATCTCGTAGAATTCTTCCAAAACTTTTTTGGCGACCTTAACGGGAACGATGCGGTAACGGGTCATCGTATTTATAAGTTTGCGAATGTCGGGATCATCCAAGTGCTTAAGCAGGGACTTTGCGGCATTATCGCCCAAATAATTCATCAATATGGCAGCCTTCTCGAAGCCGCGAAGCTGCTCAAACTTTATGTCTTCGAGCTTAACAAGTTTAGCCATTATGTATCCCTCCTACTCAGCCACAAGCCAAAGGCATTGGCTGACTTCTCTGAATCTCGTTCCACGAGTCCCATGATTTTCTCGCGCAGCAATTCACTTTCCGCTTTGTCAGGATCGATGGATTCCTCGAGAACCGGTAACGCCGCCGTCATGCCCGGTAAAGTATGATCAACCGTTTGTAACTCCTCGAGCTCTTCTATAGTTTTTGGCAGAATATCTTCCACACTGTCTTGGAAACTGTCGGTAATCCAGCGAGTAAATGGTCTAAACAACACGTAATAAAGAACTAAAACAATGGACCCAAGCATTAACCAGCGCAAGACGAACTCAAGAAGTTTACGGCGCTCCAATGAATTTAGCTGGCGCTCCGCCTCTTCGAAATCTTCGCGGTTAAATTTAAAACTTTCAACTTTTACGGAGTCCCCGCGCGACGAACTAAAACCAATCGCATTTTTAACGAGATCCTCGTATTTTTGAATTTCTTCCGGCGAACGCGGCTTCCAAACTTCCTTCATCTCGCCGTTTTCACCTTTTTCCTGCTCAAAGGTGCCATCAACCAAAACCGCCACGGTCACTTTTTCCACACTGCCGGCACCCGCCGCCATTTGACGGATAATTTTTGGAACTTCAAACTGCTGCGTTTTAATTTCATGATTTTGATTTTGATTAAATCCAACTTGGCCGGCCTCTTGAGCGCCCGGTAAATTGGCGCGCGCGCCGGGAACTCCGACGGGATTCGTGCGCTCCCCGCGCAAGCTTTGCTCATCAGTTGTAACCGAACGTAGAGCGGCTTTATCTTGATCGTAAGTTTCTTCTACGGAAGAGGTCTTGTTTGGATTCAATACGACATTGGCGCGCGCGATAACTTTACCGCCGCCAACGACCTTGCCAAGAATCTCTTCCACCTTCGATTCCACCGTACCTTCGATGCGCTGCTGGGCTTCGATAAGTTCTGTCGAAACGGAGGAATTGTCATTTCGGTGACGGCTTAGCATTTTTCCGAAGGAATCGACAACTGTAACTTGATCGGGAGATAGTCCTTCGACCGCACTGGCCACGATATTGGTGATACCCCGAACTTGATCATCAGTTAAAATTTTACCGGGATATAACTCTACAACCACGGAGGCCGAAGCTTTTCCGCCTTCTTCCAAAAACGTTTTCTTTTCGGGAAGCGCCAAAATGACTTTTGATTTTTTTACCGCAGTGAGAGTGTTGACGGCGCGAACAAGTTCGCCTTGGAGAGCGCGTTGATAGTTAATTCTCTGGACATAGGAGGTTGTGCCAAAGTCTTGTTTATCAAAAAGCTCTAAACCAATTGAACCGAGATTTTTTGAACCCATCTCTGCCATCAACGCCATTTGCGTCGCATGCAACAGCGTGGCGGGTACCGCGACCGTCGCCCCATTATCTATGAGTTTAAAGGGCACGTTCTTTTGCTGAAGTGAGGCCACGATCATCGGCAGTTGTTCCTGGCTGACGTTTTTAAAAAGTGGTTTAAAATCGTTTCCCGAAATCATGCCGGCAATGATGAAGCTTGCCACGAGCACGGTCACCGAAGCCCCAATGAGGGAGGCCCGTTTAACGGGAGTTAAACTTTTATAGAACTCCCTAAACTGCGCAATTAAACTGGTAAAAAACTTGTTCAAGATCTACCTCCTAGATCACACTTGCATCTTCATGATTTCGTGATAAGCGTCGATAATTTTGTTTCTTACTTGCACCATTAACTTTAAAGCGATATCGGCCTGCTCAGCGGCGATTAACACGTCAGGGATATTTTCGGCCTTGCCGGTTGCCAGCTTTTGCATTTGCACGTCAGCAGTCTTTTGCAGCTGGTTAACGTTGTTAACCGCGTCCTTTAAAGTTTCCGCGAAAGATTTTTCGCCCTTTTGCAGAGGCGCCAGAGTTTCGGATGATTTTGAACCCGCAACTCCGCCAAGCCCATTAACAGTTCCCTGAATATTCGTAAGTCTTAATCCATCCATCGGTTACTCCTATCTGCCGATCTCAAGCGAAGTAATTGCCATATCCTTGATGGCTCCCATCGCCGAAACGTTGGCCTCATAAGCGCGAGTGGCTTGAATCATATTTGTCATTTCCGTCATCAAATCGATATTTGGATACGCGACATATCCCTCTTCATTCGCATCTGGATGATTGGGTTCATATTTAAGAAGAGGTGCCTTCATGTCGACCGTAACATCCGACACCTGCACGCGTTGTTTGGCGACATCTTCGGGACGGGTTAGTATTTCCCCAAAACTCTTCGCGTCAGTCATAGCCTCAAAAACCACGTCTTTGCGGCGATAAGGTCCGCCTTCGGGAGTTCTCGTAGTATTGACGTTGGCGATATTGGACGCGATCGTATTCATGCGCATACGATTGGCCGTCATACCGCTACTGGTAATTCGCATGCCAGTTGAAAAATCCATTATCTACCTCCGTCAGTAGCAGCGTACTTCATTTGGGCTAGCTTTTTGTTTATCAATTGGACCGCCGCTTTGTACAAAACCGTATTCTCGGCAAGGGCGGCCATCTCTTTTTCCATGTCCACGGTATTGCCGTCGTTTGTAATATTGATATCTGGATTATCATAAACCTGCGGCTGCACGGCGCTGACTTTATCGGAAACCGCGCCGGGGTTTGTTTTCGCGAAACGTTCATCAGTTGCAATCGCCGCCGCCAGTGCATCTTCGAAATCAACGACCTTGGCCTTGTAATTGGGTGTCTCGGCATTGGCAATATTACTATTTATGATATTCTGCCGGTTTAAACGCAGATCGATCGATCTATTTAACGCCGACATGGTTTTATCAAAAATTTGGCTCATTAAGCCCCCTCCACCTGTGGTTCGTTAAGCTTATTACGTAACGTGCGCACGGAAATTCCCAGTAATCTTGCTGCTTGTGATTTGTTTTGCTTGGTAAACTCCAAAGTTTTTTTAATCAATAAATCTTCCGCTTCTTGAATGGACATTCCCGGGCGCAGACTCACATCGCGCGGAGAAAACTGAAACTCACTAATTAATATACGTTCAGCTGTTAATTGTTCGCCTTCACATAACAGGACAGACCGCTCAATAACGTTTTGAAGTTCACGAATATTTCCTGGCCATTGATGAGACGTAAGCTTAGCCATAGCGTCGTTAGTCATGATCTTTAACGCGCGGTTATTTTTTGCACACGAACTTTGCACGAATTTCTTGGCGAGGACTTCAATATCCGCCGGGCGCGACCGCAGTGGCGGTAGACGCAAAGGCACCACGTTGAGGCGGTAGTATAAATCGCTACGAAATTGATTTTGTCCCACCAGATCCGAGAGTTCTTTGTTGGTTGTTGCAATTAAGCGCACGTCGACTTTCACCGGTCCGTTGCCGCCAAGACGCTCGATTTCGCTTTCCTGTAAGACGCGAAGTATTTTCGCCTGAAGCGCCATCGGCATTTCGCTAATCTCGTCGAGTAAAAAACTACCTTCATTAGCTAATTCAAATTTTCCGATTTTTCTTTGATTAGCGCCGGTAAAGGCGCCTTTCTCATATCCGAAAAGTTCACTCTCCAGCAGCCCTTCAGGAACGGCAGCACAGTTTACAGCCACGAAATTCCGTTTAACGCGGTTACTATTTTGATGTATATAACGCGCTAACAACTCTTTTCCGCAACCGCTTTCGCCTATAATTAGCACCGTCGCGCGGCTGGCCGCGACGTTCTTGGCCGTCTTTATCACTCGCTCAACTTCCGGATCAGCTGTTATTATTTCGCGCAAATCAATCATATTATTCCTTCACCTGGCCGTCGAATGCGGGAATTCTCTTAATGTACTTGTTATAGTCTTTGGTGAACTGCATCTCCTTAAGTCTCTCGGAAGCAATTTTTCCCCATACGTTATTTGGATTCTCCTGAAGCGGCTTCCATGCCGTCTCTGCCGCTTTAACATCTCCCTTATCAAATAAGAGTTTGCCAATACGGTAACGAACGGAATCTAAACGCTTTTGCGATTCAAATTTTTCCAAGAGCTCTTGATAAACATTTATGGCCTCAGTGGGATTTTTAAGCGCCACCAACGCGTCTCCGGAAGTTCTCAGCGCCTCGGCAAAAGTATTTTTATCGACTTCGTTGGTGTCTTTGGCGAGATTAATTATTTTCTGCGCATTAATATGAGCCTCGCCGTAGTTTTTACTTTTCATTTCGACTTCGGCCAAATCCAAGTATACCGGAGCCACTTGCTCCGGCTGTCCCTTCCAGGTATCGACTAAACGCTTTAAGCTCGCGCGCGCTAAATTTAAATCACCCCGGCGTTCGGCGACATCCGCGATGATTTGCACGCGTTCGATTTTTTCTGACGGCAATAATTCGTCGGGATTGGTTACCTTAGAGATATACTCGCTAGCCAAGCCATAATCTTTTTGCTTTCGCGCTACGGCCGCTAGGCGCAGATTTAGCTTATCGGTCGTCGGAAGAGTTTCAAATACGTTTCTTTCGCGCTCTAGTGATGTTCCCCGAATGGCATAAAGATGGTTTACGATTTCCCGGTAGGCTGAGGCGGCGTCATTTATTACACCTGATTTTTCCAGCGCCCGGCCCATGTAATATTTTAAATCCACGCGGTCGTCGTTACGCAACCAAGAGTCCGAATATTTCGCGTATTCGCGAATGGCCCCGATGGATTCGCCAGAATTAACCAGATCATGGATTTTTTGCGTAATACTTCGAACAATGCGTTTTTTAAAAACAACGAGATTTGGTGATGTTGGATTGTCTTTAAAAAATTGCGCTAATCGGTCAACGGATTTGTCGTATTCTTTGCGTCCAAAATATCCATCAGACATCATGATATTCACGAATTCTTGGGCTTCTTTTAATGTCGAAGTTTTTCCGATTTCCTCGAGTTCCTTTAGTGCCGCCTCTAACTCTTTCGGACGCATATCCTTCATGCGGTGACTGATAATGCGCACGCGGGCGATTTTGGCGCCCTCGGAACCGCGGTAGCGAAAGTGGCTCTCAATAAACGCGCCGATGATCCGTTTTTGATCCGCGCCAAGAATTTCTAAAAGTTCTCCCAGGCGAGTCATGGCAAATCCACAATGCGTGTGACCCGGGTAACGCCGTAAAAATTCACGGTAGGCTTCTAAACTCTCTTTGTGCTTTCCCAGCCAGAAGAGTGATTCGGCTTTATTGTAGAATATGTTCGGATATTCCTTCCAGTCATTGGGATATTTCTTAAGAGCATTATCGTAAGAAGCAATCGCCTTTTCAAATTGACCCTGATTAAAGTAGACGTCGCCAATCATATAGTTAGCGTCAAGCGGAGCCCGGGTAGATTTGGGAGATTGTATAATCTCTTCGTAGGTCTTTACCGCATCGTTAGGTTTAAGCAGAGTTTGATAAGCGTCGGCGACAGTTAAACGCACGTTATCGTAAGATTTTGAGTCAGGACGGTAACGCAAAAATCGCTGTAAGGACATTAACGTATTTAAGCTGTCTCCCTTTTCAAGATAAGAGTAGGCAATTAATAAGAGCGTGCGCTCCGTTAATAAGGACTTCGGATATTTTTCAATGAGGTTACGGTAAAGTGCCATGGCCTTTTCAAATTCGGCGGCCCCTTGAGTTTTTTGCCAGAGCGAATAATAGACGTCAGCTTCCATGAAATCGACGATTTCATTGTATTTCGAATTCGGATACTGTTTGCGGAAGAACTCTAAAGTTTTCAAATAAACGGCGTGACGGTTGCGGTTAAACAGAGTCAAAAGCAGCCGGCCGAGTTTGTTTTCCTCCGTGTCCTCTGGAACAATTTCGTAAAGAGGTGGTGCTGCCAGCAACTCCTTAAGCTGACGTTGCTCTAACTTTAAACCTGGGAAAACGATATAAATATTACGTTGGCTGGCAATCTTTGCTTCTTCACGGATTTCATAATCTTTAATAGAAAAACGGGAGAACTCTGGATCGCCACCATCAAAAATTCCTAAACGGAGCTCCAGAGAATCGTCTTTACCCTCGTTGTCAGGCGTCTTTGCCGGCTCTGGATTTTTAATAAATTCCGTGGCCGCAGGCTTGCGCTTTTTCGGTAGTACCTTGGGCGGCAATTTTGTTGGGAGTGCGGCCGTCGCCACGGGTTTAGCAGGTGTCTTGGCGGTTGGCATTGGCGCAGCTACGGGGCTTGCTTCTTCATCAACATAAAAGTCAACGACCAGACGAGAGGGATCGTCTGTGAGGTAATCAAACGCCATTGTTTTTTTATCTTTAACGGTAAAGATGATCTCTGATTGGTTATTAACCGATTGTGGATTTATCTCCACCGATTCGATGAGGCCGCCCTTCCACGAACGGATTTTTTTTATGAGATTTTCTGATACCTTGGGCAGTTTTAAAATGATCACTTCTTTGGAGTCCAAAGATTTGCGCTCCAAATCATAATCCCACCGACTTCGGCCCTGGAATTCCAAATGGACTGTGTCACCCATTTGCACGAAATCCCCTTCAATACTTGAAGCTGGACCCGCAAGAGCAGCGTTAGTTAGAATCAGTACTAAAGTCAGTAGTTTTCCCATAGGACTTCTGTTGAGTCTCCTTCATGAGTGAACAAGAGCATGTTAAATGCCAATCGCGTTTATGACTCGCCCTGCAAAATAAGCGGATCTCATGATGTCAAAAGTGAAATGCGGTGCTGAATTCTTGTCGGGACCGACAATGTTCTGACGGGTCTGATTCAAGTTTTTCCCAATCTTTTGTCCTAACGCCCGCCGCAAAGGACCCGTAAAAAATTTAAAAGTTCCACCTTAAATTCCGATACCTTACACAGCAAATGGAGCGGTTTAGGACGATGATCCCTGTTCGGAGTATAATAATTCTATGTTCACTTTCTGCAACAGCGGCATGCGTTTCGGTAAGTTTAGGTAACAAACAGCCAAAAAATTACGAAAACATTTCCTTCTCGCCGCCACCGTCTCCTTATACCGAGTTACAAGTACAAGCCGCCGATAAATCTTGGCAAAATTCTAACAATGGCAACACCATTTCGTTTATGTCCAATTGTGATCAGTCATCAGAGCCCACACTAGAGATTTTAAGTAAAATGGCTCTTGATGGTGTCGAGAATTTAAAAATCGTTGAGCAAAAGAAAGTAAATTACAACGGGCGCGAAGCGCTGAGCACGGTATTATTAGGCCGCGTCGATGGCGTACCCATACAAGCCGACCTCACGGTATTAAAAAAGAACAATTGCGTTTTTAATGTCACCTACATCGCTTCGATTCACACATTCATGAACGACCTCGCCTCATTTAAGAAGTTTTGGTCGGGGTTGGTTATCAAATGATTTACGACGTCACCGCCGAAATCGGCTCAAGATTAAACCGTACCTTACGCTACTTCGGTGGCATTTATTTGCTATTCTTCCGCAGTCTTAACGAGTTTTTTACCAAGCCCATTTACTTCGAGTTAACGATTCAACAAGTCTACCACATTGGTTCACGTTCATTGCCTCTAATCCTTGTGACTTCAGCGGCGATCGGCATGGTCATGACTCTTCAATTTGGTTTAGGTCTGCAAAAGTTTGGCGGCACCCTTTACGTGCCACGCATTGTTTCGGTTTCACTCGTCCGTGAGCTTTCTCCCGTCTTCACGGGTCTTATGATTGCAGGACGCGTCGGCGCGGGAATCGCGTCGGAATTAGGATCCATGTCCGTGACACAACAAATCGACGCCATTCGCGCCTTAGGGACTTCACCTATTAAAAAAATCGTCATTCCTAGAGTTTTGGGCACCATCATTTCTTTACCCTTATTAACGGTGTTTTCTAATGTTGTTGGCATGATCGGCGGCATTTTTATTGGCGCTACTGAATTAAATTTAACCCCAGAATTTTATATTAATAAAATCCTCACAACCGTAACTCTAACGGATTACTTGTCGGGACTCGTAAAAGCGTTATCGTTTGCGGTCATAATTTCTCTTTCTGGTTGTTACTATGGTCTGCAAGTGCGCGAAGGCACTCGCGACGTGGGCGCCGCCACAACCCGTACCGTTGTAATGTCGTCCATTTTAGTGCTGGTCGTCGATTTCTTTTTAACAAAAATATTTTTTATTTGGGACAAATGGAATTAATTAAAGTTACAGAATTTCGAAAACGATTTGGCGACAAGGTAGTACACCAAGGTGTTACTTTTGGGGTAAGGCGTGGTGAATGCCTTGGTCTCCTCGGCGGATCGGGCTCTGGTAAAAGCGTAATTCTAAGAAGCCTAATCGGCTTAGAGAAGCCCGATTCCGGAGAGATTCATATCGATGCCACCGAGATCAGCCGGTTTAGCGAAAGACAACTCATACCCATTCGGAAAAAAGTCGCTTACGCCTTTCAGGGCGGTGCGCTTTTTGACTCGATGACAGTATTTGATAATTTAGCCTATCCCCTCCGCGAACATACCAAACTAACTCCCGATGAAATTCAGCAGAAAGTCATTAAAACGTTATCCGACTTTGATTTAAAGGGTGCGGAGTTTCTCTTACCCTCAAATCTTTCTGGTGGTATGCAAAAGCGCGTGGGACTCGCGCGAGCGATTATTCTAGAGCCCGAAATTATTCTATATGATGAGCCTACGGCAGGACTTGATCCCTTTAATACCCGCGTGATTCAAGAAACCATTATTCGATTAAAACGCACCGGTGTTACTTCCATATTAGTAACCCACGACATGCCCAGCGCCATTGCAGTCTGCGACCGCATACTCTTACTCGTGCGCGGAAAAATAATCGCCTCGGCCACTGCCAAAGACGTCGCCGATGGCAAAGTAAAAGAAATCGCCGACTTTATGTTGGGAAGTCCAAGGAGAGCAAATGGAAACTAGTCACGAAGAATATAAAGTCGGAATTTTTATTTCCGTTGGGCTGGTGTTTTTGGCAACGATGATCTTTATGCTCGGCGGGGATAAGGTACTTTTCCATAACTACTATTTCTTGAAAGCGCGCTTTCAAAATGTTGATGGTTTGGCCAAAGGCAGCTTAGTTTCACTATCGGGTATCAATGTAGGTAATATCGAAGAAATTCGCTTTTCCGAAGACAACCAAAGTCTAGAAGTCATTTTACGCGTGGACTCGCTTTACCGCGAGAGAATCACCAAGGGCTCTATGGCGAAAATTAGCACAAAAGGAGCTTTAGGAGACAAGTTTATATTTGTTTCTCCGGGCACGCCGGGGCAGGAAATCTTAGGGAATGGGGCAGTTATTCCGACCCTGGAAAGAGGGGACTTTATCGAAACCCTTTCTGATCAGGCCTCAGGAGTTAAGGATTTATTCTCTATTATCGCGGAAATGCAGAAGCTTTTAAAAAACGTCAATGGGGATGAGCGCTCCCTTAAACTTATGAATAATTTAAACGTTTCCGCAGAAAACCTAACGCGATTAACCGCTTCACTAGAAAAGGTGTCATTAGAATTGCAGAAGGGCCTTTATCAGGACCAAAACTTTAAACGAACATTGGCGCACCTAACAAACATCCTCGAAAAGGTTGACCAGGGCCGCGGGACTGTTGGAGCCTTAATTAATGACCCCGCTCTTTACTATCGTTTACAAGAACTGGTCGGAGCGCCAACAAAAACTGGTTATGTGAAATCCATGATGCGGAAAACGATAGAAAAAAATACGGGGTCCGTGGTTTCGGAGAAGGATTGAAGTTTAAAGCGCATTTCTTTTTTCTAATTGGGTTTACGCTAGTTCCCTCCGTGGAATTAGCCATACAAATTAAAAAGCCTTTCCCCGGTATTTTACCCGCGCTCCTAAACCCAGGCTCCCCCGTGATAATTCAAAAAGCGCCGCAAACCCAAAAGTATTTTATTTCGAGTAGGCCGATGTCACTTTTAAAAAATAATTACTATCTGGGTGCCATCGACCTTTATTACGAAAAATCTACGTTTGTGAGCGGCCTGTTTGAGCCCGTGCCAAACTCATTTTTTAGAAAATTATTTAAGCCCCAAGTGAGCGCCTACTTTGCCGAATCCATCTCTTTACTGCGACCCAACTTTAAAAAGCCAGTTACCTTACGATTTCCCGCTAGCGTGCAGAAAAATGTCATTGAAGCGGACCAAGAACTAAAAAATAAGGAAAGAGCCATGTTGCGCGCGTCGCTATTAGGCGATGAAGAAACACAGAAAAATCTTTGTTGGCGAAATCCTCTTGATTCGTCTCCGGTCGGCCAATTTGGGAAACCCCGCTACCTACCAAATAAAGAAGTTTACTTTCATTCCGGACTTGATTTGCGCGCCCCCAATGGAACCAAAGTTCACGCCGCCGCCGACGGGACGGTTCGCTTCGCGCAAAAACTTATCGTTCCCGGCAATATTATCGCGCTTTATCACGGCGATGGCCTTATCTCCATGTACATGCATTTAAGTAAAATTAAAGTAACTCCGGGACAAATGGTAAAACGCGGTGAACTTATTGCTTATTCCGGCGATACCGGCCGGGCCGAAGGCCCCCACTTACACTGGGAAGTCCGCTGGAAAGGCATTTCCCTTGATCCCCTCGCCCTCACCCAAGAACTCAAAAAGGTGCCCGACACCTGTTCGAGTCCATAGTGCGTCATTCGCTCCATCAATTGAAAGAAATTCAGCCATAGCTTTGTTGCCTTACTGAAACAATTCCGATAGGTTACGCCCACATGCGGTATTTGATTTTACTCTTCTTTTTAGGCGTTTCACCAAAGCTATGGGCAAGCTTTGATCAAAACTTTGAATACCGCTCCATCACTGAAGACGAACGAAAAGTTAAAAATCAACGGACAAAAATAGATTCCGAATATCAAAACGACATTCTTGCGTCGCTATTTACCGATCAAGAGGAAAATCTTTGGCGCACTGAGAATATTATCTTCATGCAAAGTCTTGGCTCGTTATCGGGTAAAATTTTTGGTTTTGACCGGCGAATTAAATTCGAACGTGATCTTTTGGAAAATTTTAGTTTTAAACTCGTACACTTTGAGCAAGCCGATTACGAGCAAAACCAATTGCATACGATTTTTGAATTTACTTATAAAACAACAGATTGGGACTATGGTTTTTATTTTGAACTTGCGCATCTTAAGCGGTCGAATGATTTTGGCTTTGCCCTAACTTACCACCCAGAGACTGATCACAAAATCCGCTTCTTTCATACCTGGGTGGATGCCGAGCGCAATTTGCGCAACGAAGATAACGACCGCTTTGCCAGCATGCCCTCGGCTTACGGATTTAAGGGTAATCTCACGCGCCGTGGAATAGAAACCGAGTACGGCGTACTGATAGAACCTGAATTCCGCTGGTCCTTTCCGAGCGAAAATGTGGAATATACTTACCGCCGGTATATGGCGAGTTTATTCCTAAACATGCCCCTGCGCGGAAACTATTTATCGTTTCGGATTCAATGGGATTCGAAACTGGATATGGAACAAACTCTTTACAGCGAAAATGTAATTTCGCGCCTGGAGTTGGACCGCTTTCAAACTCTTGTCCGCCATCAATGGGTAAACGCCGATACGGGATTAGAATATAGCGTGGGACTTATGTTAGCGCGCCGGGACTGGGGCTTTGCCAATCGGGAATATATAACCTTCGATGGCATTCCGCACTTTGGTGTGATGTGGCCAAAGAGAAAAACTCACGACAGTAAACGTTGGGGGTTCGAATACGGTGCGACTTTTCACACGCAAAATGGTGATTGGAGTCAAACCAGTCCCAACGATCTCACCCGCCAAAATCGCGCCGATGCGATTTGGGAATGGGCGTTCAATCCGCAAGCTAAAATCACCTTCCGCTTTGGATTCGATCTGGATGACATCGTCTCAAAAGAGTTCTGGCAAAGTGGCGATGGCCGCTTCGTGATGTATTTTTAGTTGAATAAAAAGGGCTGAATTTCCAGGGGCCGCCGGGCTGAAGGTGATGCTTTTTCGCCTGATTTACATGCTTCCCGGTAAATTTCTCCCGCCATCAAATCAAAACTTTCCAAGTCTTCAATTTTTTCGTCTAATGCAAGTTTTGAAACGATCATGCAGGAACCAAACTTTTCGACCCCCAGTTCGGTGGTAACTTCAAATTGCATTGCGGGATTTTTATAGAGCGCTACGTATTTTCGCTGTCTATACTTCTTACCATTTTCAGTGGTTTGATAGGAATAGACGAGGAGCACCTTTTCGACGGCATCGACGCGGCGGTAAAGCGCGTGGCGGATGCGCTTCCTTTGCCCAATCGAAAAAAAACTCAAAGATTGCTCGGGACGATAAAAATCAGTCAAAAATTGATACATTCGGTAGCGCACGCCCGACAAGAATGGCATTAATTGCTTGCGAGTATGAGCCGAAATTCCCGAGAATAGCAACGCGGGATTAAATCCGCCGAGGTAATCCATATTTTTTCTTCTGGCGAACTCAATAATCTGGCTCTCGCTAATGGCCGCTTCCTTACGACGATTTTGAATTAGTAAAATCATCGTCAAGGCACCCAGAAATCCTATGGACGTAAGTATTAACAAAATACTATTCATTGTTAAATTTAGGTTAAATGACTTAGGGAATTAAAGAAACTGGCCTAGCTTTTATCAGGTCCTAAGATTTGGCTGAGCTGGGCGCGCTGTTCCGCTTCGGATAGCACCACTTTTTTATCCAAAGTAAACCGAATTCGTTTTACCCACGAACGTCCCACGTATTCGTTCACTTTTTTCGTGAGTTCTCGGGTGATGAAATTAAGTTGCTGAATATAAACGGAGTGTTCCACCCATATTAACAAAGTTCCGTTATCAAAACCAACGGGTCGGCACTGCGAAGAAATCGTTGGACCCACGACATCGGACCATTGTTGCCACAATCGCCATCGCAAAAACTGGTCAGATAACGGCGTTTTGCTGTTATGCAATAACCCCTGTAAAATATCGCAAGCCGAAGTTAAGGTTGAGCGCTTGCGGAATTTATTGTAGTTATTCGCATCGGCCATAAGGAAGACTTAACATGAAAACACAACAGACGCCAATCCATATTGTCGGCGCCGGTCTGGCCGGTTCCGAGTGTGCGTATCAACTTGCAAGTATGGGATATCAGGTAATTCTTCACGAAATGCGCCCGTCAACTTTAACCCCCGCTCATAAGACGAATGGTTTTGCGGAACTTGTCTGTTCAAACTCTTTTGGTTCGATGACAGATTATTCCGCCCCCGGTCAGTTAAAGTGGGAGGCGGAAAAATTGGGTTCTCTCGTCTTGACGGCGGCCCATCAAGCTAAGGTTCCCGCCGGAATGAGTTTAAGCGTTGACCGCGTTATTTTTTCTAATTTTATTTCCGAGAAAATTAAAAATCATCCCAACATAAAAATTAGTGAAGAAGTTATTACGAGTCTTGAGCAAGTTCCCCGCCCCGCCGTTTTCGCCACGGGTCCCCTGACACATCCAAGTCTCGCCGAAAGCATGCAAAATCATTTCGGCAAAGAATTTTTATATTTTTACGACGCCATTGCACCGATTGTTGACGCGGATTCAATTAATACAGAAATCGCCTGGAAGGCTGATCGCTGGAACAATGGCACTAAGGATTATTATAATTGCCCGCTAGATAAAGAGCAGTACGAAAAGTTGGTAACCGAAATTTCGAATGCGAAAAAAGTGGAACTCAAAGAGTTTGAAGAGACTCCATACTTTGAAGGCTGCATGCCCATTGAAGCCATTGTTGAACGGGGGCCAGAGACATTAAGATTTGGACCGCTTTCGCCCAAAGGTTTAAAGCATCCAAAAACAGGCCGCTGGCCTCATGCCGTTGTGCAACTCCGTCAGGACAATAAAGAAGCTACGGCATATAATCTTGTGGGTTTTCAAACTAAAATGACTTATGGCGAACAAGCGCGCGTATTAAAAATGATTCCGGGTTTAGAAAACGCAGAATTTTTGAAGTTCGGCAGCATTCACCGGAATCTTTTTATCAACTCACCGAAGCTTTTAAATTTAGATTTAAGTTCCAAAAAAGACGAATGGCTATTTTTTGCGGGACAAATCACCGGTGTTGAAGGTTATTTTGAGTCAACCTGCATGGGACTTTTGGTAGCGCATTTTTTAAATCAAAAAATGCTTGGCCTCCCGTTAAGTCCTCCGCCGCGACCGACGGCTTTGGGCTCACTTCATTTTGCTATCACTCAGGAAGAGAAAGAAGACTTCCAGCCGACAAATATTAATTTTAGTTTATTTCCGCTTATGGGCCTTGACGGCCGCGTGCCCAAGTCAGAAAAGCGCCAACGCAAAATCGCCCGCGCTCAAGCCGAGCTTTTGGTTTGGCTTGATTCCCGCCGTGATATTTTCCCTGCACGAAATGCCACCGCGACTTTGTAACGTTTTTCAAATCATTTAGGCTCGCGCCACTCCCGGCGCCGGAAGTGCGACGGGGTAGACGCTGATCTTGCGAAACCCCAAACCAAACAGTCCGAATGCTTTGATTGGCTGAGAGACAAGTATTACGTTGGCATCAGAACAGATTGAAGACTAACATCTTTGAATTGCAGCGCCGTTAATTATTAAGCTTTAGGACTTGTGATTTCGCTGCCAACAAAAATGCGAAAGACGTTACCTCAGGGGCCCGGGCCATGTTCGAAAAAAGTCGAGACCACTTTTCCAATTTTTTACTTCCGGCG
>CAZCFY010000018.1:0-78088 GCA_964498095.1 uncultured Bdellovibrionales bacterium | reverse complement strand
ACTGAACCCGCAATAAAGAGTGAACTTAGGAGCTTCGGAGAGCGACTAGTGAGATATCCTGTTTTCTTATTCATTAGGCCTGGCGAAAGAATAAAAGATAATGAATTCGGAGCTTAATTAACTCAACAACAGTCCTGACAGTGGTATGGATGTTAGCAACTTTAGAAGTTCCTGAAACTCTTTTTATAATTGTAATACTCTCTTCTTTGATTTTGTGGCCCATTTTTTTTCGACGAACCTTATCTAAGATTTCCATATTTACAAATCCGGTCGTACACACCAACGATTGAACATCAAAGACATCACGTCTTATTACCATAAGGCCATTGAAGTTAGGCATTTTAGGATGAAGCAATTTCATTATTAATCGGAGTGACTTCGACGCCAACAATCGAATCCAATTATCTGCTTTTACTCGATGGTCTGCCGGGACACGCCCCATGACTGCAACCATTGAATCTCGAGAATTATATAATTTTAGAATATCACTGGCCAAAAATTGACCGTCAGACGGAAGCCACGATACCCATGGGGTTGAAGCATTTAAATATCCGGTACGAATAGCGGCACCCAACCCCAGATTATAAGGGTGATCCACTGCAAGAGTATTTTGCGGATCTTCGGCAACAACTTGCTTTATATAGATAGCAGAGTCGTCACTTGAGCCATCGTTAACAATAACCAAAATCGGGTTAACGGGAGTGCCCATGAATGTTTTGCGAATTTCATTTACGACGTAAGGGATATTCTTACCTTCATTGAAAACCGGCACGACTAAAGTTAATTCGGACGAATTCATAAAAAATTTCTACATTGCTTTAAGTTTATCGGAAATTAAATTATACTTGGCATTACAGCCTTCACAACTAAATTCAGAATCAACCTTAGAGTACAGCCTCTCGCCACAACGGCACACCCAACCACTTATTTTTCCCGGAACACCTGTGACAAGAGCATATTCAGGGATATCTTTTGTCACTACGGCCCCCGCACCAACAAATGCAAACTGGCCAATTTCATTACCACAAACAATAGTCGCGTTTGCTCCGAGGGTCGCCCCTTTACGAATTATTGTATCTCTAAATTCATTTTTTCTATTAATAAAACTTCGTGGATTAATCACATTTGTAAAAACTAGGCTAGGACCACAAAACACGTCATCCTCAATAATTACATTATCATATACAGAAACATTATTTTGAATTTTAACATTATTGCCAATAATGACTTTGTTCCCTACAAAGACGTTTTGTCCTAAGACACAATTTTTTCCAATTTTTGCCCCAGAACTAACGTGAACCCAGTGCCAAATTTTGGTGCCATCCTCAATTTGAGCACCTTCATCGACAATTGCAGTTGGATGTGCGAAGTACTGTCTTTCCATTAAATGTCCAAAGTCGAAATAGAAACATCGACATCTCTTGAAGTTTGGCGACTCAACGGCAGTTTAATGGGAATACCTTTTGCAGCAGACACATACGTTGCCACCAAGAGCTCAAGCGACTTCAATCCCTCATTTCCATCGGTATAAGCCGAAGCCTCCCCCCGCAAAGTTTGGATCACATTTTCATAATATTTGGGGTGTCCAAATCCATAAACACTCTTTGTCTCATAATTTAAATTTAAAACTTCCTGGTCAACATCCTCTTTACTCTCAAATTCCCAGTGCTCAATACGGTTGACGGCCGTGCCACCTATTTTCACCGTACCCTTTTCACCAATTATGGTAATTGAGCCCTCTAAATTTCTAGGGTACGTCAGCATAGAAACCGCCATAGTTCCCAAAGCCCCCCCTATCCACTTAAGATTTATTACCCCGGTATCTTCGCATTCAATTCGTCGGGCCAAGGTCGCTGTAAATGCATGAACTGAGTCGATAGGACCGATTAGCCATGTCAACAAATCCACATAGTGGCTTGCTTGATTCATTATAGCTCCGCCGTCCATTCCGACTTTACCGCGCCAACTCGCCTGATCGTAATACTCCTGAGGCCGTGTCCAAAAGACATTTACATTTACATTTACCGCAAATATTCGTCCAAACCGCCCTTGATCAATTGCTTTTTTAACCGCTTGCAAGGGAGGATTGAAGCGGTTCTGCTTTACTACAAACAATTGGACCTTATTCTTTTCGCACGCTTTAACCATTGCGAGCCCATCCGACCAAGTAGTGGCCATTGGCTTTTCAGTCACCACATGCTTTCCAGCGTTCGCCGCATCTATAGCCTGTTGCGGGTGCAAACCACTTGGCGTACACAAAGTTATTACATCTGCATCAGTTTTTCGTAATAGCTCTTTCATAGAATCAAACGCACATACATTATAATTTTTTGCAGCAACTTCAAGCGACTGCCTATTGTTGTCGCAGATTGCGACTAACTCCACAAATTCGCTATGTTTTTGAAAGGCTTCAAAATGATTTTTTGATATTCTCCCACAACCAATCAAGGCAAAGCGAATCTTCCGATCTAGAATAAACTTAAACGGTTTTATGGCCATTAGAGCCCTAAACTAGTATAGTGACTTTCAATATTCAAGTTTTCACTTGCAAAAGTTCCTATGATTCGTCCAATTAGAAGAGTGAGAATGCTTAGAAAAAACATAACCCACCTATTAAAAGCGGCACTGGCCATTGGTATAATCGTAATTCTAATAAATAAGAAATTTTTGGTAACAGCACACGTGTGGAAATTGGCTTCTTTTCCAAGCGTAATCTTGCTTTTCTTGATCCTTTACGGGTCAATATTAACGGCAACTTGGCGATGGCAGGTATTACTGCGAGGCCAAGAAATAGTGTGTTCCTTCTGGAACTTACACAATCTACAGTTCATTGGATTGTTCTTTGGATACATTTTACCAGGTGGCGTTACTGGTGACTTGATAAAAGGATACTACCTTACAAAAATTTCCTGTGAGTCCCGCGGTAAACTCTATACAAGTTCTATATTCGAAAGGCTACTCGGGCTTTGGACGATGATTGCGATGATCATAGTTTCAGCATTCTTGTTAAAGGAAAAACTCGCTGACAAACCCACTTTAATTAGCCTGGTTGCGGTAATTACAGGTACTTGGGCTACTGGCACGCTCTTGTGGGTAATCATGCTTTTGTGGCGCCCAGAAACTTTACCGAGCATTATCAATAAACCACTAAAACACCTAATTGAATTCTCAAAGCCTTCCGTTTCGTTATTAAGAGGAATTCTCATCTCTATCCTAATGTATTTCTTAACGGCGCTCTTTATGTTTATCGGCGGTCATAAACATGGTCTAACGCTAACCCTGTCTGAAACTATTTTTTTAGTATCCTTGGGAAGCTTAAGTACTTTAATTCCGATAACTCCAGCAGGAATAGGCGTCGGGCAAATATCCTATTTTTTTATTTTCGACACCTATCTTAAAGGCACTGGACAGTTGGCTTCCGCACTTCTTTCTCTCTACCAATTACTAACTTTTGCCTCCAGCACATGGGGGGCCTGGAATGTTTTTAACATCAAGAAAAGAAGTGTTAATCCAATAACCCAAGTATTTCAGGTGCAATCCGTAAATCAGAATATCTAGAGTTGTGCCGGTCGATAATCTGCCTCATTTGACTAGAAAAACGAACTGATTCAAATACCAGTCCTTCTTTAAGTGACTCTTGATCAGGAAACGCTTCGTAATCCTCAATTAGTAAGAAGCCGTCGCCAGTTTTTACAAGAATATCATCTTTATTAAAAATTTTCACAATTTCGCCTGGAGCAAAGCAATTATCTCCTGGTTCAACTATAAATGGACGAGCTCGCCAAATTTTTATGAAAGAGTTGCCAAATTTAGATTTCGCCCCCGGATAAGGCTTCGTCAATGCTCTAATGAAGTTATAAACCTCAACCGTCTTTCGCGTCCAATCGATTAGACCATCATCTTGTGTTCTCTGTGGAAGGTAGGTTGCTTCACTTTCATTTTGTGCGGTTAATTGCGAGTCATCCATTAGGCCACTTTTTATGTATTTGGTAATCATTAGAGAAGTTAACCAAGAAACTTTGTAATAGGATGACTTGATATCGTCTAAGTCCGTAAGTTCAAATTTTTTTGTATCAATTACTTTTCCAGAATCGATTCCGGAATCAATTTTGAAAATTGAAATGTAAAATTCGTTTTTTCCTAGGATTAGAGCCCAGTTTTGAGGAGAACGACCACGTCCGCCCGTAATTCCATAAGGACTGCCATGGGACCCAATAACCCCAAGTCGACATTGATTAATTAACCAATCAGGTATTAGACGTTGCCATCCCAGTACTAGTAGTAAATCAATATCTAATATTTCGATTTTTTTGCGGTCATCCTCTGATTTCAATGAGTAATCATTAACCTCAATGAACCGTGTATTTAAAGACGCGGAAAATTTTTTCAAATACTCATAATCCGAAATACTATCGCCCGCCGAACGCTCGCTTAAACCGATTAAACCCCTAATTGGCAATTCACGATACAAAAACTGTGTACTATCCTTTCCAATTCCAAGCGTATTTAGAATATATATATTTAAGTTTTTATAATCGTTCATTCAGGTTTCTTATGGTAGTAGCCAGGCAATGTCCAACTTGTTCTCTATAGGTAGAGTTGACAGAAAAGTTATTATGGATGGTCCGTGTATAGCGACATATATGCTCAGACATAATATTAGGATAAGAATGACCACTCTCAGAGTAATGCATAGGATGCAAAAGCACTTGAATAGGTCCCCTCGAAATCGCTTTAACGAATTCAAATGGTTCCTTTTTTCCAAAATTCATGCGCGAATCCGAAATATAGCAGGCGTCATTAAAGTACTTGGGATCATATGCATTTATAAAATCCTGAAAAATTGGAAACTGGCCATGAACTGACGGATTATGTAGGCTCACTGATTTTACAGGCCTGTGAACTACGGACTCCAGAAGTTGCGCTTCATTTTTAACGTACTTCTCTAGATCTCCATCATTACTAAACGGGTATATGGTAGGGTCAAAATGTAGTCCAATTTCAAATCCAGAATCTGCCATTTCCAATAAGAGTCTACGGTTCGTTAAGGAGAGTGGGTTATAAGTGTCGCCACTTACCAAAATAAAAAACGATGATCGGATACCCTGATCTTTTTCAATTTGACTCAGTCGATGAGCCAAAGAAATATCGAAATCGACATCGTGGCGTAACAAAAAACAATTTGAGCCATCCCAATCACGGAATGTCGAGATGGGCCCCTGACTCTTAAGATGTGAAATGAACTCAACGTACTTTGAATAGCTAAACACTTTCAAATACATAGCTAAAGGTGTCTCGTCCGTCAAAGACTTTTCAAGTACAGGAAAGGATCTTTTCTTTCAATTAGATCCGTTAAGTAGGTTCATCTTAACGACAGCCCTATTTTAACCATCTGCCATCAAACTCTGCTGGTATCGGCGGCGCTCGTAAACCACTTTATGCGGCTTGTACCCTTTTAAATTGTCCGAAAGCATACTGATTTTATTCATTAGTGTTTTCATCGGCCCGGGAACCAAAGTCCCATAACGCAATTCAAACGGCAGAGAGGGCCTAAAATACCCTAAACGGATTTCGTTTTCTAATTCATCCCAAGTGAGGCTGCCATTTTCTAACATCAAGCGCACTTCATTAAACCATGTAAAGCCATAAGGATTAAGTGGTGACACCCAAGGTTGGGTTGGCATATCCGTGTAATGAATTAAGCAAGTGCTATCATCAAAGTGCTCAAGACTATTCCAGCGGAATGGAATGCGCTCTCCGATTTCTTCATCTTTTAAAATACAAATTTCTTTCATGAGCTGATCGTAATTGTATTTTCCAGCATCAAGGTCATCGATAATATTCTCGATGTTCCATTTAAGCTCATCACAATTCAAAAGCATAACGGCACATTGACGAATTCTTTTATCGGGACCGTGGTCTTTTCGCGATTTTGATTGCACCGGATCTAGCGGCTCCTGAATCAAAATTTTAGCGCCATTAAAGGGCATGTTCCAAAGGTCGCCAATATCTTTAAAAACCAACATATCGGCATCCATATAGATGGCGCGTCCATGATAGCCAGCAAGTTTCGGTATGCAAAACCGGCTGAAAGAAAAACCAGTACGCTGGCCATTTCTAGGATCCTTTGGTGCACGAACTGGTAAGTCGACCATGGGGTAAACTTCGACGGCAAGTTTAGTATGCCGCTTTATAGAATGCTCTAAGACCTTCACGGCTAGAGCCTGCGATCTATCTGCTCCAACATAAACTCTGACTGGACTTGAATCCACCATAGGAACCTCCATCAAACACTAATTTCCTTGCACAAAAAATTAAAAACAGTAGTTGCACCATCCGCCGGTAATGAAACTTTATCCATAAATTCCTGATTAGTATTATTAAATTTTCCTAAATTAGTCCCACTCAATGCCGCGCCGATAAATTCGTTCCAATCGGAAGCGCTGGCTAATAAATGAAGTGGACGATAATTGTTTAATTCTAAATCATTTGCGACAACTGCCGTTGGCCTAGCCATCTTTGCAGCGTCATAGGCAGTAGTGGATGGCGTTGTTATAACAGCGGCCGAAATCTCGATTAGCGCGGGCGCGGTAAAAGGCTCCCATTTTGAATTCGAAGGATCGGCAATGATAACATTTTCCGGGCAAGAAAATTCACCCTTAAAGCGCGAGGTCAGCCATTTCCCAGCATGATGAGGTTTAACAATAAAAGTAATTTGCGGGTAGGCTTGTGCCGCAGCGATCAAATCATTAAGGAATTGAAATCGATAGTTATCAGAATAACGCGTCCAATGCAGGTTTTCGAAAACTGAAATTATAGGCGACTTTTTTTCAAAACTCTTAGGCGACTCAGAAATTGAAAAGCTTTTGGGACAACCGACCGAAATACATTTTTCTCGGGTCTGAGGTTTTACCCGTGGATGTAAAAAGCTCTTTTCCCCCCACAAAAATATTTTTTGAGAAGCAAAGTCTACAAAGTCAGCTGGGAATTCCTCATCAAAATAAGTCAGTCCAATGTTTTCGTAACCGTGTTGGAAGGTATAGGTTTTTACTCCAAAATAATTTGCGATATTTACCGTTTGGTAGGCCAAGCGATGCGCGCGCGCTGTTGACTCAACAGCTGTTATAAAAGCGCTTACCCCAAAAAAATTAAATTTAAGGCTAAGCTTGCCGTCATAATTCGCCGCTTTCTTAATTGGCACATTTAACTCTGAAAGTGCCTTAACTAATCGCGGGGACTTTGCCGCCAGCTGAGGCGTAACCCATGCTTCAACTAGAAAACCCGAGTTCAGAAACTTTTTAAGCGTAGGCAGGAGGATGTCCAAATCTTGAATGAGATAAAAATAAAAGATAATCTTTCGGCGTAACCCGAACACGCTACGAGCTTTTAACACCAACCAATTTATTGAAGTTAAAAGAAGTGCGAGCGCCTTTTTCATTGCCCAACTCGTTTGGCGATGAGGAGAATGCGTGAGCCGTTTCGCTCGCTTCGTTTTTCAATTAGATTTAGGGACCCAAATCCCGCTGACCTTAAGATTTTTTCGATATCCTCAACTAAAAGCCATTTTGCGTGATTATACATGCCAGAAAAAACTTCCTTTTTTCCACCCTCATTATAGTGTTTGTACTTATACGTGGTGCCCGAAACATTATATTCGCCGTTCACTTCGCCAGGTTCGGCTATGTGCGTATCCAACATTATCCCGTCTTTTACAAAGTTGGATAAAGCAAGGAGATGCCGTACCGGATCCAGCAAGTGATACAGGACGCCCACGTGGTGTAAAACATCACATTTAAGAAAATCTTTTGCGGAGTCTTCCACTTTTTCGATATCGCAAACAAATACTCGGGCGGTACGGTTAAAAAAGCCAAGTCTTACAAGCGTCTTAACGACATTCTCTACGCGAGAATCGATAGCTGTTACTGACTTTGCCAAATTAGCCAAAGCTAAAGTATGTATTCCTTCAAAACAACCAATCTCTAAAACCGACTTATTTTTTAAATCAAATTCTTTATCAAAAAGTAAAATCCGCGGATCTGGAATTGTTTGCGGAGCACTTCTTTTTTTAGCCGATGCCGGCAGACCAAACCTCCGGCCATGGCTATCTACGGTAAATGCATTCCAATCCAGAATTGAATTGAGTTCCTTTAGTTGATCATCAGAAAGTAAATCCACAAAGGGAGTTGAAACTCGATTGGCTTGAAAACCAGAGAAAGGAACCAAGTCATCTTTGGCTGGCTGCTGTGATGTCAGTTTCCTTAGCACTTTATCGAATATAAGCATTTAGTTTTCTTATTACTTTTAGTATTGCAAAGCAAAACAAATTGCTCCGAAAATGGGATGATAATATGACCCTTAAATGAAATTGAACATCTTTGCACCTCCCTGCGCTGCTATAATAGTTAGCACAATGATTTTAGGGTACTTGGTAGGATATAGAGGCCCCGGCCTCTCTGTCGACTCCGTCCACTACCTCTCCGCGGCGGATTCTTTTTTGGCGCAGGGTAAATTCTTACAAGTGGATGGAGTAACCCCCGCGACGATGTGGCCGCCGGGGTTTCCATTGCTGCTGGCGGGATTAAAGGCGACGGGAATTAGTTTTGCGCTCCTACAGACTTTGATTTTTGCGGGGTATCTTTATTTACTTTACGCCTATCTGCGCGCCAAAAATACGTCGCAAACGGTTTTACTGTTGGCGATTAGCCTGGCGGGTTTTTCGTATGCACACCTAAATGTATTTAGAATGCTGTGGAGCGAATCCGCTTTTATGCTCTTGCAGCTGCTAACCATGTTTTGCATTTACAATTATTTGCGCTGGCCTCGCGCCAATTGGCTCCTGCTTGCTGCTGCGGCGGCGGGATTTAGCCCCATTTTCCGTTACATCGGCATTACTTCGATCCTGTTTGGTTTTTTTGCGCTTATGCTTAACAAAAAAATTCGTCAGGCAATAATATTTGGTTGTTTGGCAACACTACCTCTTGCCGGCTTATTCATTTTTAACCGCCTCACTTACGGCGCATCAACAGGTCACGATACGGTTCAAGAGATGAGCGGCCTTGAATATTCCCTGCAGACGGTCGATAGGTTAGGAAAGTATTTTCTTCCGGCGCCGGGGATCGTGTTTTTTGTTCTGACGGCCGTTGCACTTGGGTTTTACGGTCGAGAAAAACTAAAAAAATTCTTCTGGGAATACCACCTAGAACTTCTTTACACCGCAATTTACTGCGGTTTTCTAATCGTTTCTTCACTTATCGTTCACATTGAGCCCCCCGGCGTACGCTATCTTGATCCAATTTATATTTATATGCTTATTCCCCTCTTGGGATTTCTTGCGCGCCAAAACTATAGTAAATATTTTCTGGCGTTTCTGATCCTTCACTCGGTTTTCCAGTTTTACGAAAAAGCCAAACAAACTTACCACAAAGGGGCGGGTTTTAATCAGGAACAGTTCCGCCAATCAGAAACCTTAGAGTGGGTTCGCCAAAATCCACCGCCAAATCTTTTTTCCAATATGGGTGAGCTTATTTATTTCTACGCCAAACAGCGACCCGACTTTTCCGGCGATGATTGCAGCGAACTTATTAAAAAAACCAAAAGCGAAGTCACTTATGTGTGGTTTAAAGAAAGCCCAAGGCCCGCCTGTTCGCCGCGGCACCTAAAAAATTATCTGGCTGTTACAGGTATAAAAGAATTTAGCGATGCCGAGATTGTTGTTCTTTCGCCCAAACATTAACGAGGCGAAGCCGGCGGTAATTAAATAAAAAACCAAGCCACAGAAGATCTAGCCCAGCCTTTAACATGCTTTTTAAACCTAGTTTCGAGCCACCGACATCTTGCCACTTCTGCAAGGGCACTTCGCGAAACGAAGCTTCAATCAAGGCCGGAGACGAAAAGCCCCGACGGGCGATTAAATTCCCAATGAGCTCCACATCAAAAACCCAGCGCGTGCGAAAGGGAGATAACAAAACCTCTTCTAGTCTACGGCTGGGACGGAAAAACTTTAGACCGCATTGCGTATCGTAAAGCCGTAGACGTAAAACGATGGAAGCAAAAGTGGCAAAAACACGGCCCAAATAATGACGCCACCATTTGCGCACGATATCTGAACCCAAAAGCTGAACGCGTGAAGCTAATAACACTTTATAGTTAGCCGCACGCATAACGGATAATAAACGTAAAATTTCGTCTTCCGGTGTGGCCAAATCGGCATCGGCGTAACCAATAATTTCTGGCGCCAAGGTTAAACCCTCAAGTAAACCCTGGCGAACCGCTTCGGCTTTACCGCCGTTTTTTGCTAAGCGTTTAAAATGCACGCGCGGGGTGCGCGCAAAATCCGTCAAAATTTCCGCAGTGGTGTCGCGCGAGCCATCGTCAACAAAAAGCAAATTCAAATTTTCATCTTGGTTTAACAAAAAACGAAAACGCTCCAGATCAATGCGATTAGCTTCATTATAGCAGGGGACGACGATTACGGCTTTCGACATAGTACCCACCAGCTTAGCCCCGGCAATTTAAAAAATCCATTCAACAACCAACTATCTAGACCTAAAACTCCCGCAATAACTCCTGTTAAAAATTTACCGCCTTGCCACTGACCTGCACCCTTAGCCGTGCCTTTTAGGCCTAAAGACTCAAAAAGTTTTTCTAAAATGCGCGGATAAAGCAAACTATGAAATAATCCGCCCGATTTTACCGGGATTAGCCCCGCCTGCTTTACTACGGCTAAGCCTTGTGCCGGCGAATAGCGGCGATAATGCTTTAAATATGTGTCATGCGTACTAAATAACTTTTGCCAGGCCGGCACACTCATTAACAAATGTCCCTGGGGGCGTAAGTTTTCACTGACGATTTTCTTTAGCGCACCTAAGTCATCTTCAATATGCTCTAAGACATCCATCATTAAAATTAAATCATATTTTTCCGCAGGCAGCTCGCGCGAAAAACTCACTTCCCGGCCGGCATACGTAGTTTGTAAACGCGCCATAACCTCATCAGAAAAATGCGCGTCCCAACAGGAAATTTTTGAACCCTTTGGCAAATGATTCAGTAGTTCGGTGCTAAACCAGGAGTCACCGGAGCCCACATCGAGCACCCGCACCGGCGCTTTTAAATTTAAATTTTTGGCGATAACCCGCGAAAAAAAACCAAAGCGCGCCAGCTCCCAGGGATGTCTGCAAACGTCGGTTCCAACTTTGGCTTCGACTAAATCCATTTACAACCAATTACATTGTTAATGGTGGAGTAGGGACGGTTAAATCTTTGTACCACCAGTCGCTTTTTCCAAGCTCACTGATTTTATAATCGGCAAAGAGAGGTTGAACCTCGTCTTTGGCTGATAAGAGTGGATTTTCTATGGGCCACTCAATATTAATATCGGGATCGTTCCAGCGAATGCCGTTTTCGCCACGAGGATTATAGAGGTGATCAACTTTATAAATCACTTCCGCCGGCTCTTCACCTAGCACACAAAACCCGTGGGCAAAACCGCCGGGGATCCACAAAACTTTTTTATTATCGGCGGAAAGCTCTATACCTTCCCATTGACCGTAAGTACTTGATGAGGGTCTTAAGTCCACCGCCACATCAAAAATACGGCCGCGAATGACACTTACCAATTTCCCTTGCGGCTGATTAAACTGATAATGAAGCCCTCGTAAAACCCGCGGCTGTGACAGCGAGTGATTATCCTGCACAAAGTGGCGCGGTAAACCTAAATCGCCAAACGTATTTTCGTTATAGCGCTCGACAAAAAAACCGCGCGCATCGTTAAAACATTTAAGTTGAATTAACTTTAATCCCTTGATGCGAAGATTTGTCACTTGCATTTATAAACCTGCCTGAAGACTTAGGTGTTTTACATAGTTGCCGTAACTGCAATTCGGAAAGGACTCCGCCAAAGAGGAAAGGCCTTTTTTATCGATAAAACCCATGTGATAAGCGATTTCTTCTAAGCACGCAATTTTAGTACCTTGACGCTGCTCAATCGTTTGCACGAATTGCGACGCCGTCAACAATGACTCTGGAGTTCCGCTATCAAGCCAAGCCACTCCCCGTCCCATGGTTTCTACTTTTAACTTTTTATTTTCTAAATATTTGCGGTTAACGTCAGTGATTTCTAATTCCCCGCGCGCGGAAGGCTTAAGATTTTTTGCAATCGACACCACTTCGTTATCATAAAAATACAAACCCGTGACCGCCCAATTTGATTTTGGATTTTTTGGTTTTTCTTCAATGGAAAGCGCATCACCGTCAGCATCAAATTCAACAACGCCATAGCGCTCAGGATCATGCACATGGTAAGCAAAAACCCTAGCTCCATCAGTCAACTGCGCCGCTCTCTGTAAGCTTTCGGGTAGCGCATGTCCGTAGAAAATATTATCGCCTAAGATTAAACACACATTGTCGCTGCCTATAAATTCTTCGCCGATTAAAAAGGCCTGCGCGATGCCTTCGGGTTTGGGTTGGGCGCGGTAAGAAAACTTCATTCCCCATTGCGATCCGTCTTTAAACAACTCTTCAATCATTAAAATATCTCGTGGCGTGCTTATAAAAAGTACTTCGCGAATGCCAGCTAACATTAAAATAGACAGCGGGTAATAAATTGTAGGTTTGTCATAAATCGGTAATAGCTGCTTACTTAGACAGGATGTGGTTGGAAACAACCGGGTGCCAGATCCACCGGCAAGCACGATGCCCTTCATACTCTTACCTCCAAGAATGAAATTTCTAGTTAATGCATTCTTTTGAATAGCTCAAATTTTTTGAATTTGACTTTGCGCACCAATGTTGGGTAAATGAGCAGAATGAACGCATGGAACGATAGCTCCCTACCAAAACTGATCGCCAAACACTCGGTTGGTCGAAAAATGCTTAGCACTTTGGGCTCGCGGTTTTACCGCAAGTCACTTTCGACCCGCGAAGGTAGTTTTGAAATGTTTTTGGACCTTAAGGATGACTGGGGAGTTTCTAAACATTTATTAAAGCATGACAGTTACGACCCCGGTTTAATTGCGATCACAAAGAAATTAATTAAGCCAGGTAGCCGCGCGATAGACGCCGGCGCCAATATTGGCTACTGGTCGGTTTTTTTGGCCAAAGCCTGTGGTTGCACCAAAGTTTTTGCGTTTGAACCCGAGCCCAATAATTTTAAATTATTAAAAGAAAATGTGCGGCTAAACAAAATAGAAAATAAAGTCGTATCTACCCAAGCGGGCCTCGGGTCAAAAAAAGAAAAATTAAAACTCCATTTATCTAGTGATAATGCCGGCGACCACCAACTTTATGATTCCAACGGTAGCCGCAGCTTTGTTGAGGTTGATGTTTTAACTTTTGATGAAGCTTTTCCTGACGAGAAAATTGATTTCGTAAAGATCGATACCCAAGGATATGAACCCTACGTATTAAAAGGTATGGAAAAGACTCTAAATAGTAATCCTGACCTAAAAATCGTGACGGAATTTTGGCCCACAGGGATTCGCGGTGCGGGTTCTGAACCTACGGCACTGCTTAATGACTTGCAAAAAATGGGCTTTAAAATGTATGCGGTAACGGCAAATTCCGAAGAGTTAAAGCTAGTCGATACCGATGGCGCTATGGCCCTCTGCCCCGCAGAAGTCCATATTGATTTAGTGCTATCGAAAAATCTTATTTAAATTTTTCTCTGAGACATTCTTTTAAACTTTCCTGCCAAGGACGCATTTGTACGCCGAAAGTTTTTGTTAATTTTTCCGTGGATAGTCTTGAGTTTTTTGGCCGCTTCGCCGGCGTGATATATTGTTCTGACGCCATTGGCAGAATTTTTTGGGCCTTAGGTTTTACACCAAATTCTTTGGCTTGGCCCAAAATAGCCTCGGCGAAATCCCGCCAATTCGTAACCCCGGAATTACAAAGATGGTAAATTCCTGACGGAAATTTCTTTCCTCTTATTGTAGCCGCACGCAAGCTCATAATAGTCGCACCCGCTAAATCTGGCGCATAGGAGGGCGCGCCAAACTGATCACTGACGATAGAAAGCTCTTCTTTTTCGCCGGCTATTCGCAAAATCGTATTTACAAAGTTTTTGCCAAAAGCATCGTAAACCCAGCAAGTGCGAAAAATTAAAAATTTGCCGCCAACAGCAGTTATCCGCTCGTCCCCTTCACGCTTGGTTTCTCCATAGTAATTGCAGGGCCCGTATTTTTCGTCTTCAGTCATAACATGCGTACCCGTTCCGGGGTAAACGTAGTCGGTAGAGTAATGAATAAACGGAATATCTTTTTCGGCACAATATTGGGCGATAAGCTCAGGCGCCAAAGCATTTATGTTTCGGGCAGCTTCGCGCTCGCTTTCGGCTTTGTCCACCATTGTGTAAGCGGCGGCATTTATAACCACTCGGGGTTTAATCTCCTCTAGCGCGGGACGAATTTGGCTTAAGTTATCCAAATTAAATTGGCTTGAGTCCATACCTTTAGCATTTGGTCCAAGTACTTGTAGCAGGGCCTTCCCCACTTGACCGCGGCAACCAATCACCAAGGTATTTTCTAAGGACATAAAAAGATTTTCCAGGGTCATCTGCACTTCTTACGGCGAAAACTCACCACCATCAACCGTCAGCGTAATGCGGCACTATGCCGGGTGGCGGATTGAGAGAAAGTTCTAACAAGGTGGCGGATGGACTCCGGCGCCGGAGTTGCACTTGGCCCGCCCATGGCGCAAGAAATATTGGAAATCAGGGCGGAGCTTAGGAAACTTTTAAGCATTAAAGATGATGGCAGGTTAAAGCAAATTGTAGTCACGATTACCGCCCATGTTGAGCCTCAGAAGGTCTCAATCTCATTTCGCGGAACAAATAAATTCGTTATTTTAATAAGAAACCGCTTTAACAAACTGGTTACCTCAGATCGCGGTTTAGACTATCCTGGGCTCAGCAAACTTGTCCAAAACAATTACTCACGCAGCCAAGAGATAATGTCTACCGCGTTAAGACACTTTCTTATCAGTATTTTCTGATTGAATCTCATCAAATAGACCTAGTAATTCCCTTTTGAGGGCATCCAAATCTATAGGTACCTTAGATCGATCGACTGTTAAGTCATCATAGTAAACAAGTTTTTTCTCTCCATCGACGACTTTAAAAGTGGCAATCTCATCCAATAACCGTGCCCCAATTTCACATTTTGACTTCATTATCACGATAAACTCGTTTAGATGTTCCTGTTCTTTGCTAAACAAAAATTTCTTATAGGACTCTACCGATTTAAATACCTTGGCATCGGACGCAACAATTTCTCGTGTTGGATAGAACTTCACCTTGCCCTTAAAATCGAAGAGCTCATCGGCGCGTTCTAACAGATTATCGAAATAGACTTTATTTCTAATCATGTACTCTCATCGGCAGAATCGCGGGGCGTCAAAACTGGTCTTTCAGCGAGACGGCCAAAGTAGAAACGCATATATATTTAGACATGTCCAAAAACTTAAATCAGATCGGTCTTGAGTGTCGGGACCGGCTTCTAAAAATGTACAAGGCGGCCAACGCCGGTCACATTGGCGCGTCACTTTCGTGCATGGAGATTTTAATTTTTGCGGCCTTTGAAAAAATGCGTCCCGAAGATCATTTGATTTTATCCAAAGGACATGCGGCGGGCGCGATGTACGTGGTTTTTGAAGCTGCGGGCCTTCTGCCAAAAGGCAGTGTCGATCAATTTTATAAAGACGGCGGCGATTTTGCGGCCCACCCACCCTGCACGCGAAAATACTCCTCGATTCCATTTGGCACCGGCAGTCTTGGTCATGGCTTAGGAATCGCCTGCGGCATGGCTCTGGCGGGAAGATTTACCGGGAAAAAGAAAAATATTTTTGCCGTTTTATCGGATGGCGAACTTAACGAAGGTTCCGTCTGGGAATCGGTTATGTTTGCCGCTCATCACAAATTAAATAACCTCACGGTCTTCATTGATAAAAATGGCTTACAAGGCATTGGCAGCACGGCAGAAATTATCGACCTGGGTTCGCTGGAAGAAAAATTTTCGGCTTTCGGTTGGAACGTTACGACCGCCACCGACGGGAACTCCTTTGAGAGTTTAAGAAACGCCGACGCCAAACTCGGCGCGAGCGCGGACACGAGCACAAGCGCTGGCACAGGCGCCGGGACTGCCGCCGAGAAGCCGCGCGTGATTATTGCCAACACGGTTAAGGGCCATAGCGTTTCTTACATGGAAAATAAATACGAATGGCATTATCTGCCAATGAATGACGAACAATTTCAAAAAGCTTTAAGTGAAGCAGGAAAGTACAATGCGTAAAGAGTTTTCTGCTTGGCTAAAAAATAAAATGCAAGCCGACGCTAAAACGGTTTTTGTAACCGGCGATCTTGGCTTTCAGGCGTTTGAAGACATAAAAGCAAATTTTGGTGAGCGTTTTATTAACGCGGGTGTGGCCGAGCAAAATATGGTGATGCTGGCAGCGGGTCTGGCCAATGAGGGTGTAAAACCGATTTGTTATAGCATTGCTCCGTTTGCCGTATTTAGACCTTACGAACAACTACGTTTGGATTTAGGCATCCACAACATGAAGGTTATGATCGTTGGCAACGGCGGTGGCTACGGCTATGGCATAATGGGCGCCACCCATCATGCGCTCGAAGATCTCGCCGCACTCTCGACACTACCGAATTTTCGTTGTGCAACGCCGTTAGCAAACGAGGATCTCAGCGGCGCCGCCGACGAACTTTTTAATTACAATGGCCCCAGTTACTTGCGCATGGGCTTTGGAAATATTCCTAAAGAAACTCCTCTGCCGTCTTTTGCGCCCATTCGCCAGCTAAAATCAGGCGACAAATTTACATTAGTTGGATTGGGACCCGTTTTACTAAACGCCCTTGCCGCAACTAAGGATTTATCTTGTGATATTTTTTGCGTTTCGGAATTACCGCTTAAGCGCCTGACTTCGGAACTTATCGCCAGCGTTAAAAAAACAAAGAAACTAGTTATCGTCGAAGAACACGTGGTGCGCGGCGGAATGGGCGAAAATTTACTTTATCATTTAGCCAATCAAGAAATTGCATTTAAACTTTATCACCGGCATGCGCTGGGCTACCCCGATAAATCCTATGGCAGTCAAAAATATCATCAGCGCCAATGCGGGATGGACGAAGAATCACTGCGCAATTTATTTTCTGAGGTTTAACCGTGCGCAATTTAGGCCCCTTGTTTCAAGATAATTGGAGTGCTGAAACCATCAAGAAGGCCATGGCGCTTGAGGGGCCAATTCTAGTTGTCGGCGCCTCGGGTTTTGTTGGCGCGCGGCTCTTTCATAGTTTAATTCAAAGACGCGGAGACGTTTACGCAGCATCGCAAAATATTTTTAATTCCTGGCGCATGTTGCAGTTACCAAAAGAAATCGTGCGCGGAAATTTAATTTCTTTAGATATTACGAGTTTGCGCGACTTAAAAAAAGTAATCACGGCCATTAAACCAAAAACCGTTTTTAATCTTTCCGCTTACGGCGCCTATGAACGCCAACAAGACGTCGAAAAAATCCACCGCGTAAATTATTTAGGCACGCTTAATTTACTGCAAACTTTAGCCGAAACGGGTGTTAGTGCTTTTGTTCATACGGGAAGCTCTTCGGAATATGGTACAAACTGCAATGGCCCTGATGAGCTTGCTGAGTTAATTCCTAACAGTCACTATGCCGCCTCTAAAGCAAGTGCGGGTTACCTGATAAAATATTACGGAAAGTTTTTATCTCTCCCAGCTGTTAACTTACGTCTTTACAGCGTTTACGGCCCATGGGAAGAGCGCGACCGTCTAATTCCCCGTTTAGTTACTTGTGGCCTTAAAAAAGAATTCCCGCCTTTAGTGGGCGAACATATCTCACGCGACTTTCTTTATGTCGATGACTGTACGGACGCCATGATTTCGGCCGCCTTAAAACTTTGTAAGGAAGAGCCGGGCATATCGTTAAATGTTTGCACCGGAAAAAAAACCACTCTCGGAGATTTAGCGACCTACGCTAAGGCGATTTTTGGCATAGAACGTAGTCCCGAATTTGGCAGTATGCCAAACCGCCGCTGGGATTTGTCGGATTGGTTTGGAAAACCTGACCGCGCCAATTCTCTTTTAGAGTGGCGCGCGGCGACCGACGTGACTACCGGCTTAAAACACACCGCCGAGTGGGAGCGCCAGGGGCAAGGAATTATAAACATTGGGGTTGTGCCTAAGAGCTCAAAAAAGATTTCTGCCATTATCGCTTGTTACCGCGATCATGAAGCCATCCCCATCATGCACGAGCGCTTAGTAAAGACGATTACGCAAAAAGGTTATGATTACGAAATTATTTTTGTAAATGACAATAGCCCAACACGTGACGAAGAAGTCATTCGCGACATTTGCGCGCGCGATCCTAATGTTTTGGGAATTTCGCACTCGCGAAATTTTGGCTCGCAGTCGGCTTTCTTAAGCGGAATGGAAATCGCTACGGGCGATGCCGTTGCTTTATTAGACGGCGACCTGCAGGACCCGCCCGAAGTCATCGCCGAATTTATTGACAAGTGGGAGCAAGGTAACGACGTCGTTTACGGCGTCCGAGTTAAACGCGAAGCCAAATTCCACATGCAGATTCTTTATAAGATCTTTTACCGCATCTTTAAATACATGGCCGAAGTACAAATCCCCGTGGATGCCGGCGATTTTTCTTTGATCGATAAACGCGTCGTACGCCAGCTGGTGCAATTTCGCGAGCGTGATGTGTTCTTGCGCGGGCTGCGTGCCTGGGTGGGATTTAAACAAGTCGGTGTGCCCTACGTGCGGCCAGAGAGAATGTTTGGTACTTCGACGAACAATTTCTTAAAAAATATCTGGTGGGCGAAGAAAGCGATCTTCTCTTTTAGCCTTAAGCCGCTGGAATATATTCAGCGCTTTGGCGTCGCGATTTTCGTTTTGACTATATTGCTCTCGCTTTTTTATCTCGTAAATTATTTCGTGCATCCGCCCACGGCTGGCCGCGGAACCACTACCGTCGTGCTATTGGTTTTAGGTTTAAGTGGTGTGCAACTTTTGTCGATTAGCATTTTAGGAGACTACTTAGGAAAAATTTTAGAGGAAGTTAAAAACCGGCCGAAGTTTATCCGCTCAAAAATTATCCGCATGGGTGAAATTTTAAGCCGCGATCACGAAATTGAAAGTTTTGTCCAAGAAGTGAGTGGGCAAAATGGCTAGTATTCAAGACGAGCGCGGCTATAACCAGGGTTACCGCGAAACACCGGCGCTTATAGTGCGCACGCAAAGGCGCATTGACGCCATGTTGGCGCAAATGAACACAACGCAAACCAATGTACGGGTTTTAGAAATCGGCTGCGGCACGGGCATGATGGCAAACTTATTAGCGACGCGAATTCAAGGCGAAGTTGTCGGGCTTGATTTATCCCACGAGTTTATCACTGAGGCCGCGGAAAGATATAAAAGACCCAATCTCAAATTTGCCGTTGCCAATCTTAATGACGAAGAGGCTTTAAACTTAGGGAAGTTTGATTACATCGTGGGAAATGGCATCCTTCATCACCTTTATTACAACCTTGATGAGTTTTTAGGAAATTTAAAAAAATTCTTAAATCCTGGCGGTAAACTTATTTTTTGGGAACCTAATCTTTCTAATCCCTACGCTTATCTTATATTTTCTTTTGCACCTTTGCGCAAAATCGCCAAACTTGAGCCTGCTGAAATGGCTTTTACCGCCGATTTTATTAATAAGATATTAAAGCGCGCCGGCTACAACAAAGTCGGCGTTGAGTGCCGGGACTTTTTACTTCCCAACACGCCAACGCCGCTCATCGGCTTTTTAATTTGGGTCGGAAATGTCTTAGAACGTTTCAAAATAACCTCGCGTATGGCGCAGTCACTGTTTATAACGGCAGGTGTATGAGTAAGTGTTTTCGCTATGTCGCTAGCGCCTTTCTTTTACTTTATTTAATAAGTCTTTATCACCGCGTGATTCATATTGACGACCCGGCTCTTGGTGAACTCGCCTACTGGGTTTCTAAGCTTGGTCACGCGCGCTCGACACTCTGGGCTGGTATTAACGGCTATGAAGTGATTGACCTTAATTATCACAAAATGATCGTCGCTCTTGGCGCCTTGGTGATAAAAATTTTTGGGTTGTCGGTCTACAAACTAAAGGCAATTTCTTTGGTGTTCTTTTTATTTTTTCTATGGGGCTATAAGAAATATTTTGCCGGCCGGCGGGATTATTATTCTGAACAGGATTTTTATTGGACCGCTTTGCTTCTGTGGTCCACAAGCTTGGTTTTCTATTATTCGTTTGTTTACCGGCCAGAAATTCCCGTGATGGCTTTGGGTTTTTGGGGATTCTATTTTTTGCGGCGTTCGGTACTTGATAGCGGCTACAATCGATTTTGGTTAACGGGACTTCTTTTTGGCTTATCCATGGCTTTTCACTTAAAAGGTGTTAGCTACGTTTTAGCGGGGGGCGCTTTTATTTTAATTTATCACCGCAAATTTGTGGCTCTGCTGCAATACGGCTTTTGTGCGGCAGCTGGGGCCTCTCTTTATTTCTGGGACGTCACGACGCTAGAGCGCCTAGCGATTTTTAAAAAACAATTTTTTAATAATCCCGTGATGGTTGGGAACCCTGGAAAGTTTTGGTGGCATCTTTTAAAACCTCTGGAGGAGCATAAACGCTTTTTTCATCAGGAACACGAGATTGCATTTTCGTTATTGTTTTTTGCCTGTCTTATTTTTTATTTTAAACCTTTGCGGCAGGTTTTGCGGCACGAGATTACGTTTTTCTTTTTAACGGTCTTAGCTCTTGGCTTTACCACCAACGATATTACGGATAAGTCCTTATTGATGCACTATCCCTTTATGGTTTTGATTATATTTACTAGCTTTAAAATCGCCAGGGGTTCATTGCCAGTTTTGATTAAGGTTCTTGCGGCGTTATTTGTGGTTGTGAACATGGGAATGAACATTCGCACGGTTTTGCACATGCAGGACGTGCCTTCGCGCTCAAAAATCGCGGCGGCGCAAATCAAAAACAAGAGCGCGCGTGTGATGGCTGATATTAGTTTTATTTTTAACGAGATCGAAAATTTTGAAATTTACGCCAATAGTAACTACACTTCGATCTCGGCCTTTTACACCGGCGAAAAGCGCACGCTTGATAAATATTTTGAGTTCGTCGAGCGCTTTAAAATTGATAATATCGTTTTTGATAATGCCTCTACCCAGGGTGAAGTAGAGGAACTTTTTCGCGACGTCGATTTGAGCATGGGTAAAGATTTGCGGAATTTTAAAGTAATTTTTAACAGTGACGGAATCATTGTGCTGGAAAGGCAGGGCTCGTGATGCATTTACTTATTTGTGATATTGGCTTTACACCCAGTTGCGTTTCGCTGTTGCTACGGGTGTTTATTGGAGTTTGTTTTGTCATTCACGGTTTGGGAAAGCTTGGCATTGTCGGCCCTGGCAACATGCAGGGATTTATTGGTTGGCTAAAGAGCTTAAATGTCCCCGCTCCCCATATTCAAGCCCGTTTAGCAATGCTGACGGAACTCGTGGGCGGAAGCTTACTGGCACTGGGACTACTAACCCGCCCCGCCTGTGCCATGTTATTTTTTGTTATGAGTGTTGCGTGCTTGATCGGTCATAAGGGCGGTGGTTACTTAATTACCAACAACCCTCCCGGCCGCGAATACACTATTAACTTAGCTGCCGTTTTAGTGGCGATATTTATGTTAGGCCCCGGAAAATATTCGCTCGATGCGGTTTTGTGGCGGCCGTAGGTCTGCCGCTTTTGGACGGATGCTGGCTTGTCTCTGATAAAGAAAATAATTATGCCCCTGACAGAGAACTCTTAAATTAGTCTCCTCATTCCCGCCACCGGCCCACCGCGGTTGCACGTGGTCTATTTCTAAATTCCACCGGCTGCCGCAAACTTTTCCCGTGAGCTTGTCTTTGTACTGACAAGTCTGATCTCTCTTAATTACTATTTGTTTTATTGAGTTTGGAATTGATTTGGATTTTTCTAGGGCGTCCTGAGGGAGTTTCCATTTCGTTGCTGTGCTCAAATGGCCTTGTGTCGAAGGGATGCGATTTTTCACCTCCGCCGCGGAAGTGGATTTCTTGCCTTCTTTCTTTTGAATTACCTTTTTTGCTAAATGCGAAAATACTTCCGCCCAATCGTTAGAATTAACGGCGTTTGAGAGAATTTCGCGCGCGCGCACAAGTTCGTCCCATTGTTCTTTGGAAAAACAGAGCTCTAATCTCACGCTTTCATCTTTTTGATGGGTTGCTTTAGTGCTGGATTTTATTTTAATATCTAGCTCTTGCGCTATCAGAGTCTGGGTTTCGGGCATGGTTTTGCAGCAAAGCTTTTTTATAATTTCCTGCTTTTTCTCGGCTGATATTTTTTGTGTCTTACTTTTCTCGCGCACGGCCTTTTGTAGATAACTTACTTGTGATAGAGAAATCTCACCGTTTTTTATTTTCTCGGCCACTTCCGGTACAGGAGTGATAAGCCTTGCCGCATCGATACGTCTTTGGGCCGCCGCCGCCGAATATCCGCAACCTTCGGTGAGATAAGCATAAAGATTTGGATACGCTAACTCTAAATAAAGTTTACGCCGATCGGCCTCGTGGATGTGCAAGAGGATTTCATGCAAAACTTCACGTTCCTTTTGCGCGAGAGTTTTAATCTTAGAATCAAGCTCCAAATTGCTAAGACGAAAGAAGCTCATGGCGATTCCTTTTAATTTATAATTAGTTTTTAATTAGGTAGAGATCTTGTAGCTCGAGAAAATAAAATATTCAATGGAAATTTTTTTGTTTTTAAAAAAATATCTGAGAAAACCGCCGGTGGCCACCACTTCAACTCTGAAAAAGTTTAGAAGAAACCCGAGGAAAAGATAACTCAAAAATCGTGTCGCCTTGAGAAAATCGTGTCGCCTTGAGAAAATCACGTCGCCTTACCAAATTCACCTCGCCTGGCGAAATTCACCTCCGCCGCGGAGGTGAAAGTTATTTCTTACCGAAGAGCGACGTCGCGCTCGATTGCGCCATTGGCGAGATGAGGTTCGAGGAAGCTGTGATCCCTAAGTCCGCGCGAAATACCTGACTAAACCGGTGAGATACATAGTCTAAATCCTACCTCCGCCGCGGAGGTGAAAGTCGTCGGCAATAGAAGGCCCGCACACCCAATCGGATTTCACTCCTCCAGACGAAACCGCGGACCTTTGTAGCCGTCGACTTCGACGAGCTCCAAAAACATATTCAGGGGGCGGACCCATATGCGGCCAAGATTATTTTCATAGAGAGCTTCATAGATTACCATTTCCTCTAAAGTCTCACTATGGCGGGCCACCCCAGTGACCCGGTACTTTTTGTTCTTATAATGCGTGTACAATCCGCCGATTTTTAGTTCACTTGTCATCTTCTCTAACCCTTCCTCGCGTAGGTCTAACCTTCCCCCGCGCTGGTCGTTCCCTTTTTCGCGCGGATCGCGGGGGCAATCCCAGCTCGCGCCGAAGTAAATCTACCATTACGGCCGCCTGTCGGCGCTGCCCCAATGAAGCCTTAGTCCAAACCGTTCCATCTAACGAGCAAATTATTCCCAAAAAAGCATTCGCATTTAGCCTATCGGGATAGTACTCAATATATTTGCGGCACATTTCTTCAAAACCCAGATCCTGAATTTGCTCCAAAGTTGTAATCCCCATGGACTCGTACTCGGCCAAGCTTACAGGTCCAAAATTTTTTACCTTCTTTAGCGGCGTCACAATTAGCTTTTGCCACCGTCAGATATTTTTTCAGGCCTCTCCAAATATTTTTCCAGCCGAGCCAGTGTTTGCTTACCACCCTCGACAGCACCAAACTTTTTAACAGCTTCACAAGCTTCGGGGGTTGGGAAAACTACTGTGTGTATAATTTTGGTTTTGCCACCGAGATCCTCAAATACAACAGTCGTCTGGAAATGAATGTCCGCGGCACTTGTACCATGATCAAAGGAAATCTTCTTGTCTTTGACGATCTCCTTATACTTAATAAAATTCGGATAGTCCGTGCCGTCAGGCCCATGCATAATAAAATTCCAACTTCCACCCACGGAAAAGTTTAACGAGTGAGTCGTGGTGGTAAAACCATTTGGCCCCCACCACTGTTCCAACGCTTCAACATTAGTATAGGCCATGAAGACCTCGGCCACCGGAAAATTAAACACGCGGGAAAGTTCTATTGTTCGACTTTGCTCGTTACCCATGACGTAACTCCTTAACAGGACTAACTTTACTTGTCATAACGACGCTCCTTCGTTTGACGACAGTCATTACCCATGACGAACTTCCTTTAAATAGTTGTCGAGGTTTTCAAAAGATCCTCCCCAGCCCTGACTCATGCCGCCCTTGGCATTGTTGAAGGTTTCGATTTCTTCGCGGCTAGCATCTTGCGGTTCCCAAGTTAGGGTAATTTTAGTTTTATTTTTTCCCTCGTCTTCAAAAATTACCGTAGTCAACATCTCCAATGGCCACGTAGGGCTTATGGGATGGCGGGCAACTCCTTCATCGGCGTCAGAGAAATACTGCAAATAGACAATTCGCGTTGGAAACTTAAGCTCCTTGTAAATCACTTTTCCCCACATTTCTCCACCGTCGGGCATGGTCATCACATAGTGTGCGATTCCCTCGGGACGAATATCACTTTTTTCGTACTTTATACTAAAGCCCTTGGGTCCCGACCATTTTGTTAAATGTTCCGGTTGGGTCCATACTTTAAAGAGCAGGTCGCGGGGCGCATCGAAGATACGCGTGATTTCAAACTTAGCGTTTGGGTTTTTTGGCATTTTTCTTCTCCTGTTTTTTCAGTTCCTTTAAGTACGCGTCTAAGCGGTCAAAACTTTCTTCCCAAAATCTGCGGTACTGCTCGACCCAGCCGGCGACCTCCTTTAAGGGATCGCCATTTAACTTGCAGGGACGGTATTGCGCCTCACGGCCTTTTGAAATGAGTCCGGCGTTTTCTAAAACTTTTAGATGTTTCGTAATCGCGGGCATACTCATATCAAAGGGTTTCGCTAAATCCGAAACCGAAGCCTCACCCCCCGATAAGCGCGCCAGAATCGCCCGCCGGGTGGGGTCGGCAAGCGCCGCGAATGTTAATGATAATTTATCGTTTTCTAGTGCCATATTTAACCACTTGGTTAATTAACCAATTAGTTAAATAATAGCCGCATTCTTAGGATTTGTCAAATTTTTGCGCAAGCTCTTGAATTCTTAAAAGATTCTACTCTACCAAAAATCGCGCTAATGATGGAATGTCCACCGCGCAATGCCCGCCCCAAAGAGGCCGCCACTCGAGATTTATCCCATGCTTTTTTAGGATCGATACGAATTTAGTATTTCCCTCATAAACGGCAAATTTGTCGTAAGAACCTGCGGCGACATAGAGCTTCGGATAGTCAGTTCGCCGTTGATCCGCAAGCTTAAGAGGATCCCCCGTCTCCCAATCTTTTTGCGTGGGATAAAATATCTGCACGAGGCTAATGACTTGTTTAACACTATCCAAAATTACATTGGGACCCGACTCTTTATAATATTGCCAGGCCATCGTTTTTTTTAAGGCCTCTTCAATTTCTTGGTCAGACGCAAATGGAGACACCTCCGCCATGGGTGAGCAAAGAATCCCCGCCTTCGCGAATAGCTTTGTCTTTAGCGCGAGTTGAATTGTGTTGTACCCGCCCATCGACTCTCCATAAACAATTCGGCGGCCCCTTAGACCCCCGAGTTGTTTTTCTATTCTTGGAATTATTTCGCCGGCGAAGTTTTCTAGCAAACCACTTGTGGGGCTGGGGTTTTTTTGCGCCAATATCCACAGCGGTCCGTACGAAACCGAAACTACAGTGGGTAAAGGGGCACTCTGCGTCTCCCACTCCGTGCGCAATTGGCTCGTATAATAATACTCGTCTTGCCACGATTCTTCACTCAAAAAAGCGCCATGGAGATAGTAAACGATGTCCCGTGACGGACGGTATTTCGGCGTATGCACGCAAAAGTTTACGGGAATGGACTCCTCGAACTTATAACACTGACTTTGAAAACTTGACGAATAGGCATCAAACGAAACTAAAAAAGTTAAAATTAAAATTCCGGCTTTCATCTAAACACTCCAAATAAAAAATGGGGAGAATGCCCAATGCACTCTCCCTTCACGACATCGCTTTTAAATGCTCAGTGGGAAAGTTAAACTTAGGATTAAACCCCTAGTCACTAGATCCGCATTTGAAAAGGAAACATTCGGAGCAAAGGCCGTGCTACTACCTTGAATATTAGTATCATAAGTTAAATCTTGATATTCCAGATTTAAACTAATGGCTCTGATGTGCATACCCAGTCCGACGCGGTACCCTTGACTATTATCAAAACGGTAATCAAGACCATTGCGCTCATCCGTGTCGAGAGTGCCCCCCATTATGTATTGCCCCCAGACGCGCATACCACGATAAGGAACTTGCGCTCCCAGAACCGGACCGTAATCGTAGAGTGAAGAATCAGTATATACATTTGTCGCGGAGTCATCAAAAGTGGGTTTAACGTAGCGGCCGTCAAAGGCTAAAAAAATAGTTTGGTTGGCGTGAAAACCAAGTCGCGCCATCAAGCCCGCACCCCTAACCGTTCCCGACGAACCACTATATGGCGCTGGCCAGGAAATGTTAGTATCTAAATTTTCATAGGTAATACCGGGCTCAAGGTAAAAGCCACTCGGCGGAACGGGATCGGTTTCAGTAACTGTGCGCACCATAGTCGAGCGGCGGTTAGTCTCTGTTGTCGTGGGTGGGATTTCCGTGGTGGCCTCAGGAGTTGTCGGCGCTGTCGTTGCATCCATCATCGTGTCAGGACGTGTTTCAGCATCGGACGATTCTGTTCTAATTTCCGTTTCGGTACGAGTGTTTGGTTCTGCGGCAAAAACCGTGTAGCTCCAAAACATCACTGTAAATGTCAAAAAATATTTTCTCATGTGAGTATACATAATGCTCCCCTTAAAAGTGAGTTATAGAAAACTTCATAATCAGGAAGAGGCAAGTATCATGCCGCAAACTCTGGGATTTTAGTAGAATTAGAGAATTGAAACGGATGAGCTGAGGCATTTAGGATTTTATCCATGGGGAATTAGGCCACGAATGCTGCGGCCGTCACCGCGCTTAGATTTCGATTTTCTCCTGAATATTACAATAGCGGTGTTTTTTCTCACCGGGAGCTTTTAGGCGCACGCTCGGATCCGGTGAGTAGAGAAGCTTGTATTCGCTGTTTTTGCCCCAGTAAATTATGGGTCCCCGAAACTTTTCAAAACAGCAACCAGCATTACCGCGGCAATCAAGTCCCGTTGCAGAAGGCGCGCCTTCGACACAATCCTTAACTGATGCTGAAAATGGCAATTCGATTTTTGTTGGCCCCCCGAGGTCCTCAATGCCTGAGTCCGAATTTACGAGCCACAAATGTGTCTTTTCAAATTTTGTCTTTAAGGATTCTTTAGCGCCTTCAAGATTGTAATTTTTTAAAATCTCCAAATAATCCTCGTGACCAATAAGATCCGAAAACACCAAGCCACGGGGCGGATTTCCTAATACAAAGTTTTTCGCCAGCGATTTCTTGTTAACCTGAATTTCCGAGTTTCCGCAAACACTTAAAACCTCGACGCCTTTATCCTTGAGTTTCGCGGTCCACGGCAAGTCGCCTGGGCCAAACTTCTTTGCCGGCGCTGAAGACACGAAGAAAACCATCAAATGAAAAACTAACAATTTAATTTTCATAAAGCGAGTATCTCCTACTGGCTTTAATTGAACAAGTCTAGTAGATTTAAGTAAATGCAGAAATCTAAATCCCAGTTTCTTATGCTGCTCTTTGGCGGAATTTTGCCAGTGATAGCCTTTGCGGTGGTCGAAGAAAAGTATGGCGTCATTTGGGGCACAATTGCCGGTATGTTTTTTGGCGTGGGCGAAGTTATCTATGAAAAGTTAAAGTTAAAAAAAGTTTCCGGCGTAACCTGGTTTTCTAACTTTTTAGTTTTAGGATTAGGGGCTCTTTCTTTGATCTCCGCGGATGGTGTCTGGTTTAAGCTGCAACCGGCGATATTTTTATTTTCTTTTGCGGGAATTTTACTTGGCTCCTCCCTACTAAAAAAGCCGTTACTTTTAGCAATGGCCGCCAAACAAAACCCAAATTTGCCACCCGCCGCAGTCACGCTTTTTGGCGCCATGAATACGCGCTTAAGCTTTGTTTTCTTTTTTCTTAGCGGCCTTGCTACATGGGCCGCACTCTATTGGTCAACCGAGGCCTGGGCCTTTTTAAAGAGTGTCGGGATTTTTATTATCCTCGTTATCTACATGGCCGGCGAAATTTTGTATCGCCGGTTTTTTAAGATTCGCGGCTGAATTTATGGAACTCTAAATTGCTCAGCCGTGGCTTTAATAAGTATCTTGTCCGCGGTCATCTCTATAATTTTTTCCTCTATCAAAATTCCCGTTGCCGTTAACGGCATGGTGCCAATACCAAGAGCGCCAGCCACAGTTATACAGCTCACACCCCAAAATAATGCGGGAATGGTTGTAATATATTTTTTGATTTCAGCCGAAAAACAAAAGGAAAGTGTACCATTGCGCATTTTACGAATTCCCCGCTCAAAACCACCCGCTCGGTAATAAGCCTTACTCGTATCCAATAAAACATTTTTTTCTGCCGCCGTATATTTGGCTGGGACAAGCATCATCCCCTCAGCTAAAATGGAGTGATTTATTGCTCTTAGGCTCGCTAAAAATTTCTCTGAATTAGTAATAGTAAAACCGGATAGGAGACGACGATTCTCTTCTTTTTCGATTAAGCCGCTAATTAATCTGTGGGTCCCATAGGTAATGTTGGCGATTTTGTTGGCGATGATCTCCTGCAACTGCGTCTTTTCTGCCTCGGACCCTGCTGCATTTATGGCGGCAACGGCTTCGCCTGCAATTTTCTCCATGTCATTACTAAAATCGTCGTGTACCTTTTTCAGTAAGTCATGAAGGTCCCTTGCCACAGGATTCCCCAAGAACTCACCCGAAAAGAACAATCCTAAATTCCCCTGAAGGTCCATATTCGTCGTTGTCTCTTGGGCAATGGCAACGGAACCAACTAACTGATTAAATGCCAACATATAAACTAAAACCAATTTCTTCATACGGCCTCCTCGGCATGACCATGATAAGCACCACCAATGCCAAAGAAGTAATCTCTGCCAAAAAAGAGAGAAAGTTATAAAAAACAGTCGGGATTTCGAATTATAGAGAATCTAATTTTAAAATCAGCAGCTTAGGCGAAAGAAGCTGGAAATTCTTAAGATTAAAAAATGTCTATTTCCCCTACAAAGTGACAAAAATCGTGTTTTTAGTCGGAACTCTCGCGACTAAGCTCCGCCGCAGCCACTTCTTCGTCAATGATTAAAAACTTCTTAGATTTTGAATCGAAGGCATAGACGTTGCCGAGTGGAATTTCAAACCACCATCCGTGAATTTTGACTTCCTTTTTGCGTAATTTTTCTTTGATGATAGGGTAGGTTTTTAAGTGTTCGATTTGCTGGAGAACATTACATTGCGACAAACGGTCCTCAGCGGATAAGCCCTCATCGAACTTAATTTTACTTTCCGGAAACTTAAGCGCGGGCCTTCCAGTTTCCAACCAGACTTTGAGATGATCACTTTTCACATTATCAATTCCCGTTGCCATCGCGTGGATGGCACCGCAACCCGAGTGGCCGCAAATTACAATGTCCGAAATTTTTAAATTACTAATAGAAAATTCAATCCCCGCAGCAACGGAGTGATTATGATCACCACAAGGGGGCACCATATTACCGACATTACGAATAACAAAAAGGTCTCCGGGATCGGTCGATGCAAACCAATTTGGTGCCACCCGGCTATCAGAGCACGCGACAAAAAGCACGTCTGGCGTCTGGCCATTTGCTAACCGCGCGAACGTTTCTAACCGTTGGGGCCTCACGTTCTTTCTAAAATCTATGATACCAGAAAGGAGTTTGCGCATGCCCTCAAAGGTTTAGCTTAATCTCATAAGGTGTCAACGTCATTCTCCTAAACCCTATAACTTACAGTCACTTATGGCTAATTTGACAAACCTACCTACTAGTAGGTATAATACCTGAATATGGCAAGATTAAGTGAGCCTAAAGAACAAATAATTAAAGCAGCGGCAGAACTCATTCAAACCCGTGGCTACTCCGCGTTTAGCTATCAAGACCTCTCTGACAAACTTGGAATACGCAAAGCCAGCATCCATCATCACTTCGCCACAAAAGAAGATCTCGCCCACGCCCTACTTACAAAATACAGAGTTAAATTTACAGAATGGGCCGAAAAGCAAGACAGCGAACCCTCGCATGTGAAAAAGCTAGAAAATTACTTCTTTATGTTTACGGATTTAAGCTGTGAAGGAAGGAAAATCTGTTTGGGCGGAGTTTTTTGCGCGGAGTGGAATGTTATATCCACTCTCGTCCGCCAAGGGTTAAAAGAACTGCAGGATGCGCAACGACAGTGGCTGACAAAAGTTATTTTAGCTGGTCGCAAAGCCAATGAATTTACAAAATCTGGGGCCATAGAGACCCAAGTAGAGACAATAATGGCGGCTGCACAAGGCGGTTTGCAAATTTCGCGCGTTAGTGGTGAGAATGACGTAATTATGAGTATTGGAAGAAATGTAATAAAGGGACTCTTAAAAGGAAAGACAAATTAGGTTTAAATTATGAGCGCAAAAACTTTTTCCTATCCACTTACTATTCGCGAAAGTCATCTAGACACTTTTGGCCACGTCAACAACGCCACCTATCTTGCGGTTTTCGAAGAAGCGCGGTGGGAAATTGTTACTAGTGGCGGATATGGGATGAAGCAAATTAAAGAAACAGGACACGGCCCCGTTATTCTTGAGGTGCAATTAAAATTTCTAAAAGAATTACGCTTGCGGCAAGAAGTTTCTATTAAAACACAAATGCTTTCTCTTGATGGAAAAATTTCGAAGCTTAAACAATGGATCGAAGATACTGCGGGGAATACTTATGCCGAAGCTACTTTTACATTTGGACTATTTGATTTAAATGCAAGAAAGCTTATTACTCCCACCCGACCATGGCTTGCTGCTTTGGGATTAGAGAAGTGAGGTGAACAATGAAAAACCTAGGCAAAAAAGTCGCAATACTTGGCGGCTCCCGTACGCCCTTTGTTAAATCCTTTACACACTATCAGGGAGTTACAAATCAAGAATTGTTAACAGCGGTTTTAAGCGACCTTGTTAGAAAATATAATCTCCAGGGAAAAGTCTTAGGCGATGTCGCCCTAGGGGCACTTATCACTCATTCCACGGATTGGAATTTAGCGCGGGAATCCGTCTTAGACAGCGGGCTTCACCCCACAACTCCCGCCTACAATGTCCAGCGCGCCTGCGGGACGAGTTTAGAAGCTGCAATCCACATTGGAATAAAAATTTCGGCGGGACAAATCGAAAGTGGTATTGCCGGTGGAACCGATACTAATAGTGATATCCCACTCACTTTTAGCCGTACCTTTGCCCAAAAGTGGATGCAAGTTGTTGGTGCGAAATCTCTTGCTGATCGCCTGCAGGCGATCAGCCGGTTACGCTTAGTGGATTTAAAGCCGCAAGCGCCGGCCGTGCGCGAACCTAAGACGGGACTTTCCATGGGTGAACACTGTGAAAAGATGGTTCAAGAGTGGAAAATCCCTCGCCATGAACAAGATGAGCTGGCCTTAAAAAGCCATAAATCTGCCGCCCGCGCTTACAGCGCGGGTTTCTTCCAAGATTTGGTCATTAATTTTAAAGGTCTAAATAAAGACGCCATTGTGCGTGCCGACACAAGTAGCGAAAAACTCTCGTCGTTAAAGCCCGCCTTTGATTTTTCTGGCCGGGGAACATTGACCGCCGGAAACAGCACGCCTCTATCTGATGGCGCTGCCGTCACTTTGCTAGCAACAGAGGACTGGGCAAAAAAATTGGGAATTCCGGTTTTGGCCTATTTAGTTGATGCCCAGGTGAGTGCCGTTGATTTTGTTGGCGGCGAAGGCCTGCTGATGGCGCCAACTATTGCTGTCAAAGAGTTGCTGGTGCGAAACGGATTGTCTTTGCAAGATTTTGATTTTTACGAAATTCACGAAGCGTTCGCGGGCCAAGTGCTCTGCACTCTTAAAGCTTGGAACTCCGTCGAGTACTGCCGCAACCGTCTGGGATTAGAAAAGCCGCTTGGCTCAATTGATTTTAATAAACTCAACGTTAATGGCGGCAGCGTGGCACTGGGCCACCCTTTTGCGGCGACAGGTTCACGCATACTCACAACATTAGCGAAAATGCTTGCACAAAAAGGCAACGGCCGTGGACTTATTAGTATCTGCACGGCCGGTGGCATGGGTGTAGCGGCAATTATTGAGCGTTCACATACGTGATTCCCCAGGGCCCAATACCATGAATTTGAATTATAACCGGGGAACCCTTGGACATCACAAAATGTTTTGTGCCGGGTTTCATAATTACAAAGTCTCCAACTTCTAGACTCTTAACCACGCGCTGATCAAGCTTTTCTCCCGCGCCAAAAAACAGTGTCCCCTCGAGTACGGTCAAGTGCTCTTCGCCGGGATGATGATGAGGCGCAATCGTAAAATTGGCGGGGATTTTTAAGCGCATCGTAAACTCTTCGGCCTTGGATGGGTCTCCATGGAGAACTGCCACCTCCGCACCTTTAGGTAACGCACTAGGTGCCGGCATCCATTTTAATTCTTTTTTGTAAATTATCGCGTGATCGGCGGCAATGTTAACGTCGGCACGCCCGCTAAAACCAAGCGCCATTAAAATCAGAACTAATGTTTTCATGTTTCCTCCCTTTAAAATTGGTTTCTCGAGCGCGAGAGTAGTTTTTCTGTGTCTAATCAGTCAAAGAATAGGTTTTTTGTTTTTTTTAGTCCTAAAATTCCCGCCAATGCCAGGGTCTAATTCCCCGGAATTTGCGTTCGACTTAGGTCTTATAGACTGACCTTAACTTGACCGGGAAATTTGGTGATGTGATCCTCTTAAAATAGGAGAAATCATGACTCATTTTATTTCTTTTTCGGTGGTAGTTTTTGTTTTAGCGCTCGCCGGTTGCGCGGGGATGAAGGTGGTTAACCCCAACGAACAAAAAGAACAAGAAACCAAAATGGTAGATTGGTCAGGAGGAACGCCCAAAATTATTTCTCCCTATAACTGCAAATTAGAATCGATGGGCAATAAATTTTCAGCTCTAGGAAAAACTGAAGAAGAGGCCAAAACCGAAGTCCTCGCCCGCTGCCGCGACAAAACTGTCATCTCTTTTTGTAAAGCCGAAAACATCGCTTGTTCAAAGAACAAATAGGTTTGAACTAAGCGCTTATTCATCATGTTCTTCCGGAAACGTTCCTGGCGGCGAAACGAAGTCTTCTTGATAGATAACTTGAGCCGTAGTCGTTAAAGAAAATTTATTTTGCTCTCTTGGCTGACTCTTCTTGCTGAATCTGCTCATTCGATTTCAGGTCTAGGTCTGAACCCCGAAAGAGAAAATAGTCCGGCCAATATCGGATGCCTTCTCTTAATAGAGATTTATCACTCTTAAACCGTAGAGATAAATTTGCATCAAATCGCAAAAAAAGGAGTTACCATGAAAAAAACATTTCAAAGCGAAGATACTAGAAAAGATAAGTTATTTGATGCTTGGAACGGGTATTTGTCTGAAGTTATCGATCCAAAATTTAATTTATTAGTAAAAGACCCAACTCAGTTCGACCGAACTTATGAGGGTTTGGTTACAATCACGCGAATGACGCCAATTTATATGAACCTAAAACTGGAAACTGGCGAAAAAATTAATCAAGTTCCCATCTCTGAAGAAATTATGGAGTCCAGCGACTTGGAAGACACCATGTACATGGTTTTAGGCAAGAAAGAAAATAAGTGGTGGCCACTGGACTTAATATCAATCGGAAGTATCTTCGCCAAAGACCGTGTCCACCTCTCGTTTAACCCCTTGATCGTGGGTCCTCAGCCCAACACTAAGGGGACGGAAAATGTGCAGTAAATGCGTAGATTGTGTCGCAAAAGTAGTTACAATCAAAATATATTTTTTCATTTTGGCATATCTGGATTCGACAATCCGGGGGCATATGCGTCAACTGAGTTGCTTTGCTTCTGAAGACTTTTAGTAGAAGATCAAAATATGAGCCTAAAACAACCCACAGTGGAAATCTTGAAAGCCTTTCTAGAGGCTTTCAATCGCCATGATCTCGATGCGATCATGGATTTTTTTTGCGAAGACTGCATCTTCGATATGCCGCGTGGACCTGAGTTCAGAGGGCAGCGGTATAGGGGCAAAAAAGAAGTTCGCGATGGACTGGCAACTCGCTTTTCCGGATTGCCAGATGTCCACTACGGAAATGATCGGCACTTTGTCAGCGGGAACCGCGGATGTTCGCAATGGCTCTTAACCGGTACGCGATCCGACGGAGAGCGGATTGAAGTCCAAGGATGTGACTTGCTTGAGTTCAAAGGCGATAAGATTTTTCATAAAGATTCCTACTGGAAGCTCGTTGAAAAACAGGGCATCGCTTCCTTCAATACCGCGCTTTACTAGGATCAGAACCCCTTCGACTCTATACAATTTATGGTCCAACAGAGCATTAGTATCGTACCGTGCATGAAGTCTTATGGGGAGTTTCTCCCCTGACTTGAATAAAGTTGCCTCATTAAATCTCTCTGGTGTACCTCATGTCGTCCAACGGTAGGGTACCCAGATTGCATCTCACTTCTTATACGAGCGGAGGTATTTTATGCGATCCACATTATTCATCACCATTTTTCTTTTCGCACTGTTTGCTTCTGCACACGTCCCGGCTCTTTTACTTCCATTGAAGCAAACTCCTGTTACATCCTATTTTATTGGGCAGGCCGAAATCTCTCGGGCAATTTATTCTGAGCTCACCCGGCCTAACGACTATTTCGTCGCTCAATTCTATATCGCAAAAGGATCAGAGTCGACCTTGCTTCAGCTCTTCTCTCCAGAGTGTCCTAAGATTCCCAAGTATGAACTATTTCAACCAAGTGGTATTATCATTCGGGGTGACTTGTCATGGAAGAACGCAGGGGAATCAAATGCGAATTATATCAAGCGACTCAGACAATCCTCGATTGCAGAGGCGACATCTTCTTACGCAATTGGCCACCGCCCCAAATATTACGAAGAGTTTGGAAAGCAATCTTATTGGGTTGGCGGCGAGTGGCGTGGAAATTTAAGTCCAGGGCTTTACTCGCTTGTAATATTCGATTCGAGTGGAGGAACAGGCAATTTTACAATTGGTCTTAACGAAAAAGAATCCTGGACTCCTGAGCTTTTTAAATATGCTGCCGAAGTCGTGGAACGCGTATCTGCTCGTATATGCAGTCCGAAAGGCTATACTGACCAACTTCGTCTATGAGATTAAAGCAAACGATAGGAACCCGTTAAGCATAGACAAATACTTTTCCATAGCTTTCAAAAATCCTGAAGAAATTTGCTTAGCATATCCTTAAGTGAATTTAAATTTTTGGCACCAATCTTCTCAAGCGTGGCAGCATCAAGTTCTTGTGCTACCTTGGCTGCTTTAGAAACTAGTTTGTTACCTTTTTCAGTCAGCGAAAGAATCTGAGATCGTCCATCACCTTTCGACTCTTTCCGAATCAAAAACTCCCGCTTTTCTAGAGAAGAAATTGATTTACTAATAGCTTGCTTCGACACTCCAATCTGGCGTGCAATAGCGTTTGAGTTAATCACATCTGCGGTCATAAGCCTAAGAACTCGGTGATCTGAGGCTGTGATTGAGGAAAATTGTTTTTCCTGAGTTATTTTCTTTAAAAACTCTTTCTCAAATTTTGCAGAAACCTTTGTGAGTAACCATCCAATGGGCTTTTCGTCTTTGAAATATGAGAAATCTGTTTTAATCTTTAATTGTCTTTTCATAGATTACCTCTTGTACGAGAATTGTTTGCGCTAACTCGGTATAATCGTTTTATTGTTATTTCGATATATAGAGTAAGAAACGGCTGGAAGTATAATCGCCCCTAGAAGTAAGGCGAACTTTACATTTGTTATAGTCGCTAAGCTGCTCGCCAGAAAAAAATCTTTCTGTGGATACTGCGAAATGAGATAATAAATTACTGAATTCTCAATCAGATCAGACAAAAACCAGAAGGTTGGAATGGAAATCAAAACCGGACGAAGTGCTCCGGTAATTAAAGCTCTTTCCCTAACAAAATAGGCAAGTGCTGTTAAGAAAGCAAAAAGACTCAAGGGAAAAAATAGGTCCCCTCTAAAAGTAAAATTCCGATAGGCTGCGCGGCCTGCTGCGCCGAAATTTTCTAGTCGATCATAGACCTCGTCTGCTGTGGAAGATGTATGTTGGTCAAACAAAGGTTGATTCCCAAGCATGGCATGAAGTGACTTTGCCCCTCCCGCAAATGGAATCATATGAGTCATTATGAACACGATAACAAATACGACGAATGTTGCACCTAACAATGGGGTAAATCTTGTCCTTTGATTATAGAGAACCCTGCTCTTTGCTGTCTTCTTCTGAAACAAGTGGCTTGAAATAGCTGAGCCAGCGAAGAATCCAAGAAAAAAAAAGAAGTTAAAGGGAACTTGAGAGATCAGCTCTTGCGAGCAGCCTCCGCGATTTCGCTAAATTTAAGCGAGGGGAATGCAAAACAATCTGTGAAAGAAAAAAAGCGATTTTACCAAACCGCTGGTCATTTAGGAGCATGTCTTTGGAAACTAATGAAATCCGAAATCAGCACCATCCAGAATTCAGAATACTGTTAACGGTATTCTGAATTCAGTATTTAAGGGATGGCGTCCCCACGGGGATTCGAACCCCGGTCCACACCGTGAAAGGGTGTTGTCCTAGGCCTCTAGACGATGGGGACCCGGAACAAAAAATCTGGGGAAATCACCAATTAAAAAAATTGGTGAGCCGCGATGGACTCGAACCATCGACCCCATCCTTAAAAGGGATGTGCTCTACCGACTGAGCTAGCGGCCCCCTCCATTAATTCAAAATAAAAAATGGAAGCACGATTTTTAAAACAAAGCGCATCAAAGTCAATTAAAAATCAGGAAAATAAAGGGTTTAGCCAAAGCGTTTGTTCACGCCCTGGGCCCACGGAAACAACATCAATTGGAAGTTCGGTTTCCTTTGCCACGAAATCAATAAAATTCCTAGCATTTTTAGGTAGTTGGTTAAGAGCTTTTACTCCACCAATGTCTTCATTCCAGCCAGGCAAAAATTTTACGATCGGCTTAACCTCATTAAGATCTGCTACGTTCAAAGGCATTTCATTAAGGACTTCTCCTTTTACATCATAGCCCGTGCACACACCAATTTGTTCAAAACCACTGAGGACATCCATCTTCATGAGTGCCAAGTGTGTGATGCCGTTAATCCTTACGGCATACCTGAGGGCAACGAGATCGAGCCAGCCACAGCGGCGCTTGCGGCCCGTGGTCGCACCGAATTCGTGGCCCTTTACTTGAAGTTTTTCGCCCGTATCGTCGTGCAGTTCGGCTGGGAATGGACCGGAACCCACGCGCGTCGTGTAGGCTTTCGTTATGCCAATAACTTTTTTAATCTCGCAGGGACCAACGCCACTGCCGATACAAGCACTGCCGGCAATAGTGCTCGAACTTGTCACGAACGGATAAGTTCCGTGGAATAGATCAAGCAAAGTTCCCTGCGCTCCCTCGAACATGACTTTTTTATTCGCCTTAAGCGCCCGGTGAATAACAAGAGATGTATCGCTACATCGATAAGGCCTAATCTCTTCGCGAATTTCGCGGATTTGCGCGACGACTTCATTGGGATCAATCGGCTTTTCGCCATAAAACTTTTCTAACAAAAAGTTTTTTTCGCGAAGGGCTTCGCTTAATTTATCTTTTAAGCGATTATCGTCAAAAAGATCACCATAGAGAATGGCTTTGCGTGACGCTCTTTCTTCGTACGCGGGGCCGATTCCCCGGCCCGTCGTGCCGATTTTTTCTTTCCCGAGAGCGGCCTCGCGCGCTTGATCCAGCTGACGATGGTACGGCAAAATAATGGAGACGTTATCGGAAATTAAAAGCTGTGACGGGTCTTTCAAAAACCCATTTTGCTTTAGCACACGGATTTCTTCGACAAAACTGTTAGCATCTAAAACCACACCCGAGGCGATAATACATTTTGTTTTAGGATGTAAAATTCCCGACGGCACAAGATGCAGTACTGTTTTTACGCCTTCGGCAACAATCGTATGGCCCGCATTGGCGCCGCCTTGATAGCGGACCACATAGTCGGCTTGGGCGGAGAAAAAATCAATAACCTTACCTTTACCCTCGTCGCCCCACTGCGAGCCGACAATGATCACTGCTGGCATTCTTGTTCCTTGGTTAATTGGTCACAAACCTTCTCACCCTGTCTGAAGGCTAAAATTTTGTCAACGGCGGCTTGGGAACCCCGCTCAAATGCTTCATGGGTGTTCGCACCTATGTGCGGAGTGAGTACAACATTTGGCAGAGAAGCTAGAGCTGAAGTTTTCAGCAAGGGTTCTTTCTCGAAAACATCAAGTCCTGCGGCCGAAATTTTCCCAGTTTTTAAATATTCCACCAAAGCCTGCTCGTTAACAACTTGGCCGCGTGACGTATTTATCAAAATGGCGCCGCGACTGAGATCTTCGAGCGTATTTAAATTAATTAAATTACGCGTTTCTTTGGTGAGTGGCACGTGCAGCGAAACGATATCAGAACTTTTTAAAACTTCTTCTCGGCCGCAACGGTGCGCGCCCGTAGAAGAAAAAGCCGCTTCGTCCACATAAGGATCGCAGGCCAAGACATGCATATCAAAAGCCCGGGCGATTTTGGCGACCCTTTGTCCGACGCGGCCCAAACCAATGAGACCCAAGGTTTTTTTGTAAAGTTCGTGGCCGACAATGTGCGTGCGGTCCCAATTACCTTGTTTTACCATTTCGTGACCTAAAACCGTTTTGCGCATGCAAGCAGTGATAAGCGCCCAAGTCATTTCCGCCGCACTTTGCGCATTGGCTTCGGGGGTATAACAAACTTTAATATTTTTCTTGGTACAAAGATCTAAATCAATATGATCAAAGCCACTGGTACTGGTAATAATTATTTTTAAGCGGTTGGCGGTTTTTAAAAGCCATTCGTCAATTTTTGTGCGGCTACGAATGAGTAAAGCGTCTACGTCGGTAAGATCCGTCGCCTCACCTTGCAAAATTTGACTCACTTCAATTCCCGCTTGAGCGCGCAGCCTTTCGAGCGCCGCCGCCGCAAAACGGTCCGTAATTAAGACACTAAACATTTTTCCGCTTCTTTAAGCGCTAAGCTTATTTTTTTCTCGTCAAAGGACTTTGGTGATTTTTCAAGAATAAGAGAAAAAAGTTTTTCTAAAACGTAAATGACATCTTCGTTTTCAATGTAACCCATGTGACCAATGCGCACGAGTTTACCTAACATTTGATCCTGACCGCCGGCCAAATAAATATTTTGTTTTTCTAAACCCTTCATTACCTCTTCGCCAGGAACACCGTCGGGCAAAACAAAAGCCGTTAAACTCTGACTAGGCCGCTTAGCAAATACTTTGAGGCCAAAAACTTCCCCGGCCTTTAAGGTCGCCGTCGATTTTTTTGCTACAGCCTTTAAATGGGCTTCAAGACCTGATTTTAAAACTAAATCCAGCGACGTATCCAGAGCGCGAATTAAAGAAACCGAAGAACTAAACCGCGTGCGGCCCTTTTTTAAATTTGCGGCCTCAGCTACGAGATCCCAGTAATACTTTGGAAGCTTTGCCGTTTTACTTTTGGCAAGAGCCTTTTCTGACAGGGCGATCATCGCCAATCCCGCAGGAAGCATTAAAGCTTTCTGGGATCCTGTGACGAGACAATCAATATGCCACTCATCCATGGGAAGTTTTACCGCCCCGACACTTGAGATTCCGTCCACCATCAATAGCGTATCAGTGCCTTTACAAACTTTTCCAAAATCTTCGATCGGATGCAAAACGCCGGTACTTGATTCGCAGGCTTGGGTTAATACCGCCTGATAAGATTTTTTTTGTAGCTTTGATTTTAACTCTTGGGGGTCAGCGTACTCGCCCCAAGGAATACTCCAGCGTTCGGTATTTAAACCATAGCTTTCGCAAATTTCCGCCCAACGCTCGCCAAATTTTCCTGAAACGATAACCAAAACATTTTCCCCGGGCGAAAGGGTATTTACCACTGCGGATTCCATGGCGCCCGATCCCGTGGACATGTGTAAAAAAACGTTTTGCGCCGTAACGAAAAGCTTTTTTAATTTCGGCAAAACGTTCTGCAGAGTCTTGTTAAAGTCCGCGCTCAAATGATGAACCATCGGCAAAGCCATGGTTTTTAAAATTTCCGGGTGAACTGCCACGGGTCCTGGAGTCATTAAATGTGTTTTGGTTTTTACGCTCATGCGGTTAAAAGTCATAACACTTGATTCTGGTAAACTCACCGATTAAGGTGGGCACATGATAAAAATCATCCTTATTTTAGCTGGGGCGCTAGCCTCATGTGCCTATAATATAAGCTCAGATAAGAAGCAGTTACCGGGTGGTTATGATCAGGCTTTTTTACCGCCATTTACCAACCATACGCGCCTTCCGGGTATAGAAACATATTTTACGAATTCTTTAGGCCGAGAGATTCAGCGTTCAGCCGTGGCAAAAATCAGCGACAAGTTAAGTTCGCAAGTGACTATCGAGGGTATTGTAAACAATCTCACTTTTGCCCCAACCGCTCCGGTAGATTTAAAGTCTTTAAAACAGTTGCCGACTTATGCTTCGTTATTCGTGGAATATCGTATTTTCGTAGAGGCGACAGTAACTTTACGCCGGAATGCCGACAATCAAATTATTTGGACCGGCGTCGTAAAGGGTGAAAAATCCTACGTAGCGCCGCAAGTTGCCTCGCGCGAAGTAAATTCGGTCAATCCACTTTACAATCACAGCGCGCGCCACCATCATATTAGCCAATTGGCCCAGGATATGATGGTTGAGGCCGTGGACCGCATGACGGAGCAATTTTAATGTCACTTTTGGCACCGGCGCAGTTTTATAAATCTGTTAACGATAATGTCGCGCCGGCTTACTTTTTCTATGGTGACGAGACCTACTTGATTGAAGACGCCGTAAGACGCGTGCATCAAAAAGTTTTTGGGACTGCAGATTTGAAACCCTCGGAAAATTTAAGTCTTGAAATTTTTTATGGTTCCGAACGGCCTTTAGATGCGGTTATGAATTCGGCACAGAGCCTGGGATTTTTTTCTTTGCAAAAAATGCTGTTGCTCAAAGAGACTGGCAGTTTTAAAGACAAAGACTTTGCCGAGCTCCAAAAATTAATTGAAAACCCTAATGAAGGAACAACTTTGGTTTTTACGCTTGAAGGTGCGCTACCGCGCGCGAAGTTTTTTAAAACTTTAAGTGATAAAGCCGTGAGTGTTAATTTTAAAACTCCTTATGAGCGCGAGTTTCCCCAATGGATTCAGTATTTGGCCAAGGAAAATGGCGTCACCTTGGGTGCGCAAGTTCCGCTGCTGTTACTTGGCCGTGTGGGACCTAACATGATGGCGCTTAATAATGAAATTCGAAAATTAAAACTCTCCGTGGGCGCACAAAACCATATTGACGATGCCGCCGTTCAAAATTGGATCGCGCAAAGTAAAGAAGAAAGTGTTTTTGAATTAGCCAACGCGATTGGAAATCATGATCAGGGAAAATCTTTTACGCTCTTGCGCCGGCTACTTTTTCAAGGTCAAAACGTGGTAGGTATTTTAACGATCATTGCCCGCCATTTGCGGATCCTCTTGCAGTTAAAGACTTCCGGCGACACCTCACAACTTGGAATTCCTCCGTTTTTCTTAAAGGATTACCAACGCCAGAGCGCTGACTGGAAGGTTGAAGAACTCAGCCAAGCCATGCAAGATTTGCGAGTAGCGGAGTCACAAATCAAATCCACTTCGGTTTCGCCGGAGTTGGTACTAGGTAAGTTTCTCGCGGATAATACATAGGCCCCCCACAAGATCCACCGTCCTTGTGAAGCTAGTCCGAAAGTTAAAATCCCGACCATGGTCTTGAACACATCAGAGCCACCATCGAAATTAAAACTGTTTCAGCTCCCTAATGATTCTCAGGACTAACCAAAGAATTATCAGAAATACTTTAGAAACTTCAAAAAATCGCCGTTTATGAGTACAGTGTGTTCTCATAGACGACCTCCTTGTTGAACACGAACCAGGAGATCACCTAAAGCGAATCTTGCGGGAAGCAAAATTCGCTTTTTGCACTTTTTAGACCTAAGTTAATTCCAAATTATTTCAGTTTGAGTCACCGGCGTCCGATAAATATTCGGGAGAGTCTAATGGCTGCCACCACTGACAACGCCAAACGCATGGCCCGCCGGGTTTATGAACGCGCGGTAGGAATTCTTTGCGACAGTAAATACACCATGGAGCATTCCATAGACGTGGGCGAGGAAGGCATGCTCGTGCGCGCCGACCGCCATCTAAAACAAGGCCAAAATGTTCTAGTAAATTTTTGGATGGAAAAAGTGGGTTACGTTATCGTGCCCGCGCAAGTGCGCTGGGTAAAAGACGATAAAGATTCTAAACAACAGTTTTTTGGATTGTTCTTTTTAAAAGTGTCGTTTGATTACCGCCGGGCTCTGCGCACATTTATCGCGGCAAAGACCCCAGCGGAATTAGAGGCCGAAAAAAACCGAATGGTTACTTTCCCAGACCTGACACCAGCGACGAAAGACGGCTGATTTTTCGTGACGCTGTTTTGTAATGAAAAACGCCTTTATTAGCGGCTTTCATCATCTTGCTCATATAATCTTGTAGGATTTTTTGGGCATCATCGACTTTTTTATTGCCGACAGCTTCACGCAATTTACGTTCAAACGTTTTAACCATGCTAGTATTGCGTTGGTTAACGGCTTGGCGGCGTGTGGACTGGCGGGCTCTCTTTGCAGCTGACTTATGAGTTGCCAATTTAATTCCTCCTGAAGTACCCTTTTTATAGGGATTTATTAATAAAAACAGAAACTTCTATCACAGCGTGACACCCATGACAAGCTCCCATGAATCTTCTTCAAAAATTAAAGACTCAGACTCCCCTAAAATCATTCTCTGGGCTGCCATCATGGCCGGCGGCACTTTATTGAGCCGTGTGCTCGGTTTAGTGCGCGATATGCTGATCGCCGCACTTTTTCCCCGTTACGTAAGTGATGCTTGGACAGTGGCATTTCGCCTCCCCAATCTTTTTCGGCGCCTTTTAGGCGAAGGGTCGCTATCAGTAAGTTTTATCCCTGTTTTTATTAGGCTTTTACATAAATCTGGCGAGGATAAAACCGCCGCCAAGGAATTAGTTTCAAGCCTTTTTACGCTACTTGTTTTAGTTCTTACGGGCCTAACATTTGTCTTTGTCGTTTGGATGGACCCCATCATGCGCACGCTTGTTGGTGGCGCCGGTTATGCGTCGGTTGCAGGCAAAACCGAAATGACCGTGCGAATGGCGCAAATCATGTTCCCGTTTATTTTCCTGATGAGCCTTTACGCTTATTTCATGGCGATTCTTAACAGCTTTAAGAGGTTCGCTTTAGGTGCGCTGGCCCCATGCTTACTAAATTTAACCTTAATTGCGGCCACCTTTATACCGGCTGGAAATATGGCCGACCAAGCGTACTATCAGTCTTGGGCGGTAATTATTGGCGGCGTTTTGCAGATGGCGCTTTTGATTCCGCAGCTTGCCTCTTTAGGGTTTTTTCCGCGCTTTAGAATGATTTTTAATTCCGCACCGATGCGCGAAGTTTTTACGGCCTTTTTACCGTCGATGTTTGGCATGAGCATTGTGCAGCTAACTGGAGTCGTGAATGTTTATTTTGCGAGCCATTTACCACAAGGCACTCACACTTATATATATCTTGCTGACCGTATTTTGGAGCTACCGCTTTCTTTATTTGCGGTAAGTCTTGGCTCGGCTTTGCTGCCCACTTTAAGCCAATACTGGGCACGCGGTGAAAAAGAAAAGATGCTGGCGACTTCGGCGCAAAACTTGCGGCTTATTTTCTTTATCGCGGTCCCCTGTTCGGCGGCCTTTTATTTTTACTCCCAACCCATCGTGGAAGTTTTGTTTATGCGTAAGGAATTTAGCGCCAACGACGTGCGCGCAACTACCGATGTTTTGCAGGTTTATTCTTTAACGGTTTTAACGGCCAGTGCTGTGCGCATTTTAGCCCCGTGTTTTTATGCGGTATCAAATACTCGTTTACCGGCAATTTCAGCCGCGCTTTCTTTGGTTTTACATGTCATGATTGCTCCGGGATTAATTGCCCGCTTAGGTTTAGTTGGGCTGCCATGGTCGACGGTGATCAGCGCCACGTTTAACATGATTACTCTTTTTATTGCCCACCAAATTTATATCGGGCGATTAAACCTTGGGAATTTAATTTCGGGCGTCGTGCGGTTTGCCATCGGCTCAACGGTGATGGTTTTCTTTTTGGAATTCGCTAAACCGCTTTATTTTGCGCAAGAAACCTTTATGCTGCGCTGTCTTTATTTATTTGGAACCATTGGCGTCGCTTGTCTAATTTATTTTGCCGCCTCCATGGCTCTAGGAGTGGAGGAAACCAAAAAGTTTGCGGCTATTGTAGCCAGAAAATTAAAACGCTAACGGCCCTCCCCTAGCGGGATTTTTTGACTTTTTTCCAAAGAGCTTCGAGGTCGGCGGTGGACATTTTAGTCATATCTTTACCAAGCTGATCCACCATTTTTTTTAATTTAAAAAAGCGTTTTTCGAATTTGCGGTTGGTTTTGCGCAGGGCCGATTCGGGGTCCATTTCCAAATGGCGCGAAAGCTGCGCCAGAGAAAACAATAAATCGCCCAATTCTTCGATTTGATGATCACGGTTTGAGAAGTTTAAGGCGTTTTCTAATTCATTAAACTCTTCGCGCACTTTATTAAATACCGCCTTAGCATTGGGCCAATCAAAATTATATTTTTTTGTTTTCTCGCCAATCTTACCAGATGCCTGTAGTGCCGGAAGCCGTGTGGGAAAAGTAAACCGTTCACTTTTCTTAGGCTTGGACTTTTTCTCTTTCGCCTTAATTTGTTCCCAGTTTTTTAAGACCTCTTCGCTATCTTTAACTTTGGTGTTGCTAAAAACGTGGGGGTGGCGGCGAACAAGTTTTGCGCCGATCCCTTCGATCACATCGTCAATAGTAAATTCGCCGTCTTCGCTGGCAATCTGCGCTTGTAATACAACCTGCAAGAGCAAATCGCCCAGCTCTTCTTTCCAGTCTTCGCCAGAGCCTTCTTCGATAGCATCGACAAGTTCGTAGGCTTCTTCGACGATGAAAGGAGTGAGCGTTTTTGGTGTTTGTTCCTTGTCCCATGGGCAGCCCTTAGGCCCGCGCAAATGTGCGACTATCTCGACTAAGGACTTAAATTGTTCTAGATTCTTGGGCGGCTTAATCATACCTTCACTTTAAACTGCAATGTGTTATCAAGCTATACTGGAAAGTTAATAAAAATGCTAGTAAATGCCGTTAGATAGTTGAAGGTATACCCTATGAATAAGAACAAAGGTCGAGGTAAAGACTCCTCGCCTGTTTCACGCACAAATTGGACCGATCCATCGCTTAAATTTTTGGATTGGGTAAATACCTTTGAGTTTGAAAAAACTTTTATCGGCCGCATAGGCCATCACCTCGAAACGCGTTTTCGCATCCGTTACATTTCGCTTATTTTCCTCGGGTGTCTGGGTTTGTCCTATTTGGTCTTTTTTTCTTTCGAGGTCCCTTATCACGTGCAGATCGGCACCGTTGCCCACAATTCCATAAAGTCCCCGATTTCCATTGATGTCGTGGATGATGTCGCCACGGAATCTAAACGCGTGCAAGCGGAACTTATGGTTCCCCCGGTTTTTGATTACGATCCCAAAGTTTTTGATGATCTTTCCAATCGGATTTACAAAGCCTTCGAGACCATGCGCGCCCATCGGCAAGAGGTGGTTACCCGCAGTAGAGGGTTTCGTCCTTCCGAAATCTCCAAAGAATATCTAAGCTACCGGGAGGAGTTTTCGAAAGCTTTAGAGACTGACGTTCCTCAACGCATTTTTGAGTGGCTCGCCGAAAAGCAATTTGGCATTGAGATTGAAAATAATCTTATCCGCACTCTTGAACATTGGTCATCAGAACAAAGAATTTCTGAATCACCACAAAAGTATGTCAGTCCCGATCACGAAAAAATAATTATGCGCGTGCCCCATAAAGACCGGGGAGCCGAAGAGTTTGCCGTGCCCACCAGCGTGGTTTTAGATTTAAATAACCGCGATCATTTCGTCCTCGAATCTATTCACGGTCTTAAAAATTTAGCCGACCGTGACCGGCTTTTGTTAAAACAATTTTGCTATAGCTTACTGCGCCCAAATCTTATTTTTAATAAAGCTGAGACCGAAGAGCGCAAAATCAAAGCGCGAAGTTCGGTTTTGCCCGTGGTTATCTCGATAAAGAAAAATCAAGTTGTCGTTTCTGAAGGCTCCATCGTTGAGCCCTTACAAATGTCGGTATTAGAAAAAATTCGCGATCAAACCTCCAATCAGCGCAAAGACTTTCTGGCGCTTAACCTCGCGTTTTTACTTCTGACTCTTTTGTTAACCTTCTATTCGTTCACCAAGCGATTTACGGTAAATCAAGTTCGGTTAGAGGCCAAAGACGTATTTACCATGGGCTCCGTCACTTTACTTGTCATTGTAATGTGTAAAGTATTTTGGTTTGTCGCGGATTTGCTGATTTCGCGGTTTGGCGCCGTCTTGCCGGAGAATTTTTATATTTACGCCGCCCCTGTTTCGATCGGCTCAATGATCGTCAGTCTTTTAATTACCTATGGGGAAATTGTTTGGCTATTTACGCTCTTTGCGTCCGTCGTATTAAGCTTCTTAGTCCCAAGTCCCTATCACATTCTCGTATACTCGGCCATTTCGGGAATCATGGCCGCACGTGGAGTTTTTAAGTGCGGAAAGCGCAACGACATTTATCTGGCTGGAATTAAGACGGGCCTTGTAAACGCCATTGTGGCCATAATTTTATCTTTGGCTACTCAGTCCAGCGGTCAGCAGTGGTTGGGAGAAGTGGGCTGGATTGCGCTGGCGGGTTTAACCTCTGGAGTCGTCTCGGCCTTTTTAGCTCTCGCGTTTGTACCCATGTTCGAAAACCTCTTTGGCTACACCACCGATGTGAAACTTATGGAATTAAGCAACCTTAACCATCCGCTTCTGCAGGAGATGATTGTCAAGGCGCCGGGTACCTATCACCATTCTCTAGTTGTGGGCAGCATGGTTGAAGCCGCCGCCGAAAAAATCGGTGCCAGTCCCTTGCTTGCAAAAGTGATGGCATATTACCACGACATTGGAAAAACCGAACACTCCGCTTACTTTATTGAAAATCAAAAACCCGGCCGCAATCCGCATGACCAAATCTCACCTTACATGAGCAAAACGGTCTTGATTGCACATATTAAAGACGGTGTTGAACTGGGAATGCGTTTTAAATTGGGCCGGCCCATTATCGACGGCATTTTACAACATCATGGCACCACACTCATCGCCTACTTTTTTAATAAATCTATTGAACTGCGAGAGGAAAATGACGATCCAGTTCCCGAGGATGAATTCCGCTATCCCGGCCCCAAACCGCAATTTAAGGAAGCTGCTTTAATTATGCTTGCGGACAGCATTGAGGCCGCGGCGCGCTCGTTAGACGAACCTACTCCCATGCGCCTGCAAAATATCGTGAAAAATATTATTCAAAGAAAATTTATGGAAGGTCAGCTTGAAGAGTGTAACTTGAGCTTAAAGGACCTCTCCATTATCGAGCAATCCTTTATCCGCACTCTCATTGGTATCCATCATCAACGCATTGATTATCCCCGTCAGGCTGGAGGCGGCGCCTCGTTACCGCCAGAGCGCCCAATTCGAGTCAACGGCAAAAAACCACAACTCCCCTCATGATTGTCGATATTACAAATGCCACCTCCTCTTCCGTTCCAAAAAAGAAAGTTGAGCTTTGGCTTAAGCTTTTAGAAAAAAAACTTCCCAAAAAAGTTTTGACGAAAACCTTAACCGTAATTTTCGTGCCACCGGCGCGCATTCGCCGGCTTAATAAGCGGTACCGAGGGAAAGACAGACCTACTGACGTTTTAAGTTTTGCAGGTACTTATCCAGGACACTTAGGCGATTTAGTTTTATGCCCGCAAGTGATTAAAAAACAGGCCAAAGAACACGGTCTTACCTTTAAACTCGAGCTTGCTTACATGCTTCTTCATGGCGTACTGCACCTCTTAGGATACGATCACGAAGAGAGTGCCCGCGCCGCTAAGACCATGTTTGAGCTACAAGATAAAATTTTTGAAAGCTTGTCTGACAAGATCTAAGCTGATAGTTTATCTAGCATGAGTTTAGCTACGGAATTAAGCGACGTCCGCAATGATTTAAAGGATCTTCAGCAACGCACAAGTGACCTACGGAGGTATCTTTGACCTCGTCACTAAAGAAAAGCGCTTAGAAGAATTAGAAGCTCAATGTCAGCAGCCGGAAGTCTGGCAAGATCAAAGCAAATTACAAAAGCTCAACAAAGAAAAGTCAGATTTAGAAAAAATCGTTGGCCAATGGACGGACTTACATACCCGAGTTGAAGACGGACTTGTCTTGCTGGAAATGATTCAGGCCGAAAAAGACGAAAAAAGTTTTGAAGAATTAAAGTCCGAGTCGGCGCAATTAAAACTCATGGTTCGTGACTTAGAGATTAAAAAGCTTCTTGGCGACCCGCTTGATAAAAATAGCGCTTACTTGTCGATTAATGCCGGAGCCGGCGGCACGGAGGCCTGTGACTGGGCGGAAATGCTCCTGCGCATGTATTCTAAGTACTGTTCTGATCATGGTTATAAACTCGAAGTGATGGAAATGAGTGACGGTGAAGGCGCGGGAATTAAATCCGCAACACTTTTGATTGAAGGCCCCTATGCCTACGGCTATTTAAAGGCCGAAAGCGGCGTGCACCGCTTGGTGCGCATCAGCCCTTTTGATTCCAATGCCCGCCGCCATACGAGTTTTGCCGGCGTCTTTGTATGGGCCGAAGTTGACGATGAAATTAAAATTGAAATTAAACCCGAAGATTTAAAGGTTGATACTTATCGGGCGAGCGGCGCCGGCGGTCAGCACGTAAATAAAACGGACTCAGCAATCCGCATGACCCATATTCCCACGGGAATTATAGTGCAATGCCAAAGCCAGCGCTCGCAACATGCGAACCGCGATAAAGCTATGAAAATGTTAAAGGCAGCTCTTTATGAACGGGAAATGGCGGCACGAAATAAGAAAAAAGAGGAATTGGAATCTAGTAAAAAAGCCGCCGAATGGGGAAGCCAGATACGCTCTTATGTTTTTCAGCCCTATCAATTAGTAAAGGACCACCGAACGTCTCATGAAACGAGCCAGGTAAATACCGTCATGGATGGAAAAATTGACGAGTTTATCGAAGCTTTCTTAAAACAAAATGTGAAGAACGAATAAGATGCTTAAATTTCGCTTGGCACTTAGGTTTTTGAATTTGGCCCGCACCTTCCGCGACCCAACCGCTATCTTAGCAGTCTTAGGAATGATCTTAGGCGTGGGAAGTTTAATAGTCTCGATGGCCGTATTTAGTGGATTTGAAACCGCCCTTAAAAGTGCCATTGTCGACGTGGTTGGCCACCTTACCATTACCCGCTGGGGATCTCATTTAAATTTGGATGCCGAACAACGCGAAGAAATAAAACAAAAATTTCCCGACGTCGTTTCCATGTCACCTTTTATTTCCCTGGAGGCCATTGCCGCCCACAAAGGTAAGATCGCCGGAGTACGTGTCGAGGGTTTAGAAGAAGCCTCTTACCGTTCTGTATTAAGCGTGCAAAAGCGGGTCATCCGTGGCCAATTTAGTTTAGGCGCGGAATCCATCCTTATTGGCAAGGGACTTGCGACGATTTTAAAGGCTGAGGTTGGGGATACTATTAAGATTATTTTACCCAAGCCCTCGCCTTCGAATTTAAAAAAGTTTTCACCCCGGGTCGGAAAATTTAAAGTCGCCGGGATTTTAGACCTCGGCAAATACGATTATAACGAGCGCATCGCCGTTATGGACTTAGAATCCACGCAAAATTTAGCGCAAATAGGCGACGCGATTTTAGGTTTAAGAATAAAAATTAAAGATGCTGATCGCGCACCCGCCGTGGGTGCAATGATTTTGAAGCATTTGGGCGGTTACCCTTACCGCGCGAAATCCTGGAATGAAATTAACCAGAATCTTTTAGATGCGATTCAGATAGAAAAGGCCGTGATATTTTTGGTAGTCCTTATTATGGTCGTGGCCGCTTGTTTTAACGTAGCCAGCACTCTTTATGTACGCGTTATTAATCGATACTCAGAGATCAGCATTCTAAAATCCATGGGTGGAAAGCGCGCTTTTATAGTAAATATTTTTGCCATGCAAGGCCTTCTCTTAGGAGCCATCGGCGCTACGGGGGGAATCCTTTTTGGGATCACTTTAGCTAAAGTTTTCAAATGGGTGGAAGAATCCTGGGGCCTTATGCCGGCGGACGTTTACAAAATTGAAGTCTTTAAGGCCGAATTGCGTTTAACGGACTTAAGTGCCGTGTTCCTGGCAACTTTTTTAGTTTGTTTTTTATCTACCCTCTTGCCAGCGCTGCGCGGCTCGCGTTTAAATCCCTGTGAGGGTCTCCGCTATGAATAAAAGTGCACCACTAATTAGAACTGAAGGCTTGTGTAAATCCTATCCGCAAGCCATGGGAAGACTTGAAATTCTAAAAAACATCAGCGTTAACATTCAAAGAGGCGAGGCCGTATGTATCGTCGGTTCTTCCGGCGCGGGAAAAAGTACGCTATTGCATTTATTGGGCGCGCTGGATCGTCCAAGCGCTGGAAAAATATTTTTTAACGATAAAAATTTACAAGATTATTCTGACGATGACCTTGCTGACCTCCGCAACAAAAAGATGGGATTTGTATTTCAATTCCATCATCTTCTTGCCGAATTTACGGCCCTGGAAAATGTAATGATTCCATGCCAGATCAGTGGCAGCAGCCAAAATGAAGCGCGAGAAAAGGCCACGGCTTTGTTAAATCAGATTGGCATGGGGCATAGACTCACCCATTTCCCAAGTGAGCTGAGCGGCGGGGAATGCCAACGCGTGGCCATTGCGCGCGCCCTCGTCAATAATCCCGAGGTTTTGTTTGCCGATGAACCTACCGGCAATCTTGACACCGCCAATGGCAAGATTATTGAAGATTTATTTTTTAGTTTACGGCAAAAATATGGAATTACGCTCGTTGTAGTTACCCATAACACGCAATTTTCCACGCGTTTCCAACGCGTGATTCGACTCAAAGACGGCATCTCCGTTTGAAAATAATTCTGGCTTAGTTTTTCTTGCAAGTTTCGCGATTTTTTGCGAAAAGAGCGCACAGTGTTAGAAGTCATAGGGGTTGAAAAGCAATTCGGAAGTAAACTAGCAGTTCGTGGAATCAACCTATCGGTTTCCAATGGCGAATTTTTATCTATTTTGGGCCCTAGTGGCTGCGGCAAAACCACTTTGCTCCGACTCATTGCCGGTTTAGAACACCCAGACCGTGGTTCCCTTAAACTCGGTGGCGAAGAAATTACAAAAGTGTCGGCCCATGAACGTGATATCCACACGGTCTTTCAGCGTTACGCTCTCTTCCCGCACATGAACATTTACGATAACGTCGCATTTGGTCTGCGCTGTCAAAAAGCTCCTGAAGATGCGATTAAAACCCGCGTGGAAGAAATGCTAGAATTGGCCAGTCTTAAGGACCAAGGCCACCGCCGTATTCAAACTCTGAGTGGTGGTGAACAACAACGCGTAGCTCTTATCCGCGCCCTCGTTAATATGCCTAAAATTCTGCTTTTGGACGAACCGCTTGGCGCTTTAGATATGAAACTCCGTTTGCAGCTGCAACAAGAGTTAATGAGTATCCAACGCCGGGTAAAAACGACTTTCATTTTCGTCACGCATGATCAACAAGAAGCGCTCAACATGAGTGACCGTGTTGCCGTAATGAACAAGGGCGAAATCGTCCAAGTCGGTACGCCAAACGAAATTTACGAGTTCCCAAAAACATTTTTCGTGGCGAGCTTTGTTGGCGGAATTAACAAACTCGAAGGTGCTTTGCGAACCGACGACAGCGGCCGCTATCTTATTGACGTGGAAAATGCCGGATCGTTTTTCGTAGAACCTCCCGAACATTGCCGCAAACCAGGTATCAAGGGCATGCTTTGCTTAAGGCCGGAAAAGATAACTTTGTTTTCGCGTAAACCTCCGACCATAGAAAATTCCGTGGAAGGAACAATCCGCGCGCAAAGCTATTTGGGCACCCATACGCAATACGAAGTTACCTTAAAAAACGGGGTCAATGTCTCTGTCTTTCAACAAAACAGTCAAAAGCTAGCTAAAAAGGTTTTTCAAGTTAATGATAAAGTCCATCTGGCTTGGTCAAGTGGCCAATCCCACTTCTTTTGTGATTAGCCATGTATAAGTCTAAACCGTATCTCGGCTTTTCAATGTTTGCGTGGATCTGGGCGATAATGTTGGTGCTTGCTCCACTGATGTACGTGATCGTCATAAGCTTTCTCACCCGAAACGATATCGGGGGACTTGATTGGACCTTTAATATCGAAAGTTACCGCAAACTTTTTGACCCCGAATATGGCGCGACGATTTTAGCGTCACTGTGGCGCTCTATCACTCTTGCGGCCTTTACGACCGTGGCATGCATTTTCGTTGGTTTTCCCTTGGCTCTCTTCTTGGTTTTCGTGGCTGGGCGCTGGCGAAACGCTTTGTTCTTTTTGCTCATAATTCCCTTTTGGACAAATTTTTTAATTCGCACTTATGCGTGGATGGTTCTGCTCTCTGATAATGGTTGGATCAACCATGTGCTTGAAGGTCTTGGCTTTGGCCCCCAGGCGATTCACTGGTTATTTACTTCGAAGGCCGTGTTCATCGGAATGTTTTATAACTACTTGCCCTACATGGCCATGAGTCTTTATGTCAGTGTTGAAAAATTGGATGTAAAACTCCTTGAGGCCGCCGCTGATTTAGGAGCTGGACGCCTAAAGCGCTTTTTTAAGATTACTTTACCCCTCTGCGCACCGGGACTCGCCGCCGGAAGTTTAATGGTGTTCATTCCTGCTCTCGGTGAATTCGTCATTCCCGATATTTTAGGTGGGGGAACAAATCTTTTCATTGGAAATTTGCTTTCGCAACAATTTTTGACCGTGCGCAATTGGCCTCTGGGAGCCGCCATCAGCGTTGTTCTTATTTTAATGATTGGTCTCTGCCTGATAGCGTTTGAAAAAGTCAATAAAGGCGATGATGGGGAGTTGTTCGTGTGAAGGCCATCGGCGGACTTTTCGTCACACTCGTTTATATGTTTTTATTTTTGCCGATGGTAGTTTTGGTTGTTTTATCTTTTAACACCGCCCCGCGCGGCGCCGTCTGGCAGGGTTTTACTTTTTCTTGGTATAGAAAACTTTTTATGAACCAAGCCATCCTCGATGCCCTCGCCACTTCTCTTGAGGTTGCCGTACAAGCGACCGCGTTGAGTTTGGTATTAGGACTCTGCGTGGGGGTCATTTCCGTGCGCGGCCGCCGGCGCGAACGCACCGTCTTACGGCATACATCTACCTTACCTATTATCTTTCCCGAAATCGTTCAGGGCTTGTCGCTTTTATGTTTCTTTGTCTTAATTGGCATTCCTCTAGGTAAGTTTTCGATTGTGATTGCGCACAGTGCTTTTGGCAGCGCTTATGTCGCTACGTTAGTACGGTCGCGTATTTTATCTATTGATCCTCTTCTTGAAGAGGCCGCCTCGGACTTGGGGGCGGGCCCATGGAAAATAATTTTTGACATTCTTATACCTCAACTATGGCCAGCTCTGATCTCGGGAATGCTCATGGTTTTTACTTTAAGCTTTGATGATTTTATCATTTCGTTTTTTACCTCTGGTGCGGGTGCGACAGTTTTACCCCTAAAAATTTATTCGATGTTAAAGTTTGGCGTAAGTCCCGAAGTAAACGCACTTTGTGCGCTCATTTTAATGACAAGTTTTTTTCTTGTGAGCTTGGCTTTTTGGACACAAAATCGTAAGGTAACTCAATGAAGCAGATTTTTTCCATTTTTGGAGTATTTGCCCTCATATTACTTTTCGCGAATTTCTTGCGAAACATCCACACCAAAGATAGTTCCGGTCCTGGTCAACGCGTTCTTACGCTCTATGCGATGAGCAATTACTTTCCCGAAAGCGTGCTTTCTTCCTTTGAAAAAGTCCAAAACTGCAAAGTCCGCTACGATAACTTTTCTAATAACGAAGAGTTGCTTGCAAAACTTCAGGCCGGAGTCACCGGGTATGACGTTATTGTCCCATCCGACTATTCCGTGCGTTTACTTATTGCCGGCAATCTCTTGCAGGAGTTGGATAAAACTCTGGTTCCGAATTTAAAAAATATTGCATCCGAATTTTTACACGCTCCTTATGATGAGGCCGGACGCTTTACCGTCCCCTATTCTTGGGGAACAACCGGACTCATCTACAATACCAAACTGATTAAAGAGCCTATAGACTCTTGGGACGTTCTGTTTCGCGATGAGTACGCCGGTCATATCTCGTTACTAGATGATCAGCGTGAGGTCATAGGCGCTTTATTAAAAAAATTGGGTTTTTCAACAAACACACAAAACACGGCCGAAGTCGCGCAAGCAAAAAATTTGCTTATCAAGCTAAAATCAAAGGTGCGCGTTTTTTCCAGTGACCCAAAACAACATTTATTATCTGGCGATATTTGGATTGGCCACGCTTATAGCGGCGACGCCCGTCAGATTATAAATTCAAATCCCGAGTTTGTTTTTGTGATGCCCAAAGAAGGCGGCGTTATTTGGGCCGATACTCTGGCAATCCCCCGTGGGGCTAAAAATGTGACTTTGGCCCACGCCTTTATTAACCATATTCTGGACGCGCAAAGCGCGCGGATAACCTCCGAAGAGTTAATGTACAGCTCTCCCAATGCCGTTATCGAATCTATGGTTGAATCCGACTTTCTAAAACCCAGCTACATCCACAAATTGCCTCTCGAAGCCCTAGAATATCTGCAAGACTTAGGCGGCGCCGCCACGGTTTGGAACCAAATGTGGATCGAAGCTAAGTCTTATTAAATTTAACCTCTACTCTATAATTTTCGAGCTAACCTCTATAATTTTTGAGTTAACCTCGGCGTGATAGTTGCATACCCCCTCTCACACACCTTACTGATTAAATAAGCTGTACCTTCCTCAGAAGGGTAAGCTACAGCTTATTTAATCAGGAAGCAGTCAAGAGGAGGTTAGCATGGGTTGGGATCCCTTCGTTGTTTGGTACCAAAACTATTCATTCAGAGAAATTGATCAAAAGTTAAAGCACTTCCTAAAAGCGGAAAAGGTCGCCGAAGGCTGGCTTAGCTTGGCAAGAAAAGCTTTATTCCTTTCTCGGAAAGAACTGGCGGCAAAACTGGGCATTACTTCGTCGGCATTGAAACAGATTGAAAAATCTGAATTGAGAGGGGCTGTAAAAATAGAAACCTTGGAAAGGGTTGCGGAGGCAATGCAATGTGAATTGGTTTATGCGATTAGGCCAAAATCAAGAAAGTTGTTTTCAGAGGTGGTTTGGGAGCACTTAGAAAACGCGGCAAAAGAACATATTTCCCGTGGCCCTGAGGCAAATCCGAATCTGGAAATAGAAAATCCACTGTTAATTTCAGGTTTGGCGAAATCAATTATGCGGGACCCAGAGTTTCGCCGAGAACAGGGATGGAGTAAAAGATTTAATTCCAAAGGCCTTTTAGAACCGAATTACCGCCGTCGATTTCGATGAGGGCGACGCCGCCTTTTTTGAATTTAATGATATTACCTGATTTTTTTGTCAAAAGTTGGCTAACGAGTAATCCGAGGTCGGGTTCGTGGCCAATGATCGCAACAACTTTTTTCTTTAGCGATGTGATTTTCTTGGCCATGGCAGCGGGGCCAAAACCGGAACCGGTCGCAGCGGGTTCAAGGCCGGGCTCAGGCTTTACGGCGGCCACCGGGACTATTTTTTTAAAAATTTCCGCAGTTTCAACCGTACGCAGGTAGGGGCTAACGAGGAGGAGGTCGACTTTAGTGAATTTCCTTTTTAATTCCCGCAGGTGCTTTGCGAATTTTTTCTTGCCTTCCGCGGTTAAGGGCCGGTCAGCTTCGGCGATGCCGCGCGGTTCGGATAGGTCGCGGTCCATGGCAATCGCGTGACGAATAATGTAAACCTTCATGTTAATCTTTATGGTGTACGATGCGATCCCGAGTCAAGCGCATTAGCTCACGCTGGGCACTTGGAGTTTTTGCCCCTGCTACTCGTACGTAACTGCCGTCACTTTGCATGAGCCAAGCGTTACTTGTGCATTTAATATTTAAATCCAAAACCTCCCAAAGTTTAGCTTTAAGGGCGGGATCATCAATGGGGCTTACTACCTCCACGCGAGCGAGGAGATTTCGGTACATGCAGTCAGCGGAGCCTATATAAAATTCGCCTTTGGCGGCATCGCTTGCGGCGTTGCGGAAGTAAAATATTCGCGAATGCTCCAAAAGCTGGTCTACTATAGAAACCACTCGAATGGTTGCACTATGATCCTTTACGCCCGGCCGTAAGGTACAAATACTTCGGATAATAAGGTCAATCTTCACTCCTGCGGAGGAGGCCGCGTAAAGAGCGTTGACAAGATCATGGTCTTCTAAATTATTACATTTAATTATTATGTGGGATTCTTTGTTTTGTTTCTTATTGGCAATTTCACGTTCAATGGATTCCAAAAGTTTTTTCTTCAAATTAATGGGCGCAACCAACAGTTTCTTATAGTCCTTCTTAAGAGAGCGGCCCGTAAGATAATTAAAAAGAGCAATGAGATCGTCACTAATTTCCTTGTCGACCGTAAATAAACCAACATCGGTATACGCCCGCGCCGTCAATGGGTGATAATTTCCAGTTCCAATATGACAATAGGTCCGCAGCCCTTCCGCCTCTTGGCGTACGATGAGTAAAACTTTACAGTGGGTTTTCAATCCAACCACTCCGTACACCACGTGAATTCCGGCGTCTTCCATGCGAGTGGCCCAGGCAATATTACGTTTTTCATCAAAGCGGGCCTTAAGTTCGACCAAGCAGACGACTTGTTTACCGAGATCGGCAGCCTTAATTAAGGATTGTCCGATACTACTTTCCTCCGGCGTACGGTAGAGGGTCATCTTCAAAGCTAAAACTTTTGGGTCTTCGGCGGCCGTGCGAATAAATCTTTCTACACTCGCCGAAAAGCTTTCATACGGGTGATGGACCAAAATATCTTTTTGCGCAATCGCACGAAAAATATCAGTGTCCTCGAGTAGCTCCGGTGGCACTAAGGGGTTCCAGGGAGGATATTGCAGGTGCGGGCGATTTATTGACCAGATTGGCTTTAACCCGGCGTAGTCAATTTCTGAATCCATTTGATAAAGATCGTGTTCTATCACATCAAGTTCACTCATGACGAATTTTAGCAACCATTCGTCGGGATTTGGGCCATGCTCTAATTTTACGACGTCCTCAAATTTACGCTCGCGGAGTTCTTCCTCGATCATTTGCAAGAGATCGTCGAAGTTTTCTTCATTGCGTTCGACTTCGATATTGCGGGTCACCCGAAATGGCATCGTGGCAATAATCTCCATATCAGGAAAAAGCTGGGGCAAGTTGTTTAGGACTATTTCGCTGATATGGACCCAGCGGCTAAGAGGTCTTTCGGTAGTCGTGGTAACATCAATCCATGCCGGAAAAATTTCGGGAAGCTTAACGCGCGAAAAAAGTTTTTCGTCTTTACCCGGGTGGCGCAAGGCGACCGCGAGTGAGTAGGAAAGATTTGAGATAAAGGGAAAGGGATGACCCGGGTCAACCGAAAGCGGCGTCAAAATCGGAAAAATGCGCGTCGTAAAAATCTGATTGGCCCGTTCCTTTTCGTCTACCGAGAGGTCTTTCCATTTTAATAAAAAGATACCTTCCTTTTTTAACGCCGGAGTAATGTTATCGCGAAAACAGGAATTAGCCTGACTTTCCATTTCCACGACCGTTTTGCGAATGGCAAAGAACTGTTGCGCCGCCGTTAAACCATCACGCGATACGTGGGCCGTCGCCAAGAGAAGATTACGGCGGATAAGTCCCACGCGCTTCATAAAAAACTCATCTAGATTGGCGTGAAAAATTCCTAAGAAACGCACGCGCTCCAGGAGGGGTACATCGGGGTCGAAAGCCTGCGCCAATACACGGCGGTTAAACTCAAGCCATGAAAGTTCACGATTGATATAGGTGTTACTTATTGGGGTATCGGTTGGCCTTTTGATTTGCGCCAGCCCCGCTGTTTTCTTTGGTTTTCGGCGCGCTCTGACCATAACTATTCTTATCATGGTCCGGCTTGACAATCGAGTCCATTATGCAACCATGATTTCAAATGGATAAACAATTCTTAGGAGTTATAGACGTAGGTTCTAATGCGCTTCGTTTGTCTATAGGTTCGCCCACACCAAAGGGCAGAATAAAGTTGTTTGTGAATGAGCGTGATCCAATACGTCTGGGTGCGGAGACCTTTACAAAAGGGGAAATTAGCGGCGCCACCTGCAAAAGAGTCATCACCGCTTTTAAAAATTACAAAAGAATTTTCGATGACCATAAAATTTTGGGCTACCGGGCCGTCGCAACAAGTGCGGTGCGTGAGGCGAAAAATGGCAAAGACCTAATTCAGGAAATTTTAGAAAAAACCAAAATCCGGTTGGAAATTATTTCTGGAGAAGAAGAGGCAAACCTTATTTACTTAGCACTTTCCAACGCTCTTGGTTATCCGATGGGGCCATGCGCGTTTATGGACATTGGGGGCGGTAGCGTGGAGATTATCCTTAGCGACCGTGGACAAATCAAAATTGCTAGAACATTAAGAATTGGTACCGTGCGACTGATGAAACTGGCGCAGGACAATGTCTATGACCGTGATTTTTTTGCCAACTTAGTCCGCGAGACGCTCGAACAGATTCCACGTACAAATATCAAAATTGCCGGTGGCTGTGGCGGCAATGTCGCGCGGATTGGCAAACTTCGTAAAATTATACTGGACAAGAAAAATGAAAATGAAGTTTCCCAGCCCGAGCTGGAAGAAATCATTGAAAGACTTTTTTCGACGACCTACGAGGAACGCATTGAGAAATTTAAAATGCGGCCGGACCGTGCTGACGTTATTTTACCAGCTTCGATTATAGTTTTAGAGTTCATGCGCTATTTCCGCATCGACCAGTTAGAAATTCCAGAAACAGGATTAAAGGAAGGCGTCCTACTTGACCTGTGGAGCCACGTTCAGTGATTTGAATGTGAGTCTCTTTTCTCTTACCACTCTGGATTGGGGATCACGAATTTGGATTTTAACCGCCCGCCCTTTCCAATCGATACTGGCAAAGCCGAAGTTCTGACCGAAATAAAGTTTTCCGTCGAGGGTACTTTCGGGCGCAACAGGTGCCGTGTCAGGAAGCGCTTCGGTTAATCCACTTGAGGTAAACTCCCAGAGATCACCGTCGTGTAAAATCATAGCTATATGCCGGTCTCCGCTTAGGAAAACCACGCCGCCGGCGTTGGCTTTCTTGATTGTCTCTAACATCCGCTCGCGCTCGTGTGGAAAATTCATCCAGCACTCAAAATTTAATTCCTTAACTAAAAACTGATAGCCGGTAACTATAAAGCGAAGTTCAGCTGGTTTTTTTAATTCTTCCTCCAGCCATTTCCACTGTTTTTCACCCAGGATCGTCGTGGATTTATCTTCATTTGGCACATACAGCCCAATGGGCAAAGGTGTTGGCGAAAGTTTCGGCCGGCTACGAAAGCTGCGTGTGTCTAACAAGATGAATTGCACGCGCTTACCTTCGGGGCCAAAAATATAAGACTGATATATACCTTCTTGCCCGGAAAGGGATTCGGCTAGTCCCCAGAAGTTTTTGAATAATTTTTCCGTTTCTTTACGATAGGGATATTCGCTTCCCGTATCGGACTTTCCGTAGTCGTTGTCATCCCAGATGGCATAAGTCGGTGTCTTATCAAAAAACTTTTTAAAATCTGGGTTTTCTTTGAGTTCAGAATAACGCTTTTCTTTATCCTCGACTGTGCCGGCGTAAATGTTATCACCCATGAGGACCATTAGCTGCGGTTTTAGCTTGCCGATAGTTTTATAAATACCTAAATCCTTCTCAACGCGCTGACAGGAACCAAAGGAAAACTGCTTTAGCACTTTATCGGCAGGGAGCGGCTTAGAAAAGCCATTCCCCGCCAAGAAAAGAATGATTAAGAAATAACTACTTCTTAACTTGCGCAATCGCTTCACTTTCGATGACGATTTCAACATCATCGCCAACAACGACGCCACCGGCATCTAAATTCTTATTCCATTTAACACCGAAGTCCTGACGATTAATTTTGCCGGAAGCCGTAAACGCCACGCGCTTGCCACCCCAGGGATCCGTCGCCTGGCCGCCATAATTTACTTTTAAGGTAACATCTTTGGTTGTTTTGCCAATCGTAAGCTTGCCGGTAATATTGTTATCACCAATATTGACCGAGTCGCCATCCGCAGTGAAAGTCATCCACTGATTAGCTTTTACCAAATTCCCTTTGGCATCACGTACGCCAAAAAAATCGGGGCTCTTTAAATGCGCGTCACGTTTTTTCTCGTTTGTATTAATGGAATCAAGATCGATTTTGGCGTCGATTTTTGAAACCTTGTTTCCGTCTAAATTAAAACTACCTTCAAATTTATCAAAACGCCCGCTCACTTTTGAAACCATTAAATGCGTCACGCGAAAACCCACTTGGGTGTGGGACGGATCAAGTTTATAAAGCTCAGCCTGCGCCATTGAACCAATAAAAAAACTAGCAATTATTATGTTGCGAATCATGTTGAATTTCCTCCTAGACCCAAAAAGGTAACAGTTCCCTTTTTAATAGGCAATGCCTACCATGCTGTTATGAAGCTTGATGTCTTTGCTTTTCGTCATGGCGAAACGGATTGGAATGTGGCCACGCGGTTTCAGGGGCACACCGACATTGCTTTAAATGATAACGGTCGCAAACAAGCCGAAGAGTTGGCCTCTAAACTAAGACAATTTAAAATTCCCCTTATTGCTAGCTCAGACTTATCGCGGGCGCTAGAAACCGCAAGAATCGTAACGACTGCTTATCCGGCGAAAATTATAATTTCTGATCAATTGCGCGAAGCTCATCTGGGCCAGACCGAAGGTGTTTTGCGCGATGAAGTCATTCAGCGCTTTGGCGAAGAAAGTTGGAACCGTTGGCGAAGTGCTCAGGATCTTGATTTTGGCTGGCCGGGCGGAGAAACCAAACGCCAGCAGTTAAGCCGGATGCGCAATTATATTAAAAAATTTGTGGAAGAACACGTGCCGTCCCCTCATTCACCCCTTGGCATTTCCACTCACGGGGGTGTATTAGCAAGACTTGTTTACAATACGGAGAATCCACCCGCGGAAGTAAAGATCCCTAATTGTGTGGTGTACCGTTTGCAATATGACGTTCAGAACGATAAGTGGATTTATATAGAAAAGCTTTAAAGGAATCTGAACGTATGTTGCAGCCAAAATTTGTCATTCTTATAACGATTTTCGCAGTTTTTAGCTCACTTGCAGAAGCTAAATTTCACCGCACCGATAAACGCCCCTGCGGTAAAGCCATCGATAAATGTATTAGTAAGACGCGCAACTCAGAGCTTGGGGGCTGCCTCGGCACGGCCTATGGTCTTTATTTCGCCGGTGAAGAAGGAATTTCTTACTGTAAAGCGGGAAAATGGAACGCCGCTTGTTTAGCTCTGGATCAAGCCAATGCGCTCAACGCTTGCAGTGAATACGGTCCGTTTCCTTTAGAGTGCACCGAAAAAATAATGGATTGTATTATTGATTTCAGAGAGTCCAAGTTAAATTCGGAGTCTGTTTAAGTTTTACAAAATTTTTCAATAATACCCTTAGGGAAGGCGCCGTTAGCTAAGATTTTAGCAACGATTTCGGTGGGCCATTTTTTTTGTTTACTTATACCTAATTGATAGACGTCAGAGATGGGAAAGGTCACTTTTGCTTTTTCCACGCGTTTAACGAGGTCTGTTTTAAAAAGCTTGCCCGGCTTCAAAATTCGAAAATAAACGCCGCTACGGCCAGAGTCCTCTAAAAGTTTCATGCCGTCTTCGCGCTGGACTCGGTAATTAACTTTCGCGCAAGGAATACGCGGATAAGTCGCCTGCACTAATACCTCGCCGATTGCAAAAATATCGCCGACGCTAATTTGCGTTTCGTCAAAGTCATCTAAGGTGAGATTCTCACCTAAAAAACCGGGGGCGTAATCCTTTCCACCAAGCAGTTTTACAAATCTAAGAGCGGAGGGAATCCCAAAGGCATAAAGCACACTATCGGGCGTTCCGTGAAAACGCCGGTTGGCGAAGGAATCTCCCGCAACGGAAGTTTCGTGCACGATCAAAGGACCGGGAACAGATTTTTTAATCATGGCGGAAGGGACGGATCTATCGCCCCAAACCATTTGGGTGGGTTCGCTAATGTTTAGGGAAAGAATCTTGGCTATCACCAAGACAATCTATTTCAGTTCTTATATTGCTGGCAAGCCGATACAATGTCAGTGTCAGAGATATTTTGGCACTGTCCATTTTTCTCTATGCCCCAAACGGTATCACCGCGAAGAGACTCACAATTTGTGCGCGGACCAATAACACCTACAAGACGGCCATCGTCACAATTATCACTGTGGTAAAGACGCGTATTTCTTTTCCCGCCGCCCGCAAATGCCATGCAAGCTTCTTTGAAGGATGTGTCCGATATATTGTGGCAGGTGCCATTGATTTTCACTGCCCATACGTTGTCGCTAACGGGGATTTCACTACACGCATTTTGCCCGCTAGCTGTTGCCAATAAGTTCGAGGAACAACTATCGGAACGATAGAACTCAACTGAACCACCGGCAAAAGATCTACAGGCAGTCGAGAAAGAAGTATCTGATATATTATGGCAGATACCATTGACCCTCACACCCCACACATTTTCATTTGTGCTGATGCGGCTACAGTCTTCGATTTCGTCAATGGTAGCGATGAGACTTGATGAACAGGTATCGGAATGGAAGAACTCTACCGAACCATCTCTCCGACTTGGCCGTGAATCTGGTCCTTTGCTATTGCTACAACCGGTTAAAATTTCGCTCGCGTATTTTAAACATTCTGGTGAACACATACGATCGCAAGGACTGCTAAACGCCTCAAATGTCCAAAAAGAAATTGTTAAGCCTAAAAATAATGTCGAGAAAATGGTTTTCATAATATCTCCGTTTAATTTCGCCGTGGTACGGAAATGCAAACAGAGTACCAAAAATAAAACTCTTATCGTCGCTTCCTTCCAACCTATTGCTTGCCTTGCTCTAATTTCACAAATCTTTGCCTGCTGTTTGACAAATGCGGGCCTAAGGTACCCAAATTGGCAGACATTTATTACGATTTGATTTGCAAAACGAGTGGGCGAATTTGGTAGCGGGAGAGGGAATCGAACCCCCGACACGCGGATTATGATTCCGCTGCTCTAACCGACTGAGCTACCCCGCCACCTGAACGGTTAGTTGTAGCGGCTACTGGTTGACTAATCAACCGGAATTCCTCGTAATAAGACTATGCGAATTCAATTTTTGATCTGCTTATTCCCCTTCATTGCCGGATGCAGCCTTTTTGGCGTTGAGATTGAAGAACCCAAAGATGCCGGCCCACAAACCCAAGTTTTTGAGGGCGAATATGATAAGGTTTGGCGCGCAGCACAATTGGCTCTTGCCCGATATCCAATCAAAGTTAACAACATGGACGCCGGCCACCTGGAAACCGACTACATAAAACGCGAAAAAATTTGGATTCCACCTTACCAAAAAAGGCCGCCCGCCGCCGGCGAACGCCACCAAATTACTTTACGGATGGTTAAGGGTGTGAGCGACAACAATAAAGAAGCCGTAAAAGTAACGGTGACCAAAGCGGTGGAAATCTTATCGGATTTTTTTAGCGGCGCCCGCCGTCAACCCAGTGACGGTATGGAAGAGCGAACTATTCTCTACCGCATTGACCGCGAATTAAAGGTCGAACGGGCCCTGTTGAGAGCCAACGATAAAGACCAAAAGAAAGCCACGGAATAATTAAATTTTTATTTTCTTATTACCTTTAGTGGGCGCTTTGGCGAAATGTTTTTTCCAAAGTTTAGCTTTTTGATTTACGGAATCATGGGGCTCGCCAAGGTGCTTTTTCGTCAACGACTCTAGTGCCGATAAAGCGGCCGGGTGCAAAGTTTTATCTTTATCATCGAGAATTTTTAGAAACTTCATTTCCTCGCCGGGCTTTTTCATTTCTTGGAGTGTTTCTACGATATGACGGCGAACCCAAAGACTCTGGGTCCCACGAAAATTTTGTTTGTCATAAAGTTTTTCCCACAGGAGATCACGGGCGCTAAGATCGCGGTTTTTGCGTAAAACCCCCACCGCCTCGGTGCGTACGATAAGTGACGGATCCGATAATAGTTTTTTGGCCCAGTCACGCGCCTTACTGGCTTTAATTTCGTTGAGAACAACCAATCCCGCGTTACGCAGATACCAATCTTTGTGCTGAAGAGCTCTTTCCATTTCGGGAATCGCATTGGTTTTTCCCAGCATCGCCATCGCCGTTAGCGCGCGCCATTGGATTTTCATTCCATAACTGGAATCAAACGCGACCGTCATCAATTCCTTATATGCCTTTGGCCCCAGCTTCGCCAGCAGCTCTAAGCGCGACTCACTTGGGAGTTTTAAGGCTTCGACGGTTGATGCGACAATGTTATCGAAATCTTTTGGGAGCTCTTGCTTTTTATTTGCGGGAACAGCGGCAAGAGAGTGTGAAAAAAAAGCGACGCTTATAAAAAATATTAATTTTTTCATAAGGTCGATTTTAGTAAGACTACTCGCCTGAAGCAAGTTTCTTAAAATCTTCCATCTCTTTTAGCATTTTATCGGTGTCAGTATCGCCCTCGAGAGCGTTTCCAGAGTCAACTTCTGAACTCGCAGTTAGCGATTCTACCTCTGATATCATCTTGTTAGGATCGGTAGCGGCAAGCGGGTCACTCGCGGCGGTGATTGTACTCGTGGTATCCAGTGGCATATGGACGTTAGTCCCGTCTTCTGAAATCGTATCGGTTACAAACTCCGCCATAATATCGTGAGTCTCCGATCCGCCCGTCTCACCGCCAATGGGAAAGATAGGAATGGGACCTTGAATTTGAATTGGCGCGGCGTCGGATTTTCGTTGCTCCGAAAGCGCATTTTCAAACTCTGCCATGAGATCATCATCCACTTGGGCCTCAACTTGCGGCGACGCGGGTTGATTCGCGGAAGGCGCAACTGTCGGCGTAGGCGCTGGGGCGGCGGGTTTTTCTGTAAGAGCTGCTTTGAACTGTTCTAGTAAGTCATCGGTTATAGGCTCAGCTGCTGCCGCTGGTGCCGCATCTGGTGCTGGTGCTGGCTCTGCGGGGGCGGGGGCTGCCGCTTGAACGACGGGTGCTGGTACCTCGGCGGGTGCCGGTACCTCGGCGGGTGCCGGAGCTGGAGCCTCAACAGGCGCGGTAGGCTCGACAACGGGTGGCGCCGGAGTCTCGGCGGCGGGCGCGGGGGCCGGCGCAACCGTTGTCACTCCCTGCCCTTTCATGAGCTGCTTAATTTGCTCTTTGAGCTGCGCGTTTTCTTCTTTGTACATTGTTAGATCAGCGATGTCGTCTTCGATAATTTCATATTCCGCAAGCTTAGCTTCCAGTTCGCGCAGTTTTTCTTGCATTTGCTGTCCAGGTGCAGCTTTTTTTATTTGCTCTTGCTGCGCTAATTCCAAGGATGATTTTAATTTAGCAATGGTTGCTTCTTTTTCGTTAACAGCACTTTTAAGAGTTTGGACTTCGGCTTTAACTTCATTAAGCGCGGCCGTATCAACTTCCTTAACTACTACTTGCTGCGGCGCTGGAGCTGCGGCGGCCGGAGATTCTTTCACTGGCTTTTCTTCGGTATCAACGACGCCGGATAGGGGGCGCGGAGCCTGTGCGGATTCTAGCATTTTTTTAAGCAGATTTTCTAAATCGGAAATTTTCTTATTATCTAACCCCGGGGCGGAATCACTTCCCGATTCACCACCCAAATTGAGGAAGGTCATTACGCCAATAAGAAGCACGGTAATGAGCCCGAGCACATAAATAATTATGTTGATGTGTGCAAAGAAGAATTTAATAAATACTTCCATAACCTTCTCATAAAACATTTCGGATAAAGCTAAATCTAAATAAAGACTAGGATTCTTGATTTTTTCAAAGCCTTCGTGATAGGGTCCTCTTATGCAAACTTCGCAATACTTTGATCTAGTAATTAAGGGCGGAACTTGTCTCATACCGAGCTCACGGGCGAATCCCGAAAAATTAAAGAGCGAAATTCTGGACGTAGGTATTATTCATAACAAAATTGAGAAACTGGGAAACATCAACGAGAAGCAGGCCAAGAACTTAGTCGATGCCCGTGGATTACATGTTTTGCCGGGAGTGATAGATAGCCAAGTTCATTTTAGAGAACCAGGACTAGAACATAAAGAGGATTTGTTTACCGGGACCAAAGCAGCGGCCTTGGGCGGCGTGACCACGGTGTTTGAAATGCCGAACACAAAACCGCCAACCATCAACGAAGAAGAGTTCATTCGCAAGGTGAATCTTACCCGCGACCGAATTTGGGTAAATTGCGGATTCTATGTGGGTGCCACCGTGGAAAACATTAGTGAGCTGCCAAATCTTGAGATGTTACCGGGATGTGTCGGCGTAAAAATGTTTATGGGATTATCCACCGGTCCACTGCTCGTTCGCGAAGAAAAAGACATTGAGAAGGTTATGCGCGCGGGAAGGCGCCGCATGGCGATTCACGCCGAAGATGACGCCCGCCTAGAGGAAAGAAAAAAAATTCTCGATGACAGTGCCACCGTGCACATGCATCCCCAATGGCGGGATGCGGAATCGGCACTTATAGCTACCCGCCTGGCGGTGGGACTCGCCAAGAAAGTAAAGCGGCCCATTCATATCTTACATGTCACTTCGGCCGATGAAATGCGTTTTTTAGCGGCGCAAAAGGATAGTCTTATTAGCGTAGAGTGTACTCCGCAGCATCTTACCTTGTTTGCGCCCGACTGTTACGACGCCTTAAATACGTATGCGCAGATGAATCCCCCCATCCGCGGCAAAGAACATTTTTTGGGTTTATGGGAGGCAATGGATAAAGGCGTGATCGATGTCATAGGCTCTGACCATGCCCCGCATACCCATGAAGAAAAACAAAAAAAATATCCAAACTCCCCGTCGGGCATGACGGGAGTGCAAACTCTTTTGCCGATCATGCTTGACCATGTAAATCAAGGGCGCCTGTCGCTAGAAAAACTCTTACCACTTATAACCTATAATCCCGCCCGGCTTTTTGGACTAAACAATAAGGGTTTACTTATAGAGGGGTTTGATGCCGACTTGACTCTTATAGATCTTAATCACCAACACACTATTACTAACGAGTGGATTGCCAGCAAATGTGGGTGGACGCCTTTCCACGGACGCAAAGTAAAAGGCTGGCCGATAGCTACGATAGTGGGTGGAAATGTAATTATGAGAAATAATGAGGTTTTAGGAAAACCCGTCGGACAGGTCGTTAATTTTGACAGTCGCGAACAATAAGAACTTGATCCCCTTTATCAAAACCAAACTGAGCCTTTAAGGCGTGTGACTTTCCGCAGGGCAACTGATTGACCTGCGATAAATAGACGCGGAATCCACTAAGATCACAAGTAGAGTTTCCAGAAGAAATAACTTCGTTATTTTCGTTTATTACCCGCCAAGCAAGAACAGCACCGTCTTGGCTCGCACTACAAAGACCATCTACCTGAACGTCAGAGGCCGTCGCGGGAACCAGTACTTCGGCTGCGACAAATTTTATTTGGGTAGTTTTATCAAAGTTATCAATGATACCGACGCGGTCAGAGTTCACTTGATCATTGATATGGCTTACGGAATTAACGGGCGCGCAGTTTTGATAATGAATGAGGGCCGTGGCTAAAACGGCAAGAAGGCCATAGATCCTAAGGTTTCTTTTGACGTTCATGATACTTCCTTAAGATCTATTATCGCGCAAAGCCCGACTTTTTGCCAAAAAATCAGCCGGTAATCTCAGAGTGATACGTGGTTTTCTAATTAGTGTTTCAAACTGAGACGGATGGCATCAGGCACATATTTAAAGTCCGGTGGAAAAATGCGAACTTCCGGATACAAAAATATTCCGCCATCTTGAATGGGATGTTGATAAATCGAAAACATACTATTCCACTTATTAAGATCATTTAGAAGTAAGGAAGTGAGATTAGCGCGAGGGTTTCGGTTATCTTTTAACGTCACCGAAATTTCCGCAATATTATTTCGTCTGTCTTCCATGACCCGCAGATCTACAACCATGCTTAGACTATTAATTGTTTCCGATAGCCGCGTTGAGCCCACCCAACGGTCATCTACTGTATGAGTCATTTCGACAACGCCATCTTTGGGTTTCCCGTTGCCATTAGTGCTGTTATCTTCGCACCCGTTAATATTGTCGTCATCACGGCTGCACATCCAATACTGAAAGAGATACTTAAACTTTAGAGTACTCTTCTCCGCCGCGTAGCCAGAACTCGCACTCAATAATATAAGAAAGCAAAGAGCGATTTTTTTCATGTGTCCCCCAAGCTCCTTATTTTACCCCGTTCGCGTATCAATTCGAGTCAAGATCACATTCCCTTAAAACTAGACTCGACTTTTTTACTAGGACTCCGATCTAGGTTCGGACCCGACAAAAGGAGTGACATCATGAAATTCGCAACGCTGTTCATCGCTTCTCTATTTATATTGTTAACACCAAAGGCGCTGGCGGATCGCTCCAGCGTCATCTATGGAGAAGATAATCGCCAAGATATGTATCAAGTTACCGACCAGCAAAAATACTCTCTCGCGACTTCGACCGTAGCTCTTATCTACAAAGAAAATCTGGAAGCTTTAGACGCAAGTAACACACGCATAAAAGGCCGCAGTTACGCAAAAACCTACCAGCTTTGTTCGGAAGAGCCTTTTTACGAACAAGAAGTGGCGGCGTTTTGTTCAGGCTTTTTAGTGGGACCGCAAACAATCATAACAGCGGGACATTGTATCCGTGAGCAAACTTGTGAGCGTACCAAATTCGTTTTTGGTTTTGCCATAACCAGCGCGGGAAACTTTCCCCATTCCGTCCCCAATGACGAAGTTTACTCTTGTCAGAACGTCATTCAATCTCAGCAATTAACAGCCGATCCGGGACCTGATTTTGCTGTCGTAACTTTAGACCGCCCTGTAAGCAACCATGCGCCATTGACACTGAGAACCAGCGGAACGATTCAACAATCCGAGGGGGTTTTTGTGGTCGGTCATCCCGCCGGATTACCAACAAAGGTAGCGGCTGGTGCAAAAGTGAGAGACGCAAACCCCCAAGCCTATTTTGTGGCGAATCTGGACACCTACGGCGGAAATTCAGGCTCGGCCGTTTTTAATGAGACGACAGGAGCCGTCGAAGGAATCCTGGTGCGTGGCGAACTTGACTATGTGACCAAGAAGGATTCAAATTGCCAGATATCTAATATCTGCAAATCCGAAGGCTGCATGGGGGAACATGTGACAAAAATCGAATATGTCCTCCCCTACTTAAAATAGGAGTGATTTTTTGGAAAAGCTAAACGACAAACTCCAGGGACATCTTTTTATTTGTACGAATAAAAAAGAAACTGGAGAGTGTTGTTTTCCAAAAGGTGGCGAAAAAATTCAAAAAGAACTTAAAGAGTGGATTAAAAATAATCCTGATCTTAAGGGAAAACTCAAAGTATCCAAATCGGGCTGTTTAAGCCATTGTGAAAAGGGCATTACAGCCGTACTTTATCCCGCGCAGCAGTGGCTTACGAAAGTAAGCCCTGACGATACGGAAGAACTTAAGAAGCTCTTACTAGCTTGCTTGAAGTAACTAAATAAACGCTAGAAAAAATCGCGGCCGAATAGGCGAGATCACCAAGCAGCGTATTACCAAAAAACGGAATGGCATAAACATAACATTCGACCAGTCCGGCAAAAGTTTTTGGGTAAAGTCCGCCGGCAAGCCAAACACCAAAATTACTAATTACAAAAAACAAAACCGAACCCGCTAGACTCGATCCGAGTACCCGCAGCGCCGTTACGCGTGTGCAGGTCAGCGAACCCAACAGCACCACGGATGCCATGGCTAAGTAATTTATAAACATTCCCGAGTAAGGGCCGATGATCATATCGCTAATAACCATAGCGACGAGAGGAATTAAAAAACCAATGCTGCTACGGCCAAAATAGGCGCCGCTGGCGAGGGCCATCGCGGCAACGGGAGTAAAATTCGATGGGTGGGGCAAAATTCGCGAGAGCGCTGCCATTACGATTATCAATGCGATTGTAAATGTTTTCATAAAATTCCCCTTATAAATATTTCTCTAATGAAAAAACGGGACTTTTTCAATGACAATTTAAGAGCGCGTAACTAGTAAAAGGCCTATGCGCCAGGTTTTTATTTTATTAGTAATTATAATCCCGCACTTTAGTTTCGCGGCGTTAAGATTAGAACCTAGCATCGCCTATAAGGCCGGTAAGCTCGAAGAGGCTCCCGGCGCTAAATCCACACTAAACGGCGCCTCTTTTGGCGGCAAAATTGGCTGGGGCGTTGGTCCCCGCCTCTCCTTAGGACTGGACGGCAGTTACTCCACTTTGGAAAAGGAATATACCTCGGCCCCTCGCGTTCTTTATCCCGCGATTCAACAGCAGTACGGCGTTTATGTGATGGCTGATTTTCGTAACTTTTTAGCCTCTTCGTCTTACTTTTTTGTCGACCACGTAAAGTTCTCTACGCGTGACGAAGAACTGCGCGGAAATGCCATTAAATTGGGCCTCAGCATCCCCGTCATTGCGTCGTTAAGAGCTAACTTTGATTATGTTAAGCATAATTTCAAAGAAGCCATTGGCGCTGTGGCCACAATTCCGAGTGACGCCAGCACATTTGTGCTTTCCTTAAGCTTTTTAGTCGGTCATTGACGATCCTGACTAAAGACTAGTTGTCATTATTCCTATTCCTCGCAAAAATATAAGAACACAAAGGGGTTCATCATGATGCGTATTTTTTCGGTTTTAGCGATGGTATTGACCATTTCAAATTTTGCTTTCGCCCGCGGTGGTGGCGGCGGCGGCGGCAGCATGCATATTGGTGCCGGATTTGGTTTGATCACCGCCGGTCAAGATGACTTAAATGCCCTTCAACAAACCGACAATGCGAACCACACGATTTCAACGCCTCAGCTTGGAAGTGCTTATGAGCTTACCGGAAGTTTTGGTTACCGCTTTTCCGGAACGATGTATGAAATCATGTTTCGCCCCAGTTACTTTTGGCATAATGCCGAGGGCAGTGGCGGCGGCGCTCCCTATGAATATGGCGTAAAGGGTTTTATGTTATATCCCATGTTCCGCCTTTATCCCTTGGAAAATGCTTTTATGAAATTCTTTTTTCAGTTTGGCGTAGGTTACGGAAAACTTTACGGGAGAGTTAAAGAGAATACTTACACGGTAGAATTCGATGGCAGTAGCTTTGGTTACCTCGCGGGACTTGGCGTGGAAATGTGTGTAACCGATTCCCACTGTTTTAGCTTGGAAGGCAACTTACGCGGTTCACCGGCAGAAAGATCACTGGTCACCTCGGTTTCGGGATCAAAGCCTGGCGACAGCCGAATTACTCAAGGCACTGTTGTTGGTCAAGAACTCGAAATGGATGACAGAGATTTAAAAATTACGGGCTCCGGCATTCTCGCCAATATTGCCTACGTCATGCGGTTTTAATGGAAAGACTTCTTTGGATTGATCTTGAAATGACCGGCCTCGATGTTTCCAAAGAGGTCATCATCGAGGCGGCGGCCGTCATTACCAATCTGCGATTTGATACGATCGACACTTACCATGCGGTTCTTAAACAGCCGCAATCGTATCTCGATAGCATGGACGATTGGAATAAAACTCACCACAAAAACTCCGGACTCCTGGGACTTGTGCCCACAGGTAAAGAGCCCGAACAGGTTGAAAAAGATTTTTTAGGAATTTTAGACCGTCATTTTGCCAATGAGCGCGCCGTTATCGCCGGAAATTCCATTGCTCAGGACCGTTTATTTATTGATAAATATTTTAAAACTTTCGCCTCCCGCCTTCATTACCGCATGCTCGACGTCACCTCTTGGAAGTTAATTATGAAGGAACTGTACAAGAAGGAATATAAGAAGCGAAACGCTCACCGCGCTGTGGACGACATACACGAAAGTATTAACGAGTTAAAATTTTACCTCTCCTTTATAGATCCAAAGGCCGGCCTATGATTAAGGCGATGACATTTGATCTTTGGGATACCATCGTCGTCGATGATTCCGATGAAATTGAACGCAAAAAAAAAGGCCTGCACACGAAAGCCGAAGAGCGTTTGTATCTTTTAACCCAAGAAATTCAAAAACATCATCCGACAATTTCTAACGACCGTATAACTTCCGCGTTTAAAACCGCTAACGATAAATTTAATGTTTCCTGGAAACAAAAGCACGTCACCCCATCAGTCAGTGAGCGGCTCGGCTATGCTTTTGAGGATCTAAAAATAAAACCTACTCCCGGCTTTGATAAGCTTGTGCACGCGGTGGAATACATGGAAGTAGAAATTATGCCCGTGCTCACGGAGGGCATTGCCGAAGCTTTAGCGGAGCTAGCAAAGTTTTGTAAGCTCGCGATTATTTCTGATGCCATCCACACACCAGGAAAAGGCTTGCGTGATATTTTAAAGAAATACCATTTGTTTAATCACTTTCAAGTTTTTGTCTTCTCTGATGAAGCCAAGGCCGCTAAGCCTGATCCCAAAGTATTTCAGATAGCCCAAAGAGGGTTAGGCGTGGATTTTAGCGAAATCGCACATATTGGTGATCGCGAAAGTAACGATGTCGACGGCCCCAATAAAATGGGCATGAAATCCATTCTCTACACGGGAGCCGTTGATCGCGGAAGTTTAAACTCAAAGGCCTCCGCCATTTGCAAAACACATAAGAACCTTGTGGAAATCGTAAAGGGATTATGACCGAACCAATTAGTGGCATTGCCAATTTATTCGAGGCTAAATTTCGCGAGACCTTGCGTGGTCCACGCACGATTGGCCGCGAAGCCGAATACACGATCGTCAAAGCCGATGGTGAAGCAGCCAATGCTTTTGATATCTTGCCGCGGTTACAATCCAAGGGGAATTTTAAACCACTTTATGACAATGCCCCGAATGAAAAAATGTTGGTTGGCCTCGAAGGTCAGGAGGCCAGCTATTCGACCGAAGTTGGACTTGGAACTATTGAAGTCATCACCGGACCCTGCCAAAGTTTGTTTGAATTAAAAGAGCGCCACGAAAATGCCATGAGGCCTGTCTTAGCAATTTGCAAAGAGCTTGGCTTTAAAATGTTGGGCTATGGCATTCAACCCAAAACACCAGCAATAGCCACATTGATGTCGCCCAAACAACGTTACCAGATTTTACTCGATGTCATCGGCAAAGACTGGCTTTATTTTTGTATTACTTCCAGTGATCAAGCCCAAGTGGATATTAAACGCGATGAAATTATAAAGCTCACCAATTTTGGAATTTTAATGGCTCCCGTAGTGATTGCCGTTTGTGCTAATTCTTCGGTTTGCGGTAACGATAAAAATTATATTTGCCACCGCGAAGGTCTTAAGAAATCTTTGTTTCCCGCCGAACGCCGCCACGGAATGATTGACCGTCCTTACAATGACATCATCGATTTCGTTTCACGGCTTTCCGAAAAAACCTGCTTGATGTTGAAAAAAGAGGGTCAATATGTTGCCGTCAACCGCCCCTTGATTGACGTGTTAGGTTATTTAGGCGCGGATCTAGAGTCCTTTCTGATGCACGACCATTACTTTTGGAATAGCGCCCGCGCCAGGGCCGCGCATTCAACGGTGGAAATTCGTCCCGCCTGCCAGCAGCCCTGGAATGATCATATGGTAGTCAGCGCCTTGGTATTAGGACTCATCGAAGGTGCCGACGAAATTCAGGGATTTATTGATTCTGAACTCGGTGGCGAGTCCTGGCGAATTTTAAATGACTACCATAATGAGGTTGTCAAATTTGGACTGGCCGCAAAACAACCCAAACAAGGTTTTCTGCTAAACGTCATATCCCATGCTTACAACGCACTTATGCGTCGAGGTCTAGGCGAGGAAGTTTTTTTAAAACCAATTTTTGATCGCCTCAAAGAACAGTTGAATCCTGGGCAAAAAGCGAAAAAAATATATCAAACCGGGGGCCTTAAAGCCCTCATTGATAGCCTGGAGATTCCCTATGACCTCTCAAATCGACCGTTATAACTACCCGACGACAATTTACTCAGGTGCGGGCGCCCGCTTTAAAATTCCCGATATCTTAAAAGAAGCGGGAAAGACGCATCCGCTCATTGTCACCGATAAGGGAATTGCCGCTCTTCCCATCTGCAAGGAAATGCAAAAAATTATTTCCGATGCGGGGTTATTGAACGACACTTATGGCGATATCTATGGAAACCCCACGAAAAAACAAGTCACCGGTGGCGTGAATGCTTTTCGCAGCAATGGCTGTGACTCGATCATTGCTTTTGGCGGGGGCGCCGCGATTGACGTCGCTAAAGCAATTGCCGTGATGATCAATCATACTGGTGATCTTTTTGATTATGAAGACGTCGCTGGCGCCAAACCCATTACGCGTGAAATTCCTTTTACCGTTTCTGTGCCGACAACGGCCGGCACTGGGAGTGAAGCCGGACGCAGCACGGTTATTTCTGATGACAACACCAAAAGAAAAAAAATTATTTTTGCGCCCTCACTAATGGCTAAAGCCGTTTTTTTGGACCCCGAATTTACGCTTGATCTTCCTGCTAATATTACGGCGACAACCGGTATGGATGCGCTCACGCATTTGGTCGAAGCTTACCTTGCCAAAGGGGAACAACCCTTATGTGACGGCATTGCCCTAGAAGGGTTACGCCGTCTGGCGGTTCACTTACCGAAGTGCGTGGAATTTGCAAAAAAAGGAAATAAAAAGACAAAGGAACACATCGAAAGCCGCCGGCAAATGCTAAACGCCGCGATGATGGGGGCCGTGGCCTTTCAAAAAGGTTTAGGTGTAACCCATTCGTGCGCGCATGCTTTAAGTACCGTAGTAGACATGCACCATGGTTTAGCTAACGGCATATTGATTCCCTATTGTATGCAATTTAATTCTAAAGGCATGAATGACCGTTTTAAAGCGATGGCCTTGGCGGTAGGGTTAAAATCGACGACACCCGCGGCGTTTATTAAGTGGCTCGAAAATTTAAAAAAGAAAATTGGCGTCCCCAAACATCTTAAAGAGGTTGGGGTTAAAAAGGAACATCTGGAAAAACTTGTGGAAATTGCGTTAGATGATGTTTGTCACCCAAGTAACCCCAAGCCAGTAACTAAAAAGGATTTTGAAAAAATCTTTAAGGCCGCCATCGGATGAAGAAAAGTTTAACCATTGGTCTGTCGGCTTGTTTTTTTCATGCGGACCCGCAACGCCCAATCTTTAAGGGTAAAACTTTACTCTATTTTGAAAACTCCATGGCCCATTGGTTAATGTCGCAAGGAGCATTGCCATTTTTAATTCCCGAAAAGAGTAAACATTTTGCCGTCAAAGACTTAGTGGCGCGCTTAGATGGCCTACTGTTGCAGGCGGGTTCTGATGTAAGCCCTATCTCTTATGGCGAAGAGCCCCTACGCCCGGAATGGAAAGGCGATTTTATCCGTGATAAATATGAAATCGCTTTGTTAAAGGAATGTATGAAAAAGAATAAACCTGTTCTAGGCATTTGCCGTGGGCTTCAGGTTATTAATGTGGCGTTTGGCGGGACACTTTATCAAGACATTAACGAACAGATTCCAAATACGCTCGTGCACCGCAATTGGGAAATTTACGATGCCAATCATCATGACATTAAAATTGAGCCCGGTAGCCATTTGGCGAAAATTTATAAAAATAAGAAAACCGCGACTATTAACTCCATCCACCATCAAGGTATAAAAAAGCTTGGTAAATCGTTGGTCGTTGAGGCCGTGGCTACTGCGGATGGCATTATCGAAGCGGTAAGATACGCCCCCAAGGCAAAAAAGAGCCCCTGGGTTTATGCCGTCCAATGGCATCCCGAGTTTCACGACAACAGATACAAAAATTTCTTAGATGCAAAACCGTTACTAAAGGATTTTCTCAATGAAGTCAGAAAACGCAAAAAATCTTGAAATATTTAATCCAGCAAATGGTCAGCTGATTCGCGCTGTTCCTCAGGACACTAAAGATTCCGTTAGCCGCAAGTTCGAAGCAGCCTCCAACGCGCAAAAGAAGTGGGCGACTGTTCCTTTTGCAAAAAAAAAGAAATCCATTGAGACTTTTAAAAAACTACTAATTAAAAACCGCGAGCGGCTGGCCCAAACACTTACCAGTGAAGTGGGTAAACCTATTGCGCAATCACGGAATGAAATCAACGGCACTATTCCACGCTTGGATTTTTTTCTTAAAAACACCAAGGAGAATCTCAAGGAAACTAAAATTTCCAAAAATGAACGTCTCACCTGGGAACCATTAGGGGTTATAGCTAATATTTCGGCGTGGAATTACCCTTATTTTGTCGGCACCAATGTTTTTGTTCCGGCACTCATGACTGGAAATGCCGTTTTATATAAACCCAGTGAACTTTCGACGCTGACGGGAATGGAAATCTCTAATTTGCTTATCGAGGCTGGAATCCCGAAAGATATTTTTGTTGCCGTTATTGGTGGCCGTGAGGTTGGCGCCGATCTTTTAAACCTTCCCTTAAACGGCGTTTTTTTTACCGGATCCTACGGCACTGGAGTTAACATCGCGCAGGCCGCGGCCAAACAACTTATGAAAGTGCAATTAGAACTCGGTGGTAAGGACCCCGTGTACGTTTGCGAAGATGTCGACGCGCAAACGGTCGCACAAGCGACGGCCGATGGTGCGATGTACAACACCGGTCAGAGTTGTTGTAGCGTCGAGAGAATTTATGTCCACCAGAAAATTTACGATAAATTCGTTAAGGAGTTTGTCGATTTCGTGCGGACGTTTAAAGTCGGCGATCCAATGAAAGACGAAACTTACATTGGTCCGTTGACACGCAAACAACAAATTACCGTTTTGGAGGATCAAATTTCTGATGCTACTAACAAAGGAGCGACAGTGGCCGTCGGCGGCAGTCGCCTAAGTGGCGCGGGAAATTTCTTTCAACCTACGGTTTTATTAGAAGTTAATAACTCCATGAAAGTTATGCGCGATGAAAGTTTTGGACCCATCATTGGAATTATGAAAGTGAAAAATGATGCCGAAGCGATTGCCTTGATGAATGATACTGAATATGGTCTTACTAGTAGCGTTTACACCAAAAATAAAACCCGCGCACAAAAGATTTTAGCTGAGATGAATTCGGGCTCGGTTTACTGGAACTGCTGCGACCGCGTTCGTCCTTACCTTCCCTGGAGTGGCCGCCGCCACTCGGGTATTGGGTCCACGCTGGGCCAACTCGGCATCCAAACCTTCCTCCAA
>CAZCFY010000017.1:0-79322 GCA_964498095.1 uncultured Bdellovibrionales bacterium | reverse complement strand
GTTCTGGAGTGAGTACAACTGGGGGCATGGCCCGCAACAATGAACTGCAAAAGCGATTACTATTTGTCATAGCCATGATTATTATCTACCGTCTTGGCGTTCACGTCCCGGTTCCCGGTGTTGATGCCTCGGCGGTAACGGCGTTTTTCACCAATAAAAGCTCTACGTTATTTGGGCTTTTCAATACCTTTTCAGGCGGCGCTCTAAAGCGTTTTAGCGTATTTGCTTTGGGCATCATGCCTTACATTTCAAGCTCGATCATTTTCCAACTCTTAACCACAGCCATTCCTTACTTGGAAGCTCTTAAAAAAGAGGGCGAAGCCGGCCGCAAAAAAATTACTCAACTTACTCGCTATGGCACTGTGGTGTTGGCGGTTATCCAAGGTTTAGGGATTGCTTCTTGGCTTGAAAATCAAGTGATTGATGGCCGTCCTATAGTAACTTCGGCAATGGTGGGATGGTTATCCTTTAAATGGATGACCGTGTTAAGTTTGACTGCGGGCACTTGTTTTGTGATGTGGCTCGGTGAGCAAATTACCGAGCGCGGAATCGGCAACGGCGCCAGTCTTATTATCTTTACCGGTATCGTGGCGGACATTCCAAGTGCCGCGGTTAGTTTATTAGAGCAAGTGAAGGCCGGAAACTTAGCGGGGCCAATTGCTTTAATGCTCGTGCTTTTTATGGTTACTATCATTGGCCTTATTATTTTCTTGGAAGTTGGCCAGCGCCGTATTCCAATTCAATACTCTGGCAGAACAGCCGGCCCAGCGATGAACGCGGCTATGAGCCACTTGCCACTTAAAATTAATTTTTCAGGAGTTATTCCTCCCATTTTCGCCAGCTCGTTGCTTATGTTCCCGGCAACAATGGCGCAGTTTATTGATAATCCGTGGTTACGTAAGATTCAGGAATCAGTGGGACCTGGCGGAACGATTTATAATATTTTGTTTGTGGCACTTATCGTATTCTTTTGCTTCTTTTATACAGAAATTGTTTTTAACCCGAATGATGTGGCAGAAAATTTGAAGAAATATGGGGGCTTTATTCCTGGCGTGCGTGCGGGTAAAAGCACTGCCGACTATATTCAGAAGGTCATTGAGAGAATCAACGTTGGCGGCGCAATTTACTTAAGTGCACTTTGCGTTTTGCCGACACTTCTGGTGAATCAAATGAAGGTGCCATTTTATTTTGGTGGAACCGGATTATTGATCGTGGTGGGTGTTGCTCTCGATACATCTCAGCAAATTCAATCGTATCTTTTGACTTCGAAATATGAAGGCCTTGTTAAGGGCGTTAAAATTCGTAGTCGAAGGGTGCAGTTTTGAACATCATTCTCTTTGGTCCCCCAGGCGCTGGAAAAGGTACGCAATCTGCCCTTTTGGTGCAGCGCCTAAGTATGCTTCAGATTAGTACTGGGGATCTATTTCGAGCGGCGATTAAAAACAAGACGCCACTTGGAGTAAAGGCAAAGAGTTTTATAGATAAGGGTGAATTAGTACCGGATACGGTGACAATAGGGATGGTTGCCGAAGTTTTTGATAAATTGGATGGAAAAAATTTCATCTTGGATGGCTTTCCGAGAACATTAGCGCAAGCGCGCGCCTTAGATGATCTGCTTTCTGAGCATCATATGAGCGTCGGTAGGGCTATATTTTTGGAAGTGGACCAAGAGGAGCTGATAGAGCGTCTCACGGGCCGAAGAATTTGTAAGAATTGCGGTGCCGTTTATCACGTAAGAAACTCTCCCCCTAAGGTAGAGGGCAAATGTGATAAATGCGGAGAGTCAGCCTTATATCAGAGGGAAGACGATAAAGAAGAAGTAATTAAAACCCGCTTTGCCGCCTACACACGGGATACCTTACCATTGGTTGATTATTTTAAGGGTAAGGGAGCGTATTTAGGGGTGGACGGAATGAGAGATTCAGAGGTAGTTTTTTCGGAGATAAAAAGGGCACTAACTAATTAAAAAAGTTCAAACACAAGACTGGACTGTGTATTACTAGCTGTGTTAGGTTGACGTGCCGTTAAACTTTTGGGGTATTTTTATGAAAGTTCGCACATCTGTAAAAAAGATCTGCAAAAATTGTAAAGTGATAAAACGTCGGGGTGTTCTCAGAGTGATTTGCGAAAACCCGAAACACAAACAGAGACAGGGATAATTCATGGCACGTATTGCGGGTATCGACTTACCAAGAAATAAACGTGTGGAAATTGCGCTGACATATTTGTACGGCGTGGGTCGTCCACTTTCTACAAAACTTTGCGCTGAAGCTGGATTTGCATCAAGCCTTCGTACTGACAATATGACTGACGCTGACATTGCTAAGATCCGTGAGCTGATGGAAAAACACGGAATTAAAGTTGAAGGTGATCTGCGCCGCGAAGTGGGACAAAATATTAAACGTTTGATGGACATCGGTAGTTACCGTGGTCTTCGTCACAAAAAAGGTCTGCCGGTACGTGGTCAAAGAACAAAATCAAATGCGCGTACTCGCAAAGGTCCTCGTAAGACAATCGCTAATAAGAAAAAAGCGACAATGTAAGGGTAGATGAAAAATGGCTGAAGAAAAAGAATCAAAAGAACAGACAAAAGAAGCCGCAGCTCCCACCGAAGGTGCGGCTGCAGAAAAAAAAGTAAAAAAGAAAATTAAACGCGCGAGCGTTTCTGGAAACTGCTACATCCATGCAGGTTTCGGTAATACTCTGATCACAATCACTGATCTCAACGGGGACACTGTTTGCTGGTCAAGTGCGGGTGGACAAGGCTTTAAAGGTAGCCGTAAAGGTACGCCGTTCGCAGCGCAAGTCACTGCCGAAATCGTCGCCGCTAAAGCTGTAGAAGCCGGAGTAAAAAATATTTCTGTTTATTTAGTGGGTCCAGGCGCTGGTCGTGAACCGGCGATCCGCTCTTTAGCCGCTGCCGGTTTAAAAATTAATTCATTACGTGATATCACGCCGATTCCACACAACGGCTGTCGTCCACCAAAACGTCGACGTATTTAAGGGAGAGATAAAGTGAGCTGTATTAACAAAAGCGTTTGTAAATTATGTCGCCGCGAAAACATGAAGCTCTTTTTAAAGGGCGAACGTTGTTACACTGATAAATGTGCTTTTGAGCGCCGTCCGTATCCTCCAGGACAACATGGACAGCAACGTTTGAAATTCTCGGAATTTGCACTGCAGCTTCGTGAGAAGCAAAAAGTAAAACGTTATTATGGCGTTTTAGAAAAGCAATTCCGCCGCGTGTTTTCTATAGCTTCAAAAGAAAAAGGCGTTACAGGAACACGTTTTTTACAATTATTAGAAATGCGTCTTGATAACGTTCTGTATTCATTAGGTTTGGCAGTAAGCCGCCGCGATGCTCGTCAGTTCGTTCGTCATGGGCACGTTTTAGTTAATGGCCAAAAAGTTAACATCCCGAGTTTCACAGCAAATAAAGGTGACACGATCGAGATCCGTGAAGCTTCACGCACTCTGGCCCGTGTAATGGCATCAGTAGAGGCGTCAAAACGTCGTACTGTGCCAGCTTGGTTGGAAGCGGATCATGCTCATTTCCGCGGTACCGTGAAGGATCTTCCGGCACGCGAGAATGTGGGCGTTCCAGTTGAAGAAAATAGTATCGTAGAGTTCTATTCAAGATAGTTTTAGAGAGGGTGAATATGCAGCAACATTATTACAAGTTCTGGCGTGATCTTATTAAACCAAAAGGCTACGAAGTCGATCGTGATTCTCTTCGTGAAACCTATGGTAAGTTCACCATCCGTCCTTTAGAGCGTGGTTATGGCACGACTTTAGGAAATTCTCTGCGTCGAATTCTGCTTAGCTCAATGATGGGTTCGGCAGTGTCGGCAATCAAAATCGAAGGTGTACTTCATGAGTTCACGACGATTCCTGATATTCATGAAGACGTCACCGACATCATTTTAAATTTAAAACAGATACGCTTTAAACAATTTGATTCGCAAACAAAAATTTTGCGTATCAATAAACAAGGCCCCGGAGCAGTGACTGCGGCAGACATTCAGTTAAGCGATAATATCGAGCTACTGAATCCTGAGCAGCACATTTGTACGGTAGGTTCAAACGGCAAATTCTCGGCGGAATTACTTATTAATTACGGCCGTGGATTTGTGGCTTCTGACGAACAACGCAAAGATTTACCCGTTGGTTTCGTAGCCGTTGATTCTCTTTACAGTCCCATCCGCCGCGTGAACTACAACATTTCAAATGCGCGCGTTGGTCAGCGTACAGACTATGATTCTTTGACTTTAGAAGTTTGGACGGATGGTTCACTAAAACCCGAAGAAGCAGTTTCTTTAGGATCAAAAATTCTTAAAGAACAGTTGCAAGTATTCCTGAACTTTGATGAAGCGATGGAGCCCAAAGAAGAGGAGATCAGCAAAAAATCTCCGGTTCTTAATGACAATCTTTTCCGCTCCGTTGATGATTTGGAACTTTCAGTACGTGCGGCAAACTGTTTGAAAAACGCCAACATTCGTTTTATCGGTGAGTTAGTTTCTAAATCGGAAGCGGAAATGTTGAAAACGAAAAACTTTGGCCGCAAATCACTTAACGAAATAAAAGATATACTTTCAGAAATGGGTTTAGGTTTGGGAATGAAAATCGATGGCTGGCCACCCGCTGGCTGGGATCCCAACAACCCACAAGCTTTTGTGACTGCGCCAGTGACAAATCCTGGCGGTCAAAATAACGCGTAATTATTTGGAGAGAACATGAGACATCGCGTACATTATAAAGGTTTTAACAGACGCCGTGGACACAGGGATGCGCTATTTCGTAACATGGTAGTTTCACTTGTTGATAGCGAACGCATTCGTACGACTCTAGTGAAAGCTAAAGAGCTGCGCCGTCATATTGAAAGGGCAATTACTAAAGGTAAAGATGGAACGCTCCATGCGCGCCGAGTTCTTTTAGCAAAATTCCCGAACGCGACAGCTGTAGAAAAAATCGTTACGGATCTGTCTAAACGTTTTGATAAACGCGATGGTGGCTATACGCGAATTATTCGCTTGGGAAAACGCCCTGGTGACTTAGCAGAAATGGCTTACATTGAATTTGTTGATTATGTTGCTGGCGATAAGAAGGCCGAGAAAAAAGAAACAAAAGGTAAAGGCAAGGAAACCAAAGCGGCAAAATCTGAAGCTAAAGTAGCTAAAGCTCAAGCCCGTAAAGTTGCCCGCCGAGCTGAACGCCATAGAAAGACTCTACGTAAACTCCAAAATGAAGCCCGTCAGGTTTCTCGCGAGTTAAACGCTTAATAGATGTCGAGGCATCTCACCGCCGCAATAGTCGTACTCACGTTAGCTGTTGCGGGGTATTTCATAATTATAAAAATAAAAGAGAAAACGAGCTATTCTGGTGGAATGGGGGAAGAAATTTCCCTCATTAAACAGATGGAGCAAAATGGCATTCCCGAGATCCAAGGTAAATACCTTGATGGAAAGCCCTTTGATGCCAAAAAACTCAAGGATAAGGTCCTTATCGTTAGCTTCTGGGCCTCTTGGTGCGATCCGTGTGTGAAGGAATGGCCTTCTATGCTAAAGCTTGTGGAGCATTTTAAAGGGAAGCTAGTCCTGGTCGCGATTTCACACGATTATACTTTGGAAGACATTAATAGTTTTTTAAATGTCGTTAAGGCCCGTAAACCTAATGTGGAACTTTTATGGGATAAAGAGGGCATGATGGCTAAAAAGTTTGGTTCATCCATTTTACCCGAAAACTATATTGTCGGCCGCGACGGCAAACTCATCCGCAAAATTGTCGGTGTAGAGCAGTGGTATTCTCCCGACGCAATTGAGTACTTTACGGGACTTATCGAGAAGTCGAAATAGAGTTTTACTTGAAACAAATCATCACGCTATTTTCTCTTTTGAGCCTCTTTTCCTACGAAGCTTCTGCGTTTAGGGAGTCGAGACACAATATTAGACTTTCACACGTTACGGGAAATATTTATGTTGCCGAGGACACATTTTACATTAAAGAAAACTCCGTCGTGTATATTGGAGAAAAATTTGTAACTATAATTTCTGCGACATGGACTCCAGAAACGGCTGGACTTTTGGTGAATGAAATTAAAAAAATTACCCATAAGTCCATTAGCACCGTTGTTAATACACATTCTCATCTCGACCGAACGGGAGGAAACTCCTTTTTCAAAAACTGGGGTGTATCCATCGTCGCCACTAAACGCACATCAGAACTGATGAAGATGAATTGGGCGAAGATGGTGACGGCCTTGCAAAAGAGCTTTCCCTCTTTTCCTAACGTACCGTTGGTTTTGCCGGATGTTACCTTCGAAGATAGATACGATCTCGAGTCCGGCAAAATTCATCTCCTTTACTTGGGCCCCTCACATACGGAAGATCAAATCGTCGCGTACTTCCCAGAAGAGAGGGTTCTTGCCGGTGATTGTGCGCTAAAAGAAAAACTTGGTAATCTCGATGATGCAAACTTGGAAGAGTATCCAAAAACATTAGATCGAATAAAAAAGCTATCTATAAAGTCTATCATTGCCGGTCATTGGTCTCCGGTCCATGGCCCCGAGTTAATAGACAGATATCTTGAGATGTTAAAAAAAGTAACCTCGACGGTGGTTAAATAATTTACTTCCGGCGCCGGAAGTAAAACTCTACTTGCGAATCCAAAAGAAATCTAAGATGTCGTCTCCCTCCCACCCCCACGATTTTTTTCTTTGTTAACTGGAATGGGTGATTTTTAACTCAGCATTATTGGGTAAGCGACTTTTTGATAAATTCATTCATGGAATTGTAAACATGAATTTTATTTTGCTTGCCGCTAATTCCGTGTTTGGCGCCGGGATAAACCATAGTTTGAAATAGTTTTCCTTGTTCCTGTAACTTCTTAAATAAAAGAGTACTGTGGGTAAATAAAACATTGTCGTCGGCCATTCCATGAATAACCATGAGACCCCCACGAATTTTATCGACATGAGTAACTACATTACTTTGCTTGTACCCATTGGGGTTTCCCTGAGGTGTTCCCAAGTACCTTTCGGTATAATGCGTGTCATACAAGGTCCAGTCGGTAACAGGAGCCACCGAGAGCGCGTAGCGGAATATATCGGGCTGATGTTCCAGCGATAGTAGCGACATGTAACCACCATAACTCCACCCGCCGATTAAAACTTTATTTGGATCAATGAGTTTTTCCGCTATTAAAGACTTTACGACAGCGGCAAAATCGCTACTTTCAACTTTCCCTAATTCGCCATAAATGGGATTGGCAAATTTTCGACCGCGCCGTGGGGTGCCGCGATTATCAATTTCAATAACCAGGTAACCATTTTGCGCAAGCGTTTGATGCCATAAGTCCGTGGTACCGCCCCAGCGTTTTGCCACGATTTGATTTGTGGGGCCGCCATAAATCCAAACAACTGTAGGATATCCATTCGCCGGGCGGTTATTTTTTGGTCGAAGCAAATTGTAAAAGATCTCTGTTTGATCTGGTAATTTCAGAGACCGATAGGTCTTGTTTATAAGAAACTTGAAATAGGGGGCGAGGGGATGGTCGAGGCTTACTTTATTTTCTTCGATATAAGTCAACAGTTCGCCATTAATCTTGTGGACGGAGGCCTGAGGGGGAGTATTTTCATTGGAAAAATAATCCATAAAGTAGCTTTTCGTTTCATCTATTTCGATTCCATGCCAGCCTGGCTTATTCGTGAGTACCTTTGGCTCGCCGGCGGCTTCATAGGATAAAGTTAAAAGATGCTTTTCTAGCGGCGTTTTATATCCCGATGTAAAATAGACAGACTTTGACTTTTCATCGACGGCTAAAACCTCGTCGACGTCCCACTCGCCAGTGGTAAGTTGGCCCACCACTTTTCCACTATAATCGTAAAGATAAATATGGCGATACCCGGAGCGCTCCGAGCACCAAACAAAAAGATCCCGATCTTTTATGAATTTAAGCGAGTAATTTAGATTTACCCAATAGGGGTCTTGTTCGCTAAGAATTTTTTGTGATTTTTTTGTGGCTAAGTCAAAAAAGTACAGGTCCAAGGTTTTCTGATCACGTGACTGCACTTGATAAGAAAGCATTTTGCTATTGGGGAGCCATTTCACTCGCGGCAAGTAAATGTCATGGCTCTTTTCAAAGTTTACTTTTTGATGAGTAATCTTTACTGATGGGCTCTCGGGAATGGCGGCATAATAGAGTTCAACGATGGCATTTGGCGTACCCGTATAAGGATAGCGTTGCTCACGCACTTCGACTTTATCGGCATCAATTTCATAACGTTTGGCAATTTGCACGGGGCTCTCGTCAGTTTTTGTAAAGGCAACCCACTTTTCGTCTTCTGACCACCAATAGCCGGTAAACCGGTTCATTTCTTCTTGAGCAATGAACTCGGCAACGCCGAAACTAATTTCCTTTTTAGTTCCTGAAGTAATAGCGATTTCTTTGTTTGTGGATAATTTTAAGACGTAAAGGTTACGATTACGAATGTAGGAAACAAAACTATCTTTTGGCGAAAACCTAATGTCAATTTCAGCCTCCTTGGTTTTTGTTAGTTGCTGAGTTCGCTTTTTTTCTAAGTCGTAAAGGTAAATATCACCGCCGAGAGGAAAAACAAGAAGCTTTCCCGCGTGATCCCAGTAATACTCCGTAATGCCGCGCTCACTGACCCTCAGCCGCTCACGCCGGGCCTTTTCTTCTTCGGATAAAGTTTCTTTGCCGCCGGTAATGGAGTTAGAATCCACCAAGAGTTGTTTTTGATTTGTGGCGAAGTTGTACTCCCAAAGATCTAAAACTTCGCGGTCTTCTGGCTTTGGCAAAAGAAAGGTGACCCTCTTACCGTCCTCAGAAAATTTAACCCCTTGGGGAGATTTGCCATTTAGCTCCGGACTGCTGAAAATGCGCTCGACCGTGAGCTTGTTAATTTTCTCTTCGCTTTTTGGCTCAGAGGAGAAGGAGCAGGAATTTAATAATGTCAGTGAAAAAAGTAAGGAAGATAGGCGGAACAACTTTATCATGGTTTTTTAAATCTAAGAGGCGTCTAAGAAAAAATCAAGGCATTCCAGTACTCGTTAGAGGTGGTTCTTCCACCTCTAGATTTTATTTTCTTAGTTGATTGTATCAGGAGTTTCACTTCCGGCGTAGAAAGTGAAATTATTTATGAGTAATCTTGCCGTTCGTTTCGTGCGCTTGAGTCATTCCCGTCGCTCGCGCTCCGCCCTGATGACTTGAGTGTGTGAGATATTCCTCTTGTGAGAAGTCATCGACTTGAATTGCATCCAAACGTAGAAGCTCGGCTTGGGCTAAAGCTTCAGATTCGGATTTGGTAATTACGCCAGCTTCGAGAGCGGCGGCAATCGCTTTGGGACCTTTAATCCGCTGCATTTTCTTGGCTTTGATGGCAGCGCGGATTTTATCTTCAACGGCTTCAGCTTGTTTTACGGCATGGAAGGCGCGCTCTAAGCGGGCCAATTGTTGATTGGGGTCATTGGGAACAAAAATTCCTTCAGTTAAGCGCTGGCGTTGGTCGGTGTCTGACAAAATCAACGATGCAATTTTATGAGTGTGCGCATCGTAAGGTTCGCCGGCTAATGAATTTAAATTTGACCACGGTTTAATTACGCCGCGGAAAAACCAAGTAAGACCTGGAACTTTAATATTGGCAAAAATTCCGTCAAAAGCTTTTTGGCATTCGTAGAGTGCGTGGTTAAGAGCGAAGTGCACAAACGGAAGATCTTCTTTACGTGAGCCTTCCGCTTTAAATCGGCGGAGTACAGAAGTGCCGATATACATCCAAGATAAAATATCAGCGAATCTTCCGGTGATTTTTTCGCGAAGTTTTAAGCTACCGCCCATGGATCCCATGGCGATATCAGCCATGATAGCAAATGAGGCCGAGCACCAGCTAAGGCGTCGAACATATTTGCTGACTCGGCCATAAGTAAGTGCGGGAGCTAGCCAACCCCGAGTTAGGCTTAGCAACACTGCACGCACAAGATTGCGCACGATATGGCCAATGTGTCCCCAGAACGCGCGGTCAAAACCTTTGAGGTCATTTTTTTCAACCGAGTTAACTTCTTTAAAAGCATAGGGGTGCGCGCGCATGGCTCCTTGGCCAAAAATCATAAGTGTGCGAGTAAGAATGTTCGCGCCTTCAACTGTAATGCTAATTGGAGCGCCGATATAAAGGTTCGCGATTAAATTGCGCGGTCCGCGGGAGATAGCATTACCACCTAAAACATCCATCGCATCATTAACAATTTTGCGGCTAAGCTCTGTTGCTTGGTATTTAGCGATGGCGGTGATAACGGGAGGTTTAATTCCTTTATCAAGACTGCCAAGAGTATAGCGGCGCATGGCCTCAAGCAAATAGTTGTAACCGCCTATGCGCGCCAGGGGTTCTTCGATACCTTCAAACTTTCCTAAATTAACGCCGAATTGTTTGCGAATCGTGGCGTGGGCCGAAACAACTTTTGTAATGAGTTTTGTCGCACCAATCGCCTGTGCCGGAAGCGAAATTCCGCGGCCAGCGGCAAGACATTCCATTAACATCTTCCAGCCATGACCAGCGCCGGCGACACCGCCAATAATGGCATCTTCGGCGAGAACGACGACGTCCTTTCCCTGTGTTGGACAATTGTAGAACGGTACTCCTAACGGATCGTGACGGCGTCCAATTGTAAGTCCAGGCGTGTTCGAAGGGATGAGGGCGCAAGTTATACCCAAATCAGGGCCGCGGCCCAAGAGATTCTCGGGATCCCGCAGTTTGAAAGCTAATCCAAGTACTGTGGAAATAGCTGCCAAAGTAATGTAGCGTTTGTTCCAATTTAATTTTACGTAAATTTTGCCGTCATTACCTTTAAATAAAACACCATCAGCCTGAATGGATCCAGCGTCGCTACCGGCGACGGGTTCGGTGAGGGCAAAACAAGGAATGTCTTCGCCGACGGCGAGTTTTGGTAGATAGCGTTTTCTTTGAGCCTCTGTCCCGTAATGAATTAGTAATTCTGCCGGGCCAAGAGAATTTGGCACCATGATGGTGATTACGGTAGGCATTGAACGGCTAGCCACTTTCATTAGTACTTCGCTATGGGCCATTGCAGAAAACCCCAGGCCACCGTACTCTTTGGGAATAATCATTCCAAGAAATTTTTCCTTGCGAATGAAGCTCCAGGCCTCATCCGGTACGCGGCGGCGTTCCCAAATATCCCAGTCGTCAATCATCTGACAAAGTTTTTCGACCGGTCCCTTGATGAAGTCTTGCTCCTCTTTTGTCAGAGAGGGGTAAGGTTCGTTCATCATTTTATTAAAATCAGGTTTACCGCTAAAAAGTTCGCCTTCGACCCAAACAACGCCAGCCTCGAGTGCGGTACGTTCGGTTTCAGAAATTGAAGGGATAAAGTTTAATTTCTTAAACAACCACATTATGGAATTAGAAATTAGGAGCTGACGGGTCAGTGGCAAATTAAAGAGGATGGCCCATACCACAAAGATAATCTGCAGCCAGAAAGGGGCGAAGAAGTAGGCGAGTGGGGCTAGCACGATTGTCCAAATCCAGGCGGGGGCCCCATAAAATCCTAAAATTAAAATGGGAAGGAGTACCATCAACCACGGAGTTGTGGGGTTACTAAAATATTCCATAAGCACATCCTTTGCGGATTAAAATTTAAATTTCTTTTTCAAATCGTCGAGGACTTCCTGTCCCTTTTTTTCTAACTGTTTTGTTTGCGCTTTTTTACTTTCTTCGATCTTTGCTTCGCCCGCCTGCTTTTGTTTTTCGAGTTCGCCTTTTTGTTTTTCGATGGGCCCTAGATATTTTGCCTTTAGAGCGTCAAACTGCGCGGTGAGTTTTTCTTTTTCTTTGCCGATGGCATCGTCAATAAGTTTTCGGGCTTTGGCTTCGGCTTCTTTAAGTTTTAAATCCATTTGCTTGCGGAAGCCGGCGCCGATGGCTTCCGCGAGATTTGAATTTATGCCAATGTTAGGAGTCAGTATATTGCCCTCGGCTGTGGCGTTAAGTGAAATCATGGGTGTATCAGCGGCCACGGATTTAAACACATCATTTACAAAACTATTGCTGGCGGCAACGACGTAATCAATTTTCTGAAACTTATTTTTCATGTCCATATTGATTTGATTACCAACAATTTTGCCGTTGATTTCGGAGGATGCGTTGGCTCTTTGAAAGCCGAACTTAAGCTCGCTGGAATCCGAAAAGGTTTTGCTCTCCACGGGGAAAGAGCCCACGGAAGTTGAAAAGGTTTCTACCGACTCGGGCCCCGAAAGATCGATCGCAAGATTTGCAACCACGCCAAGAATTTGTTGGCGCGGGAAATTTCCTTTTAGATCTAATTTAATGGGGGTGCCTAAGGTTTTTGGATCTGAACTCACGTCACGCAAAGTCCCTTGGACGTCACCAGAGAAACCTTCGTTGGTGGCACGCGAACTAATTCCCGCCTTCTTTAACCAGAATAGGGGATAAGCCTTCGGACGGCCAAACTGGTAGGTGCGGCCCTTAGCGCGCTCATGCGCAACGATTTGTGGTTCTTGTGCACTTTCCTTCCTTTTTGGCGGCATGTACTTTTCGTATTTCGCTTTGTACTCTTCGACCATGCGGAGCTTTTTATTAATTTCGCCGCCAAATAGCATCATCCCTATGCTTTTAGCATCGAGTTTAGGAATCTTCATGCGGGTTTTAAGGTCGTTAATATCTTCTTGTACTAATTTTTCTAGGCCACTGATTTCTGCGGAATACTTGTTAAAGTCGCTTTGGAACTCGCCGCCGGTGGACTTATATTGATTAATCGCGGTATCAATTTTTTTTATTGTCTCTTGCGCATCCTGGGCTTGGGCTACAATTTCTGGAGCCGAGCCCTTAAATTTAATTTCTTTTAGATGTTGTACTAAAGCTTCGACCTCTTTGGGTTTCGGTAAAGATTCAAACTTCTTTTTCCATTCGTCTTCTTTGGCTTTAAGTTCTGTTTGCAGCTGTTTTGCTTTGACGTTGGCCTTTAGATTATCAGCGACAACTTGCGCTTGGTCTTTTTCGCCTTTGCCTTCTAGGGAAGTGGCAAGATCACCAAGAATGTTGCCCTCATATTTGTCGGCGACTTTACCAACCGTCTTTTCGGCGATTCCCGGCTGCTCTTTTTTTGGAGCGGGCTTGGGAAGAACATAGCCCGCAACTTTGCGTGGAGTTAAAATCATTATTTCATTAATGGAGGCTTCATCAATAACAATTTTTCCGCGCAGAAGTGCGTCCCAAAGAGCTTTAAATTTTATACTACCGATTTCGGCGGTATTTACTTTTGGGTTATCGGGATTAGTAATCTGAATTTTTCCAATATCGAGCGAAGCGTTTATAAAACTTGTTTTTAAGTACCCGACATTTACTTCGGCGCCATTGGCGAAAGTTAAGCCTTTTTCAATTCCCCAGCGCAAATGCGTATCAAAGAAAATCGAAAAATAAGCTCCGACGATGACAGCAAAAATAATAAATGGAACGACCGCCTCGGTACGAATGGGGCCTTTAACTTTTTTAGGTTTATCCGAAGAGTTGGTCATATTTCAAATACCATTGGTAAATTGTTGTTAAAGTGAATGCTTTCCACGCTTTTGTTTGGCGGAATCTCTGCACGACGGCGACGCGATATTTTATTACCATCGCCGTGGCAATGATATAAATAAAAGGCGCGAGAATAACTGACGTAACACCGGCGCCCATAACGATACTATTGTTAAATCGAGTGAAGGGAACAATTGGCATGTTATACATGGTCGTAAAAATTCCCTTGAGCGAATCCATCTCAAGAATCTTCATTCCCATTTGATGGAAAACGGGATCAAGCAAGAAGGCGATAAATTTAAAAAAGAATGCCGACAGCGTCGCCGCACCAATTTGAATGCGAAAGAAAAACATTAAAACTATGACGATGATCGTTTGTAACGAAAACGTCGGAGCCATTCCCAAAATAAATCCACAGGCGATACCTGTAGCGATTTGAGTTGTGCCAGTGTCGGAATTTAGTAATTTTAGAAACGCGAAAATTTGTTTTAATAAAAAGCCCATAAGTCCTCGATATTCTAGGTTAACTGGGCCTATTTAGGAGTTCAAGCCTTAACGATTTTCGGCGACGGCTCTTGATATACTCCGCGCGTATCGATGATCAATTGTGCATGTTCCTTGATCATCTGATAGTCAAATTTGTCATGATTTGTGGCTATTAAGACACAGTCAAACTTCTTTAAGGACTCAGGAGTCATTTCTACGCTCTTTAAGTCAAAAGAATGCTCGCGCATTTTAGGAAAGCTTGTGAAGTAATAATCAGAAAATTGCACTTCGGCTTTCTTGTGGCGAAGAATTTCCATAAGTTCAACCGAGGGGGATTCCCGCATGTCGTCGACGTTTTTCTTGTACGAAATTCCAACCACTAAAACTTTACTACCCTTAAGGGATTTGCCGCGTTCATTGAGAGCTTCGGTAACCTTACCGACAACCCAATGAGGCATATTCGTATTTACTTCCCCGGCAAGCTCGATAAAACGGGTATTAATTCCGTATTCCCGCGCTTTCCAAGTTAAATAGAAGGGGTCAATGGGAATACAGTGGCCACCTAGACCTGGACCTGGGTAATAGGCCACAAACCCAAAAGGTTTAGTTGCAGCGGCCCGAATGATTTCGTGAATATCAAGACCCATGCGATCACAAACCATTTTCATTTCATTGACCAATCCGATGTTGACGGCGCGGTGGATATTTTCAAGAAGTTTTGTCATTTCGGCCGCGCGCGTGGAACTTACTGGGACAACTTTATTTATGACCGAACTATAAAGCGCCACTCCCGCCTTTTGGCAGTTTTGGGTGTAGCCGCCGCAAACCTTTGGAATTGTTTGCGTGTTAAAATTTGCATTGCCAGGATCTTCACGCTCGGGACTAAATACTAAAAAGAAATTTTCGCCGATGGTTAGCTTTTTTCGGTCGATGTAGGGTTTAAGAACTTCATCGGTCGTACCGGGATAAGTGGTACTTTCTAGAGATAAAAGTTGGCCTTCGCGTAAGTGATCTTTTAATGATTCCATCGTGTTTACGATAAAAGTCATGTCGGGTTCACGTTGACGTGTTAGCGGCGTGGGTACGCAAATGATTAAAGCGTCACAGGATTCAGACGCCGAATAATCCGTGGTCGCCTTGAATCTTCCAGACTTTACCATTTTAGCAATAGGATCGGCGGGAAGATGCGCGATATAACTTTGGCCTTTATTTAGTTTTACGACTTTTGTTTCGTCGATATCAAAACCGACGACGTTAAAGCCCGATTCGTTAAATCTAATTGCCAAAGGTAGTCCGACATAACCCATGCCGACGATACCTATTTTAAATTGTTTAGATTCAATTTTTTGCAGAATTTGTTTAATCATAGTAATTAAAAGTCTGCAGAAATCTGGGGTTTAGGTCAATTCTTGAGAGGTCCTAACACAAGTACGAACTCGGCCTTTTTATCTTTAACTAAGGCTAACAAATTGCGAATAGAGCCACGAAAGCTCCATTCCTCCCGCTGTGTAGTATTGGCGGCTAAAAATGCCTCCCGATCAGGCATCTCATTGGCGAGTTCGCTAATAAGCTTTTCTAGGCGGTAAGGTGTATCCATTAATACAATTGATTTTTGTTCTGACTTTAGTTCTTTGATTTCTTTAGCGCGCTCAGGAGTTTTTTGTGACAGGAATCCTTTAAATACAAACTCCTTCAGCGGAAACCCCGACAGGCTTAACGCCGCCATTACCGAAGAGGCGCCGGGGATAGTAGTGACCGGGATATTTTCTTTATAGCACGCGGCGACGAGATCTGCGCCCGGGTCGCAAAAAGCGGGGGTGCCACAATCGCTAACGAGTGCAACTTTTTTTTCGCGTGCTAAGTGCGTGAGTCTTTTTAAATCGGCGGGGGTGCTGTGCTCATTTAAAAGTTCTGTCGCTTTTGCTTCGACTTTTATAATTTTCAAAAACTTTTGGAGCTCGCGTTCTTCTTCGCCAATAATCACGTCACAAGAACCTAGATATTCGACGGCGCGCAGGGAAATATCTTTTGGATGACCTATAGGAGTAGCAATAAGACAAAGACTCATGGGTGGAAATTTTTATCTAATAGGTGACTGGGTTTTAAATTCCCTAAACTTGTTAGAAGTGATTGGCGGATGTTGGGAATTTTTGCTTCTAAAACTTTTAATAACCGTTTTATAAAAACGCGTTTACTGTCTAGTTGGTCATTATTGCCGCAAGCTAAAGGGCATTGGCAGCACACAATGGGAAAGCCCTTTTTTACGCAAAGCCGGCGGATATCCTCTTCTTGGCAATACATAAGAGGACGAATGACCGTAATTTTTTGTACGTCCGTCGAAAGTTTTGGTGACATACTTGCGATTTTTCCCACGTAAAACATATTTAGCAGTGCGGTTTCGATAAAGTCGTCCATATGGTGCCCAAGGGCTATCTTGTTACACCCGTGTTTTTCGGCAAGACCAGAGAGCTTTCCGCGCCGTAGACGGGCGCAAAGAGAGCAGGGGACGTCCCCGGGTTTTACCTTTTCGGCGACGATATCTGCGATGTTAAATTCTTCCATCGCATAGTTGTAGCCGCCCTCTTCGACAACATCCTCGATGAGGTCCTGGCGGTAGCCACGATAACCTTGATCAATATTTACATTCACGAGTTCAAATTTTATGGGGGCCCGTTTGCGCAGTTCTTCCAGCACATACATCATTACCCAGGAGTCCTTGCCCCCAGAAATGGCAACTAGAACGCGGTCGCCATCCTCGATTAAGTTAAAATCTATTATAGCGCGGGCTACGTTTTTAATTATTTGTTTTTCTAATTTGCCGGGTTTGTTTTTATCGGTTGCGGGGGCAGGATCTGGGCGTGGAATTGTCGTTTCGCAGCTTTGGTTGCCAATGAGTTTTGTGACTTCGGCTAAAATTTCTAACTGATTCATAGGGGCTGTACTTACCAAATTTGATGCAATGTAGCTACCAAAAAGAAGCAGCTGATTTTTGGTAATGAAGGCTTTAGGATGGCGCGCATATGAAAATCATAGTTACAGGCGGGGCCGGTTTTATCGGTTCTAATTTTGTACGTTTAAGCGTGGCGGCTGGGCACAAAGTTGCGGTTTTAGATCTAATGACCTATGCGGGCCACAAAGAAAATTTAGAAAAAATTCAAGGGTCAGGCTCTTTTGAATTCATAAAGGGCGATATTGGCGATAAGGAACTCGTGAGCCGGCTCGTTAACGATTTTAAGCCCGATGCGGTTTTTAACTTTGCCGCTGAATCCCATGTGGACCGTTCCATCGAGGGGCCCGCCGTTTTTATTACGACAAATGTTTTGGGCACGTATAATTTATTGGAATGCTCGTTAGCTTATTGGAAAACTCTTTCTGATAATGCAAAGAAATCTTTTCGTTACCTGCAAGTTTCAACTGACGAAGTTTACGGCGCGCTGGGAGAGACAGGAAAATTTTCGGAAACCATGGCTTATGCTCCGAACTCACCTTACTCCGCAAGTAAAGCGGGAGCCGATCACCTTGTGAGAGCTTGGCATCACACATTTGGGCTGCCAACAATTACTACTAATTGCAGTAACAATTATGGGCCTTACCAATATCCGGAGAAATTAATTCCCACGATGATTCGTTGTGCTCTGGCCGAAAAACCCCTTCCTGTTTATGGAAACGGCGGAAACATTCGGGATTGGATTCAGGTCGAAGATCATTGCCGCGGAATTTGGTTGGCCATCGAAAAAGGAAAACCAGGCGAAACTTATTGTTTTGGCGGCAATGCAGAACGTAATAATTTGGATGTCGTAAAAAGTATTTGTAAGGAAATGGACGCTCTTCAGCCGCGCTCGGCTGGTAAAAAATATAGCGAACTTATTTCTTTCGTCACCGACCGTCTTGGTCACGACTGGCGATATGCTATCGATGACTCGAAGGCGACGCGGGAGCTTGGTTTTAAACGCAAATATACTTTTGAAGAAGGGTTGCGAGAAACTATTCAATGGTATTTAAGCAATCAAGAGTGGATGAAACAAGTGATGGGTAAAAACGCATGAAGGGAATTTTGTTGGCTGGGGGTAGTGGCACCCGACTTTATCCGACGACTTCAAGCGTAAGTAAGCAGCTACTACCAATTTATGACAAGCCAACAATTTACTACCCGCTCTCGATGTTAATGTTATCAGGGATCCGTGAAGTACTTTTTATCAGTACGCCTCGTGATATCGTGATGATTGAAAATCTTTTTGGCGATGGTTCGCAATGGGGAATGAAGTTTTCTTATGCGGCTCAACCCAAACCCGATGGCATCGCGCAGGCGTTTATCATTGGTGAAAAGTTTATCGGTGGGGATTCGGTCTGTTTAATTCTTGGCGATAATATTTTTTATGGCGATCAGCTGACTAAAGTCTTAAAAGATGCAGCCGCGATAAAAGAGGGTGCCCTCGTATTTGGTTACCATGTTAATGATCCCGAACGTTATGGGGTAGTTGAATTTGATAAAACAGGGAAAGCGATAAGCATAGAAGAAAAGCCCAAGAATCCTAAATCGCAGTGGGCGGTCACGGGGCTTTATTTTTACGACAACCAAGTTGTGTCGATTGCCAAAAACTTAAAGCCTTCGCCGCGCGGTGAGCTCGAGATTACGGATGTAAACCGTAAATATCTCGAAAAGGGTCAGCTTAAAGTGGAATGTTTTGGCCGGGGAATTGCCTGGCTTGATAGTGGTACTCCCGAATCCATGTTGGCAGCGGCGCAATTCGTCCAAACGATCGAGTTAAGACAGGGCTTAAAAATTGCCTGCCTAGAAGAAATAGCGCTCTTTATGGGTTTTATCGATCAAAAGAAATTTACCGAACTTGCTGAAAAATTCCCAAACTGTAGTTACGGTACCTACCTAAGAAATCTGGTAAAAACTAGTTTTCGTAATTAGTGATTATTTTTAAAACTTCTTCGTGCAACTTTGGGTTGCATGAAAATGCCGATTTGCCAAATGCCGTTCTTTGCCCTTTAAAGTCGGCGAAAACACCGCCAGCCTCTTCGACAATGGGTTTTAGTGGCATTGAGTCCCAGTCAAACATAAGTGGATCTAAAGTTAAATCAAGCCGTCCTGTTGCCACGAGAATTTGGCCAAAGGAATCTCCCCAGCCGTGAACCCATTTTGCTTTTTTTGAAACATCGTAGAGAATTTCTTCGCGCTGTGTTTGGCGAAAATAATTAATGGAAGAACTTGTCATGCGGGCTTGGGAAAGCGAGGGGGTTTTGGTGACATGAGCTTTTTCGAAAGTGTCTGCGGTATGGCGTTTCCACCAAGTGCCACCGCCCTTAAAGGCATAAACGGTTTCGTTGAGCATTGGAAAGTGCACGACACCCATAACGGAATCGCCAGCGGTTTCGAGGGCAATCATTGTCGCAAAAAAAGGAACGCCCGTGACAAAAGATTGAGTTCCGTCGATGGGATCAATATACCAATTAAGCCCCGAGGAGCCTTTTTTAACACCAAATTCTTCGCCGACGATTCCATCTTCGGGATAGACTTGTTCGATGCGGCTGCGGATAAATTCTTCACAAGCGCGGTCGGCGGCCGTCACCGGCGATTCGTCTTTTTTGTATTCGGTATTTAGCTTATTTGTTCCAAAGTAATTTGCGGCAGTATTTCCGGCACTGCGAGCAACTTCGAGAGCAAAATCAACACGTTTTTTTAGATCCATAATTTTCCTTCAGGGGTTTAGAAATAAAATAATGGCGCCGCGTGAAGCATAAAATCGATGGAGGTAAAGCCGTTAGACTCTAACGTCGAATAAAGCGGATCACCCGGATTATAACCATTGTCTTTAAAGCGCGCGCCGCCCAAACTTTTTGTAAATTGCACCTCTGCCGTAATTACAAATCCCAGCCATTCCCAGCCTTGAATTTGTAAAATCCAATCGGCCCCGAATGCTAATTGCAGAACACCATGGGTAACTGTGTGGTTATAGCTTGAGCCGCCGTTATAGTAGTAGGGTTTTAACTCACTTCCCCCAATACCAACGCGATAAGTATAGCTCCATTCATTTTCTGGTGTTTGCCTTAGACCAAACGAAATGGTGTCGATATTTAGTGACCCGGTATAAACATAGTTAGATCCACTTGCGACCGGGCGGGCGCCGGTGGTGCGTTCATTGGAATTTAAAGATAAAAAATAAACTTTCTTATTGCGGTGGAAGTAGGCGGTAAGCCTTCCGCCTTTTATGTCATTAGGAATTGCGCCTTGAATGTCGCCGTTCCCATATTGAAAAGGTCCATACCCAAGCTGAGGTCCCAAGGAAAAGCGGTAATTGCGCGGCTTTTCCGGTTCGTCCCAGAGGTTGCTTTCTTTCGGGAGCGAGATCTCTTGGTTCATTTCCCAGAGCTGATGCGGGTGGGGTTGTTTTTTTAAGGGGCGAAATTGCGTGGCTTTACCGACATAAAGTTTTTTTTCTTCGAGACTTCCATTCTCGGCTTGCGGCTCTCCTTTTACGACCAAGAGTTTATTGTCGCGATAAAATATTTCAGAAGCAAAAAGAGTCAGGGGGCGTTTAGCGATCTGTAACTTTTCTTCTGATTTGCCTGGGCATATCCAGCGTACAGTTGAGTCCTCAATATCCCAAACATCATCCTCTTTAGATTTCGGCATTGTGAGTGTACTCGGACCATAAACTACGCCAATACATCTTTTTTGCGTAACTACTTTTACAAAAGAGTCGGCACCAATTTTTAGGGCATCGCCTTTTTTTAGAATAGTTTTAAATTGAGGGTCGGGTTGCTTGCCCGTATCTGTCCACAAAACTTCGCCGCGAATGAACTGCACTACACCTTGAAAGTTTTCGTCTTTAACCAAGGCCTCCTGCAGTTTTAATTCCGCAGTGCTGTAGAGATTGTCATTAACCTCCACTTTTGTGGGGTCAACGGGAATATAACCTTCGGGAACTTTGATCTTTTTAGGCAGGCGTTTTGTGGTTTTGGCCTTTTTTTCGCTGGCCGCAGATGGCGTCAGAGATGCGCTTATAGTTAATGCGATAAAAAGCAAAAAAACAGGCAAGCGAATTATAAGTGGCATTTCGCAAGTTTAGCGGATCTTTGGGGAAGAATCTAAGACTACAAATGACATAATGGGTCATTGAAACTGGCGATTAAAGGAAATATAAACGAAGATCCGTATGCAAGTAACTGACTTGAAAAAGGCAATTCTACAGCTTCAGGACAAAATCGCCACTCCGATGGTCAATACACAAATTGAACCCAATCGAAATTTAACTATTTCGTTAAGCCAGAGTGGAAGCCCTGACAGTCATTTTTGGATGGCCCAAGAGTCGTCATATTCCTACGTGCAAGATTGGTTGCGTCGCAATCTGCGTGATAAAGTCTTTTTGGATTGTACTTGCGGTGCCGGCGAACGTGTCGTCCAGGCGGCTGAAATTGGTTGTGCGCTGGCCATCGGCCTAAGCCGCGATGAAATCGCCGTCGGCCAAGCCCGGGCCTACGCTAAAAAACAAAATTGTATGGATAAAACGGTTTTTTTGTATAGCCAGAGTGAGAACACCGGCTTACCAAATGAATCCATTGATGTAATTATTTTGGATGATTTTCAAAGTAAACATGATTTTAGTTTTACATTTCCCGAGTTACGGCGAATCTTGAAGCCGGGTGGTAAAATATTATTTTTAGGAACACTTGATTATAATCCATTTGTAAAAGTTCGCGCCTTAACAAAAAGACGTCAGAAAAAGGATCAGCCGACTCCACCGAATGTTGTCGAATTTTCGCAAGAGTTTTTTCAGATCGGGGAGCTACGCTATTGGCACTTGTTATCAACAGGCGTGGCTTACATTTCTAATTTTAAAATTCAGTCCAAAGTTTTATCGATCTTAAATCCGCTTGATCATTATCTCGCCAAGATCCCCGGGATCCGCCGACTGGCTTGGCAATTCTCGCTGGAATTACGAAAAAAGCGCTAAAAGGTTCCAGGTTCTTTTTGGTAGTGCATGTGCGTCAAAAAAAGGTGTCGGGCACCTTTTCAAGTCCATAGTGCGTTATGGGTGAGTTATTTTTTGGAGGTTTTTGGCCAGTTTGAGAGTTCTACCTGCGGGCCCATTTTCCTTAGACTGCCACCGTGGCAGTTTAAGCAGGCGTAGGGGAGGCGGTCTCCGTGATAAGTTGTTTGGCGGACAAACTGTTGTGTTTGCGGATCTGGCTTGTAAAAGACGGGAACCCACACGTTTTTGTCAGGGCGGTGGATGAAGATTTTAATTCCCACCACTTCATCTTTTTTATTGATGAGTTCGAGCACGCGAATTTCGGTGCCATCAGCAATTGCCATTGAGCGGAAAATTTCTTTGGCGATACCGCCCTTAGAAATTGGATCTTTTGAGTCTTTTTCGCTAAGCGATTGCGATTTCTGCCAGTGAGCTCCGTCGCGAATGTAGAGGGCTTTATTTACGATTTCATCAAGATCAAGCGGGTTAAGCGCAGCTTTTTCTGGTGGCACAGCATTTGGAATGCTTGCTAACATGCGATCGGCCGGGCCTTTTACTTGTTTTGATTTCAAATTCTTCCACTGTGGATCTTTTTCGTTTTGGGTGGCGTTTTCGAGCGCGATAATGCGGTCACGCAGAACATCCATAGAATAATTTATATCAGTAATTGGACCTCGCATCGTATCGAGAACGATTTTGCGAACACGATCTTCTAGAGTTACACGTTTGTCTCTTGAGTTAGATGGCGGAATCGTATTTGTGTTTTTATCATATTTTACACCCATGCGGTCTAAGATCTGTGCGATCTCTTGCTTTTGTGTGGCACCAATACCAGGAGTATTATAGCTAACAGGTGTAGTTCGCGTTTGGATCACCGCTTGCTCGTACTTTTTTGCTTCGCGGTCCTCGCGCGGAGTCAGTGGCCGGTAGTCGCGCATGTCGTAATAGTAGGAGCCGGTCGAGCGGGCGTCGGGGATAGATGCAATTCTTCCTGAGCCAATACCCGATGTCGGTTCTATTCGCGGTGGGTTCGAGGTAACGGGTGTGGTTGGTGTTTGCGGATTTGTACCCGGCAAAGTCTCTTTCCAAACTTCTTTATAAACATAATTGAATCTATTTAGGATGTCGGCTTGGTCGGGACCACAATCTTTTGGTTGGGCGTTCGCTCGATTGCCCATAACTAGCAGTGCAAAGACAGTTATTAGATGTTTTTTGACGCTGGCATTAAGCATTGTGGCAAGTCCTTGTCTTTAACTAATATTTCTAAGTCATGAAAAAATACGGTTGGTCTGGTGCCTTCTGGAAACTGCTTTAGTAATGCTTTTGAAAAAGCATCCTGAGTTAGTGATTCGACTCCGGGGATTTCTTTTGTAGGTAGTCGAGCCATAAATCCCATCAATAAGAAGACCTTTTGTTTTTTTATTTCGTCGTCAGTAGCAGATACATGTCGGGCCCAAAACGCTCTAAGGCTTGAATTTTTTTCTATATCGCTAAAAAGTTTAATTGAGCGAACATAAATGTCTCTTTTGTAAAGTTCGTATTCGGGACTATTGCAGCCTTTAAACAATCCTAATGAATCTTCTAATGTAATTCGATGTAATCCAATTCCCTTGATTTGATCATCTAAATTATAGATGGTACTGGCAAACGCATTTCCTAATTTTTCATTTTCTTTCTTCAAGTCTTCTAGCTGTTTAGCATTTAGCTTTTTGTTTTTGTAAGTTTCAACAATTTTCTCACACTTTAAGGTTCTGCCCTGAAGCCAGCCCGACAAGGTATCATCTAAATTGTTTGAGGGGGTTACAGCACCTGTTTCTATCGCTTCAAGTAACTCTTTTCCGCTATCTTTACTCTGTTTCAGAGCAACGTTAGAGATTTCCTGGGCTGAAAGTGAATTGCATATCTGGTCTAGCATATTGGGATATTGGTAAAGCATTTGACCAACTTCAAAAGGATGGCTCTTCAAGGTATCCTTTAAATTCAGGCTATCTGAATTGAGCAAGGCTCGTCCCTCTTTACGCATTCTGTCTCGGTCGCTTTCCACTGCATTTTTAAAAAAGTTAAATAATTGGTTTTCGTGGACGGATTGAGTTGTCTCGAATGGATCAAACTCTTTTCCGCTATTACCTTTTATGTCACCGGCCCAATATTCATATAAATCATTTAAGACTTCATCCGTATACTTGTGGAGGCCGCTATCCGAAGAAATCTTTTTTACCTCGGAAGATAACGCATAATACGAATAATCAAGGCTGCCATCAGGGCACTGCCGGCGCTTTTGTTCCGACTCCAACAACTCAGCATATTCTTTTTTCCAAAGTTTAGAACGCTCGAAAATTGATTTAGGCGGGGTCTTCTTGCTCAATTTCAATATTTCATTTTTATCAGCCAAGAGATCTCTCGCTAATTGGGGGCTGCATTTGTCCGGAGCCATTTCGCAGAAAGTTTGTTCTGTATGTTTTTCCCCAACAGTCCCCAGTATACCAACGAAAGACTTTTCTTGTTCTTGAGAGAGAATTGGCATTGTAATTACTTGTTCTAAATAATTTTTTGATAAATTTCTAACCGCTTGTTCTTTTACTTTTTCGATAAATACTTTTTCAGAAATTTTTTCTAGATTTTCACCTAAGTTTGCGATTGATGCCTGTAACGTCGCGCCACAGATTAAGCGGGCTTCCGACATTCCAATCTTTCCATTTTTTTCCTTTAGACAATTTACGAAGTCAGTAGTTAATTTTGCGACCTTTGCCGCGCGGTCCTTATCTTTTAAGTATTTGGGTAAAGAGTCGATCCACTGAGCAACATTAAAGCTATTGGCATCATGCGACCATGAGGTTGAAGCTATTAAAATGGTTAAAATCGCGGGTAAGATATTTTTCAAGATTTACCTCTTTACTGCCTAAATTTAATCGGAATACCTAAGTATAACCATTAGGTTAACATAGAATTGTCTGGCCATTTGTCGGTACGCTAATTGCAGAACTAATCAGAGGTCTTAATAAGCGAAATATGAGGTGAACAAGTGAAAAAGTTTTTTACAGTGTGCCTGCTTTTGGCGTCATCGGCCTTAGCCCAAAACATCAATATTTTTGAAGTAACTCCCGGCGTATATGAAGGACAAACTGATATCCTTTTAATTCTAAATGCTGCGGATAATGGTTGTAAGAACAAGTTCTATAGCTCTGAAATAATCCAAAAAAATCTGGGACTTAACCATAAAATTACAAGATTGGAAATTACTCCTAAATTTGGTGGCCGAGAAATCAAGATAACCTTTGATACATATGTTTCCGCCAATGGAATCGAAACTAATACCGGACCAAGGGGAATCTGTCATCCTCCCTATGTTGTACATTCTGGGGCTAACCCTTCCGCTTCAGGCTCAGCGTCAAGGTAAACTTGGCGACGGGTTCTTCGGAGCGTGAGGTAGCCCAGAGTGATTTGCTTGTGCAAAACTCCCAATAATGTTCCACGCGGGATTTATACCAAACTAACGTGATTTTAAGGTTACTCCAAAAATAGTTTGATCAATGAAATTCTTTTTTCCACCGAACCAACTGATCCTCTCAGATATCAATTTCGTCGACTCGAACGTTATAAGGAAGTCTCATTTTGAGATATAGAGATCCTGTTATTCGCTTGCTGATTGGATGGAGCAATCTTAGCTCTGTTGGAAGAAATGCCTTTGTTGGGGTGTCCATAACCTAACCAGTTTTCTCATATTAATACGCCAATTTCTGCCAAAAGGGTGAATCTAACCTTAGACCTAACCCGGTATTATATATTTGTACGCATGTAACTTGGGGGGGCGAATTTGAAAAGATGGATAGGGATAACACTTTTACTTTTAGTCATGACTTACAACGCTTGTGACATGGCCGGGTTTGAAGCCGTTAAACCGAACGCTGACTTCTTCCAAAATCTTAGTTCTCAGGATGTTTATACTAAAGTTAACGAGGGCAGGGCCAACAAAATTTCGATCCCGTTCGGTAACATCAGCCAAGTTCAAATCGACATGAGTTGGTCAATTATTGATGTTAACGACAATATTGCAGCGAGGTTTCAACCGGCGGAGGGAGCCGTCACAGTAAGAATTGGCGATAACGCAGCAGTCATCGACACACAAATCACAGAGGATACTCTTTATAAAGGCGAAGAAGACTTTGCATTGGTGCTTCAATGGATCGATCCCGTTTCCGGTGAGAAGAAGGAGAAACGGAATTTGATTAAAGTAATCGACAGTAAGCTGCCGCCACAACTGAAAGTGGTAACGACGCAAAGTAAAGAAGGCACAGATTTAATTTTTAAAGTCGAACTTAGTGAGATCGCTTTCCAAGACGTCAGCTTTGAATATCAAACGATGGACGGGTCAGCCTTAAAGGATAAAGATTACACAGCAGCTCAAGGGGGTGTAGTGATTCCGGCAGGGTCGCTTAGTTACCAGATTATCATTAAAACCATCGATGATAATGTGCATGAAGGTAATCAGGAAATGGGGTTAAAAATTACCAACGTTACTTTTGCAGATTTGAGTGCGGATTTTGCCAGTGGTGTCATTACGAGCGACGATTTACCTCCGACCATAAACATCTCTCAGCCGACAGTGAATGAAAACATGAGCGCCACCATTGGCTATAGCTTGAGTCATCCGAGTGACTCTAATATTTCATTTGCTTGGAAAACTCGAAATGGTTCAGCTATTGCCGGAGCGGATTATGAGTCTGCTAGTGGTAACGTAGCTATCGCGGCGGGTTCAATGATGGGTCAGATTTCCATTAAGATCATGGACGACAATCTGGATGAAAACACTGAGGATTTTTTCATCGACTATACTGGTGCCATGAATGCTCAAATTGCATCAGTCTCAACAATAAAAATCGCTGAAAGTGATCTCAATATGGCACCTACACTTTCTATCAGCGCCCAAACCTTTTCTGAAAACGCAGGTAACGTTCCCGTCGTATACACACTAAGTAAACCCAGCGGCCGTAATCTCACCTTCAATATTGGAAGCGTTAATAAGACAGCTGTTGTTGGAGACTTTTACGTTTTAACCAGTGTACAAACGATTTCGGCAGGACAGACGATGGGGATGGCCAGTGTACAAATCGTAAATGACTCGAATTACGAGCCCCAAGAAAAATTTGATATCGTGGTTGGGTCTTTAGACAACAGCATCCGAGCGCAGGCGGAAATGACAATTAACGATGATGACCCACAACCACGTCTGAGCATCAGCAACATGAGTACCTATGAGGGTTCAACAACATTTGTGCGCGTATCCTTGTCTGGCAGCAGTTATCAAAACATCACCTTTAACTACACAACCTCAGATGGTACCGCTAAATCCGGCAGCGACTATGTGGCTAAGTCAGGTTCAGCCACAATTACGGCCGGACAGTTCTTCACTGACTTACAAATTTCGAGCGTCCAAAATTCTCTTTATGAAAAAGCTGAAACATATGCGGTCAGTATTTCTGGGGCCCAGGGGGCAACGATTAGTAACTCTATAGCAACTATTACTTTAAATGACGACGAGTCGTATCCTTATTTCACCTGGTCACAAAACCTCACTCCGTATGGAGATCCTCAATTTCAAGTACCTTGTTTTATACCGTTTGGCGTTAACGGCGTTAATTGTTTCTACCAGATTACATTTACGATGAAACCGGCGTCGGAGTATACGGTACAAGCGTCTTGGAGTATGACAACTACGACGGGCGGCTCGGCTTCGGGAAGTTTGAATTTTCCACCAGGGACAACCGTTAGAAGCTCGGACTTCCAGCTTTACACAACAGTTAACAGCTTTACCTACTCCGTAACTCCAAAAGTCGATAGCATTTATTAGAAGGGAAAAGGCTGCGTAAGCCAGGATCATTCGTGCTATCGGGGTTCGTCAGGAGTTTAACCTGACTTAGCTAACCCTTCCGCTTCAAACTCAGCGTCAAGGTAAACTTGGCGACGGGTTCTTCGTTGGGGCGTGAGGCCGACCAAGCCGAAATGCTGAGAGGCAAATGTTGGCGTTCGCCGGTTTTAACGACGGAGTCGACGAGGTTTTTGATGGCTGGACCATCGTCGCAAGTAAAAATGACGGCTTCTTCGGGGCGCTTTAGAAAATCAGCGTGGAAATCTTTAAAGACTAGCGAAATCTTTTCGCCAGACTTTCGTATGTGATGCATGCCGAGCATGCCGCCGGCGCAATCAGCGCCCATGGCGAGCACGCCAAAATACATAGAGCCCAGGTGATTTTTAGTTAGCTTTGACAGCGGAATCTGCACGGCACAGCGGCTATCATTTAACTGCAAAACTTTGGGGGAAACCAAAAATAACAATGGGATTTTAGTTAATCCAAACATTCGTAAGTAAAAGGTTTCGCGAATATTTTGGGGGGCTACCTTTTCAAAAGTATTAAATAATGTCTTTGTCCATTCCATTATTTCTTTATACAGTATAGAGATCGCATGACAAGTGTTGGTGCACCCATCAAAACCGAATTTTCCGAAATGTTTGGCGTCGACTTTCCAATCATAGGCGCGCCAATGTTTTTAGTAAGCTATGCGGATCTTGTCGTGGCGATGTGTAAAGCCGGAGGACTTGGAACTTTTCCCGCGCTAAACTATCGCCCAGTCGAAAATTTTAAAAAAGCGGTGCTAGAAATTAAAGGCCGCACGGTCAAGCCGTTTGGTGTGAATTTAATTGTGCAAAAATCCAATAAATTTCAGCACGAGCAACTCGATGTCATTTTGGAAAATAAAGTGCCGCTCATAATTACTTCTTTGGGAAGTCCTAGGGAAATCATAAAAAAAGCGCATCAAGCGGGGACAAAAGTATTTTGCGACGTTGTGGGGCTCGAGCACGCAAAAAAGGTAGCTGATCTTGGCGCCGACGGAATTATTGCCGTGGCTGGTGGCGCTGGTGGGCATGCCGGGAATGTTTCGCCGCTAGCGCTGATTCCTTATTTGAGAAAAAATATATCTAAGCTTCCCATAGTTGCTGCCGGAAGTATTAGTGACGGACGAACCATGCTCGCCGCCATGGCCTTGGGCGCTTCGGCAGTTTATTTGGGAACGAGGATTGTTGCCTCTAAAGAAAGCCCCGCCAGTGATAAATATAAGGCGGCAATTTTAAATGCCGGACCTGAAGATATAGTGAATACGGATAAAGTCGACGGCTTCCCGGGAAATTTTATTTTAACACCGGAGCTGGAAAAAATCGGATTAAGCGATGGAGTTGTAGAGTCTGTCGTGGCGCGAATACCAAAAGTGAAACGTTGGCTGTCGCTAGCGCGGGCAGCACGTTCTCTGTTAGCTAGCGACAAATCAAAAGTCTCTTATAAAAATGTTTTCTCGGCGGGTCATGGTGTCGGCCTGATTGAAGAAATTTTATCGGTAGAAGAAATTGTCACGCGCACGCTTAAAGAATACCACGAACTTAAGGGCAAGCTGCCCTAATTTAAAAAACCCATTGCCCATTCGCATTTTTCTGGATAGGTTCCACTCCGCAAAAAGGAGAATTTATGAAATCATTATTTGTATTAATTAGTTTAATCGGAATGAGTGCCTTTGCTGAAGAGCCCAAAACTCTCGAAGTAGTTTTAGTTAAAAAAGTGGCGCAATATAGAAATTTAATGCCGGGCCCTGGACCGCGTAAGCCTGACGTCACTTTAATCACTATTGAGTACAGTCGCTGTGGTGGACTTTCTCAAGAGTCTGTTAGCGTTAAAACAAAAGAAGTTGCCGCCCAAAAATTTGAAGTGGCACTTTACGCGCCGGCAGTTGATTGCGCAGGAATTGCAACTCGTAAGGAAGTTACAATCAGCACGGATTTAATCCCTAAAGGCGCAATGATGCGTTTTTTGAATCCCGTTTTGGTAGATTATTTACCTGACGCTCACTAATTAATAGCGAACACTTCGGCTGCGTAGTCGCATTGAGAAAATCAGCGCTGCGCAGACCGCGAGTACGCCACCGCTTACAGCCATAAGCGTGTGCGTAGGAAAGACTATCGAATAGGCCGCAATAGTTGCCAGTGAATAGGGGCGCATTTCGTATAATACGCCTTCTAAGGTTGATCGGGATTTACGTCGTTTATTAAAATTGACTTGGCTCATTGGTTCCCCCAGTAAGGTAATTGATTCCCCATAAGGATGCGAACGCCGTACCATTTGAACTGGAGTTTAGTTGTTGAAACTCCAAAATAATTCTAAGTTTCAAAATGAGACGTCCCAATATAGACTAGACACGTGTTCTTTGGGTCGACATATGTGTAATTAAATTAACATGATTAAAAGTTACCCGATTTTTCCGATAATAAGAGGATGACTTCGGAAGAGAGAAATAGCCTCGAAGAATATAGCCGTGGAATTATTCGCCCGCTCGCCCTGGCGCTAGGGTTACTCTATATTGGATTTTCTGCGGCTCATTTTTTTCTTTTTTCTTCTTCCATTCAAAATGTCTTGTTCCCGTTAGCTTTTTTTACGACGACTCTTTATTTTGGAGTTTATTTTTTTAGTCATACGATTTTGCGCCATATACGTCCTACGTACATTATCGCGACTCTTTGTTGGATGATTTTGCTTAAGTCAGCTCTGCAAATTGTGCTTACCAATGACATACAGCAGACAGTTAGTCTTATGCTGATTTTGTTTTGTCTATCGTCCGTGACTTTTTCCTTCCCAGTCTTTGCCGCAACTTGCTCTTTAGTTTGGATGGTGTTTGGCGTATCATTTTTCCAAACGCCGAATGTGGATCAAAAGATGCATTTTCTGTTAACCCTTGCGGCAACATCTACGCTCTCTTACATTGTGTTATCTCTTAGAACTCAAACTTACCGGGAACTTATTGCTCTTAGCTCGGAGCAAAGACGGATAAAGTCCATGGAAGTTCTATCTGGCGGAATCGTTAACGAACTTACTACGCCTCTAGCAACTTTAACGGCGAGTGCGGGGATGGCGGCCGATGAGTTGCGAAAAAATCCCGCCAATATAAATATCGCCTTAAAAAGATTAGACTTGGTGACGACGACAATTTCTCGCATGAGTAAACTTATGCATCAATTGCGTCTCTTTGCGGGCGAGCGCATGGTGGCTCCGGAAGAGAGACAAATTGATGTGCGCTTTACAATTCAAGCGGCCGCAAAAATTTTAGGTTCATCAATTAAAGAGGCCGATGTAAAGTTAACTCTTGATTTTCCGCATGAACCCATGAATGTGCGCGGCGAAAACAGCAACCTCTTAATGGTATTTAATGATCTTATTAGAAACTCTCTGGATGCCATCCGTAATTTGCCAGACCGCTGGATTATCATTTCAGCGCGCGATACTGGCGACTCGGTTGTGGTTACGATCACGGACTCCGGCAAAGGGATTGAGCCCTCCGTGCAAACTAAAATGTTTGATCCACTTTTTTCGACCAAAAAGGGAATTAGGATAGGCGAGGGTTTTGGGCTAGCCATTGCTAGGTCGGTGCTGAAAGTTCATGGCGCCAAAATTTCTTATGATGAACGCCGGCCAAATACGACTTTTATTCTCGAGTTTGAGCGTTGGCAGTTGCAGCAAGTAAATGAAAAAACGGCGGCTTAAACTAAACTGGGGTTCTTCATCCTTAAGGGTGGGAGTTGGCGACTCCGGCTGGAATCGAACCAGCGACCCTCAGCTTAGAAGTCCTAAAGTAGTTTTGTCAATTGCTGACATGACTTACGTTTAGCTATCAGACTCCCTAAGTCGAAATGGTTTTTACTTGCATTAATTATCATGTGTCTCGATATGCTGTGGAAACTTAAGGGTGACTTAGGGGGAATAATGAAATTAACGAAACGCCTTATTGATTCTATTAGATACGAAAAGAATAACGGAAAAAGGGACGTGCGCTGGGACTCGGAACTAATGGGTTTTGGAATTAGAGTTTACCCGTCTGGCAAAAAGACTTTTGTTTTGAGCTATTGGTTACATGGGCGCAAGCGATTGATGGCGCTAGGCCGTTATGGAGTGTTGTCCGTGGAACTGGCGCGCAAAGAGGCGATAAGAAACTTACTATTAATCAGCGATTGTAAAGATCCGTTATCAATGCGCGTGAAAGATAGAAATGCCGCTAAGATGAAAGATCTGTGCACGCAATTTCTGGAGCGTCATTCAAAAGTTCACAAGAGATCTTGGAAGGAAGACGAGAGGCGAATTAATGCCTATGTTCTTCCGGCGTGGAAAACATTCCAACTCAAAAGCATTACCAAAGCAGACGTGGTCTCTCTTCATCAAAAAATCGGAAAACATTCTATTTATGATGCTAATAGAACCATTTCACTCTTGGGCACTATGTTTAAAATTGCGATGGAATGGGACTTGATAGATGTAAACGGTTTAAATCCAGCTCGAGGAATACAGAAGTTCAAAGAGGTTGTACGTGATCGATGGGTAACCCCCGAAGAAATGCCCAAACTCGCGGAAGCCATTGATTCAGAAAAAAATATTTATGCTCGTTTTGCAATATGGCTTTATTTGTTAACGGGACTACGTAAAAGTGAACTGTTGGGCGCAAAGTGGGATGACATTAACTGGACGAGAAAAGAAATTTGTATCAGAAGGACCAAAAATGGAGACCCCCATTACGTGCCACTTTCAGAGCCAGCATTAGCGTTTTTGAAGCGAGTGCCGATGAAAGAAAATAATCCTTTCATAATTGCGGGGCAAAAAGAGGGTAGTGCTTTAGTGAATATTTCGAAGCCATGGTTACGTATCCGTAAAGCCGCAGGAGTTACTGACGTTAGAATTCATGATCTACGCCGCACGACCGGGAGCTGGCTTGCACAGAAGGGTAATAGTTTACATTTAATTGCGCGCGTACTTAACCATAGATCTTCAAACACAACCAAGATTTACGCTCGGTTTGCGGAGGATAATGTGCGGGTGGCTTTGGAATCGCACGGAAAAGAAATTTTAAGTGCGGCAAACGTCCATCAAAATGACACGCTCGAGGTCAAAGTAATAGGGGAAGGCTAAGAATAATTTACAAACTCAATTCCTTAGATGCTAAATTAAAATTCCATCGATAACTACTCCCTAATGGCGCTGACATCAAATAAATGGGTGAAAAAAACTATCGATTTCTATCAGAAGAAATGTGAAGACCCGGTTTTTAAAAACTTTGTAAAAGCGAATTCTCCAATTTTTATGTCTTGGAAAAAAACTGCAGACTCAGGCTACTTTGAGAATAAAAGAAATAGGATGGGATCGCCGTTTGATGAGGCATGGTTTATCGTTGAAGCATCGAGTGTTTATGCTGGGATTTTTGATGGTCGAGACAACGTTTCTGCAGGTAAACATCTAGCGTTCAAAGAAAAAATCGTAAAGGGGTTAAGTTCAGCTCGGAAGGAGCTTGCTAAAAATATTCGCCTTTCGACTTTAGATTCGATCCCGGTGGAAATCACCTTCCCTGATTCCGTAAAATCGATTTTCAGTGACGTCAATGTTCACTTCGAAGGGGGATTTCGCGACGCTCTGGTTAATTTGCTAAATCTATGTGAAAAAATGATCGACCAAGATCCTTTTGAGAAGAATTACTACCGCTGGAGCTCATGGGCCAAGGGTCTGAGAGACATGAAGGGTAAAAATCAAAACCCAAATAAATTAGGATTGCACCTGCTAAAGTTAACTCAGGAAACTTATGGTACCCACAGAATAGCGTATGTGAAAAAACTTATTGAAAATTTACCAGGTGATAAAGGCACAAAGTATAGCATTGACGAAGAGTCTCTAAAGAAGTTACGAAAAAAATATCTGTCGCCCCGCACTCCGACGGGGGAATAATCTTTTAAAAAATTTAAGTTCAGTACACTGTCAACCGTGTCCCCTTAATCTAAAACAAAAGTAATAAGGGGGAATATATGATAGAGTCATTTGACTGCAATCGCCTGCTCAATGAAAAAGAGGCTGCCGCATTTTTAAAATTTACAACACGAGCTTTACAGTCCTGGCGCCAACAAGGAATCGGACCTAAATTCGTAAAGATTTCTTCTCGCGCCGTTCGCTATAGACTCCAAGATTTAATGGATTGGGCCTCATCTAAAATTGTTAATTCAACGGCAGGTCAGTTATGAGCGAACTTGAATTAGAAGAAATTAAGCAACAACTCGTAAAAGCTCGTACTAATTTTACGTCTTCACTAGCGCCAGTGAAAGCTTTGGTCGATAAGTACCGCGATCATGTCGGTTTCTACGCAACATTTTTAAACATAGAGAAGTCTTTGCACAAAGAACTCGATAATTTTTATGAACAACTGAAGGGAATAAAAAAATGATGGTGTTCAATGAAAGTGAAGGGGCACCGCAAATGCCCCCAATTGAAAGTACCGAATTAAATAGTAATGTGCCAGAGGACGATAGTCAAAACAGGGGGCGTTTATTGGAGCGGCCCGCACATTTCCCAGATCCACTTGTTCCGGGAGAAACCTTTGGTCTCGCAGGAGAATTTGTAAAGGCAATTATCCCGCACTCGGAAGCCGACTCCGCAGCGTTGTTAATGCAGTTTTTAACTGTATATGGGAACACTATCGGTAGAAGTTCCTATTATCTTGTGGAGGCCGACCGACAACATATGAACATTTTTGTCATGATTGTTGGCGATAGCGCAAAGGCGCGCAAGGGCACAAGCTGGGGCCATATCCAAAGAATATTCGAGTCGGTAGAGCCTGAATATTTAAAAACAAGGCGGGTATCGGGCCTATCAAGTGGTGAGGGATTAATTCATTCGGTCCGTGACGAGAGTTCTCGATCCATTTGGCATGAACAATCGAAAGAATTTAAAGATACACCGGTTGACCAGGGCATCACAGATAAGCGCCTACTTATTGTTGAAACTGAATTCGGGGCTGTGCTTCAGGCTTTAAAACGCGATGGCAATAAACTCTCCGCAATTATCCGCGACCTTTACGATCATGGCAATTTGAGTACCCTAACAAAAAATGAACCCGCAAAAGCCACTGACGCCCATGGAAGTATTATCGGACACATTACAAGCGCCGAGTTGTCGCGATACCTAACGGACGTCGATGCGCTAAATGGTTTCGGAAATAGATTTCTTTGGATATTATCGCGACGCTCAAAACAATTACCATTGGGTGGTAACCAAGATGCTTTAAGAAAAAAACTTGAACCTCTTTATTCGCGCCTTAGAGCGGCGGTTGATCACGGGCGACGAGCGGGCCTTATTCGCTTAAGTGCAGAAGCAAGTGAGCGATGGGAACAAATCTATTATGAACTTTCACATGACCTACCGGGGTTAATAGGAACAATTACAGCCCGTTCAGAGGCAAATGTAATTCGGTTGGCCTCAATATTTGCATTGCTAGATTTATCTAATGAAATTGCTTTAAAACATTTGGCCGCCGCTTATGCGGTTTGGAAATACGCGGAGGCAAGTGCGAAGGTTATTTTCGGTTCTAGGACGGGCGATAAAATAGCTGACCGAATACTTAGCGAGCTTAAAGATGCGCCCGAGGGCCTCACACAAACAGAGTTATTTAAAACTGTGTTTAAAAACAATGTGAGCTCCTCAAAGCTGAACGCTTCTTTGCGAACCCTTGAGGGGGCGAAGATGATTTACCTTCAAAGTGATCAAAGTCCGAGTGGAAAACTAATAATGCGTTGGCGTATGAGATAACTTACTACGTATTAAACGTATTCAGTACGTAAAACGTCGTACGTAGGAGAAGTTATAAATCAGGTGAGTTATCAGGAAAAAAACAGGAGGGTCAATGACAACAAAAGATACAAGATTTAAAAAAGGAGTTTCCGGGAACCCGAAGGGAAGGCCCTCAGTCCCGAAAGATATTAAAGATGCTCGCAATCTCAATAAGGTGGAGCTCTCGAAAATACTAAATGGGTATATTTTTCTTACGGACGAAGAACTTAAACGCAAAATTTCAGATCCAGACGTTCCAATTGTTGAGAAAATCGTCGCGAAGACTTTGATGGAGGCACTTAAAGTTGGATGCTACCGAAGACTTGAATTCATATTTGATCGATTAATTGGGAAGGAGGCGGTACAAAGGCAAGTCGTACCACTTACCCAATTGGCAAAAGAACCAGGATTTATAGACCAGCTATTTGACATTCCTGGTATTGGGCACGCTTGCTACATGAAGCTCACTGAAGTGTTAAATCTCCAGGAAAGAGAAGTCGAATACGCTCGCCGTATGGGTGAAGAAGATGTGGAAGCACAGGAGACACATGACCTTAAATCTTAGAATTTATTTCTTACAATAGCCTTTTGCTTCGGCTGTATAGAACTGAACAACCAAAAACTCTCTCATTGTGAGAGTTGTTTGCACGCCGGTTATATTGCCACTTGTGCATTGTTCTTTTAATTTTGCATTCAGATTTACGAATGGTGCCGTTAAATGGAAAACATCAACGTAATAGTCTTCGATTTCAATCGGGGTGGTGTTATTCGCATTTTCAAAATCAGAAACACTTAATGATGTTACGCTTACACAACCAGTTTGGATTAGAGCTAACATTAAAAATATCTTGTTTTTCACTCTACACGTCCTTCGAAAACTTAATTTATCTTCTTAAATTTTATTTCAGATAAGTAAAACGCTGGTGTACCACCGTAAGCGCCGGTGCCAGTGTAGGTCATTACTACCCTCACGTATTGTACGTTATTAATATTAACGCTAACGCTGGCATAGCCACCGCTAAAGGCATTACTACTGGCATTCATTTGAGTGACTTGTGTCCAGCTTGTCTGATCTTCAGAAACTGAAAGAACCATGTCTCCCATCGCATATATGCCGGTGTAGTTTTCCCACATCTCAATAGATGATAAATTTACTTTGGCACCAAGGTTATACACCACAGTTACTACGTCATTTATGTTTAGGGTGTTTGTGGTCATAAACGTGTTTACGTTACCATCTTTTGTATTGGTGTCGGGGTAATCGTTCCTGTTGGGGGTCGCGGCGACTGAAATTTGGCTATTGGGAATTGTGGTTATGGTGTTCGTAGTTCCGCCTCCTCCGCCGCAGTCACCGATCGCAGATAACAAAATCCCCATGATAATAAAAAATAGGTTTCTCACGACTACTCCCAAAGAACTTAAAGTAAAGTTACTTATCGGTGCGGCTTAAGCGTGCCTTTAAAATAATTATTGTTTAACTAGACCTTTGAAGTGAGTTAAAAGCGTAGAAACTAGGTAAGATTCCCTACCTCTATTTCGGATTCCAATTCCAAGCTCGCATTGAATAGTAATACTTTTCCATAGCGGTAAGATGGTACCGTTTCGCGAGCCAATTTTTCGTCCTCAGCTTTTATTTTTTCGATCACCTGGTAAATTTTTAGAATTGACGTTTTGTACATTCCCACACGATCTAAAACGACTTGTCTCTCATCGCAGGTCATACATGTAACGGGCAACAATTTTTTTTGCGTGTTTGCCACTGTTCCCATAACAGCAAAATGAGGAAGTTCAGTATCCAATTTGTCGTCATTGGATCCAAAGGATAAATTGCTATAAATATCTTGTAACATGTCATTAACCTCATCGCGTTCGAGGCCAGGTGCTTCGATCTCATTTGCAGGTTTAAGTGTATGCTTCAGTGATCTAGATAAGGTGAAGTCATATTCGTAATTACGACTTAAAAAAGCTGTAGTTATGCATTGGCCGATCATGCGGTTAAAGATCGCCTTGGGATACTCAAATCTAAATGCAAAATCGAAGGCCAAGTTTTCATAAATCATTTTTTCAAAGCCATTTTGGTTCACTACATTAGCTAATGTAAGCCAAAATATTTTTTGGCCATATGTTGTGTAGTATTTACTTTGTTCAATGGCTCTGTTTTTTAGCGACTCCGACTGCAAGGCATCAAGTTTAGAAAATTTGGCAAAAGCATATTCAATTACTTTTTGAAGGTTCACACGTAAATCTGTTTTGCTAAACTCAATTTTCGGGTTTGGGATTCTTGTCGCGGTAATACCCAGCGCCTCTAAGAGCATGAAGGGGCTTTTTACAAACGCTTTTCGTCCAAACTTGTTATGCCAATTTTCTAATAATGCAGAATCGGAACTTTTACATAGTTTTTCTCTAAAGTTGTTATCTAAGAAAATGGCTTCATCCGCCATGTTTCGCACCATTTGGATTTAGATCCGGATTTGCGATCCAAAAACGCTTATAGGTATATTCATCTCCAGCTATAAAATCGTTGAGGTGAGCCACATTAATTATCCATACCAAAGGTAGTTTTTTTTCCGCTCCCTTTCCGCCGGAGTGTTGCCATGGCCTCAGGCCTAAATGACTTCCAACACCGTATGACACAGAGTTTCGATAGATTACCCATGGCACATTTTCCAACGTTGGATTTTTTTTACTGGGAGAATTATCCTTAGAAAATCTCGCGACCCAGATCTCCGCATTTGTCACAATTGCGGGAATTATCCGATGACGAACTTTTTCAATTGTCTTTGGCGCTTCTTTTTCACAGTAAGCACTTACCCCTTCTGAGAGCTGTATGAGTCCTTTATAAATATTTGTTTTGTCATCAGCGCGAATACGCTCGCTGTTTGGCGAAAAAAAATCACCTGTATAGCAGTCATATGGGCCTCCGATATGATCGGCTGTCACTTCTTTTCCACCGTCAATAAAAACTGACTCTTTATTCACATACATGGTTGGGAATTTTTCGTGATGCCCAGGAGATTCAACTAAAACAAGGCAGTTGTCGGGATGAGTACCTTTGCATTCGATAGCGAAAACATCCGCGTGTTCCTTTTTTGATTCTGCGAGCACGTCGATCTCGACCTGTGGCTTCGTGCTAGAGCCATCGTTGGGAAATGAGGTAAATAATAAATTTTGCCGGACGTAAAAATCTTTTCCGTGAAATATACTGGCAGTTTGCCACTCAAGGGAGAACCCGGATTGTAGGACCGCACTCTTTAACTTATCTAGATCCATTTTCCGCCTAACATTGTGACTTCTTGGTGACTTGAGACTCTTTAATTAATCACCTTCGTTTTCGTCGCCTACAAGGCATTGAAAATATTTAGGTTTTTGGCGACTCCGGCTGGAATCGAACCAGCGACCCTCAGCTTAGAAGGCTGATGCTCTATCCAACTGAGCTACGGAGTCAGGTAAAAATCGAGTAACAATATTCCTAATTTAAATCAAGTTACGCGCTGTAGCTACCAAAAAGAACCTGGAACCTTTTAGCGGTTGCGGCTGGCGGCGAGAGCAAGGGAGCCGAGAAGGGTGGCGCCGACACTGGCGATGAGGATGCCCATCTTAGAATATACCTCTAGGTCGGGGGCGTGAGAGAGGGAGAGGTGGCTCATAAAAGTGGCAACTGTGAAGCCGATGCCAGCGATAAACCCCACGGCGAAAATTTGGAAAAAATCCACACGCTCAGGGAGTTCCCCTAGATTTAACTTCACGCCTATCCAGGTCGCGATAAATATTCCAATCGGCTTTCCAAAAATTAAGCCGAGGCTTACGCCCATAAAAACCGGGTGGCGAATGATTTCGCTTAAATTTTCGTTGGCGATGACGATGCCGGTATTTAAGAATGCAAACAGCGGAAGAATTCCAAAGTTAACAATGCCATGAAGCCGGTGAGAAAAGCGGGACAAGGGCGCCACAGCCTCTCTGGAAAGATTATGAATTTCGTGCAAAATATAGCGGTCATAAGTTTTTTCGAGGTCATTTGTTAGCTTGTTAATTTTTCGAATAGTGTGATCTTGCGAAAATAAAGGGGCGATGGGGGTCATAAATGCCAGTACAACGCCGCTTATGGTAGCGTGTACTCCCGAAAATAAAAGGCTAAACCACGCGCCGATCCCAATAACGATATAGGCCCATACGTTTCTTATGCCAAAACGCCGCATAAAATAGGTAGTCGCAAAAAATGCAAATGCAGCTAGTAAAGGAAGCATTTGAATTTTTTGCGTGTAAAAAAATGCGATAACTATAATTCCACCGAGATCATCAGCAACGGCAAGTGTGAGAAGAAAAACCTTTAGCGCAAGTCGTACGCGCTTTCCCAGCACGGTGAGAACGCCAACGGAAAATGCGATATCGGTAGCCATTGGAATCCCCCAGCCAGAGGCGGCCGGACCCGTGGGATTAAATAGAGCGTAAATAACAGCGGGGCAAACCATGCCGCCAAATGCGGCGATCATCGGGAGGGCGGCTTTTTTCTTGGTAGAAAGCTCACCTAAAATCATTTCGCGCTTAATCTCAAGGCTTACGACAAAAAAGAAAATAGCCATGAGCGCGTCGTTGACCCAGAAGTGTAGTGTTTCCTCCATTTTGAAGTGGCCAAAATAAAAACCGATCGGGAAGTGGACTATTTCATGATAGGTATGGGCCCAGGGTGAATTGGCCCAAATCATAGCGACTATCATTGCTATAAGAAGACAGATCCCACCCGCAGCTTCGTACTGAAAGAACTTTTTGAGCATCTAAATCAAATTGTCTTAAGTCTTTGTAAGAGTTGGCAAGAAATTTCGGTATCACTCAACACGAAAACATGGAGTCCAGGTGCCCCGAGAGATTTTAATTTTTCCGTAAAGCGAGTGAAGGCAGTAAGGCTTTTCTCTATAGCACCCACGGGATCCTTTTTTAGATCTTCGTCGCTAGCCAGATTTTGGGCTAGTGACTTTGGTAAGCTAATTTCAAATCTTTTAGCCATGCGCTCACCAGCTTCACGGGTTTTAATTATTCGCGTGCCCGGTAAAACGGGAATCTTAATTTTGGCTTTATCGCAGAGATCAATAAAACGGCCATAGGCATCGGTATCAAAAAGCATTTGCGTGATGGCGTATTCCGCACCGTTTTCAACTTTAAGTTTAAAAAAATCAATACGCTCTTTTTCGTTGGGATGTTCTGGGTAAACCGCGCAGCCGATGGAGAAATCCATTTTCTCTTGGGCCTTGCTTTTTGGGCCATCGGGGCGTTCTAGAAAGTTCCCTTGATTTAACATTCGGATTTGCTCAATGAGTTGATAGGCATAGCTGTGAGCGCCTTCCCGCGCCTTCCACTCCTTTTGCCCCGTGGGGGGATCTCCGCGTAGAGCTAAAATATTTCTGATGCCAAAGTAATGGTGATCAATAAGCTGGTTTTCAACATCCTGGGGGGTGAGGTCGCGGCAAGTAAAGTGCGCGATGCTTGGAACCTTAAATTTGTCTTTGATAGCGTGCGCAATTGGGAGGCTGCCGCCGCGCAGACTGCCGCCGGCACCCTTGGTAACGGATAAGAATTTTGCGCCGTTCGAAACTAGAAGTTCAATTTGGCGGAGGATAACAGCTTGTTCGGCGCCATTGCGAGGAGGAATTACCTCGGCTGAAAGAGTAAATTTATGCTCCTTTAAAAAGTCAGTAATTTTTTTGTCTTGATTCTCTATTGTGGTCATACGCCAAAATATTTCGCTTGAGGGTGATGAAAAACTACAGCAGAAACTGAAGCCTCGGGATCCATCATAAAACCTTCAGTAAGCTCCACGCCAATTTCTTCGGGCTTTAAAAGATCAAAAAGTATTTTTTGGTCTTCTAAATCCGGGCAGGCGGGATAACCAAAAGAATAACGTTTGCCGCGGTATTTTGCCTGAAAGCGTTCGATCATAGTTAGATTTTGTTCGTCGGGAAAACCCCAGCCTTTGCGGAGTTCGCCATGCAATAGTTCGGCATAAGCCTCGGCGGATTCGATCGCTAATGCTTGGAGAATATGAGATTTTAAATATTGGCCTTGCTCCTTAAGAGTCTCGGCAATTTCTCGGAGTTGATTACCGACGCTCACGACAAAGAACGCGATGTTATCGGATTTGCCATTTACCGGATGCACATAATCGGCTAGGCAAAGTCTGTCGCCACGCTTTTGGCGCGTGAACTCCAGAGTTGTGTAGGGTGTTTTATCTTCGGGATTTTTATAAACGTGAATTTTTCGGCCTTCACTTTGTACTCTGAAGAATTGATATACAGCCTTTGGTTTTAATACATCTTTGTGGCGGTACTCGGCTTTTATGCCTTCGACCTCACGCCAAATTGCAAAGGCGCGGGGTTCCTCTTTTTCAATGGCGATTAGCTTTTGCGTATCGCTTTTAGCTTCTTCAATGCGGCGGATGATACTGGCTTTTAATCCCAAATGGCGGGTGTAGAGCATAAGCGGATTAATATACATCCAAATTTGTTCTATCGGTGTTGAATAAAGTATGCGGCGTTTGTAGTCGGACGGTTCGGGAATAATATCCAAAACAGAAACCGCAGCCGACCTTGTCTCCATGTCTTCCGCAACAGTAATTTCTTTTTCTTCATAAAAGCCTTCGGCACTGCGGCGTTTATGCATTTCGCGTTTTAACTCTTCAAACTGCGTGGGCTCCACGATGCGCTTAGCAAGATCTAGCCCTTTCATGGCGTCAGAAGCATACGCGACGGTTCCGGTCGTGTAGCCTGGAGCGATACGTGTATCGGTAAACTTTTCGGTTAAGGCGGCACCGCCGACGAGGACAGGCACATTTAAGCCAACTTGGGAAAAATCTTGAACGGTCGACACCATTTGTTGCGCAGACTTTACTAACAGTCCCGAAAGACCAATAATATTTGGTTTATGTTCCCGGGCCGCTTGGATTAAATCATTGGGTGGAACTTTTATGCCGAGGTTTATGACCTTAAATCCATTATTAGAGAAAATAATTTCCACGAGATTTTTACCGATATCGTGAACGTCACCTTTAACGGTAGCTAAAACAACTTTTCCGCGCTCTACCGTGTCACCTTTATCCATAAAACTTTCCAGATGTTTCACGGCGGCTTTCATCGCTTCGGCGGATTGTAAAACCTCAGCAACGATAAGTTTATTTAAGTTAAAAAGGCGGCCAACTTCGTCCATGCCCTTCATGAGTGGGCCATTGATGATGGCTAGTGGCTTCATCTCTTTTAGCGCTAAATTAAGATCGTCGATTAAACCATCTTTGGAACCTTCTAAAATGTAACCAGAGAGTCTCTCGTCAAGCGTGCGATTCTCTTTATTTACTTTTTCGGTTTTCTTTTCCCGGAAGAAGGCGGCAAAGGCGGCTATAGGGTCGCTGCCGCGGTTAAATAGTAAATCATCGGCGAGTTTCTTTTCTTCTTCGGGAATACTGGCATAACGCTGAATTTTTTCGGAGTTAACAAGGGCCATATCCAGACCCGCTTGCACGCAGTGATAAAGAAAAACAGAATTTAGAACTTCGCGCCCGGCCTCGGGTAAACCAAAACTTACATTGGAAATTCCCAGAACGGACTTGGTCATCGGATATTTTTGTTTGATAAGACGTAAACCTTCGATAGTCTCTTCCGCAGAGCCAATATATTGTTGATCTCCAGTACCGCAGGGGAAAACCAGAGGATCCCAATAAATATCTTCGGGGGCCACGCCATATTTTTTTGTGAGTAACTCAAAAGAGCGGGTAGCTACTTCGACCTTGCGGGTGCGCGAAATTGCCATGCCCTGATTGGGGTCATCGTCAATGGTTCCCACAACAAGGGCGGCGCCAAACTGAAGGGCAAGGGGTACTACTTTTTCAAAACGCTCTTCGCCGTCTTCGAGGTTTACGGAATTAATGATGGCCTTACCTTGAGAGTAGGTCAGGGATTGAGCGATCACTTTTTCGTCCGTGGAATCTATCATAAGCGGCGCGCGAATTTTTTTAATCGCCTCTTTTAAGAAATTTTCCATGTCTTTAAGTTCATCGCGGTCGGGGTTTGCCAAGCACACGTCAATCACTTGAGCTCCGCCACGAACTTGGGCGCGGCCAATCTCGGACGCCTCATCAAATTTTTCTTCGCAGATTAATTTTTTAAACTTACGGCTGCCAATAACGTTTGTGCGCTCGCCCACAATAACGGGCCGGTTATCGTTAGTAATTTCTAGAAAATCAATTCCTGACAAGAAGGACATTGCTGGAGGGCTGGCTTGACGGGGAGATTTTCCCTTGGCAAGACCCGCCATGACTTCAATATGCTTGGGAGTTGTTCCGCAACAGCCACCGAGAAGATTTATCCAGCCCTGATCGACGAAACGGCTCAAGATATCAAACATCATTTGCGGTGTTTCTAAATAAACACCGTCGACATCGGGGAGACCAGCATTGGGTACGCATGCCACTGGGAATTTTGAAAGTGTCGCAAGTGTGCGCACATGGTCCGTCATGAACTCAGGACCGGTGGCACAATTTAGACCCATGTAAAGCAAATCTCTGTGGGCAAACGAGGCGTAAAGAGAATCGACACTTTGACCGGCGAGCATCGTACCCATGGGTTCTATCGTCCCCGATATGGCAATTGGGACTTGTTTTTTAACTTCAGTAAAGTAACGGTCGATTCCTAACATCGCGGCTTTTAAATTTCGTGAATCCTGCGCCGTTTCTAAAAGTAAGTAATCGGCACCGCCTTCAACTAACGACTTTGTTTGCGCATAAAAATTCTCGATTAACTCATCAAAGGTTACACCACCTGTGACTGAGATTGCCTTCGTCGTCGGGCCCATTGAGCCAGCGACAAAGCGGGGGTGGTCGGGAGTCGAGTATTTATCACAGGCGGCGCGCGCCAGTTTTGCGGCTTGAAAGTTTATTTCGTGAGCCTTGGCGCCAAGTTTGTACTCGTCAAGTACAAGGGGAGTTCCGCCAAAAGTATTTGTTTCAACAATATCACATCCGGCTTTGAGGAAGGCTTCGTGAATTTCTTGAATCACGTCGGGCCGCGTGAGGACAAGATTTTCGTTACAGCCCTCGAGATCTTCGCCACCAAAATCTTTGGCTTTTAAATCATAACCTTGGATGGTCGTGCCCATGGCGCCATCAAGGACCAAAATTCTTTTCTTTAACAAGTCTTTAAGTTGTTGTCCGCGTGGATTTAAGGGAAATTGCGTAATCATTGTAAAATAAAGCCTTCTTTGAAATGGAAATCGCCGTCGCGAAATTCGACGCTTGCGGCCTCGACACGGGGGTCATGTTCAAAAAATAAATACCAATTTTTCTTTTCAACTTCCGTGAGCAAAGCTTTTTTCTCGGCGATGACTTTTAGGGGTTCCAGGTCGTACCCCATGACATAAGGTAGACGAATATGAGAACTTGTAGGGATAAGGTCGGCGCAATAAACGATTCCGTTTTTCGCGTCAGAGATAACGGCTACCTGGAGGCCTTCAGTATGGCCATGCGACAGGAACATGCGAATATTAGGAAAAATATTTTCAGAAATTCCCTCTAAAGTTTTTAATTTTCCGGATTCAAGCAGTGGCTGAAAATTAGCCGGAAGGTAACTTGCCTTTTCGCGAACATTGGGTTGAGTGGCGATTTCGAGATTTTTCTTTTGCACCCAGTAAGTCGCGTTTGGAAAAGTAGCGACGATTTTGCCATCTTTGACAGTCGTAGAGCCGCCGGCATGATCAAAATGCAAATGCGACAAAATAACATCGGTAATATCTTCGGGGTGTAAGCCATGGTGTTTTAGCGAAGTTAAAAGATCAGGTCCCGTTGCCGAAACTTTGTAAATATCGGCGAACTTTTTACCTAATTTTTCGCCATACTTTTCAACAAAATCGCGCCCAACGCCATTATCAATAAGAATATTTTTTTTAGGTGATTTTAATAGGAGAGCGCGGGCTTCGAGGTCAATTCGATTAAGTTCGTCGGCGGGGTTAGTCTTTTGCCAAAGTATCTTAGGCACGGTGCCGAACATAGCGCCGCCGTCGAGGCCAAAGAGCCCAGTTGGAATAGAATGAACTTCGTATTCACCAATACGTAACTGTAATTGTCGTAAAAGTGGTCGCAAAGACTTTGAATCTTGCAATTTTACCTCGTAAGGACTAATTAGGATGCAAATTTAAGTACTAGCTAAAAGGTTACATTATGGCAAAGAATTATGAATATGATGTTATGGAAATTCTTAAGAATGTTAGGCCAACACCCCTGGTCAAAAATGGGCTTTCTAGTGCCGAAAAAATTAAGAAAATTTCTGGTCACTTTCGCGCCATCATGGAAACCCTAGGTTTAGATTTAACTAATGACAGTCTGGCGCAGAGCCCGGATCGCGTTGCTGAGATGTATGTGAACGAGCTATTTTCGGGTCTAAGCGCTGAAGGTTTTCCGAAGATTTCTGTGCATTCCAACGAATATAAATACGATCAAATGATTGTCGTACGCGACGTAGCGATCATGTCCGTTTGTGAGCACCACTTTGTGACTATCGACGGTTTGGCAACGATTGCTTATATTCCGAAAGATAAAGTTATTGGACTTTCCAAAATTAACCGCATTGCTAACTATTTTAGTAAACGTCCGCAGGTGCAAGAGCGCCTAACAAAGCAAATTGCTGATTGTTTGGAATATGTCTTAGAAACATCTGATGTTGCGGTGCATATAAATGCTAAGCACTATTGCGTAGTTTCTAGGGGAATTAAAGATATCAACTCGATGGCCATGACTACCGACCTTCGTGGAGAATTTAGGCAAAACGCCGAAACCCGCGCTGAATTCCTTAACGCCTGTAAATCAAAGGTTTATTCTGGATAGGTAAATTTAAAAATCATTCCCAAGGAGGCATGGATGCGACTGGGACTTTTTTTATTAGCGTTAATTTTTAATCTACAAACTTTCGCCGAATCTGGTCCGATCATTTCGATGGGTGACGATCATATTCCTTGTCCCGGAAAAACTTGCAAGCAAACTTGCACTTACAACGCCGACGCCATCATTGAATATCAGGGATTCGAAGTTGAAGGTAAAATCAATATCCAAACAAAATTTGATAATCAAACTCAGCCCGGAAAAATTGGCCTAAGAACTTTAATAAAAGTAAACGTGGACATGATTGGCGAGGCAGCTCTTTGGGATGAAACGGACCTCATTGATCAGAAAACAATGCGGATAGAAAAAACATATAACTTTTTAAAGGTCGGAACTGCACCTGGAGAAAAGGGCTTGCGTAAAGCCGAATGGTCACGCACGGAGTTTAGCTGGCCTAAGGATTACGTTCAGGTTCCCACGGCAATCGTTAGCGCCATCGGCGGAAGGACTCCAGAGGAAATCCGCAAAAAGTCAGAAAAATTTTACGGGTACTTAAAGGCCAATAAGTTTGGAAACGATTGGATGTCTGAGTTCAATGGAGAAAAACATCAAAGAATGCCTGAGCGCGATATGCAGGGGTTTGAGGAAAGTGTTTTAAGTCCCACTTTCGTTTCCCTTTACCACTTGCGGTTTATTCCTTTTATGGAAGATCTGCGCTACAACTTATTTGTTAATTACAGCGCGACGAATCCTAAAGACCTTATGGGGCCATTTCAAGTGGCGTTGCAGGGAAAGCAAGGGAACAAAGCGGGCAGCGTGATTTTTCAAGGGGAGCTCGCGTTTGGAGATTTTGAGTCGCAACCCGGAAAGCCAGCGCGCTTTTTCGTGGATAAATCTTTAAATCAATACGAACGTTTTGAGCTTAACGTGCAAAACACCAAGCAAGGCTTAAAAGCGACGGCCTGGTCGACCAGTGTGAAGTGCGACTAAAAAGTTTGGCCGAAGGTCTAGTCACGCTTATTTTGATTAACTGAAACATGGAATTATAGTTTCATAATATAGGTAGGAGGCCATATGGCGTCGCGACTGATTTATCTTTTGGTGGGTCTATTAACGTTTTCTTTGGCACGGGCTCAAACAGACGCTGAAAAGCTTGTGGCCGCGCGCAAACAGGAGCGCACAAAAAGCTATGACGCAGCCATGGCAACCTTGGATGCTGAAATGACTAAATCGCAAACCCTAATTGATGAGAAGAAAAATGGTTTAGATGCGGTAAAGACTCGCGCAACTGATTATGAGGCGTCACTAAACGTCGCGACGGATAAGCTTTGTGGCCGATCAATTGCCACATTATTTATGAAAAAAGAATGCGCTGAGAATGCTGAGTTACTTTCTTTGGAGCACTATTCGGAACGGCAGGAAGAATTTATCAAAGCCATCAAAACCGACTCGTTAAGAGGTAAGGGCTACTTTAACCCTAATGAAATTATTTCGATGAAAACTTTGCGCACAAAGCTGAGCTCAGACCAAACCAATATTAATGAGCGCGAGCGCGCGATTACCGAAGCCGATGCCGCTATTTCAAGAAGCCGCATTGCGAGGGAAAAGGCGGTGAGGGATAGAGCGAGCGCTGAGGGAGCCGTCGATGGCGAAATTGCGTATATGCGGCAACAGATTCGCAAGGAAGGCATTCTGCGGCAACTTGGCGATATGGATAACTCTATCGGCGATATCAACGACAAGCTTACGATCGCTCAGCTGGAATATGACAATGCCGCCCTCGGCGATTATTTAATGGAAAAATTTGGTCGCCTCTTAAGTTCAAAAACTCTTTGCCAATCCGTAAAAGACAATAATTGTGAAAAGCCGATTACAGGAAAAGATTTAGAAACTGTTTTTCCTGAAATGGATCAGACAAAATACGGTCGCGCCGGTCGCACCTATAGCGGCGCTCAAAAAGCGAGTACTAAGTAACTCGCTTTTTTTACCAAGGTAGAGTTTCACCTTTAAAATTATAAAACTTGCCGGAGTCATTGGATTTTAAATTTTCAATGACTTCCACAATGCCGCGCGCGGAATCAGTAGGGAGCGTGGGGGCCTGGGGTCCGCCCATGTCGGTTTTTACCCAACCGGGATGCATGACAATTGAAGTTATGTTGGGATAATCGACCGCCAGTGTCTTAGTCATCATATTGAGTGCGGCCTTTGACATGCGATAACCATAATAACGGCCCATTTTGTTATCGTCGATGGATCCCATTTGGCTAGTGATATTAACTACCGTTGGGCTTTTGGACTTCTGTAGTTTCGGCAATAGAGCCTGGGTAATTTTAAGAGGACCCATAGTGTTTATAGTTATGGTTTTAAGTGCCGAGGCGGGATCTATTTTTTCTAAAATTTGACCGTCGTCATCGGTAAAAACGCCGGCATTATTAATTAATAAATCAATAGCCGGGTAACTTTTTAACTCACCGTCAAGTTTTGCTATTTTTGCATCGTCGGTAACATCTAAATCTAGAAGCGCCAATGTTTGGGAAAAATCGGCTTTAAGAGAACTTAAGCCCTTACTCTTCTTGGTGTCCCGTCCTGTCGCGATGACTTGGCAATTTCGCGCCAGGAAAAGCTTTGTCAGTTCTAGTCCAATACCACGGGTTGTTCCGGTAATAAAAACCGTTTTCTGCTGAGCCACCTATTTATACTCCTTAAAAATCTCTTTAAGGGTAGATTCATTGGGACGGGTCTGCTTTTCATTTAGAAACGCTAGCGGTGTCTCGGTCAAATTTAGCGTATCAGACATATTTCCCGCTTTTTCATCGATAAAAAATAATCCCGTTAAAATCTCGCCCTTCTGGCGGGAGTCATAAACCAAGTCTCGGGCTTTTTCACGGTCAAAAACGTCATGATTTCTTTCCAATTTTTTTAGAGTGATTCGGCTGCCGTCAGGTAATTCCACTTGGGTCGTTGTCCCTGGATCGTAGTCGACGGTGATTTCTTGTTCAGGGAAAATTAGTCCTAATTCCTGTAGCATCACTTTATGTTCCTTAAAGTAATTATAAGATTTTGTACTGCCGTCGTGATTATTATAGGTCACGCAAGGAGAAATAATATCAATGAGCGCGGTGCCCTTATGTTTGAGTGCGGCGGAAATCAAAGTCACGAGTTGTTTGGCGTCGCCAGAAAAAGAGCGCGCCACGAAAGTACAACCGACTTCTAAAGCTAAACCACAAAGATCAATTGTGGAAAATGGATTTAAATCACCGCCTTTTGATTTTGCGCCTTTATCAGAGGTCGCAGAGAACTGACCTTTCGTTAATCCGTAGACACCATTGTTCGCCACAAGGTAGGCCATTTGTACATTTCGGCGCATAAGGTGCACGAACCCGCCCAAACCGATGGCGGCGGAGTCGCCGTCTCCAGAGACACCAAGAGTTATTAGTCTTTGATTGGCAATCTTTGCGCCTGTTGCGACTGGAGCCATGCGGCCATGCAGAGAATTAAAACCGCTCGCTTTATTAATAAAATACCCGGGAGTTTTTGACGAACAACCGATCCCTGACATTTTTGCAATATCATAGGGGCTGATCGAAGACGTAAATGCGGCACTGATTATTGCGTTGGTGATACTGTCGTGACCGCAACCAATACAAAGAGTTGATTTGCCGCCGCTATAATCGGCTTTGGTAAAACCTACTTTATTTGTCGAAGGTGCGGTGGATTCTACTTCACTCATTGTAAGTTCTCCATTTTTAGAATCGGTTTCGTGATGCGATCGGCATCCAGAGGCAAGCCATCGTAGTTTGTAACGCTCTTAAGTTTTGTCGCCATATCCGGAAACTCTGTTTGTAAAAGTTTATGAACTTGTCCGTCGCGGTTTTGTTCGACGACATAAACGCGCTCGTGCGAACGAACGAAATCCTTTATTTCATTGGTAAAAGGGAGGGCGCGAATACGTAAATAATCCGTCGGCAATTTCCTTTTGCCGAGTTGATCGCGGGACTCGGTCACCGCAAAGTGGCTTGAGCCAAAAGCGATTATACCAACATTTGCGTCTGTCATTGTTTCTATCACGGGTTTTGGCACAAACTTTTTAGCGGTCTCCCACTTGCGGGTTAGGCGATCAAGTACTGTTTGGTATTGGACGTTGTTTTCCGTGTACTGCGCCTTCTCATTATGACCAGATCCGCGGGTTAAAAAGCCTGCGGCCGGATGATGCGTTCCCGGTAGAGTGCGGTAAGGAATTCCGTCCTTGTCTGTATCTTCGTAGCGAAAATACTGAGGCATCTTTTTTAACTGTTCAGCATCCACAACTTTACCGCGGTCAAAAGATTTTGTGGGGTATTTGAATTCTTCGGTAATCCACATATTCATCCCCAAATCAATATCACTCATTACGATAACTAATGTTTGCAGGCGTTCGGCAAGGTCAAAACACGTTTGGCCAAATTCAAAACATTCATTAGGAGTCGCTGGGAATAAAAGGACATGCTTGGTATCACCATGGGAAAGTGTCGCCGCAAAGCCAACATCGGCCTGTTGCGTGCGTGTCGGTAACCCTGTTGATGGTCCGGCTCTTTGAATGTCCCAAATGACGGCGGGAATTTCGGCGTAATACGAAAAACCTGCTGCCTCCGCCATTAAACTCACTCCCGGTCCCGAAGTGGCCGTCATGGCGCGCGCGCCAGACCATCCAGCCCCCAAGACCATGCAGATGGCGGCGAGTTCGTCTTCGGCTTGAATGACGGCAAAGGTATTTTTGCCATTTTCGTCTTTGCGGTATTTGGTTGCAAATTTAGCAAAATTTTCGACGACGGACGTTGAAGGTGTAATCGGGTACCAGGAAACAAAAGTGCAGCCCCCGTACATCATGCCAAGCGCCGCTGCGGCGTTACCTTCTATAAGAATTTTGCCTTCCGTTTTGTCCATTTTCTCAAGAGCCATCGGCACTTCATTCTTTATGTTTTCACTGGCATATTGATAGCCAACTTCGATGGCCTTTAAGTTTGTAGCGACGACGCTGGCTTTATCGGAGAATTGATCTTTAACTACATTTTTGACGGTCTCTAAATCAATATTTAAAAGTTTAGTTAGAATTCCAACGTAAATCGTATTTACCAACAACTTTTTAAGACGAATTTGATCGGTGACCTGATCCACGAGTTTGCGAAAGGGAACGGCGAAGTTAGTAAGGTCACCGCGTAATAAACTCGGATCTAGTTTTAAATCGTCATTGTACAAGAAGACGCCACCAGCATTTACGGTTTTTATATCGTCATTAACCGTGGCCTGGTTCATGGCGACCATGAAATCGCATTCGCGTTTCATGCACGTGTAGCCATCTTTATTCACGCGGATCGTAAACCACGTTGGTAAACCCATGATGTTGGACGGAAAAATATTTTTCCCGCCCACGGGAATTCCCATGCGAAAAATGGATTTAATTAAAATCGTATTGGCTGATTGACTGCCGCTGCCATTGACAGTGGCGACACTGATCACAAAGTCATTTATTTTTTTGGACATTTATCCCCCGAATGAGACAGCAATACTATAGGGGAGTTGGTTTCATCGCGCAAGTCGCCGCGCGCTCTTCTTTTTGAGTAACCATTTGGCAGGCTAAACGCTTTATGGATTGCTATCCACGTCAAAATGCGGGCTGGATATTTCTTCGAGTTCCTCGGGTCTAAAAGGTTTATGCGTGATGGTCATAACCCATTCTCGGTAATTCTTGCTGATTTCCTCGATGGGCGCGGGCGGCTGCACGGGACCAACATACACCGTGAGTTTTCCCATCTTGGCGAACAGGCGCCCCTTGGGCCACAGCTCAGCGTTGCCATCAATAAATAGAAATAATATGGGCGTTTTGGTTCTTTCTGAAAAGACGCTAATGCCGCGCTTGAAGTCTTGCAAATAACCATCTTTGGAGCGCGTGCCTTCGGGAAAAATAATTAACCAAATCTTTTTTAAATTGGTAAGGAGTGAGGTGCATAAGGTTATCGCCTCACCTTTTCTGTCTTTACGGTCAATAGGGATCGCGCCCAAACAATGCTGTGAAAAAAATGTGAAAACAGGATTCGAGAAAAAGTAATCTTTAGCGGCGGCGATATAGAGATCTAGCCAGTATTTAAAGGGAATGGCCGCGGCGATGGAAATTGCGTCCAGGTGGCTGGCATGATTGGAAATAATGAGCAGGCGCGGATTTTCGCGAGCTACTTTATGAAAGTCGCCCACGACTTTTAGGCGAATGTAAGTTTTAAAAAATAAATTTAGGAAACCCGCCCAGAGCGCCCGAATGATCAAACTCGTAATGTCGTAATAGCGGGTAAAAAGGGGTAAGTGTTTTAAATGAACGGGGAGTTTGGTCCACTGTTCATTCTCGTAGTCCCAATCTTTCATTCCAAGGGCCCTAGCTTAAGCATATATTTCATGACGTAATAAAAAATCGGCGCAACAAATATAAGGCGGTCAACGCGGCGGAGAAAATCTCCACGGCCAATAATAAAAGCGCCGACTTGTTTTATGCCGAGATCGCGGCGGACGACGGTAAGTACCAAATCCCCAAGCGCTCCGCCGAGGGCGGCGACGGTTCCCGAGGCCATCCAAAACGGCGCTTCGGTGTAGGGCATAAGATGGCGCATTCCCCAAGCCAGCAACATAGTTACGAAAAACGCGATTATGAAACCCTCTAATGTTCTTTTACTTGTAATGCGCGAGAAAGGTTTGATGGTTCCGACAAGTTTTGAACTGGCCATAAGAACATTTTCGCAGATCTCGGTAAGTAAAATAATATATATCAAGAGGAATGGGCCTTTTTCGAGTTTAAGTATCCAGCCCAAGTGCATAAAGTTCCACCCCAACAGGCAAAAACCAATGAGGGTGAGTGCAATATACTGAATCATGTGAATGTAGTTATTGCGCAAGAGAGGAACCATGCAAATGCCGAAGAGAAAAATCATTGGCATTAAATCATATAAGCGGTGCCATTCGATATGTATCGCGTAGGCGAGTACGCCAATGGCGATGTAAGTAATCCAAACGAAATTACTGCGGTGATACATTCCCGTAATCTGAAAAAATGTTTTCGCCCCAAAAATGGATACAATCGCTAAGCTTACGAGGGCCCAGGTGTAGGGAAGACCGAAGACAAATAAAATGACGGGTGCTGCAAATAGCCAGCTTTTTAGACTGGCCCACGCTCCCAGAAAGTGGGCGTTTCGGCGGTGAAAAGTGTAAAAGATTCCGCCTAATAGAAATAAAAAGGCCAAAACTATAACGACGGTTTCACGATAGGTTGGATTCTGCCACTGTGCTGTTTCCATTTATCTCGCTATCCTTTAACTTCTTATACAGCGTAGAACGAGAAATTTTAAGCAATTTTGCAGCCTCTTCGACATCTTTTACGCGCTCAATGGTTTGCCGCAAAATTTGTGATTCATATTTTTGCAAAATGGCATCTAGACCAAGAGATAGGTTGTTGTCATTTGTGGCAGGGAGCAGTCTTTCGACGTCGCTCGCGCGTATCATCGGCAAGGGAGAGTTAATGCAGAGCTGCTCACACACTCGTTTTAGTTCGCGGACGTTACCGGGCCATGAGTAAGATTCTAGAGCGCGCAGGGCTTCTGGTGTTAACTGCTTATTATAGCGCGGGCGCTGCTGCGAAACAAAATGGGATGCTAATACGGCAATGTCTTCGGTTCTTAAGCGTAGGGGCGGTAATTCGATCTTGTTGCCTTGAAGACGCCAAAGTAAATCTTCACGAAATAGGTTCTTTTTAACCATTTCATTGAGATTTCGATTGGTGGCGGCAATCACCCTGACTTTTACGAGGGTCGTATTTTTTGCGCCGACACGGCGAACCTCTCCTGACTCTAGAAATCGCAGTAGCTTTGCTTGCTGATCTAAGGGGAGAGCTTCGACTTCATCTAAAAATAGATCGCCCTGGTCGGCCATTTCGGCAAGGCCCATTTTATTTTGATCAGCGCCCGTAAAAGCGCCTTTAACGTGGCCGAAAAATTCGGATTCGAAAAGATTTTCGGCAATGGCCGCGACATTAACTTGCACCCACGGACGTTCTGGTTCTTGAAGATGGAGTAAGGTTGCGACAACTTCTTTTCCTGTTCCCGATTCCCCTTCAATTAAAACTGGCACGGGCTCGCTTTTTAATTGCGCTATCTGCCGGCGAATCGAATTCGCGGCAGAACTTGTTCCCAACCATCGCGCCGACGAATTTTGGGGTTTGAGCGTGGCTTTTTTTAACAAATTAAACGCTTCAATTTTTTCTAACGTTAGACGTAACTCTTCGGGACTAAGGGGTTTGGGCAAAAAACGTGACGCCCCCGCTTTCAAGCAAGCTTCCAATAAATCCGTGTTTAAATCGCCAGAAATGGCGATAATTTCCAATTGCGGATAGAGTTGATGGAGCGACTTAATGATGTTAATGCCTTCGGCTCTTTCCTTATCGGTAAAATGCAAATCTATAAGAGCCGCGTCGAAAATTAAGTTTGGAACTGCAGAAAAGTTAAGAGCGCTAGTGACATCCCAACTACCGGCAATGGCCATTTTAACGGCGTCGTGCACGAGTTGATCGTCATCGACAACGAGGAGCCGGAGCGCATTCATTTTTTTACCCTTTCCCACAAGATTGCCTGAATACTAGGCGAAGAATATCTCAGCTTATGAGTTGATTAAAGACGGGGTGTAAACTTTTCGTAGACGTGACAAATTTTGGAATGACAGATTTCAATTATTAATTATTATGGCTGCAGGAGCGAAAATGGGCCCAAAAAAAATTCTACTCCTCGAAAATATTCATCCTGCCGCGACTGATTTGTTGAAATCCGCGGGTTTTGCCGTTGAAAACGAGAGCAAAGCTTGGGGGGAAGCGGAATTAAAAAAACGTTTATCCCAAGGTGAGTTTGTCGCTGTCGGTATTCGTTCTAAGACACATCTGACGGCCGAAGTTATAGAAAATATGAAGTCGATTGCTACTATTGGTGCTTTCTGCATTGGAACAAATCAAATTGATTTAGACGTAGCTAACAAACTGGGAGTGCCGGCATTTAATGCGCCCTATTCTAGTACTCGGAGTGTGGCAGAGCTTGTCATCGGCGAAATAATTGCGCTTGCCCGGCGCTTTTGTGATCAAAGCAAGCAAGTCCATCAAGGGATTTGGGAAAAATCAGCGAAGGGCTCTGTAGAGGTCCGCGGGAAGACTTTAGGTATAGTTGGCTATGGGCACATTGGCAGTCAGATTTCTGTTTTAGCGGAAGCCCTGGGCATGAATGTAATTTTTTACGACATCATCAAGAAGCTGCCCTTGGGAAACTCAAAACCGATGGCTTCTCTAGATGAGCTATTGAAAAACGCTGACTTCGTGAGTCTGCATGTGCCAGCGACCGAGCTTACGCGCAATATGATTACTAAAGATCAATTCGAAAAAATGAAACGCGGAAGCTACCTCATAAATGCGAGCCGCGGGACAGTTGTTATAATTAAAGATTTGGTGGCAGCGATTAAGTCGGGGCAACTGGCCGGCGCCGCGGTGGATGTATTTCCGGAGGAGCCTGAGGGGAACAACCAAGAGTTTTCCACCGAATTACAGAATTTGCCCAATGTAATCATGACTCCGCATGTGGGCGGCAGCACGTTAGAAGCGCAAGCGGCAATCGGCGTTGAGGTCGCGGAAAGTTTAATTCGCTATTTAAAATTGGGTTCAACCTATGGTTCGGTAAATTTTCCTAGTGTTGATCCGGGGCCCAAAAAGGCGGAATGTCAGCGTATTATCAATGTCCACCGCAACGTTCCCGGCGTTCTTGGTGATATCAATGGTATAGTCTCAAGACTTGGCGCTAACATTGAAGCCCAACATTTATCTACCGATCCTAACATTGGTTATTTGGTTATGGATTTTGCCCGCGGTAGTGCGGATCGTGTCGCCGACGAGATCAACAAATTAAAAACCAGCATCCGCACCTACCAAATTTAGGTAACAGTTCCCTTTCCTCGATGTGTTGCATCGAGGAAAGGGAACTGTTACCTTTGGTAATAATCGAGGAGTTCGGAGATGCCGAGGTCGATGTTGGGATTGGGAGAGATTCCTAATTTCGTGAGTTCGTCGATGGGGTACTGATATTTTTTCATGGCTGCGAAGGGCTCGATACTGGAAAGCGGTTGGCCATTATTTAAAATTACCTCAATCTTTTGCTTTTTCTTTTCTTCGGCCTGATTTTTAATTTTCCACGCTAATTCTGCCAGTGTAAGAGTTGTTGTTGAGCCGAGATTTAAAACGCTTGGAATGGGCCTTTCGGTGGGCCCAAGGACTTTTTCGACGGCACCACAGATGTCGGATATTAAAATAAAATTTCTTTGCGGTGTACCGTCGGATCGGAGTTTTATTACTCCGTCTCGCATTGCCATACGGCACATCTCTGGCGCTACCAAAGTATCGACATGAGCCGAATTTACCAGAGGAGCACCGATGGCGTTAGAGAGTCTAAAGCTTACGGCTTTAATTAATTTCTGACGAGAAAAAAAGTTGCCAATTTCTTCCGATAAAAAGTGGGTTAAACCGTAAATGGAGGTAGGCAAGGGTTTTACGGTTTCTGCCAGGGGAACTCCTGAGTCATGAGCACCGTAAACCTGTTGCGTAGAGAAGTAGATAAATTTTTGGGCGCCGCATTTTTGTGCCAGCTCTAAAAATCTGAATGTTGATTTCACGCCTACGTCCTGCGCCAACTCCCAGTCGCCCATTCCGACCGAGTGATTTAATGAAACCGTATACACGAAAGCGTCGAGGCCCTTAAGCTTGGCTATTTCTTCGTGTAACTTTGGCGTAAGGACATTGCCTACCAAAGCTCCCGGAATTGTTTTTCGGGCGGTACAAATGACTTCATGATTTTTCCGTAGATGATCGGCAATGCGGGCCCCCAAATAGCCTTGAGCTCCAACGACGAGAACCTTCATGGCTTACCCCTGGTTTTGCTTTTTGCCGGCAAAATCTTTACGTATCCAGTTGCGAATAAATTTTAAAAATTGATCCGAGATTCCAAAATAATTTAAATAACAAAGAAACCGGCTTTTGTCCTTGGGGTCGGCTTCGGCAAAATAGATACGCGCGCAGAGGTATCCGTCAGGCGCATTAACAAAAATTGATTCGTGCAAGTAAACTACAGTACCGGGCGAGAACGCCTTTGCATGAGAGAAGGCACCGCCAAATTCGCCGATTGAGGCTAACTTTGATTCGATCGCGACATGAGCGGGGATTATGCATTTTACCGCTGGAATATTTGCATGGTTGTATTTTGTATAAGGCCAGTTTAGGCCCGTTGATGTTTGATAGCATACCATGCGGCTTTTTAGCGGCTTATAAATCATCCCGAATATTTTTTGATAGCGGTACTTTTTGGCCCCCGAACCGTTTTTTTCGTCGGCGATAATAAGTACGGGAAGTTCTTCGGGAACGCTTACGCCATTTTTAATACAGACTTCGCGGATGCGTCCTTTCCAGTCATCGATATTTTCGGGAACAAGAGCCTGATTAACAATTAGAAAATCAAGAGCGGAAATTTTCTTAGCCTCTTCTTTTTTCCTTACCTCAGGAAGCCCTAATTCGATTTTTGCTGATTCTTTATCTTTATTTTGCGAGACGGTAATTTGCAGAATTTTAAGTACGCTGGAGGCGTCTTGCACGACGATATTTTGCGAAAAGCGCTGACCAGCCCGCGCCAGAGTAAAGGCCTCTTCAAGCAACGCTTTCGCGTCGGCATGATTAAAGGGGGTTTGCCATCCCGTGGGACGGTTGAACATGGACTGTGCATTATGGCCGACGAGCAAATCTTTTGCGCCAGGTTTGGTGATTACGTCCATGATTTTTTGCGTCGCCAAATTCACGTTAAACGCGACAACGGGAGCAAATAGATCATCGCGTGTTCCTGGAACTCCAAGTGACTGCTCTTTTTCAATATATTTCTTTGCGAAAAAATAAAGTGACGCCTCTTTGATTACGCGTGTTTTATCGATTTCCGATTGAATCATATCGGCAATTGTATCCGCAGTGCCGGCGTCAACATCTAAAATCGCAATTGTCTTATCGGCAACGCGGGCGGCCCTTTTTGGGTCTATCGGCGGGCGATATTTATAGGCGTCGCGGTTATCATTATCAATTTCTCTATAACCCGACTGCGCCGTCAGGAACTTTTTTATAGCTTGCTGTTGTTTGGAATCAGAACCAATAAAAGTGTGGTGAACTAAGAATTGATTCGGCGCTTCGGGATGGGGTTCCGAGTAAAGGGCCCGGGCAAATATGCTCAAAGTATCTTTTTGCCCGGGTAACTTAAGATACAAATGCGAAATTGTTCCCGTAGCCAATCGAAAAGGGTTGCGAATCGCTAAACCCGTGTCGGAAATTCGTTCGACGAGAGTTTTTTTACTTATTTCGATGGATTGTTCTACCGGCATTTGAAATAAAAAGCTGGGTTTAACTTTCCGTGGGAGATTACAAATGATCTCTAGTTTTTGCAGAAAGATAAGGCGGTCTAGGGGTAGAAATATTATGTCTTCGATGAGCGGATGTACAAAATAATCTTTGTCAATACCGTCATCCTCATACTTGGTGACGATAAAGCGAGTGGGTTTAGCGTCCGTACAAAACTTATTGGCCTTTAAGGCCTTGAGCGTTTTTGAAACCCAGCCACGGACTTCTTCCTTAATGCATTGGGATTTAAAAATAACGACATCGACCGAGCTTAAGAGTTGAAAAAGTTCTTCGTCGGCCGCCTTCTCCGCCGGTTTGGCTTTAGCCGCGTCGGTACCTTCTTCGCCCTCTTTTGGCTCCTCAGAATCTTTTTTCTCAAAGCAATATTTGGAATCGAAGACTTCATTGGAAGGAAAGAAACGGATTTTGGCTTCTTCGTCCATTTCTTTGATGAACATGTTAATTTGCCGTTCAATCCGCGAGTCATCCTCGAGAACTATATAATTTCCCATTTTCTTCTTAAACTCGAAAGCTTAGTGCTTCGCGTTCTTTCCTCAAAATATTCTCTCTAAACTACGTTAAGAGATCAATTTGTTGGCGTAAACCCGGACCGTGTAGAATGCCTGTCGGAAAATATTTCCTAGACTTTCGTCTTTCGCTTACTTCATCATAGACTTTACAGGGGGGATTAATGTCCAAGTTACTATTGGTTTTTTTAAGTGCTTTAACTTTTGATGTTGAGGCGCAACCGTTGATGAATCGATACCGAATTCTTTGTGAAAGCCTTAACTATCAATATCACCAGTGCCTTGTGAGGGAACAAGTACAGGACGCCTTTATTGTTCAGGAGTATTCTGACCGTGCCTGTATTCCAAATCACGCTTGGGGTATTCTGCAAAATGGCATTTGGGTTGACCGCGGCTGTCGCGCGGTTTTTGAGGTCGTAACGTATGCCTCACGCCGCCAGACTTATGATGTAACTTGCTCTAGCCAAAATAACCGGTATCAATTTTGTAATTTCGGAGGCTACTTTATTGATGGGTTTTTATTGCAGCAGCATTCGCGGGCTAACTGCACTCAGGGCCGCAGCTGGGGCTTTAGCCGCGACGGTGTTTGGGTTGACTATGGCTGCCGCGCAACCTTTCGCGTGACTATCGAGCGCTAAGGTTTAAATCCGATGGTTTCGCGGCGTTTATTTTCTAATGTCGCGATATCTTCGGTGGATAACAACACGTCGTTAATATAAAAATCATTACGCACAGTGCGGTCTCTTACCCAAGACTGAGTTTTTTCGTCGAAAAATAATTTCCAAACAACGATAAACTTTCCTTCACCCTTAATTTTATCTGTCTTTAAACCAATTCGGGTGACGGCGACGTCAAAACGTACATTGGGCTTATTGGTCTTGATGTCGTTATCCTCTTGCAGCTTTCGGCAAGTCGTATAGTGGCCAGAAGCTGTAAAATTGCCTTCGAGCCCCGCTGTTAGGGTGTATTGCTCGTCAACTGTAAGCAGCATATTTTGATAACCAGGATCGGCTTGTTCGGTGGGTAGCTTTTTATAAAAGAATGTTTCCGCCGTGCCTTTTAATTCTATACTAGAGATCTTGCCAAAATATTTATAGTTGGGATCTTGTTTGGTCCAACTAACGGCGGCAGTGGCCTTCGCGGTGCGAGTGGTAGTTGGTTTGCCGACAAACGCCGGGGATTCTTTTAATGGGACAATAGTTTCGTCAATCTTTAACGGACACTTTACTTCGGCTTTTTTATCTACGGATAATTTTTTGCCAAACTTAAAAGTTTGGTTTTCAAATTCTTTTCCCAAGGCGTCGCGCTCGTCAAAGTTACAACGTTCGCGCAAATCAGCAACGATCTTTTTTTGCACTTCGGGGCGTTCTAATTTGCCGTCGTCAGGTCTTGGCGCTTGTAAAGTTGCACGGTCTAAATCAGCAATGGGAGCCAGTAAGTTGAAAAACTCTTGCGCCTCACCCGGCCCCAATTTTTCTAATTTTTGATCAGTTCCGCAGACTTTGTGATCGAATACGAGGCGATAGGAAGGACCACCGGATGGGCAGCCTGAAAGTAAAAAACTAAAAGCCGCTAACATCATGAAAAGAGATTTGGTTTTCATTTTTTCCCCCAAATTTAAGGTCAATATAGCGCGCAGCGAAAATAGCGTCAATCTATAAAAAATTCAGCTCTCTAAAGTTAAGAGACACTGTTTCGTTTTTATCCCACCTGGAGCCGAAAACCCACCCAAAGACGTCTTACTTTTAATCCGGTGACACGGGATTATAAGGGGCCACGGATTTTTCCCGAGGGCCGTGCCGACGGCGCGCGACGCTTTTGGTTGACCTATTTTTCTGGCCAGTTCCGCGTAGGTTTTCGTTTTTCCAAAACCTATTTTTCTCGCCGCCGTATAAACCCTTTTCTGAAACTCCGAACAACAAGATTCATCAAACCAATTAAAGGAAAAACTCTTAAGTTTTCCGCTAAAATACAGTTTAAGTTCCGCCGCGAGCTTTTCAATTTCTGTCGGCACCCTGACTTTTTTGGCAAGTGTAGTTTCTGTCCCAAGTTTAATTTTGCTTAAACCCTTGTCGTGCCACTGAAGTGTAATAGGAAAAATTTCGCCATCGAGTTTTGCTTTTATCGTAATTTCATTCATTGATGCTGGAAACTAACGCAGATCCGGGGGTATTGGAAGAGCCAACTACCTTATAACACGCCGTCCAGCTCGACTAAAGGGGCGTCTAAGTTTTCAACTTAAAGCGAATCGGGTTAAAATAGAACTTTGGAGGTCGCCATGGCTGCTAAAAAAGTAAAAGGCGCGAGCGATGTGCAAAGACGCGCGATTCGTTACGCTCCCGATATCGGGGATTATGCGGTTCTATGTTTCGCCGAAAGTGAGTCGGAGTTTGCTATCGATTCGGTGGGCATAATTTTGAACGAATCAAGTACTGGTTGTGCCGTGTGCATCCCAACCACCCGCCGTTTAAAAGAGGGTGACAAATTTATTGTTCAGGTCGGCAAAATGCACCCAACAAGTGCAACGATAGTTTGGCGTAAAGAACTTGATAAAGATGTTGTCAAATTAGGAATTAAATACGACAAGTAGGGGATGCAATTAGGCATTCCAAGTGAAAATCGCGATGGTCAGTTTTTTGAAAATCGCGTTTCTGCGACTCCTGACGTAGTTAAAAAAGTTATAAAGCTTGGATTTTCCGTCCTGGTCGAAAAAGGGGCGGGTGTACGCGCTGGATTTTTTGACGATGACTATATTAAAGCCGGCGCTCAAATCGGTGAAGCCCAAGCCGTATTAAATTCGGATGTTGTTTTCAAAATAAACCCGCCAACTTTGCAAGAGGCTGAAAGCTTAAAATCCGGCGGAGTTCTTTTAAGTTTGATTTTTGCGCACGAAAATAAAAATGTCCTCGAGTTGCTAAAACAAAGAAAAGTAACCGTCTTTGCCATGGAGAAATTACCGCGCACTTCGCGGGCTCAATCCATGGATGTCCTGTCTTCACAAGCTAACATTGCCGGATACCGCGCGGTTATCGAAGCGGCGGCTCATTACGGCCGCTTTTTACCATTAATGATGACCTCGGCGGGAATGGCAAAGCCCGCGCGCCTAATTGTGCTTGGCGCAGGGGTCGCTGGATTACAAGCGATTGCTACGGCAAAACGTTTGGGGGCCAATGTCGAGGCCTACGATGTGCGGCCGGAAGTAAAAGAACAAATAGAGTCGTTAGGTGCAAAATTCATCGAATTAAAAATGGCGGAATCGGGTACAGGTTCGGGTGGCTATGCTAAAGAACTTTCCGAAGAAGGAAAGCGTGAGCAGCAGCGTTTGCTGACGGAAAAATTAAAAACCGCTGATATCATCGTGAGTACGGCGGCAATTCCGGGCCGCAAAGCGCCAGTTCTTATCTCGAAAGAAGCGGTCGCGGGTATGCGCCGGGGCTCGGTAGTCATTGATTTAGCGGCGGCCACCGGCGGAAATTGTGAAATCACGCAGGCGGGAAAAGTTGTTGCCTCTGACAACGGCGTAAAGGTCGTTGGTACTTTAAACTTTCCCAGTCTATTGCCGGCGGACGCGAGTTTGTTTTTCGGTAATAATCTTTATAATTTTTTAGCCATAATGGGCAAAGATTTAAAAGTGGATTTCAAAGATGACTTGCTTGCGGGAGCTTGTCTTACGCATAACGGGGAGTTAAGAGCCTAATGTCACCGACGCTGGTTGGAATTTATGTATTCGTATTGTCTTGTTTTGTGGGTTACCATGTAATTTGGGGTGTTACTCCGGCTCTCCACACGCCTTTAATGGCGGTGACCAATGCGATCAGCGCGATCGTCGTTGTTGGGGGAATTTTCGTTGCGGGTTATACGAATGATGGATTGATTCCCGTACTTGGCTTTTTGGCCGTGGCTCTTGCGGCAATTAATATTTTTGGTGGTTTCGTGGTAACGCAAAGAATGTTATCCATGTTTAAAAAGAAGAAATAATGAGCGCTGACGTTTTTGCATCCGTATATTTAATAGCAACGATATTTTTTATCTTTGGCCTGAAGGGTTTAAGTTCGCCGAAAACCGCTATATTTGGAAATAATTCGGCGATGATCGGGATGTTACTTGCCGTTGGCATGACGCTAATTCATCCCGAGGTGAAAACTTATAATTGGATTTGGGCCGGACTGGCCGTGGGTGCTGTTATCGGGACCGTCTTAGCGTTGCGAATTCAAATGAAGAACATGCCCCAACTCGTAGCGCTGTTACATAGTTTTGTGGGACTATCGGCCGTGTTGATTTCCGTGGGAACATTCCTTTCTCACGAAGCGGAACAAATGAATGCCGTAATTGCCACTGAACTTTCTTTGGGTAGCGCGATCGGGGCACTGACCTTTACCGGTTCACTTATTGCATTTGCTAAACTCCAAGAACTCATGCGCTCTAACCCCATTACTTTTAAGGGCCAGCATCTTTTGAACTTAATTCTTGGATTAGGCATCGTCGGTCTGTGTGTTAAGTTTTGTATTTTTCATGATTTAAATTCATTTTTAATTTTAACTGTTCTGGCCTTGCTCCTGGGAGTTTTACTGATCATACCTATCGGCGGCGCCGATATGCCGGTTGTCGTATCGATGTTAAATTCTTATTCCGGCTGGGCCGCATCCGCTACGGGCTTTACTCTCAATAATCATTTGCTAATCGCAACGGGGGCGTTAGTCGGCAGTAGCGGCGCAATTTTATCATATATAATGTGTAAGGCGATGAACCGCTCGTTTATCAGTGTGATACTCGGCGGATTTGGCGCTGAAGGTTCGGTGGACACATCAGCAACTGCGGGTAAATCAGTAAAATCATCGGCGTCCGAAGATGCCGCTTTTATGATGGCCAATGCGTCGAAAGTCATTATTGTTCCTGGTTATGGAATGGCAGTGGCTCAAGCGCAACACGCGGTTAAAGAACTTTATGAAGCTCTCATGCATAAAGGCGTTGAAGTTAAATTTGCAATTCATCCCGTTGCCGGCCGCATGCCTGGTCACATGAACGTCCTTTTAGCGGAATCCGATATACCCTATGATTGTGTTTTTGAACTTGAAGAAATTAATGGCGAGTTTTCGTCAACGGATGTGTGTTTAGTTTTAGGTGCTAACGATGTCGTCAATCCAGCGGCAAAAACAAACAAGTCAAGTCCTCTTTATGGAATGCCTATACTTGACGCTTACAAAGCGAAGCAAGTTTTCGTTAATAAACGTTCGATGAAACCCGGTTATGCCGGCGTCGACAATGATTTGTTTTATTATGACAACTGTTCGTTGGTGTTTGGTGATGCAAAAGGCGTCGTTGAACATCTTGTCCGTGCGGTTAATGAGAGCTAACAGAAGTCAATTCTGGAATCATTAGAATTGTGTCAGAACTGCTGCAAGAAAAACCACAAAAATCGATTGTCAAAAAAAACTAAAAATTAGTGTTTACCCGGATAAAGGTCTTGTGTTCCAATTGTTGGTAACAGCAAAGGGAGGTTTACGCATGAACCGATTCGCAAGCTTCTTCTGCATCTTAGTTTTTCAATTTAGTTTTACTGTTTTCGCCATTGATGGCGGTTACCACGGGTTAGGTGACGATCTCTTAAGTGTCATGGCCTACAATACGGAGAATACATTTGATTTCAACCACGACGAGGGAAAAGACGACTATACGTTTTTACCACTGGGGTTTCCGGGAAAAGAAAAGCGCTGCTATGGAAATCCTGTACCCTACTATCGCGAAATGTGTCTGAAGACGGATTGGACTGAGGATAAAGCCGAACTAAAAATTCACCAACTAAAACGCATGATCGCCTCACAAGGCTATCTGCCTGACGTCGTTGGTCTAGAAGAAGTGGAAAACGAGATTGTTGTGCGCAATCTGGCTTCCGATTTAGGTTACGAAAAATTCTTAATTACCGATAGCCCGGATGCCCGCGGCATTGATGTGGCGCTATTGTTTAATCAAAAGAAACTTTCGTATCTTGGTCATGAAGAAATTGTGCTTAAACCTGAAGAAGGCCGTTTACGCACACGCAACATTTTGCGCGTGGACTTTCGTGTAAAGGGCAAGGAGTCTGCCGTTTTTGGTGTGTATGTTAACCATTGGCCTTCACAACAAAAGCCCAAGGAAACGCGGGTTTTGGCCGCCGAAACTTTATTGGCAGATTTAAAGCAACAGCACCGTAAACATACGAAGAAGAATTACTATGCGGTGGTGATCGGCGATCTTAATACGACGGAAAGAGAAAGTCCCAATGCCATTAGCGACGTACTATCCGAGGCGATGGTTGATGCGCAAGAGCATGCCAAGGGTCTTAGTAAAGGCAAAGAGAGTGGGCTTGAAGGCACATATTTTTATGCTGCTAAATTCCGCTGGGAACGCCTGGACCGAATTCTTGTCACTAAAAACTTAGTATCTAGAGGCGAGTTAAAAGTGATTCCCGAGAGTTTCACGATCGTAAAACCGAAATTTGGCGTGCATGATTACACAGAGCGAAAGCCAAAAAGCCCCCATTATGGCAAAACTATGCGTAATGTGCCTATTCCTTATGACTTTGGTAGCACGGACCCGAATGAGGCAGGCTTCTCTGACCATTTTCCAGTCTTAGTTAATATCCAGATGTAAAAATAAGGGCGGGTTGCGGCTCGCCTTTTGCCCTGCCCCATATAATCAAAATCATTTGCTTTTGTCGGCCACCAGGCTGAAATGATATGATTTTGAGTAAACATATGGACGCTGCAAACATTTCCTATTTGTCATTTATTTCTCCCGAATATTTAGAAACTCTAAGGGCGCTTTATTATCAAAACCCCGAAGCCTTGCCGGTCACCTGGCGGCTCTTTTTTGATGGCATGGAAGTCGGCCAAGAAAGTGCCGCTTCTCACTACGGAAATGGGTACGCCAATGGAAATGGAACGGCGGCAGTAGCGACCGCGGCGGGTGTTGACTTAGAAATTAGAATTTTAAATTTGATCGAAGCCTATCGTACGCGCGGGCATCTGGCGGCCCACTTAAATCCTTTAGCGGCAGAAAAACCGCAGATTCCTGAACATTTAAAACTTTCTAAGTTTGGTTTGGAAGGGGTAAAGCCAGATCAGAAATTTCAGGCTGGAAAAATAATTGGCCTGCAAATGGCGACGATTCCTGAAATAGAAATCCGTTTGCGCGAAATTTATTGCCGGGATATTGGCGTTGAATACAAACATATTTCTGACGAGAAAGTTACGAATTGGTTAGAGACCCGCATGGAGCCCCTTGCCAATCGTTCAGCGTTTTCTGTGGACGAGAAAAAAGTCGTTCTCGAAGACTTAATTCACGCGACACTTTTTGAAAGTTTCTTGCAGAAAAATTTTACGGGACAAAAACGTTTTTCATTAGAGGGTGCGGAATCTACAATACCTGCTTTAAAACGCCTAGTGCGCACCGCCGCTTTGGCGGGAGTCAAAGAAATTATTCTCGGAATGGCTCACCGGGGACGATTAAATGTTTTGGTCAACGTACTAAAAAAAGATCCAGAAACTATATTTAATGAGTTTAATGGTTCGCCTTATGCTTCTGATTTCGGCGGTAGCGGCGACGTAAAATATCACTTGGGTTACTCCAATGACGTCGACGTGGACGGCAAGCCCGTGCACTTTAGTCTTTGTTTTAATCCTAGCCACTTAGAAGCTGTTGATCCGGTTGTCGAAGGGGTCACGCGCGCCAAGCAGGATCATAATTATTCTTCGCGGGACGAAGTGCTGCCAATTTTGATTCACGGTGATGCGGCCGTAGTTGGCCAGGGCATTGTTACCGAGACGATGAATCTTGCGGGTCTTGAAGGCTATTCTACAAATGGAACAATTCACTTGGTAATTAATAATCAAATTGGATTTACGACTCTGCCAGAAGATTCTCGTTCAACAATTTATTGTACGGACTTTGCGAAAGCCATTCAGGCTCCCGTATTTCATGTCAATGGTGATAATGTCGAATCCGTAATGCACGTAGTATCGCTGGCGACTGAATTCCGTGCCAAGTTTAAGCGTGATGTTTTTGTCGACGTTTACTGTTACCGAAAATACGGACACAACGAAGGTGATGAGCCGCGATTTACGCAGCCCCAAATGTATGACAAAATTGGCCAGCAAAAGACCGCAATGGATCAATATGCCGCGCAAGTGGTTGCTGGAAATCACTTAACTTCGGATTATGTGGCCCAAAGGAAGACAAACTACGAAAGTTATCTGGATGAAAAGTTAAAACGCGTAAAGGAAAGCGGTAAAGAGCAGAAATACGAGACCATGAGTAAGAAATGGTCCACTTTGCGCACGCCAAATCCCGGCGAGATGACGGAGTATTTTGATACATCGATTGCGGCGGAGAAACTCGATAAGATTATTGCTGCAATTCATACCGTGCCCAAAGACTTTGAGCCGCTGCCGAAGTTCCGCAAAATGCTTGATTCACGTCTTGAAGGTTTAAAAAAGGAACCTATTTACGATTGGGCCGTTGCCGAACAAATTGCTTTTGGCGCGTTGCTACTTGAGGGCTATAGCGTGCGGCTATCAGGACAAGACAGCCGCCGCGGAACTTTTAGTCATCGCCACGTGGAAATGACCGATTACAAGACGGCAAAAAAGCATATGCCGCTAAAAGATTTTGAAAACGGTAAAGCGAAGTTTTTTGTTTTCAATAGTCCTCTCTCTGAGTATGCCGTCATGGGCTTTGAATACGGCTATAGCTTAGCGGAACCCAACGCTCTAACAATTTGGGAAGCGCAGTTTGGAGATTTTGCCAATGGCGCGCAAATCATAGTGGATCAGTTTATAAGTTCTAGCGAACTCAAATGGCGCCGCATGAGTGGATTGGTATTATTACTGCCGCATGGCTACGAAGGCCAGGGACCGGAGCACTCCAGTGCGCGGTTGGAAAGATTTTTACAAATGGCGGGAGAGGATAATATGCAAGTCTGTTATCCGACAACACCCGCGCAGTTCTGTCATATGTTACGCCGTCAAGTATTGCGTCCCTTCCGCAAACCTCTAGTCGTGATGACGCCAAAAAGTCCGCTGCGTATGCCCGAAGTGGTTTCGCCGCGTACGGAATTTTTAAAGGGTGGATTTAAAAATCTGTTAGTTGATGACGTGAGCCCCGAAAAGTGCGTCCAGGTTATTTTTTGTACCGGAAAGGTTTATTGGGACATCAAAAAAATGGTCCAAGAGAAAAATCTTTCGGAAGTTGTGGCCATTGTACGCCTCGAACAACTTTATCCACTGGATCATTTGGGAATTCAAAATTTAAGAGAAAAATACAAATCCACGAAGGATTGGGTGTGGGTTCAAGAAGAGCCAAAAAACATGGGGGCTTGGTCGTTTATCAAGCTTGCCACCGATGAGCTGGGAATGAATTTGCGCTATGCCGGCAGAAAAACAGCAGCCAGCCCGGCGACGGGATCGAGCTCGCGGCATAAAAAAGAATTAGAGGCTTTCTTGGCCGATATTATTAGGAGTTAACATGGCGATGATTAACGTGGTGATTCCCAGTGTGGGAGAGTCCATCGTGGAGGCAAATATTGGTAAAATGTTTGTTAAGAGCGGCGATTGGATTGATAAAAATAATCCTATTTTTGAAATAGAAACTGACAAAGCAACTGTCGAAGTCGTGGCCCCCGAAAGCGGACAAGTAAATCTAAAAGTAAACCAAGGTGACACGGTTGCCATTGGCGCCGTAGTCGGAACGGTAGATACAGCGGCGGCAAAGCCCGCCGGCGCGGGTAAGCCCTTGGCGCCGCCGCGCACGGAACCGCCACCGCCCCCCACTGCCGCGACGTCGGCGGCTTCTCCAGCAAAACCCACAACGCCCCCACCACCAACGACAACCATGAGCGCGGGAGCTGGCGGCGGTGGATTTATGGAAGTGGAAATGAAAGGCTTTGGCCCAGGAAAGCGCAAAGCAATTCGCGAAGGAAAAATGCCAATGCCGTCTCAAGGGCCGAGTCTTGGCTTTGATTTGGTGGGCGAGCAAGAGCGTAAGCCCATGAGCGTCATCCGGAAAAAAATCGCGGAACGTTTGGTTTACTCTCAGCAAAGTACGGCGACACTAACGACTTTTAATGAAATTGACATGACCCGCGTGATGTCTTTACGTGAAAAACTTAAAGATGATTTTCAAAGTAAAAATGGCATCAAACTGGGCTTTATGTCTTTCTTTGCGCGGGCGATGTGTTACGCCATCGGCCATGTTCCGGCAATTAACGGTTTTATCGAAGACGAGGAAGTTGTCTTAAACAAAAGCGTACATTTAAGTATCGCGGTAAGTACGGACCGCGGTCTTGTCGTTCCCGTTATTCGCAACACGCAAAACCTTTCTTACAGTCAGATTGAAAAAGAAGTGGCCCGTCTGGCCGACAAAGCGCGGCTTGGAAAATTGGGAATAGAAGAAATGATGGGTGGTACGACAACGCTGACTAACGGTGGAATTTTTGGGTCACTGTTGTCCACGCCGATTTTAAACCCGCCGCAAAGTTCTATTCTTGGACTTCACAAAACAGAATTCCGCCCCATTGCGATCGCTAAAGAGGGCGGCGGCTGGAATATCGAAGTGCGTCCGATGATGTACGTGGCCCTGAGTTACGATCACCGTTTAATTGACGGCAAGGAATCAGTGACGTCGCTCGTAAAAGTAAAAGAATATTTAGAAACCATCGTCTCTGAAAAAGATATTAATTAAGAGTAAAAAATGGCAGAGTCTCAAAATCGTTTTGATGTTGTGGTAATTGGTTCGGGCCCCGGCGGCTATATTGGCGCTATTCGTGCGGCTCAGCTTGGCATGCGCGTGGCCTGTGTTGAGAAGGACCCTACATTCGGTGGCACCTGTTTAAACGTGGGCTGTATACCTAGCAAAGCTATGCTTGAATCGAGTCACTTTTACCATAAGATGAAGCATGAAGCGGCCGAGCATGGTATTGAGGTGCCACAGGTCAATTTACAACTTGCTAAAATGCTCGCCCGTAAAGACGAAGTTGTTAAAAAATTAACAATGGGCGTAGCGGGGCTTTTTAAAAAAAATAAAGTGTATGGCATTCAGGGCATGGGCTCAATTAAATCAGCAAACGAGGTCGTCGTTAAAAAACCTGATGGCTCCACCGAATCGTTGACGACAACTAATATTTTGATAGCCACGGGGAGTGTACCTTCAAGCTTTCCTAATATGGCGATAGACGAAAAGACAGTTGTTTCTTCAACGGGGGCGTTGGCGTTTCCGGCAGTTCCGAAGTCACTGTTGGTCATTGGCGGCGGATACATTGGATTAGAGATGGGTTCCGTTTGGTCCCGGCTCGGGTCGAAAGTAACGGTCGTCGAATTTTTACCAAAGATTGTGCCCAGCATGGATGAAGCGATCAGTACCCGTTTATTAAAAATATTAAAGGATCAGGGCATTGAGTTTAAACTCAATACCGCTGTGAAAACTGTAACTCCCAAAAATGGTGGCGCTGAAGTTGTGTTGGAATCAAAGGGTCAAAGCGAAACTTTAAACTACGAAAAAGTCTTAGTCAGTATTGGGCGTAAACCCATGACGCAAGATTTGGGTTTAGAAAACGTTGGACTAAAAACAAATGCTAAAGGGTTTTTGGAAGTCGACGCTAATTTCCGTACGGCGGTGGCGGGAGTTTACGCCGTTGGCGATGTTATTGGGGGCGCAATGCTCGCTCACAAAGCCGAAGAAGAAGGTGTAGCCTGTGTAGAATTTATGGCTGGCGAAAAACCAAGGGTGAACTACAATTTAGTCCCGGGCATTCTTTATACACATCCCGAGGTTGCTTCCGTAGGAAAGACAGAGGAGCAATTAAAGGCCGCCGGCACTCCTTATAAGCAAGGACAATTTCGCTTTGTGGCCAATGGCCGCGCGATCTCCGTTGGCGAGACGGAGGGTTTGGTTAAACTCTTGGTACATAAAGAAACCGACGAGATTCTCGGCGCGCATATCATTGCGGCTAACGCTTCAGAAATGATTCACGAACTTTGTGTCGCCATGGAGTTTAGCGCAACTGCCGAAGACATCGCACTCACCATGCATGGTCACCCCACGCTTTCGGAAGCCATCAAAGAGGCGGCCTTAAATTCTCACGACCGCACACTCAATGCTTGATAATGTAAATCTTTAGTCTTATGTTGCCTCTAAGGAGAGCAACCATGATTAAAACCTTAGTTTTTTCTTTATTGTTTTCTTTTTCTGTCTTTGCCATCGAGCCTCTAAAAATTATTGACGTGCATACGCACGCAAATTTTACGGGCGAACTCGAGGAAACCAGTAAAATTCCTGTCACCGAGGAAGAGTTTAAGAAAGAATTAAAGGAAGCCAATGTTGTCGCCGCAATTTCGCATACAACCCGTAAAGGAAGTCAGAAATTTAAGGATTTAAAGCGCCTTAATGTTTTTCAGTGTTTTGGTGTGACTGAAAAAATCGATCTAAAATCGTTGGAAACGGGGCTGAAGAAAAAGGATTATCAATGTATTAAAATTTATTTAGGCTATGTTCACCGCTATGCCTATGACAAAGCCCATACGCCGGTCTACAAGCTTGCGCAAAAATATGACGTTCCCGTAGTGTTTCATACGGGAGATACTTATAGTGCGGAAGCTCTTCTGAAGTATTCTGATCCGCTGACGATTGATGAAGTCGCAGTTAAAAACCCGAAGGTGAATTTCGTGATCGCGCATTTAGGCAATCCTTGGGTACAATCCGCGGCCGAAGTTACCTATAAAAATCCCAACGTATTTGTGGAGGCCTCCGCACTTCTCATTGGGGACTTGAAGAAGGTAAAACCAGAAAGTCTTGATGAGTATGCCGTTAAGCAAATCCGCTGGGCATTTGGTTATATCGAAAATCCCGCTAAGTTTATGTTTGGTACCGATTGGCCGCTGGTTCGTATTTCTGATTACGTTGAGCTTTATAAAAAAGCTATTCCTAAAGAACACTGGCAGGCAGTCTTTCATGACAATGCCGCCAGAGTATTTAAGATTAAAGAACAAGTTTTGGTGACAGCACGCAAGGACTAAGAGTCGCCAAAGCGAAAGAACTTTGCTTATTTCACCGTGATGTCAAACTTCTTAATAACTTTGGCAATGACTACTGTAGGCTTCTTGTCGAGATCTTCACGAACCAAAGTAATCTCAAATGTCAGTTTGGCACCGGACTCAAAGTAGCGTTCTACTTGGCTAGATGTTAAATCTTTAAGTGCCGTGGCACCAAAACTAGCTTTATCAAAGCGGGCCTCAGCTACCGTTCGCTCAATACCCAGAGTCTTCCTCTTCAGCGTCACATAGTAAGTGTTGCGAACCGATTTGGTTTCCGGAGCCCTATCGAGAATGGTTATTGTGGCTTTCGGGCCATTACCCTTAATGGTAACACCAGCTAAAAGTTCGGGCTTTTTAAGGCCCTCTAAATCTATTTTATTTTTTATCTCCGTCAACTTTCGGAATTGGACGCGCTCCTTTAAAATGGCCCCTGTACGGCTAACGCTTACAACAATTCGGTAAGTGGGGCGGGTGTCCTCTAGTGCCGCAGTCAAATCTAATTCTACTTTGCGTGAAGGCGCGAGGACATCCTTTGCGGAAATATCTTTTTGAAAAACGACTTTCTCTAAGTCAGCATTTACGACTGATATTGAATACTTCGTTTCAATTTTATTTATGTGACCTTTATCTTCGAAGATTAAGATTTTTTTCTGCTCACGGCTTTCGACGAGTGGCTCCGTAACCGTATGTTCGCCGACTTCTTCTTTGCCGTATTTTGTAATTTCAAGTTTGCCGCCAGTAATGAATTGCACCGGGGACTTTAGAATTACGCCTGTACGCTGAGTGGCAATTTGTACGGTGTAGGCTCTGGATTCGTCAAGTTGCACGTCAGTTTGGAAACGTCCAATTTGAGAAGTGGCATCTGTTTCTTTTTCCCATATTACCTTTTTCTCGGAATCAACGATTTGGATTTTATATTTGGTAATTATTCGGCGGAAAACCGCTATATCCTTAAACGTCAAGATATAGCCATCGGGATGGTAGAGCGCTTTGAAATCGGTAATGGTTCCTTCCCCCATATCTTTGACTTCCAAATGAGGAACTACGGTCAGGGCGATTTGCGCTTCTTTGGCGTTTGTACTTTTATCTATCTTATAGGTAAAGATGTGACTATCAATATGGAGGTCTACATCGGGCGTCGCTTCGGTGCCTTTAATCTGTGCCGTTATTATTTCGGATTCATCGGCCTCTAGTTTTGCAGCTTCAGGAAAGCGAATTGTATAAGGTAAGTTCCACACGTGATCTAAAACGGTCACATCACGAGTCACGCAACATCTGGTTTCCTTACGCACCCGTGTTTCGGTTTTGCAGCACCGGGTTTCATCTCGATGGCGAACCACGGTTCGTACGCGCTGTTCGGTGCGGTACATAGTCACGGTTCGGGTGCGCGTTTCGCGACGGTGAAGAGTTACGGTGCGAGTTCGCGTTTCACTACGATATTTGGTTACGTTGCGGTAGCGGGTTTCTGTGCGGTAGCGAGTGACAGTTCGGTAACGGGTTTCACTGCGGTATTTGGTAACCGTCCTCGTTTTTGTTACTGTGTGCGTGTGGGGTACCTGACGGTTTGAGCACTCTTGTTTCGTGTAAGGTTCCCGACGGCAAACGTTTTTGTCGGTGCAGACTTCGTCGCCTCCAGTGGACGGGTTACATTTTTTTTGCTCAAAACAAATTTGTTGGCCATTGCGTTCGCGGCAAACGCGTTCGACGGTGCAGGTTCCGTCTTGAACGGGATTTTTTCGGCATATTTTTTCTGTCTGGCAAGACTCACGATAATCAGTTACGTTTTCACAAACGCGTTCGGTCGTGTAAGTTGTTTCTGTATCCTGGTAAGTTTCCGTATCTTCGTAAGGAATTTGCTCTTGATAGGATTCGCGGTCTTCATAGGGTATTTGTTCGTCGTAAGCCTCTTGCGTTTCATAGGGAACTTGCTCTTCGTAGGTTTCGGTACCCTCATAGGGAACATCAACTTCGTAAGTCTCCGTACCTTCATAGGGGACTTGTTCTTCGTAAGTCTCGGTATCCTCGTAAGGAACGCTGACTGTGTATTCAACTTTTTCCTCGTAGGGGACATCGACCTCGTAGGACTCTTGCTTTTTTTCGACCTTATATATGTTTTTGCTGAGTTGACCTTTTAAAATTAGTCCCGAATTTTGTTCTCGAGTGATTTTCTGACTTTCTGTATCATCAGCATCTGACGTGACCCCAAGCGCCATTGAAATGGCTAATGCCGCATACAATATTTTCTTAATTGGTATCATGTTTCCCCCATTTTGCGTGCTTCCAACAGACCTTTAGCAAGTCAGATGCCATCGACGTAGGGCGCATTTTGCCAAATGAGATTGGAAAGTAACACATCGGATAGGTGCATTTTGTAAAAGCGCCATTGGTTTTAGGTTTGCAAAAGAATCTGCAGGGGGAGGGGCTATGAAAAACATCTTAGTTTTGATTTTAAGTTTAAGTATCGCCTGCAGCCGCGCGACGGCGGATCAGGACCGTATCGAAACAAAAAATGAGGGAGATATTATTCAGGTTGGTGAAATTGCATATGGGGGAAATGGCTGTCCTGAGGGAAGTATTGTTGTTGCCGGTGACGCCGAAAAGAACGCGCTTGTTTTGCAGTTTGATCAGTACACGGCCGCAGCGGGGCGCGGTGAGGGACGCATTGGGCGAAAGAGTTGTAATGTTGCAATTCCCGTAACTGTACCCGCAGGTTTTCAGGTGGGAATTGTGGCGGCGGATTATCGCGGCTATGTCAGCTTGTCAGAAGGTGCACAGGCCCAGTTGCTCAGTGAATATTTTATCGCGGGCAGCGAGGGGGCCTTGTACAAGGAAAGCTATTTGGGTGAAATCAGCGAAGAAGTAAACATTCATCACGAATCACCTGATGGGGCGATTCTTTGGTCACCATGTGGAACTGATGCCAATCTGCGCATAAACACGAGTTTACTTGTGCAAGCTAACCAACTTGACGAAGAAGCGGTGGTGAGTCTAGATCAGGCTTCGCTGATACAATTGGTTTTACGGCAATGTGAAGTTGAACCACCACCAAGTGTAGAAGTTAACTTAACTCCCGTAAGTCTATGACAAAGCGGTATTTCACATCGCTTTTTTTAAGACGGTCGTAAGCCTGATTAATTTTATCAGGCTTAACGATTTCAATATCAGACACGATTTTATGTTTGCCGCAAAAATCTAACATTTCCTGTGTTTCTGGGATTCCGCCTATTAGGGAGCCTGCAATGCTTCGGCGGCCCATCACTAAATTAAACGGCTCAATTTCTAGATTTTTTTCTGGTAAACCAAGTAAGACAAGCGTGCCATCGAGTTTTAGAGTTGCGGTGTACATATTAAGATCATGGGGTGCCGAAACAGTATCGAGAATTAAGTCAAATTTATTAGCGACATCAGACATTTGTTCGGGATCGCGGCTCAGAATTACATGATGCGCACCTAATCTCTTGGCATCTTCGGCTTTTGATTTCGAAGTTGTAAATACCGAAACTTCAGCCTGCATCTTATTGGCTACTTTAATTCCCATATGACCCAAACCACCAAGTCCGATGATCGCTACTTTTTTTCCTGGGCCTGTCTTCCAGTGTTTTAACGGCGAGTAAGTTGTAATTCCAGCGCATAGTAAGGGTGCTGCAGAGGCTAGATCCATTCCGGCGGGAATTTTTAAAACAAAATTTTCGTCAACGACGATGGAGGATGAGTAGCCGCCGTAGGTTGGAGTTTCACCGTCTTTCTCGTAGCCGCCATAGGTGCCGATAAAGCCATTTAGACAATATTGCTCTAAGCCCTCATGACAGCTTGCGCAGTCGTGGCAAGCACCAACCAAACAGCCTACACCGACGACATCTCCATTTTTAAATTTTTTAACTTGGCTGCCCATTGCGGTAACGTGACCAATAATCTCGTGACCAGGCACCATTGGATAAATGCCGCCACCCCACTCATTAGCGACTTGATGTAGGTCCGAGTGACATATGCCGCAAAAATCTATTTTAATTTGGACATCTTGTGGTCCGGGATTTCGGCGCATGATTTCAAAGGGCGCAAGCGGTGCGTTAGCTTTTTTTGCCGCAAAGGCTTTTGTGGTGTTCATAAAAAATTAGTAGCATAATTTTTTCGAGGTGAGAAATGAGTACTAACTTTGACACGCTGGGACCGTTAGCACCATTAGTAGGTACGTGGGAGGGAGATAAAGGCGACGATATCGCACCCAATGACGACCGCGTTAGTAGCGAAAATAATAAGTACCGTGAGCGGATGAAATTTGAATATATTGGCGTCGTAAATAATCACGAGCAAATCTTATATGGACTTCGCTATTCTACCACCGCTTTTAGATTGGGCGAGAGTGATGCGTTCCATGAAGAATTGGGGTATTGGCTTTGGGACGCGCGCGAAAAACAGGTGATGCGTTGTTTTATGATTCCCCGCGGGGTTGCCGTGATCGCCGGTGGATTGAGCGAGCCCAACGCGAAGGTTTTAAATATGTCCGCGACACTCGGGTCGCAAACTTACGGAATTTGCTCAAATATTTTTCTCGACAGGGAGTTTCAAACCGTAAAATATGATTTAAAAATCACATTTCATGATAAGAATTCCTTTTCCTACGAAGAGGATACACAACTAAAAATCAAGGGACAGGATAAAGTATTTCATCATACGGATAAGAATACTCTAAAGCGCGTTAATGACTGAAAAAGCTAGAACAAAATTACTTGAATCGTTTCAGCAGCTAGAATCTTTAGGTAGCCACGAAGAAATCAGACTCCAAGAGTTATTCGAAAACCTATCTAGTCGGGGGCATGCTTTTCCGGCCTTGGTATTTTCGATACCTTTCTTTTTTCCCGTGCCTATTCCGGGGCTTTCGACATTGTTAGGCATGATAATTATGATGGGGGGAGTGGGTTTAATACTTAAAAAGAAGCCATGGTTCCCCAAAAAATGGGCCGAAAAAAAAATTCGTACCGCGTTTATAACTAAAGTGGCCCACTTTGGCGCGAAAGTAAGTTACTGGGTTGAAAGAATAACCGTGCCGACGCAAAAGTTCATCGGGAATTATCCGCAATGGGTGAATCAGTTCGCCGGGGTTCTCATTGTCTTATGTGGTTTTCTTTTGGCTCTACCGTTGCCGCCGGGAACAAATTTTCCGCCGGCTTTTTCTATTTTCTTTTTGTCTCTCGGAGTTTTGGAAGAAAATATCATGCTAATGTTTGTTGGTTTTTTAGCGTTTGCCCTGAATATCGCCTTATTCTACACAGTTTTCCTGGGACTCGCGAAAGCGTTTTCGTTTATTTAAGAGCGGATTTAATTTCCGAAATTTTTAACAAGGGTTTACGTGGGACATAAAAGTTTTGGCTGCTTTTAGTGCGCAAATAATTAATGCGTTCCGCGGAGGCCGGATGCGTACTCATGATTGCCAGTAAATTAGCCGCCGCTCCGCCGGGCTCGGTTTTACTTAATCGCTCAAAAAAATCTATCATTCCCGTGGCTGCGATCTTCGCGTTGGATAGGTAATAGAGTCCGCGATCATCAGCCTCCCTTTCGTGATCCCGTGTATATTTTAAATTTAACAAATTAGATCCGCGCAAAACCCATTCCGAAATATCGGCCCCGACCAGAAGGCTTAAGGCCAGTGCACCGGCAGTGATCCCAAGTCCACTGACAATGCTCTTTACGTTGTGACGCCGCTCAATATGACCAAGTTCGTGAGCGAGTACTCCTATGATCTCTTCGGTGCTTTGCGACTGTTTAATAAAGCCCGAGTTAATCATTAATATTCCGCCAGGTATGGCAAACGCATTCACGACTTCCGAATCAGCGACAATGAGCTCGATTTCAAAGGGCTTTAATTCGGGACTATGACTGCGGATATCCTCAATGAGAATTCGCATTTGGCGTTTTGATTTTTCCAAATGGGCGGGAGTAACCATTCCCTTATCGCTTAAAACAAGCTTTCGTACCCATTCTCTCTCCATTTCCGGAGTAATTTGTTCGACTATCCACTGTCCCGACATTTTTGCGATTACAAACGGTACAACAAAAAGCAAAGTGATAATAGTACCTAAAATAACCGTTGAAATTATGAAGCGCTTTTTTGTGGGAGTTTTAAGGCCAAAATTTCTGCCATTAAGAAAGCCATTACTTTTTAAAGCTTCTAATATTTTAAAATCCTGAACGGAAATTAAAACCTCAGGCTGATTGCGATTATAAAGAAAAACATAGTCGCTATTTTTGCCGTCGGTTTTCGCCTGCAGAAAGGCCATGGGAATAACAAGGTACGGCGCCATCGAATCCGCATCAGGAACGAACTCAACCCCTGATCTTGAGACTTTAAGCGTGCCGCTTTGCCGGGCCAGTAAGGCGGGGAAAGAGGTCATGGATTAGTCACCGGCCTTGGCTTCGAAATACTTTAGATCGACAAATATAGCGGCGGCGAGTACGAGCTGCTTTTCGTCATTGGAAAGTGTGGGATCCGAAAACTCAACTAAGAAGTTGTCGCGGTCAGAAAACATCTCGGAAAAAAGTCCTGACCATTTCTTGCGGATGGCAGCCACAAGCTGACTGCCATGAAAAAACTCAAACGTCCAGATTCGCCAAATTGGCGAGGCCACTTCCATAACCGTCATGCCACGGGAGTTTTGCACGTCAAATCTCTTAGTTAAAATACTAAAGCGCTGTTGAACACAGCCCAAATACTTTC
>CAZCFY010000016.1:13059-80351 GCA_964498095.1 uncultured Bdellovibrionales bacterium | reverse complement strand
GCGGGCTAATGACAAACTGCTCCTCGGTACCATTTAGCTATGGTTCAATACGATTATGCTTTAATTCAAAAAACTACAGATGTGCTGACTTTGTCTCAGCTGGCGGCGGCGCAATTTATAGTCGGGGCAAAAGCATGCTAGCAAACTCCAAAAATTTTTTGAATGATTTGGATGAACTAAGTGCGCGAGCTCGTGAATGATTACGTAATCAATAATATCCCGGGAAAAGCACATTAACTTAGCGTTGAGGTAAATCTTGCGATCATGACTGCAGGTTCCCCACGCGGACTTGCCAATGCGAATTTTAAGTGAACGATATTCTAGTTTCATTTCCTGGGCCCAGAAAAGTAAACGATTGGGGAGGTAAAATTGGGCTTTTTCTAGATAAGTTTTGCGCAGCAACCTTGGAAAGTTTGCGGGACTGCCGGAGGCGATTATGTAAGGAAACTTGATTTCCACGGCGGATAATGGGGCGCCTAGGGCCTGCCATTCTAAATCACGGCCCAAAAAAGGAAACTTTTCGCCAGCAATAAATTTTTTAGGTGGGTTAGTTTCGCGCCGGGATAAAATTTTCTTTAAGGTCTTTTCTAGCCAATTTATATTTTCCAGCAAAAAAATTTGCAACTCTCTTTCGCTGGTGCTTTTGCGGCAGGATAAACGAATTTGCCCATCGGGTTTAATAACTAGCCGAAGAGTGCGTTGGTAGGGCCGGCGCACGAGCTGGATTGTATGCTGCTGAAATTCTAATCTTGAATTTATCAATTAGGCTCCGTTAGGTTAAAGCTTACTGGACTTGTTGGTAATTTGTAAAAGACTTAAAATTTGAAAAGTTAAAAAATGAAGACCACTTTACTGTTACTTATCTTTTGCACCGCCTGCCAGGCACCGCTGGCCGAGAATAAAAATTTCGCCCAAGATAAAACTATCGCCATAGATAAAGCGATCAATAGTGCCATCGTTTTTGTGCCAGGATTTTATGGTACCGAGCTTGAGCGGGAAGATACCGGCGAAAAGATTTGGATAACCTTTTACGAGGCGGTCTTTGGCAGCGCCACTTTAGTGATTCCCCACCCTGCGCTAAAGCTTGAAGGCCGAAAACTTAAACCCGGCGGTTTACTTTCTAGCGTTCGCGTAATTCCGGGATTATATTCTTATTCGATATATGAGCCGACTTTTGCGTTTTTACAAGATTCCTTTGGTAGCAATAATTTTGTAACGACGTTTACCTATGATTGGCGTGGGGATGCATTAGAAAGTATCCGGGAACTTGATAAATTTATTCTAAATCTAAGAGCTAAGGGAATGACTAAAGTCACTCTCGTATCCCACAGTCTGGGCGCCTATCTTTGCGCGTACTATTTACGTTATGGCACGCAAGAAATGGAAACTGCGGTCGAAACTTGGGCGGGGAGCCGCTTAGTGCAAAACGCCGCACTCTTAACGGCTCCTTTTAAAGGATCGGGATTTATTTTTCGTAATTTTCATTATGGCCGGGAAGTAGCACTAAATAAAAAAATCTTAGAGCCTGCGGCCTTTGCCAGCTTTCCGATTAGTTACTATTTTGTTCCACAGCTGCAAAGAGATTTTATAGTTGATAAAGACCGCAAGCCTTTAAAGATATCCGTCGCCGACGCGAAGGAATGGGAAAAAAATGGTTGGGGTCTATTTTTTAATGAAGTAGGCAATCAGGATGATCCCGCTGTGGCGCAGAGCCGTCTGGAATTTACTAAAATGTATTTAGGCCGCGGAAAAAAATTTCTGGAATTGCTAAATCAAACTGGCCGCAAGAATACAGATACGCGAATTTTTTCCTTAGTCGCTGAGGCTGAGCCAACCATTAATCAAATCAAGCTGCTTGGTAAGAGCGTGATAGAGGATCCCTATACCGGCGACATTCAATTAAAGGCCCCAGGTGACGGAACCCTTACGGTTGAAACGCAAACTTTACCCGAGGCGTTTTCGCGCGGAGAAGTTGAAGTCATGACTTCTCGCGGTGGCCATCTGGAAGTGCTCAATAGTGAAGAGTTTAAAGCAAGACTTAAAAAGTGGCTAAACTAGAGCAGGATTTTTATTACCTGGTCACCTATTAAGAACACCGCCACAAGTAAAACAAAGTAGCCAAACCAAACTTTAAGGCGTTGTTCGTTAAACCGATGCGAATAGTGGTGGCCTATCATAGTACCGACGGCTCCCAATAAAATGATAGATAAGAGGACCTGCCAATTTAAATCTGAGATTTTGGAGCTAACAGCGAAGCCAAATAGGGAGTTTAAGGCAACAATGGCCATTGAAGTTCCAATAGCCACTCGAATAGGTAAGTGGAGCAAAGTGACGAGAGCGGGTATAATTAGAAATCCTCCTCCGGCGCCGACAAACCCCGTGGTCGCACCGACCAGTAATCCTTTAAGACCTATTTTAAGGGGCGGGGTATTGATTCGATCCGTAGTACTAGCGGTTTTAGCCGATTTTATCATTCTGTGAGCGGCGATAATCATGAGTGAGGCAAATGAAATTAATACGACTTTATCAGAAACAAGTGGCGCCAGAAACTTTCTCGCCACAAAAACGCCGATGAAGCTGGGTAGTGAAAAAAAGATCCCAGTTCTAAAATCTATTTGCCCTTTGCGCCAGTTTAATAAGGCGCCAAAAAACGCTGTCACTCCTACGATAAATAGAGATCCGGTGGTGGCCGCATAGGCCTCTTGCCTAAAAAAATAGTGAAGTATTGGCACCGTAAGAATCGCACCTCCAGCACCCATGGTGCCGAGAACGAGTCCCATAACTATCGCGAGAGCATATCCGATTAATTCCATTACCGATTTATCTTTAAACGTTGGTCTAATAATTTAAACGCGTACATTCCAACTAACATAGAGATCGTAAAGAGGAGGGGCCTTAACTGAAATGACCCGAGAGAGGTGATAACGGGTCCCGGGCAATAACCGGCGAGTCCCCATCCGACTCCAAATAAGAGGGAACCAAAAACGAGACTTGGGGTGATTTTTGTTTTGTCAGGCACGTGCCATTTATGAGAAAAGAGCGGGCTCGGACGCTTTCGAATTAATTTATAAGATATAAAATGAACAATTATGGACCCCACCATCACAAATATCAGAGACACATCCCATTTTCCGAAAACATCCAGAAAGCCAATCACCTTTTCGGGCCGGGTCATACCGGAGAGTCCAAGGCCCAATGCGAAAACGAACCCAACTATCCAAGCGCTCATATTGTTTTTCATGGTAGGACTCCAAACATTCTAAATAAAAAGACGGAAAGAACGCCACTGGAAATAAATAAAACTGTAGCTACTAATGACCGCGGTGAAAGGCGGCTAATGCCGCAAACTCCATGGCCGCTAGTGCATCCACTGCCAAGAACAGTGCCGAAACCGACAAGTAGACCCGCCAATACAATTGTTAGGTTGCTCGTCGAAATATGTCCTGAGAATACTTGAGAATTGAGCGCTCCCAAGGTTAAACCTCCGGCAAATAAGCCGAAGACAAACGACAGGCGCCAAGCGACGTCGCCCTTGACGGGATTTAAAATGCCATAAACAATCCCGCTAATGCCGGTGACTCTGCCGTTCCAAAACAGCATGAGCGAAACCGCTATTCCTATAAGTACGCCGCCCCATAAGGCCTGTAGCCATTCTGTATTCATAAACTCTCCTCTTATTTTCTTTCAACTTCGTACTTCATTTCGTTCCAGCGAATCATTCCGCCAATAAGATTTGCCGTGTATTTATAGCCAAGTTTTTGGCTTTCACTCGTCGCCGTGCCAGAGCGGCCACCGCTGCGGCAGATAAAGACCATTTCCTCTGTTTTGTTCCCCGAATTTAAAAATTTGGTCAAATCTGGCCCCAGCGTAACAAGCTCAGCTCCAGGAATATGGCCGAGTTCATTATTAAATTCCTCCGTCGTGCGTACATCAATAAGACGAACTTTTCCTAAGTTTTCTTGGACCTTTTCCGCGGTCACCTCAGGAATTCCATCATTGAGAGTCGGGTGAAGGATGCGATTGTCCTGGCGCTTGCCGCAGGAAAGGTTTGCCGGCACGGCTTCATGGATTTTTTTTGGGTTAGCAAGCTTGAGCTCCGCCATGGTTTTAATAAAATCACTTTTAGTCTTATTCATTCCAATACGCGGGTTGAACCTTTTCTCTAAACCAACCGTCGAAGCCGTTTGCCCGCGGTAATCATGGCCAGGATAAATTTGGGTCTCATCGGGAAGAGTAAATATTTTGGTATGTATACTTTCGTAAAGCTTTTCTGAAGAGCCTTGTTGGAAATCAGTTCTGCCGGTGCCGCGAATAAGTAGAGCATCGCCTGTAAATAAACGGCCATCAAACAAATAGGTCATACAGGAGTCTGTATGGCCAGGGGTTGAGAGAACCTTTATTTTACCGTCCCCAAGGGGGAGCTCATCGCCATCTCTTAGAGCTAGGTCGGCGCACTCTACCTTAGCATTTTCGCTGACCGCTGTTTTGGCGCCTGTGCGTTTACGTATTTCATCGGCGCCGGTAATGTGGTCGGCATGAATGTGGGTATCGAGTACATATTTGAGCTTAAGTCCAAGCTCTCCCACCAGCTTTAAATCGCGCTCAACGGTCTCAATAACGGAATCAATTATCGCTGCTTCCTTTGTATTCGCGTCCGCGATTATATAGGTATAGGTTGAAGATTCGTGTTCGAAGAGCTGATAAAATATTGTGTTTTTGCTCATAAAGTTCCTCCGACATATTGACATATTATAATATTATAATATAATGGTCAATATGAAAACAGATATTAATAAGCTAGCGTCCCAATGTGAGTCGGTGGCTGCCATTTTGAAGGCTATAGCACACCCCCAGCGTCTAAAAGTACTGTGCAGTTTGACGGAAGGCGAAAAGACGGTATCTGAGCTGGAGTCCTACTGTGGCGCGTCCCAATCATCCGTATCACAATATTTGGCCAAGATGAAGGCTGAGGGTCTTTTATCTTCGCGTCGAGATGGACAACAAATTTATTACAGAATCGAAAGTGGAGACCTTTTAAAGTTGATAAAGACGATGCAAAAGATTTTTTGCGCTTGAGCTTGGGGGGGAGCTTTTTTCCCGGTGATCCCACCCAATGTACCACGTTTAGTCCCACGCGTTTATTTTAAAGTTAATCATTGCGCTCCTATCATGGCATGAACCCTGCTATATAGTTTAATGAAGATGATGCCGTGACAACTTTCTAAAGGTAATAGCCTGGAGGTTTCACGATTTCCAGGGAAGTATCCGTCGGCTCATCTGAAAATGGGAGCTCTTGCGAAGCTTGTCTTAGCGCCTGCTCCCGAACCTTTTTATTAACCCTATTTTGATAATTTCTCTTTCTTAGTTATTGGTAGCCCATTTACAACTGCGCTTCCAACTAGGGGCTGAAGAAGCCCCTAGTATTTTATAAACTAGTCGGTTATGCGGCAGGAGTGGTGGCGTGATAAGTCGTAGTTAGTTCTTCGTCGGGAAGTGGCCGTCTAAAGTTAGTGTGAGATCCTAACATTCCGCCGCCAATGGCAGCAAGTAATCCAAATCCCATTAATGCAAAAAGCGTCCAGCCGGCAGCCGAAAGTGTGCGGGCCGTGGTTTCGCGGACTTCGATGAGCGCGGTTTGAATATCGGCTTTGACTTCGTCAATGCGGGCTTGCGCTTCTGCGGGCTGCAAACCTGATTGCAGTGCCAAGTAATCGCGGGCACCGTCAAAGTCTCCGCGTAAAAGTCTAACGGCAACACCTTCTATCACTTGTTTAGGATCGGCCTTTAGTTTTAAGCCCTGTAAAGACTTTTCGATCACATCTTGGACTTGTGGTGACCCCACGACACTAGAAACGCCACTTCCAGCAGTTCCTACCATCGAGCTAAATGCGCTGCCGGCGGCGCCGAGAGTTGCGGCCATTTGAAGTACTAAGACGGCAAAGAAAATTGCAGTGATCACTATGCCCTGAGAGGAACCTACAAGCCGGGCCGGAAAGCGCGAAATGCGCGCGGCAAAATAGGCACCTAAAAAAAGTGAAATCGCGGCGGTTGCAATCACCCAAATTCCGGCGGCAACGGCCGACCTTGCACTTGATTCTAGTCCATCAATTAAACTTGAGCCGCCAATGGCGATTCCTAATGCAGTCATCATAAGATAAGCAAATAAAGCCACAAAAAGCCCAGCAATGACTGAGCGCCAACTGATAAGCGGGTGAACGTCACCCCATGTTTTTGTCGTAATGGTTTCCATAAATCCCCCTTTTCACGAGGGAAATTATTATTGGAAACACTTAATGGCAACGAAACAAGAGGGCTAAATTTTAAGGGGAACCTTGCCTCAGTGGTATTGCGATTTTAACCCCGATAACATAATTTTTTAAATCCACTTTTTACGCCGGAACCAAAAATAAATCGCCAAAGCCACTAGGGTCATTATGGATAATGTCATAGGATAACCGTAGCGGCTTTTAATCTCGGGCATAAATTCGAAATTCATCCCATAAATACTCGCGATAAAATTTAAAGGTAAAAAGAAGACCGAAAATAAAGTAAGTATGCGCATAACTTCATTGGTCTTTTGCGCGGAAAGGGAAATGTTCAAGTTAAGAACGTTATTTGAGCCCTCAAGCAGTTCGTCGGCAAAAAAGTAAAGTCCCTCGACCGCATCTTTGAGATTTTGGCCGTAGTGCGGGTGATCTGATAAAACCCCGTTCTGAATATGTTGAATAATTCCTAATTTTAAGCGCAGCATGCGTTTATATACCGACGCTTTTCGCCTTAAATAATAGCCGCTAAGTAAGACGGCGGATTTAGCGCCACTGGCGCCGAATGTTCCCATCTCGAAGTTTTCCAGTTCATCAAGAGCGCCAGAGATGGGGCCGCGGTAAGAATCCACGACACCCAAGAATAAGTCATTGAGAATCAAGGGCAAGCACTGGGGATTTACGCGGTCCTCGCTCATTTTGGACCAGCGGTCCCTAACTGCCGTGACGTAATTTAATTCTTTACGGTGAATTGTTATTAAAAAACTCTTACCTACAAATAGGGCTAGCTTGCGCGTTAACTCCTGGACCGTATCACCGTCTTCGGGGGCGTTAGAATCAAAGCCTCGGAGAATCATAAATTCATAATTTTCGCTCTCCTCATATTTCGGTAAATGTTCCGGCTGTAGACAGTCGGCGACAAGTGTTGAGGAAAGTCTATATTGCTCGGCGATTTGCGATAAATCCGCCGGCGTCGGGTCATGCAGATCAATCCAACAAAAATCGCGTCCAGAAATCTTAACTGAATTACCCATATTTAATAAGACTAGTCCAAGGTGCAGTGTCATGTAAATAGCTATTTTTTCCGATGAGTTAACTATGAAACACTGGCAGTTATTACTTATTTTGTCGGGCCTACTTAGTGGTAAGACCAGTTTCGCCTTCGATCTAACGCCGAGGTCAGAAACTGATAAGGCCATCGTTAGCCGCTGGCAAAAATCTCGGATAGTAAAATCAGTGGCACCCGGGGTAAAAACCGAAGCGCAATTGTTTGTTCGGCAGGCGATTATTAATGGCAATAAAATAGATTTAGCCAGCATGACGGTTTTTGAACTGCAAAGAAAGGATTTGAAGTTTGGAAGTCCCGACACGATTAACATCGGCATGGGGCATCTTTTTGGTTTTAACTCTTGGATAAAGCGGCAGATTGACAAGGATACCTATAAATTTATTGGGTATTCGAAGGAGCAAGGCCGTATCATGCAAATACTGTGGCGGGAGGAACCCAATCGTTTCCTCTATTCTTTCGCGATGGTCGAAGAAGAGGTATTAAATCCAGTGAGCTTTGAGGTTGAATTTTTCCAGCGTCAATTACTAGACAGAAAAAAATCCGCCGTTTATGACTTTATGAATGTTCTTATCCCGCGCGCGCAGGCCGAAACCGCCACCGAAGCCGTTTATAAATCTGAACACTCCTGGGGAAATGAAAAGGAAGTTAAAACCTTACTTAATTTAATAACCGATGAGAAGAAATTTGAAGGTTTTTACAATAACGTCAAAGGAGTTTCGGGATCATTGGGGAAAATGCAATCAAATCAATTTCCGGCAAATAGCGTAGGATATAATTCGATAAGTGAAAATGGTTTTAAGCAGTTGTTTACGTTTAACGCGTCGGACCTCGCTCAGCAAATGGGTGTAACGGCCGCTGGAGCAAGCATCGCGCCACTAGCGGCGGCCACGAGTATTGCGATTAGTAAACTTGACGACCTCTATAAAATCGTAAAGGAAGCCATAACCCACGAACAAGAAAATCTACAACTGCTAAAAGATGCGGAGGAGTCGCATAAAAACTATATTCCGGCCGCCTCTATTCACGCGCAAGCCGTTGATTTTCGGCGAGGGTTAATTAATTTCAAATTAGCTTTGGATGCTCTGGGAGTCGATCAATTAGAAGAGACGACTTTGCGCGAACGCCTGCGCGTATATGAGAACCTTTTAAAGGATGTAGATGAAGGTATGAAAAGGGACGTAGACAAGAAGTCGGGTCTGGAAAAATGCCGGCCTGATAACTTAAGAACGCTCGTGGACATATTAAGAAGGTTAGTTCCACATGAAGAGCGGGGGGCCGTTCAAAAATTGGATATCTGTACCTCGATAGATACTTTAGGCACGGTGATTGACAGTTATTTGCAAATTAAACAGCGGGCTCGCACTAAGTATTTGACGGCCATCAATCCGCTCTTAGACCGTATGGATGACGACGAAGAAAAACGCCATGATGATGCCGAAACAGCAACAAAAAAGGCGAGCGAAAACTTTAAACGGGCCTCAGAAAGAGCAAGAAAGAAATTTGAAAAAGTTAAGAACACATATAAACAACGGCGAGATCAGCGGATTCTAAAATGTTTAGATAGTGAACAAAGAATAAATGGCACAAAACTTAGAGACGCTGAGGAAATTTGTGATAGATACGACCGAGAAAAAGACCTTATTGGCAGAAAGGAGCTTGAGGACCTTAAAGACGCGGAAGAAAATTTTAAGAAAAGTCAGAAATATTTTGCGTCGACTGCCAGTAAACTAAAAAAGAAGGGCGCACTTGAGAATCCTTATCAAGAGTTAGCGGCTTATAAAGATCTCTCGGTACTGACGGCAAAAATGACGGACGAAATTTGCCTTGAGCCGGGTGGGCTCTGTGATTTTGATGAGGGTGATGACGACGAGGGCCACTTAATGGCGCTAAAATATTTAAACGAGCAAAACATGACCAAAGAAAAGCTGCAAAGGGCATGCAAGAAAAAAACCCCGATAGAATAAATCTTCGGATCCTAACTACTAATTTGATACCGAAAAAAATCTTGTCAAGGTCGTCTTGACAAAGACAAACCCCACCTAAAATTTACTTCACCAAGTTTAATTTATTTTAGGAGGTATAATATGAGATTTCTAAGTCCACTAACAAACGACTGGTCCTTATCACGCCGAGATCCCGATGATGTATGGGGAGATTTTGATAATTTTTTTAGTTCCTTTATGCGGCCGACTTATGCGGGGCGGTTAAATTTTCAACCCACTTACGACGTTAAAGAAACAAAAGAGCATTTCTTGTTAACATTTGATCTGCCCGGCGTGAAAAAGGAAGATATTAAAATTGAAACCAAGGGTGATCAGCTCACGATTTCAGGTGAGCGTTCGCGCGAGGGAAAGGCCTTTAAATATGAACGTACTTTTGGGCTTCCAAATAATGTGAATACCGAGAAAATCGAAGCGCAATACGAAAACGGCGTCCTTAGCATTGCTTTACCTAAAGCGGAAGCGGCGCAGGGGCGGCGAATAGAAATTCAAAGCGGCCAAACTGGATTTTTTAGTAAATTATTGGGTGCGAAAAAAGAAGAAACTCCCAGTGATGAAAAGGCATCCTGATTAGGTTTTTGATTCTCAAACTGGCTTGGGGCAGCGTCTCAGAACGAGACGCTGCCTTAAGTTTTTGAAATCTCGAGAAGATTCCGTCGCTAGTCCAGTTATTCTTGACAAATTTTTGTTCGAGAACATTTTTAAATTGTAACTTCTTTGGATTTAAATCGTGAGTGACAAATTAAAGGAGGTACAATGGAAACTTTAAAGCCTACCAGCCAAATGGTAATGAACTTTGACGGTACAAGGATATACTCTGAAAACGTCGACGTTGATTTAAAAAATTTAGAAAAAATTGAAGAGATCGTAAACTGTGTTAAAACTTTTACGCCCGCGTACGATTTAAGTCTTAGACTTGTTAAGAACGATGGTGTTTATGAAGGGCTCCTTTGGGGCAAGGTGCGCGGCGAAAATTTGGGAATTTATCGGCGCGCACCCACCCTAGGATTAATGATGGAGTCCGTGCTTAAGCGCCTAAGACACGAGTGTCTTAGAATGTTTCGAAAACCAAATCCGCCAAGGGATCCAGTTACAGTTGCCGCTTGAGGACTTTGGCTATGTTTAGTTGGTTTAGAAAAATAAAAAATAAGAAGCATGGCAAGCGCATTGTCCTCATTACGGGAGCTAGCACAGGCTTAGGGTTAGCGCTCACCAAAGAGCTAATGCGCTACAGTCACTTTCACGTCATTGCAACGGCACGCGATTCCTCATTACATCGCTTTGCGAAGGAAGGGCTTTTTGAAAATGAAAATTTATGGATTCGCCCACTGAATGTTTTGTTAAAGAGCGATCGCGACGCCGTAATCAACGAGGCCACGCGCAAGCTTGGCGGCGTCGATGTTTTGGTAAACAACGCCGGCTATTGTTTGCGCGGGGTCGTGGAGCAGGTTAACGAGACCGAGCGGCTAAAGCAGATCGACACAAATTTTCGCGCACCGATGGCGCTTATTCGGGGAGTCCTTCCGCATATGCGCCGCCGTCGCTTTGGTCACATAATCAATGTTTCTTCCGTCAGTGGTATGATGGCAATGCCCACAATGTCCATATATAGCGCTTCGAAATTTGCACTTGAGGGCGCTACAGAAGCCTTGTGGTATGAGGTGCGGCCATGGAATATTAAAGTGAGCTTAATCCAACCGGGGTTTATTAATTCCGATTCATTTAAAAATGTTGAGCTCACGCGCGAAAGCCGTAAGTCCATTCAGGATAAAAACAACCCTTATTATTATCATTATAATTCTATGGCGCCCTTTATCGCGAAGATGATGCGGATATCGCCGTCAACGCCAGAGAAAATTGCAAAAAAGATTGTAAACGTAATTAATAGTCATAATCCACCTTTGCGTATACCGGTAACCGTCGACGCCGTGATCTTTGGTTTGTTGCGGAAACTTTTACCCCGACGTTTTTACCATGCCTTTATGTATTATTCGCTACCTCGGGTCTATCGCTGGGGAGAGGACGATCATTACTACTTTGATAATGAACCGATTCAGGAAATACGGCAGTTACCCGCTCCTTCGGGCTTTGCACTCCAGCAACAGGAGCGGATGGGATAATTTGGCGTCCGGCTTGCACAGTTTGCTTGAGAACAAACGATAAAAGCGAGCTGGGTATGTATAAAGTCCTATTATTTCAACTGCTTATAACTGTTTCCGTAATGCCGGCGGAGGCGTCTAGAAACCGCTGTAATCACCTTTTTGCGGCGGTTTCGCCAAATTTTGCCGTTGAGCTCGGTCAGATAAAATCCTTTATCGCCGAGAATGGTGGACGGGTTACAGTGGTACTAAGTAACGAAGGTTTGCCAGCCAATATAACCCAGGCCCAATTAGAATATATTTATGGCGCCAAAGTGATTCTTGTGGGTGGAGCTGTTCCCGAAAAACCCAAAAAAATCCCGGGCGCCGTTCTTCATATCGGCGATGCGATCTATTCAAAACAATTCGTTGTCGGGGAAATGAACCTGCTAACAGGTTGGGGCGACTTGATTAATAAATTTGACGACAAAGTTTTCGAGTCTCAGTGGGCGGTGAGTTTTGATCCGTTAATTATGCCCGAGTCGTTACCGTTGACGCACATAAAAGGTAAGCTTTCTAAAAGTATGTTAGATGACGTGGCGGAACTGAAACGCAAAATGGTCTATGACCCAGATTTTGAGTTTAAGATGGAGCATCGCGATCTCCTGGCCGATTACCTTTCGGAGATTATCCATTATATTCATCATCACAAAAATGTTCATGATAAAGAGAAATTTGCCAATGGGGCAGTGATCAAACACGCGCGTGAGTTTCAAACCGCAGATTCAGGGTCGGGCATAATCAAGACCAATAAAATCGAAGTCAAAAGGCTCGTGGAAGAGTTTATGGCAAAATTTAACGAAACCCGGCAGTTAATTTTGCGGAAAGATGGCAAGCGCAAGCGGCTTTCTTACCAGGATTTGGACGAGAACAAACAGGCCGCCACTTTTGATAAACGTTGGACGCTCGTGCAATCTCTTTTATTTGGACAGTTTGACGAGCTCATGGCGCAGGAGCTTTTGCCAATTAAGCGTGAAATTCGTTTAGATGTCGTGCGCGGGAATGTCATCAATATTGTTGACCGCTTTGATGGCGAATGGGGACCCAAAGAGGAGTTCGAAAAAGCAAGAGATCTTGTTAACAATTTTTTTAGAAAATTACCCACGCGTTATCGTTTGCTATCCGGCGGCGTAGATGTTGCCATTTTAGAGGGTGACGGAAGGGCCGTGGTAATTGATTTTAATTTTGGAGCCTTTAGCGGCTTTATTGACGCTGTTGACCTTCCTGTGTCAGCAAATATGTATATTTCCAATCTTATTGGTAAACACACGCCGTTCCTGCAGGAGTTAGCGGCCGCCGCGCATTTATCACCGCCTGAGCAGGAACGATTTATCGCGGAATTGAAAAGTAAATTAAACTTTTTATCGGATAGCGCTAAAAGCGATTTAGACCATGATATCCATCAATGGTGGAAGTTGACGAAGCCTTAAAACCTTTCTATCGTTTTGGTATGGGGGGTTTTAATGCAATCTATTTTTATTTCTCTAATTTTTACTTTTGGCGGACTTGTCCATGCTAAGGAAGTGACGGCTCACTCACTAAAAGTAAGTCAGATCGTGGACGAGTTTTATAATGCGCGCAAGTCTCATGACGAATGCCGTACTCCTGGAGTAGATTGCTTAGATACGGTTTGTAAGCTGCTTGGAACCTATGGCTGCGATGACCGCAGCGAAGTCGAAGAGGCACTTAAGTGGTGCCGTGGAAATTTTGACGGCGATTGCATAGCGACGGCTTGTAAATACATTTCTCCCTATGGGTGCGATGACCGCAGCGAAGTTCAGGCAATGGCGCGCGCTTGTATTGGAAATTTGGGTGGCAGTTGTATCGATGCCGTATGTAAGCGCCTAGGAACTTACGGCTGCGATGACCGCAGTGAAGTCCTAGATGTTATTAAACAATGCGCAGGTAATTAAAGCGTTTAAGGATTAAGGATAATTTAGCCATTGGGAGATCTTCTCGTAAGACTCCTGACTAATGTCGTCGATAATTTGGTCTTTATCGGTTCTTGTTTCGCGGCTCACTAGGTTTAAAAAGCCGTCGAGAAGTTGGTAGCGGAGATTTATTTTTTCAACAGACGTTGCTCCGCCGCCGGGCCGCGTGCTGGCAATCATATCAAAAATAGGGTCAAAATCATTTGTGGCCGATGTCTTTAAGGCTTGGTTTAGGCGGCGTTCCAGCTGCCGTCCATCATTTGCATTCGTGATTTGGTTTTCTAAACGAGCGAGTCCCTGCCGAATGGATATCAAATCGCTAGAGCGTAAACTTAGACTGGGTTTTGAAATGGTTTGTAATGCATTTCGTTTTACGAGATTAAAGGCCGCCGTTGAGTCTAACAGGCCGCTTAGCTCGTCGTAGTTAATATGCCGATAGCCATACTTTCCAAAAACTCGGCGCCCTTCGCCCGATGTTTCCGCTTCGGCAAACTGCTTATTCCCTTCACCGATATTAAGGGCAAAGAAGGTCAAATTAATTTTGGAGGTTATTTTCTGCCGTTCTTTTTTTACTTCTTCGATATCAAATCTGTCTCCACCATCAGTTAAAAACAGAATATTGGCCTTAGACAGTTCGCCACCTTCCTCGGCGTGTTTTTTGATCATTTCGAGCGCCTTTACGATGGCTCCGGTAATCTCAGTGCCCGAATTCGAGGTAATGGGGGTGTCCATAATCCGTTGAAAATAATCGAAAGCTTTTTTTAAAGTTCCAAGCCGTTCGGCTGTACCTACACTACTTCCAAACGGAATCGCGTAAACAGTGTGTTCGGTTTTTCCTTGCGCCACTTCGACCTGACTTAAATCCAAATAACTTCCTTTTAGCGCATTTTGTACAAGGTATTTTTTCTTATCTGTCATCGAATCGCTGATATCAAAAAGTATTATTGTGACCTTCTTATCTTTTTTATTTTGGTATCCAACTTTGGTTACAGGATCTCGGTAAGTCATCTCTAATAGGTCGTCAGAGAGTAGCCGCTCGACATCTTTTTCGGGAGGGCCATTGCGATAAAAGTTTTTCCAGTTTTGCATGTCATCGGCCGGTTCAATCTTAAAGTCCTCGTTGTCCATTGGCCGTTTGGCACCTTCGTTTTTGACGATATTGCGCGGAATAGGAGTGCGATTAAGTTTAAGCCGCAAATAAGATTTTACGCCGTTCATGAAGAGATAGTTATTTAGCTTGCCATCGCGAATGGCGTTGGCAAGCTTGATCCAGTCAACGCCTTCTTCCCCGCCACCAGCGAATTTTGTTTTAATCGCCCGCTTAGATAGGGGACCGCTAAGTTGCGTGAGGAACGCTCGCCCTAATTCCTCATCGCTGGGATCTGTTTTTCCATCTTGCAGTTTTCCCGTAAGCATTTTTATAACTTCATGGAGTGCGGCTTCGGAGGAGGTTAGCGTTGTCATGTTTCTTAACTCTGTAAGAACCTGATCAAAATAATTTAGTTTAACTAAAAGGGCGCCGTGATTGCCCTCGTCCGCAAATAATTGCGCGCCCAGGTGATCGAGGTCTTTGTACTGAATATTAAGTGAACCAAGGGAAATCAGAAGATTCTGCGCGCGGGTGGCATACTGGCCAATAAAGTTCGTCCTAGGAAAGCGGTTACTCATTTCTTTACAAAGATCAGTATACCTCGCAATCGCTTCCTGTAATTGGTTGCTACTGTTATACTCGCGCAATGTTGATAGCCACATCTGCTCAAGAATCATTTTGGCGATGTTTACTTCAATCGTTTCATCTAAGTTCGTTTTTGGATGGTTACGCTTTTTGTTTAAGTCCGGTTCACCTTGATTTCGTTTTAAAAATTTATCCCAAAGAGAATCGTTGGTCTTTTTTTCGCTGGTTGGTTTGTTTTGTGACAGCTTGCTTTCTGGTTTAGCTTTTTCGTCTTCCTTGGAAATTTTTGGTTTGCCTGTAAGCTCGCGGAAAAGATCACCCAGACTCTGAGTCATTTTGCTTTCGCCGCCCGCTTTGCCCGCTTGGGCCGTCTGTTTGTCGTTGGTCACGTCACTTTTTTGTTCTTTGGCGCCTTTTACATCCCCCTTGGCTTTACCTTGTTGCGGTTGGCCTTGCTGCTGTCCCTGTTGTTGTCCTTGCTGCTGTCCCTGTTGTTGTCCTTGCTGCTGTCCCTGTTGTTGTCCTTGCGGCTGTCCCTGTTGTTGTCCTTGCTGCTGTCCTTGCTGCTGTCCCTGTTGCTGTCCTTGCTGCTGTCCCTGTTGCTGTCCCTGTTGCTGTTGTTGATCTTGCTGTCGGTTTTGACTCTTTTGTTTTTGCGCCTCTCTTAAAAGATCTTCGATTTGTTCCTCGGTACTCTTCTGATCTTTCTGATCATTTCGCGTACTGCTTCGTTGCTGGTTAGCTCCTTGGTCCTGGTTTTCTTGTTGCTGACCTTCTTTGTTTTGTTGCTGACCTTCTTGCGGATTATTAGCTTTCTGCTGCTGCTTCCTCTGGTGTTCCTTTTGCTGTTTCAGAATTTCTTCAATTTTTTTCTCAAACGCCTCACGGTCGCGTTGGTCAATAGGTTTTTGCGGCTCGGTTTGTTGTTCTTTGGAGTTATCGCGGGGAGGAGGAGTGTCTTTGCTTAGCTTTTGATTTTTTCGCAGTAACTCTTCAAATTTTTCTTGATTGCTCTTTTGCCTTTCACTTTGCTTCTTTGGCGCTTGGTTGTCCTCTGCGTTTTCGCGCTGGTGTTGCTGTGCGTTTTGTCGATCTGACTTTTGCTGGGGGTGTTGCTGCTTTTCATTCTGTTGGCGCTGGCCTTGTTCCTTCTCCTCTTGTTTTCGCTGATCCTGTCGAGTGCGCTGATCCTGTTGAGTGCGCTGATCCTGTCGATCCTGCGGATCCTGTTGATCGCGCGGGGGCGCTGGCTGTTGTGCAGAATCTTCTCGCTTCTTATCGCGGTTCCAGAAGTCCTTTAGTCGCGCCATCATATTTTTAGTTTGTTGCTCACTTGTGTTTTGTTGTTTCTGCTGTTCCTTTGCACGTTGACGCTCGAGAAGTTCTTTTAAGCGCTTTTTATTATCACCACTAGCGGCCTTGGCGGCAGCTTGCAGGGTCGACTTACTTATAAGGTCCTTACCTCGTTGCAAAAGTAACCGGTAACCTTCGAGTGCACGCCGCTCTGAATCTGACATGCCAGGCGATTCCAACAAGCGATCGGCGGACTCAACAACTTGATTTAAAAGTTCTTGCGTCTGATTTTTGGCTTCCGTCGGGGAGATGCGGTTTGATTTTAAATCCGACTCAATTTTATCTATGCGGCGAAATTCACGATAGCGCGTATTTAACTCTTCCCAAAATCTTTTTATTCCCTCATCAAGAGTGGGAATATCAAGATTAACGGGTCCAAGAGTGTTTAGCTTTTTTTCGACCTGTTCCGCTTTTGCAGAGGGTATAATCTCGGGGGTTTTATCAAAGGTAAGGGGACAGCTGCCATTAACCGCATAGGCGTAGGGTGTAACCACTAGGCAAACACCTATTAGCGCCGAGAGAGATAATCTAAAAGGCGGCAACAGTCGTGTTAGCATAAATTACCCTATGGTTTTGGAGCCACTACGAATTCTTTTACCAGCGTTTTGGACTTATCAAGAGCTTGAGCAAGTGCCATCAGCGAACCATTGTCGGTAAAGACCAAACCTTGGATTAAGCCGATGTCGCCCATTTGCTGAGGTTCAACAACAATCCCCAGTTTTTTGCCACTAGAATTAAACGCCACAATACCTTCAACGGAAGAATTCACTAGGATCCAATCTTTACTTGGTTCGTAATGAACTTCCGAAGCGCCAATAACATCGAGCTCAAAAGCAGTTTTGCCACCGCCGCCTGTGGAAACATTTAACACCGTGACCTTATTCCCAGATTGAAAGAATAGCCGATCGCTTTCTAAACTCATTCCCATGAAGCGATTATTGAGGAGTTCTGCATCGTCAATTTCTTTTAAAGAGACTTTAGAAGGAGAAATACTGGCCTCTAAAAGAAACTTGTTAGCCAAAAACAACCAAGCTTTACTTTCCTCTTTGTTAGTCATTATGACGGTATTCTTAGCTATTTCTTTGTCGGCATGGTCGAGGGTATTCGTGGTGTTAGAAGACACATCGCTGTCTATTGTAATACTACGATGAGCTTCGGTCCGTAGCTCATATACGTAGGCTTCTCTGCGGCTAATAGCAAAGACGTGGTCTTTCGTTCTGAACATAAGCGGCTTAGAGGGGCGGTTAAATGTATTTGCCCTCTTGGTTGTTTCCGTCGTGGCATTATAAAAACTACTGCTCGTGCCTGTGTCCAATAGAGCGCTGTTGTCATTGACATAAGGAATAGAACGATAGTCGTCGTCGATTTCCCTACCGACGATAATTTGCTTTAACCCCTCTTTGGTAAACTGCCAAATACCCGTCCGGGAATTAATGTTGCGGAAAGTAAAGCCGGTTGAATTGGAAATATACCAAGTAATTATTTGGTCCACAGGGACGCTGGACTCCAGAAACGGACCCGAAACCAAAGTTGGCAATGCCACCGGTTTTTTCAACGTCTTAGTTTGCTCCTTAGAAAATTCAGCACTAATACCCCAGTAGCGGCGTTTAACTTTTTGTTCACCACGGCGGCGCTCGGCCAGGGGTTTGTTTTTTGTCCAGTCGGTCAAAACGCGATCGGTGCGGTTACCGAAAACTTGTTCGATCCAACCCCGAACGCTGTCGTGGATTGCGGCTTCGGCGATAGTTTGCGGCGTAATTTTCTCTTGTTCCATATCAAAAGTCGCCTGCAAGGTGCGCAGATACATTTCCTTTAATAAATCGACAAGCAAGCGTCGTTCCGGAGTTGAAAGTGTTGGATATTTTTGCGCCTTCTGCATGATTTCAAGCGGTGTGTAGTTAGCAATGGTTTGGTTAAACTCGCTGCGAATGGCCTCGAAAGTATCATCAAAAATTTTTCGCTCTAGCTTAATACTTTTTAACTGTTCTTGTTCCGACTCTTTGGTCGCCCGCACAAGCTGCGAATCTAGAAATTTATCACTGGGGCCACCAAGGGCGTAAAAGCGCTTTAATCGGGCTAAGTCATCAAGTGTAGCAGTTAACTCCCGCGCTCCGCCCTTTTGTGCCCAATCAAGAATTACAATCGCTCGCAAAATTCCCGCGGCTTTACCCAAAGTTCGTGGCGACATATGTTTAGTCGCGCGCCACGGGGGACCAGCTTTTTCACCGGCCTGAACTTTTTCGTACTGTTGGCGTACCGAAGCGGCTTCGCGGCTTTCTAGTTCTGGGCGGAGGCGAAATTGCAACGACGCTAACATATCGCCAACGTGTTGCGGGATTTCTACATCAGGAACTAAATTTTGCAGTTTTTCGATCTGCTCGAATGTAAGTTTGGGGAGCGGCGACTTAGTACGCTTTGCGCCCTGGATGATGGCTCTGTTACTAGAAGCCATTTCCATTTCCGCTGGAATATAAATCACGAAGGAATAGCGGTCGATAAGCGCACGGGGCTGATCACTGCCATCAAATTTTTGATAAACTTCGGGTAAGTAGGTGTTGGAAGCGCCAACGACCGACCAGGTTTTTCCCGCATGGGTGCGGGTCCCTTGCGAGTGGGCGCGCTCAGCTAATACGTCAAGAATATTACGATAACCATTGGGTCGCATATCAAATTGTTCGTCGATAAAAGCTAAACGGGCGCCTAAAATTCCTTCTTCGTAGAGGCGGTTAACTCGGCCGGTCTGATTTAATACTTTAAAGTCAACAGGGCCATGCGTATCGCTTAACGAAGTTTCGGCCGTCATTTGTTGCGAGAAAAAAGACGGACTCTCTGTTTTATTGCCGCCTTCTTCCGTAACTTCCATTACGTTTTGCATAAGAAGTTTTGCGAGTGTGGTTTTCGCATTTCCGGGAGGACCGATGAGAAGAATGTGTTCTTTCGCGATCCAAGCCAACTGAAAGGGTTCGATAACGTAATCGCGTTCAAATATCTGTTTTTGCGCGGCCTTAAAGTACTCCAAAAAAGGAGCAGCTGCGGCTAATGCGTCGGTCGACTTTTTATCAAGAAAAAGTCCCCGGCAAACTTGCGCTTGAGCGGAGGTTAAATGCAAAAGAGTTAAGAAAGCATACACCACGACAACGGGCAGACTGCGCATAAACGTTCCTTTCGCCTAATCGTCAAAGCAAACCGAATGGCGCCATTTCTGCAATTATTGACCCGTTTTAAATGAGATATATGCGTTTTTAGAGGCAAGAAATGCCCCTAATTGACTCTTAAGTCCGCGATTGGCGTCACTTTAGCGCCAAATTTTGAGCTAAAAGCCATCGACCGCTTCGTGATAACAATTCAAACTTTGTTTGGAAACCGTTCCGCGCAACCCTTTGTAATCTAAAGTTCCTTTTAAACCGTTCATGGCCAATTGAAATTTAATTACTTTTCCGGGGTTCTTTGGATCGGTCATAAAGGCAATGGAACTATCATTGTCCCAGCGGCCGCCTAATAAACCCTTTACAATAACATCGTCATATTTGGACGAATTAAGTCGCACGCTAAAGGTATAGTCCGTATCATTGGCGAAAAAGCTTTCCATAATTTGATCCATGCCGCGCACGCTGGCGGGATTACGGTCGTTTTTTAGCTGAGGAAGCGAATCACGAAGCGCGTTTAGGTCCTTTGGTAAACGGCTGATCTTCACTCTTACCTTAGAGCCACTGTCCCCTTCTGAGACGCAGTACAAATCCTTTGTAAAACCAGGTGTTACTAAAGCGGTTATTAAAGTGAATATGAGCGTTTTCATTGGTCCCCCAAAAAGAGCATTATTACCATTAGAGTGTTGCAATGCAGGTGCCCGGTTAAATTCTCAAGTGCGAAACGGCGATTAAAACTTGGCCATAAATTAGACGTTACCTAGAGAAAATTGACATTGCTGGGGAGCTGAGGTTTTATTTCAAAATGGAAACCTTTACCGCTCTTATTACGCTGACTGCCATGGAAATTGTCCTTGGCATTGATAATATTATTTTCATTGCGATTCTTGTCGGCCGCGTACCCGTTGAAAAGCAGGCTAAGACGCGATCCTTGGGAATTTCATTAGCATTAGTAATTAGAATTTTACTCTTATTTTCGATTTCCTGGATTATGAGTTTAAAAAATCCGTTATTTGAAGTTTTTGGCAAGACATTTAGCGGTCGTGATTTGATTTTACTGGTCGGAGGATTATTTTTAATCGGAAAATCCACGTCCGAAATTCATCATAAGGTGGAATCTGTCGAAGATTTACCGGAGCAAATTGCTGAGTCCTCGCATTCCTCAAAGTGGGTATTAGTACAGATACTTTTGTTGGATATCGTTTTTTCTTTGGATTCCGTAATCACGGCTGTCGGGATGGTTGATCAGATTTCGATTATGGTGGCAGCTATGGTTATTTCGATGATCGTTATGCTATTCTCCGCCAATTCAATTAGTGGATTTGTGGATAGGCATCCGACGGTTAAAATTTTAGCTCTGTCATTTTTACTGCTGATTGGTTTTATGTTAGTCGTCGAAGGTATGGGTGGCCATGTAGGTAAAGGCTATGTTTATTTTGCGATGTTCTTTTCGCTGGCGGTCGAATTACTTAACATTCGCTATCGGACTAAGAGAAGTGGCGGTATTACCCGCCACCAAGGCAAAAAATAAATCTGATTAAAAATGAAACCAGAAGGCAAAGCGCGGTAAGATTGTCGAGGTTTTGATGTCGATTGTGCTTTCCGTACCTGAGCTAACTAATTTATCCCAAGTTATTGAGTCGTACATAAGTTGCGGTCCGAAGCCCCAACCACCGGCGCTAAACGCATAACCCAAAGTTAAAGCGAAACCCTTACCTTTACGAGTGTCTGTTGATGAAGTTTGGTCATCGGCACCAAGAATATAAGTAAGTATCGCGCTAAATGCTCCCGAGTAGTAACCGAGGTCAACACCCATCGCGGTATCGGTAAGTGAGCTAGAAGCGCTGCTATCGGAAGTCGTATTGTAATAGCCCCCCAAATAAATATTTGAACTCATGACATAACCTAAGCGTGCATCAATGAGTGTGCTTGACGAACTCGCCGTGGACCCGCCGCTAGTTATCGAAAGACTCTGGTAAAAAAGAGCGGGATTGAATACCCAGCCTGTTCCGCCACCAGCGGCATTGGCCATGGATGTTGAAAAAATCGAAAAAAATAAAAACCGTGTTAAGAATTTCATAATGAATCCTCCTAAGTTGTATTCCCTTACTTTATGCTGGGCGCATCATAACTCGCTGTCAACCGACTTAGGTCGCGGCTAAATTGCTATTATTGTATTCAGCGATACAATAGGGGAATGAAAGCAATTTTTTTAATTATCACAATCTACTCTTCCTGGACCTTTGGCAGTGAATGCAAACAGGTTTCTTATTCCGCCGAAGATTATGAAGTTTACGCGGATCACGATAACGACCTGAACAAAACATGCAATGCCGCCGGCAAGTCAGCGTTGTGGAAGGCGTGTGTAAATTGCTTCGAGGACGCCGCCGCCGGCGACAGTTGCCGCATTGGAATTGTGCGAACAACCCCAGATGACGACAAGAAACTTTGTAGCGGCTTTGCTGAGGCTAAATTGAGTCCATGCAAAGGCGCCGAGAATCTTGTTCATTGTGTAGATTTAGCCCCGTAATCCCGCAATATAGGCCGCAGTTATTTCGCTTTTAGGATTTTCAAAAATATCTTTTGTCGGGCCAAATTCGATGAGTTTTCCAACCCCATTATTAACCCAGAACATGGCGGTGTAATCGGCGAGCCGTTTTGCCTGGGCCAAGTTATGCGTAACAATGGCGACGGTATATTTTGCCCGCAAACTTTTAATTAAATCTTCGACGACGCCACTAGAAATCGGATCTAAAGCGCTACACGGCTCATCCATTAGGAGAATTTTTGGTTTTAATGCAATGGCGCGCGCGATGCAAAGACGCTGCTGTTGACCGCCAGAAAGATTAAGAGCCGAAGACTCTAAGCGGTCCTTTACTTCGTTCCACAATCCTACAGCCTTTAAAACTTCGTGCACTATGCACTCACGATCTAAAGCTGACTTTATGCCATGCTCTTTCAAGGGGAGTTCAATATTTTTGCGAATAGAAAAAGGGAAGGGGTTGGGTTTTTGAAAAATCATGCCGACATTTCGGCGCAAATTTATTAAATTTACTTTTTTGTCGAGCAAGTTTTCAAGCTCTAAAAAAATTCCGCCGGAAACCTGTGCGCTGGGGACTAACTCTATAAGGCGGTTTAGGCTCAATAAGAAACTTGTCTTCCCGCACCCGGAAGGCCCGACGAAAGCGGTAATTTTTTTCGCGGGAATCTTTACGCTAATTTCTTCTAATACAGTTTTTTGACCGTAAGAAATTTTTAACTCTTTAGTCTGTAATATGGCCTCTGTGATCATGCCATGATTCTCTTTCTAAGCCAGTGATTGGTTACGATCGTTGCTATGGAATTAGTAACCAAAATAAGAACAATTAGTAAGAGCGCGGATTTGTAGGCGTTAGCTTCGCCCCCGGGAACATTCATCGACAAATCAAAAATATGAATAGAAAGGGCGCGGCCGGAATCCCACAAGCTCTCCGGCATGCGGTCCACGTAGCCGCTGGTAAAAATCAAAGCGGCGGTCTCTGCCAAAGCCCGGCCAATTCCTAAAATAAGTCCCGCAATTAGGCCAGGGGTAGCGGCTGGTAAAATTAAGTGCCACAGTATGGAAATTTTCGACAACGCCAGGGCGGAACCCGACAGGCGATATTCGAGAGGCACCGCGCGTATGCTCATTTCGGTCGTGCGGATCAAAAGTGGGAGAGCCATGCAGGCTAGCGTAATGCCGCCGGACAGAATGGAAAATCCCATTCCTAACTTTTTGCAAAACAAAGCATTGCCAAAAAGTCCAAATACAATCGATGGCACCGCCGCCAAAACATCCAGACTAAAACTTACGGCCTTCCCCAGGCGGTTTGAGTGCCGCGCAAATTCGGCAAGTAGCACGGCAGTCGCAAGCCCAATGGGTGTGGCGACTACTAAAGTCGTAAATAAAATCAAAATAGTAGAAACTAAAATTGAAAAAACTCCCCCTTGGCGTCCAGAGTCTGCGGGGTTTTGTAGTAAATAATCGATTCCAAAATTCTGAAAACCGTGTCGCGAAACTTCATATAACAAAGCAAAGTAAGAAGCTAAAACAAGTCCGGTAAAAACCCAAATAAGAACTTGTAAAACTCTATCTCTCTGCATGCGACAGTCCGTTGGCAGCGCCAATTAATATGCCAATAAAAATCATCAGGAGTAACCCACTTACGAAGAGAGCCGAGCGATGGCTGCCGGTGGCATAGGCCATCTCAAGAGCGATATTCGTAGTTAACGTACGCATGGGTTCAAAAATACTTTTCGGAGTTTGAACTACGTTTCCGCACACCATTAAGAGTGCCATGGTTTCGCCAATCGCGCGCCCCGCTTGTAAAATCAGACCGGTGAGTAAACTTGGTCCTGCCGCCGGAATTAAGACGCGGAATACTTTTGTCGACCGCGTAATTCCTAACGCTTCTGACGAGAGGTGCAGGCTTTTTGGCAAACTCGCCAGTGCTGATTCGGCCGATAGAAACATTGTCGGTAATACCATAAGGGAGAGAATTAAAATCCCGGCCAATAAACTGGCTCCCGGGGGCTGATATTCACCGATCAGTGGTACGACAACAACGAGTCCCCAAAAACCATAGACGACAGAGGGAATTCCAGCGGCGACTTCAATAATTTTTTTTACCATTAAGGCTAAACTCTTTGGCGCGTAATACAGACAAAAAATTGCCGTAATAACCCCCAAGGGTCCGGCGAGTAGCAAGCAGCCTACTGTTGCAAAGATCGAGCCCCATAACATCGGTGTCATGTTGTACAGTTTTGAAACTGGATTCCACGAAGGGTCGTTGTAAAAAGGTCCAACGCCAATGGATTTAATTATTGGCGCTGACTCTAAAATTAAAAACAGAAATATCAAGAGCGTGATAAGTCCTGATATTAAAGCAAAAGCCCGCAGCGTCCAAAGTAGGACTAGCTCACTTAGCGATAGGGACAAAGTATTGCTTCTTAACAATTTCTATAACCTCTTTTGACCGTGCGAACTCAATAAGTTTTCTTTGTAATCCTTGGGGCTCAGTTTTCGTGACAAGGTTTAAATTTCTCGCCAAGGGAAATTTTCCTATTTTTACGTTTTCCACGGAGGCGGCGACACCCTCCAAAGGTAGCATTTTTATTGCAACACCGTGACCAGCATCGTATTCAGCCGTACCAATGGAAACATATCCGATTGCGTTTTTGTTCCCCGCAACTGTTTTAACGCCTTGCTCGTTGTCGCCAATGATAATTTGGGCTTTTATGGCCGTATTTTTGAGGCCTAAGTAGTGTGAGAATAATTCCAACGTTGAGCGCCCCTCGGCTTTGTTAACGACCGTGATTTTGAAGTCATTGCCACCGACATCTTTCCAGTTGGTCGTTTTACCGGTGTAAATATCAATAATTTGTTGTTTAGTGAGTGTTGTCACCGGGTTTGACTTATGAACAATTACCGCCACACCGTCTTTAGCAATGGAAAAGTTTTTTAAATCGACTTCGTCCTTGTTAGGATCGCGGGAAACCATGCCAATGTCGGCGGTACCATCTCGCGCGTCAGTAACGCCGCGGGAGGATCCCCCCGTTTGAACGTCAACGCGCGTCCCAGGGTTTTTAGCTTCAAAGGCTTTGGCGATGTCGGCCATGAGCGGCGCTATAGTACTTGATCCCGTTAACACCAATTTGTTTTCGGCGCTATAAGCTGGAATGCAAATTGCCGCGGTAACCAAGAGAGTAAAAAATAATTTCACGAAGTGCTCCCCTAAAATTAGTTGAACGGGCGTTCATCTAATCGTTGACTGGGGCATTTAGTTCGTCAAGAAAATGAATCAGAAAGGCTGCTGAATTTTTCATCGCCAATTTTAGATTGGCTTGGAAGTCGACGGGCGTATTTTTATTAGCAAAATCGGTGATGGCCCTAACTTCAAGGTGAGGCGTCTTCATAAACTGAGCGGCGCGGGCCAAACCAGCGCCTTCCCACGCGACAGCTAGACCTTGGGTGAGTTGATAGAGTTCCTCGGCTCTTAATTGATCTATAACATCTTCGTCGCCACTGGCAATATTACCGATATGAACCCGAAAGCCTTTTGGCCTTATCCTTCCGGCGATTTCCACAAGCTTCTGATCGCCGGCAAAGCGGGGGGAGGGCGCGGGAGAAAATTTTTCCGTATAATCGTGTTCGACCGTCTGACGGGAAATGACAACATCACCAACTGCGGTTTCTTCGGTGAGTGCGCCAGCGCTACCAATTCCCAAAATTTGTTTAATCCCTTTTTGGTTTTGCAAAATATATTGCGTTTGAATGGCAAACTGGGTTTTCCCGTGACCGGCCGCCGCGACAAAAATATTAAGAGTGGGGAGCCAGCGCATGCCAAGGTGAGGTAAGTTTTTAATTTCGTTGGAATGGCCCAGGCTTTCTAGTTCTTCCAGGAGAAACTGCATTTCTTTTTTTAAAGGGAGAGCAACTAGGGTCGACATCGGGCCGACCCTAACATGATATTACTGGGCGCGCAGCAAAGAACTGCATTTTAAATTAAGTTTATAGGGAGCCACACCTTCCCGGCGGGTGCCAACATATTCTATAATGATTTCTACATCTGGCCAGCGCGCGAGATTTTTTCTAAGACCTTCTTCGGCGCGTTGAATATTTTGGTAGTCATCATCTGTAAATATGAATTTTGCCTTAAGTTTTGGGTTGGATTTTGCCATTTCTTGCAGGCGGTCAAGAATCTGGCTCATTACCATGAGTTTTGCTTGTTCAATGCCAATCCCCTTGTCGGCCCACTCGCGCGTGCCTACGGCATAAATATTTTCGAGCGGCGGGACATCTTTTACAACGCCACGGGATTTCAAATTTGTAAGTGCTTTATGAAAGTCGACGGGAGACTGCCCTCGGGCCGTTATAATAAACGACCAACTTCGCAATTCGGGGCTCATCATCCGACTGTTAAAATCAGAAAGCGCCGGGCCCGGCGTAAATTCCTCTTGTAAAATCTCTTCGATTAAGTTGCGGCCAGGAAGGCTGCGAAAGTGACGGAAGGAGCCCTCGGTATCGTTATCGATAAAAAAGTAATTTTTGTAATTACCTGATTTCCCCACTTCTTCGCCGACCTCAGAAAAGTCACGCGTAGAAACAGCAAGCTCTATGACTTTTCGACCGTTGATTGTTTTAAAATCGGGATTGGTTTCCTCGCCAGCTTGGGCCTCGCGATAAATAAATATTTTGCTGGATGTAAATAAAATCGTGTCGTCAAAATCAAACCCATGCGCGGAAATCGTAACTTCCTGCGCCTGGACAGTCGCTGATAGTACTAAAAATAAGCTTAGAATAAACTTGGACATAATTTACCTGCTTTTTGCTGCACCGGAGTCTGCGGGGGAGCTTTAACTTCGGCCGTTTTTATTTCTGGGGCTTTGACTTCGCCTTCTAGTGGCTTTAAGCCAAGAGAGCTTAAGGCTTGATTCACTTTGGTGCGTAGTTCGGCCCAGCGATAACCTTTTTGTACCATGATATAGTTTATGATTTGCCCGGCATTACGCTCATAACCGCTTCTGAGCACTAAAAGTTCATAGTTTTCACTTAGCAAATGCTCACGCATAAGTTCTGGCGCTGGATCATAAGTCGAGCCATTTACGGGTTGAACTGTTTTAATCCATTCAAATAGTTTCATGACTTTCTTTAGGCGGCCCTCGATATCATTAGCATCGGTGATTTCTACTTTTTTGTTTTCACGCTTCATTGCTTTTTCGACAGCGCTAAGTAGCCGTGCTGACGCTTCGGCGGTTTGGCCTTTTTCAAGAGCATCGATAGCGGGCTGAACTTCTTCTTTAGCTAAAAGCGGCAAAATTCGGTTCTTATTAACCGGGAACTTAGCCTTTTCGCCCTCAAACCCTTTCTTCTCGAAAAACTTCTGCATTTGAAGCTCTTCAAAAGCTTCGTAGGCGCGTTGTTCGAGAATATCAAAAGGAATCCAGTTACGTTTAAAAATGCGTGATAGAGCGCGCTTGGCCGACATGGGGTCCTCGGTCAAACTGATTATAATGTCTAAACGTTCTTGTTTTGAAAATTTAGTGTTTTGCCCTTGCTCTTCGCGCGCGAGAGTCGAATAGTAATTTAAGAAATCCGCGATCTTTTCGAGATTCATTTTTAACTTTTCCGGAGAAACCTGCAAGCTCTCTATTAGCTCTGAGGGAACACTTTGGTTAATTGCCAAGAGCTTAGCTTTCATAAAATCTAAAGCCTTTTGGCGGCGCGACTCATCGATAAGCGGGACTTTTTCGAAAAGCATAGTAAGATCTTTAACATCGCCAAGAGCGACTTGCTCAACATCAAGACCAACAAGTTTAGCAAGAGCTAAAATCCCCAGGTAATCTTCGATTTTATAACCACGCGGGCGGCCATCTTTGGTTTTACCCAAAGTGCGGTTCGTAAGACCTATCGTGGAATTTTTCGCCCAATTATAAAGTTCAGATTTTTCTGAGATTAGGCTGATGTCCTGAACTTCAAGATTTGATTCATTACCACTCATGTTCATACTGCCGTCGACTACGATATAGAACATGCGCTCAGTGCCATCGCTCATCTTTACTTTCATTGCTACAAGAGTCATTTTACCGTGTTGTAAAACGTCGTTCTTGGGTGGACCGTCTGGATTAATGTTTTTTGCGTGGGGTCTGCGTTCGATATTCACAGTGATATCCACATATTTGGCAAATTTCTCGCCCATGGCTTTGACTTCTTTGCCAAAGGGATTTTCTGAGGTGATCCCCTTCATTCCGGCGGCAAGTCCGTAACTGCGCATGCCGACGAATTTTCCGTCAAGTACGCCTTTTATGAAAAAAGGAGTGCCATTGGCATCAGCTACCTTCCATGCTTCAAATAGTGCATCCACAAAATCACGGTTCGTCAGTACAAAGTGGCTTAAATAGATTTCTGTCACTATACCTTGGGCGGCGGCATTTAAAATCTCAAAATCTTGATATTTATTGCGGCTGCGGGATTCTTTGCGTTCGCCGTTGCTGCGGCCCCCGGTAGAAAGGATTACGGCGAGACGGTCGTTAATTTCAAATTTTCCATCCGTGTAGGCGCGCTCGAATATTTCAATGCCGCTTTGTCCTTGTATACGGATAACTTTTTCGAAATTGATATCATCAATTTGAGCCGAAGCACCTTCGATGGCAAAGGCTCGTAATATTGCTAGCGTGTGTTCTAGGGTAAACTTTGCTAGCTCAAAACGGCCTTCGCCTTCCTTTCCGCGTCCATCAAAAAAGCGGCTAAGATTGTTGTGTTCGCGCTCGGTGGCGTTGGCATTTCCAGAAATAACGAAAATCGCTTCCAAATTACTGCCATCAATGTTGCCCTCGGCATCGACTTTTAAACCCTTGCGAGGATCTTTAAGCACAACCATTATTTTTTCTTTTAAATGTTGAATGGGACCGATTGTGATGTTGCGATAGAGAGCGCTCATGGTGATGTAGTAATCACCCTTTTTAATTATGGCTTCCGTGGGTTTTTTAGCATTGAAAGTGGGAGATCTAAATTTATAACCTTTGGATAATAAGTGGCGAATGTGCTTCCCCTGACCTTCTTCGCTAAGAAGTTCGGGATTAAGTTTGTTGGTGTATTTACTATCACCTTCGAACTCGGCATTTTTCTCATTAGCACTCACGGGGCCATCAGTTGCAATAATACTCGCGAAGAGGCCCGAGTTGGCCGCTTTTTCCATGACTGCGGTAGCACGGTCGTGCTCAAATCCGTAAACATTTCCAATTACTATTTTGGCGCTGTTGTCTTTGTATTGCGAAAAAATACCTTTGCCGTCGATAAAATCGTTGATCGTATTGAATTCAAATTCCACGGCTTTGATGCCCGAATAAGTGGTAAACTTTGACGGGTCGATGTGGGCATACGAATAGCGTTCCCAGTCTTTTTCGATATCTAGTGTTGGTACGCCGTCAACTTCCCAAGTCGAAATCGCGGCGGTCACCATGTGTCTTAATTCTTCATCTGGTACGATGATGGTTTTAACCGCCGCCACTCGCGAAAATTTGATTTTTCTGTCTTCTGGAGTTTGTTGCGCAACTGACGTTAAGGTAAACGCAACCGCCGATAGAGTAAACGAAACCGCCAAAAATAAAGTTTTAAAACGCCATGCCATTTGAACCTCCATAGCTCAGTCACCAATAAGCACTCCATATGCCACAAGTTTCTGGTTTCCATTCGCTTTTACGAGTTTCCGGCGCACTTGCAGTGTTAACTGATTTTACACTGTGACGCTGTACGCGGGCGAGGCGGCTTAGGTATTCACGGTTAGGGTTTAGAGAGCTAGGGGACATCGGCGGGTATTCAGGATGGGTAATTAGATTTACGATGTCGTCCCCGTCGCAATTCCTGCCAGTGGCAGATCGAGGCTTGAATTTGCTGGCTTCTCTGCCTTTGCTTGTGCTTTTTTGCTTCGGCCTGGGTTTGTGCTTCGGCCTGGGTTTGTGCTTCGGCCTGGGTTTGTGCTTCGGCCTGGGTTTGTGCTTCGGCCTGGGTTTGGGTCTTAGCCCAGGTTTCGGCGCGCGGGCTTCTGCCCGCAACTAGGCTCCGTCCTTGGGTCCTTCGCGACTTAAAATGGCCAGCGCTTCACTTCGTGAAAAGCCGGCAGCTTCGATGCGGTTTAGATAAATATAATTTTCCAAATTTCTTACAGCCCTGAGGCCCTCTACAACTCGCGAAAAAGGTCTTAAGTTCCAAAATTTTAGTTGGGCCGACCGCCAGCGGCAAGCGCCGGTAATGGCCATAGCGATTGCCGCTGTGATCGCACGGATAAATCTTTTATAAAGTCGCCGATGACTAAGCTTAATATGCAGGTGTAGGTGATTTCCCGCAATTGCTCGAGAAATTATTTTCACTCCACACTTGCGCGCGAATTTCCTCAACATGCGCTCAATTTGAAGTTTATTCTGCGGTTTTAAAAATGACCACTCTTTACAGGCTAGCGATGACCGTAGCACCAAATGCATGGAGTATTTTGTCGACAACGGCCGTGGCCCTTTGCGCCCGCAACGCTTTCGCAGCAACTCACCACCATAATCTGATTTTTCTTTTTTGAAGAGGGAAATTTGTTTGCGCAACGTGAACGAAGGTACAGAATCTCATAGGAGAAATCAAGGTCTTTAGAGTTGAATATTATTTTCCGATCGACGGAAGTTTTGAGAAAAAATAGCCAAAGTTTTTATTGCGAATTGAGGCGTTGAGAAAGCAATAAACTGCAAAAGAACGATAAATTATTTCTCAAAGAGTTGTATTTTTCTAACCAACAGAACAACTTCGTCCTACTAGAAAAAATATTTCTCCACCAAAGGCCGAAAGAGTTTTGATTAAACGAAGAGCGAACTAACTTGAGCATGGAATTTCGCAATCGAAAGATTAACGGTTGAATTTAAAAAAGTTCACTGCGTGAACGAAGGTAGTGATGGGGTATTTAAAAAAAATTCCACCGCAAGAAACGTTCCGCCAGCAGAAGGATCTGGTCCTGCTAAAGAAAACCAGGAAAATCCCGGAACCAAACTCCAACCACGCCCAACCTCAAGCCCACACCCAAGCCCAGAGCATCAATAACACTGATGCTCTTTAAAATTCGCTTTCGTGCGAGCCCACCAGCCGGGGTTAGTTTCAAAAGAAGGGTACTTGGCTTTCAGCTCAGCCAGATACTCGGCGCTCTTACCAGAGTTGCCACTGGCTTTGTAAGCTTGGGATAAGCAGAAGAGTGTTTCGGGCACCACCTGATCGCGTTGGCGCTGTAAATAGGGTTTCACTGCGGGATCAGCAAAATAGTATTTTAAAGTGCGGCTGATTTCTTCGTCGGCAACTTTGTTACTATCAAAGTCCGTTTGCGGATCGAAAATATGTAGTACCTGATTAAAGCGCGCAATAGCCGCCGGATAATTTGGTTTGTCACTGCGGTCATAATAATATTTTCCTACGAACAGAAAATGGCGGCCAATATTTTCCATGACCTCCGAAGTCTTTTCTAACAATTGAGTGTTGCCGGCGTCCTGTGGATGCGCCTTTATCCACACGCCGATATCAGAAAGGAGTTTGGTGGCTACATGTTGACCAAAGGAGTATGCGCCAAGCTCAGTCATTGGACTGGGGCGCTCATCAGATTTATCTACTTTTATAGGTCCCTCGGGAATGTTATTGTCGACGGCAACCTCCGCTTGCGGGTAATCTTCCGGCACGGAGCCAGTGAGAGCACGATAAATTTCTAAAAGATCAATCGTCGCTAGAAAATAGCTGTTACATTTAGCTCCACCTTTGCCTTCGCCACTTTTTCCGTGCGGATCAAAGCCGTTGGAGTCGCCGAGGTTAATACAATTGTTGTTAATTGGTAACTCGACCGTCAAGAAACGGGATTTAACTTTTGCGCCCAAGCGCCAGTCGACCATTTTGGGTTCGGCAACACCTTGACCGAATAAATTAAAATTAAAAGTAAGTGCCGCAGTGAAAAATTTAAATTTTAGCAAGTCATATTCGGCGTTGAACCCGGCGCGAAAACCACAATCGGGGACTGAACGGCCGACAATTTGGTTCGGGCGAACAAGACACGGAAAATTAGATACTATTTCGCGTTCGCCGTAAATTTTTACTTCAACACGGTCGGTTTTTAGCGGAACGACTTCAATGCCGATTCCTACTTCATTAAAGCGTCCCTCATGAGCAAGCTTGGCATAGACTGAACTGCTTTGGGTTAGACGGTAATGAATTTGAGAGCTAAAGGCATCATAAGTTTTTCCCTCTCCAGGTTTAGAAAACTCCGTATTTTTTCCGGAGACATAAGAGAGCACGTTCTTAAATAGAAAGCGCTGGTAAGCAAGGTCAATATTTAAACCATTTTCCATTACCTTTTGATTGGTTTCGTCGCCATCCCGAAAAAGCGGAACGCGATTCGTACCCGGGAGTGGGCCCGAATAAATTTTGTTGAAGTTTTCAAACTTTTGCACCACGAGTTTTTGCGGTCCACGGAAGGGAACGTATTCTCCGGAATTTTCGTCCTTTTCGGCGAAGAATGGAACTTCAATCATCACCATAAGAGTTTTAATGCTATTTCGTGTCGACATTCCGGGCTCGTTGGGTGCGACGTAACGGAGTTTGTCTTGCGTAATGTCGGTAGCATAAGTTGCGATAAGACCAATATAAAATCGGTTGTAAATTTTAATTTTTGCGCCAGCTAGTATCGTGATCGCATCGGGATCATCGGTACCCATGGCTGACCCGCGCAATACGGCGCCGATTTCGACGATCGGTCGGCTAAATATTTTTCCGAGAGCGGGAATCAAAACAGGAAACTGATTTGAAAGATCAGCAACGTAACCCACGGAAAGTAAGTAGCCTAAGAGTAGTCCTGAGTTTGGATTTAATACCTTTACCATCGGCCAATGAGGATACAGGGCGGCAGTCTCGCGGATAACCGGTGCTTCAAAGGGTTTGTCGCTAAACTTAAAGGATTCGTAATCTATATATGCATAGGATCTGTCATGGGGATTCTGTTCGTTACGAAAATTAAAACGAAAGCCAGCAGTTTTTGAGTAGTTTCTTTCGAACCGAGGTTCCTTTGGGCTTTCAGCGCTAGGTGCAAAGTCTTCGGCGCGTTCACGGCCGTAGAGTTGAAAGGGGCCAAGGTTTGTGCCAATAGTAAAGACGCTGCTTACACGGTCCTTTTTTTCGGCATCAACGAGCGGTTGGTATTGAATGTAGCCGGCACGTAAATCAACAAAAATTGTATCCTCGTATTTGGTATTGGCGATACTCGGAAAAAGCGCTAACGGATGTATTCTTCCACCCATGCGCACGTTTAATCCTAGCTCCAAGCTTTCAGGGTGGGGATTTTTTTGAGAAATTCCATAGCCCATTCCGACCGCGGCGTCGTCGATTGTAGACATAATTCGTTCACTCATCGTGGGTTCGGTTTTCGCGAATTGTTGAATGGAGTCTTTGGCTTCTTCGGCGATAAGTTGCAACGATTTTAGGAGTTCCTTTTGCTCGGGTGACTTATCTATTTCGGCCCGAATTTGTCGGCCAAGTAGGACTTCGTCGTAAGGTATTTGTTTTGTCGATGTGCCAGCATCACGCTGAAGTTTTTTAGATTTAAGGCCAAATTGGTAACGGATAATTCGATCAGCTAAAACTTCCGGATTTACGCGGCCAACAAGATTGCGGCGCACATGTATATAGGAGAAATCGCTGTCGGCGTAACTGTGAAGATATAAAATGACTTTATTATATTCCCGCTCCTGAGGAAGCGTATCGAAGAATACAATCTTCTTATCTGTTAGACCTTTATGCTGGAATCTGTCCTGCATCTTTTGTTCAAACGCGTGTTCTGCCGTTTGTGCAAAAATATTAATACTCCAAAGCATAAGTCCTAATGCTATTATTCCGCGCACGTACCACCTCGATTTGCCGGAAGGTGTGCAAGCAGTGAGCCTGGTGTAAAAATTGCCCAGCTTGCGTAAAATGAATTTGGCCCGAGTTATCAAGACGTTAGAGCCTAAAATTAGGTGGAATTGTGAATTTTTTACATTTAATATGTGGGCATGAAAGTGGAGCTTCAGCAGCTAGGACTTAGCGAAAAAAAAGCGGTTACGCTAGAAAAGACTCTAGCGAAGTTAGGCGCGGATGCCGCTTGGTCTTACCTCGTGGCGAAGGTTTTTAAATCCACCCAGCCTTTTGCGATTCAAAAATTAATTTTCGAGAAAATATATTCTGAGTGGGATTCTAAAAAGTTGGGGCCACCGCCGGCGTGGACTCCATTCCCAAATATAATTAAAGAATCAAATATTGCGGCGGTGTTAAAAGATAAAAAATTGAAAAACTTCGCTGCTCTTTATACCTGGTCGATTTCAAAACGCGAAGATTTTTGGGACTACACGGTTAAGAAACTAAAAATAAAATTTCAGAAAAGATACAAAAAGATTTTAAAAGGCTCAGCCCAGCATCCCACATGGATGGTGGGCGCCAAATTAAATATTGCCGAAAGCTGCTTTCAAGCGCCGTCCGCGAAACCTGCTATTGTTTATCAGCCTGAAGGCGGGAAATTAAGTAAACTCAGCTACGCGCAATTGAGGGCTTTGGCAAATCAAGTAGCCAATGGGTTAAAGGAAAATGGATTTGAACCGGGAGATAGAATCGGAATCGCCATGCCAATGACGGCGGAATCCGTGGCAGTTTATTTGGGTATCGTCATGTATGGTTGTGCGGTAGTTTCCATTGCGGATAGTTTCGCGCCCGAAGAAATTGCCACCCGATTAAAAATTGCTGGCGCCAAGGGAGTTTTCACGCAGGATTTTATTTTGCGTTTAGGAAAAAAACTCCCCATGTACGAAAAGGTGGCGCAAGCGGGTGTTGTAGAAAAAGTAATAGTTCTGCCCGCAAAAAAAGAGGTGGAAGCTACTCTCCACCGGGACCATTTGACTTGGTGGCAATTTTTGTCGGCGAAAAAAACATTTAAGCCTGCCGCATGTAATCCCGAAGATATTACCAATGTGCTTTTCTCGTCGGGAACCACCGGCGAACCAAAGGCAATTCCTTGGTCACAAACGACGCCCATTAAGTGCGCTGCTGACGGTTATTACCATCATGATATTCACGCTGGCGACATCGTCGCGTGGCCAACAAATCTTGGTTGGATGATGGGCCCGTGGTTGATATATGCCACGCTCATTAATCGCGGCACGATTGCATTGTTTTACGGTGCACCCACGGGGCGCGAGTTCGGCGAGTTCGTGCAAAAAGCAAAAGTAAATGTGCTGGGACTCGTGCCAAGCATTGTTAAGGCCTGGCGAAATTCTGAATGCATGAAGGGGCTTAACTGGAGTAAACTAAAATTATTTAGTTCAACCGGGGAGTGCTCGAACGCTGACGACTATCTTTTTGTCATGTCGCTTGCCAATTATAAACCCGTTATCGAGTATTGTGGCGGAACTGAGATTGGCGGCGGTTATGTGTCAGGAACCGTCGTTCAGCCGGCAAGCCCTTCTACCTTTACGACGCCTTGTCTGGGCCTGGAGCTTGTGGTCTTGGATGATCAAAATAAACCGGCGAATTTTGGTGAGTTGTACATTGTGCCGCCATCTATTGGACTATCGCTTGAACTATTAAATAAAAATCACGACGAGGTGTATTTTACTAATTCTCCTAAGGGCCCCGGAGGGAAAATCTTACGCCGTCATGGCGACGAGGTAGAAATTTTGCCCGGTGGCTATTGGCGGGCCCATGGGCGTGCCGACGACACCATGAATTTAGGTGGCATAAAAGTAAGTTCCGCGGAAATCGAGCGTACGCTAAATCTGGTAGAAGGCGTAAGCGAAACTGCGGCAGTTGCCGTTAATCCTCCCGGTGGAGGACCGAGTCTCTTGGTTATCTTTGCCGTCATGAAAAATGAAGCCATCCATGACCTCAAAGATAAAATGCAAAAGCAAATCCGTGAGAAATTAAATCCACTTTTTAAAATTCACGATGTAAAAATCGTGCCCTCACTTCCGCGTACCGCATCCAACAAAATCATGCGCCGCCTCCTCAAATAAAAGGTAATAAAAGGTGCCCGACACCAAATCCAGTCCATACCGCGTCATACCCATTCTGACGTGACTACCTGCTTCACAAAAGGGTGTCGGGCACCTTTTCCAAAAGGGTGTCGGGCACCTTTTCCAGTCCATACTGCGTCATGGAATGTTTGGCTCAGTTTGGGAATAACATTCAGTATTAGGACCAAAGTACCGAGACAAAGGCCTGGGGGGTTTTCGTATGAAACTCTTGTATGGCAGCTTGGTCGTCGGTCTTCTTCTTTATTGTCCCGTTGAGCATGTAGAGTCATTTTTGCCAGAAAACGACATGTACATTGGCCCTGATCAGCCCATGAGTGCTGACATGAATGAAAATGCGTTTAACCAGATTATTTCTTCCGTCGAACAGGTTTACGCGCCAATCATTAAAAGCAAAGGCGGCAATTTGATCGTGCAAAAACTGTGGAACAACGGCACCGTCAATGCGCAAGCCGAACGCCAGGGAAGCAATTACATCGTAAAAATTTTTGGTGGAATTGCCCGTCACTCATCTGTCACCGCCGATGGGCTTGCGGTTGTTGTTTGTCACGAAGTCGGTCATCACTTAGGGGGCGCACCGAAAATGTACAATAACACCGGTTGGGCCTCTGTCGAAGGCGAATCTGATTACTGGGCCACGCTAAAATGTTTGCGAAAAGTTTGGAAGGGCGCCGATAACGAACAAGTTATTCAGCGTGAGGGTGTGGACCCTTTGGCCGAGAAACTCTGCAATCAAAAATTTCCCGAGCGCGCCAACGCGTTTCTTTGCATGCGCTCGATAATGGGTGCCAAATCAGTTTCACGGCTTTTTGCCAATGGCGCCGACGTTTATGTCGATAAACCAGATCCACGGCAAGTAAATAAAATTGACGAGCAACATCCGCAGGGACAATGCCGGTTTGATACGTATGTTAATGCCGCCCTATGTTTAGCGCACGAAAATATCGAAGTGAATGACGCTAACTCAAACATAGGCTCATGTACCAACCGCAGTGATTATGGCGCGCGCCCGCGCTGCTGGTTTTACAATCCCAGCGAAGGCGGCGGTGCCAGCGAAAAAGTCGTAACACCTACCATTGGTGGTCAGTTTGAGTACACGACAAGTGACCCCAATGCGCGCGTTGACTTTTTTTATGATGTCAAAAATTTTTCCGGCGCTGAGGTGACGGGAATCGAAGTAAGTAAAGCCGATACACCTTTCCCCAATCCCAATGGCACCGAACCCGCGCCCGCCGACAAAATTCTTTATGCCGGCCCCGCGAACAACGCTACGGCGACTATTCAAATCTACACAAGTCGGCTGCCAAAAAGAGGAACGTATTATTTCCGCGTAATTCCTCTGACAAAAAATGGTATGCCGGTGGCCCCATGGTCAAATCCCTCTGCGCTGCATTTTAGATAAATGACTTTAACAAGTCCTTGAGTACCGGTGCCAGAGCTGGATTACCATTTCTAATGGTGCGAAATACTTCTTTGGGCGCATTAAATGCAGAGTAGATCGTATTTATAACGGAGTTTACTCCTAGGTAGTCTTCAGCTTGATAGTTTTCTGGAAGTTTATTCGCCGGCAACCCCGTTACGAAATCAAAAGGCCGCCCCATTATTTTTAGAGCCTTTTGATCTAAGGAAAGGTGAGCGCCAGATAGTTTTTCATCGGGAGTCTGAAAGTCCGAAGCCCCAATAACGTGACCGCCGTTAATGCCAGCGCCTCCGAGGATTATAGTATTATTTAGTGTATTGTGATCCGTACCAGTTTGGTCGACGGTAAAGCCTTCTTGGCGCATGGTACGCGAAAACTCTGATCCCATAATGAAAGTCGTAACGTCAAAAAAACTACGTTGATCGTCAAAGGGCGTGTGTCGTAAAGTTTCTATTAAAAAGATTAGATTATTCACTATGCCCGAGGCCACGAGTGCAAAATTCTTTGCAGAACCAAAATCATGATTATCAAGGGCGGCGGGATCATCAGTGAGTTGCATGACTCCGGTATTTGTTATCTTTTCTTTAAAACAAGATAATAAGAGATTTAATCCGGCTTGAAATCGATTACTCGAGGTGTCCGACAGATTGATATTTTTTAGTTTATTCCCTAAATAAGGCGAGTCAGCAAAGTTCTGTTTCATAACGGTTACGCCCGCAGGGAAGCGGCCCTGCCCCTTAGACGTGCGCGCAAACACATCCATTAAATATGAGTTTGCAGGAGAGTCCGTATCGGGAATGCCATACGCTTTGAGGCATTCGGCTAAAGCGAGTCCCGGTTCTTTTGCCAATGGAATAATGTTTCCAGTGTTTGTGCCGGGTATACCCTCAGCAAAAAAATTAGGTGAAGCACTAATTCCATCAATGGGATATTTTTCCGTGATGCCGTTGAGGTGAGGTAAGTAATTTTCTGCACCAAACGGGTTGCCCGTCACAAAATAGCGTAAATTTTCCTCGTGCCCCTCAAAAGAAATGTTCATGTGAACGCCGTTGATAATGGAAAAATAGTCGCGGTAGGGCAAGAGTGGTTTACTTATATCTGTTGCCAACGCGGAGACTCCATTTTTGCCTAAGATTTGAATCCGCTCGGTTCCGGGATAAGTATGAATTTTTCCAGCGTGGGTCATAGCTAAATCACGCGCGTCAAAGAAAAACGAGTTATCCATTCCGCCAAGAGCTTCGAGATGTAATAGAAAATGCGGTTGTGAAGCCGCACCCCATGCTGCACTGGAAACGCGTGGCAAAAGCGAAATTCCGTAAAGACTTAGTAAGGATTGTAAAAATTGACGCCGCTTCATTGTTTTAATAAAAAATAAGGGTTCATAAACATCATATAAAACATTTCGCTGGCCGCTGCTTTGCCATTCAAACTAAATTTTTCGGATAAAACAAAACTGCGCCAGATATTGAACTCCTCTTCTGGAGAATCATATTTTAAAAAATGTAACCAGATACTTTCTAAATTTTTTGGGTCTTTGGCTTCTGCGGCTGGCCAATTGCAAATTTTCTTAGTGAGCTCAATGGTTTTATCAGTAGCCGCCGCATTGAAAACTCCAGCCATGGGTTCCTCTGTCAATTTAATTAAGTTATCAGCGATTCCACGCGCAAGGATATGCCACAAGATATAATTCATCGTATTTGGGGTTACATTTATAAGGCGGCGGTTAGGACTTTCGGGATAGGCGCCGAGCATATTCGCCAGGCTGTCATCATTTAGTATTTGCCCAAAATAAAATTTATTTCCCGGCTTTAAAATTCTTTCAGATAAAATATTTTGAATTTCTGGCCGCCCACGGTAGCGCGGCTTTTCTGTTAAGTTCATTTAAGCTCCTCTTGCAACCATAAGAATAGTGCCTGACGTTCCGCAGAACTCATGTGGCGGCGTAGTGGCATTTGCAGATTGGGGTCGGAGGTTGAGACGCGATCAAGCACACGTGTTAAAGTTTCCCTTTTGGTAAATTGATTTCCGTTTTCATCAGTATGCGGAAAGCTCATGCCATCAGAAGTTTTAATCCAGCGGGCCAGATTTAAATTGCCCCCCGCGAAACTTTCACCGTGACAGCTAACGCAATTTTTTTCTAACAGAAATGAAACCTGGCAAGGTGGCCGCGTAGCGGGGTCCGTTCCTGGAGCGTAGTCGTAACATTTATCGCTTTGCGGATTTCTTTGGGCAAAAGCGTTACTTAATACCACTTGCTTAATGACGTACTGGGGGCCCTTGTCTAAATTTTTATAGAGGTATTCTAAGTAGCCCCAATCCACTGCCTGATCCTCACCAAGAAAATATTGGGAGAGTCTTTTTATCACGCACTTTTTAGTTTCGTGAGCGGCCTGAATAATTTTTGTTAAGTCCGGAAGCTCACTGCCGTAAACATTTAATCTGTCATTGGTGGGAGAGCGGATGTAACCTATATTCCATTTGCGGTCACCCGTGCCTTGCCACTGCTTTTGGTATTCGGAAATTTTTGCGGAACCTAAGTCATCGAATACGATGTCGGTAGAGAAAGAAAAGTCCAAAAAGAAGAGCCCATTGTTGCGAAAAAAACCCGCCATCGGATCCAATTTGTAGTGGCAAGCGCGGCAGGATACGTCAGAGCCATGGCGGCCACCCGTGTGGTTATCGGCGGGGGCGATACCGATAGGAGTTAAATCATCACAGAAAAATCTTTTTAAGACAAAGGAGGCCCGTCGCCGGTTCATGTTGGTGCTTGAATTTGGCAAATATAGCGCTAATTCCGATTGTGGAAAAAAATTGTAAGTCGGCCTTTTCGAAAATACGCTGTCATTGAGAAAGGCGGCGTCTTTGGCATAATAGGGATCTTTAGGTTTTTGACTGTTTTTTATCGCATCTATTAAAGTTAGCGCTAATTCCCTTCTGACTTTAAAAAACTCAGTAAGATTTAGGTTTAAAGTGAACTTTGGATCCATGCAGTATATGCCTAGTGGTCCGAACCATTCGGGAGAAGTGGTAAACCAAGTACCAAAGCTTGTTTCTTTTCCCATGGGGTTAAGGAGTGGAAATAAAGCGGTATAATACCACTCGCAAACTCTTTCTTGAGTAGGGTGGCTGTCTTTTTCAGATTCGTCGATGACTTTTGCGAAAGCTTCTTTAATTTTATTGATTTCCTCTTCCTTGTACTCCGAACCCAGATAAGGAATTTTGGGGTCAAGTGTAAGTAAATTCTCCACGCCATTGTTACTGACAAGGTCATTGGCGAAAGCAATAACTTGTGGAGTATTAAATATTGCAGGGTTTGGAGAAAAGTTTGGGGACTCGCGAATTGTTTCTTGCTTACGGCCGAGAAAATAAAGTCCAAAGTCAAATCCTAGGTCTCCAAAAAGCGGGTGCTCCATTAAGTATTTAATGAGCTCATCATTAGTTTTCGCGCTAAGGGTCTCGATGTTCTCGTCTGGCAGTAAACCCATACCACCCCGCAACGCCCGCACGGTTTTTTCGACCCACCACTTCCTCTCCCAATCACCGCCGTAAAATCCTGCGGAGGATTTTTTTGCTCCAAGGCGTATCCATTCCCCTAAAGCTTCGATGTCGCCGCTGGGGACTGTGCGCCCGTCTTTAGGCATTCGGCCTTGGAGAACCGCCGTGTACAATATACTTTCGCTTGGTTTGCCCGGAACTACGATTCCAAGTTCTGGATCAATAACTTTTTCGTAGACGGAAAGATCAATTCCCGCATCAGAACGTTTTGAATTGTGACAACGTAGACAAAGGGGCGTGAACACTTTTTCGGTGAGGTAATTCCAATCGGGCAAACTTAACTGGTTTTGTCCCGGCTTTTGCGCAGGACTGCGATCATGCCTGCCTTCGGGCATATTACAACTGAGTGAAAGTAGGACAATGGTCGTGATGTAAAGTAATCGTAGTTGTTTCGTCACCTTCCTACATCGACAGAGAAAGTGAAAAACTAAATAAGTTAAGCGTGGAGTTCTGGAGTGCCGCGGCTGTGAAATTTTGCCGGATGAGGTTCGTGACAAGTGCGGCAGCGGGCTTCGTACATTTCGTTTCCGCCGACGACAACATTAGAATCCGTGGAGGTACTTACCAACAATTGTGTGCGCGAAGCCAAGCCACCGCACATTACGCATACCGCAGAAAGTTTCGTAACACTTTCGGCGATGGATAAAAGCCAAGGCATCGGGCCAAAGGGTTCGCCGCGAAAGTCCATATCAAGACCGGCGGCGATGACGTGAACGCCGCGGTCAGCGAGTTCTTGAACAACAGCGATAATTTCGGAATCAAAAAATTGGACTTCGTCGATGCCAACAACGCGCGTTTTACTGTCGACTAACTTTAATATTTCACTGGCCTTTTCGACGGGTGTACTCAAGGAACGGTTAGCATCATGACTTTCCACATGAGTGGAGCTATAGCGATTATCAATTTTAGGTTTAAAAACTTGAACTTTTTGCCGGGCAATCGTGGCGCGGCGGACGCGTCTTAAAAGTTCCTCGGTTTTGCCGCTAAACATGCAGCCACAAATGACTTCGATGGTGCCGTGATAATTTGATCTTAACATAATTACTTAGTTACTAAACTCTAAGGGGACTAGCAAAAAAAATTAGTGATTTGCTGAATTGTTGGGCGAACGAGTTAGCGAAGGCGGTAGTATTTTAAACTCCGGCAAACTTTGATCGATACGGGAATGTATTTGTTCGATTTCAGAGGTTAACCACCGGTTGGCAGCGACAATTTGCCCGGGAGCTATAAGGCTGCCACCTAAAGTTTTAGCTCCCGGTTTTAAAATAGAACCTAAAAAACGCCCGCGGTAATTTTTACGGATAGGTTTTTGATCGGGCCGGTAATCCATCATGATCGTGCCAAAAGCACCACTCCCGGATTGAAATCCCGAGAACTGATAAGGACCATGAATTAAAAAAACATGGTCTTCGGTATAGCTGCGGTAAAGCACTAAATCATGCATGAGCCAGGAATTTTCTCCGACGAAAGAGAGTTCCACTTTAGCACCGTCATGAAGGCGCACATTTTTACCAATATGACTAAAGCGCACGACTGTATGGGCGCCGATGCGGGTTCCTTCTTCAATAATGGAACCTTCAATTACGGCGGTGGGGTGAACTTCACACGAGGGATGAATTTCTTTAAACGCCGTTCCCACTTTTAAAGGCCAGCTTTTATACGCGCGGTTAAAAGGGGATTTTAAAAACGCTTTCCAGTCGCGCTTAATTTTTTCTTTAAGTTTGATGAGCAAGGCAATTTGATTGGCAAAGAGTATATCAAAATCATCGGCGACAACGATTAACAGGGCCTCGGGGACACTCCCATTGTCAGCTGCCGTGAGAGCCGCGGGAAAAGGAACGAAATTAAACGCGGCGGGCAGTTTTACTTCTAGTGTAAAGCGGCCTTCACCCGCCTTTCGGCGCGCGACCACCGGTAAATGAATTTCATTCGCCGGGTAGTAATCGCGTCCAGTGACTTCGTCTAAAAGCAAAACAAAATTTACTTCGGCACAGTTCCCGAAGTTTGCGCAATAGCCGCGAAGAGCACGCACCATCAAATTTAGGCCGTGGCGATCAAAAAGTAGGTTGCCGCCAATTTCAACTTCCCATTCTGAATCTAGGCCAGACGCTTCGTTAGACTCAGTCGTAAAGGAATCACTGCAGGCGGCTAACTCGGCCGCAAGAAAGTCCTCAATATTGACTCCAAGAACCTGGCGTTCATAAAAATCGGCGTTAAAGGGATTAAGTTTGAACTTCATGCGTAAAAGGCTCCAGAAGGTGAGGCACTTGAATGCGTTTAGAGTTGGGCGAAAGTTCTAAATCAGACCAGTGGACACTCGGATTGTGGTGATGTTCCCAGTGTAGGCCATTTTTAAAAAAGAATGCGTTAAAAATTGAGTTGGCGAAAGTGGTGGGTTCGTTAACGCCAGTTACGGGCGGGTGCTGGCCATAATTATGCAAAGAAATCAAAACCCAGCCTAAATATACATGTAAGAAATAAAGCAAGAATGCGACTTTAGAGATAGCCGCGAGCAGAGCATAAAACAAAAACAAACCGATTTTTTGAAATTTTAAACGTTCACTGTAAAACTTTGGCAAAACTCCTGCCACTATATCTTTTTGTATGTTTTGCCTGGCTTTCTCTAAAAATGCCAGCCAAGCGAAAGCGTAAAAAGCTAAGTTATACGGCTTAAATCCATGGGCCGTCATCTGCCACGTACTTGAATAATCTTTTATTTGGTTATTATATTGGTGGTGATTGTAGTGATGAAGCCGATAACCATCAAACGGTAGACCGGCAAAAAGACTAAAAAAGAGCGAGCCCAGGTCGCGATTTGATTTGGGCTGATAATGATGAACAAACTCATGTAGCGAAACATGCACCGTAAAATTTAGCGCCAAACAGGAAATTAAAAATAAAACCAAGGAGAGAGTCGGCTTAGAGCCAAAGGTCGCTACTGACGCATAAAACGAAAGGCCCTGAATCACTGGAAAAATAAGTGTACTAAGTGCCCTCATGTAATCCATCCAGGGCTTGGCGCAAGTCGGCCTTTAAATCTTCCTCACTTTCAAAGCCAAAGCACAGGCGTAGAAGAGTGTTTTTAATTCCGACCCGCAATTTTTCCTCCGCGGTCATCGAAGCATGGCTGCCGGAAAAAGGATGAGCTACCGAAGACACAACCGCTGCCATCGAAGTGCCACGGTCAAAAAGTTGCAAGCTCTTCATGAAGCTTTCGATCTTGGATTCAAACTCGGGGCGCAGCTCAATAAACAAAATACAGCCATAGCCGGTAAGCTGATTTTTATTTACTTCGGGCAAATAGACTTTTTCGATTTCCGCTTGATCCTGTAAGAATACCGTCATTTGTTTAAGAACACGTTCGTGTTCGCGCATGCGCAGTACAAAAGTTTGCATGCTACGGCGGATGAGCCATGCCGAATGCGGATCAAGATGGCAGCCCATGTAAAATCTTTGACGGGCCAACTCTTCGCCCAGACTTTTTTCGTTAGTGGTTATAACTCCGGCCATGCAGTCACTGTGGCCGGCATAAAACTTTGTGGCACTGGCAATGGCAATGTCGGCGCCAAGATTAAGCGGCTTTTGAAAGAAAGCCGTCGCCCAGGTATTATCGACACAGACGAGTGCGCGTGGATTTATGGCTTTCGTCGCCGCTGAAATTTCGGCAATGTTTAAAGTTTTAAGTAAGGGATTGGTGGGGGTTTCAAAAAACACCATGCGCGTGCGGGAATTTAATTTTTCTTTCCAACTGGGCTTAGTGAGGTCAACGATGTCCAAAGAAATCTTATAGTGCGTGCAGAAATCGACGAAATACCGGTAGGTGCAGCCATAGACAAGTTCGTTTAAAATAACATGATCGTGCGGTTTTAACTGTCTAAGCGCCAAGGAGATCGCCGCCATTCCAGAGTTAGTCACAGTCGCATACTGACAGCCTTCGAGTCCCCGGAAAACAGTTTCTAACTCTTCACAGTTGGGATTATTTTTTCGCGCATAAAAAAACGGTGACCCTGTTAAAAAGGCGCTATTTTGAAAAACCGGAGTTACGTTAGGTAAAGCGCCTTCAGTCGAGATCCGCGTATGCAGTATTTGCGTTTTGATATCCATAAATTTCACCGCCTTCGCTCACCGGAAAGTGGGCGCGGTCAAGGGTTTCTAAAAAGTAAACTTCAATACAGTCATTTCCCTTTAACTCAAATCCTTTGGATTCGTAAGTGGGGCGTGAGAGTAAAAAGCGATATTGTTCTTTAGGTTTTAATTTTAAAGTTTGAATTATGTCAGTGCCGAGGTGGCGATAAAGTAAGTCTTGCTCGCTGTCAGAATTATTTATGGCCGTCACATGGCCAGCATTAATTTCGCCGCACCAGAGATGCTGTAGTTTATTCGGTAGGCGGCGCCCGTTAATGGGCGGAGCTTTTGTTACTGGCTGCAAGTACTCTAATCCACTTATTCCCGCGGGATGATCGCAGTTTTCACATAAGCCATCGGGAGTTACGCCGGCTATCACGGTTTTCATGCCAAAACGTTCAATAAGAAGATTATTGCATTCCGAGCAATTCGTGTTTAACCAATCACCGGCTTCAAATACATTGCCTAAATAGCAATTTTGGATTCCTAGTGATTTGGCAAAATCGCGGGCCTTCTTTAAAAACGGGATGGAAGTGCGCTCGACATGCGTATATTTATAGTCCGGATGAAAGCGCACAAAGTGCAAAGGGACGGATGCGTCTAATTTCGTAAGAATCCATTCGGAAACCCTGCGAACGTCTTCGAGATTATCATTCATTCCGGTAACTACGAGATTACTGATTTCTAAATGGTGGCGCTGATATTTAAAAACTTGCTCGATACCGTCAAGTACGGGCTGCAGCTTTCCTTTTGTTATGGAATTATAAAATTCGGGATTCATGGATTTTAAAGACAAACTAAAAATGTCAATGACGTCATGAAGTTCTTCGATTGCCTCACGTTCAATATAAAAAGCCGACTTATAGAGATTTACCAGGCCATGTTTTTTGGCAAGCTTAGCCGTATCGTAAACGAATTCATGCCACACGACGGGATCATTATAAGTCCAGGATAAAACTTTAATTCCTTTTTGTAAGGCCCGCTCGACGACTTCTTCGGGAGAATACAAATGCACGTCATGGCGGTTCACATTTTTAATTTGCGAAGTGCGCCAGTTATGACAATAGGTGCAGTTCATCATGCAGCCTACGTTGCCAAGAGATAAAATAGGCGCACCCGGCGCAAAATGATAAACGGCTTCCGTCTCAATCACTTCTTGGGTCATTTCTACGGAGGCGCCGTAATTTACGGTAACAAGTTTACCCTGGTTATTGTAACGGACTCCGCAAAAACCGTGGAGTTGATCGGGAATTTTGCAGTGCCGGGGACAAAGAGTGCATTCGATCCGGCGCTCATCGAAGTTTTTAAAAAATTTCGCCGGATGTGGACTCACACCTAGACGGTTACAAATGTCGTTGAGCTTTGCCAACGGCCCTCCCTGGACTAAAGCACTATTATTACAACAAACCGAAACCCCATTGACAATAGCAATTTCCAAATTGGAAGCTGGTATCACATGACTGATTACGCCCTCATACTAGAAGCGGGAAATCCGTTTTGGCACAGAGTTTTCGTCGTAGCCGCCGCGATCACGGGCGCAGTTTGTTTTTGGTATGACTCGCGATTCTGGCCACTTAGCCGCCGTGACCGCCTGTCTATTATCGCCATTGTCGCTTACGGTTCCATTTTAGGCGCGGCAGTTCCAGCATTTTTAGCGGCGGGCGCCGTTGGCGAACAAGTGGCCGTTTTCTTTTGGGAGGCCAATTACGAATTCGAAGGAAGTCTAGCGGCAGCCGTATATGGACCTAAGACCATATTAGGTGGCCTGATCCTGGGATTTTTAAGCGTGGCCGCCTATAAGCGTCTCTTTAACATAAGATTTGATACGAGCGATTCCTTTGCCCGCGGCGTGATCCTAACGATGTTCGTCGGAAGGTTGGGATGTATAGCGCAACATTGTTGTTTCGGGCGCGAAACCACGGCTTGGTTTGGTGTTGATCAGGGGGATCACATCGCAAGGATTCCGATTCAAATTATCGAGTCGGTTTTTTTGTTTACGCTGTTTTTATTTATTTGTTACTTACAAAAAAATAATTTGTTTAAAAACCGCCGGCTCTTTATCGCGTTTGGAATTTATGGTTTGGGCCGTTTTATTTTGGAGTTTTGGCGAGAGCCCGTGGCGAAGCCGCTAAAGGGAATTGGTTTTTATCAGTGGCTTGCGCTTATCCTATTGGGGATTTCAATTTTTCAACTCGTTAAGCGCACGCCCGGTCTATTATTCCTTGCAGGGATTAAAAATCGTAAGAGTCAGGCCGTCGAGACGGCTTGAGCCGTCACCAATGGAAATTGCCGACCACTCAATACCCAGTTCTGAAAACTGATTATTTGCGAATATATCGATCATGGGTTTACAGCCTTTGCCGCGAAAGAGCAGAGTAATTTCATCAGATTCTTGACCAGAAATTTTCCCCATCGTTGCCTTAAATTCGCAGTTTGGCGGTTCTTGCGCCGGAAAGATCACGTCTTTGGCGCGCGATAAATCAAAACCACCTGGCGGAATGAGTTCGGGGCGCCGAACTTTTGGTTTAATTTGCACTATTCCCACCCAGTCAGCAAAGCGGTTATCAGGGTCCTCATAATAGCGAAACTCTGTTTGCAGCAGCTTTTCTTCCATACGGCAGCCGCGCGTGCCTGGTTTGACGCGGATATCAGCATCCAAGTTTAGAATAAGGGCTTCAGCTTTTAGACTTACGAGGGTGATCAGGGCAAGAAATAATTTCACGTTGAGCTCCTTGAAATTAGGTACGGATTTATCATCGGCATTTTTGGAAGTCTAGAGATCCGCCTTTATTTTGTAGATTTGACTTGCAAGAGGACTTTTGACCTCCACTCTACGGGATTATTGCCCGTTACCTAATATTGACTGCGGAGATTGCATGCGCCAATCTAGGCACTAGGAATTAAGAATCTTGAAAATCTTGCGCTATTTACCAAAAAATTATTTAAGTTATGGCTTCGGCAAACTAGCGGGCATGCCTTTGCCACCTCCATTAAATTCAGCCGTCATTAAATGGTTTGCAGCGACGTACAATATTAACCTTGCCGAAGCCGAGCAAGAAATTTCGCAGTACCGTTCTTTAGGTGATTTTTTCGTCCGCGCTTTAAAACCTGGTAGCCGTCCCATAGGTGAAGGCCTTGTCCATCCCTGCGACGCCGCCATCACGGAGTTTGGCAAAGTCGAAAACCAAACGTTAATTCAGGCTAAGGGGATTAACTATAAGCTTATTGACCTATTAAAATCGCAAGACTTAGCTGGCCAGCTCGAAGGCGGAACTTTCGTTACCTATTATTTATGTCCTGCCGACTATCACCGGGTGCACGCGCCCGCCGACATGTTAGTGCATGCGTGCACGCATGTCCCTGGTCAATTATGGCCGGTTAATTCTTGGAGTGTTACAAACATTTCTAATCTTTTTCCCCGCAACGAACGCTTGGTGGCGCACTTAGAAATAAACAAGCGGCCCGCAGCCTTGGTTATGGTTGGAGCTACTAACGTCGGTAAAATGACAGTGGAATTTGATAAGACTTTGGTGACCAACACCCTACGAAGCCGTTTAGTAAACCGTGAATACAGGCCGCCCATCTTAATGAAAGCGGGAGATCCGTTCGGCGCTTTTCATATGGGTTCTACGGTCGTAATGATTTACGCGCCAGGCGTGGTTTCTGTCGCTCAGATTAGGGCTGGCCACGTCCTCATGGGGCAAAAACTTTAAAAAAAACTCCCAGCTATTTCTAGCTGGGAGCAAAGGATAGTTCGGGTTCTAGGAAAGATGGTAGAGCAAGGTTGGGTGGCAGATTCTTGGGAAGGATATCTGCCGTCCTTGTCTCTGATATTAGAATATCTAGATTTTTGGATTTTCGATTCCCTCTTTTGGCAAGTATTTTTTATCTTTAAATCGAATATAAGGGAGACAACGTCCATGTCATCTCGGGATAAGACAGTTAAAAATTAAAAAAGGCCGGGGAGTATGCCGGTACTGTTACCCACTTTTGAGCCAGCACCGAAAGCTTGGGTAATTGCCGCCATCATATTGGCGTGATCTGTAAAGTTAGCATTGACTAGGTTACCGGCGCGGTGACCGCCACCGCGGCCCGCCAGTAGCATCGGAATTTTATCCCAGTTTTCACAAACGCGGCCGTTAAAATTATAAGTAAAATGTTCGCCGTCAGACATGCCGGAACCAAACATTACGAGTGTGTTTTCTATCAGTGGTCCGTAGGCGTCCGAAGTATTTTGCAGTTTTCCAAGTAAGTAGGCGAGCTGTTTTGCCTGCCAGGTATTAAATTGATTAAAATATTCTTTAGCGAGAGCGCCGCCCGTATGATAATGGCTAGCTCCATGATGGCTGTAATCAGGTAGTGTGGGGTCATACAAGCGCATAGACACGTTGGTATTTTCGTTACCAAACATAAAAGATCCGACACGAGTCATATCACATTGAAACGCAATCACTAAAAGATCCAACATGTTTTTGCAACGCTGACCAAGGTTTCCGTTGGCGGGATTACTATCATTTGTATAGATAGAGCCGTCCGCGGGTTTGCAGCTACCGCCGCCGGTGGCGGGAGGCGGTGTCGTCGAAGATAAATCCGCTTGAACTTTCTTTTCTAAAGTTGAGACAGAAGTGAGAAACTCATCCATTTTAACTTTGTCACGCGTGCCTAATTTTTTTAGTAAGCTGTCGATGTCCCCTTTAACCACATCGATAATACTTTTTCGGCGCGAAGACAGCATATTTGACGGAGTGGTGGGAGAAGTTGGTAGGTTGCCACCGCCGGAGCTAAACAAGGCATTAAAAACTTTTGCGGAGCTGTCGAGACGGTCGGGCATTACTGTTTGTGAGGCGTAAGAAATTTCTGTGGCAATGTGGTCACTACCAAAAAATGGATCGTTATAGGCACCGTTGGCTTGTTCGACTCCCATGACGAGTGACTTTATTTGAGTGGGTGAAATCTGCGCGATTAACTGATCAACACTGGCGCCGGGATTCATAAGTTTTACGCCGGTAAATCTTTGCTTCCAGGCAATTGGCTGACCGGTGAGATAACTGGGAGACGCGTACCAATGAGATTGCCCAGCCTCCATGGCATATAATTGTTTGTAGGCGCCGTTGGTAAGATTAATTATTGGCGAGACATAGTTCTTATAAGGTGCCAAGGGTTGCAGTGCAGTCGCGAATGTATAGTTAGAGCCGGAGCCGCTACATTCCCAATTATTTTCTGTTGGCGTAATAATACAGCCGTTAGGAAACATCATACCCACAAATCTTTGCGGTGCACCCGCAACAGCTGCGGAGGCGCGGATGGGTAACATGGCTTCCAAAAAAGGGAGCGCAATACAGACGCCAGTCCCGCGTAAAAAAGTTCTTCGATTCATTGGTTGGTGGCTCATGTCTTCCCCCCAGGGATCCTTAATTATAACTGTTAAAGCGAAATTGCTGGCTCATTACGATGGACATTACTAAATCGGTAAAAGTCTTATCTTTTTGAACAGCGAGATTGCCAATTTGCTGTAATACACACGAATCATTCATCGTAGCCGTGCGTCCAATAGCATAGACCATGATGTTTTTCGAAATACAGCGCTTATAATCAGGTTGAGTGTTTAATATATCAAAAAGCTCAGAAGAATTATTAAAAGGTATATTTCTTATAACTCCCGCAGTGGCTATAGTGCGGCCTGTATCATAAGTCGTGCGGGCGCGGCCCAAGAAATCAAAGCCTTCTAGACCTAATCCGATGGGATCCATTTCCGTGTGGCAACTTGCGCATTTTGGATTTGCCCGATGAACCTCCATCCGTTCACGAATAGTTAGATTCGGGTCCGAGGTCGGGGCTAATTCCGTTACTGTGGCGCCACCGTCAAATGGTGGCGGCGGATTGCAGGTTACAAGCTGTAAAATTTTGTTGCCGCGGCCAATCGGATTTGTTTCGGTCGGCTTTGCCACTAAAGTTAGAAATGCTCCTTGAGTCAGGATACCGCGGCGGCCGGTTCCTTTTAAGTCAACTAACCGCAAATTTGCACCCGTAACATTTGGAATTCCGTAATGGGCGGCTAAGCGGTCGTTTAGGAATGTGTATTCTCCCGAGATTACCTCTTCCACGCTGCGATTTTGTAAGAGAATGTAGTTAAAGAAGGCTTTAGATTCAGCCACCATGTCTTGGCGAAGCTGATCGGTAATGCCAGTGCGGCTAACTAGATTTGGCGATAATACTTTGTCTATCCCCAGCCATTGGCCAACGAACATTTCGGTAAAGCGTTTGGCTTTAGGGTCTTTTAACATGCGGTCAATCTCGGCGCGCAGAACGCTTTCCGTAAAAATGGAGTTGCGGTTAGCGACATCTAATAGCTGATCATCAGGGAGCGAATTCCAGAGAAAGTAAGAAAGCCGCGAAACAATCTCAAAACTAGATAGTGATAATATGCCGTCAACCGCCATACTGCCCTGGCCAGCTAAGCGAAATAGAAAATTAGGCGATAAAAGCACGCTTTCATAAGCGGCGCTAAGTGACTCTTCGAAACTGGCGCCAGAAGCTTTTACCGTCGTGAAGAGGTTTATTATTGGTGCTAGTTCCGTGGTCGTTAATTTTTTACGGTACGCGCGGTTAGTAAAAGAAGAGATCAGGCTTTGAGCGCACGCGGCGTCTTTTGTTGCGGCACAAGCAAACGCTTTACTGTTAGCCGCTTGAGCCGCGGCTAGAGTCGATTCTAAAATGGGCATCAATTGAGTTGCGTAGTCGATTGTGGTTTTTAAAAAGTCCCCGTTGTTTGTAAAGCCATCGGCGCTGGCGGCATCGGGTGGTAGCTGGCCTAATAAATTAATATTTGTACCCAAAAGGTCGTTGATGGAATTTGATAATTCACTGTTACTTAGTTTTCTTAGTGTGGAATGTTCAATTATTGATTCCGTACACATTAATGAGGGATTCGAGGAAGAGCCAGAGAAAGCGCCGTCCATATCTAAGGGATTCTTTAAATTTGCGCTCTTAAATGCCGTACAGTTGCTATAGGAAATAGAGACTAATAACAGAAGTAGATAAGTCCATTTTCTTTCCATTTGATTCCCCCAACTTTATTGTCGCGTTGGGTTCATCTTTTTATATCTCCGATTTGGCAAGTGCGCTGGACCTAAGTCATAATAGATACTTGCGCGCCAGGTGGAGATTTTTATCCTTTTTTTGGCAAGTATCGTCTCAATATGATTCAATGGTAGAACATGGCTGTTAGTGACGAAGTTCTAGAAAAAATAGATCAATCCATTAAGTTAGGAGATTATCCTGCGGCCAAGAAGCGTTTGGACAAAATTGCGATTTCAAAAACTCCTGAGCGCTTAGTGACCCGCCTTTCTGATCTTCTTATCCGCACGGGGATGTTCAAAGAAAACAGTAAATTGCTTTATCCGCACATTTATAACCAAACGCAAATCCCATCGCCAAAAATCGAAGCCCACTATGCGCTGACGTTGCAGCAAATCGGCGCCTACCGCGAAGCTAACCGGATTTTTGAAAATTTTGATTTCTCAAAAGCCGCCGAGGCGCATTTTTATTATGCCATAACGTTGTTTGCAAAATGGGAGTACAAGAAAGCCATTGAACATCTCATTCAATATTTGGAATCTAAGGAAATTACTCCTTACCAGCGTCTGGTGGGTGAAAGTAATCTTGTGCAGGCTTATTTGGAAACTGATCAATTTGAGGAAGCCGAAAATCATTTAAAAAAAATAGAATCAGAGATAAATAAATCCGAATTTGTGCTCGTCCAGGCCAATATTTTTCAGTTACGCGCTCAGCTTTTGTATTCGCGCGGGCAATACAAAGAAGCGTTGCGGTTTTTGGATTCCTCGCAAAAACTTTTGAAAACTTTTGCCAACCATTATCAGCTTACGGCGTACTTTTGGAAAGTGAATTGTGAATTTGCCATGAACCCACAAAAACCCGGCGCCGTTAAAGCCTTTCAGGAGTTACGCAAGAAATCGGTCAGTTTAGGCCGCTGGTCGCTTGTGCGCCAATGCGACTTTTACCGCTCGGTCATCGAACAAAATAAAGAATTATTTTTGAAGGTTTATTTTGGTACACCATTTCCGGCGTACCGCGATTCTATGATAAGTCACTTTGGCGAGAAAGTAGAAATTCCTGAGTTTTACGACTGGAATGCCACGGATAAATCGGCCAAAGAAAATCAAATTCTGGACGCTAAGATCGGCAAAGATCTCGCTAGCGGGGGCGAGTTAAAGCGCGGACAGCGCACGCATCGTCTCCTGCAAACGCTGGCGTCAGACTTCTACATCAATTTTAAATTGGAGACTTTGTCATCTTATATTTTTCCCGACGAGCATTATAACCCCGTAACAAGTTACAAGCGGGCATTTTCGGCTGTCGATAAACTACAAACATGGTTTAAAGAAAACAATATCCCCATGCAGGTGAGATTTAAAAATGACGGGTACCGGTTATATTTTGAAAAACCCTATATTTTAAGAGTGCGGCTGACTTATGATGATACCGGTGACATTGGAATTAAATCCGAACTCGAAAACCTTATGGCGCAGGATCAGCTTTATTCTGCCAAGGAACTAAGTGAAATATTAAAGGTGCCATTGCGTACGACTTACCGAAAAATAAATGACCTACTCGCCAATAATAAGCTGACGCGCGAAAAGTTTGGTCAGGAAGTCAAATACCGTCTCAAAAAGGATGTCTCAAATTGAGAATCATGCGCCAAAATATAGACCTTTTTATCACGGCTCACCGATAATATTAGATACACGGGGGGAATCGTGGGACTTCTAAGCTACTTTTTATTTTCTTTTGCTTTGCAGGTACAGGCCCAAAATCTAACAGAAGTCGCTTTATTTGCCCGCTGCTACAGTCATATTACGCAAAAATCGCTTCCCTTAAATCATGCATTAAAAGCACAAGTAAAAGCTGGAACTCTGACTGCGGTTGATGCCTGCATGCGGGTACTTGACGGCGCGAAGCTAAACGCGTCCGGTGGTGCCGAAGGAAATTTGGTTAGTGATACCGCCGAAGCGCGTGACGTCTTATTAACGATGAATGACTTTCATCGCAGTTGGTTTCCAAACGATAATATCATGCGCGCGATTCCTTACTTAGAAGACTTTAACGGTCAGCCTTATGTCCATGACGAAACCGAGCCGGGTCTTCATGTTACACGCGTGCTTCTCACTGACGGACTAAAGTTTTCGGAAATCGTTACTGGTAACTCAGCAATGGAGGCTTTGCGCTCCAATGGACCATCTCTCTATAATCAAAACGCGCCGGCCGATAAGAGATTAAAGCAAAATTCTTCCAGTGTCGCCGGTAGCAGTACAATTATTGATTTTAACGCTCCTCTGGTGCAAACGGGTCAACTTTTGGGCGTGCGACGAATGACGCTAAATTCTGCCAAGCAAAATCTCACGACGAATTCGGTGTCAGGTTCGCAGGTGGGATCACGGTATTATAATTCACCGGGCCCGATCCGCGTTAATGAATCGCGCGGGGCTGGTATAATTGGAACACCTTCGTATTTACTTTTAAATTTAGGGCGGGCTAATGAAAATGCCAGCGACGGTGGTTTGGTTATGAACCGCCGCTGGTCACAATCAGTAATGAAGGATATTCTTTGCCGGGATTTGCCGGCGATACGCGTTTCTGATGCGGCTCCTTACGTGCAAAATACTTCCACGCCTTTAACGCCGTCGTTTCGTAAAGCGGGAACATGCATGAGTTGTCATGCCACGATGGATCCTTTAGCGGGAGTTGTGCGCAATCTTTCGTACGCACAAAATTACTACATCCTTTATATGGGTACGGTTCATATTCGGGTTTGGCCGACGACACAGGGGCCAGAAACGGGCCCAGTGGATCTTGATGAAAACTTCTTCCAGCGTCCCACACGCGGAAATCTTTTGTTTAGATCTTACGACGGAACACTTGTTAACACCCCCGTAAATTCTTTTACGGAATTAGGTACCGCGCTGGCTGGTAGCAATGATCTTTATGTCTGTGCGGCTTCTCGGTATTTTCGTCACTTCACGGGGATTCGCGTAAATTTACAGGATCAAGGTGACCCCGCCAATGTTCCCATCTCAGCCGGCGAAAAAGTTTACCGCGATTTAGTTATTAAACTCGGTCAAGATTTAAAATCCAGTCAGAGCTTACGTTCTTTAATTCGCGCTATTATCAGCAGTGATCTTTATAAAAAAGCGGCGATGAGGTAGGGGAGAGCATGAAAAAGAAGAAACAAAATTTAGCGCGTCCCACCCGCCGTCAGTTTTTAGGTATGATGGGCTCGGCTTCTTTAGCTCATTTAGCCGCAAACCCCTTGCAAGTTTTAATTTCCAGCATGGTCGATGGTATTTTGGCTAAATCGCAAGCGCAGGCGGCAAACATTAGTGCTCCAGCGCGCAACTATGTATTTTTAAATTTAAACGGCGGCTCACCGCGCTGGGTATGGGACATGCCGCTCACTCCTTACGCCGCAGAAGCGTTGGTGCCCAATGCGCATGTTAAAACTCGCTTTCGCAGTTCAACGGAGGCTGAATACGGAACCGTCGCGGTCACTCGCGGTGGCGTAACTTTAAATATGCCGCACTTGTGGTCCTCAAATATTCCAACTTCAAATGGTGGCGTCGTCCCGATGGCAAATCTTTTAGATAATATGCTTATGATCCGCGGCGTGAAGATGCCATCCGACGGACATACGAACAATAATTTTAAACAGCTTCGTCCTGTAAACTCACATGTAAGTCTAAATGGTGCGGTCGCCGATCGTTCAAGGGCAGCAGTTCCCGCTGTTGGATTACCGGGGGGATACACCGACAGTTATTTATCGTCAAAAGCGATTGCGCAATCCGTTGTTGACAACTTTAACGATCCTATTGGCCGGCTGCTTTCTCCGTTTAAACAAAATGCTGATGGCATCGGTAACGAAATTCCTTCGATGGACGCGGTAATAAATACCGCGATGAACGATCTGGCGAATCAAGCAAAAATTGCGCTTCCTGGCGCCGAAAACTTATATGCGATGAGAAGTGAAGCCGTGAATTTACTGCGCCGTGGAATTGGCGACTTAAGTTCCGTTTACTCGAGTTTACATTCTAAATATCAAAATCTCATTTCTCGCGCCGCTCAAATGAAGATTGCCGGAGTCAATGACGTGGCCGTAGCTCTTGGCAGTCTGCCGACAAATAATGGGATTATTCGTCAGTCCATCGTCAATAACGGCGCTATGTTTTTAGGGGCGGGTGCGGATATGCGCCAACTTGTAAATGCTAACACGGTTGTTCCGGGGCTTGCCGAAAATTTTGCGATCGCTGAATACCTTATTGTAAATGGTTATAGTTCAGCGGTGAATATGGGTATAGGTTATGTCACGGGCTTAAGCGCGCAAAACGCGATCAACATTCAAAATGGAGCCGCTGCCGGTGGCGCGGGAAATGTAAACGCCGAACTTTCTTTTGACGAGCATCAATGTGGATCATTTACTTCGTTAATCGGTAACAGCTTCCTATTTTCGGCGATTTCCGCGTGCTTGTACGAATTTATTTCTACTTTAAAAGCGGCAAATTTATTTAATGAAACAGTAATTCAAATTGGTGGAGAATTTAGCCGCTCCGCCCGTAACGATCATACGGGCTCGGATCATGGCTGGGCCGCTCACACTACGAGTGTATTGTCGGGTGCCATTACGAAACCAATGGTACTTGGGAATTGTCTCTTAACAATTCCTGATTGGTATCCTAACGGTGGTAGTTATCCCGGTAGTTGGGGTGTGGCGGCGCCCACGAAAGTGGATGGAGTTGAACAAGAGCTCACGATTGGTCACTCGACTTCCACGGTCGCGCATCTTTTGCGCGTCGAAGCGCCTCTTCCAAATAACGGATCCTTAGTGGCCGAAGGAAATGGCGGCGTGGTAGCCACTATTGAATACGCCAGAAATATAAATAATACGTAGGTAAAGAGCCATGGGTAAAATTACTAAAATTAAAATTATTATCACGGTTGGGCTTGTGGCTTTTGCTTTTAACGCTTGTATTTTTGACGGCTTTCGCTCCATCTCTACGAATAATCTGCTGGATAATCCGAGCGAAAACTTAAGTCTTACTGGCATTCAAGCTTTCGAAAAATCCGTTTACCCACTGTCGCGCGGAAAGTGCGTGACTTGTCACGAAATGGCGCAATCGCCGTTTCATGCTTCGAGTGATTTAAATACGGCTTACTTGGCGGCGAAATCTCGTGTGGCATGGACGAATATTCCTGCCTCAAAATTAATTATCAAAACTACCGATGGGCATTGTGGAGCGGCATGTACGACCGATGGAATGGAAATGTCGAGGGCGGTTAATTTTTGGAAATTTTATGAGAAGTCAGAAACACCCGTGGTGATTGGTGGATCGGCGTCGGACTCGGTATTAAGAAGTGCAAGCCGCAAATTCGTTAGTACGAAACTCAATGATATTTTTGGCGGCAGTGCTGGCGCGGTAACTTCATCACTTATTGCCAACGACGCTGGCCGTTTTGGCGGACCGTGTGATCTCTATGCGACGGATTTCAATGGCAGTCAGAATTATGGAAACTGTAATCTCCATGCGGATTCACAGGCTTCACTGATTGGTCCGCAAACACCTTCGCGTCAATCGTTGGTGGTGCGCGCTTGTCAGCGGATTGTGCAAGATAATGCCGCCGTGAGTGCCGCGGTTACTAACGCCGTAGGTAGCAATGCCACGGGGCGTGCGCCCGCTTCCGGTGATATTCAATCGATGTATGAGTTATTCTACACGGGGCGTGTGGCTACCGATGCCACTTTGGCCGCGTTAGCAATGGTCGGAACCGGCGCGCAACAAAAAGGCTACGGCACCATGGGTGCCTGGCGCTATATCCTCCTCACCCTCTGCCAATCCCCCGACTGGCAAGTCCCCTAGAAAAGGTGCCCGACACCAAATCCAGTCCATACCGCGTCAATAAAGTCGTTAGATCTATTGTGAGCTACATAAGGCGCTTTTGCGACATGGCGTTTAACGATTTGGTGTCGGGCACCTTTTCAGCAAATGCCGGCGGGGGGTGAAAATCTTACCGGGAAATGGCGGCTAACTAAAATATAGACGGCTTGCGATGGCGTAAGCTTTGCTTTCTTAAGGCAAAAATCTTTGGTGGAACGTTTATGAATAAGATGATTTTGGGCATTTTTCTGTTTTTAGCGCAGCTTTCTGTCGCCGCCGCCGGCGGTCCTCAAATAAAACTTTATACCGAAAAACTGGGATCTTTAGATAATACGTTGGCGCGCGCGGAAATCCAAAAGGAAGTTGCGGCAGGAACGAAATTAGGCACGTGTTACGTCCGATTCTTTAATAGATTGCAAGAGCGTCTTTCGGAATTAAAAACACAGTGTCTTCTCTCTGCGGCCCAGCAGCCGATGACTCTTGAAATTACTTTTATGGACGGCGACGGCCAGTCGGCGCAATTAAGAATCCCCGAATTTAAATTCGATAAGGTAGCTCGAATCAGTTACTACCGCCACGAAGGTTGCGCAAGGACCGCCGATCAATTGGTGCAACTGCTTTTTAGCCGCGAACTCCCATTTTATACCAATTACGCCGCCTGGGTATTGGATGGCGTCCTCGATAGCGCGCAAAGCGGAACCTACTTTGAACCAAGAAAATGTAAATAAAGGTAGCGCAAAATGAGAAATCTAATTGTAATTTTATTTTTGGTAATCTCTTTTCAACAATTCGTCCTAGCGCAGGACAATTTTTCTTCCCATCCAAGTGAGAATGTACGCTTAAACGACATCGTCGCCGATGAAAACGGCGTAGTTTATATTCTTGATAAACTTACCATGATTGTCTTCCGGTACGATTCAAAAAAAGGCGAATATACACTTCCAATTTCGCTTGAATCCAATTACGAAAAAATCGTTTACTCCAAAGCGCATAAGCGAATTTATCTCGCGAGTTCAAGTTGTAGCTTTGCTTATATCGATCTACCAGGTTTTCAAAAGGAAGTTAAACTTCAATTAAGCGAGTTTCCCTGTAAGAACAATTCCAATCAAATCAATATAGTCGCCGTTGATAATCATCTGTTTGTAAACAATTGGGATGCTTTTTATGTTTACGACAAAAATGTCGCCAGCGTTTCGAAGATCGAATGGAGTCACAATCGTGGCGACCACTATGTTTTAGGGCACAACACTCTGTTCTTTGCCACGCGCGCATCTCCGTCGGAGATTAACAAACAAGAAATTAGCGGCGGAATTCTTTCTAATGAGCGGTTGCCTTACCGCCACTGGGACCAGCACCGTGATGACCCGGGGACGCCCTTGGCCGCCAATAAAAATTTCGTCGTAACGTCTACGGGCGGTATATATGATGCTGTCACTCTTGACCGCCGTGGCAAACTGCCGTTTGGAATTTTAAGTGGATTGTTTTTGGAAAAATTAAAACTTCTAACGGTTTCTAATCAAAATGGCTTGGCCTTAAAGGTGTGGAATGCATTTCGCGAAAGCGATAGTTTTTCTATACAAGGGGAGAGCGGAGTCATAGTTGGCGAAGGCATAAATGCCATTTTAGTTTATAAAAACAAAATAGGCTTAAACTTTGCCGTAATTGACGATGTACTAACCGGAAAAATCTCTCTCTAAAAGGCGAATAGATGAAGAAATTAATTTACGCAAAACTTTTAATTCTCTCTCTGTCTGCGGCATTGGCCCGGGCGCAATCGTTTTCTGACTTCGTCGACATTAAGGACGCCTTAGTCGATAAAGACGGTGTCGTTTACGTACTTGATAAAATGACCATGGTCGTCCACCGCTTTGATCCAAACAAGAACATGTATCTTTCGCCGCTTTCTCTTGAGAACAACGCAAATCGTATGGCCTATTCGAAGGCCCATAATCGAATTTATTTCGAAAACGGAAAAGGGAATATTTCATTCGTAGATCTCAAAACATTTTCCAAAGATGTTCCATTTGTAACCGTAAAAGCTCGCGCCATTGCTTTGCTGGGCGTTGGCAACTTTGTCTATGTTCGTCCCTATGAATACTCCGGGGGCGTTGCTTACCTTTACAATCAAAAAGGCAACAAGGTTTCCGAGCGGGATTTTACTTACGCCGGCGAGGGCTACCAGGTCGAAGGAGATACGGTTTATTATCAGTCCACGGGAATTTCTCCTGACGATATTTATAAGCAAGAAATTATTAACGGAAATTTGCAACGCCAGGTTGATACTCCCCATCACGGTGATGGACCTTATCGCCTTCAAGATCGGTACCACCGCTTTGGCTTTCCCGTAGCGGCAAGCAAAGACCTTGTGGTTTTGGATTCCGGTGCGACCCTGTTTCCTAAGTCGATGACTTTTGGCGGAAAGATTGAGGGCGATATCGTTAGCGCGGTTTTTCTATACCCCCAAGTTTCTCATCCGCAAAAATTGGTGACTGTTACGGCAAGTAAAAATTTAGTCCTGCGGTATTACGAAGGGGTTTTTGAAAAGTCTAATTTTTTAATTCCCGGTGAGTCCGCAGCGGTCGCGGGCGAAGGCTCACACGCTATGCTGATTTATAAAGATAAATCGGGGCTTCACTTCGTAAATCTCGAAGACTTAATTAGCGGAAAAACGACTTTGTAACTGAGTTTGCCGGCGTTTGCTAAGTTCTATGCGCGCTTCAGGGAACTGCGCAATTAGCCGCGCCAAATGTAAAAGCGTAATAACCAAGACAACGAGAGCATATACGACACCTGAATAATCCATGTTTCCTCCCCAAGTAACCCTATTTAAGGCCTTATTTAAAACCCTTTAACCTTATATAAATAGTCTAACGTGCCCGCCGACGATAATTAATTCGCATTTTTGAGCCGAAACCGCGTGTCTCAAAATGACAATCTGTCATGGTCCAGACAAAGTGACATAATAATTCGCCTTTAAGTAACATAAAATGCATTAAAAATTGGCCTCTAAGATGCTTTCCTGGAGGGCGAACCTTGGAGGTCATATGAAAAAGAAAATTCTCATTCTCACAATCATAGCGTTTGGAATAATTACATTCGCATTCATCTTGAAGTCACAAAAAAACGAAATTAAAGGCGAGGAAGTTGCCACACTCACATCGGCTCCCGATGTCCCGCCGCCCATCACTCGTAATTTTTCGACAAAAGTAAAAGTGATGTTGGAAACTAAAGAAGTCGTGCTGCCTTTGGCCGACGGTACTCAATATACCTTTTGGACATTTGGTGGTGGAGTGCCCGGAAAATTTATCCGCGTGCGCGAAGGTGATCTCGTGGAATTTCACCTAAGCAACGCCGACGACAGCACTATGCCACACAATATTGATTTGCACGCCGTGACCGGCCCCGGTGGCGGAGCCGCTTCTTCATTCACAGCGCCAGGCCGCACTTCGGTGTTTTCGTTCTTGGTAACTAATCCTGGTCTGTATGTTTACCACTGCGCGACTGCACCCGTTGGGCTTCACGTCGCCAATGGCATGTACGGTCTAATTTTGGTTGAGCCCAAAGAAGGCTTACCCAAGGTCGACCGCGAATTTTATGTCATGCAAAGTGAGTTCTATACTAAAGGGGCTTACGGTACTAAAGGACTTCAGCCTTTTGATCTAAAAAAAGCGCTCGATGAAAACGCTGACTATGTTGTGTTTAATGGTGCCGTCGGCGCGCTCACTGGTGACAAAGCCATAAAAGCTAAAACCGGCGAAAAGGTCCGCATGTTCGTTGGTAACGGTGGTCCTAATTTAACTTCGTCTTTCCACGTGATCGGCGAAATTTTCGATAAAGTTTATGCTGAAGGCGGCACTCGCGCCAATCAGGACAACGTACAAACTACTACTGTTCCACCGGGTGGCTCAGCCATTGTAGAATTTAGCGTAAACGTTCCAGGGAATTATCCTATAGTTGATCACGCGATCTTCCGCGCGTTTAACAAAGGTGCCGTAGGAATTTTGAAAGTCGAAGGTCCCGAGGATAAGCTTTTATACTCAGGAAAAACCGAAGACCGCGCTAATGACGGTTCCGCCGCGAGCGTGAAACAAAACGCCGAAGCCGCGCCACAAATGTCGCGTCAGGAAAGAATGGCACAGGGCCAAGCGATCTACCAAAAAAATTGCATGGCTTGCCATCAACAAAATGGTGTAGGTGTTAGTGAAATGTTTCCACCTCTGGCGAAATCCGACTTTCTTAAACTTGCGAAAAACAAAGTTATTAAAGCGGTAACTCATGGGCTCACTGGCGAAATCACTGTTAACGGCAAAAAATATAATGCCGTGATGCCAGCTTGGGAATCTCTCACTAACGATGAAGTCGCCAATGTACTTACCTTCATCTTCAATAGCTGGGAAAATCCAGGCACAGTGGTAACCGCCGATGAAGTGCAAAACATTAGGACTCCAAAAGAAGCTAAAAACGTTCAACCCTCTGATGAAAAGGTTAACTAAAGTGAAATCACGTGCGAGCGTAATCCTACTTCTAAGCTTTTTGGCCTGCCTGCTCTGGGCAGGCCGCGGTTTTGCGGGCACAAACCAAAAAATTCTTGTGCCCGCAGGTGATTACGTTTCGCCGTTTGCTGCTGACAATAAAGTCCGCATCAATTCTTTTTACATGGATAAATTTCCGGCCACTGTGCCTAACTCTCAAATTGCGCGCACTCAACTTTCTTGGTTTGAAGCGGCCGGAGATTGCCAAGCTAAAGGCGGAAGACTTCCGACCACTGATGAATGGGAGTACGTCGCGGCCATGGGAATGGACGAAGCGAAAATTATCGAGCGCTATTCGCGGCCGGCTCTTAAAGAATTTAAAGTTGGGCTCGCACGGCCCAACCGATTAGGAATTCACGACTTATACGGTTTGGTTTGGGAGTGGACCGAGGATTTTAACTCCGGATCTCTTGTGGCCAGTAATGACCGCTTTTTTTGCGGCGGTGGCGCGGTAAAAGTTAAGGATCCAAAACAATACTCGGCCTTTATGCGGTTTGCCTACCGCAGTAGTATTAAACCTACTTATGCGGCACGAAATTTGGGCTATCGCTGCGTTTATGACATTAGTGGCGCGGATAAAAGCAAATTTATCGCGGCCGATTCACCTTACAAAATCGACGCAAGCTGGACTAACTCCGCGGGATTAAAAATTAAAACTGCCGAACTGGCGGGTAAAGTCCGCGTCATTGCCATGGTCTACACTCAATGTAAGACCGTTTGTCCAATGGTTACCGCTTACATGCGCAGGCTAGAAGAACAGCTCCCCGAAAAACTGAAAGCCAAAACTCGCTTTACTTTGATTTCCTTTGATACCGAAAGTGATGGTCCCGAAGAATTAACAAACTTTCGCCGCCAGCACAAATTAGGAAAAAGGTGGGATGTTTTAGTGGGAGAAAGGTCAAGTACCCGCCAATTTGCGCAATTCTTGGAAGTTGCTTACAAAAAGCAAATTGATGGCTCATTTGAACATTCCGGAATAATTTCGATTTTAGATGAGAGTGGAAAAATTTTGGCGCAATTACCGCCCGCTCAGTTGGATTTCGATCAAATAAAAAAATTACTTTAGATTATATCATCCCCATCTTTAACTAAATTTGTTTACTTAGACGGGTCATCTCGCATCATGGTGGCGGCGATTTGCCCCTTTGGTTTTTCCTCTGCTTAATCCAATTGAAAATATAATTCCGCGACTCTATAGGATAACCAATGATTAAGAATCTCAATCGTATTTTGATTGAAAATACTCTACCTATTATCGTCACGTTGGTCATAGTCGGAATTTGTTCAATTTCACTTTTTACTTATTGGGTGGCTAACTATTTGGTGCGCTCATCCATGGTGGCGGGTGCCCATGTTTTTTCTCAAACCATTAGTGAGGTGCGAAACTTATACACGTCGGATGTCGTTGAGAGGGTCAGAAAGCACGGTACCGAAGTTTCTCCGACGTATAAAGATCAAGAGGGGGCCATCCCTTTACCGGCGACCTTTACAATTGAACTGGCAAATCAATTAAACCGCGAGAAACAAGACATGAAGGTCCGCCTTTACAGCGATTTTCCCTACCCCTGGCGCACCAAGGAAGGTGGACCTAAGGATCAGTTTGAAAGAGACGCGTTGTTGCAATTGCGAAAAAATCCTGCCTCTCCTTACTATCGCTTTGAGTCGGGCAGTGACGGAACAGTTTTGCGTTACGCGGTTGCCGACCGCATGCGAAGCTCTTGCATTCAGTGTCATAACAGCGATCCGCAGAGTCCAAAAAGAGATTGGAAGGTGGGAGACGTCCGCGGGGTTATAGAGATTACCCGGCCCATCAGTCCCATCGCGGCCGCCGCGCGAGAAGGTGTAATTTTGGGAACTGTACTTATTTTTGTGCTTTCGGCATTGGGGCTATTGGGAATTACAGTTGTCGTTAAGGCTTTAAAGAAGCACTCGGAAACTCTAAGTTCCGCCGTCGTGGCGCGTGACGATTTTATTAATATGGCGGCTCACGATCTAAAAAGCCCCTTAACGGCGATACTATTAAATATTCAAATGCACCGGGAAATGGCGATGGAAGACCGTCCAATATATAAAGATGCCGACGAGGTTCAGAGAATTTTTTTGAAACTGGAACGCCAAATAAAAAAATTCGCTTCTTCCGTCGATAATCTGCTGGACGTTACACGCATCAGCGCCGGCGGACTAAAGTTAAATAAAACCAAAGTAAACTTAAATGACTGTATAAAATCCGTCGTCGATCAATACGAAGACGACGCCGCAAGATCCGGATGTGAGGTCAACTTAGATTTAGGAAAAGTGGATTCGGGGAATTGGGATGCCTTTCGCGTGACCCAGATAGTTTCAAATCTATTAAGTAACGCGATAAAATTTGGTAATGGCAAATCCATTGAAATTAGAACTGTCCAGTTTGATGACAAAGTCACCCTAACGATCACCGACCATGGTGAGGGAATTGATCCCCACGATCAGAAAATTATTTTCGAAAAATTCGCCCGTGTCTCACGAACAAGTAAGTCACCCGGCCTCGGGCTCGGACTATTTATCGTCCATAAAATAGTTTTAGCCCACAACGGTACAATCGACGTCGAAAGTGAAATCGGCAACGGCACAACTTTTAAGGTAACTCTTCCTAGGTAACAGTTCCCTTTCCTCGATGCTAAGCATCGAGGAAAGGGAACTGTTACCTTTTCCAAAACTCCTCGGCCCAGGGAGCAAAACCTAAGGCGTCGGGCCGGCGCTGGCACATTATCATACCGACAAAATCCTCCGCCGGATCAATCCACCACGAAGTTCCAAAGGCGCCGTCCCACCCAAAGCAACGCGCGGCATGTCCGCGGGTTTTGCCGAGGGTGACGCCAAGTCCAAGGCCCCAAGAGTGGGTTGCCCAAAAGTCTTTAAAAAATGGTGAACGCGCTTTCACTTCCGCCGGTATCCAATCACGAGTCATCATCTTAACGGTTTCAGATGATAAAATTTGCGTGCGGCCACGGCCGAGCATCATCAAAGAAAATTCGAGAAGATCTTTCGCTGTCGACACCAATCCTCCAGCGCCAGATTCGAAAAGTGGTGGACGTGCAACCACTCCATCCACGGGATCAAGCACAGTGATTTCGTTAGACGGATAAGCAGTGCCATAACAGACTGGCAGGCGATGGTGTTTAGCGGCAGGAACATAAAAATCCGTGTCGACCATTCCTAAGGGCAAAAAAATTCGCTCGCGCATAAAAGTTTCTAAAGTTTTGCCGGTGACTCTGGCGATCAAGCAACCAAGAATCTCACTACTCATATGATAAAGCCAACGTTCCCCCGGCTGCGCCGCTAGCGGCAGCGCGCCGAGACGCTTCAGAAATTCATCCATGCTTGCCGGAAATATCCACGCCCCCGCCAGGGGTAATTGATTTTGAAAAATCGCTTGCTGCAAAGGGCATGTGGGCGCCACGAAAATTAGCTCACCAATTCCCGCCGTATTCGTAAATAAGTCGCGCACAGTGATCGCACGTTGGGCGGGGACAGTGTCGTTAAGCTCACTGTTGATGGTGCGCAAAACTTTGCGGTTAGAAAGTTCCGGAATGTATTTGTCGATCGGAGTGTCCAGCGCGATGGTTTTTTCTTGCACCAAAATCATCGCCGCCGCCGCAGTGATGGGTTTTGTCATCGACGCTAAACGAAAAATTGTGTCAGGGGTTAACGGCGTCGTTTTTTCGGCAGAAAGATGGCCCACGGTTTCGATGAGCGTATTGTTTTTGTGATGGGTAAGGGCCAGAAGGCCAGGGTTGTCAGGCCGAACATACTTTTCGAGAAGTTGTTTAAGCGGACTGGGCACTTGATGATTTTTTTGGCTTGGCGGCTGTTGGTTATGTGATTGTTGGCGTTGCGATTGTTGGTTGGGCGATTGTTGGTTGTGTGATTGTGTGGACTGCATATTGATTTCCCCTTGGAGTTGGGAGCTGCAACCGGTGTGCCTTGCGGACTTTGCCGTGAAAATGAATTTAAGCGAGATCACCTTGGAGGCCATGACAAAATGGCAGAACTAAATGGCGACTTACATGTCCCGGGACAGGAGCGCGCGCGTTAATTGCCAAGCTAATTTGATTTGCTCTCATCCCGTAGACGGTATCAAATTATTTCTGTGGAGGGATTTATGAAGCAATTTTTAGCAATTTACACAGGAACTCCGGAAAGAATGAATGCCTGGAAAGCGCTTGATGAGAAGACAAAAAAAGAGCGCGAACAAGCGGGTATGCGCGCTTGGCAAGACTGGGGCAAGACTCACGAAAAATCTATTATTTCCCACGGTGCACCTCTAGGTAAAACCAAAAAAATTGATCCGCGCGGAATTTCTGACATCAAAAATCAAATGGCCGCGTACACAATTATCGAAGCTCCCGATCACGAAGCTGCCGCCAAATTGTTTTTAAATCATCCCCACTTTACCATTTTTCCCGGCGACGCCGTGGAAATCATGGAATGCTTGCCTATGCCGGAGATGCGCTGAACATGGCCCGGGGCCACATCATTTGATGTTGCTTCGAACATGGCCCGGGGCCACATTCACTTTTG
>CAZCFY010000016.1:0-12959 GCA_964498095.1 uncultured Bdellovibrionales bacterium | reverse complement strand
TGCCATCACCCCGCATCGCCACCGCCATCGCAGGCACTGGCATTTCGCTTGCGCTGCCAAAAAGAAGCGGTTATTTTTTTAGACCGAGGAGATAGTCAATGAAAAAGCTCGCAATGATTATTTTGATGATGCTGCCGTTTTCGGCGCACGCCTATAAAATTAAACAAATGATCGGCGATCAAGAGCTCGCCGTAGTCGACATCAAGGATGACAAAACCTTAAGCGTCGGCGATAAGCTTCTTGCCACCTCTAAGGACCGCAACTGCAGTTTAGAAATCGTCAGCATCAAAGATAAATTTGCCACCGTCAGTACCGCCAAATGTGAATTTCAAAAAGAACTTAAAATTAATCAAGAGCTAGAAAAATCACTGGCCGTTGTCAACGGCACCGCAGCGGCCCCCACCGCCACCGCCACTGCTGCTGCCACTGCCAAAGCCAATGCCACTGACGACGAAGAAGAAGACGACGACGATGAAGATAGCGAACTTCACTTAAGGCCCGGTGTGAGTGTGTTTTATAGTTTTGCCGATAAGCTTACCATCAATGGCGATATCACGGTTTCGGGCTCGACATATAACTATACCGAAACCAACAACACCGTCGCTGCGCCCGGAATCGCAGTTTACTTACACACAAAAGGACAAGCGAACTGGGAGGTCGAAGGCGGACTTGGTTACGAATTCCCCCGCGAAATTAAAAGTTATAGCTTAAGTTACAGTTCCACGGCCACGAGCGGCGATTTTGCGGATCCAAAACCGCAAATCAGTTTTATTTTTGCGTTTCTCAATGCGAAGTGGGTTCAGCCAAAGTTTTATATAATTGGCGGTGGCAGTTTAGTAATTCCAAATGTAAAAAATAGTTCCTTTACTTTTTCGCCCGGCAGTGGTGGGCAAATTGGTATCGGGACAAATATCACCGAGTCAACGAGCATTGATTTTCTTGTACATTTCATGGCCCTCCGTGCCTCGCTTAAATCAGCCACCGAAACGATAGATAATGCTGCCGTCTCGACAGGTGGAATTGTACTAGCGGTAAAGCAACTATTCTAAGTCCGGAAGAAAAGTACTATGCGGCACGCCGGTTTCGCGTGCTTTTTTAACCCGGGCCTGGTAATTTGATGCCCATGCCACGTCATCCGCAAATTTTTAAAAAAACAATCGCCGCGCAAATTCATTTTGTGGCGTGTATCCTGGCCGTCATTGGTGCCGCGGTTTTAATTCGGTTGTCCTCTTCGGGATTTAATTCCATCCATTTGTGGGCGTGTCTTGTTTTTGGCGTAACCTCGGTTTTGGTTTTCGCGGCGAGCACCGTTTATCATGTCCTTAGCGATGGATTTCAGATTGGGCCCGAGTTTAAAAAGTGGCTAAAAAACATTGATCACTTTTCGATTTATTTTTTTATCGCTGGCTCCTACACGGTATTTTTGGTCAATGGTGTCACAAAACCGTGGTCCATTATTTTAATGATCGCCGTTTGGTCCATTGCGCTTTTCGGAGTAATTTACACGCATTACAAAACGCGGCTGCCGAAGTGGGCGCAGCACCGTTTTATTTATACAGGTATTTTTCTGGCCATGGGGTGGCTGATCGTTTTTCGCATCGAAGAAATGATTCATAATCTCTCTGCAGTCGCATTAATTTTGCTAATTGCCGGTGGTGTGAGTTACAGCGTCGGGGCAATTATTTACGCGACCAAACGCCCCCGCTTATTTGAAAATATTTTTGGCTTCCACGAACTCTGGCATATCATGGTCACCCTCGGCTATGGCTTTCATTACTTCGCGGTTTTAAGTTTTTATCGTTAAGCGCTCGAAGCATAGTAGCTCCTAAACGCAAGCCACCCTCGGCTATCATAATTTTATCATCCTAAGTCTTAAGGCATTGGCAACAACGGATACGGAACTTAAACTCATGGCCACGCTGGCGATCATGGGACTGAGTAGTAAGCCAAAAAATGGATAAAGCAAGCCCGCAGCGAGAGGGATGCCCAGAACATTATAAAAGAATGCAAAAAATAAATTCTCGCGAATATTTTTTAAAGTTTTATGACTCAAAACCCGGGCGCGAACAATTCCCCGCAAGTCCCCATGCAGTAAAGTAATGTCGGCACTTTGCATCGCGATGTCTGTTCCTGACCCCATCGCAATTCCGACATCGGCTTGCGCTAGCGCGGGCGCATCGTTAACGCCATCGCCGGCCATGGCCACAATTCGACCTTGGGATTGCAAATTTTTAACCATTTCACTTTTCTTATCCGGAGAAATTTCGGCAAACACTTCCTCGATGCCAAGTTGTCTAGAAATAGCTAGCGCCGTAACTCTGTGATCCCCGGTTAAAACCACAAGGCGAAGACCACTTTCTTTTAAGTCTCTAATGGCTTGGCTTGTTGACTCTTTAATAGGGTCGGCGACCCCCAATAAACCCGCCGCCGCATTCCCAACTGCAAGATAAAGCACGGTCTGGCCTTCTTCGCGTAATTTGGCGGCTTCAAGATCTAACTCTTTAGTATCAATCCTGTTTGCGAGAAGTAATTTCTGATTTCCAAGCAAGACTTTTTTGTTTTCAATTTCGCCGGAAATCCCCTGGCCGGTAATGGAATGAAAGCCGGTAACATCGACTAACGAAATATTTTTTTGTTTCGCTCCATTTATTACAGCTAAAGCAAGGGGATGCTCGCTGCCTCTTTCAAGGGAGGCGGCGAACTTTAAAATGTCCTCTTCACTATAATTCGATGTTGTTTTGAGTGTCATAAGTTTTGGTTTACCCTCGGTAAGAGTTCCCGTTTTATCCAAAACCAACGTATCTACTTTTTCTAGTTTCTCCAAAGCCTCAGCGTTCTTAATTAGTAGTCCCGCTTGCGCGCCACGGCCTATACCCACCATAATTGACATTGGTGTGGCCAGTCCCAAAGCACAGGGACACGCAATAATCAAAACGGCGACGGCATTCACCAATGCGTAAGTCAGTGATGGAACGGGACCAAAAATTGCCCACACGATCGCAGTTAAAAGCGCAATGCCCACAACAATGGGTACAAAATAATAGGCCACGCGGTCAGCCAGGCCCTGGATCGGTGCTTTACTTCTTTGCGCTTCGCTAACCATCTGCACGATGCGGGCAAGCATTGTGTCTTTACCTACACGTTGGGCCTCCATCACAAAACCACCGGTTTGATTGGTAGTGCCCGCACTTACTTTGTCGCCAACGTTTTTTTCTACCGGAATAGATTCACCCGTAAGCATAGATTCATCAAGTGAACTTTTTCCAGAAATAATAGTTCCATCCACGGGTATTTGTTCACCGGGTCTAACGCGTAAATGATCACCGATATGTACGTGCCGAACGTCGATATCCTCTTCGCTGCCATCCGGGCGCAAGACGCGCGCAAACTTTGGCGCAAGATTAAGGAGGGATTTGATAGCCAGACTTGTGCGGCTACGCGCTTTCAGTTCTAAAACTTGTCCAAGTAAAACTAAAGTTACGATAACGGCCGCGGCCTCAAAGTACACGCCAACGTGACCCGCGTGCGTGCGAAAACCCGCAGGAAATATTTCTGGCAACAAGGTTGCGATGACACTAAACGCGTATGCGACACCGGTGCCAAGAGCGATGAGTGTAAACATATTTGGACTGCGATTTTTTATCGATTTCCAGCCGCGAACAAAAAATGGAAAGCCCGCCCAAAGAACCACGGGCGAGGCTAAAAGCAATTGAATCCAATTAAAGTAATTCCCTTGTCCTAGGGTTGAACTAATCATTTCACTCATTGCCAGAAATAAAAGTGGCAGTGTAAAAAGTGTGGCCCACTTTAGTCTTTTAGTAAAATCGACGAGCTCAGGATTTGTTTCTTCTTCGGCACTGACTTCTAGCGGTTCTAGGGCCATTCCGCAAATTGGGCAATCACCCGGCCCCACTTGCTTAATCTCCGGGTGCATGGGGCAGGTGTAGATGGCATTACTTTGCGATGGTTTATCAGGCAAGGCGGGTGAATCTTTATCAATATATTTGCTCGGATCGTTCTTAAATTTTGTTTCACAACTCTTTGAGCAAAAATAATAATCTCGACCTTGGTGGCTGACTTGCCCTTTAGCGTTATGAGGATCGACATCCATTCCGCAGACGGGGTCTTTAACTGTTGCCTGATTGTGTTCATGATATTGATGTGCGTGTGCGTGTGTATGTTTCATTTTTTACTCCCTTTACCATTTAAGACGTTAAGGGGACCCAAATCTTACACTTAAACTTCTACGTTATTGAAATATAAGGAAATTTCGTGCCATAATCAGGGTCTCACATATGAACGCGGACGCCAAAACTGGGGCAAAAAACGACGAAGCACTTAATCCCTTAAATGAGGACCTGGTGCGCCTATTAGTTGAAAACCATAGGAAATTCCAAAAGTACTTAAAAAAACATATTAACGATGACGCTGTCGTGGAAGATCTTTTGCAAACGAGTATCCGCAAGGCTATTGAAAGTAAATCATCTCTGGAAAAGGAATCACTAGTACCAATTCTTTATAAGATTTTAAAAAATACTATTATTGATCACTATCGTAGTCGGGCCGCGGAAGAAAAGAAGTACCAAGAGTTTGCGGCCTCCGTTGAAAGTCAATCCGACGAATTGGAAGCGGTTATCTGTCAGTGTTTAAAAGAGTTACTTCCCACTCTGCGCCAGGAATACGCCGATGTTATTGACTCAATAGATCTGTCGCAAAAATCAATTAAGGAAACCGCTAAGAAATTAAAAGTCAGCGAAAATAATTTAAGTGTCAGGCTCCATCGCGCGCGGGCCGCCTTAAAGAAGAGTTTAGAGCGAGCGTGTGGGTCGTGTACTAAACATGGGTGTTTGGATTGTAGTTGTCAGAAGGCAAAAAAATGAGAATCGAAGGGTGCATTATGAAAAATCTGATATTTTTGTTTTTCTTTTCCAGCTTAGCGTCGGCATCGGTGGTCATCGAACACGACGCTGATGCCTGTCTGACCACTGAAACTATGGACGTGGTCGTTTTCGTCAGTGGCGAAAGATTTTATTTTAATCCGCGATGCGCTTTGAGCTTTGGTGACCGGATTGTGACCAGTCGCGGAGTCAAGTGTACCGTTGAGTCAGGCATGTGTTCTAAGTTTAGTCCCTCCCAGCGTTTCGAAGTCGATTGCTCCGACGACTACCGGGATGCCGTAAATATTAAGTGTCCCTAACGGTCAGAGCGAGGCGAATACGGGGTTAAGAGCGCGCAAGAAAAATCAGTGTTTTTTTGCATCCAAATTGCTCTGTAACTACCGTTCTGAACCCTGCCTTTAACTGCAAAGCGAACATCTTTGTTCGTCATTGCCGCGATGACATCTTCTTTGCAAAATTGAGGTATATATATTTGCATTGATATCTGTCCGCTATGGCGCTGCACGGAGTTTTCTTCGTAAGAGATTTCGCCCCGACCAGTGACCAAAAGCAATTCACCCAGGCTGCTTTCTACACCCTGAATAGACTGAAAAGTGACTTTAATATTTTTAAAAGCTACATCGAAGATGGTGTTTTCGGCATATGCCATACTAGTCACGAGCGACAGAATGAAAGTAAATACTATAAGTTTCATAGTTACAGTCCTTACAAATTTCGCCCCCGTGTCTATACTTTCGACGGCGAGTTATTATTAAATACGACTAAGTTGCCAGCGAAGGAGTACTTGCGATATTCGTGCCATAAAGCAAGTGTTTTGCTGAAATGTACTAATGCGCATGCACTGCCAAAAGAATCCGCTATATTTTGGCGGATCATATCCACCACTCCTAGAAGTTAAAATGAATCTTCAAGTTTGTCTTCAGAAATAATCCCAATTTTCCTTCGGTTTGGCTCTGACGGTTTCATCATCTCGCGAATTGCATCAAATTCGACTTTGAAATTAGCATCGTATTTTTTCTCGAGCTCTTCTATTTTTTCTTTAAGTTCGGCGTGTGTTGCCATGACCTGGCGCAAACGGATAAATGCACGAACGATCTGAATACTAGCTTGAACAGCAATGGGACTATTCAAAACCGTTGCTAACATTGCGGCACCGTGTTCGGTAAATACGTAGGGCAGGTAGCGCCAATGGGTGCCTCCCTTGGGTAAGGTTCCAATTTGGAACCTTAAAAATTCCGCTTCATTTTCAGTAACTTGGAACATAAAATCTGACGGAAATCGATCGATGTTGCGTCTAACCGCTTTGTTGAGATTTTTTGTTTGAACTCCATAAATCTTGGCAAGGTCAGAGTCGAGTATGACTTAATGGCCGCGAATGATAAATATTTTTTGGGAGATTTCTTGAACTGATGATTCTGACATTGGGGCTCCGAAGGGTTTCCGAGGCCCAAGCAAGATTCGTACACGCCGTTTTGAGCGTTATGGTTGTGATGAGAGAAATAAATCTGGATGTCGGATTCGCCAAGCGGACTAACGCACGCGCGCTACCATAAAGAAGCAGCTATGTTTTGATGGAAGCCTCTGCCAAAACGAAGTGGTCGCCTTCACATTATTTCCTAGGGTAACACCGCTCGCGCGGTGGATGACTTTCATGGAAATGATTTTCGATATTGAAAGTGGATTTGTCCAATAAAAGAATGTTTTGTGGCCTAGGCTCGCCTAAATATCCTCCACTCCTAGAAGTTAAAATGAACCTTTAAGTTTTTAGCGGATGTGACCTGCCTCTTGAAGCTTGTCGGGAGTGGAAGAGGTTTGTTTTTTTGGGATGGGTTTGGGGGTGGAAAGTTTTAAGGTTTATTCTTTTTGGGGAGGGGAGAGGTGCGGTGGTGGTTAAGTGGTTTCTGTAGATTTAAGGGGGAGGGGTTTGGTGGGGATTGAGGTTTTTATTTATTTTTTGTGGGAGGGCTCGTTGGTCATCTAAGTTTTATTTAGATTTAAAAGTAGGTTTTTTATTTTTTGGGAGGAGGGGGGGGGCGGGGGGTTAGCGAAATTGGGTGGAGAGTGCGGGGGTTAGGGATGTTGCGGAGGCGGTGGCCGTAAAACTATCCTCCCGCCCTGAAGGGCAAGAGGATAGTTTTTGTTGGGAAGGGATTATTTTTGAGGATAACTTGACAAAATAACTCCTCAACTCAAATTGATTAAACGTACTTATTTTCGTGAAACCACAGCAAATAAGACTTTAAAAATCAAATAGTTACCAAGAATTGAGTTGAAGTGACAGCTACTGAAAAAGCAAAACCATTCCGGGTTCTTTCGCTTGATGGCGGTGGTATCAGAGGCCTTAATACAGCGACAGTCTTAGATTCTTTGTCAAAGAGGTATTCTCTTAAAGATCCTTTGGATATCGGGTCAGCTTTTGACCTGATTGTTGGTACCAGTACGGGTGGTATATTGGCGGCAGCGCTTGCTTATGGAATTCCCGTTTGCGATGTCGCAAGAATTTATTCAGAATCTGGAAAAAAGATTTTTACTGACCCACAGCCCAAGGGGAAATTCAAATTTTTGTGGTGGGCGTTGAAAAACACTTTCACTTCTGCAAATAAAAATGCCGATTTGAAAGATATTTTAGACGAGCTGTTTGAAGGGAAGAACGTTGAGCAGCTTTGGAACGAAAGGAAAATTGGCCTTTGTTTAACCTCAGTAGACCTTTCAAATCATACACCAAGAGTATTTAAAACTCCGCATTTTAAAAATAAAAATCTAGATAATAAGCGAAAGCTGAGCGAGATTTGTTTGGCCTCGGCAGCAGCTCCAACATATTTTCCAATTGCAAAGCTCGAGCACCCTGACGGAAACAAAATTGATTCTTTTATAGATGGAGGTTTGTGGGCAAATAATCCTGTTTTAATTGGTTTGGCTGAAGCACTTCATTTGTGTGGGGATCGTGACGTAGAAATTATCTCAATAGGGACAAGAGCGGCAATTGTGGGAAAAATGATTCCAGCGGAGATTTCTGATGTCGGGATTTGGTTTTGGAGAGGTGGGACCAAACCACTCCACGCCTCGATGGATGCTCAGGCCAACGGCCATTTTTATACCGCTAAGTTTATTGCAGACGGAATTTCAAAACTAGGAAAGAGATGCGTCATTCAGAGACTTCATCAAGAGCCACCTTCCGGCGAGCAAATGGAACATCTTGATTTAGATAATGTTGATCCGGTCGCCATTACAACTCTCGTTAACCTCGCGGTACGAGATGCAGAGTTAATAAATGGAATGATCAATAACAAAACTGAAAATTACGAAATATTGGGAAGAATTTTTGAATCTATGCCTAAACTAAAAAAAGGAGCTACTGGTGGCAAATCTAAATAAAGAGTTTTTCAAGTTTCACACAAATATTAAAGTTGAGGAAGAGAGCTTGAGATCAAGTCGCGACGCTCTCGTTGAAAAGATAAAAGCCAAACTATCTGAAGAGGGGCGTCCTTTGCCACAAGTGATAAATCAGGGAAGCTATATATATGGAGTAGGTATTGCGCCAATTGCAGAGCTTGAACATGATATCGACGTAGGATTGGAATTTGAGGTGGCAAGCGAAGGCACCAATGCCATAGAATTGCGGAAGTGGGTTTTTGAGGCGATCGACGGGCATACAAAGAAAAAACCCGAGCTAACGAGGGCCTTGTATAAGAGTCTATTACCAGGAAGGCTATCATGTCGATTTGGTAGTTTACGCGAAATATAAAACCAATGCGGAAAAAGATAATAAGAAAGAAAATCATCAGATTGCTCTGAAAGACGGTGGTTGGCGTCCAAGCGAACCTAAAAGACTAAAAGAAATTATTTTTGCGAGACTTGAGAAGTTCAAGAATACAAAAATTGATGGCGGTGCAGACCAAGCTTCACGAGTAGTACGATATTTAAAGCGGTGGAATGACATTGCAATGCCATATGAGAGCGACGAGAAGCCAATCGGCCTTGCGCTCTTACTCTTCGTATTGGAAAATCTTGGGCCGCAAATTGATTTCTCGGGTTCTCCTAATGATCAAAAGGCATTGGAGATAGTTTCGTTAAAAGCGTCATCGTGTGTTGGGAGGATCGTTATAAAAAAACCGACCCAAGAATTTGAAGATCTATTTGGAAAGATTAGCGACGATGCAATGGCGGAATTAAAAGGGCGCTTCAATAATCTTTATAGAAAAAGTTTAGAAATTGGCGCGACAGGTGACGTTAGCGAGGCTTGTAGGAATATGAAAACTATTTTCGGCGAAGATTTTCCGGCGAAAAGCCTGAGCAAAGATAAGCAGACAGACTCGACACGAACTGAGCTGCTTGTAAGTGCTGTTAATGAAGTTAAAAATCCAATCAAACCTTGGAGCTGATGAGTGCGTTGGTATGAATCGCAGCCCGCTTTGGTAGAAGATGTCAAAGCAGGAATTGGGGAGTCAAATCAGGAATTGGTTCTTTCACTGGTGGGGGACAAATACGTACTAACGGGAAATTGGGATGTGATCGCCCAAGGTAATGTGTTGGAGTCTTATAAGATTCGAATAGTTTTTCCCGATGACTTTCCAAAATCTGTGCCTCTTGTTTTTGAAATTGAAGAAAAGATACCAAGATCGAGAGATCGTCATATGAGCGAGTCTCTCAACTGGGCTGCGTGTTTGTTTGTGTCTTGCGCGCGCTGGGAAATTTGGCCTGTGGGAGCACCTTTCGGACAATTTTTGAATGGGCCTGTGAGACAATTTTTCTTAGCCCAAACTTATTATGAAGAATTCAAAAAATGGCCCTGGGTTGATTATCGCCATGAGACGGAAGGACAACTTCAATATTTCGAAGAAAAACTTGGAACGACTAAGCTCGACCATATTTTAGAATTTATTGAAATAGTTTTAAAAGAAAAGACACCGAGATCTACAAAATGTTTTTGCAATTCGGGAAGAAAGGCATTTGAGTGCCACGATAAATTAATCGGCTGCATTCGAGAGAACGTTAGTCTTTCGGATATTCTAGCAGTAAAAAAACTTGTAATCGAAAAGCAAATCGCTTCCCTTAGTAGTCGCGGTAAAGTTACTAAAAAGATGAGAAGGCCTCACCCCTTTAGGAAATTCTTTTAAAATTGCAAGGATTATATGTAGAAGCTACGACTTGATCTGACACATCTCGTATAGCGAAGATGTGGAAAACTCAGTTACCCTTTTGTTTGGCGTTAACAAACAAAAGGGGTGAATCCCCAGAAGGATAACTGAGTATGCAAACTGTACAACAAAAAATTATTTCAAACAAACTAGGACTTTTAAATCTGGCTGAAGAACTTCAGAATGTTTCTAAGGCTTGTAAAATAATGGGATATTCCCGTGACACGTTTTACCGATACAAAGAGCTCAAGAATGAAGGAGGCGTTGATGCCTTGGTCGAGAAGTCCCGCCGAAAACCAAATTTAAAGAATCGAATCGACGAAGCCATCGAAGGACAAGTCGTGCAGATGGCAACTGATAATCCAGCCTTTGGCCAAAAACGGGCTGCCAATGAACTTCGAAAAATTGGTGTCTTTCTCTCTCCGGCGGGCATCCGTAGCATTTGGCTTCGTCACGATTTGGAAACTTTTAAAAAACGACTTTTCGCTCTAGAAAAGCGAAGAGCAGGGCTTTGCCGATAAGGAGAGTATATTGAAAAGTAGCGAAAGAGAAATAGAGAGTCATAAAAAGCAAGTTTCACGTTACCAAGTGAGAATTGATTGTCCTGTGTCGGGCCGTTTTTATGGCAAGGAATTTATTTTAATTTATGAACTTGATAACGATATCGAAGATGAAATTTATACGGTAACTTTGTTTCCGTGGTGGAATTAATGAGATACTCAGCTAAGCAGTTAAATAAGATTGAAGAAATAGCCAAGAAAAATGCGAAGCGCCTCACGCATATTACGGATAAGTCTAAGCTTTCAACGGAAGATAAATTTAAGCTCGGCCTTTGCAAGCACTTTGTTCAGTACTTAGTGACGAAGAAGGCTAAGCTAAAGGACGTCGCTAAAATGATCGATATTCCGGTGCCAAGACTATCTGAAATTACGAATTATAAAATAAATAAGTTTACCGTAGACCAACTTTTAAAGAACCTATCAGCGCTGGGCGAACACGATGCTCAAGTCCGTGAATATTTAGTATTTTTAAATCAAGTAATAGAAATTCCGGCTCTATCAGTAGCTGCTACCAAAAAACTAACTCAAGGAATTAAGGACGCGGCTTTACAGCTTTAGTTCGATGCGGGGAGTGGTGTTTAAGTAACCCTCTCTACACGCCGTACCGACGGTCGCTATCCCGACAGAGGGTCCCCCCAAGTTTCACCGCCAAGCACCAAGTCCCCTTCCTCGACGCGACTGCTCTTGTCCCCGGGACAGCTACATTTTTGCAACCGCACGCCGCTAGTCCGTATTTAAATGTAGTAATTTGTAGTAGAATGTAGTACTATGGTTATATCGAGGTGACCCATGGGTATTCCAAAGACCATACGTTTAAACGATAAGATCGAAGATCAAGTTGAGGCCTATTTAAAAAAGAATTCTATTACCTTTCCAGACCTAGTTAATCTTGCCCTCGAAAAATTTATCTCTGAACCACAAACGATTGAACTCGTTCCCGTCGACGAAGCGATGTTCTTGAAAAGTGCTAAGAGAGTTTATAAAAAACATAAAAAAACTATGGATAAATTAAAGTGAAGATATTCCAGCCAACGGTTGAGAGTGTAATTGCCATCAACCGTCTTGTCTGTGCGGAGGCAGGAAACGAACATCTCGTGCGCGATCGCGGGCGCATTGAAAGTGCTCTTTATGCTGCATTTTACCCGGGTGTCTTCCCATTTCAACACGGCGGAGTCGCTGGCCTTGCCGGTGCTATGGCGTTTTACCTAACTCAAGCTCATGCATTTCAAGATGGCAATAAAAGAACCGGAGCGATGACAGCAGCAACTTTTATGGAAATGAATGGTTGGGATTTGAGATACGTAGTTAATGATGAGCGGAGCGACTTTGCAGATTTGATTTTGAGTGTTGCCGCGAGTGAAATTTCTAAAGGGGAAGTGTTAGACTGGTTCGAAGCCCACAAAGTAAAGCGCAACGTAGGAATTTTGAAATCGCCGGAGGATGTGTACGAAATTTCTGAAGAATTTATGTCTGAAGGAGCTTTTAAGCCCGAAGATGAACATGCGGATTTTATCTAGCGCTTCGTAAAAGAACGCCTCTGGTCTCGTTTGCGGGGAGTGGTGTTTAACCCCTCTGCCTAGTTTTATACGTCCGGCGCCGAACGTATAAAATTAGGCATACCCCTGAAAGCACTAGGTAACAGTTCCCTTTCCTTAACGCGGGCGCTCCTGTCCCGGGACAGGAACATTTTTGTTAGTCCGCCGCCGGACTTACTTCAGCAAAAATGTTCCATTCGACCCGACCCCAAATGTTTTGTGAATGCTGCCGACGTCACTGAGGTAGCGAATTTTGTTGCTGAGCCCGAGATCCTCTAGCGCGACGCGAATTCTGTGCAGTGACCAAGTGTTGTCCCACGCTCCGCCAAGGACGAGAATTTCTACGGATTCAGGGTGAGTGTCACCAAATAGCTCTTTGATTTTAGTAACGATGAGTGCAGATTGGGATTCTTGGGCGTCGATATGGCCTAGAAGAATTTTTTCGCCAAACGAGATGGCGATAGCGGAACAAGTGGCCAGTCCGGCCGTCGTTAACTCGAAACCTCTGTCAGCAATGACAATATCACCTTGCTTAACAAATATTTTTTCGCGGCTGTAAACTGGGAATCCCTTATGGAAATAAGTGAAATCCGATTTTGACCTGAAAAACTCACTTGTCGAAATTATTAGATCACTATATTCGCTGGCCCAAGAGAGTGAGGACCAAATTAAAATTAGCAATAAGATAGAGCGCTTCATCCTAAGTACTTATATGCAATCGTGCCACAGGGGTTTTTGCGCTAAAAACCGTAAATACTTTGAACAAAACAACAAAAAGCGTCGCCGAGATTGGGCTAGACCTGTCAATGAGCTCTTGTGAGTCCGGCG
>CAZCFY010000015.1:36480-93592 GCA_964498095.1 uncultured Bdellovibrionales bacterium | reverse complement strand
TAGCCATATCGCCTCCTTCATATCGACGCGACATCTTTATAGATAATTAGGGCGGTGGAAGTGGTTTGGTGCAAGGGTATTACTTCCGCGGTGGAAGTGGTTTTTTATAGCGCAGTTTCTTCGGCCGCCAAATTGATTTTTGTGGTTACAAGATTATTTCCGGCGGAAGTGACGATGGCAGCTGGCGACGATAAAAAATTAGTTTCACATATTCGACGCAGATTTAAAAAACAAGAACGCAGTTAAAAATAAATTGACAACACTCCTTGATTTTTATTTGCCGTTAAGTGAAGTCCGCAAAAAACTCACACGATCCTTGGCGAAAATAAAACTTACTTATGGCTATAGCTCGGTAAATCAATTTAACCACCAATGTAAAGCAAGCTGAAACGCTTGTTTCAGGCTTACCAAAACCCTAAAATTCGTAACTTAAAACCCGTGGTATACTCCGTAAAAAAAGGGAGAAAGAATAATGGGGCTTTATCTTTTGAAGAATTCCGAACTCGACTCTAAAATTAAGACGCTCGCACAAAAGGAGCGCGAAATCTTGTACGACGTTTTACTCCATATTAATGAGGCCGACCGCCGAAGGCTTTATCTTGAATTGGCCTTTCCTAGTTTATTTGCGTATTTGACCGAGGGCTGCGGTTACTCCGCCGCGGCGGCACAACGGCGTATTGATGCTGCAAGATTAATGAACTCAGTTCCCCAAGTTATCCATAAAATAAAAAGTGGCGAAATTTCCTTATCGCAAGTCAGCCTTTTGCAAAAGTCCATACGTGAAAAGAATAAAGCAGGTAATCAGAGAGTTTTGCCGGAAACCAAACGTGAAATAATCGAAAATCTTTGCGCTAAGTCCATGCCGGAATCACAAGTGCTGATAGCGCGATCATTGGATCTGGAGATTAAAGCAAGTCCAAAAGAATCTCATCAAAAAGATGCGAGTGTAAGGCTGGAGCTAAGTTTTTCTAAAGAACAGTGGGAGCAATTAGTGTGCGCCCGCGAGCTATTATCAAATTCGGTAGGTTCAAATGACTGGACGGAAATGTTTACTTATTTAGCGAAAAGAGCCGTTCAGAAAAAACGGTGGGAGCTGCGCACCGGCTCCGCCGCGGAGGTAAGCCCGTCGCCTGAAGCCATATCGCCTCCTTCATATCGACGCGACATCTTTATAGATAATTAGGGCTGCGGAATTAAAACCCTCGCACAAACCCACTTCCCACGTGAAAGTGCGGCCGCACCATCGATTTTCGATTCCCCCGCGAGAATACATTCCGGCGGCGCTTAAAAGAAAAATATTCCAGCGCGATCAGGTTTGCCAATTCGGCGACAAAAAAGCGGGAAAGGTTTGCGGAAGCAGATGGGGATTACAAATAGACCATGTACAACCTATTTGGGCTAACGGCACAAATGAAGAATCAAATTTGCGGTTACTCTGCAGGAATCATAATCGCTTTGTTTACCAAAAACAGGCGGGTCGGAGATTGGCCCCACCCATATAGCGGAAGGCAGTTCGCCGCCGACGAGCGATACCGACGAGCGAAACCGACGAGCGCGATACCGCGCCACTGTCAATTCGTGGCCCTGTCTAGGCGTTAAACACTTCAAATCTCATAAGATTTAATAAGAGTAGGCACCAAACTTGTAAATCATCCCCACATGCGCTGGATGCCATTGCTTTTTATCCTTTTAAGCTCCCTTGTTCACGGATCAGAACTCTGTCTGGGTCTTTTTTCTGGTCAATCAACTCTAGGGAAAGCGACGGAAATCAATCATTCCAACCTTCAGCTTGATTTCCACTTAGTTGGAGAAGGCGCGGGGCCCTGGCAGTATATTGATAAGGCCCCTGATAAATCTAATGTTCTACTCAAACTTACCATTGCTTATGATAAGGATGCCAGCTACCAAATCACACCGACAAAAGGCCCAACCGTTTCGGACACGCGCTTGCAGTCGATGTTCGCTGTGGGTCTCAAAGAAGTTCTTTCCATCAAATCCAAAGAAAAATTAAAAGGCAAGCGCATCGCTGTTTTTGGAGATACAGCCGTTACCAAACACGAAGGCATTGGTTATATGTGGATGGGTGTACTCATACAATTTGGTGACAAATTATATCAAGTGCGTTTGCAGATAAGCCTTCATGAAAAGTCCCATATTGAAAAACAAAAAGAAAGTGTCGGCATATTTGGAATTAATCTGTTGCATGGCCTCTTACGGATGAAAGACCCCGAGAACGCATCGGAACAGCAAAATTTAATCGGTGCCTTAAATGACAATCTTGCCAGTGGACAAATTAAAATTAACTCTATGTTTATCGACGAGGCAATAGTTAGACAGAGAAAAATTATCGCCTTGCGCCCCGTTTTAACCAATCCACAGGACGTAGCTAAGCAATTATTTAAATCCGACTTCGCTCGCTCCGTAATTATTAAAAATGGCCGGCTTATCGATCCGCCTTCGGCCGTTTATAAAGCCAATGTCATGGTTAAGCGTGATGCCGAAGGTTTATCGGCGAAGGAACTTAAAGAAATATTTGATAGAGAAAGTCAAAGTCTAAAAACTTCAGATTTTCCTAACGCCGAATATGTCGTACCTGTAGAGATCAGCGCCACCTCCGAAGCGCGCGTGCGGGAACTAAACGCCGCGGGTATCGCCGTCTGGTTATTTAAACCCAACGGCGATAAAATGGAAAACAGAGTACTAAGCAAGAAGAGCTATATCGAACTCTTCTTTGGCAGACTCCATATCTTTTAAGGAAGATTTCATTTCTCTCGCCCTAAGTTCGTGGTGCTTGGTATGTCCACGGCGTCGCTGCTGATAATCCTCTAGCTGACGAGTAGCCGCTTCGAAGGCATCGCGAATGGCGATATAAGCGTCTTCGTGAGAATCGTCGATATCGGGGTCACGATTTACCACGATAGGCTTTCCCGGCACAGTCAAATAGATCCACACATGGTAATGCTTGCCTTTGGTTTGCCGCTTATGAGGAGCGGAAACGACAACGTGACAGGAAATTATGTTTGGGCAAAATTGTTCAAGTTTTTCGGCGTTTTCGTAAATGTTGTTATAAACAAAATCAGACGCCGGCATGTTGCGAAATCTAATATCGATCGGAAACACATGAACCCCCTTTTTGTTGTTAGTAAAAACGGAGCAATATTTGTACCGTCAATATTGTCACTAAATTTAATTTGTAAAGGCGTCAGAAGAAATTTTGACTCAACTACGTGTCCCAAATGTCCCTAAAACTACAATATCCAAATTCGCTCGGCATAAGCTGCGTTAAGATTTAGGGAACGCGCATAATTACGCGAAAGATTTATAAAATTTTCGTCGTTGGTAAATAAATAAGGAAACTGGCTTACATAATTTTGGGCCACTTGGTGCGCGAAATTTAAGTCCTCTTCTGAACCGTCCAGCTGTAACAATAAGGCCGCATGCCGCGCCGGTTGCAACAAAATTCTAAAATTGCGTTTAAGATTTAAAATAAATCCCCATAGTTTCTTAAGCGGGTTTCCTTGTGCGGCCGAGACCATTTTAGAAAAAGACCACGACCACGCCTGCACGGGAAAATAAAAAAAGTTTCGGGAAATCCGCAAAAATCGGGAGGTCATGCCGGCGGCCGTGGCGGGAAAAACATGAAGTTCGGCCAAGCGTAAGTCGAGGCTGCCCGGCGTAAAAGTGTAGGGGCGGTCTTCGTAAAAATAGAATTCCGTTTCGATTTTGCGGGCGGATGACGCTCGAAGATCTTGAACGGCGGCAAAAGTTAGTAAATGATCGATGTGCCAACCTATGCCCATGGGCGCGAAAACTTTAAGCGGCTTATAGGTGAGAATTAACTCCTCCAGCTTGGCCGCTAACTGCTTGCTAATGTTTTCGTAATTCTGGGGGTTAGCGGTAAATAATTTATTAATACTGGTAAACTCCTTGTGTCGATAAGGAGCGTCGAGAAAATCCAAGTGAATGAATTTGCAATCCAACAATTTGCAGGCGGCTTGGTCCTCTTTTTTTCTCTCTACATAAGAGACTTTCTCCCAAGCGTAGGTCCCCATTGCGGTTGGCCTAGCGGATTGCGAAAACAAGGTAACGATAAAAATATCAAAGCCTTGGCGTCTAAGCGCGGCTATTGCTTTGGGACAGCTTAAAGCCGCATCGTCGAGGTGGGGGGATATAAAAAAAACTGTTTTTGAAACGCTAATTTCGCTCACGTACGCAGATTAACTTATATTGACATTTCCCGCTAGCGTCAGATCTAATTATATGGTCTGCATAAAAGGGGAGCATGCATGAATAGGAACGAAACGTTAGAGTCCGTACAAGAGTACTACGGTAAGGTCTTACAAACCAAAAAGGATTTGCAAACTTCGGCCTGCTGTACGGCCGAGGCACTGCCAAAGCATCTGCGCCCTTTAGCGAGTAAAATTCACCCAGAGGTCAGCGAAAAATTTTATGGCTGCGGCTCGCCAATTCCCGATGTGTTGGAAGGTAAAACCGTTTTGGATTTAGGTAGTGGGACGGGCCGCGACGTTTTTATTTTGTCCAAGCTTGTTGGTCCCAAAGGCAATGTCATTGGCGTAGATATGACGGATGAGCAACTGGCCGTTGCTAACAAGCATCTGGACTTCCACATGAAGCTCTACGGCTATACGACACCCAACGTAGAATTTAAAAAAGGTTATATTGAAGATTTGGAAAGCTTGAAAATTAAAAGTGATTCCGTTGATGTCGTTGTTTCTAACTGCGTTTTGAATTTGTCTCCCGATAAGCCGCGTGTGTTTAAAGAAATTTTTCGCGTGTTAAAAAACGGCGGCGAACTTTATTTCTCCGACGTATTCGCCGACCGGCGTTTGGCCGACTGGATGAAGAAGGACGATGTCTTAGTGGGGGAATGTCTTGGCGGCGCGCTTTATATCGAAGATTTTCGCCGCTTGATGGCAGAAATGGGCTGCCGTGATTACCGCGTAATTTCGAAAGAACAACTTCAACTTGGTAATCCTGAAATCGAAAATAAAGTTGGAAATATCAAGTTTTACTCGATTACAGTGCGGGCATTTAAATTAAATATCGAAGACCGTTGCGAAGATTACGGCCAAGTAGCCTATTACTTGGGTACAATTCCCAATCATCCCCATCAATTTCGTTTAGATGACCACCACGTTTTAGAAAAAGGGCGGCCACTTCCGGTATGTAGCAATACCGCCGCTATGCTAAGTGAAACACGTTTTGCACCTCACTTTAAAATTGTCGGTGACTTATCCACGCACTATGGGCTTTTTGATTGTGGACCAACACCTGCGGTGAAGGGTGCCACGAGTGACATAAATGCGGCTTGTTGCTAATGATCTGACGGTCATTATTCCGGTCGCCCCCAAAGAGACTCAGTGGAGTGGGCTGCTTGCTGATTTAAAAAAAGAAAATCCTAAATTAAAAATTATTTGTGTTGGACCGGAGTGTCCGCGCGGCTTAGAAAAAATTTGGCTTCAAGCCCCACTTGGCCGCGCCATTCAGATGAATTTGGCAGCCATGCAAGCTAGCACAAAATATTTGTGGTTCCTGCATGCGGACACGCGCTTAAGTAAAGGTAGTTTGGATAAGCTATTAAAAAGTTTAAATGCCGACCGCGGCGCGCTTCATTATTTTGGTTTAGCCTTTTTACCCGATGGACCAAAACTTATGTTTTTAAATTCGCTGGGGGCCTACGTGCGTTCACGGTTTGGCGGGATGCCGTACGGGGATCAAGGATTTTGTTTATCGCGCGAGAAATTTCTGCAGGTGGGTGGATTTCCAAAAACTAATTTTGGCGAAGATCACTTACTTGTTTGGCAATGGCGCCAATGTGGTTTTCGCTTAAAGCCTGTTGAAGGAGTGATTTTTACCAGCGCCCGTAAATATAAAAATAGAGGATGGTTAAGAACGACGGCGAAACATCTGTGGTTGGGCTCAAAGCAAGCTTTGGCGGAGTTAGATGTGTTGCAACGCCGTTCCAAGAAGGGTGCGGTCGCGATATTTGTAAAAACACCTAAGTATTCTCCCGTAAAAACCCGCATGGCTAAAGATTCAAGCCGAGACTTCGCTATTAAATTTCACGAACTAGCGGCCGAATGCACCGCCGCTGAAGTAAAGACCTTTAATGCCGAAGGCTTTTGGGCTGTCGCCGAAAAAGAGGGGTTACGCGAGTGGCGAGGTTTGAAAACTATTTATCAGGGTAAAGGCGGTCTGGGCGAGAGGCTCCATAAAATCTATAACGATTTAATCGCCGAACATTCTTGGGTTATTCTCTTGGGTGCTGACTGCCCGGAACTGCAAAACAAACACCTCGAGAACGCCAAAGCACTCTTAGAGACAAATGATTTCGTCATTGGCCCCGCCAGTGACGGTGGATTTTATCTTTTTGGCGGACGAAAACGGGTACCGAAATCGGTTTGGACATCCATAAATTATAGTGTGGAGTCCACCGGCGAGGAATTGGCGGCAGCGCTTGAGAGAGAAAATTTAAAACGCATCGCCTATCTTGAAGAACTTGTCGACGTAGATACCGTCGCCGACGCTCGTGCTTTATTTCAGCGTTTAAAAAAGATTAAAGCCAAAACCGAAAAAATAAAACTCCTAGAAGAACACGTCAGTCAATGTCTACTGTAAAAATTATTAGCCGCTTAAATAGCCGCACTCTATTTATGGGGTGGGCCTTTTTATTTATTGGCGTCGTAGCCAGTTACCTGTTTCTTGGATTAGCGCCATTTGATCCGCTCAATTGTATTGTTTTGGTTTTTCCATTTATCGGTATCATTGCGCTTTTTAGCGGTGGTTGGTTAGTTGTTAGAAAAGACAAATCGATAAGTGCCGTCGGCGGAGTATTTTCTTTGTTTCGCGCCGTGAACCTAGCTCTGGACCAAGTAAAACATGTTCAGGTCGCAAGACGGGTTTATAAGACAGATAAGCGAAGTTATGTTTATTATGCATTAGAGATGGTCTTAAACGATGGACGTTCCTTTAGCTTAGGCGAGTACGGCACAGTTTTTAAGAGCCGAAACCGCGCGGAAAAAATCGCAAAAATATTGCAGACGGGCTGTTGGGATCGCGTTTCCCAATCCGGCGAGCATAGAAAGTTCAACGAATTGGATTTAAGTCTTCAGCAGAGATTAAAATCAAATCCTGTTACTGCACCGGCGGCGCAGAGTATTACTCGCATTAAACTTGAAAGAAAGCCGGGCGAGGTCATCTTTCAAATTACCAAAAAAGGTTTTACGAAATCCGACGCCGTGGAACTAATTGTAAGCTTAGTAACTGGCGTGACCATTGGCTTTTTTGCGGGATATGTTGTTTATAAACTATATCCCTTGTTTTTTTGGTTGCTGATTTTAATAATTGTTACTGGACCGGTATTATGGCGGACTTACGGCACCGAGAATTTACTTATATCGCGTTCAAAGTTTGTCATTATTTATTCATTATTTGGCTTTTCGCTGAAAAGCTTTATTTTGTTAGATAAGGTCGAAGAAATCGTGGATTATAATTCGTCTCTGGTGCTACGATCAGATCATAAGGAACTGAGATTTGGCGAGACATTAGATCCACGCGAACGTAACTGGCTAAGGGGGATGATTTGTTATGAAGTGCAAAATTTTTAAAGTTATATTGCTCTTAGTTACAATTGGTAACTTGGCGTTAGCGGCCGATCCCGTGGGCTTTGAATTTGATTCCGGTTTTAGTAATGAATTAAAGCAAACGGTATTAGCAGATGTCGCGGCAGTTGCAGGCCTAAAAATAAGCTCAACGGATAGTTGGTTGAACAAGATTTTTGGCGGCACCAACGGCGTAAATTTACATAAATATCTTGATGAGCGCATTAATTACTTTGTTCCTTGGACGGCAAATATACCTGATCGCGTTTGGGGAGGCCCTTATTTTCCGCCTCCAGCCGAAGTTAAAGACAGTAATGGAAACGTCATCGCAGCCCTAGGCGCGTATAATATTGGAACTGATTTATTTTTCGTAAATATGAAATACTATTTCGATTACGTTACCTATTACATGTTGAAGGGCGTAACGCGTTTAGATTTAACTCATATGCGAATTGGCTTAATTGAGCTTGGGCCGCGTTACTTTACGCGTTTAGATCCGCAAGACAAAACAAAGCGAATTCCTACCACCAGAATTGAGCGCATGGCCTTTTTAATCCACGAAGCCCGCCATTCTGATTGCACTGGCGGACTTAATGATGCCGACCATGACCGTGTAAGAGCCAGCCGCCCCATTCAAAACAAACTTTGTGGTTATGAGCACGTAAAATGTCCAAAGGGACATAAATATGAAAATGTAGATGCGTGTGAAAATGTTAAGTGGGGAGCGTATGCGGTGGAGAGCGTATTTTTACGTGCCGTCGTGGAATCTTGCCAAAACTGTTCTGCCGCTGAAATTGCCGAAGCTAAAGAATTATTTGCGGACCGCAAGTCCCGCGTTTTAAACTGGGATCAGCTAATGAGCGGTCAGATGGGCGCACCCGACATGAGTAGTGGTGGCCCACCCTGGGAACATCGTTAATTTTTTCGCTGATAGCGGTGATCGTAAACGTCCTCGGTTCCGTAGCCTTTGAACTCGCCATGTAAGTGGAGTGAGTCGGGGGTGGGATTATAGAGGTCGGCCTTAAGCACGAAGGGATGCATGTCGCCGCCGTTGGGAAAGTCGCCTTCTAATTTGCGGCGTAACACGCTGTCTTTGCAAAATGCTACTTCAGTGACATTTTCGTGATTTTTGATTTCCTTAGGGTGGGACTTTCCATCAGCGACTGACTTCCACCTCCACGTTGTCGTGGTTACGCCCGTTTCAAACTCATAAACGGTGGCACCGTTTTCTATTTTGGTTTGCACCTTCATGAACACGGTTTTGCCGTTGTCGGTTGTGCGCGTGTAATATCCGGTAAGATCAGGGCAAGCGGCTGTAGCAACGCTACTTAAAAAACTCAAGGCCAAAATCGTTTGAAACATTCAATACCTCCTATTGACATAATTCTTTTCACCGTAAAAAATTATTGGAGTCCATAACAAGGAGGTTATTGTGCTGGGAGTTATATCTTTTTTGTTGGTAGTTGCTAACGCCAATCCTTACTGGGATCAAAGTAAGATAGCAAAAGACCCCATCTGGCCGAAGTTTCGCCCCAGCAAATATTTTCCGGTAAAAAAACATTTCCAAGCTATCGAAGTTATGCGCGTGCAGTTTGATTGGATTGAAGCCAAAGATAGTTTTGAACTTGTATCCACCGTTAAGGAAAAATCAGGAACTGCGGCTTGGCAGGCTCGGGTCATGAAGTCCAATAATTTAGGAAGCTATCGTGCTTATTTGCGTGATGCCAAAGGCAAGCTATTGGGATTTGATTCCATCGGTACAGGTCAAGCTTACCGGCGCCTTACGCGGGCCCTGACATTTCGATTGCCCATTCCCGCCGCTGCAGCGATTTTGGAACTGGTCGGCGAAAATCCAAAAACAGGAAAAATGGAAATTCTCTTTAAAGAAGAGATCCCTGCGCCCACTCAGGAATTAAAAGCCCAACCTACTTTGGAAGTCCGTCAATTATTGGCCGCAAAAAAGTCACCAGCATTAAAAATTAATTTTTATGCCGAAGGCTACGAAAACTCAGAAAGAGAGAGCTTCTGGCAGGCGGCGCAGAAGGCGATAGAAACTTTAAAGTTGGCAAAATTTCCGAACTTTGAGGCCTTAGAATTTCACGGTGTCTTTGCTGAATCAAATCAGCCTCTGGGTTCGGCGACGGATTTGGGTATGCCAATTCCGGAGCGCGATTCCTTCTTAGGACTTTACTTTCCCTATTGGCAGAAATTTGGCCGCTGGTACAACGTGGTTTATCCAACTCGTGAGGCCCGTTATCGTGATGCCATTGGGCAGATTCCGTATGACTATGCCATTGCGCTAGTAAATGATGGGGCCTATTGGGGAGTGGGAAACTTTAACGAGCTCACGGCGGTACCCGCCAAGTCGGGTCAGTTTCGCTATTTGCTATTACACGAATTCGGCCACTTTTTTGGATTAAACGAAGAATATGAAGGCGGAGGTCCCACGGAACTTGAATTTGCTCCCGGTATTTCTGAGCCGTGGTCACAGAACATTACCTTTCTAGAGGATTATAAAAATCTAAAATGGAAGAATCACGTCGATGCCAAAATTCCCCTGCCAACTCCTGGCGATATTTGGGAAAGAGAACCGCCGGTTTATGGCGCGTATAAAGGTGGGTATGCGGATTCGGAACCGCGCCATCACAGTCATAAACCCGGATTCAGTTGTATGATGGAGTCGGGACCAAACTTTTGTGCGATTTGCCGCCAAGCCATTGAAGAAAAAATAAATTGGGATCTAGGACACTGACAAAGTCAGCCGGTAGCCTTCGCCATATTGCGATTCGATGACGTCACCGAGAAACTCGAGTTTCTTACGCAAGTGGCTCACATGAGTATCAATGCCGCGCTTACTGATGTGGGGCGTATCCGACCAAATAGAATTAATCAAATCTTGACGGCTAATCGTTTTGCCGCTTGTACGGCAAAGCGCGAGTAAAATTTTGAATTCTATTGGAGTTACGGCAATCGCATTTTTTCCGCCATTATAATTAACTAACAAAGATTGCACGTTGAGATCAAAATCAAATGGACCGTAGCTAAACTTTCCACTGGTTTGCATGGCCTTGGTCGATTTGCGAATTTTGGCTTCCACACGGGCTTTGAGCTCCATGGGGTTAAAAGGCTTTTCAATATAGTCATCTATGCCCAGTTCAAACCCGTGTACTTTTTGTTGTACTTCCTTGCGTGCCGATAAAACCATAACGGTCGGAGAGTCATCATTAGTTTCAGAAATGAGTTTATGACAGAGGTCATAACCACTGCCATCGGGAAGTCCCAAATCTAGAAGAACTAGGTTATATTTACGGGTTTTTAAGAGTTCCTCGGCGATACTGATTGTTTCGGCCACATCCACTTCGTATGAATCTTCGAAGATGGATACAATAAGGTCCTGAATTTCTTTGGAGTCATCCACTAACAACATACGTGTCATATTAAAATTATAAGGATAAACGAAGTCAAAGTCCAAAGCGGTTAATAAGGATTTCTCATTTTGTAACATAAGACTTCATTGTTAAGAAATCCCTGCATTTTGAGCAGCAATTTTAAGATTCATCCACAAGGCTTAGGTCTTAACCGCCTTTTAACGAAAAAATGAATGGAATGTCGGAGGAATACTTACATGAGTTCAGAAAATACCAAATTAATAAACCACCAGCTTGAAAGCTTGGATGAGTCAGGAATCGATGACCGCTACTTGGTGTTTCGTTTGGGTAAAGAACTTTACGCCACGCCTTTATTGCGGGTGCGCGAAGTTGTCGAACCATTCGAACCCAAACCCATCCCAAATACTCCCAAATTTTTCTCGGGCGTCGTGGATATACGCGGAGAAGTCGTTGGCGTAGTCGATTTGAGATTGCGCTTTGGGCACAGCATTGAGTCCAATACGACGCAAGCTCTTATGGTTTTTTCGACGGAGTCAGGACCGATGGCGGCTCTTGTGGATCAAGTTGTTTCCGTTATCACGCTTAACGAAAAGGAAATAGAGTCGCGGGGCAATCTAGGTACGGCCCAAACCGCTGACAGTATTATAGGAATTGGAAAAAAAGATAAAAAATTAATAACGCTAATAGATCTATTAAATATTTTAGAGTCCTACGGTTCAGTTACTAAACGCGTGACTGAAACTAAGGCCGCTTAAATCAAGAGGTACGTATGAACAAGAACAAGAGAATGGCTTTAAAAACGAAAATTATGGGATTGTCGGTGGGCATGATGGTAATCATGGCCTTTATTACAATCTTGATGATTCAGGTCCTTAACGGAAAGCAGCGCGACATTGCCGAAGGCAATATGGAAGTTTACTCGCAAGGATTAGCTGCGGCCGTGAGTGCGCAGTTTAAACAGCGCTACGGTGATATTCAAGCTTTTGCAAGTAACGCGATAATGCTTTACGCCGATACCGGTGCGATCACCGAGGTATTAAACAAATATGTTGAGCTCTACGATATTTACGATGTTATTGCGCTCTATGATGTCGAGGGCGAGCTTGTAGCCGCCAACACGATTGGTCCCGCAGGTGAGCGTCTCGATCTGGGCCGCTTGAAAAAAGAAACCGTAAAAGAGGCGACATGGTTTAAAGAAGCCCTGGCTCGCCGTTATACCGAAGACCGCGATAAGGGGTTAACGGGTTCTTATGTCGAAGATTTTAATCTCGATCCCATTTCCAGCGCCGTCTACAGCGACAAACGTTATGGCAACAGTTTTTCGCGTGCCATTATTAATATGGAAGGAAACGTAACGGGTGTTTTAACCGCACGTGCGAATTTTAAATGGGTGGAGAAAGAATTCCAAAATCTTTATCAAACCATTAAAAAGAACGGTATTGAGACTACCGAGTTAACGATGGTGAACTCCAAGGGTGAAGTCATCGTTGACTATGATCCCATGTCTAAAGGTGGACAGATAGATGTAATTCACAGCTCCGATACTCTGCTAAAATTAAATCTTGCCGAGCGTGGCGTAGATGCAGTTCAGCAGTTAGTGCGCGGCGGTTCTGGACACAATACTTCAGTTCACGCGCGCAAAAAAGTGGAGCAGTTTACGGGATATGTTTCACTAAAAGAAAATCCACAATTTTTAACGTCGCTGGGTTGGGGTGTGATGGCCCGTGCCGAAGAAGCTGACGTGCTAAAAGAAGTTTATGCTTCGGTTCGTCCATTTTACTGGTTTGCCGGAGTATTCTTTGTGTTCGCGGCGGTATTCGCGTTCTTCTTGAGTCAAAGAACGAGCGACCAATTGGTTGCGGTCTCTGGCCGTTTAAAAAGCGCGGCGGATTCTACATTTAATACTTCCGAGGAATTAAAAACATGTGCGACGGAACTTGCCGCTTGTAATAATCAGCAGGCCGCCGCCGTTCAGGAAACCGTCGCTGCGATGGAAGAAATGAACAGCATGATCAATCAATCCAATGACTACATTCAAGAAGCTCTTGGTTCGGCCAAAAAAGTTTCTGACCGTACCGAAGAGGGTGCGCAAATCATGCGTCGCATGGTGGATGCAATGGAAAGTATTCAAGAAGCTAATAATCAACTGCAAAACATGGCCAACATTATTAACGAAATTTCGGCCAAAACGAACGTGATTAACGATATCGTGTTCAAAACACAACTTCTGTCATTCAACGCTTCGATCGAAGCGGCGCGTGCCGGTCAGCACGGACGTGGTTTCGCGGTCGTTGCCGAAGAGGTTGGTAATTTGGCGCAAATGTCGGGTGCTGCGGCCAAAGAAATTAAGAGCCTGTTAGATGATTCGCAAAAGCAGGTCTTATCTATCGTCGAAGTAACCAAATCGCGTTCCGAAGACGGTCAAAACGTTTCTAAAGAGGCGCAAACCACTTTCGAAGCAATTGCCGCAGAAATTAAAACTGTCAGCAGTCAAATCGAGAACATCAGCGATGCGGCTCGCGAGCAGGAAAACGGCGTGCAACAGACATCGGTTTCCATGAATAAACTCGACGAAGCCACAACGCGAAGTGCGGCTATGGGGCATCAAATTTCAAGCTCAGCGCTGGAACTTGGTGAGCAAAGCGCGCGCATGAAACAAATCATGCAAGCGACTGCCGTGCTTGTTCAAGGTGTGGCTGACGTGGAAGAAAGCAGAAAGAAGCGCAATAATGATGACGTTGTCGACCGCATCTTGAGTGACGGACGTGAATCGGGTGAGGGTTCCGAGCGCCGCTCAAGTTCCGCCCGCACTTCCGCCAGCAAAGTGGCTTTGAAGTTAGTCCAAGGTTCCGATAAGGCGAAACAAAAATTAGGAAGCCTTGTAGGAAAAATTGTGAACAAGGTCCACAATGCCAAAGGGGCCGATAAAGCCAATTCGGCGCCTGACATGAATAACGAAATTGACAATTCCCCAGCCGAAAAAGTAGAGAAAGTCGGCTGAGTTTATGCTGTTTAGGCTTGGAGAGTTTCGTAGGACTCTCCAAGCCTATTTTTTTTTGGGGCTTGGTCTGTGGCCTTTGGCAGATGAGCTTTGGCCTTTGGCAGATGAGCTTCAACGATCACGTCTAGCGTCTTGATAAACAACTCCCCACCGAGTTTTCATTTTACTGGCCAAACGCGGCGATATTTTTGTTAATAAATTTATCCATTTTATTTTGCCCCACCTTCTTGATTGCTTCTCTTTGGTTGCAGTTGCGACATAGTAATCGGAGATTATGACCTTGATTACTGCCCCCTTGGCTTATTGGGTTTACATGGTCGATTTGAAGTGCGAATTCCGACCGACATTGTGCACATTTGTTTGCCGAGGCCTGCCAAGTGGAGTTGCGAAGAGAAGTATTTATATAGGGCCTCCTTTTTTCGCACTTAATGTTTTCGCACTTAATGGTTTTTACTTTCGACGTCGAAAGTAAGGTAGGCTTTTGCTTCTTGTCCGGGTCAAATTTCCCAAGCGCAAACTCAGCCAGAAATTTGATAAGCTCTAAATTGTTTACGCTTGGTAGCCTGTGGGCAAGGAGGCCTTTTAGTTTATCAAGTTTTGCGAGAAACTTGTCATCGATATGGAGTTTAATTTCAGTCAACTCCGCTGAAACTTGTCTTTTGATTTCCTTGGGCGGCTGCATTCCCTTTGATAGTAAAAATTTTTTCCCGTCGCGCGCCGATTTATTTTCTAGGTTACATAATACTTTAAGTTTCTCTTCGGGCTTGAGGGGCGTGGCCTTCTCTTCTTGATTAAAGAAGGCTTTTGCTTGGGCAAGGTTGCTTAAGGAAAGATCGCCATTTGTGACTTTTTCTTCGATTTGCGGAATTTCTATTATCAATCGCATTGCTACAATACGCCGATGCGCTTGCGATTCAGAGTATTTTAAAGTCTTCGTGCAATACTCGAAAAGGCTCGGCAGGCCAAGATCCGCATAAAGTCGCCGCCGTTGAATTTCGCGGAGATGACGAAGGACTTCTGTCAGAACTTCGCGTTCTTTGCCTACAAGCTCTTCTGTTTTAGCAAGTAAATCTTTGTCGCTCAAATTACTTAAATTCATAAAACTCCCTTTCCAAAAAAAATTTTGATCGGCGTATTTACTTTCGACGTCGAAAGTATTTGTACCACAGGTTTTATACGTGAAATTTTTTGTTTTATGACAGGTTTATGAAGGTTTTAGTTTTTGGTTCCGGTCGTGCCGAAGGAGCTTTTGCTGGTAAGTTTATTGAAGGCTTTAGGGCTTGTGAAGGGAAGATAGGGAATGGTTCTAAAGTTACTTTTTATTCGCCAAAAAAACAATTTGACCAAGTCAAGTCGTTTTTACAAAATCTCAAATCTCAAATCTCAAATCTCAAATCTCAAATCTCAAATCTCAAATCTCAGTCGACATATTCAAATTTAATCGCGCGGACGTAGTCGCAGTAGCGGCGAATTTCTTCTTCGGTCTTTGCTAAGTCTTGGTCGCGAGCGGAAAATTCGATGGCGTTTCCAATATCGGTGAGGTCGTCAAAGCCATAGCTGCCGGCGGAACCCTTAATAATATGGCCAAGCCGGGCGATCTCGTGAAAATTTTTAATCTCCAGAGCCTTCAGCAAACTCTCGGCATTCTTTTTTTGATGATCAATAAATTTCGGCATAAGTTTTTGTAATCGTCTCTGTACTTTAGGCATAAAACTCCTCACGCAAAACCCCAATACCCAAAACCCCAATACCCAAAACCGCAAAACCCCTTATCACCCCACCACACATTGCACACACCACATCTGTCACGTATCTCACGCGTGCCGCCGTTGGGCCTTGATAATTTTATTTACCACTTCCAGCAAATTAGCGCGGCGAACGGGCTTTGTTAAATGCGAATCGCAGCCATAGCTCAAAGCCCTTTGTGCCTCTTCCAGACTTGCGTGCGCCGTGAAGGCGACAATCGGCAAGCGGGGAGTGCGCGTCTTCTCTTCCCATTCCCGAATCATGCGTGTTGCCGTCAGTCCATCCATTCCCGGCATTTGTAAATCCATCAATACCAGCGAAAATCTTTGCGACTGCACTAACTGAATAGCTTTTTCGGCCGACTCCGCCTCGACAACGTCACAGTGCAGATCCTGCAAAAACTCTGACACAATATCGCGATTTATGTCTACGTCATCAACAACAAGTATGGGTAAGGCGTCTTTTAAATCCAGCAGTTCCATTTCTTCAGCCGGCGCGACGATCGGCTCGGCGCACACTTCTAACGGTAAGGACACTTTAAAAACCGAGCCTTTTCCGGGAGTGCTGACTAAACTAATTTTTCCATTCATGAGTTCGACGAGATTCTTGGTAATTGATAAGCCTAGCCCCGTTCCGCCATATTTGCGCGTGATTGATGTGTCGGCCTGAACAAATTGCTCAAAAATAGTTTTCTGCTTATCGGCGGGGATACCAATGCCTGAATCCGAGACGGCAATGCTAACTTCGCCGGGAATGCGTGTATCCACTTCGATCTGGACAAAGCCGCCCTCGGTAAATTTCACGGCATTGTTGGTCAAATTATAAACGATTTGTTTTAGGCGAACTTCATCCGTTAAGACCCAAGTTTTTTGATCAGGCACAAACTGCGAACTTAAGGCAATTTTCTTTTGGGCGGCGCGGACTGCAAAGAGGGCGACTGAATCTTCGATGGCTTTATTTAAATTGACCGGACGCTTTTCCATTAGAAGTTTACCTGACTGCGCTTTAGAAAGGTCAAGCAGATCATTTACGAGCGCCGTCAGAGTGTCGCCCGCCGAAGAAATTACCGCGAGTTTTCGCCGGTCTTCGCGCGAAGTTAGCTTTTCCGAAAGTAGGTCGACAGTCCCGATTATGGCATTCATCGGGGTGCGCAGCTCGTGGCTAACGTTGGCGACAAACCGGCTTTTAGCCTCGGATTCTTCGTGCAGCTGGCGCACAACTTTTTCGTAGCGTAAATAAGTGTTAATGTAATCTAGGACCAACCCCGAAAAAGGCACCAAATAGGCCACGATTTTTAACGTATGCGCCGTAATTGAATGATAATCAAAAACGCTTTCGGCACCGATGGCCATGTGAAACTCTCCCACGAAATTTGGCAGAGCACTCACTAACAAGGCATGCGAAAACATCGAAGGAAATTGTTTGTTAAAATTAATAAATACTATGGCGCTAAAACCAAAGGCAAAAAGCGGAATCAAATCCCAGGGGCGTACTATTAGGGCATCATGATAAATTGCTTTTGGCAGTGGGTTGTTGGCGGCAACTAAAGTTGTGACGATAGTTAATGTGCCAATGATCGCACCAACGAGAATGATCGAACGGATGGCTGCGGAATCCGAAGTCTTGGGTTTTAAATACATGAGAATAGTGACGCCGACTAAACAAATCATCGACATTGAAAAGCGCGAAACGCTCCACGTAAATGGCTCAAAGTCACCGACATCACCGACGGGCACGAAAATTCGGTTTGACGCTAGCAGATGAAAAATATCCACCAGACCGGAGGCGAAAAGAGAAATCCCTAGCACCGGAGTTACGATATCTTTGCGAATCCAATAGTGCGCGATTGCCAGAGTCACCGTAAAAAATGCCGTAAAAAACGACGCACCCTCTAGGACGTTGTGGGTAAAGTGAAATTTCATTGGATCTAAACTTAGCGCGACAGGGTCGGGAACTAAGGCGCGAATATGTGGTACTAAAATTCCCAAAGTCGGCAAAATGCAAATAATTGCGACGACCCATGTAATAGGCAAGGGTAGATGCTGAGGTTCGCGCCGGTCTTCAAAGTTGTCGATAGTCATTTGGTCTAAGTCCTGTTAACAAATCGGCTAAAATTAGAGTATTCTATAGTTAACAAAATGGAAAACAATCCTAGGTCCAATCGCATTAGAAGTTTTATTCGGCGTCACATGCTGGAGGCGGCCATTGTTTCCTTTGGTATAGTACTGGCGATCACTCTTTGGAACATGAACGAATTGCGTTTACAAATTCATCAGTCAACAGCCATCGAGACGGCGTCGGCATACATGGATGCCTACGAGGGCGTTCGAAAAGTGTATGCCAATGAGGTAATTCCCGGCGCGCTCAAGAAGGGCGTGAGAGTTACACATGACTATCGCAGTTATCACGACGCAATTCCATTACCCGCAACCTTTGCCATGGCTTGGGCCAAAGAAATTGGCTCGACAGGCCGAGGGGTAACCGCCCGGCTTTACAGTGACTTTCCCTTTCCCTGGAATAAAGACGGTGGCACACGCGATGTCTTTGGACGTTCGGCCATTTCTTACTTTCGCAATCATCCCGACGAGGCCTATTATAATTTTGAGTCCGATGATCTTGGTTGGCGTTTGCGCTATGCACGTGCGGACCGCATGCGCGAAAGCTGCGTAGCCTGCCATAACAGCCACCCCGACAGCCCAAAGCGGGATTGGAAAGTCGGCGACGTGCGTGGCGTCCTGGAAGTTACCATCCCAATGAGTGTGGCGAATTTCGCGGGGGTAAAAATTATGCGTGAGCGCATATTTCTTGTCGTCATTCTGGGCGGCTTCTTTTTTGCCCTGTTTTACTGGTTTTTGGTTTGGGTATTTTCCAAAGAGGATACCAAGCCGTAGATTAGTCCAGTCTGTGTAAATGATTCTCAACATTTAGCCGAAAAAAGAGTGTGCAAGAAAAGAAGGTTCTAATCTTAGAAGATGACGCGACACTTGGCGCGGGACTCGTGCGCGGGTTAGTCGCCAAAGGCTACGAGGCCGTGCTTTGTAATAAAGCGGATTTGGCTTATCAAAAATTAAAATTAGAAACCTTTACGGCGATGATTGTCGACTGCTTTTTGCCGGGCGAAAAGGGCGTTGATTTTGCGACCAAAGTTAAAGAGCAGCATCTCTCCGACGCGCCTATATTTTTAATTAGCGGCGTTTTTAAAGACAAAGTTTTTATCCGCGAGGCGTTGGCGCGCACCGGAGCCGCTGAGTTTTTCGTAAAACCATTTATGGTGGACGAAGCAATTTACATTATCGAGTCGCAGAATGCCGACCGTTCGGCTTTATCGCGGCCCCCTTTGTTTCGAATTTTTTGGACACCCGAAGCGGAAACGGGAGATATTTTAAAAGCCGTGGATTTAACATCTTCGGCCCACGGTTATGATTTGGCGGTCATCTACGGATTTGTTTTGCAAGGTGGATTGCCGGGCAAGCTAACAATTACTTCTCCCGAACAACAAATCATAAACATCTACTTTAACAACGATCAAATTGTTGCCGTCGAAGATGGAAGCGATGGCGAAAAGCTATTTGTAACTTTGGCACAAGAGTATGGCTACTTAAGCGCGGACCATACGCCATTGAATTTAAATCCTGGCGAAAAAGTAGAACAGTACCTCGTGCGCGAAAACCTATTAAGTCCGCACGCCGCCAAGGAATTGCAAATGGGTGTATTAAAATCTCAGTTAGCTAATACGCTCCGTGATACGACCTACACAATTAACTTTGACATTACTCCCGATCTACCATCGGACACGGGGCTCGGGATGCATGAATTCCGTGAGTTGCTACTGAGTTGGGTGTGGTCACATATTCCTTATCCGTGGTTAAAAGCTTTTTACGTGCGCTGGATGGACCAAAATGTTCTTAAAGGTCCAATGTACGATCTTATTGGCCGCTACTCCGCTCAACCGCTTTTTCAGCGCTTGCCAAATTTAGATAAGTTATTGGTGTCAGGCAAAAGCTTGGACTGGATTTTGACCGATGGAAATTATAATGAACACGACTTCCTCGCCGCCGTTCACTTTTTGGCAATTAACCGAATGATTTCTTTTGGAGAGCGCGGCACTAACTTTGGCATTCTTGGTACGCGCTTAAAGAAAACTTTGGCGGAAATCGAGAATAAGAACTATTTTGAAATTCTTAACGTCAGCAAAAACGCGCCAGAGGTTGAAATTAAAAAATCTTATCACGAACTCGCCAATGTTTTTCACCCCGATAAGCAACCCGTGGATTTGCCCAAGGAGCTTGCCGAACATAACCGCCTGATTTTTGATAAAATACAAAAGGCCTACACGGCTCTTAGCAAAGACAGTTCAAAAAAAGAATATCTCTTGGAAATGGAACAGGGAGATACCAAAGCCATCTTGGAGGCCGAAACTATTTTTGAAAGTGCTATGCGCATGGTGAGTACGAATCAATTTCAGCCCGCCATTGAAGTTTTGGACCGCGTCCGTAATCTCGATAGTAAAATGCCAAAACTAAACTTATTGCGAATGTGGGCGACAATAAAAATGAGCGAATCTAAACCTAATGTATTTGATGCCGCCGAATACGTGACGAAATTAGAAGAGATGTCTAACGAAACCCGCAATGATTTCTTGTATATGTTCGTTAAGGGACTTCTGCAAAAACATCTCGGCAATAAGAATAATGCGATTGCCTATTTCGAAAAGTCCGTTGCTGCCAAAAGCGACTTCGTGGCCGCTCGCCGTGAGCTAAATGTATTGAAACTAGAAGGCGGTAATGTGGTAGGAGCCAAAGGTTTTGGTATAGGCAACGTTATAGGTAATCTCTTCAAGCGCAAATAATTAACGGCGGAATCTTTTGCGGATGGGATTGCCGTTTTCGTCCAATCCTACCAGGGTGAGAGCTTCGACTTCCTCGATTGGCGCGGGAATTCCTAACCACATTACAGGCTCACCATAAACGCAGCTAAGGTTTAACTTCTTGGCAGTGTCGGCGACCGAAAGATTAAATTGAATATTGGTTTCACAGATTTTTGTCGTTGCGTTTTTTCGCAGTGTAACCGTAGCCGCGCGCTCCGGTAGGTCATGGCGTACCTTATCTAAATCTTCAAGTGTAACGGTCATTTGGGTGCGGTCGGGAGAAAGACTATGAATTTTCAGTTTTTGCCGAATACGTTCTTTAACGGCGGATTCTTTGCGGCAAACATCCTGTTTACCCTCATTCATGCGCCAATAGAGGTCGACAAGATCTTGTGGGTTCTGGGCCGGCGCGAATTTACAATCGTCAGTTGTTTTTGTGAAGATCACTAAAACGTTTTCTGAATTATAACTTTTGCGGATATCGAACAAGTGAACGTGCTGGGAAGTTAGCCGCGTAGGTTTTCTATCTTCATTACAATCAGCGACCTGACGATCTTTAAGAAATAAGTCGTCGCCCTTAGGACAATAAAAACTTTCGAAAGCGTGCGCTTTAAAATTAAGAATAATTGTAAAGAATACTAGTAGTATTAGATCCAGGGTCGTTTTGACTCTCATTAATCCCCCAATTAGGATTTAAAGGTAGGTCATAGAGGCCAAGGAGTCTATATGCAATGCCGGGGCCTGTTTATTTGGAGACAATTCGACTCAAAACTTCCTTACTCCAAAGGCGGAAGCGGTCGATGTAAATATATGCTGCAGGAATCACGACGAGAGTTAAGAGGGTGGAACTAATTAAACCACCGATGATCGCCACTCCCATACTCGTGCGCTGACGAGAGGCTTCGTTTAATCCAAGTGCAATGGGGACGGTGCCGGCAATAAGTGCCATCGTGGTCATTAGAATCGGGCGCAAACGTGTTTTTCCGGCGAGTAACATGGCATTCACTCTGTCCATGCCCTCTTCGGTTTTTTGATGAGCGTAGTCGACGAGCAAAATAGAGTTTTTGGTGGCAACTCCAAGTAGCATAATAATTCCAATCATGGAAAATACATTAAGCGATTCCCTTCCGATAAAAAGGGCGAGGAAGGAGCCGCAGATCGCAAGGGGTAAGGCCAGCATAATTGTAAAGGGTGTTACAAAAGACTCGTAGAGGCTTGCCAATACCAAGAAAATAAAAATAATTCCGGCGCCCATGGCAAAGCGCATGCTTTCACCGAGCTCATTAAAGTTTTCCGCCTGACCAATAAAGGCAAATCCCAAATTCTTGGGGAGTTTGATATCCTCTTTTAACATTGTTGTTACGTCTTGCATGATATTGCCAAGCCCTGCTCCCGGAGTAATGTCGGCCCCCACCTGTACGAAGCGGTTCCGATCTTGACGGTTAATTTTTGACGGCCCTTCCGTTTCGGCGGCCCGTGCGATGGCGGCAAGATTAATTAAAAAGTTGTTGATGTTTGGTACAAAAGTTTCGTTAAAACGTTCTTTAAGGTTGCGCATTTCATCGCGCAGACGCACGCGCACGTCGTATTCGATGCCCCCTTCACGGAATTTGGCCGCTTGAAAGCCTTCGATTTGCGCGCGCAATTCATTGCCAATTCCCGCAGTGGTAATACCTAACATTTGCGCTTTAGCTTGATCGGGAATGATTTGAAATTCGGGTTTACCCGGGCGGAAATTTATATCCACGTCTTTTAGTCCCGGATAGTTTCGTAGTTTCTCAAGCATGAGAAGACCATATTTCTCTAAGTCCTTTTGATCCGTTCCGGTTATATTCAGAGCGAAAGGTCTAATGCCGCCGCCCATGGGGTCGTAATCTTTAACTTTAGGGTTCGCATAAGAAAATTCTTTTAAATCCTCGCGCAGTAAATCTTTGACTTCATTTGTGCGCAAGGCGCGCATTTTCATTGGTACAAGATGTACGTAAATATCGGCAAAGTTAGGTTCGCCCTCTCGCGAGCCCACGGTCACCGATGAAATATCAATTTCTTTATGCCGTTGAATGATTTCGTCGACCTTCATGGCGACCTCCGTCATGCGGTCTAAACTTGTTCCCGGCGGCAAATCAAGACCCACCGTAAACTCGCCTTGATCTTGCGTCGGCAAGAAAGTCTTCGGCACGAACATCACGAGTGCGGAGGAGCCCATAAAAACAAAAAAGCTCATGAATAATACAAAAAGGGGGCGGGCCAGAGTAAATTTCAGAACACTGTCATAGCGCACAACGAGTCGGTCCTGAAAATGCTCGAAAGATTTTACCAAGCGTCCAATCGTTTTGCTATAGAGGCCCTCTTTTCCCTCGATACGAGAAGAAGCAAAATAAGCCGATAACATGGGAGCAATCGTGAGCGCATCAAAAAGACTAATTGCCATCGCAAAACAAACGGTGAGACCAAACTGTTTAAAAAATTGACCGGTGATCCCTTTCAAAAAACCGAGTGGTCCAAACACCGCAATGACCGTAAAGGTCGTCGCGATGACAGCAAGCCGGACTTCTTTGGTGCCAATTAAGGCGGCTAGCCTAGGTGGTTTACCCATTTCAATATGGCGAAAAATATTTTCCCGCACGACAATCGCATCATCGACAAGTAGACCCACGGAAAGGCTTAACGCCAAGAGTGACATGATATTGATACTAAATCCTGCCATCGCCATTAGAATAAAGGCTCCGATGAGCGAGTTTGGAAGTGCTAAGCCCGTAATAATCGTGGAGCGAAAACTTCCCAAAAAGAAAAACACCACGATAATCGCCAGGAGAGTTCCCATGGCGATTGACTCTTGCACATCAAGTACGTTGGCTCTGATCCACAGTGAGCCGTCACGCACGACATGGATTTTCGCATTTGTATCAGCCTTTTTTAACAGGTCATTAATGTCGGCGATTTTCTTCTTTACGCCGTCGGAAACCGCGATCGTGTTAGAGCCCGATTGTTTGAAAACAAATAATAAAAGGGTCTTTTTACCGTTAACATAGGCACGCGACTTTTCGTCTTCCAATGTGTCTTTGACCTCCCCAACGTCGCGGACGGTGACGGGGATGTCGTTACCTATAAAGTTGACTACGAGAGATTCGATGTCACTAATTTTATTAAATTGACCGACGGTGCGAAAAACGGCTTCCTTTTCTCCTAGGGTCCGCTTACCCACGGGAATATTTTCTCCAGCCCCCGCGAGCCGATTAATAATCCCGCCAACGGATAGGTTACGTGCCTTTAACTTGTTGGGGTCAAGGGCAACTTGAATTTCGCGTTTTCTGCCCCCGATAATTTCAACAAGTCCCACTTGATTTACTTGTTCTAGCCGCGGTTTAATTTTTTCTTTGGCGAAATCATAAAGCTGGGCTTCGGGCAAATCGGCTTCAAGGCTTAAAATAAAAATCGGCTGATCTGCAGGATCAATACGGCGAATAATGGGTTCTTTAATGTCTTTGGGTAAAATGCGTTTACTAAAAGTGACTTTGTCGCGAATTTGTTGCTCGGCGTACTTAAAATCAGTTTCTAGATTAAATTCGGCCACGACGGTACTCATGCCCTCTTGGCTCATGGAGGTGATGCGCTTGAGTCCCGAGATGGTGCTGATTTCATCTTCGAGCGGCTTGGAAATTAATTGTTCAATTTCGGCGGGCCCCGCTCCAGGATAAGGAGTGTTGACGACTACAACCGGAAATGTCACATCCGGAAAAAGATCTACACCCAAACGTGAAAATGCCATGAGCCCGGCGGCGATACTTAGAAAAACAAGGCAGGTAATAAATATTGGACGCTTAATCGATAATTCAGCGAGATCCATGTTAACCTCTTACAGTAAATATATAGTCACTCCAACCTAAATTTTAGTCACGAAACACTCCGTCGAATGATACCAAGGTCGAGTATATTTGTAAGTGATTTCAGGTAGGATCTCCTTATGACAGAACCGAAGATCTGGGTCGAAGTAAATGCGGATTTGGCAGATATAATGCCAATTTTTTTGGACCGGCTGAGGCAAGATGTCCTGATGATGCCAAAAGCATTCTTGCGATTAAAAAATTCCTTCTGCGCGCGGCCCGAGAGATATTTTTTCGCTATAGCTTACGCCGCCGCTACGATCTTTTTACCGAACAGTGGCCTTGCGTGGCTCGCCTTACTTTCGACGTCGAAAGTAAATCACGTCTGATGGGCGCAGCAAGCGCGCGCCTTCGCTACTTTCGACGTCGAAAGTGAGGCGTTGGCAAGTTTGCCCACACACAAACGTCCCAATTTAACACAATTTCTTGTTTGTAATCTCTACCTTTGTTTAGAATTTCATTGAGGGATCAAAGTTTCATGGAGGAATTATCATGCACCACGGATCTTGCCTTTGCGGCGCAGTAACTTTTGAAGTGCGGGGAGAGCTTAACCCGCCTGACGCTTGTCATTGTGTTAACTGCCGAAAGTCTTCGGGGCACTTTTTTGCTTCCACCGATGTTTACCGCTCTGATTTAAAAGTCAGCGGTGCCAGACATATAAAATGGTTTCGGTCTTCAGAAAAAGTTCAGCGTGGTTTTTGCGATATTTGCGGTTCTTCACTTTTTTGGGCGCCTATTTACATGGATTGGGTAGCGGTCGCCATTGGTGCATTTGATTTTCCGCCCGGAACTAAACTCGGAAAACATCTTTTTGAATCTGAAAGTGGTGACTACTACGACGATCAGCCGCAGATCGACAGCGCACTTCAAGACAAAGAATCTTCGTACAAAGAAGATTTTGGCTTTAATTATGAAATTGCCGAGCGTTGGCCAGAAGCCGAGCTGTAGAAAAAACACGGCGGGTGGTTGGACACCGACCCGCCGTCACAAGGAACGAGTTATGAGACCGGGGAAGGGCTACTTTACTAACTCCTTGATTTTAACTATCGCGCCTGAAGTAACGCGATAATCTTTTAAAGCACTAATTACTAAACCTTTTGCAACATCTTGACCTGTTTCGACCACGCGAATTTCGGCAACGGGCATGGCGGGATTAGGAAGAGCGTAATCCAAAGAAGAATTGCACTCTTCACCGTTCCACTTGTAATGCATGTTATAAACTTCAAACTTATCACCGACGCGGATGTTGGCACGCCAGCCACCGCGAATTGCGATATGTGTATCACCATCGGAAATTACCGGATCAAAAATTACTTTGGATTGCCAAGCGCCTTTCCAGTTGGCGACATTAAGTCTTTCCATATGGGCGCCCACTAAATTTTTTAGCGCGTCTTTAAAAGAGCCCGCGACGACTTTAAATAGTGGGGTTTTCAAGAAAAAATCCAAACCCACCACGCCCATGTAGTCGAGCTCGCCACGGAGTTTATTTTCGTAGGACTTACCGGCATCGATGGTAATTGGTTTACCCGTGAGAGGGTCCTCGGAACCAAGTGTTACGGTAAGTTGTGAGCGGTCAAAGTTCAATGATCCTCCAACCGGCACGCCAGGGTATCCACCGTGTATGCCGCCGCTGCCGATGAGTTCAAAAGCGATTACGTTGGCATTTAGTTTTATTTCCGGCGCGTGATATAAACATTGATTGGGATCGGGTTCAATATCATTGGCCTTAAACATTCCGTCATAATCACCGCCAAATTCATTAAACGCTGCTTTCTTAAACCCCCAACGGATCAAAAGGTCTTCGTCGGTTTCTCTATACGCAGCGGTCTTTGCCTGCGTCACCGGTGTATCGTTCCCGATAGTGATGGGCCGGTCGATTAAAAAATGAGGATCAATCATGACGGCATAATAGAATAAAGCATTCGCCACATACGGGAAGTCTATGGTGCGCCCGTCAGGCAGTCTGACGACTTGGGCCTTTACCGCGCGTACGTCAGCTGACAAGCGTAAGTAGCGTTCTTTGGGTTTTTCTTCATCTTCGCAACCGGCGTTAAAAATTACCAACAGTGTTAGAAGTAATATTTTAATTTTTTTCATCGTAGACTCCATGCTTATTTGGGGGAAGTTGGTACATAATAGATGTCAATTTTCGTAATCGTCTTCGGAATATATTTGCCGTGAAAAGCCACGGAGTTTTTTTCGGCGCTATAAGTCCAGCCGTTATCAGCACTCTGGGGGATTTTAGTTCCGTTAAACATTACCACTATAGTTTCAGGATCGGGCTTTCGTTCGAGCGAAATTTCTGTTAGCAGAGTTAACAGGGCGTTTTGCAGATTATCAATGGCGGTTTTGAGGTTCGTCGTACAAATGGTATGCGACTGTCCGTGAGAAACTTGGACGAGCTCTAAGTAGCGGTGCCCCACATCTTTGTAGTCGCTAAAGGTGCGGCAGTTTTCTTCGGGTTTACCGGTGACACCAATAAAATTTAGCATCCAGCCGCGTTCTCGCCCTGCAAGTGGAGGTTTTAGCTCGTTAAAGAAATCAATATAGTTCTGGGTTTTGTCGGCGCTGTAGTCATTTTCGTTGCTTAGAACAAGAACGGCTAAGAAAGCATCGTCTCTTAAAAAACCGGCATTTTCGCTACTAATAAGTGGTTCCGAAAGGGCCCGGCGAGCGGCTTCAAGGCCTTCTTCTTGACTTGAACCTTGGCTACCCATGAGTAAATGCTGACGTAAAATTTTGTCTAAGTCTCTTTGTCCTGGCATTAGTATTTTTGGTTCACCAACGAATCGTCCGCCATGACCATTTGCCGATAGGTCCGTAGTTGTCACGGCCATTTGGAAATCAACTCCCAAGGTTAATAGACGCGCCATTAATTCTGGTGAAGTATTGGCGAGATATTCCTGATGTTGTTCCATGGAGCCGGAATTATCGACAATAAAAAGTATATCGACTTTGCTGTTAAAAAGGGGATTATAGACTAAGCTTTTTCCGTCTCCGCCGAGATCAAAGTCGACGGTACAGCCCAGGACTCCCATGCATAAAAAGAAAAGCGCCAGCAGGTCCTTTTTCATTTTTATTCTCCCTCTAAAGACTGCATGACTGACAACGGCAGAACTAATGAAAGTAGTAGCCCACCATTGGATGAATCTTCTTTAGGAATCGTAAAAACATTCCCAAGACGGTTTTTGACGGGAATGGTCGTTGCTAATAAAGGATCATAGGGAACATTTAGAAGCAAAGCGACGATACCCTTATCAAAAAATATATTTACCTTATGGTCTTTATCGATTTCATACGCTAAACCGGGCGCCTCACCTTTGGGGAGACCGGGAATGGCCTTACCGTTAGGAAGCCGCGATGTCTTCCAGTTGCTAAAATCTGAAATCAATAAATAGAGCGGGTAGTAAAGTTCCAGGAAGCTGCGTTCATCTTTGTTTACAAACGCTTTGAGTTTAGCGCCAGGAAGCTGGGGGATTTCCCGCTCCCAATTTTGAAACAGGTTTGGTGTCGGTAAGGATATAATCACGTGCCGCTCATCCTCACTCACTCTTATGGCCAAATGATCACCCAGCAAGGAACTGTCAATTTGCCCTTTGAGTTGAGACTTTAGGCGTGCCATGGTCGGTACACTCCAAGACTTGTTACTCATAGAAAAATTTAAACTTTTAAAGGGTGCGACTTCACAACCTGACAAACCTAAGAGTGCGGCCCAGGAAAGTACTAACGTCGCATTTGATTTTTTAGGAAATCGGCTTTTCATAACAAGTCTCCTTACAAAAGTATTACGCACATTCCTTTTACGGTTGACTAGACTAAATACTAAAATGGGCAAACTTGCCAAGAGCGCTTGATAAGGACTGTTTTTATAAAATATTTAAACACTTTTTCGGCGCAAATGGCTTCTGACACCGCGCTAACTGAATTAATCAATTTTGGCGGCAGGTAATTTTTAAAAAATCTCGGCAATAATATATTGTGGGCGAAAAAGTCCACGGCGCCAAAGTGTGTATGAAGGCCGACAGTTGCTTTCACCTGGAAGTTTGTCATTCCTCGAATATAGATTTTATTCTAACATTGCTTGCCGAATTAATAAGAGAATATGAGATTTTTTAGGCAATACAGAGGGGGCTTAAGAAGCGACGCCGGCTTTATACATCGCCGCTTTTACTTTGTGTATAAAGTCTTCGGCATTAATAGGTTTTAGAACGCAGATGATATCTTCGATATGGCGGCCGATCTCTTCGGAATCAAATTCCGAAAAATTACCTAACATGACCACTGGTATATTTTTAAATTCCGGGTATTCGCGCACGAGTTTGATAAACTCAATGCCGTCGACATTGGGCATGTGTAAATCGGAAACGATAAGGCTAATTTCGATCCCCTTTTGGGCGGCAAAGCATAGCCTCTTTATTCCCATATCGGCATCTTTGGCTTCGATAATCGAAGTAAATCCTAACTCCTTTAGGCGGCGAACGACTATCCAGCGCATACTGGGAAGATCGTCAACGACCAGAGCGGTTAGGGAAGGGAATTGATTTGACCCTATATTTTTTTTCATACCTTAATAAACGGACCTGGAGGCTACATACTTTATATAAAACCGAAAATCTTGGCGCTATTCCTTGGCAAATTTGTCCAGTAGTAGTTACAATTTACGATATTTTTCAATATGATATTAATAATTTGTCTTTCAGTGGCGGCCTGATATCCATATATTCGAGCTATGGAAAAATTTTTAGATAATGATTTGGAAAGAATCCAAGTCACTAAATATACGGACTATCACACCTTTCTTAATGATTATTTCGCCGTTGCGCGAAAGAGAAACCCGCGATTCAGTTATGGAGCGTGGGCTAAAAAACTTGATACGAAAGATACGAGTACACTGACAAAAATCATTAAAGGGCAGCGTACTCCGGGGCCCCGGCTGGTAGAGAAATTTATAACTTATTTTAAATTTGATGAGAATGAAGCGAAGTATTTTCGCAATCTGATTCATTTTGAAAAACTTCAGGGTGATCCCTCAATGCGGTTTACGGTGCTTGATTCCTTACGTAAAGGCGCATCTAACGGCAAGCGGGTTCTAGATCCCAAGGATTTCGCTCTTATTTCTGACTGGTATGGGTATGCCCTTCGTCAATTGGTAAAAGTTCGGGGATTCCAGCCCAACGCCGAATGGGTTTGCCGGCATTTGCGCTATAATGTGACCAAAGAGCAAATCCAAAAAATGTTCGATAATTTAATCCGCATTGGCGCACTCAAGGTAGATACGGCTAATCAAAAAATTGTTATCTCAGAGGCGTTGCACACCACGGAGGACCGCGCCGATAACTTCATCCGGAAATTTCATTATCAAATGTTAGAAAACGCCGCCAAGTCCATTTCGGATGTGCCGGTGGAAAACCGCGAAGTAACCGCATTGACTCTCGCCTTTAATAGTTCGCGTATTAAAGAAGCTAAAATGTTAATTCGCAAATTCAAATCTGATTTTGATTTGTTAATGAGTGGAAAAGATAACACAGACTGCGACAGTGTGTATCAGTTTCAGATTCAATTTTTTCCGTTGTCGCGATCGGAGCAAGTATGAAGTTTAAAATATTGTTTTCTTTGCTTTTACTGGTGATTCTGAAATCTCCAGCGGCATTCGCCGTAGGCGGGGATAGCGGCGGGAATGCCGGTGGCGGCCTTCGTTTGCTTTTTCAGGGGGCCCGAGATATCGCCGTTGAAAAGCTAAAACGCCTAACTCGTTGCTCTTTCGACGAAAGAACGCCGATCGAGGTTCGAGAATGGATTCTTGCCAATAAAAATGACTTGATCGAAGATGTGATAAAGTCCGATCATGAATGGAGACCTGTGGTAATGGGTACGGACTGTGCCTTTACGTTTGAGGGTCGTAACAATGTGATCTATTTTTCTAAAAAATACTGTACTGTTCCCAGATTATCTCCCGAACTGATGGATTCCATCCCGGAGTTAGTAGCACAAATTCTTATTCACGAATCGATACATCATTTTAAATTTAACTTTGATGAGGAGTCCTTTGCCGACCGTGCGGCGTCTGGAATTATGAAAGCCCGCGAAGTATTGTATTGCCCTGGAGAAGACCCCTTTAGCGAAAAAAATTGTGGTGTTCCGCCAAAAGCGGATTTTAAGAATATAAATTTTCCTGTTGGTACTGTGAGACCGACCGACAATGCCCCCGGCGGGGGATTGGTTAAAGCCACAGTGGGCAAGTATCAGCTCTTTACGCGTCAACGAGAGTGTAATAACTCAAATAGTTGCAAGGACTGGAGAACGGATCAGAGTTTAACCCGCCAGTTTGTGGACAAGGTTGGCCGGATATATTTGCTCCCTATCGTTGGAGATATTGAGGTCACCCAACATGAGGGTTCGCTCTATATGTTTTTTAAAACTCTGGGCGACAATAAATGCATTAAGGATCAGGGATTTGTAAACTGCACTTTAGGTGTGGGTGGAGAAAATGCGAGTGATCTTTACCAAGAGATAAATGGAACCCGCCAAGCGCTAACGTTTACGACTTTTTATATGGGCCAATGTTTGCGCCAGCACGCCAAACTGGTTTTTCCTAACAAAACAACCGGCGGCACTACGGAAGTTGAACACTTAATTTACGGTCCGCACTAATAGCTGCGCGCCAATAGCAAAGTCTCTGCAGTCACTTTCGCCGCAGCGGAAGTGGCTGAGTAGCAAATTCTTCCAATTTAGTTAATTTGCATCGGCTCAAGAATGGGTTAGTCTCTCTATTTTTTGCTGTTAAGATTAGGCTCTGCCAAAAAAAGTTTACATGCTAGGCAAAAACTATTTAACATTAAAGTAAGGCTTTAATGTTTTTGAAGCATCACAATTAGAAATAAAAAAATTAAGAACGGAGAAAAAATGCATTTTTTTTCAAAGCTCGCCATGCTTGCGCTATTTTTACAGATCGCATTACCGGCATTTGCAGATTGTCTATTCAATGACCCCAAGGCCATGCTTGCCGATGTCAGGGCCGAAATTGAAAGCAAAAAAATTTCTCCCGAAAAAATGAATGAGTATAGAGACTTGATGAAAACCCATAAAATCTGTCCAGAGGAGCTGGCGAAAATTTCGGCGGAAGCCCTATCATTTCAAACTTCAAATAGTAAGGATACGTACTCATATGAAAGCGCTCTTAAAAATTTCCTAGAGGCAAAAGATTTGGGAGATAGGGCAACGAATCTCGCAATAGATATGGCGGGTACCATGAAAAGTCTGACCCAAAGACGGTTGGCTGACCCTTATATCAACAGAATCGTAAGGTCAGAACTTCCTGTCGAAGCAAAAAAGAAGGCCATTTATACGGTTTTTTTGGCCCGCTATTATGGAAACAAATTGGGAATCGGCGAACAAGGTGTTGCGGCAATTGGCAAAGACATTGGTCCTAGAGCTGCCGCGCTACAAGATAAAGCAAAAAAGCGAGAAGCATTCAGAGCTGCGATTCAAAAACAGGTGGACGAAAAGAAATCGCCGGAGGTTGATGAGCTACAAAATATATTGGCCAAAAAAGGCCTTGTGGTTAAAAAGCTTGCCGATGTCATGGTCGAGCATAACTTGATCGTCGGCGAGGAGTTTTCACCTAAACCCGCCACTAAAGGCAGTGGAACCCGCAGTGTGTTTTAAGTCTTCGGAGAATAAAAAAACTAAATGGAGTGAACATGAAATATTTTAGTATTGTTATTTGTGCATTTTGTCTTTTATTCGGGCCCTTTGTTTACGCAGAGTGGGGGGAATGCGATGAGGGTGGCGCGGGATATAAGAGACCGAGATCCAAAAAATTTGCATGGCGACCAGCTTGCGGCACTTCTTTCGCGAAAGGTGCGAGTAACTCAAGAAATGCTCGATGCTAAAAAAAGATCGGAAGATATCGTGGACGCAGAGGAATTTCGCAATTATGTGGCCTATGATCGCATAAACCATTGTCTCGACAGTATTAAAGAATCCGAAGCCTATAGAAAGGATAAGCGTTTACAGTCCATTGATATTAAATGGTATACTTGTGAACATGGTCGGTGGGGAAATCGATATGTCGTAGATGTGGTCAAAGAAATAAAAGTCAATTTCAGATTCACTTCCGAAACAATTAAGTGCCCGGCGTTTACGACCCGGTCGACTCACAAATACTTTTATCCACATGAAAATGTTTTATCAAAAGAAGAATTCGACCAGGTAAAGGAGCGACTAGAAAATCCCAAATCTTTTGCCGAAGTAGATAAAGAGAGATTGGCCGCGAAAAAACGCGAAGAAGAGGAGACTTCGGCGCGCAGAGCGCAAGGTGCACGCATGCGCGCCGGTCGTCGCGAGCGCTGATAATAACCGGCGTGTAGCATAATCTCAATATGAGACGAAAAACCTAAAAGGTTTCACGTCTTCCCATGCCAATTGAGAGAGTCAATAGGGCACTATTAGGCATTATTATTGAGTAATGGGGATCAACCGGGCGAAATGGCTAACGCCGCTTTTTATTTTGGGATTACTATTTCAGAATTGTTCGCAGTTTAGAGCACTTCAAAAAACACAGATTTCTTCCACCCAAACGCCACCGGCAACACAGATACCGGATTTACCAAATCCACCACCACCTGTAGTCTCAAGCGGCGACCCGATTTGCGGGGCTAAACCAGATCCGTCATTCCCGAAATTTCCCAACGAACCGACCCAATACCAGCGAATGGTCGATTGGGGATTTGATTCCATCGCGGGCCAGGGCCTTGCTGATGCCTATCCCGATCCCGAAAAAAAATATCACTTCATTACCCAATGTAATGATGCCCCCGTATCGCCGAGCTCGGTTTTAAAAAGTCTGCGACCGGCGGCGGATAACGGTAATGGTGGTATTCAAATGGATTATTATCAGCGGATGTTTGATGAAGTTTACGTGGGACTTGTTTGGAAGGCGAATCCCAACTTTGAGGGTGGTTATAGTAACCGTCTATTTATAATTCTCACCGGGGGAATTCAGGGATATGTAAGCTGGGGAAAATATGAATTTAAGACTCTTGATGAGGGATATATCGGCTTTACTCCCATTGCAGGCACAAACGTCGACAATTGCCATTTGGTACCCGGTGATCGCTTTTGCCAACCGGGTTCCATGAATCTGCCACCGAATATTAAACCAGACCATGTAGTTGCGCGCAACAAGTGGCATTTGGTCGAGTCGGTTATGAGAAGAAGCTCTGCTCCCGGCAGAAAAGATGGCCGCATTCGCTGGTGGGTTAACGGCGAGCTGGTTGGTGATTATATAGGATTGGATTCCGGCGGAAATCCCATTAATGACATTAGTTATCAGCAAGGATGGGTTGATCGCAAACTTACGCGCGACGGCCCTCAGGCCAATGATTGGTACTATTTAGTAGATCACATTCGTATCTCAGGGATCTAAAATTCGGCTGCGTCAGAACTCTTTACTTTTCCACATCGGCGAGAATTTGCGCGATATTTTTTAGTTCATCGGGTGAAAATACACCGATAGAAATCGTAAAAACATCGGGAAATTTCGACCGCGTACTGGCAAAATGGCTTAACTCATAAGAATTCATTTTTCCATTCTTAAGCTTGGCTAAATCGTCAAATGATAATCCGCAGGCGTGTTCTCCGCAGATAGATCTTAGGCGTTCGTGGCCGGGTGATGCCGTTCCCGTTTCCCAATCAAAAAGTGCAAATAAGTGTTCCAAAATATTGAGGATGAGATATTCACCTTGATAAAGTTCAACTGTAAGCTTTGCCTGGTTATTTAAAAATGCCTGTGTTGAGTTTGCGCGAGCGATTTTTAAGTCGCTAGAAATTCGCTTGAAGGCTTCTTGCAAATCTATCAAATGACAATAATCTTCTTGATTGTTAAGCCTTGGCACGCCCGGAGACGCATGGCCGGGATCGTAGCTTCTACAATACTTTTCCTGTTCTGGGGACAGTGAGCGCCAGTCACGTTTTTGAGTTTTTGCAAATTCGATAGAGGTGCGTTCAATTTCTCTTTCGGTTTTCTTGAGCCGTGACTCCAGACCCTTAACGACTTTTTGCGCGCGCTCAGTCGCGATATCGGCCATGGCTTTTACCGGGAAATATATTGGCTCAAGTTTGGTTTCAGCCGTAGTATCGAGATCACCTCGTTTAAAAGTAAAATTGTTTGTCGACCTCGAAGTCAGCCAGGTGTCGCTAACTCCCACCTTCACATAATACTGGGGCATAAGTAGAAACTTTGGGTGAGAATCTTCATACGCCTTTACGCTTTTAAAAACCACGACGACGGTGTCACTTTCATTGAGGGTATCCGCATAGGCTGATTGTGAAACCACGACTCCAAGGAAGCCAAAAATTATACCTATAATCTGCAGCGTGCGCCTTAACATAAAGTGTACCTCATCCGTTTAAATACTGTAGCCGAGCCCTGCTAAATTTATGCCATTTATAGATAGTGGTAGGTCTAGTTCGCCCCCCGTGATGCAACTACCCCTGTCGGTATCATTTTTCATGATTCAATTCGCAAACAAATCTGCGGCACACTGATTACGACACCTTAGTACTTAAATTATTAATGTCCTGTTATTTTGAATTGAGACGGTTTTATGCGAATATTTACACTTTTTGCCGTCAATTTGACATTTATCGCCTTCGGAAACCCATCGTGTGCAGATCAGCCCAAGGCTATAGAAACTTAATTAAACCAGGTCCAGAGCTCATTTCTAGCGGCCAGTATCACACTCCAAGCTTAAAAAAATAGACTTAAATTTTAAAATTAAGGCGTGAATCCAGCAAAAAAATCAATCTATCTTACTTATTTACTTCTTGCTTGAATAAAAGTTTAACATCTATTACGAAGCTTATGAGCAAAGGTAGCTTTGTATTTGACAGGGAGCAAGAATGGGAAAATTGATTCAAACAAGAAGAGTATTAGTTCAAGTCCAAACATTAGTGGGTATCGGCAGTGTACTTGGCTGTCTATTATTCTCATATAACACACAGGCAACGACGTTAAATCTCGCAAAGTTTCAGTCCAAAGGGCAGCACGTTTTGGAGCAGGCGATTGGAAGGCAGAATATTTTCGGCCCGGGCAGTGTCATTTTTAGAGATGGGGCTGGTTCGATTGATTTGGAGCCGCTCTACGATTACGCTTCATTTATTTACTACGTCAGTCTTAGGCCCGAAGTTACGCCGTTAAAAGGGCTTAAGATAGGCTTTCGGATGCTTCTAAATGGACAACAAGATATTGTTCTTCTCAGCCCCGCCCCCATAAAGGGACAAATAGCAATTTCTGCTCCCGGAGAGGGTATAGCCGCGCTCGTCGGTGATGCCAAGAAAGAGGAAATTGAAAGTTTGATCAAGAAACTTCGTCAAACTTCACCCAAAGGAGAATTTAGCTATCTGGAAGCGATTGCCGTGATAACATTTAAAGTGTCTTTAGTTGATACCCCCAGAGTCTTTGGAGCATTGAGAAAGTCACCATCGGTGAAATCAGTTGAACTTAATTATGAAAACTACCGAATTCCCTTTGAGTTTGATCTGGTGACAAGAGTTTCTGGTGTCGATACAATCGATGCCGATAAGTATCGACGCATTACCAAACAATTGAAAGATAGTGGCCTGCGCTTCACTACAGAAACGACAGTTCCACGCGATCTACAGTAAAAACTTTTTACTCTTTAGTTAAGTTATGTGTAGGCCAGTCGCCAGTCCGTATCACAATTAACCGAAACGGCATTTCCTAAGGTCTTCACTTCGTATCCACGAACTTTAAGTAAAAAGCTCGGGGATGATCCCACTGACTTGTCCCAATGTATCAGGGCCGCCAGCGGCTTTCATTGCGGAGTTAATAACTTTAGTAGGATGGACTCGGTTGGTACGAATATGAACGCCACCTTTAAGGCCGCCAGCTTTTCCGCAGATAAGTGAAACCATATTTTCAGTGGAGTGGGCCTGACGTCCACCGCCGGCGTCAGAAGTAAGTCCCGAGCCGCCTTCGCTCGCTAGAACTATAGCTGAGTGATCCAACATATTTCCCGTGCCTTCTGGTGTGGCCATTAACTTTTGCGCCACTCGTAACATCACTTTAAGATGCCAATTGTACATTTTAGTAAAGTTGATGAGGCCGAGCGTGCCATTGACCGGTCCATGACTGGTATCATGATAGAAATAATCTTGGCCCGTTAAAGCTTTTACACTCATTGTCGATTGACTACCGGTAACGAGAAGCGTGCCGGCTCTGGTAGAGTCACATTTGAAAGCCAAAAGCACCATGTCGGACCAAATTTTTGATCTGTCATCTTCGCCACTGTAATGGCTGGTGACATCAACCGCCGGGTAAACTAACTGCTTTCCAGGGATATCACAAGTCAATGTTGTCGGAACTTGTGTCAGATCTTTTTCCATGGTGCGAATCAGATCAAAGTGGTCTGATAATTTTTTTTGGTCGCCGACAGATAATTCGTTTTTCAAATACTGGATTCGTCTTTTATCAAGAAAATCCAGAACGCTTTTGTTGCGTGCAACTTCTAGTTTAATATTATTATTGGCATTGACCTGACTTGCCTGAGTAGCAGCAGTCAAATTCATAAGGTCGTTGTAAGCATTTTGTGGAATATTGTAGGGATAAACGATGTTGCCATTGAGATCGACTTGCAGATCGTAGCCATAAAATCTCTCAGTTATTTTTCGAAAATCTCCATTGGGAACGTATTCGCCGAACGCGTAGCTTTGGGCTTCCACCGAATAGCAAAACGGCTTGAATCCTTGATTAAGAGAGTTCAAAAAAACAAAGTCGGAAGTCGGCTTCAAAGGATCTTGCCATTTTTTATAAGCAATTTCCCACGATCTTGAACCAGTTAACTGCGCGTGACTGGCGCCTCGATGAAACATGGCACACAGTCCTCCGGGTCCGGGATCTTCGCTGGTCGTTTCACTCCATGGTTTCCATGGAATATAAAGATTTGACACAACGGAAGTATAGTTCTTAAGACCTACGAATTCCGCATCACCTAAGGCCTTCAGGCCCTCTGTTAATTCGTAACCCACCCCCGTGATCGTTGGTGAAACCAATTCTGGTTTATTAATGTCGCCAAAGCCTATAGATATCCCATTGTACATAATAATAAGTCGTTGAGGAATGGCGCCACCAGTGGCCGCCAATGCTTCGCCATTATTTTCCAGCATGAAATCAAAAAGTGGTAGGCCAACGAGTAGAGTGCCCATACCCTTTAAAAAACTGCGACGATCAACTATTTGCGCTAGTTGCTTACCTTTTTTCATCAGTACTCTCCTCGGCTAGTGCGCATTTCATCGCTAAGGGCCATTTCTATGGCGAAATCAGAAAATGTTTTTTGCCGTCCTAATAAATCACTATTTTTTTGTACCAAAGGTGATTTGGGTTCATCAATCCTCCGACCAAAACCAAATTCCAACCAATGTTCCACAAGACAGTCTTGAAAGCGGCCACTGGAAATTCCTAAATCGACCAGCCCCTTAATACCATTGAATGAACCGACGTTTCGAACTTCGCCCTTACCTTCTATGTAACAAGTGGGTTGACCGACATCGGTTTTTCTAAAAGCCGTGGTAATCCCATAATTTTCTAAACCGAACCCGATGCTGTCCATATTTTGGTGACAATTAAAACAGGAGGTTCCTGGTTTGAGAACAGAGCCAAGATATTTGTCATGTTTGCATGGGCTGGTGACGGTCTGTCCTGGTTGTTCATCCACGTTAACGCCAGGAGGTGGAGGGGCACTCGCTCCACAAAAAAGTCTTTTATGAATATGGTAGCCTCTTTGGGTGGGACTCGTATCGCCAAATTTTTCCCAACGTCCAAGAAATGATAAATGTGATAAGATGCCGACCCGATCAAATTCAGTGTAATTTCGCCATGACATGCCCGCTTGTCCTGTGAGTGGCAAACCGTAATATGCAGCCATAGAGTCGGAAATAAAAGTTCGATTTGATTCAAAAATTTCTTTCCAGCTTCCTGAACCTTCAAACAGCGTTTTTTTAACCAATTCATTGGATTCATCAAAAATCATCAGCGAGCTATCGGCGGTGCTGTTTCTGAAACCGATATACCCTAACCAGGCAGCAAAGAAAGTTGAGACGTGGTTTTGAAAATCTACTGAGGCCACTAATTTGGTAACTTGGGCGCGCAATTTGGTTTTGTCTTTTAATCCACCTTCTTGCGCCAACTTCAAAAACTCTTCGCTGGGCCCTGCGCCAATTAAAAAATAAGAGATGCGACTGGCTAATTCGAAATGATTTAAACCTAGTGAGTCACCAAATTCCCAGCGATAGAGGAAAAACGGATCTTGGATTAAAGCACGAACTACAACTCTTGTAGCTTCAATCATTCCTTCGTTAGGTAGAGCCAAGGCCGCCACTCGTCCGAGTTCCACATAGTCGGTTAACTCTTGATCGGTAAGTGGTCGTCGAAAAAACAGCATTCCAATTTTCGTAGCAAAACTTTTAAAACAAATACTATTGAACATGCCGGAGGTTGGACAAGTGAAAAAGTTTTTTAAGATTGGGCTTAGGACAAATTCATCAGCCGTTTTTGCTGCAATGGTATTTATCTGAGAAACAAAGGCGAGACTGGCCTGGCGAGTGCTGGCATTGTTATCGAAAGGATCAAACGCAGTGCTGGTAAGGTCTGAAAAACCTTGCATGTCAGAACTAAAAACAACCTTGAGTGAATTTTTTATTTCTCGCGCCGAAAGTGGGCGCAGAGGTGGCACAGATATAGATGTAGAATTAAAACTAGAGGAGCTTGTGACATTATTTTTGAAGGCCTCATAACTACCACAGTTTTGAAATACCATTAATAAAGAAATAGTAATGGAAAATAAAACGGCAGCAACAGCCTTTTCACTCCTGTAATTAATTGGATTCCTCCAAAGCCCGTATCGCATTTAATTAATGCTAGCACAAATAGTGTCGACGAGATTCTTTTTTTCTAAGCCACCTACTTTTTTTGGCTTTAGGCCACAAAATGTAATTTTCCGTCTCACTATGATTCACTGAAACAGTTGGGAATAGAAAGACCGTGAAGAGATCGGGGCGAAGGAGTGATTGGGGGCCATGGTTCTAGGATACATGACGGAGTTAAAATTCAGAAAATAGAGGAAAATTGGTCGGGGAGACGGGAAATCTATAACCTCACGACATTATTAATAAACTTATCGGGCACCCTACCGAATCCTACCATTCGCAAAAAAAATCATGAAAGCTAACCTTTTAAGGTGAAGATACCACTGTCTCCATAACTCAGTTTAAAGTCGAGCTGAGTTAGTCCTTTAGAGATTGAATTATGGATCAATTAAAACCCATTCATTATGGTCAAGATCAAAAATATAATTTGAATCTTTAATCGCATCCGAAATAGCAACGTTTCGAAGTGGTTTTAATTGTTCTGGAACATGAGGATATCGAACATCAGGCTGCGTGCGAAGCCACTCACTAAACATATTTGGAAACTCTGGATTAGAAGCTAACTCAAAATACCTTCTTTTAGAATCTCCACCGACGTCAGTTGCTTTTGCTATTCTATCGTGAGGAATAATTCCTTTCAGACTATCATTTTCTATAGAAGCTATAATTTCTTTGCCAGACAATCCTCTTACCGCGTACTTGTATAAAATGAGGACGTTATAGTTCTCAAAAGGATGTTGTTCGATCTTAGGCTCCGCAATTGCTATACTGGTGCGGATTCCTCTCGAACCTAAATAGCGAAGCATAAAAAACTCACGCAAACCCATCCTCATTGCATTGGTGGACATCATCCCCGCTATTTGTGGATCATAAATTTTCATAATAATTTTTGAGTCTGCTGAGATGAGGACCTTTGCTGTGCTTACACCAATTTGTCGATCAAATACGACCTCGCCCAGACCCTCAATATTTCTTACAATTGGACTTGACAACTTTACCGCAGTGCTTTGTGTATATTTATTATCCCCAAACAAATCGACACAACGAATAGCTGCTTGACCTTTTACGACTGAAAATTGGATTACAGCTGGCAAAAAAATTGACAAAATATACTTCAAAACTGATTTAGTAGACCTAATAATCAAATCCATCACTTTGATTAAATTGCAACTTCGGAGCCAGCTGAGAGGCTTGCAAACGGGTTGTTTAAAACACTCGTTTTCGATGTAGAGTAAGGCCAGCTTCACGCTGGCCAGAATTCAAAAAATTTTCTCAAAACTGGCGCGTTTATTTGAGCGCGGACTTTCTTGTTAGATACGTCCAAAATTATGCCTGCGTTTGAACTTCTTTTGTTGTAAGAAGTTCAACCAATCCGATCGGTCGCTCTCCATAATTTCGTCCATGATATTTATTCAATTAGATTAGAAGGTATAACAATTGCAAATACTATTGCTGAATAGAGTGGTTCGAAAGCCTGGGATTTAATAACGTTCCGGAGCGCAATCGGGGGTGGAACTGTGAAATATTGAAATTTAACTTTCGTTGGCATTCACCAAATATCCTTGACGGGAGCTTTCATGCACGCTACTAAAGTGACCAAGTTTTTTGCGGGGGTGTCGAATGAATCTACTAAGATTAAATCTAGCCTTACTACTTTCTATAATTTTTTTATATTCAATGCCGGCACATAGCGAAGATGAGAGGGTCGTGCCAGCTCGGTTTAACGCTGAAAAACTAAGCGCGGCAACTCTTGAATTCATTGGAGAAAAAGTAAGTATATGTGGCCAACGTATTTTATTTCCCTTCCATGTTGAAGCTCGTGATTGTGATACGGGACGACGATATAAGGATGACCCCAAAAACCAATGTTTTTATGAAGCCACCAAAGGATTTAACGTTGTACCAACCGAACTTGGAGACAATAAGACTCGTTGGAATTTATCCTTTAATATTCGCGAAAAATTTAGACGCCATTATACTGGTTTTCCGGGGCATTATGCGGAGCTCATAGAGAATGCGACTTCTTCGGCAGCTGAACCCAGCCAGTTGGAATATTCTTTTACTCTGTACGATCGCCAAAAAGACGGTAAAATCGACCATTATTATGATGCCGCTAAACTTTATTCAGGAAGCCACTTCCCCGTGCTTTCACTAGTAAGCGAAAAAGCGGTAAATTGCCAAATCGATCAGTGGGGCCGAAAAAATTGCAGCGTGACTAAGAACAATTTCTCAAAAGCATATTGGATTCTGGGGTATCGATACTCTCCAGTAACAAAGTGGTATAACTCTAAGACTCAAACTGCGACCAGTTTTACCTCCAATTTCGGGGATTATATGAAGTGTGTTGAGGGTATCGTCAATAATGGTTACCACCCCGTGAATTACAGCCAATAACCGCCAACGAGGTTTGTCACCCAAAGAAGCCCATGCGGTTAGGTGAGGTTTTTCGTGATTTAGGCGAATTACAGTATCAATAATATTAAGTATACGCTCCTTTGATGGAGAAAGCGCTTTAAGCCCGTGAAGTTTGAAATTGCGATTGAGAAGCCGTTGATCGGCTCAATATTTCCTAAGGAAAGTCTAGGCCCTGTAAACGCCTTTCTTAACTAGGCCGGTTTAGATCACAATAGAAGTCTACAAATAGTCTTTTTCGACTTCAAACCGTTTTTTGTAGGAAACCCTTCAAGTGTTTCTTTTTCTTCAATCAGAGATTCTAGATGTTTTAGAAAACTTGAAATTTGTTCTAAATTTTCAAATGTCGCGGCAAAGGGTGCGCCACCACTGTCTGTAGGCGTTTTATATGAAGACCACCATGGCGTTTTTGTTTCCTTCAGAGCTTGATGGATTATTTCCCTCGAGTCATTATTATCTAGCAATAGGTCGTAGTTCTTATTTGTATAGGATATTCGAACCGAAAAGACTATGGGAATTAGGTTTGATTCACGGTGACCATTATTCCATTTTATAGGCGCGTTCGCACTATCTCTAACATTTAAAACATCCCAAAATTCTTCGCCCTTGCTGTAACCATCGGTCATTACCATTGAAATTCGATATTTTTGAAAAGAAGTGTTAGTTAAGCGAAACCCAACAGCCGGACTAAATTCCCGTCGATTGGTATAAACGAGTCCATATCCAGCACTAACAGTATGAGGTCCAACATTAAAACCCTCTACCTGAAAGGTTTCAGGAAATCCCTTACTACTGTCCTTCCATTCTTCTGGCAGTGAGTTATATAGCACATTAGTAAATGGTAATTGAAGGTCTGAAGCATATAACGACGCAGGCAGCAGGGTGCTCAAACTAAATGTCATTATCATTAATTTAAAGATTTGATTTTTCATATTCGACTCACTCTAGCGCACTCCGAGTTATAGTGAGATTGATTTCTCAAAATTTTGTTAGAATGACTACCTCAGAGCCCTAAATGCAGATGCCATGCCATTTCAATTTGTTTATAATTCGCATGGCGGCGCGTGGTCTGTCTAGATTGCTCACAGTGAGCCAAATACCGTCTCCGTCAAAAACTCAGACAAACAAAATATAAACGGGTCAGGGGCTCTCCAGTAATATTGAATCCGACGAAAATAGACAGATCTTTGAAAACCAAATAATACGAAATCGGTTTGTGATTTTGGAAATTTGGTGGAAGAAGATTGGTGATAAGGATTCTGGGCACATCAGTGCCTTTGTCTGCAAAAACGTTTGCCAGTTTCCACAAAAAAATTTATTTAATTTTCCAATGCGGACATGCCCTCGCCCCCAAGCGTGGTCATATTGGGGCTTTAACTCCATTTCTTCGAAAGATAGTCGATAAACTTAAAATTCATTTGCAGAAGAGCAATCTCGAGAATGATCAACTGGAAGCTGTTCAGCCGGTAAAAACCGCACTATCCGGAAATTTTAAAAACAGATTTTGTGGGGTTTTGGAACGATCCTATCCCGTCTAAATTTTTGACAGTCGTCAGCCTCTTTGAGAGAATCCAAATCAAACTTCAATTCAAACCTTCTATATTCCTTTAAATCTGGAATGAATATTGGACTCTAGATTATTTTTAGGAGTTTAAAATGAAAATCCTCATCTTAGTATTAATGACTTTTAGCGTAGTGCATGTACGCGCGGAAAATGAAAAACTGGATACGACTACACCGTTTTGTATGTTATATGAGATTCGGGCGCCGAACAGTCCATTGATTGCATCCAGTGTATTTCCAATATCAAACGGAGTATACAAAGTTAAACATGGTCGTGGTTTGATTAAATTTACGAGAAATGACGACAGAATTATTATTTCCTCTGAAGAGGGGATTATCGAAGCGCCGGAAAATGTCGGTGAGTCTTCTAACGAACAAGTCAAATATAAGTTTCCTCGATATAAAAATTTTGAAATGGAATGTGACCAGAAAGCGGCAAAAATGATTGAGAAAGGTCATCACAATATCAATCTCGCTAAAAAGTTTTCTAGAAACAATATTACTTCTGAAGTAACACCTAAAGACTCCGCAGATATATTTAAATTTCCGCTTAACCCTAGTTTTCGAGATATGGGAGTTAATGAGAATCAATATAACCTAGCTTTAGCCACATTCCAAAGTGCATGTACTGACGGAGATAAAATTGTCGATAAGTCAAAAGTACCGACTTCCATAGCAGATGTTGCTAAGACTTTAGGTTTAACAAATCCAGAAGTTCTTGGTGTACCGGGAGTAGTGAAGATCTTATTGAACCTCAACAAGGATACTAGAATTAGATGTACTGAATATACAGAATCGAATTCCGTTAGATCGCCTACTCCTGACCGTGCCGCTGATCGTTGATCCGCGTTAGCAATCTCACTTCATTCCTGGCCACAAATCGCCCATCATTCCGTGGGCGAAGCTATCCAAAATCAAAGGTAATATTTTTCTAATATGAGACGGCTCAAGTCGAAGTAGCGTCCTGCTATTTCGGTGAACCAGAACGCATCCAAGAACAAGCTCCATTCCTGCCACCCAAATTAAAAACCCTTTTGGCGCGAAAGTGTTACCTATGTCATCGGTATAATCTGTAACCTATGTGTCCGGTACGGACCTTTTGAATTTGGTCGGCGCGACTGGATTTGAACCAGCGACTTCTTGGTCCCGAACCAAGCGCGCTACCAGGCTGCGCTACGCGCCGACACACGGGAATCTCAATTTGAGTCACAATTTAAATGGAAATTAGCCAATAAGTAAAGTGAATTCTAGGGGTTAACCAACTTTCAGAATCTAAACTAAATCAGCAACTTAACCGATAAAACTAGGTATAGCTAAGAAAGAAGGCGCCCATGACTAGGACCCAGAAACGCAACGAAGAAGAACTAGCGGCATTCCGACAAGAAGCGCTGGAGGCCCTAAACGAGGTCGAAATCTCCTTAGTGTCGATGAATCTCGGCCGCCGGGTGAACGAAAATCTGGAGACAATTGGCCGTTTCCTTCATGCGATTCACGCCGGTGCTAAACTAAACAAAATGGATGATCTTAGCCGCCACGTAAACGAAATGTTCGCCTCTTTACTGCAGATGAACGAAGAGAAAATTCACCGTTCCGATGGTATTTATTATTTAATTTGTGGTTGTCAGGAAATCCGCAAATTTTTCGGCGGCAAAAAGATCGATTTTAAACCCATTAAATCTTTATCAAAGGCCGGCCGGGTGATTGACGGCGAAGTTCTGGAAGTCTACCGCAACATATTTAACCGTCTTAAAGATGCCACCATGAGCAAAGGTCTTATCATGGTTGTTGATGACGAACCCGACATGGGAGATCTTATAAAAAAGCAGCTGGAAGATTGCGAATTTACGGCCGAAGCGTTTAGCTCTGGCGATCACCTTTTAAACCGCGTTGCCACAAGGGTTCCGGATCTAATCATCAGTGACTACAATATGCCCGGTATGAACGGCGTGGATTTGCTACGAGCCGTTCACAAAGTAAATGACGAAGTGCCAATAATCTTTGTCAGTGCGTTCTTAACAAAAGATGTCGTGTTAGAGGCGCTACGCGCCGGTGCCTACGGCTTTGTAGAAAAACCTGTTGATGAAGTACAACTTCTTATGATGGTCGAAACGGCGGTCGCCCGCGGCCGCGCTACTAAACTTATTAACCGTTCTTTAAGCTTTTTGAAATATCATTTTGCCGAACTTTGCGAAGCGCTTTCGAAAAATGGCAAGTCCGCGCTCTTTAATTCGATACGTATCGAGCTAGAGGACATCACCAAACAGCAGAAAAAGCTTAACGAGCTCTCGAGTAAATCTGAGCCCGTCCAATTTAAAAAAGCGGCCTAGACTTTCCTGCCGTCGATATTAACCGCGCAGCGTTTTTAAATATTTCCCTAGAGCAATAAGCGGGAAGGTGTGCGGGTAGCTTGGATATTCCAAATAAATTACGCCAGGATGACCTGTGCCGACGACGCAGGTATCAACCCATTTTCCGGCGACCGAAAACTGATCAATCAAGTATCTTACACCGGCGCGCACGGAGTCCGAGTCAGCACGGTCGCATTCAATCAATGCCATTAAAGCCCAGGCGGTTTGAGTGGGAGTACTTACGCCGCGGCCGATCCACTTTTCTTCATTGTAAGAGCGTGTGGATTCTCCCCAGCCGCCATCGGGATTTTGTATACTTTCGAGCCAATCACAGGCTTTTTTGATGTAGGACAGTTCGGGGTCTTCTCCGCAAGAAACCAGGCCAATCAAAGCACAGGTCGTTCCAAATATATGATTGATCGCCCAACGCCCAAACCAAGAACCGCGCTCGGTTTGCGCCTTCCTTAAAAATTTTATTCCGCGACGAACCGTCTCGCTATTTTCGCGCGTGTGTCCCATATGAGAGAGTGCTTCTAAAACATTTCCCGTACTATCCGGTGAGGAATAATCAAAGAGTGCGGCGGAATCCGACAAATTGCGCGTGACCCATCTTAAAAGGAAATTCCCATTATTATTTTTGTCAAACGCGCCAAAACCACCATCCCGGCTTTGCATGCTCGTCAACCAGTGAGTTGCTTTTTTGACTTCGTGTCCGCGGTAACCCACCATAGTTAAAAACAAAATAGCTTCGGAGGTATCGTCAACGTCGGGCGCGTATTCAAAATCATAGCCAAACGGAATCCCGCCGTTTTCGCGGTTGCGCGAGTGCAAAATGTAATCGGCCGTTGGCTTTAACTTATCGACGTCATAGCCGGATTCGGCAAGTGCTAAGCCCGCAAGAATAGTATCCCAGTAGTGACTATCCATCGCGTGCCCCATATAGGCGCCTTCTTTGCTTTCAAAATAAAGTTCATTTAAAAATTTTATCGCTTTTTCTTTGGCCGCAGAGATTTCCGTGCTGTATTTATCATGGTGTTCCGTGAAGTTAGAAAGCGCAATCAGCGAAAACAAAGTGGCTACGGTGTAACCGCCCCAGGTGCCGCGCGGTTGCTGAATATCGAGAATTTTTTTAATTACAAAGCCATCAATGACGGCGTTAGGCTTTGCTTCTTCCAGGAGTTTAAGCGGGGACTTGTTTTTGCGTAGCTCCGCTAGATCAAATCGCGGGCCGAAGTCTTTTTGTAATTTTAGTTTGCGTAAATAAGCGATGGCGAAAATATGCGGGATTACCCACTGAGAAAAGCACGTGTAATTTATCGGCATTTGTTCGTAAAATACCAAGTAGGGAGTGTAGGGTACGTCTTGCCAAGAAATATTTCCGTAAAGGGCCAGCACAATCTTAGTAAATATCGTGCATTTCTCGATGCCCCCGTGGCTTAAAATAAATTCGCGGGCCCGGTGCATGACATCGGAGTCAACCGGCTCGCCGCTGACTTTTAGTCCCCAATAATTAAGTACCGTTACATTTAGGTCGCCATTTTTTATGTTCAGATCCTGACATTGGTACCAAGAACCATCGGCAAGTTGCGTTCTAATTAAAAGCGGCCGCAAAACATTTTTGAAATCTAGAGGAGTACTTTCGATTCCCATCCAGTGCATCAGCAGCATGTAATGGCTGATCATGTGCGGGCCGAGGTAAGCCGGGAAGTCCCAGAGACAGTTACGTTGCTGTTGGCTTAATAAAAACTTTTGCGCATGCCCGATGGTGCGGCGAACCTCACTAAAAGTGGGTGCTCCGTCGGTTCTAAGATCTCTTTTGACTGGCCGGAAAGTTTCCGTTGAAAATTCCAAAGTTTCCCCTCTTTTTAAGGTGAGCAAATATAGCAGACCTCACCGCGTCTTTCGAGAAAATACCCCTATGAAACTTTTACAGAGCAATAGTTTCCTTGGCGATCTTTTCCCACTGGGTTGGGGTTAGCAAATCTGACCCAATAATCATTACGGGAACTTCATTTTTGGAATAATTGGCTTTTGGCGCGCGCACTTCGGAGGGCAAAATTCCTTGCGCTGTTTGGTTTTCAATCCAGTGACGGCGGATATTTAGCGAATTTGAAATTAAAAATTGACGGTTTTTTCGCTTGCTGGGCTTCCCAAAAGTGCGTTCATATTCGAAGGGGCTTACGACTTGGACGGCGCCATTGCCGGTGTTTTTTAACTCTTGGTATCCCAATGTAACACTATATTTGTATTTCTTTTTACCAATTTCACGAAACGTAAAAATGAGATCAAATTTCTCTGAATCAAATAATTTTTCTAAACCCATAATATCAAAAATATCCAGTTCCACGACCGACACTTTGAGATTTTCAAAGAGCCTTTGGCAAAAACGGTTAGCGAAATGACTAAGGCCTTCAAGGGTACCTACGCGCAAATGAGTAAAAGCGTGTCCCATCTGGAGGCTTTCGATATCAAAGAGTAGTTTACGCTGGGTTTGTTGAAAGACTTCACATAGATGAAACGCCGCCGGTAACCAGCCTGATTTTCTTTTGGTCGCGCGGTCGAGAAGCGTGAGACTAAGGGACTCTTCGAGCTTCTTTATAGTTCTAGAGAGTTGGGGTTGGCTTAACCCGATGTTTTGGGCGGCTGCGGACAAATTGGCAAAGTGAATTGCCTTGGATAAAACTTGTAATTCATTGTGCAGGATTTCCATCGGTCGATATATGTATCAAATGAATAATAACTTTACAACTATGCATTGTACTTATTTTATAACCGAGCCTAAAAGTGGCCTCAACAGAAACGGATAATTAAGTCCATAAACAAGGGGAGAAAAAATGAAAAAACTACTTATCGCAATCGCCTTAGTCGCATCTCAACAAGCTCTAGCTGACGGCTTTTTTTGCCAAACACTCGACGGTGATTTGAAGATTAAAATCTTTAACCAAACTAGTCCTGAAGTGGGAACACGTACTGCGGCTGTAATGGTTTTGTCAGATAGTTCTGTTAGCTTCGGCAACAAAACAATCGCTAAATTAAGTGCTGCCGCCAACACATTAAGCAACGACGGCACTGTTTACCGTGGTGTTGTTGATTTGCGCCGACTTGCTGGCGGAGAATTAATCGCTGGCACTAAACTTCAATATGTGAAACATATCGAAGTAGACGTTGAATTTTCTTACGCCAATCCTGTAGCGCACGGCACTGTTTTACGCGGTATGATGACTATCCAAAAACGTGATGGCTCAGAATTTAGCGAGCGTCTTGTTTGTAAGCGCTACCTAAAAGGCGAATAATTTAGCATTACAGCCTACCTATCTAAAAAACCCTGGCTTACCCGCCGGGGTTTTTTTATTTTAAGCCACCTATTGACATAAATACATAAATATATAAGCATCCGTTTATATATTTATGAACCGTCCTACCATTAAAGCCTTTAATCTACTGGCCGAGACCTTTCAATGCTTAGGAGATAGCTCCCGCGTTCAGATTATTTGGGCATTATCTCATGGCGAATCCCTGGTGGGTAATTTGGCAAAATCTCTTTCCATGAGCCAGCCCGCCGTCAGTTATCATTTGCGGACGCTACGAAATTTGCGCCTTGTAAGAGTCCGTAGGGCGGGGCGTAGTTCTTATTATTCCTTGGATGATGCACATATTAACCGCCTTCTTAAGGAAGGCTTACGTCACGTGGATGAGTTGCTGTGAAAATAAAGCTAGTTGCTTTTTTATTTTTGCTCTTACCAGTTCTAGCCGTTGCCAGGGGTGACGAAGAGAATGTTCGCCTTATTATTCATGTTTTGGATTATTTAAAAAAAGATTACCGCGGAGCCGTAGAAAACGGCAAAGTTGTTAACCAGTATGAATACTCTGAGCAAGTGGATTTTGCCAATACGGTTGTTACGACCTCTAAAGAACTACGGGCGGCGAAATTAGCCGAAAAGGCCGAAGAGTTGCGCAAGGCAATTGTAAGCAAGCGTGATGATGTTTTAGTCCGCGATTTAGTAGATAAGGTCCGCAATGAATTAGACAAAAACTTTAGAGTCATCCAAGCGCCATCAGCATGGCCAAGCTTAGAAGAGGGCAAAAAGCTCTTTAGTGCTAACTGCGTGACTTGTCACGGTTTGACGGGCGCAGGGGATGGTGCCGCCGGCGCTGGTTTAAATCCACCGCCGACGAATTTCTTGGATAAGCAAATCATGGAGTCATCCTCGCCAACGCGGGTTTTTAATACTTTAAAACTCGGCATTAGTAATACGCCGATGCGCGCCTTTACCGAATTAAACGATGAGCAGCTTTGGGCTTTAAGTTTTTTTGTTACTTCTTTACGGCATCCGTTTGTAGCCCCACAGGATACGGCGGATCTCTCACTTTTAGAAGAGGTAGCATTAAGGACAGATCAGGAATTAATAGAAAAGTATCCACAAATAAACTTAGCGGCCGTTCGCCACATAAGTTTTGATAAAACGGCGACCGGTTATATTCAAATGGCGCGGTTTTTTCTTACGCGTTCACAATCGGCGTTTGCTGCGGGAGATTTCGCGACCGCCAATACCGAAGCCGTAAAAGCTTACTTGGAAGGTGTTGAGCCGCTGGAGCCGCGCCTGCGTGCCAGTGATTTTAGTATTGTTGCTAAAGTCGAAGAGCGCATGGCGGGATTAAGAGAGGCGATAAAAAAACAAGAAGATAAAGCCGCGTTCACACAACATTATCAAACTGTGCAAGAATCTTTAAAAGAAATTGAAAGTCTTCTTACGAATTCGCATTTGTCTCCAGCTGTGGTCTTTGGAACTTCGGCGGCGATTTTTTTGCGTGAGGGCTTCGAAGCTGTACTCATAATTTTAGCGCTCTTAAGCGTACTGCGGGCCATCGGTGGAATGCGCGCCATAGTCTGGGTGCATGCCGGTTGGATTGCGGCAATGCTCTTAGGTGTTGTTTTCTGGTTTTTTTCGGGTTCGCTTTTAAATATAAGCGGGGCTCAACGCGAAACCTTAGAGGCTGTCATTTCTTTATTTGCCGTCATAATTTTACTCTATATGGGTTTTTGGCTTCACAGCCGCACCGAAGTGGACCGCTGGAAAACCTTCTTAGGGACCGAAATGAAGCGAATTGTCGAAGACAAAAAATTTGTGGGCTTATTTACGCTTTCATTTATCGGTGTATTTCGCGAATCGTTTGAAACTGTTTTATTTTTGCGGGCCATAGCCATCGAAACAGCTCCCGGCGAACAATACCTCGTCCTTTGGGGCGTGCTAACGGCGCTTGTTTTAATTTTATTTTTAGCGTGGATGTTAATGCGTTTCACACGTCTTGTTCCCATCCGCACACTTTTTGTCTTTTGTGCGGTAACAGTCGCGGTCTTAGCGGTAATACTGATGGGTAAGGGGATTCATTCTTTGCAGGAAATCGGGTGGATGTCGGTCACCAGTACGCCTTTTAATTTACGCGCCGAAATTCTTGGTATTTTTCCCACTTGGGAGTGTTGGATCGCGCAAATCGTAACCGTGGCTACCGCTGTATTATTGTGGAATGTGGGATCACGGCCGGCTTTCGCGCGCGCGCAAAATTCTTAAAATTGAATCTTTAGATATTAGCGTCAATGCGGCCAATTTGCTTTTTGATCGCGGGACGTAAGAGACTTAAAAGTTTGGTGCGACGGCCTTTTTGTAATCCCCAGATATCAAAAACTTCCGACAAAGAGGGGCGCTCTTTAGTAAGCCCACCAAATAGCTTCATGACATGATCGGGGAGCTGTGGATTCTGATGCCAGGAATTGATTACATGTTGTGTGGTGAGTTTAGAAATTGGGTTACGGGCGAAAAATAGGAAATATAAACTCCAATTGACGACATCAAGACGGTTGTGGGCATTTTCCGCCAGCAAAGTATATTCACGCTTGGTAAGACCCGAGATAAGCTGTGACTGTGCTTTCCACTCAAAATTATTTAAAAGATGATCCACATGCTCAAGGCCGATAGAAATTCCTTGCCCGCCATAAGGTGTTGTCACTCCAACTGCGTCGCCGCACAAAATAAACCGGCCGCGCGTAGCGGGACCCAGCCATGTTTGGTAGGCGGGACAACCAATAATAGGTGCCTGTGTATCTAAGGGGCCGAGATCATGGAAGCGGTTAAAGCAGCCCAGAATTTCTTCGATACCTTCTTGCCACTGCTTTTTGCCGCTACCGGGCTCATCGAGTGCGCTATAATAAATGCGCTGGCCTATTCCCGGTAAGTTAAACGCAAACAATGTTCCGTTATTAAATGAGCGCACGACTTGATAAGTGTGTTTTGTTGGTGAGGGGTTGGCAATTTCGGCGCCCACGATAAGTTCTGATTTCGCGCCCCAGATGACGCGCATATTGCGCGGAGATTTTGGTCCACCCATCCACTCGCGCACCGAAGAATGCCGGCCATCGCAGCCAACGACCCAGCGGGGCCGGATTAATACTCTGCCAATTTCGGGGTGATTAAACTCAAACTCAGGGCGCTCGTAAAAATAAGGGTCCGAGGCATTCGTTGGGTGGATATTAATTCCCAGAAGCATTTTATTTTTCAAAGATTTCTTGGCGACCTGGCGTAAAGATTCCACTAACACATCGTGAGCGAAAGTTACCGCGTGCTGTCCCTGCGGATAGCGCATGGAAATTTCTCCGATAACGTCTTTATTGTCTTCGCCGAGATCGCGAAAGTGTAAGTCATAAATTGGCGAAAAATAAGTGTTGTTCAGGACCGACGAAAACCCGTTCTTATTTAAGAAATTTAAAGGCCCAGGTTGCATGTACTCAGCTTTAAAAGCGCGCCGACAAATAGCGGCTCGGTCCACTACGAGCACATCAATACCGCGCTCATGTAGACCTAAAGCTAGGGGAGTGCCGGTGATACCTGCACCTACAACTAGCACCTCGGGTGTTAGTACTTTGTGGCTCATGGATTGCCCCCTAAAATTGTCTTACTGTAATATGGGGGCCAGCGTCAACTTTTTAGTTTTTTGAAAATTTTTTATTTATTCTAAATACTTAGCTAATTTTTATGGGGAAATTTGCCGACATATTAAATAGTTAAACAATAAAAATATGGCAGATAAAAATTCCAAAAAACCAGGCACAGAGCGCTTAAAAGTACTATTAGTCGATGACGACGAAGTTACGCTTTTCGTTACCAAAAATCAGGTAGAAAAATTGGGGTATGTGGGGCTGACTTGTGCCTCAGGCGCCGAAGCCTTAAAAATTCTAGAAAAGGATGCGGCCGATATCGCCCTCATTATAAGTGACTATAAAATGGCGGGTCTCACCGGGCTTGAGCTTTGTAATCTTGTGGCTGCTACATGGCCCGAAATTCCGTTTGCTTTAATATCGGGAACGGCGCCAAGCGCTATGGCCGAATTCATGGAGCGCAATAAAGTTTGCAGCTTTATTAAAAAGCCAGTTTCCAAAGAACAAATAGAAAAAGTGATTCAAGGCAAAGCGCAAGTCCGCATCACCGAAATTCGCGACGAACGTGATATCGTGGCCTCAGCCGTCGAGGAGTATAGCTCTTCTCTAGAGGAGCTTGAGCAATTAATTTTAGAGCTCGAAGAAAACCCCGCTGACTCGGCGGCATTAAACCGAATATTTGGTATTATACATACTATCAAGGGCTCGAGTAGTTTTTTTCGCCCGCGCAGTTTAACTAAATTTTGTCACGCTTGTGAGGACGCCTTTACGCATATCAAATCCGGGCAGATCCCCATTACCTCAGAAATTATAAGCGTGCTGCTGGCAACGCGTGACGTTCTGGTACACTTAATTGATTCGCTATCTAAAGGTGACCGTGCCGAAAAAGATTTAGAGGAACTTAAAAAAGTCTTTGATCCTCTCAAGAATCTTGGTGCCAATGCTGCCATTAAAGTCAAAGCGGGCGCGCAAGAGGCCGATGTCGAGTCCCGCCGAACCAAAGATTGGTTAAAAGTATCGCGTGTCGCAATCGAGAACTTTTTAAAAACCAATGGCGAGATCACGATTTTAAGAAATATGATAGATAAGTATTTGCGGCACGAGTTTTTTAGGGGCCGCCGAACGGAAGAGATGGAAAAGCTCTACCGTATGTTTGAACAAATGTTTAAGCATCAAGGATTAATGCATCACCAGATGAGTGAGTTAAAGAAAGTGGCGCTCACTGAAGTGTTCCGGCAAACCCGCCGCATTTTCCGTGATCTTACCCGAGATCTCGAAAAAGACGTCCAGATTAATATAACTGGCGAAGATATGCGCGTGGATGATTCTTTGATTGAAATAATTAACACCTCATTAGTTCACATCGTGCGGAATGCCTTGGATCACGGTATCGAAGATCGGCCGTCGCGAGCTGCCTCCGGAAAATCACCGCAAGCGACTTTAAGCGTAAAAATATTCGAGCAAGATGATTTGGTGATCTTAGAAATTTCCGATGATGGCCGCGGTATTGATCCGGCCCGAATCCGTCAAAAGCTACTGGAAACAAATCTTATTCCCGCAGCAGACACCAATAAACTGACTGAAAAAGAATTGATAAACTTTATTTATCGCCCGGGTTTTAGTACGGCTTCTAAGGTCACAAATGTTTCTGGTCGCGGAGTGGGTTTGGATATGGTTTACACGTCCATAAAGAATCTGCGCGGGACTATCAATGTGGACTCTCAAGTTGGAATTGGAACGAAATTTACTATTGGGTTACCGATACCTAAATCCATTGTCATCTTTAAATCATTGATTGTCGCCCGCGCGGGGTTAGCGTACGCGGTTCCGCAAGAAGGTGTGCGCCAAGTTATTAGTGCCGCCTTCGACGAAAAGAGCGACCAGGCCTCCATCCAAACTCTCGAAGGGCGAAATGTCTTAAAGCTGCGCCGGGAGAATATTCCTCTATATTCTTTAGAGGAAATTCTGGGGGACGTGCCACTGGATCGTTCGCATAAGACAACTAAGGCCGAGGATCAAACGGTTTTAATTTTGGGTACGGTTAACAAGAGTTTTGGAATTTTGATTGATAGTATTTTGGGTCTGGAAGACACCGTCGTAAAACCGCTCGGTGATAACTACGAAAACCGCACAATTTACTTAGGTGCCACGATTCTCGGCGATGGCGAAGTGGGGTTGGTATTAAACCCCGAAGGTATTTATAAGCAGGTGGTAGCTTAATTTGCTTTTTTGGCGTAAGTTAAAAAGGTGAAACGCATCGCATTTATTACCTCCGAGCAAGATCCCCTCCTAATTTCTGATGATAGATTAGCTATCGAGCCGGTTATGCAGCTGGGTTTAAGTGTTGAACCTTTTGTTTGGGATAATGGTGTCGCCGGTATCGGCGAGTTTGATGCGATTATTTTTCGTTCCTGTTGGAATTACCATCGAAAGTTTGAAAAGTTTGTAAGTTGGATTTTGCAAGTTAAAGACCTTAACGTTCCGACTTTTAACTCCATTCCAGTTAGTCTTTGGAATTTGCATAAGAAATATCTTTTGGATCTTGCTAATGCTGGAGTCGCCATTCCACGGACTGAATTGATTTTGAAAGATTCCCACTCCGAAGATTTGAGAACTAAGCTAGTCGCAGTTAAGTCTGAGCAGGTAATTATAAAGCCGGCGATTTCCTTAAATGGCGAAGATACTTATTTATGTGACGCTCAGGATATTGCGCGCATTGGAAGGCTTACGGAGAGTTTATTAAGCGAGCGGGATGTGCTGATTCAAGAATATATCCCTGAAGTGCAGACATTTGGTGAGATATCACTTTTATTCTTTAATAAGAAGTATAGTCACTCAGTTAGAAAAACTCCGGCCGCCAATGAGTTTCGCATTCATACTGAGTATGGCGGTAGCCGCATGCCATTTTCTCCCGGACAAGACCTTATAGATTCAGCTGCAAAAATTTTGGACTTGGTAAGTGAGTCGTTATTGTTTGCGCGTGTTGATTTTATCGTGTCTACTCGTGGGCCTCTTTTGGTGGAGCTTGAGCTCGTCGACCCCATGCTTTATCTCGCCTGCGACACCGCTGCAGCTGGGCGCTTTGCCGAGAACATTGCTGAAAGCGTTTCTGAAGGCGTTGCGGGCGTGATTGGCACTTCGACTCGGTGATGGTTTCTGCGGGTGATGTGGTGCGGGTGATTTGCGGGCGCTTTGCTGAGAGTGAGTTGCTGCGGGTGATGACTTATTCCCGGCGGTGACGAGCGAGTTGAAGTAGTGTGGAGAATCGCTGCTATTTTGGTTGCCGGCTTAAGGCTGCAGGTTGGGTTTGCGGGTTTTGGGTATGTGGGTTTACGGGTTTGATGTCGCGCAATTGGCGATTCACTTCCGGCGGCGGACTAGGTGCGCAGGAGATATTCATATTAGAAGCCTTCTTTTCTTGTCGCCGGTACAGTCGCTGCCTTCGCTGCCGTTGTCGAACTCACTGCCATCGTGGAACTCACTGCCATCGTGGCATTTGCTGGCGTCGCGATCGCTGCCATCGCTGGCGTCGGTGCTGCAGTGACTGGTATCGTCTTGGCAGTAATAGAAGTTTAGTCGCCGCGACCATAAGTAAAATTTCTCTCGCTGTGCCAAAGGCAATCCAAGAAGTGTTTCCGCTTGGACCAATCAAGGTCTCCTTACGGACCGTCGCGACCTAAAATAATTCGTGCCTCATCTCGCGAAAACCCGGCGGACTCAATGCGATTTAAGCATATGTAATTGGTTAAATTTGCGAACGCGCGAAAACCTTCTACTATTCTCGTAAAGGGGCGCAGATCCCAAAATTTCTCATTCGCCGGACGCCACCGACACGCGCCCGTGACCGCAATAGCGATCGCTGCTGTTATAGCGCGGATAAAGGGCCGATAGGTATGCCGATGTGAAAGTTTAATATGTAAATGAATATGATTGCCGACAATAGCCAAAGAAATAATCTTCACTGCAAATTTTTGTGCGAATTTGGTCAAAATGCCTTTTACGCGCGATTTATTTCGTGGGTTTAAAAAAGACCAAATTCCTTTAGCTTTTGAAGAGCGCAATACAAGATGCATTGAGTGCTTTGCTGAAACCGGCCTCGGCCCTTTTCGGCCGGAGCGCTTTCTCTGCAGTTCTCCGCCATAATCTGTTTTTTCTTTTTTAAAGAGGGAAATTTGTTTGCGCAACGTGAACGAAGGTACAGTTTTTCAGAGGAGAAATCAACTTCTTTATAAGTGTATTTTGATTTCTTGCGGTTGAGAAAAAATAGTTTTCTCAAAAAGACCTAATTTTTCTTTTTGGAAAATTATTTTTTATTTCCATCTTGGGGGCGTGGGGTCACTTTCAGCGCCGCAATAGTAGGTTCACGGCCGCCGTGGGAGAGGCGAATTCGCTGCCGCTGCCGC
>CAZCFY010000015.1:0-36380 GCA_964498095.1 uncultured Bdellovibrionales bacterium | reverse complement strand
GCCGCCGTGGGAGAGGCGAATTCGCTGCCGCTGCCGCAATAAGAGAGGTACATCCATTTGGCGTTGGACCTAGAAATATATAGAGTGGTTTGCGTAGGGAATCCCACTTCCACCACGGTAGCGGCAAAGCTCCACGGCCACCACGGGCACCACTTCCACCACGGTAGCGGCAAAACCCCATAGTGGCAAAAACCCCACGGTAGCGGCCAGGTCGAACTATGCAGCCAGATTTGTGCGGTAGATTTCGGCGAGGATTTGATTTAAGGCTTTTACATCAAGCTTTAATTTATTGATGGTATCAATACAGGCGGCGAATTGGGAGTTTTTAAAATACTTTTCGGCTTCAAGAGTCAGGCGGATAACGGGTGTGGCAATAAACGTACTGGCTCTTTGCTTGATCGCATGCGCGACACTTTCAAATCCCGAGGCATCACGTTGGGCGACAGACGCTTCCAGTTTTTGAATCAAATTATCCGATTCTTCAATAAAACTATTAATGGCCGTTGACAGCAAATCTTTATCGCCGCCGACGATTCTCAGCATTTGCGTAAAGTCGATCGTGAGGTCACCCCAAATAGGAGCTGGCGCCGGGATGGGAGTGACATTGTTATCCGCAGTTACGGCTCGAACTTTAGGGATTGATTTTAACAAACGGCTTAACTCTGCTAAACGTACCGGTTTACCAATAAAGTCTTCCATGCCGGCATCACGGCAACGTTCTTTATCTTCTTCCTGCAAATTTGCGGTCATGGCGATGATGTAGGGGCGCTTTCCTTTGGCCCAAGTATCACAGATAATGCGGGTCGCCTCTAGGCCCGAAAGCTCCGGCATTTGTACGTCCATCAATACCAGATCATATTGTTTTTTCTTTAAGGCTTCGATGGCTTCATAACCGTTAGAAGCAATATCAGAACGGTAACCTAGTTTTTCTAAAAGCTTTAGCATGATATTTTGGTTAACGCTGTTATCCTCGGCTACTAAAATTTGCCACGGAAACTGCTCGGCAATTTTTTCGGTCTGCGTTTTTGCGGTCGGATTAATAAAAGTCACGTCATGAGCCTCTTTTGTTAAGATAGAAAAATAAAATGACGAACCATAGCCAAATTTGCTTTGTACCCAAATTGCTCCGCCCATCATTTCTGCTAAACGTTTACTGATCGCTAAGCCAAGTCCCGTACCGCCAAACTTACGCGCGGTAGAAGCGTCGATTTGACTAAATGATTTAAATAAACGGTCCAAGCGCGTCTCGGGAATTCCAATTCCGGTGTCTTGCACGACGAACTGCAGTTCGAGTCCATTGTCTTTATTTGCGCCTTTTTCGACGACGACTTTGATTGAACCTCTTTCCGTAAATTTTACGGCATTGCCCACGAGATTAACAAGAATTTGGCGTAAGCGGGTGGCATCCGTAACAATTGCCTTAGGTACATTTTTGCCGATACTGTAATCTAAATCTAAGCGCTTTTCTTTGGCTTTCCCGTCGAATATTAAAAAGGTTGATTCTATACAGTGGGCGAGGTCGCAGACATGGCTTTCAAGCTCCACGCGGCCGCTTTCGAGTTTAGAAAAGTCCAAAATGTCGTTAATAATTGTTAACAGATTTTCGCTGCAGTCGCGGATTGTTTCGGTGAGTTTTCTTGTATCAGGGTCCAAAGATTTATCTAATAATATGCCGGTCATGCCGATAATGCCATTCATCGGGCTGCGGATTTCATGACTCATATTAGCTAAGAATTGAGATTTTACTTTTGAGGCTTCGATGGCTTTTTCGCGAGCTGTGTCTAATTCAATTTTTTGCTGCTGGATAATATTGTTTTTACGCAAATTGTTCATGAGCTCAATGTTTAAAAAGCGGCCGGCGAGCATAAGTAAAACGTAAGAGAAGAAACAGACAAAGAGATAGGGAAGTCCCGTGCCGAAGCGCCAGAAGATCGCGGCCATCGGGGGAACTAAAAGAAGAGATAAGTTGATAAAATAGAATCGGTAAGAAACTGTATGCAGCACTAAGGACTCAATAGCCAATGCTAATGTCGAATAAAGCAAGACATTGGAAGTCATGTCAAAGCTGCGTCCGTAATATATGGAACCAGCAAAAAGTCCCCAAGCCAGAGACGTAGTCCATGCAACAACGGAATGCACGTAAAACCATTTCATAAATTCTTTATTGGCGATACGCGATTGCTGATGAAGAGTAAGATAGCGTAATAACGCCAGCACTCCAAAAGAAACGTAGCCAAGAATTACTTTAAGTTTACTCTCAGAATATAAATCCGTTGTGAAACAAAAGATCGAATAGACGAGCAAATAGTTCATGAACGCAAATTGCGTTCGTGCATAGAGTTCACGACTAACTTGGATTATCCAATCCAATGAATTTTGTCGGTTAAACATTCTATATTCATTTCGACATTTTAAAGTGGATTCTGAAGCGAAAATGCCCTAGCGGCACTTTCGCCAAAGCAACTCGTACCCGACCTCGACTTGAGTCGTATCCACGGTATCCAATGTAATCTGCGCTGATTCGTTGCGGTCGTTTGTAAAGGCCACAAGTCGAGTGTCGACATAGAGATCAAAGTCCTGTCCACATTGGGACCAGAAAGGGCGGTTGGTCAGCATTGAGTGCAGCATAAAGTCATAGTTTTGCCCGCCGGGAAACCACTTTTTGCGTTTCACGGGAGAGTGTAAAGGCGCGCGAGTGCGTTTATCAAAAAATTGATAAGTGGTAAGCAGTTTATTTTTTCCATGCTCCGGGGCCGTCGAAAATCCTCGGTAGTCGATTTTGATCACGGCCACACGGAAGCCATCGGGAACATCAAAAGGAATTCTGATTTTACAATCTTTACGTCCCTTTTTTTGCGGGCCGCCGGCTTCGGCGGTGTAGCGGTCAAAAATAATACTTAAAGATGTTTTGTCCGGGCTCAGCGTACCGCGTGCGGAATTATTACTGCAACCATCGCCGCGAAATTGCGGCTCACCCATTTTGGCGCGCTCTGGGTAATCGGAATTGCGCGGATCTACCTCTGGTCCCGAGCCCTCATCCATATCAAGGGCATCGGGGTCATCTCTTTCATCTTCATCGGCGGCGACGATTGGAGGATTGCCCCGGCGAACGGGTCGAACCTGGGCGTGAACGGTACTATCGATTAAAACAAATAACAAAAAAATTAAAAGTGCCTTCATTGTTCCTCCTGTATTCAGCTATTGTACGGAATTCAGTATACCGCTAACAGTATACTGAATTCTGTCTTTGTCCTTGTGTTACCGACAGCTTCGCCATTGAATATGGAAAAGTAATCCCGAAGTCACGTCCACGGTATCAACGGTCATCATAGTATCATCCCAATTACGGTTGGTTTGCGCTATGATGTTGCTGTTAATACGTAGGTTCGTATCTGCTCCGCAAGGAGTCCACACAATTGCCGATGTTTGCAGATTGTGAGTGATTAAGTAATCTTGCTGAGTATTACGAAAGGGTGTCCGTACACTAGGTCCGCGGGCGCCGGCGAAAAAGTACTCCACGTTAAATTGGCCAAGGGCTCCGCTTGGAACACTTGCGAATCCACGGTAATCCACCTTAAAAATTCCAACGCTGTACCCCTGTGGAATATGCACGGGAATAGCAACGTTACACGACTTCCTGTCGAGAGACTTATTTGCGGATCTTCCAGCCTCGGCAATATATCTATCAAAAATTACGCTGAGTGCTTCTTGACCAGGACTTAGTACTGCAGAGACTGACCCCACGGGACAGCCGTTGCCCCCATATTCGGGTTGTCCTACGGAAATCGTGTCGGCGAAAACCACGCCACCACCAACAACCATAGACAACGCCAATAAAACTTTTGTGAATTTCATTTTCCCTCCCTCTTTAGGTTTTGGATCATTAGTTGATCCGCAAACTCACAAAACTTATAATTAGCAATCAAGGGGCCAGGGATTTTTTTAATTTTTGTATCTTTATTTCACCGGGATTTTGCATCAGTTTAGACGAGAATTGTTACAGACTTGAAAGTTTTGTAACATTGACTCTACCGGATTGTCTCATCCGGCAGAGCCATTTGGAACCCTCACTTATTTATAAGTTGAGGTAATATGTGGGATTCAAAAACCTTTTTGTACACTTCGGCTTGTGCTTGTTGGTCGAGCTGATTAACCCAAACCGCAAAAGCCGCTTGTTGATTGCCTTGGCGAAGAAGAGCTTCCTTCATTTCTTTCGTCAGCTGTAGTTTCGAAGATCCGCCGCCGCCAAGATCACCTGCATAGGTGATGCTGGAAACCAGAAAGACAGTTAAAAGAAAAATTAAAATTTTAAAAGTCTTCATTGGTCCACCCCCTTATTAGTTTTATCCATGACGTCGACGGCCGAAAAAGTAAAAGCATAAACCGAATCCGCAGCGCAGTTAGCGGATTCCATTAAAAATTCTTTCATGACCGTTTCCATTTTGGAAAAATATTTTTTCGCCAGATCTTGATTAGTCGCCACAAACCCCGTGCGGTAAAAACATCCAAGATTTGGATTGGCGGGATTTAAACGGCCCATAATTTGCGTGCTAATTAAGACATGATCCGCTAACACCGCTTTGGGATTCAAATCGCGATCACTAAAATAGACATATTTAAGTAGCTTTTTATAGCCTTGAGGGGTGCGGCCGATAATTCCGAGCTTTTCTAAGCCCTCCAAGGCATCAACCACTTCTTCGAGATTTACATTTAATTTTTTGGCAATCCATTTGGGCGAAGGATCAAAGTCCTTTGTGTCGACGAGCGAAGCGACCGCCCGCCAGACCCAATTGCCAATATATTGTAACTGCAAAGTGCGGCGGTTTACCGGACTTGAGTTACTAATACTTTCTGCCTCTAGGTTCATGCCTGTTCCTCCAATTGTGATGGACTATCTTTGATGTACTTTTTAAGGCGGTTAACGGCAGTTACGACCGGTTCGGTTTCTGATGTTTGGCCCCACCAGAGAATTTGTTCCAGGAGTGCTTTGCGAACTGTAGATTTGAGATTATTTAGAACTATAGCGATGTCGTCGAAGACAGGATCAGAATTGGCTGGCGTCAGTACGGCCGCGCCACCATCTTTAGATGATAGTCGGTTTTCTAACTGCCCCGTAATATTGATGCCCATAAGTTCAAGCATCTTTACGAAATCAGAGGAGCGGACTTCGGTCTTTCCAGAAAAGAAGCGGTGAACGGTGATGCGGGAAATTTCGCAATGCTCGGCGATTTGCTTTTGCGTAATATTCTGCGCCTTTGCAAGCAATGCGACTTTTTTTGAAAGATCGAGTTCAACCATGTCTTCCCCCTTTTGGGTTAATGCGTTGCAGTTCTTGGAGCCAGATAGCCACCAGCGGGTGCGCACTTTGCCCCTATTTGGAAAAATTGCAAGTCACATACCAGTTAATTTGGGGGATATTTGATACCGGTTTGATCGCGATTTCAGTGGGTTAGTACGAATAAGTCCCAGATAATCCATAAAAGCGGTTCGTACCGTAGGTGTCATTAATATCGCGCGTATTTCCGGCAGAAAGCTCCATACTCCAGGCTTTAGAAAAACTGTGGAATACTCTGAAAGTCGAGGTCACAAACTCACTTTCGGTAATTGCTGTGGTTCCGCGTTGACCCTCTAAACTAAACGACCAGGATTTTAAGTGATAAGAGATTTCCAAGATAAATAACTTTTGCAGAAAAGATTGCGACATAATTCCAAAATTAGGCGCGAGGCTTGTGACTAGATCAATATTATTTTTTAACCGCTGCAGTCGCGCATCATAATTATCGCCTTCCGTTAGCGCCGTCACTTGCCAATTTTTATTAATATAATAATTAAACGCTAAACTCAGAGAAGTGTTCATCACCGTGTATTCTGTTCGGGCCGGTAAAGTAAAAATACCCACGATCCGGCGGACTCTGGGCGTAACTTGGAGGTCCCATTTTTCGCTGACGTATTTTATTGTCGCCGCTATTGAGTTGGCCGAAACCTCATCTTGAATTCCCCAAGTATTTATCATTAAATTATAAACCCAGTCATCTAACGGGTCAGAACCTATTCCAACGCTGATACCGCCGGGTTTATAATCGCCACTATTTGAGCGGCTGGCACCGATAAAAAGCCGTCGCCCAGAGGCTAGGCCGATATCGGCAAAAATGGCTGACGTCGTGTTCTTGTTGGAATCTGTGGTAAAATCAAAGCTTAGTGATGAGGGTAGCGCAAAATCCAATTTTTCTTCTTGAGCTAGCGCCGCTTTCCCAGAGACAATTACAAACAAAATCGCGATGGCGCGGCCTAAAAGAATCATTTATCGTCCTATACGTTTGCGGATATCTTGTTTTTGTTCGGGAGTAAGATTGCGAAAGCGCTCATAGCGTTCGCGGATTAGGGCGCGGCGCTCGGGAGGTAGTTGGCGAAAAGCTTTAAAGCGTTTGCGCATGATTTCGCGGCGTTCGGGGCTCAAATTTCGCCAGCGGATAAGATTGCGGCGAATTTGTTCGCGGCGCTCGGGCGAGATCTCTTGCCAGCGCTTATGGGCGTTTTTTAAACGTGTCTTTTGTTCGGGCGGCAGGTTTTTATATTTTTCCCAACGTTCCTTTACCTGCTGCTTTTCCTCGGGAGAAAGTTTTTCCCAAGTTTGCGCCATTGCCGGCGATGACGCCAGCAAAAGTAAAGTTATAAAAAAAGCCCGCATTAAATTGACGACCATTGCTCTAATACCTCTAAGTCTTCATAGAGTTCTAAATCGCTTACCACATCCAAGTCTTCATATTCTTCTTCGGTGATTTCAAAGGTGGGTATCGACTGCATTTGTATATTTTGCGAGTAAATCCAAAAAGCCGTCATTGCCGCCATGGCAATCCCAATAGAGAAACTCCAGCGCCACAAGGCAGGAACTTTTTGATCCTTAAAAAAATCGTGTGCCGCTGTTAGTACTTTTTGTTTATGCTCTTCGGAAACTTTTTCCGTCGTGACCTTTTTCCAAAATTTATCCACGGCATTTCTCCTCTATATTACGTCGCGCCCGAAAAATAAGTGATTTGATCGCCGAAACGGAAGTGCCAAACTCCAGGGCCAGCTCTTCGTGCGACTTTTTCTCGGTCATCCACGTTACGAAAATAAGACGTTGATTTTCCGATAAACCATCAATGGCCGATTTTACTTTTTCTAAATTATTTTTTTGTTCGATAAAGTTTTCGATATCAAAAAAACTGGTTTCCGATTCCACGGGCTGGGCATCGAAAACCAGATTTTTTTGCGCGCGCAAATAATCCCAAGAGCAGTTGCGTGCAATTGTTAAAATCCACGCTGGCGCACGGTTTTGGACTTTGTAGGATTTGGCGGATTTTAAAATTTTCATCCAAGCCTCCTGGGCCACATCTTCGGCCTTTTGCCGGTCACCGACTAAGCGTAAGCAGTAACCAAAAACCCGGGCGCTATAGCGCTCAAAAAGTTTTTGAAAAGCCCGTTCACTACCGGCACCTATTTGGCTAATTAATTCGTCGTCGGTAGTTTGAAAGAACATCGGTGTTTTGACCTCTAGTTAAGTAACGGTTCCGCGCATAAAAAGTTGCGCAGAAAAAAACCAAGCAATATTAGCTACTTAGTGTTTAAAATTTGGCTTATCTCAGTTTTTTGCTTTAATGCATCCTCGTAACCTAAGGTAATTAGGCGCTGGCAATAGGACCCTTCAAATAGCAGATAGCTTATAAGTTCTGCGGCCTCGCGGCGCGAGCCTAAACCATCAATCAAAAATTTAAGCGTGGCCGGCAATTTTTCGCTTTCTTCAAACGCGATTTTACCGATATCTTCGCTGGGGCGAACGTGAACGATATTTACGGGATGAAGGCTGGTAGCGGCTTTTTCTTTTTCGTCGAGTAAGCGGACCGTTTCGTTGATGCGGCTTAAGCGCTCGATATCCATGTACACATTATCCATTAAAATAGCATTGGTGACGACGGAGACCACGCGGGCAAAAGTAGGCATAATGGGAGTGCCATCCGTGGGATCTTCGAGTCGGATTTCCTTTTGTACGCCGACCACGATAAGGTTTTGCGCCCCGAGTTTAATCGCGGGGCTTAGTGGCGTTAAATTACGTAAACAACCGTCGCCATAGAAGGCGGTATCAACTTGGACCGGAGGAAAAAAAATGGGAATTGCGGTGGAAGCCATCACGTGATTAGCTTCTATTGCGCACATTTCTGAGCGCCGGCGAACTTTGCGCCAGGGCTTTAAGTCGCTTGATCCTTGCACAAAAGTAACCCGGTCCGAGTTGGCGTAATTTGTGGCGGTTATCGCCAGGGCATGGAGATGTTTGTTATTAATATTTTCGGCAATTTTTTCAAATGGAATACTCGCCATGAGTAAATCTTTGAGTGGACTTGTATCGAGGAGACCCAAACTTTTTTTCCGCTTTACAAATGATCCCGTGGTTAATTCTCTTAGAAGGCGAAACCCAATTCGGGTGAGAGATAACGTATCAGTGCGAATAACCTGAGGCGACTGTAGTCCACTCCATATGCGGCAAATTTTTTCTCCAGCCGCCTTGAAGTCATCGGCGTGAGCGGCCAGAAACGTGGCATTAATTGCGCCAGCAGACGTGCCTGTAATTATTGGAAGAGATGTAGTGATATCGCACTCAAACGCGATTTCAGAAAGCGCCTTTATAACTCCCGCTTGGTATGCACCCCGCGCGCCGCCGCCGGATAGAACTAGGGCGGTCGTATTATCACCTAACTTCGCCATACCACTATGATAATTGATGACATATTTAATGGGCGGGCCAGTCATTTTAATCTGGCCAAAAGGCGGGTTATAAGGCATAGAAGTTGCTTGAGAATTTGCGATGGGAAGTATGCTTCGTTATTTTATTATGCTGATGATTGTTTTAACGGCGCTTAGCTATTTGCAGACCGTCCAGACCTTACAAAAAAGGGCTTCGCAATTACCTATTTCGGGCGAAGAATTTTGCCGTCATTTGCCAAAAAATCTTGAAGAAAAGTGTTTTGCAAATTTCTCCGGTCACCGGTTTGATGCGCTGGCCGCTAATTTCTGTGCGTCTCATACGGGACATATTGATTTTGTTTGCCTGCGCGAAATTAGGGACGCGGTTTTTCAGGAAAATATGGTGAGTCTTTGTGCGGGATTTGACGATTCTTACTTGCGGCTTTGTTTAATGGCGATGAGAAACAAAAAATACTCCGAGGGAGAGCGTGAGTATTGCGAACGAGAAGCGGGATCTGTTGACCGCGTCTTTTGCCTCTCCCAATACGGCCGCCCCTATGGGTAATTTAGAAAATTCCTTTTATCAGCTCAATCCAAATTCCGTTTTACATGCCGTCGAAAGTTTAGGCTATCTGCCAACAGGCCGCTATTGGCAACTTAACTCCTATGAGAACCGCGTTTTTGATTTGGAGTTAGAAGGTAATCCTAACCGGGTTGTCGTCAAGTTTTACCGGCCGGGCAGGTGGTCAAGAGATTGTATCGCGGAGGAACATCAGTTTTTAAGAGATCTTGCTGCCGAGGGAATTACAGTCGCAACAGCAAAAAATTTGGATGCATTTGATGATATGTATTTTACTGTCTGGCCACGCGTGCAAGGCCGCATGTTAGATGAGCTTTTGCCTGATGACTTAAAATCCATTGGCCGGCTCTTGGCGCGGATTCACAACGTCGGCGTGCAAAAAAAATTTAAACACCGCCCGAACTGGAACATGCCCGAAAGAGGTGAGGCAAGTCTTAGAGTATTGAAAAACTGGGTGGCCCGCGAAGTCTGGGAGCGTTACCAAAGAGCGGGTGAAAGAATCATAGATGTTTTAACAGATAATGTGGATGCAAAAAAAATTTTGCGCATTCATGGGGATTGTCACCGCGGAAATATTTTAAGTACGGGGAAGGAGTTTTTCTTCGTAGATTTTGACGATTGTGGTACTGGCCCGGTGGCCCAAGATATTTGGATGCTACTTCCCACCGAGCCTGATCAGCGAGCGGCAGATTTGGAAGAACTTTTGGCTGGTTACACGGAGTTTAGGGATTTTGATTTACCAGACCAGGATTTATTTGAGCCGTTAAGGGGTTTAAGAATTCTTAATTATTCCGCGTGGATTGCGCAACGCTGGACGGATCCTTCTTTTACGCAATTATTTCCGGATTTTCGTAGTTATAATTGGTGGGCCGAAGAAGTCGAGACGCTCGAAAAAATAGCTTGGACTCTGTAAAAATTTTCTTATAACCTTGAAATATAAGAAGGGGGATGCGTATGCGTTTAGCTATCGTATTTCTAGGACTGGTTTCTCTTCCGGCTCTTGGCTGGGAAGTTAAAAATTTCACGGGCCAGGTAAAAGCGAAAAATGGTTTGCAGCTTTTCGAAATTAAAAAAGGTCTTAAGCTTCCTAACGGCACGCGCATAATTACTGGCGAAGAAGGTAAAATTCGCGTTCAAGACGGTTCAACTGTTTTAAAAATTGGCGCCAATACCCAACTATCACTTCCTTCTTTAAGCGAAAAAGTCACTTCGACGATTACGCTGGATAACGGCCGCATCCGCGCCTCATTTAATCCCAAGAAAAATCAAAAGCTCCAAGTAAAAACCGCAACCGCTCTTGTCGGTGTAAACTCAACCGAAATTTATATGTATTCTGACAGTGAACGAGATATTATCGGCAATCTAAAGGGTAAGCTCGAAGTAAGCATCGACAAATCCAACGAGAAAATCGAAGTCAAGCCCGGCAAAGGTTTATATTTATTACCTTTGGCCGCACCTAAACTTATGGAAAACGAAAAGTCTAAAGTTAAGAATTGGACGAAAGATACTGAAATCTAATTCGGAAACTTGATCTCGCCGCCTTCTTCGGTGGGGCGCATTTCACCGGAGTGGAATGAAAAAACGTCTTTTAAGCGTTTCATTTTCAGATCGGCAATCGCCAGCTGCGCATCAGTAGGTGAATTGGATTTCTGTATTTGCAGAATTTCAGCGCGTAAGCCGCGAATATAATTTAAGTAGCCAACGAGTAGGTTAGCTGGGTCAATTTCCGTTCTATAGTTTTTTGCAAAGACACCGCCGACTTCAACCAAGGCGGTGTTGTAGCGGATATCCATCAAGAAGGCCGGGGTTATGGTTATGGGAACTGAGCTAGTTAACCACGCACGGATTTGCGACTCGCGTTCGGGCGTCATGTTTTCAATCAAATAGTGCCGAATGAGATTTATCATGCGCGTTTCGTAATTACCCGGATCTTTTTCGGCGGCCACTTGAAAAATCTCGGTTTCCATAAGTGTTGGGCGTTCGGCGGGTATTAGTATATTTGCACTTACGACCTTAAGAATGTCTTGGCGTTCTTTGATGCCGAGATATTGATAATGTAATGCCAACAGATGTTGGAGCTCCCGGGCTAGAACTTCATCTTCAACTTTGCCGATTTCTTTGAATGCCTTCTCGGGATTATCCCAATTTTCAAGGGCCATCCTGATGCGAGCAATTGCTTTCTGAGCAAAAGTGGCCTGGTCACCGGGGTAGCGGTTTTCGGCGTAGTAGGCGAGATTTTTTAAGAGCTGCTCGCGCGTATCCACGTGGGTTAATTTTTTCTCAATGGCGGGCATCATAAGGTGACCGGTAATTTGCAGTTTCTCGGCGTATTTGGCCATATCAACACCATAGGTGTATACGGCCATTCCCATAAGTGAGCCCAAGCCTGCGGTGTAAAGTAGAGCTGTTTTTATTTTAGTTATTTTTTGCCGTAACCAACCGCCCTTAACATCGACAAGTATTTTTCTTTCTAGGGGTATGAGCAAATTTAAATGTTTAACGTCTTCACTAAATTCGATATCGGAACCGAAAACAAAAGAAAGCTGCGCATTAAAAACTTTGCTGTTAAAGGCGACAAGGGCCGCAATATCGGCATCTAATTTTGTGTCCAGCAGGAACCGTGGCACGCGGTCTTCGTAATCTTTGTCACCAGTATTACTAAAAATTGTCTCGCTGTTTTCAGCCACCCATTTAAATAAAATTTCTAATTCCTTTAGGTAAAAGTCAGAGACATTACATTCACGAAGTGCCTTGGCGACGCGGGCAAAATCAAATTTGTAGCCCACACTTAAATCCAAGAGCTGGCGTAAAACCAAATTTAATTTTTCCTGAACTTCGGCGTGGCGCAAGCGCACCTGCCCCAAAGTTCCGACCATTTCCGGGGAGTTAAATTTAAAAAGATTTTGGCTAATATATTCCTTTAACGATAGCTTTTCTATACCGGGATAGGTCATCCGAATTTTGGTTTGTCGTTGATTAAGTTCGCTAAGACCTAAAATCCGCCGGTCAATATAGTCAATTTGCCCGTCCTTGGTGATTTCTACGGGTAAAGCAACAATCAACGGCGCGTTCGGGTGTTTTTCGGCCCGGGCTCGCTGCGCATTTAAAATATTATACTCTAATTGTAGACGTATGTATTCGGCGAATTCCCGGGTTAAGAGTTTATCATAGATGCGAAATTCCCCGACCCACTTGCCGATTTCTTCAAAGGCTTTGCGGTAGCCCAAGATGTCTTTTTCGTAATTCTCTTGGGTCGGCGTGGGAAATCTTAAAGTCCCTTTTACTACGCCGGCAAGGATTTCGATGCGTTGAAAAGTTCCGTCTGCAATATAGTAAAAGGGAACCTCATGGTTACTGCGGGCGGCAGTCCAGCCCATAAAGCGGTTAATCAATAGTTCGCGCGCATAGGAATTAAACTTAGAAACTCTTTTCGCGCTCTCGTCTTTTTTCTGGTGTGATGTTCCGGCTAATTCAAGAGCTGTCTCAATGGCTTTGGCAACCCCTTTGCGAGTTTCGGTTTTAGATATTTTTTCGAATTCACGCGTTATCTCTGAGCGTCTTTGATAGGCCGAGGCCACATCACCGGATTCGAAAGAAAAGAGTAGCGGACAGTTGTTTAGACTGTCCGCATACGCAAGCTGGCTTGATACAAGCGTAGCTGCTAAGATTAGATTTATAATTTTTTTAGTTTGTGCCTTGAGCATGTTGTATTTGTATTTCTCCTTGGCCGTAAGGGCGGCCATCTTGGTCGTAAAGATTTTTGCCGAAAGGGTCACCGGGGAATAGGGATTCTGAAACGATTTTAGAGTTGGGGTCTAGGGATGATTGATCTGGATTAGTGTTGCCGGGAGTGAGGCTGATTGTTCTCGCCAAGGCTTCCCCTTCGGCGATCTTGGCGATTGTGGAATTGTGACAAATGACCGTTATTTTTTCTTCTAGGTTTCCTTCAGAAAGTCGGTAAATGTTTACACCGAGACCCGGCTTTTGGGTGGTGAAGTTAGCTTGAGTGTTTGGGCTATTTAATTCGTGGGCCTCAAATGAAATCTTTCCGTTCTCATGTCTAAAAGACAGGATTTTTGACTTTGCCATTTTAATTGTATCTTGAACCAATTTTCTGAAAACGATAGTTTCGTCATCCGTACCATCATGTTTTTTTATCTTGCAGAAGGCGTTGTCGTTGGCTGTGGCCAACGAAGAAACCAGTGTGAATAAAAACAAAACTAAAAGTTTCATACAAATCTCCTAAGGATTTTGGAAATTCAATAGGCGTTCCATGCCATTGAGTAGGAGTGGCCTTTAGGATCAAATATAGCCGAGGGGACGCAATTTAGTTTTACGGGTGTCAAAAGTTTAGTCGGAGATTGGGGTTGGTGGAGATTGGGGTTGTGGCTTTTTTGGCGATTTGGCGTTTTGGGTAGACGGGCACACTACAATATTGGTATCAATTGGGGGCATTGCCATAGTGATATCTTGAACGGAGACCTTACTGCCGCGGGGGAGACCTTACTGCCGCGGGGGAGACCTTACTGCCGCGGGGGCAGTGAAATTTATTGATTTTGCATCTTCTGCCAACTTTGTTTTTTATCTTTCACTTTCACTTTCACTTTCACTTTCACTTTCACTTTCACTTTCACCCATGATTTCTTTTTTTTGAAATTGATTTTTTTCAATAAATATTTCTTGACTGTGTTGGCGGATTCTTATTTTTCGGTAAGAGGCGTGTTTTTAAAATTGACCCAACCTCGCCGAAAACAATCTGCGCGCCCACGAAAAGCTTTGTTAATTTGTTTAATCATAGGTTGCGTATAGCTACACCAAAAATGCGCCCCGGCAAAATTCGCGAAAAATCGCAATATAAAACCTGTGGTAGGTTGGTGAAAAAAAGGGGGGTAGGAATGCTTTCGAGAATGAAAAATTCAGAACTCGATTACAAAATAAAATCTTTAGCGCAGCAAGAGCGTGAGCTTTTGCGTGAGGTGCTCGAATATATAAAAGAGGCCGATACACGTAGGATTTATTTGGATTTGGCTTTTCCTAGCATGTTCTCTTATCTTGTTGAGGGATGTGGTTATTCTGCGGGTGCGGCGCAACGAAGGATCGATGCCGCCAGACTCCTACGCATCGAACCGCAGTTGGCAGAAAAAATTCAAAGTGGCGAAATTAATTTAGGTCAGGTTAGTTTGTTGCAAAAGGCAATTCGCGAGAAAGATAAAATTGCAAAAGTCACCAGTGAGGAAAAGCGGAATCTAATTGCAAAACTTTCGCAAAAAACTTTACCGCAAACACAGCGAATTATCTCAAGTGAACTTGAGTTAGAGATTAAGGAGTGCCCAAGGGAAACTTATCAAAAAAATGAAAGTGTAAGACTGGAAGTTACCTTAACAAAGGAACAATGGGAAAAATTAAAAGAAGCCCGTGAATTGGCTTCTAATGCAACTCAATCTAATGACTGGTCAGTGCTTTTCGAATATCTTGCTGACCGGTTGATTAGACAAAAGAAGTCTACTGCCACGGTGGCAGTGAAGTCCGTCACGCTGAAAAGGGCGATACTTAATCGAGATCAATCTTGTCAGTTCCAAAGCGAAGGCAAGATTTGTGGTAGTCGTTGGAATTTAAACATCGATCATATTCGGCCAAGATGGGCGGGAGGGGGAAATGCGAAAGACAACCTGCGGGTATTGTGTCAGAAGCACAACAATCATTTATATAGGCAACAAACCGGAATGAGGCTTAAATAATTTAAAATAAAGTAGCGCTCCAACTACTCCTGCGCCTCCGCAAATGACGCCGCACCTACGCCAGCGCTGCCTTCACCGCACTAATAATATAATCTTGGGTTGCCGTATCCATATCGGGATACATCGGAAGACTTACGACTCTTTCGCTAAGCTCTTCGGAAATCCCAAACGACATGCCTTCGGCATATTTTGCGTAGGCCGGTTGTTTGTTTAAAGGACGCGGGTAATGTACGGCCGTCGGCACGCCCTTATCCTTCATCAAAGCCTGGAACTTCTCGCGTCCCGTAACTACCAAAGTATACTGGCCAAAAACATGTAACCGATCCTTCATAACTTTCGGCACGACCACATTACCAAGCTCTGAAAACGCTTTATTATAACGCGCGCCTAATTCTACGCGGCGCTCAACTTCCCACGGAAAGCGGGCTAGTTTTTCAATTAAAATCGCACACTGCAAAGTGTCCAGACGCCCATTAATACCCAAGCGGGGATGATAGTACCGCGCACTTTGGCCGTGCACGCGTATTTCCTTCATCGCCGTCGCCCATTCGTCATTATTCGTAAAAACCGCGCCGCCATCGCCGTAACAACCAAGGGGTTTTGCCGGGAAGAAACTCGTGCAGCCAATATCAGAAAGATTACAACTTTTTTTACCCTTAAATTCCGCGCCGAAACTTTGCGCGCCGTCTTCGATAACAAACAATTTATGCCGGCGGGCCAACGCGTTTATCTCATCCATATCTGGCGTCTGACCGTAAAGGGAGACTGGCATTATGGCTTTAGTGCGTTTGGTAATTGCTTTTTCAATTTTCTTTATATCAATGTTGTAAGTGTCGCGTTCGACATCCACAAATACAGGAGTCGCGCCCACTAATACAATCGCCTCGGCCGTTGCTACAAAAGTAAATGGCGATGTGATGACTTCGTCTCCCGCTTTAATATCCATGGCCATTAATGCCATAATGAGAGCGTCTGTCCCACTCGAACAAGTTATGGCGTGCTTAGAGCCCGTGTAGGCCGCTAAGTTTTTTTCGCACTCTTCAACTTCGGGCCCAAGAATATAGCCGGAATGGTTTAAAACTTTATTAATGCGCGCTTGAATTTTTGATTCAATAGCTTTGTATTGCTTTTGGAGATCGATAAAATTGATTTGCATTCCTTAGAGATAACGTGAGTGCCCCCAATTTGGCAAAGACTATAGATTCACTGCTTAAAAGTTTAGCTCGCCTTAGGTGCTGGCGCTTCACTTTCATCGTTAAACTCGATTTTACCCTCATTCTCCTCAGTCGGCGGAAGCCACAACAATACCCGTTCGAACCCGCTTTTTAGAACTCCTAAGAGAATTGCCACCCAAGAGTTTAGTACGCAAAGCAAAATAAGAAATGGCATTAGAACTATCAATGTCACTAAATGCATTTTGTCTTTCATCTTGCGCATGTGGCAAAACTCCCGGGCACAAATGAGATCATTTATCTCAATATTTTAACCAGCGGATTGAGTGACTTCATCGATTGAAATCCATTCCGGCTGATGAGCGGAAATTAAGTCCTCCACGTACATGGCGTCCGTGACAATTCTGCGTCGGGTTGGTTCGATTTCCCATGAGGAAATGAACTGCAAATAAAGCTTCATTTCAAATAACTTAGCGCGAATATCTTGTTCCATGGGTGAAAGCTCATCTCTGAGATCATTCAAATAGACATTCGCTTTGCGCATAAAGTCTCCGTAGTCGGAGTCTTCAATCGAATTTACATTTTCTATAAATCTGCGAACCGCTGTAGACATGCACCCCTCCTAAAAAGAGAAAGGTGCAAAAATTATTCCGTGGCGCTGATATAACCGAGAGATCTTCCCATCCAGTAAGCGACAAGATAAGCGACACCGGGACAGTCCGCATTTCCATAGTTGCCATCCATTTGGTGCGCGTTATGTTGCCACGCAAATGAGTGCATCGGACGGCGCTCAATAGGCAGTGGCTTAACGGAATACCATTTCCATTTATCACCCTTAAAAAAGTTTGCCGTTAAACCCTTGTATTTTGGAATTGAATTATCGCCGCCATTGCCGCGCACGCCATAATTATCCATTGGGAAATTCACCAAAGTATTTTTTCCCTCTGACACACCACCATCGTCGTGACCAGTCTGAGAAATAGTTAAAAAGTTCCAATAGGAATTTCCGTGATGGGCTACCCAGTCATGAGTTCGAGTCAACGCATGGACAAAATACCCCCGATAAGTTGGATTTGTTTCGGCCCGCGCGAGAGTGTAAAGCGCAATGTGACCAAGATTTTGGCCGACTTCAGCACGTAGAGAGTCAGAAGTGGCTTTTACGGCAGTGCCTACTTTGATCTTAGTTAAAAAATTAATGGGACCCATAAAATTTGCTATGAGCTGTTCCGAGTTTCCTTGATTATTATCGCGAACAAAAGGCCCATAGCCACGGTCATCAACCATATTTTTATAAGCGGTGAGTAATTCCGGATCTTGAGTGATCAGTGAAGTGACCTTTAAAAGTTGCAATGCGTACATGGCCTTTCCGCCACGCGGTAAAACTTTTTTGGCAATGCTCGAAAGAAAATCAGGAAATCCGTCTTTAGGTAAAATCGAGGGATCAAAATTTAAATTGGTGTTGGGTCCGATAATCTTTTCGTTGTTGCGGAGAAAATGTTGACCGATCGCCAATGCTGTTCGCACTACGCGTTCTCTTATTTCTACATCATGCACGTAGGGCCAGGATTCCAGAAGGCCGTATAAATAGCCAACATATTGATCATGGGAAAGGCTTGCCTTCCACATTTTACCTTTTAAATTTCCTGCGGCGGCTACCCACTCGCCGGGAAGTGGATTTTGAATTGGATCTAATCGGCGGGCAAAAATTCCGGGAATCCCGGTAGCCTCATGAAGCGAAATTAAGGCAGAAAGAACACTTTCCATTTCGGCCCGGTCAGACTCGTCGCGAGTGACTGAAAACTTGTAGGCTAAGCCGGCAACCAAAACGCCGTTCCAAATTGGCAAATCATCGGAAGCGCCGACGAGTCCCATATCATTTTTTGCGGCATTTGCGCGCTTTGTGTATTCAAGGGCTTTGTCGGCCATGACACCGGCGTGGGCAAATGTACTGACTAGTAAACTTGAAATTAGAAATTTCATGATTCCCCCTTAATTTGTCACCGCCGATGTAAGATCTTCAGAAACATCCTTACTAAATCTTGCTTACGCCCCATGGCAGCGATGGCGGGTTGAGTTGCAACCTTTATTCCGAGTTGCAAAATTGTTAGATTCATTTACGTAAGCAATAATTATCTAGAAACTTTTAACCAGGCTCGGACGGTTGACTGCGCGCCCTCAGCGATGGGAGCCCCTCCGAGCTTCATGGAGTCTAATTCCTCTAATGTCTTAACATCCGTTGCGTAATGACCAAGATCCTTGCCATCCTTAGTGTATAAGCTTAAGCGAACAATATAAAACTCAGGGCGTTTCTTGATTAGAACGCGCGCGATAAAACTAGAAAATTCTTTTTGCCAAGGTTGGTTGCCTTCAAGTTCAATTTTCTCTTGCGCGGTTTTATATTCCGTGGCGGTACAGTACTCGGCATTATCTTCTTTGGTGCAGAATTGAGTGCCCAAACCAATTGTTAATATTAGGGTCGAAAGCATAGCGCTTGATAGCGTGTTTGTGCGGGGACGGTCAACTCTAATTTCCAGCGGCTTTTTAATTCTGTAAGCGCCTGGCAAGAAAGTGACTCTTGCAGGGGCTCGCTAACGATGACCTCGCAAGTGCTTTTATTGGCAATACAAGATTGTAAAGAGAATTTGGCAACACAGTTCTTAAAGGCCGCAGACTTTGCCGTCTGCGACTCTTGGGCGCAAGCATTAATTGTTTCGCCATTAACCAAATGAGCACAATGAAAATTTACGGCATTTCTGTCTAATTGATGGCATGGAACTTCTTGCGCGAATGCTACGGACATAAAAAATAAAAGGGCAAACATCAGTGGCACCTCAAATCGACCTTGCGGTCGGCTTCACATTTTTGTGCGTCATAATAAATCAAGGAAAACCCATGAAATTCATATTCATTTGCTTCGCTATAAATTTTGTAAGAAAAACGCTTTTTTCCCCAACCGCTGCTAAAGCAGGGCGTACATTTAAAGTTTTCGCATTTTCGCTGAATATATTCTTCTTTATCCAGATTCACGATGCAGAGTTGGACGCCTTCAATGCAGTCAAGACATTGCAGTTCTTGCGCGGGTGAAAAGTTTAGAAGTAAAATTAGTAGTGCTAACATTATTTCTCCAGAAAACCGCAGTCGAAAGCGCCTTTTTCAACGAGCGCATCAGGCGCGGCGCTTGCGTCGGCAGCCTTTAAATAGGATTGGAAACAGCGAGCCTTGGCTGATTCCTCATTGCGAGCGGCAATATATTCTGGGCCTTCGCTTGACCAATAGCCTTTCGGCACTGGCGGCGTCAGATTTAAAGTCGAAGACATAAGGCTAATGGATTCACGGAATTGCAAATAGAAAGTCGCACGGGCCTCGGGTGTTTCTTGCAGTTCGCGTTGCACGCTTAAAGTTTCTAGCAACCGGAGTAACGCGACGTACAGGCGATTTACCGTCTCGTCCGTCGTCACGGGCCTCATTAAAACGTAGCCGTGGATTTTTACGGGTGAGTAGCGCCAGGATTTCTCTTTTTCGGGGATATTTTCCTGCCAGTAACAATTTTCTCCGTTGGGCAGTTGAACGCACTTAAGTTCGCCTTCTTTTTCCCAAAACCAGCGCGCATGGGCGGCACTGGTAAATGTTAGAATTAGAATAAGGGCCGCCATTTTCATTAGTGGTACTTTCCGCCAGAGTAGTTATATTTTGGCAGATATTCATCGCCGCAGGTGCCGTAAGATGCCCACAGCGGAATTCCTAACACGGTTACCTTTTTCCAAATGTGGCAAGTTTTGTCCATCCACATTTTTTCAAATGCGTCCCAAGCGGCGTAGTCCATACAGTCGAGCTCACGGTAACGGGTGTTTTTGATTTTGCAAGAGTCAAGCACATAGGTTCCTAGCGGAATGTCGCTCTTCTTCATTGCATCTTTAACTAACTCCACGCAATTGGCCATACCTTCTAAAAGGGCCATTTGGCGATTTTCGCCACAGCCCGCAGCGGGGATACCCTCGTCGCTTATAAAGCTACAAGCAACGGGGCAGGTACGGGCAGTAGAAATGGAACTATAAAATAAAACCGATAAGATGATTAGGGATTTCATATTAGCCTCTCTTTACGAGGGTAAATATAAACCTAAATGTAGATTTTACCGAGGCACAGATGTGCACAAATTAAATTGGATGCCACCGGTAAGCGTGATTTTGGTTTTATTGATTTCTAAAACCTTAGGAACACCGATCATCGCAAAAATTAACTTATTTAAGCGCAGGACGGTCATTCGTAGACTTTTATAGTAAGTGGGGTCAAACGAGACATTCCAAATGCACGCAATTGCTTTTTCCGTATCGACTTCAGGAGAGCGGCTCAAAAGCTCAATAAGGACACCAAAAGCTTCGCGGCGGGCGAGGGTCTCCGCCTTATTGCCAAAAGTGAGTAACTTGGCGTCGGTATTATAATTGAGAACGGTTGCCGCAGAAACTTTTAGAAGTTTTTGATAGCGGTTGATCCAATGGTTTTGGGACTCTGCCGATAACGAGGACGTGACCAACTTCATTTGATTACGTAATTCAACGGCGGTTGCCTCATCTTTTGTTTTGGCGATATAAGCCCCTAAAACTCTGATATAGCAAGATAGAGGCAAGGTTTGCGAAAGTTGTATTAGATTTTCAAAATCAACGGCGTAATCTTTTTTGATGGCGAGTTTGAAAACTTCCTTTTCAAAACCATTTAATTCTTTAAATAGAGACGCAAACGGGATGAGTTTTTCACTGACCGGAAAGCCTTGCAGTAAAGACTCTTCTAAGAAGTCAAAATAAATAAGTTGCTTGTCATAAAGGGAGACTTTATCGGTGCGTAAAACTTCCAACAAGCGTGCCGCCGCATTTTGTGGGCCGGTTAGGGCTAACTCCGAAAGTAAAAGGGCATGTTGCACGTCTATGCTGGCGTAAAGATTAATTTGGGCCTTTCCGATAGTAATCATTAATTGATAGGTATTGGCTAAATTGCCGCTCATATGAAATGTCGACATAACCCGGAGTGCTTGCGACATAATCCGATAAAAACGTGCTATATCTTGGCGTTCTTCCATTTGCCGAATTAAGGTCATATACATTTGTGCGGCGATAGCGACCTCGCCATCTTCTTCGTAAAACTTCGCCAAATTAAGTTCCGCCATGGCCCGGCGTTCAAATATTAAAAAGTCTTTGTGCTCCGCATAGGCTTTTTTAAGGTCCGCAAAGGCAAACTTCCATTTCTTAAATTCATTTAGAGAGTAATAGCAAATCGCAATATCCGTGAGGAGAGCCACATGTTCGCCGTATTTTTCTTTAGCCGCTAAAAGTAAATCTAGCGCTTGTTGCATATTCCCTTGTATCATCGCCACTTCGGCTTGACTGTGGGCAAGAATTCTTTCTTCGACCAGCGACTGCGCTTTATAGCCACCAATTAGCTTTAAAGCTTTTAAGTGCTGACCGCGCTCGGCTAGGCGGAAGGCTTCGTTTTTTATGTCTGTTGCTTGATTCGACATTTTAGCCTCCGGGTCCAGTGCGGGGGCGAGTGCCGCCGCCATTGCCACTGCTAGAGTTTAATCTTTCGCCGCTGATATTATAAATTCTGTCGTATTCGAGAAGTTCTTCATTTTTCTTTTTAGAAAAATACTGCTTAATGCGCTCACGAATAGCCTCATTTTTCTTGGTAATACGGCTGAGTTCCTCGGGAGCGCTTGAAAACTCCAAAATAGTTGGGGCCAGTTCTTCTTGGCCGTTTAAAATTTTGATAAGCGCCCGGCGCACGAGTGAGTAAGTGCTTGGATCCTCGTCCTCAGTTTTAATTAGAAACTGGGGGTTTGCCGGATATATAAGGTCAAGAGTCGCGTTAAAGATTTTCTTCTCATCGACCTTTTGGTCACCGACGAAATAAGGGCGGGACAGCAGTGCTTCATGATCCCGAGATTCCATAAAGAAATCTTTTATGGGGGCATTTGACTTTTTATTAGCATTCTTAGCTTGCAAATATATTTCGGTTTCCGCCAATAAAGCGCGGTACTCAGCTAAGAAAGTATCGACGAAATCCCCAGTGGGTCTGTTGTTATCCAACAAATGAAAGAGTTCGTGCGCGAAGGTATAGGCCGCAACATCCTTGGATTGATGATTGTTTAATGAAATTATGGCCGCGCCGCCCTCGGCGTGAAACGCTCCTAACAACTCATGACGAATCATTTTGTCGTTTTCCCACATTGGACGCATCCAATTAATACGGCCGTTCTCCAGCGGGACATCGAAAAATAGACGCAGTTCGACGCTATTTTTTGGGTTAAAAGCGCTTTCCATGAGTGTCACTGCCAAAGGAGACGTGGCAAGGTGGGCCACAAGTTTTCGCAATACACTATTGTCGGCATAACTGGCATTTGCACTGGGTGGAATTATTAAGGCGTGGTTGCCGATGAGGTTAGTTATTTTTGAATCGCGGCTAAATTTTTTATCGACCCATAAGCGCACATCGACTTCGGCGTCGGGGGCAATTGACTCTAGAGTTTGGGTAACAGAAATAATTTGGGCCTTTAACGTGGTAACAAATAATAAAAAGACCCAAATTGTCAGTAGTGTAGATTTTGTCGACACTTTTGTTGCTCCTAGCTATCAATAAATTCGTCCGAATAGCTAAGAGCAACGGTTGTGCCAGAAATTACCAGAAATTAGTAGCAGAGCCCGCTATTACGCAATTTCGTCATCGCCTTAAGTGTATTATCCATGTTGTTGTCGGCGAAAATTGGATTTCCATTTACGCCAATACGGTAGTTGTAGTTATAACCGCCAAACTCGCCCGCTCCTATGAGCTGACACTGACTAGACGCTTGCGGATAACATATATTACGGGATGTCAGTTTCTGCATGGCTTGAATTAATTCATCTAGGTTATTTGTCGGATAGAAATTTGTATCACCAACTTTTAGGCGATATTTATAATTGTACCCGCCAAATTCACCGTGACCGCTCATAGAGCAATCCGTAGGCTGCGTATAACATACGCCGGCATCTTGAAATTTGGCTATGTTATTGAAAAAATCCTCTACGCTGTTAGTTGCTTCGAGCGATTGCCCATTTACCCCAATACGGTATTTATAATTATACCCATTATGACTTCCGTAACCTAAAACTTCGCACACGGGTCCCGATTGCGTCGGAATTTGTACGGGGTTTGGCATTGGCGTTGGGTACTCTCCTTGATTTGGAAAATCATTTCCACGGCGGTTTTTGCCAGTAAGAACGATAATAGATTCCGCATAGCCGCGATCCCCTTTGCCATTGACCGCAAAGCTAGTGATACAGCGGTTACGCCCTTGCAGATCAATCCAAGTTGTCAGGCCTTGGCCTGGAATCTTTTGATTAATGGAGAAGGGTTGTTCACTGCCACCATCACAAAAACGAATAGACAGATTGCCAATGAAAGCATTATCACCAAGTACGCGAATGCGGACTTCGTCAACCATTTCTTGATTTCGAACTTCAACATTTTCGTAATCGTAGTTGTCGTCAGATAGTAGTGTAAAGCCAATGACGCGCTCACCGGGTTCTAAATTGTTCATCGTGTTCATCACGCGGTTGTACATATTGTCACGGTTTTTCCCCCAGTGTCCGCGGCGGTCAAAACGGCCATTACCAAAACCGTTGTTGCCAAATCCGCCGTTACGATGATCATTGTTGGGAACATTCATTCCCAAAAGAACAACCGTGGCCTCATAACCATCGCGATCACCCTTTCCAAGTAAAGAAAAGCTGTCGATACAGCGGTTACGTCCTTGCAGATCGATCCACTGCGTGGACTGACCGGCGGCAAATCGTTGACCAATGGTAAAGGTTTGTGTTTCGCGGTTGCCATCGCAAAAACGCACGGAAATATTATCAAGACGGGCACCGTCGTTAAGAACTTTTATTTTGATCAAATCTACATTTTCGCGGTTCCTAACTTCGACGTTATCATAATCATAGCCGCCATCGGCGATCATAGTATAACCAATAAGACGCGCACCGGGTTCGTCGATAACAGCTTGTTCCGCTCGCTGCGCAAAAACATGCCGGTGACGTTTCCAGTGGTCCTTTCGTAAACCAAGATTAAGTTTTACACCGCCGGGGCCAATCTGTATCCCGAAGCCAATCTCTGTGTTGCGGTTGCTATTACGGCGATTGCTGCGGTTGCCGCCGATATTTAGCTCAAATATCTGGGCACTTGCCACCTCTGCCGCAAAAAGACTTAAAGCCGTAAAAAAAGATAAATAAACGTTCTTCATGAATCCTCCAAAAAAAATTTCTCAAACCGCGGACCAGAATGCAGCATTAATGCCATATTGGGAATGCACACAAATGCACAAAACGCTTTCGTAACATTGGATGAGTCCGCTGTTTGCGGCCCTCTTAACAAAATTGAGCGGGGAATTTGCTCTAGCGGCAGTTAATAGCGAGTATACTTCAATTTTAGATGGCTTAGATATTGCTGATAGCGGGCGCGAGGATAAATAAATGTTACGGCCAAATTTACTTTTTACTTTCGTTCTCATTGCCACTTCCGCTTGTACAACGCGTAATCCGCCCCAAATAAATCAAAAGCCGCCATCCTCTGCGATAAAACCACCGGTAAAACCTGAAGCGAAAAAGGCAGATGAAACAAAGCCGCAACCTCTGGTAGAACCCGCATCTACTAAAGATTTAGGCAAAGAATGGGCCGATAAAAATGTCCGCGGGATACAAGACCTCAGCGAGGGTCAGCGCCAGCCCATTTATAAAATTATAAATATCTTTTACGAGCGAATCATGAACTGGAAAAAATATAAACCCTTTTATGATGAGCTTTATAAAAATCCTAAGATCGCAAAAGATGTTCCCTATTTTATAAATCTCGAAGATGGATTGTTTTTTGCGGTGTTAACAAATGGCAAAAAAATTACAGACCTTCCTGGTTACGATTCGCTGAAGGGAAAAACTGTTGAGCAGATTTTTGGCGAAGACTACAAGGGCGATACACGGTTAATGGACGATGTTCCTGGTGAGGGAACCCGTCAGACGGCAATAGTGTTAGCGTCGGACCTTACGGATAAAATGAATAATACCTACAACACTTTTTATCACGAATTTGGACATGTGTTGTTTCTGAGTTTGATGACTGGCGAAGAGTACGGTAAAGTCGAAGCCATGTATAAAGCCGCCAGGGAACGCAAAGTTTTTCTCAATAATTATGCTGCAACAAACAGTTCTGAGTATTTTGCCGACGGTCTTGAGGCATTTTTAACCGAAACCAAGCCAAACCCTGAGGCTGAATATCGCAACGGCACCCGCCAAAAGTTGCAGGAGATAGATCCAGATCTTTACAGTTTTATCGCAACACTCGTAAGCAATAAGTAATAGGGCGTTAGCGTTGAGTTACTCAAAAATACTTAGATGAGTAGATCGGCATTTTGTGGTAAATATCCACTATGCCGACTCGTAAAAATATTCTAGAAACTGAAGAAATTTTTCGATTGCTGGTTGAAGCCGTTGAGGAGTACGCGATTTTTGCCCTTGATCCTCTAGGCAATATTTTAACTTGGAATATTGGGGCGGCTCGTCTCAAGGGTTATTCGGCGGAGGAGGCAATTGGCCGCAGTTTTAAGATGTTCTATACGCCTGAAGATCTTAATCGTGGACATCCTCAGGAAGAACTTGAATGGGCGGCATTTCATGGAAAGTACGAGGAAGAAGGTTGGCGAGTTCGTAAAGACGGGACCCGCTTTTGGGCCAACGTAACTATCACGGCCATCCGGAGTCATGACGGTAATAATACCTTACGCGGATTTGCTAAAGTTACCCGTGACCTCACGAATAAAAAAGAAGTGGAAGAAAAATTAAAGGCGGCCTATGCAGATCTGGAAGAGCGAGTTGAAGATAGAACCCGCGAATTAAATCGCGCCAAACAAAATGCCGAAGCTGCCGTTAAAGCCCGAGATGAGTTTTTTTCTTTGGCGTCCCACGAATTAAAAACACCGATCACGACGTTAAAATTGCAGGCGCAAATTCGCCGCATGGATATTCAGCGGGGAGATTTTTCCGAATTTTCGCCAGAAAATTTAGTGCAACTTTGCGATGATGAGGAACGGCAGGTCGCGCGGCTAAATTTTTTGGTTGATAATATGCTCGATGTTTCGCGCTTAACCTCGGGCCGTCTGTCATTAGTCCGCGAGAAGTTTTCTTTGCGCGATCTTTTATATGAAGTTATAAAAAGATTGGAACCCCTTTTGAGGCACTCCAAAAACACTTGTGAAGTTAAGGGCGAGGATATCACTGGGAAATGGGACCGCTACCGATTGGAACAGGTATTTACAAATTTGCTTTCAAACGCGAGCAAGTACGCGCCCGGGTCTAAAGTTAAAATAGAAATAAAGTCAACACCAAGCAATGTGATTGTTAATGTCAGTGATTATGGGCGGGGAATAGCGGCGGCGGATTTAGATCGTATTTTTCATCTCTTTGAACGTATTAAGGATAGTGGAGAAACAACGGGGCTAGGGTTGGGTCTCTATATTGCCAAACAAATAGTTGAAGCGCACAACGGAACTATCACCATTGACAGTCAGCCGGGGAAGGGTTCGACATTTAAAATCGAGCTCCCCAAGGAGGAGCGCAATGCCGTCTAAAAAGATTTTAATCATCGAAGACGACCGTGATATTCGGCGCTTGTTAAAACGTTTATTCGAGGCTTACGGTTACGCTGTGGACCAGGCGGAGAATGGCCAGGTTGCTCTTGAAATTTTAAGATCAAATCCCGAATTGCCGGCCGTCATAATTTTAGATTTAATGATGCCAGTTATGGATGGATTTCAGTTTCGTGAAGAGCAATTAAAAATTGCTAGCGTCGCCGGTATTCCGGTCGTGATTTTGACCGCTGACGGCTGCATTGACGAGAAAAGAGTTAAAGTCGGCGCGCATGCCGCCTTACGAAAGCCGGCTGACGCAGAAGTGTTGATGGGTGTTGTTAAAAGATTTTGCAGTTAATCACGCGTCCCGCAATTCCCCGCAAGACCTAATCCCTTTGCCCTCTAAAATCATTCCGTCCACTTAAAAAAATTTTAATTTGGTACCAACCTTGCTTAATAGATATTTTGTAACTTAATTTGGAGGGATTATGCTAGGTGCAATATTAGTAGGTTTGGTCGTTGGCGCGATCGCAAAATTATTAATGCCCGGAAGAGATCCTGGCGGTTGGATCGTGACAATTCTCCTTGGTATGGCGGGTGCCTGGGTGGCACATTTTATTGGCGTGCGCGCCGGATGGTATGGATCTGATGAACCAGCAGGTTTACTATCGTCGATCGTGGGTGCCATTATCATATTGGGAATTTACCGTATGGTAACCGACCGGCAAAAACTCTCACGTCAGATGTAATTGGCCCGGCCTCTGTCACGCTGCTGGCAATATCTTATTGTCTCATTTTGAAACGTGACCTTGCCAAAATAGCGAAACCCCAGGCGCCTTCTATTGTCATAATATTAATATGAAGGGATTGGTTCTACCCTTATTTTACATAGTTTTCTGCATTGGCTGTCAGGGTAACCTAGGCACCTTGGACGCCCAAGTTAATTTACCAAATCAACCGGGCAACGAAAATTCTATTCCACCAAAGCCCACGGAAATGAATATTAATTCAGGGTTATTGTTGTGGTTAAATGCCGACAAACTTGCTGGTGAAAACCAAGAGCCGGTAAGTTTATTTCCTGACCAAAGTGGAAAGGGCAATGATGCTTTTCAGTCGGACCCAAACAAAAAACCCATCTTAATAAAGAATGCCATTAACGGTAAATCAGCGGTGCGTTTTGATGGTAATAGTGATCAACTTGATATTTCTGGGGCAAAATTAAACTTAAGCGGGGCCTTTGATGTTTTTGTCGTATATCGAACCCTCGGCACTTCACCTTTGATCGACCAAGGCGTGTTCGGGAATGGTATCGGAAACCACTTTCAAATTACCCATGACCGCAGCTCAACTATTTACGCGTATGTCGGTAATGGAACCAATCATTTAACTAACTCTCTGGCTTCTCTTGTTCCCACGTACACGGAGTGGAGTTGGAACGGAACTAAAGAATTTAACAGTCTGGTTCTCTGGGAAAAAAGTTATGTCATGGGCCAAATGACCTCCATGGAAGTCGTAAATAATAAGAGCGACTATCATATTGGCGTAGCATCCGCTTACTGGGCCGGCGATCTTAGTGAAATCCTCTTGTTTGACCGCGTATTAACGCAAACTGAGCGCAAGATTATTCAGCTGTACTTTAAAGAAAAATATAATCTTCAGCAAATCTAGACTTACTAAGTAGCCGTGGGCAAATTCGCCCGCGCCATTTTGGTCAAAAGCTTCAAAGCAAATAATTTGGCTCCGATAGCTCCTTACTTGAAGGAGAATTCGATGAAAAATATATTTGTGGTGTGCTCATTAATACTCGCCCTCACGGTATTAGGCGGCGCTGGTCCCGTCTCCAATAGATCAGAAGACCGCGGCCGTAAGATATGGTTTGAGAACACCTATGGTGGCGAAAAATTTTTTAGTTTTCTCGCCAATCACCCTGACGCTTCAAAGAGAGTTAATATTGGCTTTGAAAAAGTATTGCTGACCCCAAGAAAACTGCGCTTTCAAAACTGGGGAACCATTAATGACCCCGACTGTCATGAAGTCCCCGGCGAAATGGATAGTTGTAAAGATCCCTCGGCGACGGGCGTAATTGGTATTCGAAAAAGCACCGCAGCTAACGGTAAAATACTTTATGGCGTTGCCTGCGCTTCTTGCCATGCGGGCTTTGACCCCCTGCGCCCGCCAAAGGATGTTAATGAACCAAAGTGGGAAAATATCCACCCTTCCATTGGCAATCAGTACTTAGACTCGGGAAAGATTTTTGCCGCCGAAATGGTAGAAAATGATCTCCGTAGAATTATGTTTGCCGCTTGGCCGAAAGGCACGGTGGATACGACATTGCTCTTTAACGATAACATCATGAACCCCGGAGTTATGACCGCATTTTGGAATGTGCCTCATCGTCCTACTTTTGATGTTGGCATGAGTGAAGAAAAAAATCGCGGTGGCCAAGGGGGAGAAGATGACGTGGGCGGTGACCTCGCCGCGCTTCGAGTTTACACCAATATCGGCGTTTGTTTTCAAGAGTGTGTCGCCTCACGACCCGGTCAGCCTATCAGCATTAATGAGTGTCGAAAATCGTGTGCTGATTTTCCGCCGCAAAAAGACTTAAACGATCTCGTCGTTTTCATGAGAAGTATCAAGTCACCTAGATATCCCGAGGTTCCCCCGTTAAGGGAATACGGAAAGTATTCTTTAGGCCGCAAAGTTTTTCGCACCAACTGCGCGTCCTGCCATGACGATTCGGGTAGAGGGCGGCATATTCTTTCCAACGACGAGATCAATCCCATCGCTGCTGATCCGCAAAATGCGACCAATCTGTGCCGTGTGCTGACGACAAACTGGGAAGAAGGAAAACTTTGGTCGGAGTTTTCTTCCCAGCTATATAAAGATCGGATCAAAAGTGGAAATCGTGGATACCGAACGGTTCCTCTTGCCGGGATTTGGTCGACTGCGCCTTTTTTGCATAATCAATCCGTTGGAAAATGGGCACCGCCAGATGCTACTCCCGCGCGTCGGGCCGCTGTTTTTGAAATCTCCATGCGCGAGCTCTTAAGCGAAGAACGCCGTCCTAAAGTAAACCGCTTGCCCATTGCGGTTGGGCCCTTTCCGCAAGGTACACCGTTAACACAGGTTTTTAGCCGCGATACGAGTGGAAATCTTTTGTGCGATGATATCGTCGAAAACCGCGGGCATTATTACGGCAGTAAATTATCCGCCGCCGAAAAGGACTCTTTGATTTTTTGGTTAAAGTATCAGTAACCAAAATATCTTTTGGTACTCTCAATTTTACTAACCCCGACGGGACGCCGGGGTTAGACCAGAAATCAATTCAAGTTAATTTCAAACGATTTTTTGACTGATGGAGTGGTTGAACCGCTATCTTTTGAAAAGACGTAAGCCATCGCTTCCTCAAGTGGTTTGATTTCAGTCCTTGAGATCTTACCGTCGTAGTTGGAATCCAGGGCCCCGATATTTAAACCTTCATTGGTAGCTTTGTACCAAACCTCCTTTAACTGGGCATAAGTTTTATAAAGGGCTTCGATACGGTACTGGCCGGGTTTGTTGATATTGTAAGTTTTTGTGGTCTGAACAATTTGGTTGTTAACATAAATCCCATTACCACAAGTCGGACACCTGTTTAGAAGTGTATGAGATACATAGATTTGGCAGTAAGAAATAAGCCCGGCGGAATCTTTTGAACAACGAACGGCATAAGGCACCTCGAGATTATCGGGCCCGATTAATTTTACGGAGTCCAGGGCAAAAATGTCCTTGCGGTCGGGAAACAAAACCATCCAGATATTTCCCGACATAAGGGGCTTCGTTAAATCCTTCGCAACCGGTAAGTATACGTTATTGGAAACTGAATCGCGGCGGTTAACCTTTACGTAATTGACTGTACGTAGGAAACCGGCGTCAGCGGCGGTCATCGCCCTTATTTCCTGGTTAAAGTTAATATCGGTTACTGTCTGTAGAGTCATCGGCACAAACGTAGACATGTCTTGTGCAAAAGCAGTGGCGCTTGTTAAAAGAGTTAATAAAATTGTTACAGTTATCATACCTTCCCCCTTATTGATTTAATTAATTTACACGGCGGGGAAAGGAAATGGACCTGTTAAATACGGGCCAAAAAACAACTTAAGGAATTAATGACTTAGTATTTACCCCTTCAAGCCCGTGTAAATATAGGTAAGGACCCACGCGACGGCAAATACCCACATGATTTTGATCCATAATGGGACGGGTTGGTCGGCAATTTGCGGTGTATCGCTATTTTTATTTTCGTTCATTAGAATCAACCTCCAAAACAAGATTAGCAATTTTTTCGTCGCCAAATTTTGATCGTTTTAAAACCGCAAACATAAAGAGCGCAATTCCCACCGCAAGTATTCCAAACACGCTGCCGATAAAAAGCGCGGTTTCGCGGCCGCCATAATCACAAAAAGGGCAGGCCCATGTTAAGGTGGGAAATAAAACTAAGAGTAAAAATGCAAGTTTTTTCATAGACCGTCCTTGTGGAGGCTGCTGATGAAGTTCCAAATCGAAGATTTATCTTCGGGTTTTAAATGGCCAAAAGGCGGCATTGCTGTTCCCGGAACGCCAACGTCCATGATTTTCATAAATTGTTCATTAGAAAATATGCGGCGGGTAAAATCTTTGGGCTGGGGATTAAGTGCCGCCGCCGCCGCACCAGAGCCGTCGCCATTTTCGCCGTGACAGGCTCCGCAGTTAACGGTGAATAGCTTTTTCCCCTTTGCGACTTCATCCGCGGCGACGGCGAGTTGAGTTTTAACGCCCGCCCCAAGTGAACTCACAAACGTAGCCAGCGCCCAAAGATCTCGCTCGGGCATTTCGCGGAATGAGGGCATGCTGCTGCCGTAAACTCCACGACTTAAAATGGAGTAGACTTCTGAATTAGAAATAAAGCGGCCAGTTAAATCGGCGGGCCGGGGAAGCATAAACGGGGCGCCCGGTCCGTTGCCATCACCTTTGTCACCATGACAGCCGATGCAGTTTTCTTTAAATAAGATTTGTCCTTTTTCCAAGGAAACTTGGCTTACTTCGGGAGCTCCTGAAACTTTATATTTTTGCGGATATACAATTTTTCGCACTTCCGCTTCATAATCTCTGCCTAAGTATTGTAAGTAGTCGACAAGATCCTTGGCGTCTTGTTTTGGTTTTACTCCCTCAGCAGTCTTTTCGAAAAGCCACGGATAGGCGGGCATCACCGAGAGTGGCATCGTGTAGCGCGGATTATACAAATGTGCCAAGTGCCAATCATTAGAGTGACGGCCCGCTTCGCGGCTCAGATCGGGACCAATGCGGCGGGTACCAAAAGTTTGGGGCACATCAAACATGCTGTCCCAAGAATTACTTGTCGGACCATAACGGTAAGGCTCTCCCGCCACGGGGCGAACAAATTGCGAGTGGCAATGCCAACAGGCTTCTTTAATATAAATTTTTCGGCCGCGGCCAATAGAATTTAAATCTCCCTTTTCATCATAATAGGGGTTTGTGGCCCCTTTTGCGACTTGGTTTACGCGCTTTAATGTTGTCCAGGGAGCGATGCCCATGGCAAAGAGCGAGAGTAAAAAGCAACCCAAGCTACCTAATAAGAAAATTGAAGTGAAGTTTTCAAAGCGTTTCATTTTTTACCTCAGATGCGTACAAGTTATAAACGAAAACTAAAAGTCCCGCGAAGAGTGTGACTCCAGAAATCGCGCGGGGTATCCAAAAAGGTTGTGAGGCCACAAGCGAATCAATAAAAGGTAAACCGCGTAACCAGACAAAGCCTTGCATTAATCCCGCGATGGTGTCGGGAATGTAATAGAAAAGATAAAAGCCTATAAAGGTTAGCCAAAAATGCCACTCACCGAGTTTGTGCGAGAGAATGCGGCCAGTGAGCTTAGGCCATACAAAATAAATAAAGGAATAAATCCACCACGAAAACACACCAAAAAGCGCCAGATGCGCGTGCGCGACAACCCAATCGGTAAAGTGAACCACACGTTGAACTACGAGCAAAGCGTGGAATGGACCTTGGGTACAAGTGATAATATAAGAGAAAATTCCAAAAGTTAAAAAACGCAGTGACATGTCTTTAGTCATCAGATGCCACTGACCTTTCATGGTTGCGAAGAAATTGTATACGACGGTGTAAACCACAAATATCAAAGCCGAAGTCAGTGGAACGGCCAGAGTTTGTAGCCACGTCGGTGTTGGGCTATAAAAATAGTGATGGCTTCCGCCCAGCGGGTAGATGAGAGCCAGTGTCCAAAATCCGATGATACTCAGTTTATGACTCGCAATAGGGCGTTGGACAATGATCGGGAGTAGATAATAAGAGATCGCCACTCCCATCGGCGTGACCCAAAGTCCAACGGCATTATGAATCCACAATCCCGCCAGGGCTGCGCCGGCCGCACCCGGAGCTAAGTGAGCGACGACGGTATTGGCCATAATAAAATTAAGGGCGGTAAAACCAAAACCTAAAACCACATACCAAACAGAAACATAAAGTTGTGGCTGTTTGGCGACAACGATAGTTCCTAAAACATTTATGATCATGAATACGAACGACAGGGCGAAAATTATATCGGCCCACCATGGTGCCTCGGCGTATTCAACTCCTTCCGCGTGACCAATAATCAGGGCTAGGGCGCCGACAAAAATTGCCAACTGCGAGAAATATTTATTAAACCGCGCAAGTTTTGGTAAAAAGAGCGGCTGTTTAACAAGTTTTGGAATGGCGTAATAACTAAAAGCGAAAAATCCGTTGGTAAGCCAGCCAAAGATTGCCGCATGGGTATGAAACATTCTGATGCGGCCGAAATTGAGCCATTCTATATCTTTTAAAAATTCGGCAGCCTCTGGAGAGATTAGCCGATAGGCCATTAAAGTTCCGCCCAGCATCGCAAATATTAACCAAGATAATCCCGCTATAATATGAAATTTCGTAAGGTGTTTTGATTCCTCATCAACAACGATTGCCATAAGTCTCCTCAATTGGTTTTGAGAAAACAGACAACTTCAAGTTCAGTGCCGCTAGTTAAAACGAACTAATTTCAATAGACCCTTATTTTTGTGACAACTTGGCAAAATCTTTGGACAAGAGTTCTTTGGCGGGTTCAATCCTCGAGCAAGCACTTTGTACCATAGTATAGGCAAGGCGGCCCGACTATAAACGCCGGTACTATAAGGACTCCAGTTACGGCGGTGAGGGCACAGGCCGTGGCGGCTTCTTTACAATCATGAGAAATATTGGCGGTTATGCGAACATTTTGATCTTTCGCAATCTCTCTAAGTAGGTCCCAACCATAAGGATTGTTATATAAGGTATTCTCCACAACGTTATTATTTAGGGGATTCATAATATAGACATCGCTGGCAGGTTCGTTGGGGTTAAGGGGCCGCATGTAAAACTTTAACAACTCTTCGCCTTGGCTGGAGCGAATTTTTGTCATACGCATTTCCGCCAGCAACCAACCGATTTCGTTAAATCCTAAGACTTGAGTTTCACCAGATTCAGTTTTTGATATTTCTACATATTTAAGTTTTGTGAGGTCCGACTTTTTACTTTCGGCAAAGGCAATTGGTAGCAGTAAATGATTGGCAATTAATAAACCCATTATCAAGGCTTTCATGGTCACTCCTCGTCACCGATGTAAAGTTTTTAGTCAAACCCTGTTTTTAAGATCAATTAGATCTTATTTCACAACCCGACAGCTTGGGTATTTCAAGGATCATGCCGTTTATTGAGTGCCGCTGCTCTCACGTTGACAATGGCATCTCTGAAGTGCGGTAACATTCGATGCTTGTTTCCAGTGATTGTCAATTTCGCAAATCTCCTCCAAACACACTAATGGTCAGAGTTTTCGCTACTGCCACCGCCGTGGCAGTGGCACTTTCGGCAGGAAGTTGACTGCCTAGCTCTTGCCCGGATAGTGTTACTTTAATTGAGGAGAGAAAATATGAAAAAAATTTTTACTTTTACGACGTTTGTAGTTGGAGTTTTTGTTTCTTTAAACTCTACGGCCAATAGCTTGGCATCATGTGAAGGAATACGCATGTGCACAAAAGTTGATGAAAAAGAGTTTAAATGCATCCAATGGGAGGAATATAGTATCCAGCTAACTGTCAGCGAGAATACAGCTGGTAAATATGGTCTTGTGGCTCATTGGAAAAAAAATCAGGAAGTCGAAATTGAGACCGATGTAAAAGGGGAGTCCTGGACGCGGCCGCAGATTTTAGAAGAATTACGTGATGGTGAACTAAGCGCCGATAAATTTTTGGATGCTTTTATTCCAGGTTCTGGAAAAGAGAGTTGGTCTGCCCGTTATTTTAATATCAACGTTGGCGGCAGCGACGATGGCATGAACACTGAGCTTTATATTCTGTTAAATAAAAGCGGTGAGACCATAGGTAAACTTATTCGCTATGGTTGGGGATTTGGAGTATGCGTTAAGTAAATTTCTACTCAAATAAATGCTTTAAGTCCTCAAGCTTAAGGGATTTTAACAGACTGACGTTACCACTGACGAGGGCTGTGGCGATACTTTTTTTCTTTTGCTGCAGCTCTAAAATCTTTTCTTCAATAGTGTTTTCAGCGATAACTTTGTAAGCGAAAACTTTCTTCCTTTGACCGATGCGATGGGCGCGATCAATCGCTTGAGTTTCTGCCGCGGGATTCCACCAAGGATCCAAAATAAAAACATAGTCTGCGGCCGTTAAATTGAGTCCCACTCCCCCAGCTTTTAAACTCAAAAGAAAAGCGGCACAACTCGTATCATTTTGAAAATTTTTAACCCGCTCGGCGCGATCTTTAGTTTGGCCATCAAGATATTCATATCTAATACCCAACATACGCAGATGACGTGAAAATAACTCTAACAAGCTTGTGAACTGCGAAAACACCAAAGCCTTATGACCATCGCGAATGACATTTTGTAACTGCTCTAACACGAGTTCAAATTTTGACGAAGAGCCATTAGCAAGTTTGGGATCAAGAAGCCCTTGGTGAGAAGCCGCCTGGCGCAATCGCAGAAGAGCCTCTAGCACTTCAATTTTAGACCTTGAGAGTCCTTTTTGTTCAAAGCTGTCAGACAATCGTTTCCAATAAAATGTTTTCAATTCGTCATATCTTTTGCGTTCGGCGGGACTTAGCTCACACATTAGCACTTGTTCTGACTTGGCGGGTAGATCGTTTAGGACTTGTTCCTTTGTGCGGCGAAGAATAAACGGACTTAATGAGCGGCCTAGAGCTTGAATACTCTCACGGTCCGTCTCTTTTGACCATCGTTGCACTTGAGCCTCAGTCATCAGGTCGGGATTTACAATGGATAAAATTGAAAATAAATCGGCTAGAGAGTTTTCTACGGGAGTGCCGGTGAGCGCGATTTTCCTTTGGGCATTGACCAGTTTTGCCGCCATGGTAATCTGGGCCTGCGCATTTTTAACGGTGTGAGCCTCATCTAAAATTAAATAATTGAAATTAATCCCCTGAAGAGCTTCGATATCATTACGCAGAG
>CAZCFY010000014.1:67865-108285 GCA_964498095.1 uncultured Bdellovibrionales bacterium | reverse complement strand
TATTATGGTTAATTATTTGTATTAGAACCGTTATGAGTGATCAGGTTAAGATTGGCATTCCCTGGTTGTTACTTAGTTTTTTTGGCGTATTTGGAGCTCTTTTGCTAGCAGTTGGCCGCTGGGAAATAGCGGCAACTAGAAATTATGGAAACGTACCACTTTATTATAGTATCTTTCTCTACCCCTTTTTTATTGGGTTGATCGGCTTGCTTTTTGTACAGGTAAAAGGGGCGAAAATAGCAAGAACTTTGGCGATAGCCGTTTCTCTCATTGTATTGATTACGAGTATCAAGTCCTTCCCCCGTTTTAAGGGGCAATTCGTGGAAATGTCCAAATGGCACCTCGCTGCCCGCACGGGCTCCCAAAATTGGAGTTTGATGCACACCGCTCGGTTAAGTGGCGATATGGGTTTCGCATATCAATATCTATTTGGAGTCATAAAGGACTTAAAGAGTTGGGGTAAATATAAAGAACTGACCCAAGATTTTATCAATGACCCAACAGAATTTGCTATGCAAGAAGGGCTCGAAAATCTCTCTGTGATTACTGACGAGTCATCGTGTAATTCCGGCAAGATTTTTTCAGTTGAAAACGATAGGAGGTCGGAGTGGCGAATGAGTCATGAGCCAAACATCTGGTTTGTAAGAACCTATGGATATGCCTTAAATCCTAACAGCTGTTCCGGGAGGGCTGATTTTGTATTTTTAATGGACACAGAAGGAAAAATTCTTTGTGTTTCACGCCCAAACGTTGGTACCTGGGATTTGTCGCCAAAAGATATTGAAAACCTTAAAAATTATAAAGAATCCGTTTTTGATTTTAGCTGCCCAATCTTGGAACCAAATAAAATTGAAAATAAATATAAAGTTTACAGCTATACTCGAAATCCTAGAAAAATAGTTTTACTGAAATAGTGGAAAAATATTACCGACCTCTTCGGCTAATGAAAGGGCTGCAGTAAGTCCTGGTGACTCAATCCCAAGCAAGTGAATATCTCTTTTACCCCTGGCTATTATAAAATCGGTTAATGGTTCTTTGTTCATAAAAAGTTTTGGGCGGACGCCGATATAATCAGGCTTTAAATCATGAAACTGTAAATCAGGTATCAACCTCATACCTGATTTTAGGAACTCTATCTGCTCACTTATATCAGTATTACTGAATTGATAAAGTGCTAAATCATCTGGCTCTGACTTATCGGCAAATGACCAATCCACGTCAGGACCCAAACGGCAATTACCACCCAAATCCATTGTTATATGAACGCCCAATCCGCCTTTGGGATCTGGAATCGGGTAGGTCAATGATTCAAAGCGCTCAGAATATGTTCGGGGGATGGAAAAGTATCTTCCCCGGCAGGGTTTAGTTTCATATTTCTCTGCTAACAGCAGATTGGCTATTTTGGTAGCTGCCAGGCCTGCGGCATTTATCAATAAGTTAGTTTTAATTACGCTGTCGGCATTTTTATCCCTTATTTTAACGTAAATAGAACTATCTGTGACCTCTAAAACCTCCTCTAAATTTGTACCATAGCTAACAATTGTGCCCGCAGATATTGCTAAGCTTTCAAGTCTCTTCATTAACTCATGGGAATCCACGATTCCGCTCGTTGGAGACCAAAGGGCAGAAACTATTTTTGAATTTTTTTGTTTTTCAATTATTGTTTTATGATCAATGAAATCTATTGGAACATCGTTGTCTCGACCAATTTTTCGAATCTTTTCAATAGCGGGAACTTGAGTAAGATCCGTTGCAATTAGAAACTTACCGCATTTCTTATGAGGGATATCATAATTATTACAAAATTCATAAAGTAGTTCCCGGCCACGAATGCAATGTCTCCCCTTCAGTGTCTTGTTGGAGTAATAAATCCCCGCATGAATAACCTCACTGTTATGGGAGGAGCCTTCCTGACCATATTTGAAATGTTTTTCTATTATAATAATATTTTTGCGTGGATACTTCTTACTTATTTCGTAGGCTATGGCAAGACCGACAACCCCGGCACCAATAACAAGTACATCGGTTTCAAGACTTTCCATAATTTAATCCAGTTTACCCACAACTCTGCAGGGTGTACCAAATGCCTTTGAGTTTGGAGGAATGTCCTTTAAAACCAAACTGTTGGCACCAATTATGGTGCGGTCACCAATCGTTACTCCTTTGGCAATAACTGTATTGGGTCCAATATAACATCGTGAGCCTATTATTGTAGGCTTGTGTTCTGACGGGACAATGCCTCCAGAAATTGCCCACTTTACAGTGTCATGGGTGTATATTTGGACTCCCGCAGAGATTGAGCAAAAACTTCCAATACTTAATTTTCCTGATCCATCCAAGATGCAATTGGGGCCAACCCATGTATTTTCTCCGACAGAAACGTCTCCCAATATTAAAACATTGTCATAGACACTACTGCCCTTACCCCAACCTAGTTTTTTGGCTTTTTCCCAGCGATCTGAGAAATAATCTGATACAGCTAGGTGTCGAGACCATTTTTGAGCCGTATAATTTTGAACGATTGAAATTAGATTTTTTAAAGTCCTATAGAGTTTTAGTTCTTCAGGATGGGCGTCGCACAAATGTTTTTCTAAATTATTTTCGGACATGCCTTTGCTCACGGACGGAATACTCTATTCCACCACTCGAAGCTCAATAGTGACCAAATAAGTAGGCGGCGGTTGGTTCGGCCGCTGAAATGATCATCGAGAAGCTGGAAGCAGGTTTTATAATCCAGGAATTCGTAGATACGGGCATTTTTATTTAGCAGTAACTGTTTGATGTATTCGATGCTTTCCCCTTTAAACCATGACGCATCCGGGGCGGAAAAGCCCTGCTTAACTCCGCTAGTGTACTCTTTCGGTAAAATTTTGCTTAACGCGTTTCTTAAAACAAGCTTTCCATCACTGGTTGAAAGGTGGCCACCAGCATTAGCGAAAGGTTCTTTTTGTTCATATTGGAGTTTATATTTTACGGGAATTTTTTGGGCGAAATCGACAAGGTCGTTATCCAGAAAGGGTAGGCGCGTTTCAAGGCCGTGTGCCATACTCAATTTGTCTTCCATTATTAGTAAGCCATGGAGAAATGTTTTCGCCTCAAAGTAAAGTGCTTCGTTTAAAAAATCTCTAGCTGCAAAATCCTTAAAGCCGTTATTGAGGTTCTTGAAAATTGATTTAAACACTTGCTCAGGGCGGTTCAGGGAATTTCTAAACGAAGATAAAAAAAAGTTTGATCGATGATCGTTGGGAACCAGGCGTTGCCAGAACTGGAAATAGCTACTCATAAAGTGTTGTGGTTCAGGTTTTTGAATTGAACTATAATATCGCCAGGGATAGCCGGCGAATACTTCATCTCCGCCAGTACCACAAAGAACAACTTTAACAAATTTACTGGCTAATCTAGAGATATAAAAATTAGGATAGGACTGCCCCACTCGGGGATCCTCAAGATGCCAAGTTAAGTCTGACATCACTCTCTCCATATCCCCAGCTTTCAACACGACTTCGTACTGCTCAGTTTTAAACCGATGTGATAATACCTCTGCTTTGGCTCTTTCATCATAGGCTTGCTCGAGTCCGGTAGCTGAGGACAGGTCGAATCCACATGTAAAGGTCTTTAGATTTCTATGAGATCGGGCGGCAAGGGCTGCAACGGATCCTGAATCCATGCCACCACTTAGATAAGACCCAACTTCCACATCGGCTAAAAGTTGTCGTTGAACGGCCTGTTCGAACAAACGTGCCGTTTCTTCAGCCGCGGTTTTTTCATCTATTGAACTATCTTCTGAAAAATTAAAGTCCCAGTAGGAATTAGGGCAAGGAATTTTAGTGGAGCCTAAATCAAAGAACATAAAGTGGCCGGCGGGCAGGGTCTTTACGCCTTCAAAAAAAGTTAATTCAGAATATATATTTTGAAAGGCAAAATATTCGTGCAAGGCTTGTTCAGAAACGTTAACTTTTAAATCCGGATATTTGAGTATGGATTTTACTTCTGAGCCAAATACTAAGGTATTGCCATTAAAGAAATAGTATAGCGGCTTTATTCCATAACGGTCGCGTGCGAGGTAGAGGCGATGAGCTTGCTTATCCCAAACTGCAAATGCGAACATTCCGTTAAACCGGGAAAGACAGTCCGGGCCCCATTCTTTAAAGGATTTAAGGACTACCTCGGTGTCCGTTCTACTGTGAAATTGATGCCCAAGAGACTCCAGTTCAATGCGCAAATTAAGGTGATTATATATTTCGCCATTATATGTGATTACGAAACGTCCGTCTTCGGTTTGCATGGGCTGGTGGCCAGAAGGTGAAAGATCCAAGATAGCTAGCCGGCGATGCGCAAAACCGACAAAACCATCCACCCAAAAACCTTCACCATCCGGGCCGCGATGTTTAACGGCATCACCCATTCTTTTTAAAACGTCTATTGGAACAGGCTTACCGTCAGAATGAAAAATTCCGGCCACCCCACACATAGATTAGTTCATTACCTTTTTGATATTTTCAATCACATAGTTTTGTTCTTCATCGGTCATCTGCGCATAAATTGGCAGGGTGATCGACAGTTTGTCAGCGAGCAATGCGTTTGGATAATCTCTAGGGTTTAAACTATATTTATTTAGATAATAACCTAAATTCGTTACGGCGTGAGTTCCTTGTCGAGTCGAAATTCCAATTTCTTCAAGTCTCATCATAATGTCATTTCTTTGATCGTTAAGTTTCTCAAAGTTATTCAAATTGGGTTTCTCTGGTTTAAACAGGCAAACATACGATTGAAAGCTATGTTCATAATCTTCTGCCTCAAATGGAGTTCCAAGCCATGAGAGACTACTTAACTCACGCGTATACTCTTTGGCTCTTTTCCTTCTTTCCGCAAGTATCCAATCCGCCTTGGCCATTTGACTAACGCCGAGGGCTCCTTGAATATCTGTCATGCGATAGTTGTACCCGAGGACATTAAATTCTGACAGTAGGAATGCCGCTTTATTGCCATGCCTTGCGAAATCAGATCTGCTAGCACCATGATCGCGAAGACTCTTGGCCAATTCAAAATAATTTTTATTATTCGTAGTGAGCATTCCTCCCTCGCCCGTCGTAATCGCTTTACGAGGGTGAAAGCTAAAACATCCGAAGTCACCTATAGTGCCAACGTGCTGGTTCTTATAACGAGAGCCGAAACCACATGCTGCATCCTCGACGACATACAGATTGTTCGCTCTGGCTATCTCCATGATTTTGTCCATCTCAGCGGACAAGCCAAATAGGTGGACCGGCATAACAGCTTTTGTCTTCTTTGTGATCTTTCTCTCGAAATCCTGAATGTCGATATTGAATGTATTTAAGTCGATATCGCAAAAAACGACGCGTGCGCCCTGATACTCAACGGAATTCGCTGAGGCAATCCATGTAAACGCTGGCACAATAACTTCATCTCCCGGTCCGACTTTAAGTGCCGCAAGAGCCATATGAAGTGCGGTGGTGCACGACGTGGCCGCAAGAGCATATTTTGACTTCGTAAAGTCTTCAAATTTCTTTTCAAATTCTGTTACGTAGGGGCCTTGTACAACCCAGCCAGTTTCCAGAGGTTTTATTATTTGCGCTTTATCATTTTCATCAAAAACGGCTTTTGTTATTGGAATTTTCATCGTGCCTGCTTTGCTCTTTCTGTTACTAGAGCTTTATGAGTATTTCGCCAATCAATTAATTTGCGTAATCCCTCTTCAAGGTTGACTGAGTATTTAAATCCTAAATCCTTCTCAGCTGCAGCCGTGCTGCCAATTCTATTCGTAACGAACGTCTTTCCTGCCGGCTCAAATTCAATTTTCTGTTGGGATTTGGTAATTTTTAAGAGCATCTCACAAAGTTCTTTTATTGAAGTCTTGGTACCGCTGCCGATATTATAGAATTTATCATTGGCCTCGCTCTTAAGAGCGCATACATTTGCGTGTCCAACGTCTCCCACATAAACAAAATCGTAACTTTGCGATCCATCACCGTAAACGACTGGCGGTAAGCCTTGATCGAGACGATCTAAGATCTTCATTATTACTGCAATATAAGTTCCTTTATAATCTTGTCTTGCCCCATAAACATTCATGTACCTCAATCCACAATAGGAGAGGCCGTAGCGATCATTAAATGCACGACACATAGCTTCACCCGCAATTTTAGTCGCGCCATAAAACGTGCGATTATTGAATGGATGTTCTTCTGTCATTGGAATTTGAACAGCATCGCCATAAACAGAAGCCGAAGAGGAGTAAACTAGGCGTTTTATTCCATAATCACAACAGGCTTCCAAAACATTAAAAGTACCACGGATGTTCACATCAAAGGCGGCTCGGGGATATTCATAACATTGCAGCAACCAAAGCGCAGCTAAGTGAATTACTGAATCACTTTGTTTCACGGCTGAATTTAGTACGTCGGATTGCAAGATATCGCCTCCGATATCATAAATTCTTACGCGAGGGTCTCGAAGAGCGTTTTCTAGGTTTTCTTTTGATCCACGGCAAAAATTATCATAGATGATCACTTGACTGACGTCTTCCTTTAGAAGTTCATCGACAACATGTGAACCAATGAAACCGGCGCCGCCTATGACAAGTACTTTTTCTCCTTTGAGATCACGCATAATTACCTCGAATATTTAAGTTCGCCACTATACTTGGCGCTTAAGAATAAGTCCAATAGAGAGCGATCCGAATAGGATTTACTCTTGGAAAGTTTGTTAATCTAGTATAAGGCTATATTTGTTTACTTGACTCCAATCCAAACAAATCAAATAATGATGCACCGTACAAAACAGTCAGGGGGTAACGTGCAGATAGCATCTTGGCTTAAGGTTAAATTTGCGAAAGATCGCCGTAGGATTCAAAAAACAAATAAATCATTTTCCGTGCGCGAGATGCCTCCTCAAACGCTTAAAAGTAAGCTTACAAAAGAGCAAGCCATTGAGGGATTAAAAAACCTGAACCCAGAAGCTCCATGGTGCCATTACTATGATTTAGGAAATAACGTTCATACTATTTCGCCAGATCAAGAGCGTTACATGGGCAAAGCTCATGGTTTAAGAATCATTGGTGAACAAATTTGTGCCATGGTGCCATACATCACATCTAAGGCGACAACGGAAGGTTTGTCCGTATTAGATTTAGCATGCGCCGAGGGAATTCACTCGATAATTTTTGCGGAAAAGGGGGCCAACGTAAAAGGGCTAGAGGGGCGCGATCTTTACGTTAATCGAGCTTCTTTTGCGGCGAAGGCATTTGGTCTTGATAATGTTTCTTTTGAGTCGGGTGACGTGAGAAGGATAACACCCGAAAAGACGGGAACATATGATCTAGTGCTCTTCAACGGCATTCTCCATCACCTTGGTAAAGAAGACTTTTTCCCAATGCTTAAAGCCCTTTATTCCGTTACTAACGATACCGTATTTATTTACACTCACGTAGCTACGTCGGGTTCGATTGATACTTGGGACTTGCGTGGTCCGGTAACGACGTCTGAGGGGTTTAGTGGCTATGCCTACAAAGAGCATCCCGAAAACGCCACGGCCGAAGAAAAACAAAAGCGCTTACGCAGCTCTTTGGATAACACATGGTCATTCTGGGCCAACGAGGACGAACTCTTGAATGCGCTTAAGCAAGTTGGATTTAAGTTCATTTCCAAAGTCATGCATCCCCACGCTTTTGCAAATGTGACAAACGAACATCGTTTGTATTTAGTTTGCCGCAAATAATTGGGAATTATGGATCCGGTTTGTTGGAAGCTAGCCACCACTGATACAAAAATAGCGAGTGTTCGCTATCGTTGCATCATACCTTCCTTTTACATGGCTAAAGAGGGGGTAAGGAATCACTATTATGCGGGTGGTGAAGAAGTTGACCTTATTGAGGCAGTTTCGGCAATTGTGTTTGTAAAGACATTTTCGGATCATGATTTGGAAGTTGCGCTTAAAGCTCGTAAATTGGGAATTCCGGTTTATATCGATATTTGTGACAATCTCGAGGAAGCTTCAAAAATACTAATTAAAACAGGCGACTGTCGTGGCGAGCGTGCTAATCTCCACGCAATCAATTTAAGGAAAATGGCCGAGATAGCGACGGCAATCGTGACTCCCAGCGCTGAGTTGGCCCGCGAAATTCAAAGTTTTTTGAAAGTAGAGCGTGTAGTAGTGATTCCAGATGCTTTGGAAGGTGATGAAGAGGAAGACTTCATTAGGACCTTTTGGTTGAAACATCGCTTAAATTGGATGTTCGGCCATAGCTTTCACCATTTTTTAGTGGCAGTCCTCCCGAAAATTTTTAGATATATTTTCTCAAAAATTCGCTATTTGGGTCAAAGTGCGCAGACAACTTCCCTGAAAAATGCTACTCAAGAGCCTAGTGTCGATTTTCTGCAGCAACAGCTATCTGCGAATCGAAGCGCTAAGCAAATTTTGTGGTTTGGTCACTCAGGATATGAAAATGTGAGTGGCATAACTGATTTGCTCTTGGTTAAAGAGGACCTCGAAGCCCTTGCAAAAGAGATGGATTTTCATTTGCTCGTCATTAGCAATGATTACCAGATGTATCAAAAGCACATTAAACCTTTTCGAATAAAAACATTTTATTTGCCTTGGTCTCCACGCATTCTTAATGAGGAATTAAAAAGGTCTGATACGGTGATAATACCAAATCCCATGAACAGTATTTCTCGGGTGAAATCGGCAAATCGAACTATTTTATCATTAGCAAACGGAGTTCCGGTGGTTGCGACGGCAACGGACGCTCTTCGCGACTTTGATAATTGTATAATCTCTGACTTTAAAAGAGGTTTGAGGAGTTATTTGTCGGACTCAGCGAGCAAAAGGGATCACATTATCCTTGGCAAACAAATCATTGAAGAAAAATATCGCGGCAGATCAGTTGCAAAGGCTTGGATCGACTTAATTGGGATAAAGGGCTCTTTTTAAAATTTTTGCGGCTTGATTTGTTAACCAAGCTTTACTCACTGCCAAAGATTTATTGAGCCTAAAACGCTGCAATTCATTCCACGACAGAACGCTAATTTCAGGCTGGAAAACCTTGTAATTTTGCAGATTGGCGAACTTCGTCGTAAGTTTTTTCAATAGTGATCTCACTTTTTCTTTGGTGCGTTGCTCTGTCGCTCCTGGCTGGTGGAATAAGCTAAGATGGCCGAGATAAAGATGTTTATAGCCGAGCTCCATCGCGCGGATAAAATGATCGGCATCATTATACTGAACGGGAAATTCATCCTCGCTCAATAAACCAATTTTTTTAAAAGTCTCTTTGGAAATGGCAGCACATGCAAAGCTATTTCCGGTGGTAAAATGAATGCCATTGGCAAAAACACTTTCTTCGGATTCACGAATTCCAAATTGGTTAGGCAGATTTATATCGTGAAAAATTTCTGTGCCAGAAGAAACCAAATGTTGATTGTCGCCGATAATTTTGCAACCCACAGTCGCCAGGTCAGGTCGCGAGGCTGCCCAATCAGAAATCTCCTGAATCAGTGTTGGGTTTAAGAGTTGGGTGTCGTTATTTAAAAATACGATGATTTCGCCCGCGGCTATTGTAGCCCCTAAATTGTCTTGTCTGCTTTTATTAAAAGGGTGGTCAAAATTGGTGTGTACCACTTTCATTTTTGAATCGAGTCTTTGCGCGTGTCTTTTGACGTATTCAAAGTTTTCAGGCGTCGACTGATTATTAATGAAAATGATTTCCGTTGGACTCAAGAGCTCTTGTTGGCTCAATGACTCAATTACGTTTTTCATAAGATCTGCGCGGTCACGATAATTGCAGATGATTGAAATAGATTTCGCTCGCTGAGGGGGCCTTTGCAGCATCGCTGGTTCATAGGCTTTTTTGCCATCTCCAACAAATCTAACGACGCCATCAAAACGGAGAATTTTCCCCTTATTTTTTAAAAGCGCTGCCAAGGCTTCACCGTAGAAATTTTTTGAATCGTGATCGATATTTAAGCTGGCCAAAACACTTGAACGAATTGCTGCGCGCCCTGATTGATCAAACGATTGATATAAAAACTCATCGGTTGCCGGCCACTTAACGCGAGATATTTCCTTCGAAATTCGCCCCTTTGGTCTAATCCAACAATCGTCCCAAACGACCGCATCCGCATCGCAACCTTTTAGGAATTCGCTGAGTTTCTCTATGCCATTAGGATTTAAGGGGTAGCTTAATTCATAAGTAAAATCATTAGCCATTTCTGATGGGTAACATATCGTCTTTCATCTGGCAAATTCCTATAACTTCTGCTACTAAAAGCCATCCGACCAGGAGTTGAAATGTTTGAATACATCAGCCGAATTAAACGCCAACTTTCTGGGCAACCAGGTGGCGAATTCGTTAAAGTCGGTGCCAAAACATTCATAGAGGAAGGCTTTAAATTCAAGGGGCGTAAGGCGGGAATTCACATTGGAAATTATTGTCGTTTGGCCGATGGGGCGATTGTTGATTGTAACGGTAAGAACTCCGAAATCATAATTGGTGACCATTGTGAGTTATTTCCTTATTCGATGTTGATGTCCTACGGTGGAAAAATTGAAATTGGCTCAAATTGTACGGTGAACCCTTTTTCAATTCTTTACGGTCACGGCGGCTTAAAGATTGGCAACTTCGTACGTATAGCTGCGCACGTCGTAGTAATACCAGCTAATCATGTTTATACGGATCGCGAGATACCCATCGCAAAGCAGGGTTTGAGCCAGGAAGGAATCGTCATTGAAGACGATGTTTGGATTGGCTCTGGGGCCAGGGTGCTTGATGGCGTCAGAATTGGAAGAGGCGCAATAATTGCTGCTGGCGCAGTCGTTACTAAGAATGTAGATCCTTACACTATTGTTGGTGGTGTTCCGGCTAAAGTCATTGGCAATCGTTAATTAATTCCCTGAGCGCTCATTGATTGTCGTAACTGAAACACGCAAAACTAGGAAGCCATAACAAAGTATCAAGAAACAACTGCACGTGATAGCTAACCATTGGGGCCAGTATTCAATTGGGCCGCCAACGAGTGCATTTCGTGAAAAATTAAGAGCGGTATTGAGCGGATTCAATTTCGAAATGGTTCCTAAAGCTCCAGCTTCGGGAGTCTCATAAACGACCGGTGATAGGAACATAAGAATGGGCATAATGAGCTGCAGACCTTTGGAAATATCCTGAAATATGAGTGCCATTGGAGTTAAAATGATTCCAACTGTAAGGCCCATGATCATGATGGAAACAACACCTAGTGGAAAGAGTAGCAGTTGGGGTGTTGCTTCAAGGCCGTAATATATAAAAAGTCCAACGAGAATTAAGGACTTTACTGCAAAGTTGAAAATAGCTTCGAAAATTTTCGCGAAAACGAGCGATTCCGGGGGGAAGTTGATTTTGCTCAAGAGAGACCGATTTTTTTCAATGCTTAATATTGGGGCATGTAGGCAGTCCGTAAATGCCTGCCATAGTATGGTTCCAATAATTATAAACGCGGGATAGGGTATCGACGATGAAACATTTAATATTTTCGCGTTAACGGCACCAATAAAAATACCGGCAAGTAATAACATAGGGAGAATTGCCCATGTAATACCCATTAGCGTTTCACGGTGCTGTCCAATAAAATCGCGATAAAACAATTTTATGCTAAGCCTTGCAGTTACCGGTAACTCTGAAGCAATAGATTTCAATAATGCAAAAGGGGCCTTGAGTTCACTTTCTGATGAGTAGTAGTTTTCAGTTGCCATTTAAGTTATTGGACATTATCGGTTTGAATAAAGAGTAGTCAACTTTTTATAAGTTAAGGGGCGGTAGCTATTGGACTCTTTGAGTCATCAGAACGTAATTGAAGTATTTAAACTTCATAAAAAGTTTTGTCGAAGTCTTCGCAAATCAATGCAATATTCTGCCTCGGATGTTTTAAGGCAATCGTTTGGGCTCGATCGCAATAGGGGCGCACTAAGGTCCAATGAATTTTGGGCCCTCAAGAATATTAATTTTTCAATATCTAAGGGAGAATCTATTGGTTTAATGGGAGCCAATGGAAGTGGGAAAACTACATTACTTAAAATCATAAGTGGACTTATTAAACCCGACAATGGAGGCGTGCGCACGCGAGGTCGAATCATTCCACTCTTTGCTAAAGGAGCTGGCTTTAATAGCATTTTGTCGGGCCGAGAAAATATCTTTGTAAACTTGGCATTGCTGGGGCTCACCGACAAAGAAATTGAAGAGCGGCTGGAACAAGTCATTGATTTTGCGGACCTCCCCCCAGATGCGCTTGAAGCCCCAGTGAAATCGTACAGTTCGGGAATGGCCGCTCGCTTGGGATTTTCGTGCGCGATAAACACGAAACCAGATATTTTAATTATCGACGAGGCCCTTGCCGTTGGCGACATGAAGTTTCGAGCAAAATGTTATAGGAAACTATCGGAATTAAGATCTCACGGAACAAGCTTTATAATGGTCTCACATAGTCTTAATGCTATTATATCCAACTGTGATTTAGGAATTTATTTGGCAAATGGTGAGACTCGCGCGTTCGGCCCCGTCAAGGAAATTGCCTGCCAATATGAAGAAGAGAGTTTACTCAACGGATCAAGCTCGGTAATCGGCGCTAAGACAAATGCGCAAACAGGTATCTCACAAGACATTCGAATTCATAATATTTCCTTTAATGGTAAAGACGGGCAAAGAGTAGGGTATTTGCAGTCGGGACTTCCTGGGGTGATTGAAATCGATATCGAAACTGCACTGTCTATTTCCAACTTTAATATCGGCATAATCATTAAAGATTTATCAGGAGAACTTGGAACCGTCGTTAATTTGGATACTGATACTGACGGAAAAAAATTTAGTTTAATTCCCGGCCGAACTACAGTGAAATTGGATTTTCCAGTTTGTGTCTTACGGCCCGGCGTTTACGACTTGAAAATGTACGTTTCTAACGGTTTGAAATTTAATATTCAAGACGCCGTTGAGTCCCATCGTTTTCAGGTGAAATCTGGAAAAAAAATGGTCGAGTGTTTGTTTTATCAACCCAGAGAGTGGTTCTGCGAACCGGTGGAGCGTTTTTAGTATGACTCGAATTTTTGTGACTGGCGGTGCTGGGTTTATTGGAACGAACTTCATTCGCCTCGCTACAAAAAAGGTGGCGGATGTATCATTTTGTATTCTTGACTGTCTACACCCGCAGATCCATGGCGCCGATGCGGTGGCCCCCCAATTCCCGTCTAATGTGAAGTTCATAAAAGGGAACATACTTGACCGTGAACTTGTGGCGGCGACGCTAAAGGAATTTCGGCCCACTCACATTCTTCATCTCGCGGCCGAAACTGGCACGGGACAATCTATGGACGAAGTCACGCGCTATTGCGAAGTCAATGTTGTTGGAACCGCAATTCTACTTGAAGAAATCAGAAAGCACGCGAGCGGACTTAAAAAATTTGTTTTAACTTCCTCGCGCGCAATCTATGGTGAGGGGCCGTGGTTAAATAAAGACCAGCAAATTGTTTTTCCTGAACCGCGACTACGAAAACATATGGAACAAAAAGTGTTTCTGCCGTATTTTGAAGGAGCTCTTTGTGCGGAACCTGTAGCGACGACAGAGCAGTCGGAAGTTCGACCGGCATCAGTTTATGCTTCAACGAAGTTAATGCAAGAGTATTTAGTACGGCAAGCGCGGCAAGTGCAAGATTGGTCTGCCGTAATTTTAAGGTTTCAAAACGTCTATGGCCCAGGCCAATCGCTGAAAAATCCTTATACGGGTGTGCTTTCGATATTTTCCCAACAAATTCTGCAGGGGAAAACGCTAAATGTGTATGAGGATGGTCACATTATTCGTGACTTTGTTTATATCGACGATATTGCCAATGCCATCATCCAATCTTGTCAGCAAGAGCTTCCGAATGGAGCTACTTTTAATATCGGAAGCGGGGTGGCATCATCTCTTGAGGGTGTGGCTAAGCTGCTATTGAAGTTTTTGGGAAAGGACCAAACCAAGTATTTTGTGTCTGGTGATTTTCGCGATGGAGATATCCGCCATGCTGTTGCCGATATTTCTCTCGCCAAAGCTCAATTAAATTGGGAGCCACAAGTTTCGCTAGAGGCGGGGCTGAAGAATCTTTGCGACTGGGTGAAGCAACAGCAAAAATCACAATTATCTATGGAGTGTCAGCCATGAGAGCTTCAGACCCGATTCCTTTAGATCGCCCATTTGATTTAGATTTTGCTGAGCGAATTCCGCTTTTGCAGATTTTTGAATGGGCTTTAAAAAATCATGTGGACAAGAAAAGCTTTGTTCGGCTCATGGGCGGGCTTTTTCCAATTAGGAAGCTTTACGCTGCCGAATGTGGAGTTTTCCGTGGAAGGGGTTTGGCGGCTTGTTTGAAAATCGCAAAGAAAAATGGCGTCAACGTGCATTTTACAGGCTTAGATACATTCGCTGGATTTCCGCCACTTTCAAAGGAAGATGTGGACGCCGCTCCCCAGGAATCGCTGTATCTTACCAAGCGTATGTTTGCAGATACCTCCGTTGATTTTGTTAAAAATCTTTTAAAGCAGGAGGGAGTTTCAAAATCAAATTACACGCTACTGCCGGGCTTCTTTAAAGACACGCTTCCCCTTTTGAAAAACCGCAAATACTTCTTTGTTAACATTGACTGTGATCTTTATGAGCCACATCTGGAATGTTTAAATTATTTTTATCCACGCATGGTGAAAGGAGGGGTGATTTTCTTAGATGATTATCATTCTCCGACTTATCCCATGGCAAAGAAGGCCGTGGATGAGTTCTTCAAGGACAAGAGCGAAAAACTGTTTCATATGAGGTTCGGACCAGAAGGCGATAATCTCACAAAGTGTTTTATTATAAAAAATTGAAAGATTTATGATAGCAAAGATAATTGAGGACATTGTTGCCATAGGTAAAACTCTGCTGAGAGCAATGCGGCAGCTCGGCGTCCGTCAGGCAGGTTATCAATTTGCGCGCGCGCTTAAGCATTCCCTTCGGTATTTTATGGAAGACTTTTCGCTATTAACATCCGGTACTTCCCATCTTGATAAAAATGCGGAAAATAAATTTCAAAAACGGATAGCCGGTCTTCATGCCTTGCTTCCGGACTCGGCACGCTATTCATGTTCTCTTGTCGTTTCGATAAATGGCTTTAAAGAGATTCATCAGAAAACCTTGGAATGTTGTTTTCAGCAAACATCGCCAAATCTTGAAATTATCATTGGGTGTCTGGCTAGTGATTTGGAACGCATTAAAAGTAGCGTAGCTATATTAAATTCCGCAGGAAAAAAGGAAGTTAAAATTTTTGCCAACACAGGCGTTGGCGCGCTTTTGGAGGCAACAACCAAAAATTTTATTCTTCTAGTTGAACCAAATGTATGGTTGCGTCCCGATCTGCTTTACCGGTTTGAACAAACTTTGCGCCTTTATAACGACCCTGAAAATTTAGTTTTGTTTTGCGAGGACGGTACGCCAGGACAAGGACGGCAGTTGCGCTGCGAAGACTTTCGAGCGCCTTATTACTTTGAAAACTCGTTAAGAGGTGCAATGCTCTTTTCGCATCCGCTTCTTAAAAAAATCGGTAAAGTGAACTCGACAACGATAGCTCCCCTCTTCTTTGAATTTATTTACTCCGCATCTTCATGTGGCGCTCAAGTCGTTAAGATTCCAATTAAGCTATATGGATTTCAGAGTGCTAGAGAAATTATTTCAACTGAAGGCATGATAGAAAATTACAAGCGCTATCTCAATGCAAAAGCCAAAAACTGGGAAGTTTTAGCTGGTGATTTAGAAGAGACGATTCGTGTTATTCCAGACGCAACGGATCTTCCCAGCGTGACTGCAATAATTCCCTATAAAGATCAGCGCGACTTAACGCTAAGAGCCGTCAGGAGTTTACAGCGCCAGTCGGGAGTGGAATGCCGAATTGTTTGTGTCGATAATAACAGCGAAAATAGGGCGATAGCTTCTGAATTAAAGAAGATGGGCGCCGAGGTTTTAGAGGTTTTCGAGCCATTTAACTTTTCACGGATAAATAATTTGGCCGTGCAGTTTGTGGCAAAAACTTCCTCCAATAGCTTACTCTTTTTTATGAATAATGATGTCGAATTGGAGTCGGGCGCACTTAAGGAACTAGCGGGTTGGGCGAATCAGGCCGATGTGGGGCTTGTGGGTTGCCGACTTCATTACCCAACTGGCGGGATCCAGCACGGGGGAATTGATTTAACACAAGCGGGGGCGTCGTTTGAAATGAATTGGGCCCATGTGGATTCCACTAAGAAGTTAACTGAGTCCGCTAGAGCCCGCGTGATACGTAATTCCGATGCGGTTACGGGCGCCGCGTTTATGGTTGCGCAGAAAAAATTTTCCGAAGTCGGTGGCTTTGATGAAGTTTATTATCCAATAGGCTTTAGCGACACGGATTTAGCGCGCCGTCTGCGCAAAGCAGGATACGTCTCGATCTACACTCCGTTTGCAAGCGGGGTACACCATGAAAGCGCATCACGCGGACGTGGATACTATGAGGATTTTGAGGGCTCGCGTTGGTTATTCCGGGCTACAGAGTATTCTCGTGAAGGACGTTCGCGCGATCTGACGAATTTTGACGTGTAGCCTTTGTAATTCCATTTTGTTTTCGGCAAACCACTACAATTTCATCGTAGTTCTGTTCGATTGTCTCAATGACCAAACCCTCAAGCCTTGTCGTCATGTAATTGAATAACTCTACGATGGCATCCCTGTCCCATACATGGAAGTGAATGCTATATTCCTTACTAATAAGCTCTTTTATTTTGTTTTCAATGTCGCTTTCAGACAAGGACTTTTTAGATTTTACATTTACTACCCAATCACGAAAGTGCGTCACTCGGTTTTTGTCTGGGCCATTTTCGTATTCTTCAATAAGATGCTGAAGAGAGGTTGTTTTTCGTTTTCGATCAAAAGTAAGTCTCTTGTCGGGAATGGCCAGGTAGAGAACGCCGCCAGCGCGCAATTTTGCAGAAAACACCTCTAATGTGCGCAATACGTTTTCACAGTGCTCAATAAAATGATTGGCGATAATAAAGTCTTGGGAGTTGTCCCTAACTTTTTCCAATGTTTCGCCGTTATCGATTAAACACGGGGAAACCGAATAAATCTTTTTAAGTTGCGGGTAGTGTTTAACTAAGTCTTGCGTCGGCATTCGGTCGACATAAGTGACTTGGGCATTATTAGGCACTGGTAGGGGTAAATGTAGAGCGCCAATTTCAATACCAGCCCCCCGGATATACTGCTTTGCTATTTTTTGCCTTTTTCTTTGCGTAAAGAAATTAATAGCGCGCCCGCGAATCGATGAAAAAAGTTTTTTTGGTCTAATGAACTTCATTGGTCAGGTGCTTTTGAATTGTTTCAGTTGGGAAGTAATTACTTGATTTAACCGTGTCTTCCCATCCATCAAGGCATACATGCGCCGGATTATCACGAAGGAGTTCTACTTTAATAAACGGCGTTCCGTTTTTGATGACTTCCTTCCAAGCGTATTGGGTGGGGTTAATTGCCAGATTAAAAAATTTAGAAATCCAACGCGTTGTTTTTTGAATTTTCTGGGAGAAGTTTTCGATTCTATGGGTTGGCTTGGAAAGGACCTGAGTAACATCAGTCGCTTGTTCTCCCAGTTTTCGAGTGATGATTGAGGGTAAATGTCGTAACGCCCACTTGCGCTTATAATTGGTGACCACACAGAATTTAAAACCGTTTTCAGCTAGGTGCCGGGTAAGGTTGATTTCATATTGGCTGACAACTTCATGCTTGCTCGATAGGGGCGAAACAGAATTCCAGAAATTCTTGAAGGCTTTAGATGCGACCACATTTCTTTTAAACACAACAAAATAGGATTGAATGTGTTCATTTACATCAAGGCTATTCGTCAGTCCCCAAAAATCAGAATCTGTAGCCGACATTTTCGAAAAGATTTCAGCGAGCGGCTTCAGCGGCCCAAAAACACTATCATTACAAATAACGACTTCATCGTATTGCTCAATGCCTTGGACCGAAGCAAGTCCAACCTTCCAACTCAAAAAGTCATATCCTGTATTTTCTCGAATAATATTTTGGCAACTTATTCCATCTAACTTTTTAAGTTCGGCTTCGTTAAGTTGGCTAGTAGAGACAAAAACCAGATAATTGGAACTCTTTTGCAGTTCTTTTAAGTAGAACAAGACGTAATCAGCGATTTGATTATTACGATCAAAATGGGCGAAGATTACACATCTTTTCATTAGGGGTATGTTTACCTTATTTCTAGATGACTGTTTATGCAAATTTTGCGATATCTAAGGATAAGTTTATATGCCAAAAACCATAGCATTTTATTTACCGCAGTATCATCCCATACCAGAAAATGACCGGGCTTGGGGTGAAGGCTTTACGGAGTGGACCAATGTGCGCAAGGCGCAGCCATTGTTCAAAGGCCATGACCAACCACGTGTGCCGGGGGCGCTTGGATATTACGATTTAAGAGATGCTGAAGTCCGCGAAAAGCAAGTGGAGCTCGCCAAGGCCTTTGGCGTTACTGGGTTTTGCTATTGGCATTACTGGTTTAACGGCAAACGTCTTTTAGAGCGGCCGTTCAACGAGGTTTTAGGTTCAGGCAAACCTGATTTTCCATTTTGTCTTGGCTGGGCCAACGAAAGTTGGACGGGGATTTGGCACGGCTCGCCGGATGAAATCATAATGGAGCAAACCTATCCTCAAGGTGATCAAGACCGCCATTTTGAATACCTTTTAAAGGCATTTCGCGATCCTCGATATATCTGCATTAACGAAAAGCCACTTTTGGTTTTATATAAACCTTTAAATATTCCAAATCCGAAAGAATATTTTTCTTATTGGCGTAAGCTTGCGGTTCAAAATGGCCTTAAAGGTCTTTATATTTTGGGAGTGAATCACCTTGATTTTACTTCTCCAGCAGAGTTGGGCCTTGATGGCGCCATAATTTCGTCGCTGGGTTATGTTTCTAAATCGCGCGCCGTAAATCAAATTCAGCGCCGCATTTGGGGAGTCCGTCGAAGACTCCCACTTGGCTCATTGCGGGTAATGGATTACTCGGAAGCTTGTGAGCATTTGATACCAGCGGAGTGTTACGAGCCAAACAATTTTCCGTGTATCGTACCCAATTGGGATAATACTCCGCGCTCGGGCCGGCGTGGTGTCGTGCTTACGAATTCAAGTCCGCAAAAATTTAAAGAACTCGTGGCGGCTGCCAAAAGTGTGGCGGTGAAAAAAAATCAGGGTGAAGATCTTATTTTTTTAAAATCCTGGAACGAGTGGGCTGAGGGAAATTACATGGAGCCCGATCAAAAATGGGGAACTTCTTACCTTGAAGCCCTGCGCGACGGCTTATCGCTTTAAAATTCCGCTGACCCCATAAAAAAACATATTTAATACGCTTTCGGCCAAGTTCATTTTCAAAGTATCGCGGTAAATCCGCCAGCGCCCAAGGGCAGAGCTAAACTTATTATTTGAGCGTGAGCCAGGCACAATTCGATAGACGGCAAGGCATTCGTTAAGTCCATGTCCAACTTTGGCTTCTGTTAAAATTTCTAGCCAATAAACAAAGTCCTCGTGATGAACGCCGGGTTTAAACTGATGGTTTTTGGCCACTGCAGCTGCAACCATCGCCGTCAAGCAGCCGATGGAGTTGTTGCGTAAGAGCTGCTGGTAAGTCACTTGCGATGGTGCCAGGCGAAGAGTTCCCAGGCTGGTCTTAAAGTCATGAAAGGAAAACATACTTTTCTGCTTCTGCATGAATTCTATTTGGTTTGAGAGTTTATGCGGCAACCAGAGATCATCAGAATCTAAGAAGGCAATGTATTCGCCTTGGGACATTTTAAGGCCCTCATTGCGATTTTTAGCGACGCCCTGGCAATTTAGGTTGGTGACCATCTTTATGCGGGAGTCTCTTTGCGAAAATTCCTGACAAATTTCGTGGCTTTTATCAGCACTTTTGGTGTCTAAGATCAGCAACAATTCCCAATTAGAATAGGTTTGTGCCAGTACCGAATTTATAGTCTCGGGCAAATATTTTTCGGCATTGAAAACCGGTGTTAGAATTGATACTAAAGGTGTGCTTAGCATTTAACCATCTTATTAGTTAGAAAATTAATGTAACTTAATTTACCATACAAGTTCTATGTTATCCATACGGCCTCATCTTAGTGTACGTTCAAAAGTTGCTGTTTTGCTGACGGATATCCTAGTCTTTATAACCATTGCCGCGACCGTATTTAGTTATAAATTTAACGTCAATCCCCACCGCATGCTGGTAAGCAATTCGGCGTGGGCACTCACGCTCCTATTGGCGGTATTTCTTTACCTTTTTGGCTCCTATGATCTCGATCTTTCGTTAAAAAAGCGCGTGGTGTTTGCGCGTTTGCTGTTAGCGGTAGTCGCAACGGTGGTGTGCGCCACTTTAATTAATTACCTGGTGCGATTGGATCGCAGTGGAATTTTTGGCCGCGGGGTACTTTTAGGATCTTTTGCGGGCTTTCTGTTGTTGTCAGCCTGTTATCATCTATTTTTTAATTGGTATTTTGGTTATCTGGGTACGGCGTCAGAGCGCCTTTTTTTAACTTCAGAAAACTACCGCGCGAATTTAGAAAAGGATTTAAAGGCTTATCCCTACCTTGGCAAAGCTCATTTTGAGGACGTAACGAATTTAGATCCTAAAATTCTTTATAAGCCGTGGTCCTCAATGATCGTGGCGTTTGATCAAAGTGAAATTTCCAAAGAAATCAACGAAAAGCTTATGCAGGTAAGGTTTTCGGGTAAGAAGATCATGGATCTTAACCATTTTTATGAGCAGATGTGGGGTAAGGTACCCGTTTATTATTTGGGTCCGCAATGGTTTATTTTTAGCGAAGGATTCGCGCTAATTGCCAATCCTGTGGGTTTGCGTTTTAAGCGGTTATTAGATGTGATGCTGTCGACGCTTTTACTTTTTGTAACGTGGCCTATCGTTATTGCCACCTGGTTAGCCGTGCGTTTGGAGTCGTCGGCGCCACCGATTTATCGTCAAACCCGCGTCGGCAAAGACGGGCATTCTTTTACAATTTATAAATTTCGCTCGATGGTAAATGATGCTGAATCCAATGGTGCTCAGTGGGCGTCCGTCAACGATACGCGCATTACAAAAGTTGGAAAATTTATCCGTAAAACCCGCTTAGATGAACTTCCACAAATTTGGAATGTATTTAAAGGCCAAATGAGTTTTATCGGCCCAAGACCCGAGCGGCCAGAGTTTGTGCGTGAGCTCGAAAAAGAAATTCCTTATTATAATCTCCGTCACATGGTGCGCCCGGGAATTACAGGATGGGCGCAAGTCATGTACCCCTATGGCGCTAATAATCATGATGCCAAAGAGAAGCTGCAATATGATCTGTACTATATTAAAAACTACAGTTTATTTTTGGATCTGGTAATTATTTTGCGCACCATTCGCGTTGTTTTTGGAATTAAGGGGCGGTAGTGCGTAAGGCTCTCGCTTCATTGGTATTAGCGGCTTTTTGGACGCTTTTTATTGGTAAATTTGGCTCTGACCACGGCACCTTCGATTCCAAATGGGGCGATAATGTCTCTAATATATCTTCTGCCTATTTGTTTCTGCACGAGGGGTTAAAGATAAGTACGCGTCCGCTTGTGGAAATGGTGGAGCCACTAAATTCCTCCGCAGTTGCGCCAAGATTTAAGACCGATCTTAGACAGGAGTGGTGGTACTACAGCAAAAAGGCCGGGGTGGATAAACCCTTATTTTTTGTGACACCAGAAGTTCCGCGGCCTTATCCACCGGGAGCTTGGCTTTTATATTTGCCGTTTGCTTTACTTGTTTATTGGTTGGGTTTTTCTTTTTCAACGGTGGCGTTGGCTTCTACTTTTGTATTTTTGCTGATCGCGCATATTTGCTTTTTTATGTTTTATCAGCGGCTAAACTCACAAGTGCCGCGCGAAAAAAGTTTAATTAAAGGCTTGTTTTGGTTTATCGTCTTTACCGCTTACTCTGAATTCGTCATGTGGAGCGGGCAGGGGCAGTATGACTTAATTGCCATGCTGTTTTTGTTTTTTTGTATCGATTATTTAAGTGCTCAAAAATGGCCGCGGGCCTTTTTGTTTTTTTCGCTCGCATTTAGTTTTCACTTCCGTAGCGTATTTTTCTCGGGAGCTTTGGTGCGGGGGTTAGTCCGTGTCAAAAATATTTTAAACTGGCAGATTGTAGCGGCCGCGGTGTTGGGAAGTTTATCTTTCTACGTTTTATTTACAAATCTTAGCTTTTTAACAAATGTGGATTTTGTAAATTTAAATAAGTATCATTACTCTGTTTTCTTGGCGCAGGATTTGTTGGTTCGCACGGTATATTTTTTAGTATTTGGGGGCCTTATTGTTTTTTACTTACGTCATCGCCTTTGGGAGCAGCTAGGGGTTACGCTGACTACGACATTAGTACTTATTACCACGCGGGCGGTACGCAGCTGGTACACATTATTTTTATTTCCGATTTTTTTACTGCCGCCGCGGGAGGCAAAAAACCAAAGTACTCTGTTTGCTATAAATAGCTTATTTTACATTTTTTACTCAAGCTTGTTTTTAACCGAGAGTCCTTTTGAATTCACTTTTCTGCGAGAAATTTACCGATGCCTGGCAAATTAAGTGGCCGCGATATTTTAATGTTATTTCTGCTTTTGCCCTATTTTGTGTTGTGCTTTTTCGTTGTACCGGCTGCCGACGATTTTACCTTCTCGGTAATAACCCTGGAAAATGGATTTTGGGGAGCGCAACACAAGTGGTATGGCGATTGGACGGGAAGATTTGCTTCGAGCTTCTTTTTAAGTCTCTTTCCACAAATTGTAGAGTCCCTGTTTTGGTACCGGCTAGTTTGTTTTTTGTCGCTTTTAGCCTTTGCCGGGGTGTTTGTCTTTTTTATTAAAACTTTGTATCAAGCAATTTTTAAACGGGAGTCGGGGTATCTTTTGCCGCTCCTTTTATTAAATTTGGCACTGGCAAATGTTCCTGCCATAAATCAAACTTTTTATTGGCGGCCAGCGACAGTTACATATATGTGGGCGCTCGTTCTGCTTTTAGTTGGCTTGGGCGTTTTGCTAAAAATTCGCGCCGATTCAAAAACAAGTGGTTATCTTAGAGTGTGCACGGGCCTGCTTATAGTAATAACAGCGCTGCTTTCAGGGTTAAATGAGATAGTGATTTTGCTTTGGCTCTTTATTTTATGTTGTTACGTTTTATTTTTAAATCCTCCACGGCGAAATCTAATTTTCTTTTTGATTTTGATCGGCGGTGCGGGCTTTTTAGTGATGGCGCTGGCCCCCGGAAATTCTGTGCGCTCAGGTGCAACGGAGTTTGTGGGGAACAAAAATGTTTTAAGAACAATCTACCGCTCATTTACGCTCTCCATAGAGGTGTTTTTTCGTTACTTAAAGCCAGATCTGATTTTTTTAATGCCATTAAGTATTCCTTGGCTTTTAGAGATGCGCCCCGCCGTAGATCCACAAATTTATTGTTCCAAAAATATAAAGCGATTGTCTCTTGTTTTTGCGGGGACTTTGATGTTGTACCTTATGCCTGCCCAGTGGGCTATGAATGGAGCCCCGCCAAGCCGGGCCATGAATGTCGCCTGCGTATGGCATTTGCTATTTTTGCTTTGCGTGTTTGCGGTTTGGGTTTGGAATTCTCCCGAGCGGGCCCAACGGATTTTTAATTTTACAATCGGTAAAGTCGGCTCTCGAGTTGGTTGGATTTTGGTTTTTTGCTCTTTAGTGTTGTTTGGAAACCACGGCACGGCCATTAGCGATCTCCTATTTAAGGTTGGGTCTTATAACCGTGAAGCTCAAAGCCGTTACGATAAATATAAACAAGGCGGTGACGTCACTGTGCCTGCATTTAGGGCGCCGCCCATGACCATTTTTTTTGATGACATTACAGCCGATCCCAATGACTGGCGTAACTCAAGTGTCGGCAAATATTTTGGCCTTAAATCTTTGCGAATTTCGCCCTGATTATTCGCCGCATCATTTGAAATTTTGAACAATAAATAGTATCTCTGAAGATTGTTTAATGCGGGGGTAAGGGTTGCATATTTTAGTAACCGGCGGGGCTGGCTACATTGGATCGCATACGGTCGATGTCCTTTTAGAAAAGGGTTTTAAAGTTACAGTTCTGGATAATTTAACCACCGGTTTTAGAGAAGCTGTTCCCGCGGAGGCCGAACTTGTTGTCGGCGATGTGCGGGATCACGAACTTTTAATTAGAATTTTTAGCCAAAATAAATTTTCAGCCGTAGTGCACTTCGCGGCGAAGCTAATTGTTCCAGAGTCCATCGAGCAGCCGCTCGAATATTACGAAAATAATATTGGCGGCGTACTTTCGCTAATCAACGCGTGCCGAATCGCAAAAGTCGACAAAATCGTTTTCTCATCGACGGCGGCGGTTTACGGCGAGGCGTTTGATAATGTCGATGAAGCGGCCCCTCTGCGGCCTATGAATCCTTACGGAAAAAGTAAACTCATGGCCGAAGAAATTTTAAAAGATGCCGAAAACGCGTACGGACTTCGCTGTGCGCGGCTTCGTTATTTTAATGTTGCTGGCGCCAAAGCCGGTGGCGGCAATGGGCAGCGCACCAAAGATGCGACCCATTTACTAAAAGTAGTTTCCGAAGCGGCATCAGGTAAACGTGGCGAAGTAAATATTTACGGTGAAGATTACCCCACGGCCGATGGAACTTGCGTACGCGATTACATCCATGTTGATGATCTGGCCGAACTGCATGTTTTGGCTCTTGAGTATCTACTTAAGGGCGGCAAAGGCGATGTTTTTAACTGCGGTTATGGCAAGGGTTACTCGGTAAAAGAAGTTATCGGGACCATGCAAAAGATTTCTGGCTTAAACTTTAAAGTTACGGGCGAAGGCCGCCGCGAAGGCGATGCCGTGCAGCTTGTAGCGAATTCCGAAAAGATAAAAAAGACGTTTGGCTGGCAGCCCAAATTTAACGACCTTAATTTTATTTGTAAAAGCGCGTATGACTGGGAACGAAGTTTTTCTTAATCGTGCGCGCCACCAGCGCGTCACTGGTGTTTTGTTATCGCTGGTTTTTGCCGGAACTTTGTTTTCTCAGTTCGTCATGGATTTTTTCTCGATTCTCTTATGCTTGTGGATGATTCGGCTGTATTTTCTTTACCGAAAAACAGACCAGCGTTTTACTTTATTTCCGGAGACAAGTTTAGAGCATATCTGGGTATTTTGGATTTTTGTGGTGATGCTTGGTTTCGCGATAAACGCGGCTCCCGGAGCCCCGTGGCTTGGTAAGTTATATTCCTTTCGTTGGATTTTGCTTTTTTACGTTCTTGTTGCCTCACTTGAGTTTATTGATTTGAAGCCGGCCTCCACAATGAAGGCGATGTCGTGGGCACTTCTGCTTTGTAGTCTGTTTGCACTCTCGAAATTTATGGTTCTTGCGGAGCCGAGACTCGACGGTTTACTCACACCAATGACCTTTGCTCATATCTACGGTCCGAGTTTGTGCTTAGTGGTGGCGTTGGGCTTTGCGTGTACATTTCGTTATAAGATCGACGTTGAAACCAAACTTATCTGGTTGGCAGCAGTTATCGTTGCCGGGCTTTGTGTTTTGTTAACTTTTACCCGCGGGGTTTGGTTTGGTTGTTTCGTAGCGTTAACAGTAATGGGATTTATTCGTGATCGGCGCACGGGCTTTGCGATTGTTCTAGGCGGTGGCCTAATCGTATTACTATTGCAAGAGGCGTGGCCGCTCTTTCATAGCCGCTTATTGCAAGCTTTTTACTTTCGCGACAATTACGACAAGGAGCGCGTCGCTCTCTGGCAGGCGAACTGGCATATCTTCAAGCAATATCCCATTCTTGGCATTGGTTGGGGAGAAAACTGGCGGCGTATCCGCGAATTTTATGATCAACTAGGTTTTCCGCAAGGGCAATTTGAGGGCCATGCGCACAATCAGTATCTACAATTTATGGCGGGCACGGGCATCATGGGCCTTTCGATTTACCTCTATGTCTGCATCTTCTTTTTTAGTTATGCGCTAAAGCTTCTCTTTAAAACTCGTGAAATGTTTGCTAAAGGATTAATGCTTGGATGTATCGGCGCCATGCTGTGTTTTTATTTGGCGGGGCTTACGGAATCAAATTTCGAACACGAAAAAGTCCGCCAGTTAATTCTTCTCGTTTGGGCTCTTGTTATGGTTTACATCCGCAAAGAAAATAATCGCACAAAAGCGAAAACCGGAAAGGTTGTTACCGTATGAATACTCTAAAGCCACTAAAAAATCCCGTCTCTTTAAAATTCGGCGATCAAACTATTACTTGGGGTGATTGCAAAAATTGGGTTTTATTTGCTGGCCCCGATATCGTCGAAGACGAGGGAATGGTTACCGAAGTCGCGTTAGAACTTAAACGTATTACGACGGAACTTGGTATTCCCTGGATTTTAAAATGTTCCTATGACAAAGCCAACCGCCAATCAGCAGCGAACTTTCGTGGTCCTGGAGTAGAATCGGCGTTTAAAATTCTAGGAAAAATTAAATCTAAAGTGGGCTGCCCTTTGTTAACTGACGTTCACGAAACTATTCAAGTAATGCCAATGGCGGAAGTTGCTGATGTCGTACAAATTCCCGCGTTCTTATGCCGGCAAACAGATTTAGTCGTGGCCGCGGCACAAACGGGAAAAGTTCTGCATATTAAAAAAGGCCAGTTCATGGCTCCGTGGGATATGGGCGCAATCGTTAAGAAAGCGCAAGCCGCCGGGAACGAAAAAATTCTACTCTGTGAGCGCGGCACGACGTTTGGTTATAATCGCTTAATCAACGACATGACAGGTTTAGTTGAAATGCGTAATATGGGTAAGCCAGTAATTATGGATATTACTCATTCGACGCAATTACCAGGCGCAACGGGCACCAGCAGCGGTGGTCGCCGGGATATGTCGCCAGCTTTAGCGCGAGCCGCGATGGCCGTTGGGGTAGACGGAATTTTTCTTGAGACTCATCCTAACCCTGACGAAGCACTTTGTGATGGTCCGACCTCGATTGCTCTTAAAGATATTGAGCCATTACTTAAAAATATACAGCGCATTTGGAAAACGCATTTTGCGGATTAAAAAATGAAAGCACGCTTAAAGAAAATAAAAATGGTGCTGACCGATGTTGATGGTGTTTTAACCGACACGCGTATTTTTCTTTCTGATTCGGGGCAATGGCGCCGTTTTTTTTCGATTCGCGATGGGCTTGGGTTAATCCGTTTGCAAGAAGCGGGTTACGAAGTTGGTATTATTACGACTTCAAAGGCCGATGACATTCGTGAGCGCGCGAAAAACTTAGGTATAAAATGGTTTTACGAGGGCATTAAAGACAAGATAATTGCCTTTGAGGAAATCGTTAAAAAGTCGGGTATACGCCCCGAAGAAATCGCCTACATAGGTGATGATTATCCTGATCTGGAAGTTCTAAAAAAGGTTGGCTTTTCGGCTACGGTTCCTGAGTCATTTACTGATATAAAAGCCGCCGTTGACTACACAACCAAGCGCCCAGGCGGGGTTGGAGCGGTTCGCGAAGTCTGCGAATTAGTTCTAAAATTCGGGGCTTTTGCAAAGAAGTAATGGCCCTCTTCTTGCTTTATAATTGCCTATGCCGGCTATGATATCGAAATCTTTAAGTTGGGCCTTAGATCCGATAGTGATTTTTGTAGTTTTGTTGGTCACTACGACAATATTTGCCTCGGCAAAGCGGCTCACTCTTTATTTGCTTTTGGCGATAAGCTCCCTATCTGTTTTTGCTTTTTCTCCAGTCTCTGAGTTGCTGTTACAATCCTTAGAAAATTACGCCGAAGAGGGTGGAGAAATTAGCTATAAAGAATACGCCGTTGTCCTTGGTGGTGATAACTTACACCTGCTGCCTAAGGGGAAAAAATATAATTACGCCGAAAGTTTTGATCGTATTGGCGAAACACTTCGCCTTTACCGCGAGAAAAAGATTAGCAAAATAATCGTCACTGGCGGTGACGTAGAGTACGCCGGCAACATCGTGAATGAAGCCAAAACGATGGCGGCTTGGCTAGAGGCGATGGGCGTAAGCCCTGCCGACATCATCCAAGAAAATAGTTCGCGCTCCACGCGCGAAAACGCCGCTAACGTAAAAGAAATAATAGACGCCAAAAAAATTACTGATTTTTATTTGATCACGACAGCCTCTCATATGCGCCGCTCTCTTGGCGTGTTTAGAAAATTGGGTATGAACCCAACACCCTTTGCGGTGGATTACCGTACGCTTTACCGCGGCAGCGCTGGCGTTCAGTGGAAAACTTTGGGATTAAGCCGCTTGGGCTTATTAAAAACGGCTTTTCATGAATACGCCGGCATCGCCTACTACTCGCTATTAGGTTATCTATAACCCCCGAAAAAAGAGCGTCACGTCTTTTTTGCGAGAAGTTTGCGAAATAGAATTAAGTGAGCGGCCAAGGCGCCGCCAACACAAACAGGACCGATGAGCGCGTAGGGTAAGAAGAACGCGAGCTGGAGTGGTGGCTCCACAGGCCAAGCGAAGGGCAGCGGCGAAGATAAAATTACCACTCTAAAAACATTTAATAACAACGCAAAACCAATGATATTAAAAATCCACGCCGCCTTGGCGCTTTGCCGCGCCAGCACGGCAAAAACAACTGCCAAAATTCCAGAAATAATATCAAAGTTTTGTCCCGTCCAAGTCATCGTCTCAGGAATTGTGCCTTGCTCAGCCCAGGAGTGCATAACGAGCTCAAGTGGTAGACGAAAGGATTGAAACGCCACCAGTCCCCAAAGAGGAAGGTGAGTCGCAAGTAGTTTTCCAAAAGGGGAGAAAGCTAAAATCAGAGCCGCCACGTTGATAATGCCAAAAAATAACATAAGCCTTGGCATTGGTTGCGCCTGCACAAACCCACTTTTTACAAAAATGCTAAAACCAATAATAAATAAAAACGTACCCACCGACAAAACCAGCGAATAGCGGCGCCTCTTGCCTGCACGCGCCAACACCACGTGGCCGGCGCGCAAAAACACCCAAATAATCACAACTAAAATGACTTCAAAAGCTAAGACCGAAAGACGATCGGCGGGTCTAAATAACATTGCTTAATTCTACCCAATTAAGTTAATAAAGTTCAATGCGCTTGTGGAGTATAAGTCCAAAATATTTAGATAGCCGGGGTCTGGTGGCCCTCTGGCGTGAAGCCTTGCTGGCGCAAAAAGTTTTACAGGGAAAGACCAAGGGCTACCGAAATCATCCCCAGCTAGAGAGATTTAAAGCCCATCGGCGGCCGCTGAATATGATTGGTGCTTATCTTTATTTTGTTTACTTAGAAGCGAAGGCGCGCGGCTATACCTTTGACGCCAAAAAAATCACCGTAAAGTCTCCCCAAAAACAAAGCCTTCACGTTACCCTTGGGCAGCTTGCCTATGAGTTTAAGCACCTTAAAAGAAAATTAAAAATCAGGGATCCAAGGAAGCTAAAAGAGATTAAGAATCTTAAAAAAGTTAGCCCCCACCCACTTTTTAAAAAGAAAAAGGGTGGCATCGCTACTTGGGAAAGATTCCTCGCTCGTTAAGCGCGATGCGGAGTTTTTCTTTTCCGTTGCCAAAAACCCCGTCGCCATGACCGACGATTATGTTTTCAAATTCATGTTTAAATAAATTTTCAATCGAGCGTTCAAAGGCCGGCCGGTCTTTAACCATTTTTAAGAAAAACTTACTGACACCAAAGCGCCGATAGGTGCCAAACATATTTAAAATTATCCACGCACCCAAGCCACGCGCGTGGACTAGGTTAAACGCCAAATCACAGGCAATCAGTGTGCGCGACTTTTTATGGATGAACACAAACTCGTTAACTTTTGGCATTCCTGCGATGGCTATAGCGGGTAGTTCTTCTTGGTATTTCCAATTGGCCAATGTTAAGGGGTTTGACCAGTTAAATTTTGGATTCTCACCCCAAGTGCGGGCCTTGGGGATGACCCGCGAGGCCTGCGGAACGCCCGCCCAGTGAAGTAAACTAGGCGCTACAAGATCAGTGACTTCGGGGAAGCGGGCGAGATCACTTTCTTTGAGCATTGACCCCGGGGAAAGCATGACAATTCCAGAGCTTAACCGCACGATGGTTGTTTTTACGGGAAGCGGTAATAGCGGCATCACTTTTATAGACTCTATAAATTCGAGTTCATTCATGCCTTAAAGCCTACAGTAAAAAGTTTTCAGTGGGAATAGTGCGAAACAACTTGTGGCGTCAACCAAGCTTAAAATTGCGAAAGCCCCACTCAATATAGTAACAACACTAACAACTTCAAGGAGTGCCAATGTTAAAATCCCTTTTCATTTTTGTTTCGCTATTTTCAATCCATACTTTTGCTCTACCGCTGCAACTTACCGCCGATGGCTATAGTTTTGCGGCTGCAAATTACAATTTTAATGGTATTGCAAAGACTAAAAATTGTTCGGCTTCGGTTGTAAAATTTCGCGGGCAAAGTGAAGACTCCAAGGCTCTTCTTTTAACTAACGGCCATTGCTTAGGAATGGGCAGCAAAGTGGTTATGGGCTATCGCATGCCAGCGCCTGGCGAAGTTCTTTACCGCGTAAAAACAAATGTGGTGATTGATCTATTAAATGATAGCGGCCAAGGAAATGTCGGCAGCGCTTATGCCACCGAGCTTATTTATGGAACTATGACTGATACTGATATGGCGATCTTTCGACTTGAGTACTCTTACCGTGACTTGAAAAGCAAATTTAAAGTGGGTTCTTTTGTTTTATCGGATCGCCCGGCGATCGTAGGTAGCCCTATTCAAATTCTTTCTGGCTACTGGCGCCGCGGCTACTCTTGCCACGTGGATACTTATGTTCACCTCTTAAGAGAAGACGTTTGGACTTTTAAAAATTCCCTTCGTTACAGCGAACAAGGTTGTGATATTATTGGCGGCACATCGGGCTCACCCGTAATTTCGGAAAACACCGGCGAAGTCGTTGCGGTAAACAACACGATCAACCAAGACGGTGGCAAGTGCTCTCTTAACAATCCTTGTGAAGTCAATGAACGCGGAAGCGTCTCAGTTCAAGTCAAAGGCGGCTACGCGCAACACACAGTTTGGTTGTATTCTTGTTTAGATAGCCGCGGCGAACTTGATCTCAACGTGCGTGGTTGCCAACTCCCCAAGCCTACGCGCTAATTTTTTTTTACTTTGAATTTTTGCGGACCTGATGCTTCGCGTGCTACTTCTTGAGACGCGAAGTACTAAAGTCGAGGTCTAGGCTTCCCGAAGAGTCGCTTATGAAGAAGCGACTTGGTTTATACATCACCTTTTTTTACTTAGGTTCACTGGTTGGACTTGTTATGGGGTGTGCCGGTGCGACGGACTCGTCGAGCACGTCTTCAATAACGGCCGCATTAACTTCTTCGGAGTCAGGAACGACTTCAACCACGCCGATTCCAATGACTTTAACTTTTAGCGAAGATGTTTCGGGCCTCACCACCGGCGACTTTACTGTGTCAAACGGTACTGTTAGCAATTTAGTGGCGACAACTTCGCAGATTTATACATTTGATTTTACCCCCACTGCTTTTGGCGCCGTTACGATTTTACTACCAGCCGACAGCGTCACCAATGATAATGGCTCCACAAACACAATATCGAATAGTTTTTCTATTACTTATGCCGCAACGACGTCGAGTTCATTTCAAGTTACGATGGTTGATGACGGGAATTTTTCTTATTACTTAAATAAAAATGGTGCCGCGTTCGGTACAACTTGCTCTATTGCTTCCACGGCATCGTCCGCCGAGGACATTACTTGTACTTTAGAGCTTAATGAAGGCGATCTGTGGTTTTGGGGACTACAAATTAAAAACACTGCCCCAGCCTCTATGTGTAAATACGTGCGCGCCGAAAATTATTTCTTTTATAACTTTGAAATGGGTTATGGCCCGCAAAACATTGATGTCTATATCGACTTGGATGGCACGGGCGCGACGACCTTTGATGCGGCCAAATTCCCGAGTGTAAGTACTTGCGCGCGTGGTGTCGGCGCCGCTAACACGTGCTGTATAGTTGATGGGACTACTTATCAACCCTGCACGGGGGTTACTGAACTATCTTCGGTAGACCAAATTACAGGCGAAGTAACATGCATGTATGATCACACTCCAAACGCTCCCAATTGTTGCCGTGGTACTTATAATTATGCCACGCATATTCTCGCCACTGGCGGCACGGCCGTGACGAATTCTAGTCAGTCCAACGTAAGTTGGGGCGGAAATCCCGGCGCCTGCATGGGAGGCCCGGCAATGTCAGATGCAAGCTGGCCAAAAGATGCCATCACAGGATTACCATTTAGTAGCGTAATCCATTTTGCTAATAGTGGTTTAAGTGACACTTGGGATTTAGGAAATCCAAGCGACTTATCTGGAACTTATAACATTTGGGTCGCAAATTATTTTACGACAGCGGGAGCAAGACATTCTCATACGGCCAATGGCGCTGGCGCCGCGACAACTTCACCTTGGGCCATCGATCCCATTGCCGACCGTAATGGAACCTTATTATCTTCCGCAAATCCTAATTATGTTTTTAGCTGCCTCGATGATGCCTTTGAAGTAAAACACCGGATCACATTAAAAATCCGCGAATGGAATACCAGTGATAAATTTGCGGCTTATGCGACGGCACCGCACACTGAGGACACCGACATCGTCGGAGTAAGTCCAAATTGTACGGAAATTGATAATACCGCCGCTTGTAATGACCGCTACGACTGGGATGATTTCCTCATGAACCAAACAACCGGCGCATGGAGTACTTATGACGATGCCACTCCTGCAAACTGGGGCGATTACTTTCCCGCCATTCAGTAAATTATAAATAACGAATAATGTCTTTTTTCATTAACGCCGCATCGGTGGCGCCTGTTTGCGTGCTGGGATAAATCCAGTTATCTTGCTCGATAAAAAATATGCGCTCTCGGAAGGGTTTACGAAGGGTGGCCACAGCATTGCCGCGATAGATGCCCTTTTCCGCTAATGGCAGGGCATGACCCCAAAGTGCCAACCGGATGTCCACGATGTCTTTGGATTCAAAATTTAAGAGGGGCATGATGTCGCGGGTGACTTGCTCTTCGAATTTTTTCTTATAAATAGTAAAAGCATCTGGGTTGTGAAGTTCCGTGCGCGCGCCATCATAGGGGAATGCCCGGTAAAAAGTTAAAACGTTGGCATTGGCATCAAGTTCGGCAAAATTTGCCATGACAAAATCAGTTCCATTAATTTTGTCTTGCGCGGCCTTGATGTCTCGCATGTTTGTTTTGCCTTTGCCGGTCAAAAAAACATCATAAGGCCGGCGTTCCATTTTCTTTCTTACTAGCACGTTGGCGGTCATGTACGAGCGGTAGCGAAGTTTAGCAATGGTTTGGAGGCGGTTGTCTTCTAGGCCGGGAATAATTTTTGCGGCTACAAATTTTGGACAAGCCATGATTGCTGCGCGGGCCTTAATTCGCCGTAGCTTTTTGGCAGAATCCTCGTAAGTGACAAGCACATGATCTTTATGAGCTTGGACATTAACAACAATACTATTGCAGCGGAAGTTAGCACGTGGAACTTCTCTTAAAGTTCTTTCTAATAGCCGTTCGCCCACTTTGGCGTTGCCGCCAGCACCAATAAGAATAGGATTACTTTCTTGCGCTAAAAAATTTAAACCCGCTGCCGCACTTAATTCTTGCGAAGAGCAAGCATAAGTTGACCAGCAATAATGTTCCAATGCGGTTTCTAATTTTGGCGAGAGTTTTCCGCCCACGACTTTACTAAGTAAGGCGTGCAGACTCCATTGATCAAAATATTTTACGGACTCCAGGTGTTCGGTTTTTAGTGAGGGAATAAACGGGAACGCGCGGTCCTCTTCTTCATTAATCCGCGTAAAAAAAGCACTCATCTTTTTGTATTTGTCCGCGGCTTGGGGTTCGGCCTCGCCATCCCAAAATTTATAATAGAGTTTACCTTCGCTCTCGACGGGGTCGGTATCGCGTCTTTCGACTAACACATCGCGGAAGCCCAACTCCTTAAAGTAGTCCGCCATCGGATGGCCTTCGTGAGGGCTATCGAGATAGGCCGCGCCAATGGAATAATCAATGCCGTTCCATGACTGGCCTTTAGCGTTCCCGCCGAGGCGTGCGGCCTGCTCAAGGAGGATAGGTTGAAATTGGCGAAATTGATAAGCCGAGAAAAGCCCTGACATGCCACCGCCGACGATCACAAGTGGCGTTTGTTCAACAGGACCTTCGACTTTTTTTGTCGCTAAATAGTTTGGTAAGTTCCATAAAATTCCGTGCGGACGCGAATTATTATCTCCGTAAAAAAACTGAAAACCGGTGTCACCGAGTGTTCGGTCAATGGGGCCGAATTGCTCGATAAAGTTATCTTCGGGACGTGGAGTGCGCCGGAACATGCCGCCAGCACAATTCGCCAGTAACAAGGTGAGGCCACTAGTGGCGCTAATTTTTAAGAAATCCCGTCGATTAAATAAACTTTCCCATTTTTTCATGCTCTAATTAGCTTACAAAATTACTTTTCGTGTCAACGCTTGCGTACATTTTTTTGCAAACGTAGACTTCTTGAGCATTTAAAGGGGGAAAAATGATTAAATTGTATGGGAGTTCGCGCAGTAGTGCTGGACGTTGTTATGTGATGTTAGAAGAATGTGGTTTAAAGTACGAAGTCGTGCCAGTAAATATGCGTGAAAAGCAGCATAAAAGCCCCGAGTATATGCGCTTAAATCCAAATGGAAAAGTGCCAACTCTCATCGACGGCGACTTTATTATTTGGGAGTCTATTGCTATTAATCGTTATCTCGCGGAAAAATATAAACCCGAACTCATTGGCGGTACTATTGAAGAGCGCGGCCATATCGAACAGTGGTCCGTTTGGTCAATGGTTGAGATGCAGCCGCCGTTAGTGGATATGTTAATTCAGATGGTGTTTGTGCCGGAACCCCATCGCGACATGGTGCTGGTTGAAAAGTGCCGGGCAAAGCTTCCTGATAGGTTTTCTGTTTTAAATTCGCATTTGCGTAACCGCGAATATATGGTTTCAAATTACTTTTCGCTCGCTGATCTAAATGTGGCTAGTGTCGCAAACATCGCGCTGGGGCTGCAAATGGATTTGTCGGGATATCCGCATTTGCTGGATTGGTTAACGCGTATGAAGGCGCGTCCCGGGTTTAAACGGGCCGCGGCTCATTCGTAAATAATTTTTACGATTTCCGCCCAGCCATCGCCTTTTGGTTTTTTAATTGTGATTTCATCGCCGACTTTTTTGCCGAGCATAGCTTTGGCCATCGGCGATTTCCACGAAATAATGCCGCAGCTTAAATCAATTTCGTCCTCGCCGGCAATTTGGTAGGTTTTCTCTACGCCATCTTCGTCGGCGATTGTAACGGTAGCGCCAAATACGACGGACTCTGTTTTCGCGCTTTTAGGATCTACCACTTGCGCGCTATCAATGCGTTTAATCAAAAATTCCAGGCGCCGGTCAATTTCACGCAGCTTTTTTTTGTTATAAATGTAATCCGCATTTTCGCTACGGTCCCCGAGGCTTGCGGCCCAGGCCACGGCTTTTACGGTTTCTGGCCGGTCCGTATGAAAGAGCTTTTGATATTCGTCTCTTAAAGTTTTTAACCCTTTGGGTGTAATGTAATTTGGATCTTTAGGTTTTGTCATTTGCCACTCATCAGTAAAGCAAGGCCGGCCACGACTCCGATGATTCCCGCCGTACGCACAAAAGTTACTTTTTCGGTCTTAGCAATCCAGGCCATGGGAACGGCAACTACGGGCGCCAAAGACGACAACGTTGAGCCAATTGCGAGTGGCGAATTGGACAGGCCATAAGTAAAACACATTGATCCTAAAAAACTTTCGCCGACGAAATATTTTAATTCTGGCTTCAATTCTTGGCGTGGAATCAAAAGTGAGGCGCGCGGCAAAAACAAGAGCGCAAATACTGGCGTAACAAAAAGCGCGCAGGCCATTCTTAGAGTGTTGGCGACAGGAAGAGAAATTCCGAGGGTTCCTTGTGAAACCGCATAACCATTAACGGCCCAAAGTACCGACGTGCACAGGGCTAGCGACAATCCAACAAAAAGACTTTTTTTAGAATTTTTGGTTGTCGTGGGTGGCGTCGTCAAAACAACAATTACGACGGAAATAATAGTTATTATTAAACCTAGAGTTTGAGAAATTTTTAAAACCTCATTTTTAAAAAAGAATCCAAAAAGAGCTGTCCAAATAGGGTAGGTGGCGGTTACTGCCAGTGCGCCTGGAACGCCGAGCGACCTTGTGCTAAATAAGAAAAGCGCGTCGGCAAATCCGTAGCTCGCTATCGCTGATAATGTAAACCAACCGACATTGGAAAGAGTGGCATTGAAATACTCGCTAAAGCCGCCGGTTACGACGGCGAGGGTGATAAAAAGCGGCAGACCAATAAGCGAGCGCACAAAACTTACGGCGAAAGCGGAGTTATGCTTTGCTAGCCTAGAGTAGCCGTTACTGGCCCAGGCCCAAGTGATTGAGGCGGCAAAGGCGGCAAGAGGTCCCATATATTCACTGAACATAATTTTTTTTACTTTCTACCTAATCGTTGGTCTAGGGACTTAGTTTTACCGAAGACTCGCCGATAAATAAATATCATATGGAGATCATCATGAAAGCCAACAAACTTTTATTTTTTACTTCGGGGTTACTGATAGTTTTTGCATTGAGCTTAGCTCTTGCCGAAGAGGCACCTAAAGCTCCGGATGCGCCTATGGATCCGGCGGTTACAACCGCTCCGGCGCCCAAAGATCCAGCAGCAGCACCTTCAGCTGGCGGAACAGAAGCTTCGCCAGAAGCTCCAGCGCCCGCACCGGTACCCGAAACTCCGAAAGCACCACCCGCCGACGTAAAACCGGTTGAAAAGCCCGCCGAAAAATCTGCAGATAAACCTGCTGACAAGCCGGCGACAGCGCCAGCTAAAAAGTCAAAAAAGACCAACAAAACACGCAAGGTAAAAACCGCGTGCGATATTTTAGATAATCCCGACGGTAAAAAGGTGGGAACCCTTAAGGTGGGTTCACCGCTTTGGACCGATGAACACAATGAATCTTGGGTAAAAGTTTACCGCAAATCCAGCGTTGGTTATGCGAAAACTGAGTGTTTCGAATAATTTTAAAAAGTTTCAAGCTTGGGCGTTGAGCCAAGCATGGTCTTAAACGCAAATTTAGCGACGCTATCAGGGTCAGAAAAGTGCCACGCAAAGGAACTTTCCTGACCTTTTTTATTGAGTTCACTTAAAAATTTCTCACGTAATAAATCCGCGACGGCATGCGCTGAATCTAAAATCTTCCAGCCCGGCAATTCTTGCGCAAAAATATTTTGGATCCAGGGATAATGCGTGCACGCTAGAAGTGCCGTTCCTTTTTGTGGAACAAAAGGCCTTACATATTCGCGGACAGTCGCCCTTAGAATTTCATGATCGGTCCAGCCCTCTTCGATCATCGGCACTAAGAGGGGGCAGGCTTGCTCAATAATTTCGGCATTAGGAAATAGGGGAGCTAGACGATTTTTATAAGTACGACTGTTGATCGTCGCCTTTGTGCCCAAAATTAAAATGGGATGATCTTTAATAAAATGACTTTTAATCGTGGCAACACCGGCTTGCACCACGTCGATGACAGGTGTTGGGTCGAGTTCCTGCATGAGTTCCACGAGTGCTAAGCTTGAGGCGGTATTACAAGCGACGATAAAAAGATCGAGTTCAAATTCGTGAATGCGCGCGGCCGCATAGGAGCAGAGGTTTTTAATTTGCGTCACACTTTTTGTTCCGTAAGGAACGTTGGCGGTGTCGCCAAAATAAAAGAATTCATGACCAGGAAATTGGCGCTGAATTTCACTTAAGACCGTAATTCCACCGATTCCCGAATCAAAGACGCCAATTTTCATTCTTCTATGGTATAACATTACCCATGGTGCTTAAAGTTTTTCTTTTCTTTTTAAATTTAAGTTCGGCGGCGATGATTGATTATAATGGGTCTACAGGCCTACGCTGGCTGCCCAAAAGTGCGGGTGTCTGGGGTGGCGTCGGTGCGAATTTCGGTTTGTGGGGTGTGGCGGATGCTGGGAGTGGTGGTGGTGGTAGCGGTGCCTCGGGCGGTGGTAGTGGCTCGGGCGGAGGTGTGGGTGCCGGCGGTGGGGTTTTTTACGGCTACTTTCGCCCGGTTCTAAAAGCCTCGAGCTCCGTGACGGTAAATCAGCTGCAACTTGAGCTCAACTTTTTCCCGGTTTCGTTTTTTGGTGTGAGTACTAGCGCGCAAACATCTTACCGTGCGAAGAATTTTGACGACCTTCCTTGCGCGCAATATTTGTGTACGGGAAATGTCATGACCGAGGATTTTAAAATTCATTTGATTTTGGGATATGAGCGCTGGTTTATGCTTTCGCAAACTCAGTTCGCGTGGGTGGAAATGGGTGATAAGTCCACTGACTTTATTGACGAGAACACGATGATTTTAAATCACCGGAGCGGCGACCGCAATTTGTACTCTGAAATTAGCGTTGGGTATAAATTGGATGCGCGTTGGAATGCTGGCGTGAATTTATGGGATGGCCGTACGGTTGAGGCCGTGAATTCCAATCGCCATCGCTCAGTTTTTTTAAGTTACAAGCGAGACGAAAATTTATCCTATGTCGGGGGCGTTGGGTTTTATGAATCTACTTTGCAGTCCCGCGATGTCACTTTTTACGGTGTCATCCGCTGGCAAGGCGGGGAGTCGCTGGCGCTGGTACGGTAGTAATTCTTAGCGCTGATTTTTTTATTCAAAAAAATTTCCTTACCTCTCAAAAAACATTTTGCAACAAAGTAAAATTTGCTTTATAGTTTCCTTTTTTCAGAGGAGGAATTGATGAATCATGAACTCTTACACGAAAAAGCTCTCACTAAAGCTAAGACATTTCACCGTGCTGAAGCCGAACTAATAGATGTTTTGCAGGAAATTGATACTGCAAAATCTTTCTTGCGGTACGCTTGCACGAGTTTGTTTGATTACTGTCTGAAATATTTAAAATTATCTGAGGCCAATGCCTCAAACTTTATCGCGATTGCGCGCAAATCCAAAGTTGTCCCAGAACTCAAGGAAGCGATTCGCCGTCAAGAAATAACCGTGAGCAATGCCAGAAAAATTACGCCCGTGCTGACAGCGCAAAACAGCAACCACTGGCTAGAGTTAGCCAAAAACCTACCGAAACAAAAATTAGAAAAAGAAGTTGCGAAGGTGGCGCCGCAGGCGGCGACTCCGGAACTTGTAAAATATGTGAGTGAAGATAGACTTGCCGTGCGCCTTGGTTTGTCGGAGAAAAATTTGGAGCGGTTGCGCCGTGTTCAAGATTTGGTTAGTCAAAAAACACGCAAGCCCGCTTCTCTGGAAGACGCACTTGAAGATCTTTTAGTTTTTTACTTACAAAAAAAAGATCCCGTGGAAAAAGCAAAACGCTGGACGACGGCTAAAGTCGTAAATCCAGCTAAGGAGTCGACGGCTTTGGCGGCTAAACAACAACCGCAATCAGAGGGAAGTAATTTTGAGTCGAGCCGCAATGCTTTAACAGGTGAAACTCCTGACGCGGCAGCTCCTGTCCCGGGGACAGATACAAAGGTGCAACGAGCTTTAATAAGGCATTCGCTACCAATGAAATTAAAACACCAGATAAATTTGCGTGATCGCGGCCAGTGTACGCAAACCAAGAACGGCGAACGTTGCCAGAATAAGAGATGGCTCGATGTTCATCATCAAATTCCATTGTCAAAAGGCGGAACTAATGAGCTAAAAAATCTTACGACGCTGTGTTGGGCGCATCATCGAATGCAGCACTAGCGGGTGGCGACCTACTCATCGAATGTAGCACTAGCGGGTGGCGACCTACTCATCGAATGCAGCACTAGCGGGTGGCGACCTACTCATCGAATGTAGGCTAAAGGGTTTTCATCACCTATCAAATGCAGCACTAGAAAGGTGATCATCGGATTCGGCGCCAGCATATATATATTCAGCGCAAGAATGAGCATCAGCGCATGCAATGCAAGAATGAGCATCAGCGCATGCAGCGCCGAATATGCATCATCAGCGTTATGAATTAGTTCACTGGGGACTAAGTTCGGCCATAAAAAACAATTTTCACAGAATTAACTGTGACGCAGCCGCTCCTGTCCCGGGACAGGTAAGAATTTAGTTTTACAGGAACTCTCGGGAAATTAAAATTTGCCCCGCAAGCCGCAAGCCGCAAGCCGCAAGCCGCAAGCCGCAAGCCGCAAGCCGCAA
>CAZCFY010000014.1:0-67765 GCA_964498095.1 uncultured Bdellovibrionales bacterium | reverse complement strand
CCGCAAGCCGCAAGCCGCAAGCCGCAAGCCGCAAGCCGCAAGCCGCAAGCCGCAAAAACTACTCCGTGACTATAACCGTTTCTGTCTTCTCAAGAGTTTTGCCGCGAGCACGCACGGTTATTTTTTCGACCATGACAAGATAGCGGCGAGTCGCAGCGGGAAGTTCCGACCACATACGCCAGCTAAAAAATAATCCCATGATGGTAAAAGGAATTAAAAATACCGGCCAAAAATGCCAATCTTTAGAAGTTAAATATCCAAGACACACCGATTGTAAACCGCTACCCAAGTAAACGCAGCCGTCAACAATACCCGAGGCTGTGGCGGTCATTTTGCGGCCACCAAAGTCCGCCGCCGCACTTCCCGACATAATCGAGTGAACGCCAATGACCGCTAAAGAAATCAAAACCGCGCAAGTACCGACAATCACCGGGCTGCTAAAAAGACTTAGCGACATTCCAATGGTCAACAAAATCATAAAAGCATTTAAGATCGCCGCAGGAGGACCGCGACGGGAATGAAACCAGCGGTCACTAATAAATCCTGCCGTAAACCCACCAAGAATTCCAGTTATACAAAGTAAAAGTCCCCAGTGTTTTAAAAAGAATTCCGCACCCGGTTGCTTAACTTCGTGAGCAAAAATGAAATACCATTGTAAAACACCGTTACGGATAACACCGCTGGTGAATTCAACAAGAGCGATAGTTAACATTACGGGGTTTGAAAAAATACGAGTCAAAAGCTGCTTCATCGTGAAATTTTCTTCCATTTCACCCGAAGACGCGTCGTGCGTATCAAAGTCATCAAAGTTCGCAGCGGCCGGAGTGTCCTTTAAAAGCACCATATCGATAAGCGCCCAGAAAATTAAAATAACGGCCGGGATAAAAAACACAAGCCAGAATGCGTCGGTTGTTCCCGTATCAATGGCAAAGGCCGAGCGAAGAAAATTTTGGAATGCCGTGGGCTCCGCCGTAGGCTTTAGTTTTGCGGCGTCAACAATCGCTTGGCCCCAGTCAAAGGCAAAGTACACGCCAAAAGAAATTAATGTACCAAAAATTCCGCCGAAAATTCCGCGCTCGCGCACGTGGAACCAATAAGCTTTAACTTTAATAATAGAAACGGCGCCATAGCTTTGAAAAAACATATTTACGCCGTAAAGGGCGGAGTAAGTGAGAACGATATTTAGAGTCAGCTGTCCTTTGAGGTAAAGATAAGTAACAATACCCATGGCGATGTTGGCTAAGCACGAACCCAGCGCCGCAATAATAATTCCCTTTTTGCCGCCGATTTTATCCACCAAGGGACCGTTAATTAAAAAAGATAATCCGTAAACAAATGTCCCGACGCCGAAAATGATACCGAAATCTTCTTTGGTCATCATCGTGCCCAAAGCGTTTTTGGAAACGTTGAGGTTGTAACGGGCCATGTACAAGAAGGCGTAAGTCATGCCTAAAGGAAACCAATTAACGAACCGGCGAAACATGAATTTTGAACTGTGTTCAAGTGGATTGTGATTGAAGTAAAGCCAAACTACAAAAAGAAGACTTGAGCCAACAATCAATAAATCCATGGGTTTCCTCCACTTGATTTTTGCGGGTTGAAGAAGGTTCTAGCCAACCGCGCGCGCAGTTGCAACGAAATAGTCCAAATTAAATAAACTTGTAAATTCAAGCACTTAAAAAACATAATCCAAATAATCTTTCCACGGAATGAGCCGGTCCCAAACACTAGGCTCGGTGTTTCTTAGCAATTCTGCTGCAAAAGTAGCGGGTGGGTCACCAATGGCCGAACGCCAATATCTGACAAAATAAGGTGTGCGTTCAGCGGTAAAATTCTTAGCTTTTTCTAAGGCGGTATTAAAATCCGCAAGAGTTCGCCCAGGCGCCCAGCGCGCGATGACTTTTGGCAAAGTCGGGCGAATTACTAAGGCATCTGACTCCAACAAGGGAGTTAAATATTTTTCGTTAAGAAAGTTTTTTAAATAAAACTCTACTTTCCCCCAAAAATATTTTTTATAGCCGGGGGTATTTAGAAGCTGAACGAATAATTTTTTAATGGGCGAAGATGATTTTAGAAAATGGTAAACAGTATTGTGTTTTACTTTATAACCCTGAATGCCGCTGCCAAAACTATATTCCGCATCCCAAATTGTAAAATTCCATTTTGCCCCGGCAGCATTTTCTCGCCAGGCCGCCCAGTTTTTTTGGGGCCAATCATAGTTCTGTAACCAAATATTCGTGATGATATAGGCCGTGAAGTTATCGACGTCGATGTCTTTTGCTTGCAATGAGAACTCATCATTTTCATCTATTGTGGTGATTTTATCATTGGACGCTATGCGCTCCGTAACATTGTATAAGCCCCAAAACTGATTATTGATAAAAAGCTCCGCCCATAGGCCTTTGGCCGTCCAAAATCCCATTTGCGAAAATAAATTTCTTACTACCTGATCTTTTATATAAATCGCCGTTTCTTGTTGCTGACGCTGATCGTGAGTCCACGTATCGTTAAAGCCGGCGCGTAAAACCAATACTTTTTTATCTGCAAAAAAACTAAAACCGTGTCGCGAATAAATGCGAAAAGATTTTTGCGGCGAACGCTGGCGGCTGCCGCTGCCATGAATGGAAATCTCGATATCTTCGCCGTGTAAGCGCGCTGACCGGCGCCAAGCCGTGCCCTTCTTGGTGGGATTTACGTAGATTCCCGTCTGGGGATGAAATAGGTCATCGGGGTTCATTGAAAGCTCAAGGCGTGGCAGTGTTTGGCTGGCGCAAACAAAACTCCATGCAACGCAAATGACGAATAGGAAAAACGGTCTAATTTTCATAGTTTTTAAGCATTATCAGCAATTTAACGCACAAAGACAATGGCGAGCTAAGAATTTGAATATATTACACTCATAGTGAAATATAAGAGCGTTATATGAAGATATTAGACGTCGGTTGTGGGCCCCACAAATTAGCGGGAGCCATTGGCATAGATCATATTGCGCGTCCCGGAGTGGATGTTGTCCATGACCTTAACGTTGCGCCCTGGCCTTTAAATCAAAGCGATTTTGATTTCGTTCGCTGCCAGCATGTTATCGAACACATCGCTAATTTAAAAACTTTAGCGCAAGAAATGTGGCGGGTGAGCAAGACCGGAGCCCACATCGAATTTATTACGCCTCATTATAGTTCTTATGCGAGTTGGGGAGATCCCACGCATCTTTATCATTTTGCTTTAGGGTCAATACCACAACTTTTTGAAATGATGGTGGGTCCCGGCAAATATCGTATCGTGAAAAATGAAATTAAGTTTTCTGGCTCGGCGCTGGATTTTTTTGGCTGGTTAATTTATAAAATTTCGCCAAAAAAATATGAAAAGCATTTTGCCTGGATTTTTCCGTGTAACGAAATTCACACAACAGTTGAGGTCGTGAAATAATGAAATTAGCTTTTTGTTTTGGCGCTGTGGCTTTAGTGGCGACAGTAGCCTGTGTTGATTTTCAACATTCTTCTTCGCTGAATGAGTCAGAAAATCGCAAAATAAAAGATATTTTTACTCGTGAATTTGAGGACGCTGTAAGAATTTATCCCCAGTTTGCGACTTATGTTGGCCGCAAAGAGGGTTATGACCGCTTAAATGACGTCTCCGAAGAGTCAAATACACAGGACTTCGCCCGTACGCGCGATTATTTGTCCGAGTTAAATAAGATTCGCTACACTTTTCTCGGCGAAGAAGAAAAAGTCAGTTACGAATTTTTTAAATATCTTTGTGAAATGGAATTAGAGGGGGAAAAATTTCGTTATCATAATTACCCGATCAATCAAATGTCGGGATTGCACACGGATTTAATTACCTTCATGACCAATCGCCACTTGGTCGAATCCACAAAAGATGCACAAGATTATATTTCGCGTTTAAACCAATTTGGGCGTTACTTTAATCAGGTGATAGCGCGATTAAAGATTCGTAAAGAAAAAGGTATTATAGCGCCGCGTTTTACGCTCGTGAAATCTAACGAAGATATTAAAAACTTATTAGTGGGCGCGCCCTTCGACAAATCAGGAAATGACTCGGTCTTGTGGAGTGATTTTAAAAAGAAGCTCGCCAAACTTAATCTCGATGCTGCAGAAAACTCAAAACTCTTAGCGGAAGCCGAGAAGGCTTTGCTTGTCTCCGTGGGGCCAGGGCTTAAAGATTTAAGCGCTTACTTGGAAAAATTGCGAAGAATCGCCCCCGCTGAAGGCGGTGCTTGGAATTTGCCGCGCGGTTTTGCCTATTATGATTATTCTTTAAGGCAGTATACCACTACAAATTTAACCGCTAATGAAATTCACCAAATAGGTTTAAACGAAGTTGCACGCCTGCAAAAAGAAATTTTAACCGTAATTACTCCGATGGGAGCGCCGACGGGTAGCTGGCGTGAGATTAATAAGTGGATGGGAAATTATCCCAAATTTTATTACAGCAATGACGAAGCTGGCCGAAAAAATTACCTCGCCGAATCCCAGCGGGTGATGACAAATATGCAAAACCATTTGCACGAAGCTTTCGGCATTTTGCCCAGGGCGGTTTTGGAAGTTCGCGCCGTTGAGCCTTACCGCGAAAAATCGGCGGGATTGGCGTTTTACGAAAATCCTTCGACCGATGGCAAAGTACCGGGAATTTACTATGTAAATCTTGGCAACATGGCACAGGCCAATCGTTACGAGTTAGAAGCTCTCGCGTATCACGAAGGAATTCCCGGTCACCATCTACAAGGAGCAATTGCTCTGGAGCGCAAAGAGTTGCCTGACTTTCGCAAGTACCGTTGGCTTTCGGCTTTTGGTGAGGGCTGGGCGCTTTACGCGGAATTTTTAGCCAAAGAAATGGGTATGTACAAAGATCCGGTGGCAGATTTTGGCCGGTTAACGATGGAGTTGTGGCGGGCGGCAAGGCTTGTGGTCGACACGGGACTTCACGCGAAAAAATGGAGCTACAAAAAAGCCAAAGAATATTTGTTAAGTAATACGCCCGAGGTGGAAGCTGAAATTGAAATGTCTGTTCAGCGCTATACTATCTGGCCGGGGCAGGCGACCGCCTACAAGATTGGAATGTTAAAAATATTGGAACTTCGTCAAATGGCAAAGTCGGAACTTGGGCCGAAGTTTAATATTCGTAACTTTCATGACGAGCTCATGCGCCAGGGCACAATGCCACTGGGGCTCATGGAAAAACAAATCCAGATTTGGATTTTAAATCAAAAGAAATTATAAAGGGGCGCGAAAGTCCTAATGCCGCAGGATTATAACCAGGCGGCCCCACGCACGCCACTCGCATCCCCATGTTGTGCTGGCACGAGTTTAGTTTCGACGGAATCCGAAAATATATATTTAGGCAAAAGTTTAGGAACTTCCGAGTAAATTGCCGAAATTTTACTTAAACCGCCGGCGACGATTATGACTTCGGGATCCAAAATATTTATAACAGAGGCCAGGGCGCGGGCGAGGTAGTCAAAATATTTTTCCATAAGAGCCTTTGCCGCCGGGAGGGTAGCAATCTGTGTGGCTGAGAGATTTTTTGGAGCTTCAAATTGCCGAGAGAAATTTTTTTCTAAAGCGGGTCCGGAAAGAAAAGTCTCTATACAGCCCGATTTGCCGCAATAACATTTGGGGCCGGGGAGTTCGTCAGCTGCGGGCCAAGGAAGGGGATTATGTCCCCACTCGCCGGAAATGGAATTGGGGCCCGAAACTAGTTTTTTATCTATTACTATGCCTGCGCCTACGCCTGTTCCCAAAATAATTGCGAATACGGATTTGAAGTCGCGCCCAGCGCCAGCGATGGCTTCCGACAAGGCCAAGCAATTGGCGTCGTTTTCTATTTCCACTTTGATATTTAAGAGTTTTTGGAGATCTGTTTTTAAGGGTTTGCCGTTAAGCCACGTGGAGTTGGCGTTTTTCATTAGTCCAGTTTTCTTTGATATTGCACCGGGGGTGCCGATTCCGAGCTTTGTGATTTCCTGGCCGATTTCTTTGGAGATTTTTTGGATCAAGCTTTGAATTTGTTTTAGTGAGCCTTCGTAGGTTTTTGCGGTTTCTTCGCGAAGGCGCGCTAAGATTTTTTCGCCGTCGAGAGCTATGATTTCGGTTTTTGTACCGCCGAGGTCAATTCCAATTTGTGGTGTCATGTGAGGATTTTAAAAAGAAATAGGCGGGGAGTCGAGAGTAAATTAGTGGGTTTCTTGACTGAACGGCAAATCGGGATACGATAGGCCCCATGTATATTCCTGAATATTCAAAAATTAGTGACAAACACTTGATAGAAGAAGTCATAAGAAAATACCCATTGGCTATATGTATAACCAACAGTGGCGGAATTGCCGTTAATCATTTTCCAGTAATTTTAGAGGACGAAAATCTTTTAGGTCACATGGCAAAATCAAATCCGCAGTGGAGAGATTTTGAAAAAGCCGGTAAGGCAGTTTTTGTTTTTAACGGCCCTCACGCCTACATTTCGCCAACTATCTATGTGAGTCCCGAAAATGTTCCCACTTGGAACTATGTCGCCGTTCATGTGCATGCGCGGATCGAAACTTTGCATGAGCCAAGGGACAAGGAAGAGATAATTCAGAAATCAATTCGTGAGTTTGAAGGGGCCAACGGCACCGCTTGGGAGTTAAATATAAGTTTGGGTCTTAAAGAAGAGTTAATTGCCGGCATCGTCGGCTTTCGCGCCCGGATAGAAAAGGTAGAGGCTAAATTTAAGCTAAGTCAAAACCGGGACAAGGGTGACAGCGAGGCCGTTTGGAATTATTTTGCCGGCAAATCCGACGCCTACTCTATGGCGATTTATCAGATGATGCAGGCATCGCGCCAGGGGAAGTCGTAGGCTTAGGTTTTTGGTAGAGGAAGTCGCGTCGATAGTAATAGTTTCTGCGGACATCGATACCTGCTAATTTCTGCGGAGACTAAATTAGCTGCGGAGACCAAGATTGCGATTTTTTATTGAACAATATTTTCATTGAAAAAAGTATCAGTTCTGCATCTGTCCCGGGACAGGAGCAAGTGCGTCAGCCTCTCAAAGAGTATCCACGCAAACCCGAAAACCCCGGCAGCAAACCCACGCACACGCCGCGTGTGCAACCCCACGACACACGCGCGCTTCAATCCTCGTACATCGCCAAAATTTTTTGAAAAACAACGGGGAAGTCAAAGTCACGTTCGATTCTTAAGCGGGCGTTCTTAGAGAAAGTCTCCCATTTGTCTCTATCATCCAAAAACCGCTGCACAACCTCAGTGATAGCTTCAGAACTGCGGGGTTTAAAAAGCCAACCCGTTTGACCTTCGCGCACGATTTCCGGAGTGCCGCCGGCATCCGTGCCCATACAAGGAAGTCCCGCGACCTGCGCCTCCATTAAAGCCAAAGAAAAACATTCTTTATAGGTCGGCAAAATATAACCATCAAACGCGTTTAAATACTTAAAAGAATCTGGCAGATTACCAATAAAATAAATGCGGCGGCGAATTTCTACGGGGAGTTCTTGCACAAAGTGAGTAATTTTTCGGTTATATTTGGCGGCGTCAGCGTCCATTCCCGTGGGGCCACCGGCCCAGGCTAAGGCTAAATCTTCGCGGTCTTGCAACAGCGGAATCATGCCCCGCACAAGCTCTAGCGTACCTTTCTCGGGATCAATGCGGTTAACGGAACCAACAATTATTTTGTCCTCGGGAAGTTTTAGAGTGTGACGGGCCATCTCTCTGGTAAGCATAAACTTATCGATTGTTTTAATGTCGCGGCCGTAATTTACAAATCGAACTTGCTCGGGCTGCACTGGCAAAATTTGCTCCAGATTAGCTTTCGCCATCGAGCTTGAGCACCAAACCTCATCAACGCCTGAATAGAGCAGCTGGTGAAAAGGATCTTTCTTTTTATGGTCGAGCCATATATGTGTCTGCAATATTACTTTAATTTTCTGCGCGCCTAAAAAATTGCGAAGAATAAGCCATAAACCCAAATGCCGAACATCTAGAGTACTATGGAGGTGAAGAACTTTGGGGTCATCGGCGTGCGAAAAAAGCTTAACACCTAGTTTAGAAAAGATATTTAAATGCAAAACGGGTATTCCCGCTTGAATGCATTTTTTTTCTAAGGGAGAACCCTCTAAAACGACGAACTTTACATTGTGCCCAGCGTATTTTTGTTCTTTGGCCAGAAGCCATGCATATTGTTCGAGACCAGAAAAACTTGGACGCGGACAAAAATGAACAATTTCCATTAGGTTTTCTTTAAGAAAGAAGTTACTAGCTCAATAATTTTGTCTGACTCCGGGAGTCCGGGCCAAAGCGGCAGACGTAATATTCTATCCGCAATAGAATTAGTAGTAGCGAGTTCTCCTGCGGCGCGCCCGAACTTTTGCCCCGCCGGTGATGAATGAAGGGGAACGTAATGAAAAGTAGCGCCGATGCCATTTTCCTTCAAAAAAGCCAGGGCCCGTGTACGTATTTCAAGAGTTGGCAGCAAGATATAATAAATATGGGCATTATGAGTGCATTCGGCCGGAATAAATGGGCGGGAAATTTTTCCGTCAAAGGGTTTTAATTCGCGATCGTATTTATCCCAAATTTTTAATCGTTCTTTCGTGAGTTCTTCGGCGCGCTCAAGTTGAGCCAGCAGCAGAGCCGCTAGAATTTCACTGGGCAAATAAGAGGAGCCGACATCCATCCAAGAATATTTGTCTACTTCACCGCGAAAAAACTGACTGCGATTAGTTCCTTTTTCTCTAATAATTTCGGCGCGCGAAATAAATGCCGCAGAATTTATCAAAAGCGCACCGCCTTCGCCGGCAACGACATTTTTGGTATCATGAAAACTCAATGCCCCAAGATCACCAATTGTACCGAGCGCTTTGCCCTTATACCAAGAAAGCATGCCTTGCGCGGCGTCCTCAAAGACCAAAAGACCATGGCGCTTAGCAATTTCTAATATGCTATCCATTTCGCAGCCCACGCCGGCATAATGAACGACGGATATGGCCTTAGTTTTTTTGGTGATCGCGGCCTCAATTTTCTTTTCGTCAATATTTAGCGTGTCTTCGCGGACATCGACAAACACCGGAACCGCTCCACGCAGAACAACGGCATTAGCGGTAGAGACAAAGGTAAAAGAAGGCATGATAACTTCGTCTCCGGGCTTTAAGTCAGCGAGCAACGCACAGATCTCAAGGGCTGCCGTGCAAGAATGCGTGAGTAAGCTTTTCTTTGCCCGTAAATTTTTCTCCAGCCACTGGTGCGATTTTTTGGTAAAGGCACCGTCACCACATAAATGCCCCGAGTGCAGAGCCTCTAAAACATACTTTTCTTCGAGAGCCGAAATTGCGGCTCGGCTAAATGGGACTTTTTTCATTTGGTTGAGCCAGCCGTAAATTTGTTGGAGCGTTGTTCTTCCGTTAACGATTTGTTGCGGTACATAAGCGAGGCCCCTTGATAGTAGGCAATGGCATCTTCAAGGACATCGCCCTCGGGAGCTAAAGTTTTTACGGCGTTTAAATTTTCCACTTGGTACCGCTCAATTTTACGTTTTGGCCCTAAGATAACTAATTCATTGTCTTTGTAAAGCCCCACGAACTGGAAATTTGATACCAAGGCGCGACGTGGGCTTTTTTGCAGCAAATTTTCGCCAAAAAAGCGATTCTCATACTTAAAATTTAGAAAACCCAGAATTGTCGGAATAATATCTATTTGACTGGCGAGTTCGGTATGAGTCTGGGGTTTAATAAAATGCGGATTATAAAAAATTACGGGGATCACATAATCTTCCAACGGAACTTGGGCTTTCCCGCTAAGACCGGCATTGTGATCTGACGCAAAGACAAAGAGCGTGTTTTTAAACCAGGGTTTAGTTTTGGCTTCTTTTAAGAATTCACCGATCGCGAAGTCCGCGTATTTAACGGCGCCACCGCGTCCCGCGCCCGATGGAATATCAATTTTCTGCGGGTAAGTATAAGGCCGATGATTAGAGGTTGTTAATACAACTTGAAAAAACTGTTTGCGCTTCTTACTGAGAACATCGGCTTCTCTAATTACCCGGCGAAAAATATCTTCGTCACACACGCCCCAAGCATTTGAAAAAGAAATTTCGTCTTTCTGAAAATTTCCCTGATCGACAATGTCAAAGCCATTATTAGAAAAAAAGTCTCGCATGTTATCAAAATAAGAATACCCGCCGTAAATAAATTGCGTTGAATAGCCTTTTTTTCGGAAAACGGAGCCGAGATTGTACAGATTTTTTCCATCCGGGCGTCTAACGATAGATTGGCCGGGCGTTGGCGGCACGCCTAATGTTAGGGCTTCAAGGCCCCGGACCGTGCGCGTGCCGGTGGCTAACATATTTTTAAAAAATAAACCCTCTTGAGTTAGGGCGTCTAACACGGGCGTAATGTGGTCGCGGCTACCATAAGAATCCATGAACTTAGCGCTTAAACTCTCCATTACAACCATGACAACGTTATAACGCTTTTCTTCGCCATTGGGAGACTCTTGGCGGCGAATTCCATTTTCCGCCGAGACGTTTGCGCCGGGTACTATTTTTTCAAGACGTTCGATGACCCGGTCTTCCTGGCGAGTAATGTAGAAATCATTGTAATTAATTTCGTTATGAAAGTAGGCGTTTAGAAAGGAATATACGCCGTTTTTTGAAAGTTCGGTGGCTTCGCGATAAGGCGACCATTCGGCCAAGGCCTGTGAAAAAAGAAATGTGTCGGTAACGAGTATTGCCATCACAAAACCTAGCTGCCATTTCTTTTCGGACTTTTGAGATTGTAAACACCAATAAGTGAGGCTTGCGGCGACGGCCGCAACGAAAATCAGGAACCATCCAAAAGGGTAGGACTCCCAAATATTATTAATAACTTCCGTCGTATAAATAAGGTAATCAACGGCAATAAAATTGTAGCGGCTTTTGAACTCATCCCAGAAGAAGGGCTCACCAAATGCGGCAAATAAAAAAACCGTAAACGCGATGAACAAGTAGGCGGCCTGCACGCCGCGAATCCATTTTTTTTGGCGAATTGCTTCTGGCACGGCTAAGCGTAAAATGAGCAAAGGCGCCATTGCATAACATAATACGATCAAGTCAAAAAGCGCGCCGACGATAAACGCGGCAATGAGTCTTGAAAGTGGCGTCGCACTGCCTGCCAAAATGACAGCAGTGAAAAGGTAAATCCTTATCAAAAAAAATAGAGTTAAATTAACGGCGAAGGCTCGCAGCATATAGTTAGTTAAATGTTAATTTATTATATGTAAACAGGAAAGACGCGCGTGACATAGGGCCTGCGTCTTGTTAATTTTTTGGACTATGAAAGTGCTGTTTATGTGCGTGGCAAACTCCGCAAGGAGTCAAATCGCCGAGGGAATCGCCCGCAATATATGGGCTGACCGGTGTGAAGTTGCCAGTGCCGGATCAAAACCCAGTGGCCGCGTAAACCCTTTGGCAATAATCGCCCTGCAAAAGAGGGGAATCGATATCAGTCAACATAGATCTAAGTCCTGGACGGAATTACCTAAGGAATTTTTATCTTCTTTAGATTTTCTTATCACTCTTTGTGCCGAGGAGGAATGTCCTCACATCCCCTCAAAAGCCAAACGCTTGAGTTGGGCGATGCCTGATCCGGCAAATTCGCAGGAGGCGTTTGATAGCGTCGCCGATAAAATAATGAAAATCGCCAGTGAATTTGGCCAGGAAAACGGTCTGGTAAAATCTTAGGTCGAGATTGCTCTTCTCGGTTTTGATCTTCACATCTGACTTGGTAAGCTAGTTAAATCATGTTCATGTTGCTATTTTCTTTATTACTAAATGGGGCCCAGGCACAAACGTGTCCTGGGTCTGACGAAGTTCAAGCTGTTTTATCCATGAAGTATAAGGCCGACAAAAGACTTTTTGTTTGTGGTTTTCAGGATCCAATACAAACGGCTCCAAAGGGAAAAAAACATCTCTCAAACTTTACCGTCTATTATGAAACTGACGTGCAAGTAAAAAAGATATTTACCGTCACGGCCACGGAACCTTTTTGGGTGAGTGTCGACAAGAAAAATAAAATGATTTTTGAAGAGATTGCCTGGGTAGCCGACAAATATGTACCGCTCTTTACCTCGAATGTGAGCTGTACCGAGGACGAATGCAAACGGTCGGAGTCGGTATGTTCCGTTCCCAGTGGCAAGGTGAGAAAAGAAGATATTCTGCGCCAGATCGATAAGAAGATTCGTGGCAAATTCACGACCCTCCATCAGCCGATATCGATGATGATAGAAATGGCGTTGGGTCAGGTTTTGGCCGGAGATCTGCACTCTCGGCGCTTATTTGAAAGCGATGAGATTATGGAGAAGGTTGATGTCCCGGCTGGACAGCAGTTTCTTGTTTCCAAGAAGATCTATAACAGAGTAAAAACCGCCGGCTGTTTTAAGGCGGTAAAAAAGAGATGACATCGCTTAAGGGCAAAAAAATTTTGATCGTCGATGACGAGCCTGATTTGCGGGATCTTTTGTCCGACGAATTTGAGTTTCATGGTTGCGAAATTCTTGAAGCCGCCAACGGCCAATTAGCCTTAGACTGCATTTTAAGAAATAAAATAGACGTGGTTATATCGGATGTCCGTATGCCTGACATGGATGGGACTCATCTCCTCGAAAAAATCCGCGAAATAGATCCCGTTAAACCCCATGTTTTTCTGCTGACGGGCTATGCGGACCTCGACGCCAAAGAAGCGATTAGAAAAGGTGCCAAAGCGTTGTTTTTAAAACCGATTGAATGGCGAAAACTTGTTGCGCAAATAGAGAGTTGTTTAAATGATTAAGGTCATAACTATTGTGTTAATATTATTGTCGGCCTGCTCGACACCAGAAATTCGCGGCTGCCGGGAGGGTGAGGGATATCCGCTTGGATATCAAGATGCCCTTTATGGTTACCCTAAGACTCATGCGGGGGATAGAGAAAAGGCCTGTGTTGGTATTGGCAGCCGTCTTGACGATAAAAAATATGCGCAAGGGTTTGCCCAGGGTTTACGGAAGTTTTGCCAGACTAGTTACGGTTACGAGTTTGGACTTCAAGGACAAGTCTATCAACGCACCTGCCCCAAGACGTCTGAAGCAAAATTTTTAAGTGGCTATTTGGTGGGACGTAAGAAATTTTTAAATGAAGAAATAAAGGACCGAAAAGGTTTAATTGCATCTATAAATAATGACCTGCGCAGCAAAGAAAAGATGTCACTTCATGATGATGTGACTAAGTTAAAGTCGCGGCGGGAAACTGTGACAAATGAGCTCACTAGCTTATCCAAAGAACTCGATGAGCTCGAAAAATAATGTCCCATTCTGATACTGATACGTTCACCTAAGTCATTTTGAGATTTTCTGGTATTTTAAATCTAGGAGTAATAAAATTATAAACGGAACCGTAGAAGGGGTACGTTTGTGAGCAAGGTTAATGTCCTACCTATATCACCTGAAGCCGCGGATAACGCGAAGGCCGAACCTTCCCTTGAAAATAACTCGACAGTCTTTCAATATCTCATAGCTGAAAAGAATAAGGTCGTGGTTATTACCTTGATTGGCACTTTGGGCGCGCGATTTGAGGGCGAACTTCAGAAATGTCTGCGCGAATTGGATAACATGGAATTTACCATAGCACTGGTAAACATGCGCGAGGTTTCGGGAGTTGACTCCTATGCCATTAATTTCATGGCGCAAGCCAAAAAATTGCTGCGTAAAAAGACCACAAATATCGCCATCTGTGGCGTAAAACCATCCATAAAGGATTTTCTCCTGGCCCAAGGGGTGCTGAGCAAAACAGAGGTTTTCAACAATGTTAAGGAAGCGCTTATGAGGTATACCTCGACAAATGGGGCTTCCGGCAAAACCGCCGCATAATCTAGTTGGCGACTCAAAAAATATTTTATAAGCTAGTTTTTTGAGGAGCCAAATATGTGGGTATTAATTTTTTCTTTATTCTTAAACTCGGGCCAAGCCGCCGTCGATGCTTCAAAAGAAAATGACAAAAATGCAAAAGTGCACCCGGCGTGGACGCTAGAGGAAAATCTCGATGCCCCAGAAAGTTGTTACTTCGACCCAGAAAGCAAAAATATTTTTGTTTCGGTCGTCGGTGGTAAGCCCGACGAAAAAGACGGCAATGGCTTAATTCATAAATTAGATAAGAACGGCAAAATAATAACGGCAGGTTGGGTTAAAGAATTAAATGCGCCCAAGGGTTTGCGCGCCCACAATGGCCTTCTTTGGGTAAGTGATATTGATCAGATTGTTGCCATTAACATTGCCGACGGAACTATTGCCAAAAAAATTGATGTTCCGGGAGCTAAGTTCTTAAATGACGTTGTCATTGATGGATCTGGCGTGGTTTATGTATCTGATACCATCGTTAGCCGCATTTACCGGATAGAAGAAGATAAGTCGTCGGTTTTTATTGATGGCAAGCAGTTAGAGTCTCCTAATGGATTATTGATTCAGGGAAACCGTTTGATCGTAGCTTCGTGGGGCCTGATTGAAAACGGGGATTGGGCCACTAAGGCGTTAGGGCATATTTATTCCATTGGGATAAGCTCAAAACAAATCACAAAAATTACCCGCCGTCCCTTGGGACATTTAGATGGATTGGAAGTTGATAGCAAAGGTAATTTTCTTGTTTCGGACTGGATGGCAGGAAAGGTTTACCGCGTAAGGCCCAATAATGGTAAGTCCGAAGTTTTAATCTACGGTTTTAAAAATTCCGCCGACATCGGTATTGTTCCTGGAACGCAAATGCTGCTTGTTCCGCGCATGGGCGAAAACAAAGTTTCCGCTTACGCCCTTAGTAAGCTTTAATCTTTAATATCGTATTTTTTGCAGGCTTCTTTTGTGTCTTTTGGGTTGTTACAGCAGTTGGTCATTTCGACAAATTCACGGCGGTAGCGCTGCCATAATCCGCGCACATGGGTCACTTCGGCGGAAGTGGGTTTAAGCGTATTATTATTATCGTCGACAAAATTAAGCGTATATTTAATTGAATCGCTCTTGCCATGAATGTTCATCATAAACGAGCGTTGCGTAAAGCGCGCCGTTTCCCCGCCTTTACTTCTCAAAATATGCGTGAACTCGTTGCTGGCGGGACCACGAATCACAGTGTGCTCAACAGTATTTTCTAGCTTTCGAGGACTGGCGACGAGTTTTCCCTTTTCGCAGCGGGCTTCAAAATGGGGTTCTTCGAAGGTTTCGTAAAGCTGTTCGGCTTGGCGGCAGAGTTTTAAGTTATTATTTACGACTTGGAGTTGTTCGTCGATACTCTTGGAAAGTAGCTCACGCAGTTCTTTTTGCTCGAACATCCCACAATTTTTAAAGGCCACGGCCGACCAGTCATTAAGGCCCGCCTGACTAAGGCGTCCTTTCGGAGAATAGGGATTATATACCCGATAATTTAAGTGCGTGCCTATGGCGGCGCCGACCATTGAAGCCAAAGTGTTGGTGTTGGGACGCTGGAATGCATCCACCAGAATTGCACAGGCATTCGTGTCGTCATCGCAGCTGCAAAGAAGACTCGTGCGTAATTCTTGCAACTGATTTACATTTAGGTCGCAACCCGCAAACGCATAAGAGAACCAATGAAGTAATGCGAAGACTAAAACCATTGGCGGCTCTCTTTGCAAACAGCATTGTTTTTGCGTTTGCCTGACATTTGCTTTTCGTATTCGCCGCCGACGCAGCGGCCTAACCATTGGCCCAAATCAACGCCTTGGGTGGAAAGCCTAACTGATTTTGGAATGGATATTTTTTTATAACAGCGGCTAGCGATTTTTTGAACGGTAGCCCCACAGGATTGCTTGTCGGTATCGAAACAAAAACCGTAATATTCTTTGCTATCACAAAATGCCGCCGGTAGATCACGGGACATCATGGACATCCATTCTTGGCTCGTGATTACGTACTTAAAACTGGCTGGTTCGCGTTCCTTGGGCTTTTTAGGCGGTTTCGCAAAGGAAACCGGTAAGAAAATTCCTACTGCTAACGCTAAAAGTAGCGGAAAAATAATTCGCAACATCCTGAATTCTTTATCGGATTCAATGTTGCTGGACTGGAGTTATTTTTTTATAAGCGGGTTAGGATTGTGATATAGAAGGTATTTTGCGGTTTCATACAGGCCAAAAGTTAAGTCCTGCAGCTTCTTGTAACTATCAGATTCATTCTGGCTTAGATCAAGGTCGGGAGTGGAAGAGTTATAATTATAAAGCCCCGAACAGCTTAGTCGCGCATTACAGCGGACCAAATAATCTTTGGTAATTACCGAAACGCCCGGGGGATTCTCGTAATAAGTATAAAGTAATGCTGGTCGCTCGGTGGCCAACGTTTTATCAAACAGATTTCGGCCCAGCGTTGTATTGGTATGGGCCCGTCCAGTCAAACTCGCGACAGTTGTCATGACATCAAGTTCACTCGAAATATCCTCAATAACTTCGGGAGTGGGAAACAAACGGGGAGAGTAAAAAAGCAGGGGCACATGCCAGCGCGATAGCCCAAAAAAAATCTGGCCCGGCGTTAAGTTTTTAGCTTTATTTCCCGGCAAGCCATGATCTCCCTGAATTACGAATAAAGTATTTTTGAAGTACTCCGACTTTTCGGCCAGAGCAAAAAATTTCCCCAAGCTAAAATCCTGAAACCGTAAAGAGTTTAGTTCTTCAACGGAATCAAAGCCGCCGTTGGCAATGTGTTCGGGTTTTGGATCGGCAAGTTTAAAATCGTCGTGGTTTTTGGGGATCGTATAGGGCCGGTGAAAGCCTGCCGACTGGATGACGGCAAAAAAGGGCTGATCCTTAATGGCATCAAAGCGCTTGTGGGCTTCTTTAAATAACTCTAAATCCGAAATTCCCCAGACGTCATTGCGTTCGCCGCTAAAGCTGCCTTCTTCGACGATTTCGATATCAGGTATATTGTAAGAAATAAGACCACGTATGTTTCCCCAGCTGGTACTTCCGCCTAAGAAATAAAATTTTTTGTAATTTTCGAAAGCGTTTATAATAAGATTTTGACCGGCAATGAGTGGATTACGGGACGAGGTGTAGTCGGTGTTCACATCGGGAATCGCCGTTAAAATTCCAAATATAGACCGTGCGGTCCCTTCGCTGGGGACATAATGTTTTTTAAATAATACGGAAGAATTTGCTAGACGGTCCAAATAAGGTGTTGGATTTGCGGCGTTGCCAAATATCCCAGTTTTAAAAGCGGCTTGTGATTCCAAAATAATTACCACCACATTTAACGGTGGCTCAACGGGACTTGGATTTACTTCACGTTTGATTTTAATTTCATTCGAGCTTTCTTCTGGTAGTCCTAAATAGCGGCGCACGGAAGGAATATATTTTTTAACCTTTTCCGCATCAAATCCGGAGTGTCGGTATTTAAAGGTATCAACAAAATAGTGAATTGGATTTACCGCAAGCGCCGTCGTGAAGGCATTATTTGAAAAATAAGCGTCACTCCAGCGCAATGGATATGACGATGCTTTTCCGTAGAGCCCTGCGAGAACGATGCCGGCAGCCACCCAACCATTGGTAAAAGATTGCTTAAAAGAAATGTTCTCGATTGATTTATCCACCGCCGGCAAAATAAGACGCGAAAAAACCGTGGCATAAAAAATTGCGAAAACAAATATAATCGCAAAGGCCTTTATGACGGGGTAGCTTTGCCAAATCATCTGCATGGAAATCGAAAAATCCACCAGAAATCTTAGCGCAGTAGCGTTTGTGTGTGTGCGGAGATATTCATAATAGCCAAAATCAAAGAGATAAAAGGCAAAGGCCAGAGTCATCACGAAAACCCAATAGGCCTTCCAATAACTACGCGCTGATTTTGACCAGCGGGGATTAAAAAACCGGATATTAATTAATAAAATATTGGGGAGGGCTAATACTAAGGCGACCCGTAAATCGTAGCGGAATCCTAACAGCCAGGCTTTCCACAGTTCTTGCGTCCCAACATGTTCTGAGCCCTTAAATAACCACCAAAAACCCAGCCGCATTAAGGTAAAAAGTATAATTGGCGCGAGTAAAACTCGCGCCAAATAACGGGTTGATGGCGTCAACATACACTATTTGCTTTTCTTTCCTTTAGCATGACCAGGGATATCCATTTTTGGCGGAGCTTCGATTCCTAGTAATTCAACTTCGAATTTGAGGGCCGCACCACCAGGAATAACCGGTGGGCTACCGCGGTAGCCGTAAGCAATCATTGTTGGGCAATAGATAGTTGCTTTGCCGCCCGCTTTCATGAGCTGTAAAGCTTCCGTCCAGCAGGGGATAACTCCACCGAGCGGGAACTTGGCGGGATCCTTACCCATATTGCTATCAAACTCTTTACCGTCACGGAGTGTGCCGCGGTAAAAAACTTTAACGAAATCCGCTGGCGTTGGGTTTTTGCCGGTTCCTGCTTTAGTTTCAATATAGATCAAACCTGATTTTTGTTTTTGGGCTCCAGGTTGCTTTTCAGCGTCGGCCAAAAACTTTTCACCCGCATCTATTTCGGCTTTCGCTTTATCCTTCATGGGGGCTTCCATTAAAGCCTTAATTTTTTCAAAATATTCTTGCGAGGGTGCTACGACGACGGGTTTGCCGCCGGCTTTGTCACGCATACCCTGGATAACGTACTTCATGTCTTCATCGCTGAATTTGAAGTCTTCCAAGTTTCGTCCTAGTTGCGCGCCCAATACATAAAGAGTTTTTTCTTTATCTGAATTTGGCGTTACATTCGCGTTGCGGTCGCAGCTCATAATTAACAAGCTTAGGAACGCTAAAATTAACGTGTAGAATCTCATGTTGTCTCCTTCTTACGATTTTTTTTGAAACCACGGAAAACGCAAAAGTAAGGCTCTGCGAATCACCACGGCAAAAATAATTCCGATCATCATACCAGCTATTACATCCAGAGGATAGTGAACTCCGACGTAAACCCGGCTATAGGCAGCTAAAATTGCATAAATAAAGTAATAGACCGCACCGCTTGGCCAATAAAAGGCTAAAATATTAGCAAGTGCAAATGAATTTAACGAGTGATTCGAGGGAAAGCTTTTACTCATCGGTCCATAGGGTACGCGAACGATGGCGCCAATTTCGGTGTGATGCGGGCGTTTGCGGTCAAAAGCACTCTTAAAAACTTTGTAGGAAGTAAAATCGGTAATCGCAATCGTGATCGCTATCGAAGCCAAGACTTGTAAAGCGATTTTTCGCTGCCAGTAAATGAGTCCTATAATGACCGCTGGCAAAATTCCCAACGTAAATATTTTTGCGTGCAGAATATTCGTTAAGCCAACGACGAAGGGGTCCAGGGCCGGATGAGTCCAATCGTGATTAATCTTTAGAAATAACCAGTGATCCCACTGAATAATTAGCTCTCGCATCGAATTAGAATTCGTCCCCATGTCTGGCGATTAAGCATTTTATCGGCCATCAGTCCCACGGTTGATAAACTTCCGGTGTGACTGACGAAGCGTTTTAAATCGCGCGGTTTTAATTCATTGGCAAGCCACTGCCACAGATTATGACGGAGTTGTAGGCCGCAGTTGTTGGAGCTAATTCCCAAAAGGCTAACGCCGCGGAGAATTAGCGGCATGACACTTAATTTCACTTCATGATTTTCGGTGAGTCCTACGCACGCGATATTTCCCCAGAGATTAACGTGATGGCTAATTTTGGCCAGCGTTTCGCCGCCGACGTTATCGATAGCGCCGCCGAATTTTACGGTTTCCAGCGGACGGGGGCCTAATTCCAGCTGGGTAATATCGCAGATGGTTTCAGCACCCAGAGAACTTAAAAAGTCATATTTATCTTTTTTGCCCGAAACGGCTGTTACACTGTAGCCGGATTGCGCTAAAAATTGCGTCGCAAAGGAGCCCACGCCGCCGCTGGCGCCGGTGACGACAATAGGACCCTTTTCGGGAATTTGTTCATTCTGAATTAAGCGCTGTAAACAAAGGGCCGCGGTAAAACCGGCGGTACCGTAAATCATACTTTCCTCAAGAGATAAATTTCCTGGTAGTGGAATAACGTTTTCGGCGGCAAACTTAACATACTCGGCATAACCGCCATCATAAACTTCGCCCAAACCACAGCCCGTGATCAAAACCTTATCGCCTTCGCTAAAGTTTTCACTGCGGCTTTGCGCGATCTCGCCGGCGACATCGATGCCGCCGATGCGCGGATAGCCCTTATAGATTTTTCCTTTACCACTTACGCCCAATGCGTCCTTGTAATTTAAACTGGAGAAGCGGGCGCGAATTAAAACCTCGCCGTCTTTAATTGTGGGAACTTCGCGCTCAATGAGCCGGGTCTCTACTTTTTCGCCGTTGAGCGTACTTTCTAACGCTTGCATGCGGTTTATTCTAATGCATCTTAGTGAAAAGACTACAGTTATATTGTCTCAAATTGAGCTAAAGTTTTCTAGACTTTGGTCCGATAGGAATATCTAGCGGGCGAGGGAAATGAAATTGGCTAACAAAAACAGCCTTAAGGTCATTGCTATATTAATGGCGCTTATGTTGGCCTATCAAAACTGCGGTGGCGACTTTCCCATGGCCGCAGCTGTAAACCAGATATCAAATTCGTCGGCAACCACAAATAATCCTAACGAACAAGATCCAGCGGCTTCTAACGAACAGGTGCCAGTTTTGCCCGTTGACGGCGTCGTTAAGAATCGTGTCGCCGATTGTTTTACAAATCCAAATTTTAATAGCTGTTTATTTTGGAAAAACCCTGTTGCCATGAATGAAGCCGCCTTGCCCGCGGCCATCTCCGGCAATTCTAATTTAGCAGCCTATCAACTTCACGGTGTATCAATTGAACGCGCTGATTATGACAATTCGGGCTTTTTAAAAAATCCATCAATCGACGTCATCGCGCGGACTGACCGCGCCCTGCTGCCGCGGGTAAGTACGGCTACGGGCAATTTTAAATTTAACTACGGCAACGATGTTAATCACCGCTTTAGTCAGGTCATGGCTTTTTATTGGATAAATGCGCAAATTAAATATATGGCCGCGCGGGTTGGTAAGTTTTTCGCGAAAGACCAAAATATTGGAGTGATTTCTTGGTATCCGAATTTAGATAATGCCTTCTGGGATCCAGAAAATAAAATTGTCGTTATTGGTTCGCTTACCGACGGTGGCGCTGAATTCTCGTTGGGGGCCGAAATATATTTGCATGAAATGGGTCACGCCAATGTGGGTTATGCGACTAATTTTTCGATTTATAATCTTTCCACGCCAGGAAATAAAACCAGAATTTGTTCTCAGCAGGAACGTAATTCTACTTGTTGCACGGATAACACCGGTTGTATCGGCGCCATTGACGAGGGCCAAGCGGATTATCATGCGGCCATAATGTTTCCCTCAAATACGGCACTGGGCGAGGCGCTGGTAAATGACGTTAATGGTTTTGATGAGTGTTTAGTCTTGCGCCGGATTGATAGCAACGCCAATCTCACGGCCGAACAGGCTTATCGGGCCTGCGGCAACAATGCCTTGGGCGAGGTTCATTTAATGGGCCGGGTATATGCTTCAATTTGGTGGGAAGTCCGCAAGAAAGCGGCCGTAATGAGTGCCAACGACGCAAGATCTATAGACAGACTTTTTAGCGAACATCTCATGGTATTGGCCGCTTCTGATAGCTTTGGCGATGCGCTTACTAAGATTAAAGCTCTGGACGTGACCTTATTTAACGGAAAATATTCCGCATCCTTTCAAAATGAGTTTGATAAACGCTATATTACTCAGTAATTCTTAAATGTGATCCTTTTTAAAAACATTTCTGAAGCCTTAACCTTAAGTGCTGCTGCCGCCAAGGGCGGTCGCCGTATCTCTGAAGGTGACTTATCCATTATTAATGACGCCGTTTTAGCCTGTCAGAATGGGAAGATTGTCTGGATTGGACCGGCCAAAGAACTTCCGTCTAAAATTGCCAAAAAGAAAAAAAAGAGCATTGATTTAAAAGGCAAAGTTATTCTACCGGGCTTCGTGGAGTGTCACACGCATAGCTTATTTGGTGGAAGCCGCGCGCATGAGTTTGAATTACGTAACCAGGGGATGTCTTACCAAGAAATCGCCGCACGTGGCGGCGGAATTTTATCTACGGTTAATGCCACCCGCGCAACTTCGGACAAAAAACTCGGCGAAATTCTGCAGAAACATGTTTTAAATTTTGCCCGTCAGGGAGTAACAACTCTCGAAGTAAAGTCGGGCTATGGATTAAGCCACGCGCAGGAAATTAGGCTATTAAAAATTATAAAGCGGGCCAAAGGCATCCATTGTGTTTCCACTTTTTTGGGCCCGCATGCGAAATCGCCGGAAACTCCAGACCCTGAGCAATATATAGATGAAATCATGGCGCAGACTCTTCCTTTAATTAAGAAAAATAAACTCAGTCAGCGCGTGGATATATTTGTCGAAAAGGGCTATTTTTCTTTGGAGATGGCAAAACGGTATTGGCAGAAGGCCAAGGAGCTCGGAATGGACCTAGTGGGCCATGTGGAGCAGCTTTCCTCTACCCAAAGTGCCGTTGCAGCGGCTGACCTTGGCGCCGTCAGCGTCGATCACCTTTTATGTTTGCAGGATCACGAAATTGAACGGCTTGCCAAAACAGAATCAACATGTGTATTACTGCCAACGGCCGATTTTTATTTGAAAGTGCCCTATCCACCGGCAAGAAAATTAATCGATGCAGGTGCCAGAGTTGCGCTGGCGACAGATTTTAATCCCGGCACGAGTCCCTCAATGGATCTTTCGCTTGTCGGTGTGTTGGCACGTCTAAATATGTCTATGTCATTGCCCGAAATAATTTCCGCCTACACAATAGGCGCGGCTTACGCTTTAAATCTAAGTCACTCCGTTGGTAGCCTCGAGGCCGGGAAGGTTTCGGACTTCGCGGTACTTGAAAGCTCCTGGCGTGAACTCTTCTATCAGGTTGGAAAAATGCCAATTGCAGAGACCTGGTCCAAAAATAAAAGAATTTGTTAAAAAAAAATTGCTTTTTAGTACAAAACTTTTCTAGTCTAAAAGGGAGGCATAAAACAAAAGGGGTTGCATGGTAAATCCGTCAGTCGCAACGTTAACACAATCGAAGTTTTACAGCCCGGCCTTTAACGCGGCTATTTTTGATGGGCCACTGCGAATCTACTTTGCTCAATATCAAGAGGCTCTGGCTCTTGAGATTTATTTTAAAATTCAGCAGGCTCTAAAAGGTTTTAGCGAAAGCCGTAAACATCTAAAAAATCTTGGCGCTAATATCTTTGTTATGCTTTATCCGTCGAGTGACGTTTTTAATTTATCATTTGAGCCAGCTGCCAACGAAGAACACGTTGCCGTTAGCCGCATCGATAAGGATTATGTGTTTGGAATTAATTCGCAAATCGATGATAAAGGCTATGATTTTATCTTTTCACATCTGCAAACAGTATTTAGCCCTGGCCAATGTTAATTGGCCTCGTTAACCAGCGACCGAATTAAATCCATGGCCTTCGTGCTTGACCAGTTGTTGTAGCCAAAGCTTGAAAAAGCAATACGGCCTTTTTTATCAAGAATATAATTCGTCGGTATGACCTGTATGTCCATGAGCTGAGCGTTGACTTGCTTGGTATCGAAGAAACTTTTAAAGGGAATATCGTTTTTCTTCCAAAAAGTATTTACGAAGTTCATATCCAGCGACCCTTCGTCTTCGATATTCACTGGCACAACGGTTAATTTATCGGGGCCAAAAACTTTGGTGAGCTTGGCAAACGTCGGCAGTTCTTCGAGACAGGGTCCGCAATCGGAAGCCCAAAAAGTCAGAATGACGACTTTGTTTTTGAAATCGGAGAGCTGAGCAGTTAGTCCCTCGGCGGTTTTAAGAGTTAAGTCTTTTATCTCTTTTCTTTGGCCGGCTTCGGAAGGATGCGGGTCTTCGTCATCACCAACCACATGGTCGCCATCGCCGTTAGAAAAATGATCGCTATCCAAAAGGTTACTGCGAAAATAGCCGATACTGGCAAAGAAGACTAAAACCATCATAACCAGGAGTTTGGCGTAAAATGGCCAGGTCCCCGATAAAAGCGAAGGTTTGTTTGGCTTTTCCTGTGGATTCGTGTCCGTCACGGCCTAAGTCTAAACGCGCCGGTGAACGCGGTCAAATCGCCATTGAATATGTGCTGATTTTAGTGGTGGCCGTGACCATTGCCGTCACACTGTCTAAAGGTCTAGTTGGCCGCGATCCCGCCGATCCGGGGCTTATCGTGCAAAGCTGGGTAAACATTTTGCGCACCGTTGGCCAAGATCTGGCCGATGCTCCCGCGCGGTAACTTACAGAAAAATAGATTTACGTTTACTGAGTTCCTCGCGGATGGCTTTTTGTAAGCGCTCGCGAATGTCGCTGGCAAGCTCGTTCATAAGTTCAGAGTCTTTAGCACTTTCTGATTTGTAAGGCAGATAAATAGGTTTTAGAAATTTAATTTTCCAGCGCGCCGGTAGCGGTAAGATATTTAACGGCAGCGGCAAAACAGCCCCTCTTAAGAATCGCGAGAATTTTAATTCCTTGAGGTTAATATGAGTTTCTTCGGCACCAATAACCACGGCGGGAACTATGGGCGCACCGGTATATACGGCTAATCTGACAAATCCTCGTTTAAATTCTTGGAGTTTGTAGGCTTTGCTCGTGGGCTTAAAGTTACCGTATTCACCTTCGGGAAAGAGAACGATCATTTCATTTTTCTTTAAGAGTTCAATACCATTTTTTGTTGTCGCGTCCACAAAACCAACTTTATTGGCGGGGACTGCCGTTGTTTCGGTTAAAAACCAGAAATGATGGGTCATGACTTTAGCATCACGCTCGGTGGCTTTATAAATTTCGTTTTTTAGGCAGAAAGCATCAAAGCCCGCATAGCCAGAGTGGTTGGGAGCAATAATGCAGGGGCCGGATTTTGGCAGATTTTCCGTGCCTTCCACTTCCATGCGAAAATACTTGCGCATAAGTTCCATAATGAAGCGGGGCAATACATGATAGAGCAGCTTGTCGGTGTCGAGGTCTTTAAGGTTAAATATTTTACTGCGTTCATCACTATCGGGCATAATAGTATGATACCCGAAAACAGGGAGCCTCGGCCATGGCAAAAAAATATATAGTAGCGATCGATCAGGGAACAACGGGCACCACAGTAAGTCTAGTTAACGAAGAGGGCCGGGTGGTTGCAAAACATAATGAGGAATATCCACAGATATTTCCAAAGCCCGGTTGGGTCGAGCATAATCCTAGCGATATCTGGCGCAGTGTCGTGACAAGTATTACCCGGGCTCTTGAGTTGGGACGAGTTGAGGGTAAGGACATTGCGGCCATTGGCATTACCAACCAGCGCGAAACGGTTTTGTTGTGGGACCGCAAGACATCGGAGCCAATTTATAACGCAATTGTTTGGCAATGCCGGCGCACGGCGGACTATTGCAATGGTTTAAAGAAAAAGGGACTAGAAAAGAAAATTTATAAAACGACGGGTCTTGTCGTCGACGCTTATTTCTCTGGGAGTAAAATCAATTGGCTCTTAAAGAACGTAAAATCCACAGGCGCTGATTTAGCCGCCGGAAATATTGACACATTTTTAATTTGGCGGCTTACGGGCGGAAAAGTTCACCGGACTGATGTTTCCAATGCCTCACGTACGATGCTGATGAATTTAGAGAAATGCGCCTGGGATAAAGACATGCTTAAAATTTTCGGCGTGAGCGCCGGAATTCTTCCCGAGATCTGCGCCTCTGACGAGGTTTTTGGTTTTACGTCGGGTTTAAGTTTTCTTCCCGACGGCATTCCTATTAGCGGTGTCGCCGGGGATCAGCAGGCGGCGCTTTTTGGCCAAACCTGCTTTTCCGCAGGCGAAGCTAAATGCACTTTTGGCACGGGAAGCTTTATGCTGATGAACACGGGCGCGAAACCAAAATTTTCAAAACATAAATTACTTTCGACCGTGGCCTGGAAGCTTAAACAGGATAAAAAAGTTACCTACGCATTAGAGGGAGGAGCTTTTATTTGTGGCGCCGCCGTTCAATGGTTGCGGGATGGCTTGGGTATTATTTCCAAAGCGCGCGAAATTGAAAATTTGGCCGGGGCCGTTCCTGATTGCGGGGGCGTAGAGTTTGTTCCGGCGCTAACGGGATTAGGTGCGCCTCACTGGAATCAAGAAGCGCGCGGTTTAATTTGCGGTTTAACCCGCGGGTCGACGAAAGCACACATTGCGCGCGCGACCTTAGAGGCTATGGCTCTGCAAAACACGGAAATTTTATTGGCCATGCAAAAGGACTTAGGCAAAAGTCTTAGATCTTTAAGGGTTGATGGCGGCGCTGCCGCGAATAATTTGTTGATGCAAATTCAATCCGATTATCTAGGCGTAAAAATCCAGCGGCCAGAGATTATCGAAACAACCTCCGCGGGTGCGGCCTATTTAGCTGGACTTGGTATTGGTTTTTGGTCCGATCTTAACCAAATCAAAACTGTTTGGCGCGTCGAGCGGGAGTTTAGTGCCGAAATTACGGCGAAGGCTCGACGTGAACGACTGGGGCGTTGGCAAAAAGCAATTAGTCGCGCTATACTCTAAGAAGTTGGAGGAGTTAAGTGCAACCGACGACGATTAAGTTTAAAAAAGGCGATATTATTTTGCGTGAAAAGGCTTCTCCCGACCGTCTTTATATTATCAAAAAGGGCCAAATAAAAATTTTCCGCGATGGTGGCGGCGAGGGTAAAGAGATCCCTCTGGCGATCGTAAACTCAGGCGAATACTTGGGCGAAATGTCTATTATTATGGAAGCGCCTCACACGGCTTCAGCAATGGCATTAACCGATGTGGAAGCTGTTTACATTGATAAAAAAGGTATCGAAGAGCAATTAAAACAGTGTCCTCAGTGGTTGGTGGGCATCACACGTTTATTGATTGACCGTCTTAACCGCACCAACGAAGTTCTCCGCCGCAATGGCATCGTCGACGAACGCATCCTCGGAGCTATCAAAGCCATTGGCGAGCATGCGAAAAATGATTTTGGAGTTTGAAGTCAGTCGTTTCGATGTGGTAGCTGCAGTTGCCGACTAGCTGAATAACTTTTGCGACTTCTAAGTAAAAAAACTTTCTTAGCCTTCCAAGTAAGAAAACTTTTTCAGCATTATAAGTAAAATATATTTAAATATCTTCTGATTTTTTCTTGTCATTTTTGCTTTTTAAATTTAAGTTGCTTCACTTCAAAAAATAAATTTAAAAACCAAAGGAGTCTTATGTCTTTTCTGACTTTAGGTAACGAGGGTGCTTCCTTGCCAGCTTTAAATGATAATGGCTACTTCCCCATGGCGTTGCATGACAGGGCTCTTTTGCGGGCAAAGACTTTCCACCGAGCCGAAGCGGAATTAATAGATGTTTTGCAAGAAATTGACGAACATAAAAGTTTCCTGCATTTTGAGTGCACCAGTCTATTTGACTACTCTTTAAAGTATTTAAAACTATCTGAGGCCAATGCTTCGAACTTTATTGCTATCGCCCGCAAGTCAAAAAAAAGTGCCGGAATTAAAAGAAGCCATTCGTCGGCAGGAAATTACCGTAAGCAATGCGAGAAAAATTACGCCGGTGCTTACGGCGGAAAACAGCGGTCACTGGCTAAAGCTTGCAAAAAACTTACCGAAACCAGAATTAGAAAAAGAGGTTGCCAAAATTGCTCCGCAGGTCGCAACGCCAGAGTCGGTAAAATATGTATCGGAAGATCGTTTGGCCGTGCGCTTGGGATTATCAGAAAAAATTCTGAAAAATTTACGACGTGTGCAAGATTTGTTAAGTCAAAAAAGCCGGAAATCGGCATCGATGGAAGAGGCGCTAGAGGAACTATTAGAATTTTATCTGCAACGAAATGATCCGGTTGAAAAAGCCAAGCGGTTGGCGCATGACGCATCTGCTCCTGTCCCCGGGACAGATAAAGTGAGAACGCAAACGCTCAGACGAAAAATTCCCGCGCAAATAAAACATCAAATAAATCTTCGCGATCAGGGGTGTTGTACTCATTATCAAAATGGCTACCGCTGCAAAAACAAAAGATGGCTCGAAGTTCATCACCAAATTCCCTTGGCGATGGGTGGTAAAAATACTTTGGAAAATCTAACGACTTTATGTTGGGCGCATCACAAATTGCGGCATTAGAGCGCGTCGTGCGTAATTAGGAAACGATGGTTGAAAACTACGCATTTCCCTGCGGACCGTCGGTCTTGGCAATCAAATAACTTTCGCGCTCGGCGTCGCCTGGCTTTGGGGCTGATTTTTTGCGGGGAGAGATATTCAAACACTTTGGCAAATCGCTAAGCTTTTGTATCCAAATAATTTGCGCTAGGACTTTTTTATCCAAGCCCGACAAATGTTTCTTGCAGGCTAGCGGCAACACAAAACTTTCAAATCCCAGGCGATGCGCTTCCATAACTCTTTTCTCGGCAAAATTTACGGCGCGTACTTCGCCGGTTAAACCGATTTCGCCAAAGAATGCCATTTTGGCCGGGATCTCAACATGTCCATAACTAGATAATAAACTCGCCGCCACCGCCAAATCCGCCGCAGGCTCCTCGAGTTTTAATCCACCGACAACATTTACAAAAATATCAGAATGCGAAAGATCACAACTTGTATGCTTATCTAAAACCGCCACGACCATGTGCACGCGCTGAACATCAAAGCCAATCGAAGTTCGGCGGGGCATTGCCAATGGCGAGGCCACGGTTAAAGCTTGAACTTCACATAACAAAGGCCGCGAGCCTTCCATCGAACAAAAAACCGCCGAGCCAATGGCTTGCGCGTTTCGTTCCTCTAAAAACATTTCAGAGGGATTAGAAACTTCGCGCAGACCCGAGGAGTCCATTTGGAATACGCCAAGTTCATGAGCCGCACCAAAGCGGTTTTTTAAAGCGCGCAGCAACCGAAACTGATGATGAGGATCACCATCAAAAGATAAAACTGTATCCACCATGTGTTCTAAAACTTTTGGTCCGGCGATATTTCCATCTTTAGTGATATGGCCAATTATAAAAATGCTCACACCTTTATTTTTCGCCAAACCCATTAACTGTCCCGCGCACTCGCGGACTTGGCTGACAGTTCCTGGTGCAGAAGTAATATCGCTTAAATACACAGTTTGAATGGAATCGACGATGACGAGATCCGGGGACTCGCGTTCAATTAAACTTAAAATAGAATTTAAATTACTTTCCGAGGCGACTTTAACGTTACCATTTTTAAGCCCCAAACGCTGCGCGCGTAAAACAGTTTGGCTGACACTTTCTTCGCCCGAAATGTATAAAACTTTGCGGTTTTGCCGGGCAACGCCATCAGACATTTGAAGTAACAGCGTACTTTTGCCGATTCCCGGTTCGCCGCCCAATAAAACAAAACTGCCCGGAATCAAGCCGCCGCCTAAAACCCGGTCAAGCTCGCCATATGAGGTGCTAATGCGGCGAGCAGGAGTTGCGACTACATTATCAGATAAACTTGATAACCCTTCGGAAACATTAGAAAGCCAGCCCCGGTCCTTGGTTTCGTCTAGAGGAACCTCTTCGACGAGGCTATTCCACGCACCACATTCTGGGCAACGGCCCTCCCACTTAGGTCGTTGAGCGCCGCAGTTTTGACAAGAAAAAATAGTCTTGTTTTTCGACTTTCCCATTCTGTTTCGCTATCATTAAAGTAATGGGATGTCCAGAGAAGGACATCGACTTTTGGGGGTTCACGGTTGAACTTTTTGATCTCTATTGTTCTTTGCGCACTGCCATTTAATTTTGCCCAGGGTGCGGATCTATTTGATTCTGTTCGTGCGGAAGTTCTAAAAGGCAGCCGCGAGAAATCCATCGCCATGTTGCGCGAAGGGCTTAGCAAAAACCAAATTAAAGGTGAGGACCAATCACTAGCTCAATACGCTCTGGGCACTTTGCTTTTCCAAAGCGGCGGCTTTGAAGAGTCGGCAAAACATTTTCACGAAGCTTTAAGCTTAGGTTCAAAACTTTCTGACTATGTTCATCTTTATTTAGGCCGAATTTATAAAACACTCGGAAAGTATGATGAGGCTCATCAGCATTTACGACAAATTCGTACCGCTTGGGGATCTAAAAAGAATTTTCAAGAAGCGCGTTTTGAGTTGGGTCTTCTCGGTGTTTTAGAAAAAGACTGGCATCAGGCCCGCATGCATTTTGAGTACTTGTCGCGTAAAATGCGTGGCACCGAATATTATCCACAAGTGCTTTGGCATTTGGTGCTGGTCGAAAATAAATTGCGCCGTCCCTGGCAGTCGTGCCGGTGGGCACGGAAACTTTATTCCAAGTTCCCTACGCATCCCTTGGTTCAGGAATGGGGCATTGACTTACACACGGTGAAAATCGGCGGCGAGAGCCTCGGTTGTTACGCGAACATGAGCGACGTGAAAGCCCGCATTCAATCTCTAGGCTGGGCCGGTGAAACTGAGCGCGCGCGCGCCGAAATTGATTCGCTTCGTGGAAAAAATAAAAATGATTACTATGCCGATAACGTTTTTGCCGAATTTCTTGTCGATGAAGGCTTGGTAGAAGACGCTCTACCCATTATCTTTAAGCATTATGAAGAAAAGCGAAACAACATCGACTACCTTTCTCTACTTGGCAAAGCGGCCGCTAGGGCTCAAAAATATCAGATTTCCACGGCCGCCTATATGCGGGCTTATGAACTGGGTCCACATTCAAAGGCAGGGCGGGCCGCTTTATTTAGATCCGCGTTTGTAAGTTATCTGTCTCAAGATTATGACGGCGCCATTCGGAAGTTTGAGTTAATTACCCAAAAATTTCATCGTTCGGGACTTGTTCGCGATGCCAAATGGCATTTGGCTTGGATTCGTTACCTTAAAGGAGATTACGACGGCGCCTATAAGTCTTTCGCGCAATTTAAAGCTAACACGCGCAAATCTAAACGCCATCAACTGCTTCCCGACAAGGTCAATTATTGGATGGGGATGAGTACTCTGCGTGCCGGCCGTTATCAGGTGGCCCGCCAGCATTTTGAGTTACTATCGCGAGGTAACGGGTATTACAGTATTCTAGCGCGAACCCGTCTTGAAGAAATGCCAAAAGAGGGAGACGAATTGCGAATGCCGGCGCAGACCGAAGTGCCATTGCCGCCGGAGGCGGAGATCACTGCCGCCGATAATTCTAATGATGAAGAAAAAGACGATGCCGTCGCCGAAGAGGATGAAAGCGAAGAAACGGTAAATAAAGATTCTCCCGAAGGCGAGGGTGAAGACGAAGACGAGGTCGCACAAGGTACCGATGCCGAAGAGGAGGCCAAGGACATGATGGTTTCCATGTCCTTCGGAAATCCTGAGTTCATGCGCAAGTATCAGCGAGCGCAAGATCTTATTCGTGTCGGGCTTTTTGAATTAGCAAAGTGGGAGCTTTACGATATCGAAGGCCGCATTCGTGACCCTAAAAAATTACGCATGCTTATTTCTCAATATCAAGCCATTGAGTCCTATAACCGTTCTTCCTATGTGGGTTATGTCGTCCTCGGAAAAGAACGGACCAAAAAGGGGCTTGATGGAGCAAAAGATCTTTGGGAAGCGTCCTATCCGATGGCGTATCAACAAAACGTAAAAATTGCGGCTAATGACTATTCGGTGCCGATGAATTTTGTTTGGTCGATCATTCGCGCCGAGAGTCAATATAAGGCGGATGCAAAATCACCAACCGGGGCGCAAGGTCTAATGCAAGTTATGCCCAACACCGCAAAACAAGTCGCCCGCCTTCTAAAAGAAAATGGTTTTCATGTCGATCAGTTAACAGATCCGGGAACAAACATACGTATCGGTACTCGTTATCTAGGGAAACTCATCAAAAAATTCTCGGGCCAGCTTCCGCTTGTGGCGGCAGCCTACAATGCCGGGCCTCACCGCGTGGACGGCTGGCTTATGACCTTTGGAGTTTTAGAAACCGACGAGTTTGTCGAGCACATTCCATTTTTCGAAACACGAGAGTACGTTAAAAAGGTGGTCGGCAATTATTATAATTACGACTACATTTATAACGGCAAAGAATCGTCAATGGCCTGGCTGACGGCGCCGGTAGGAGTTAAAGGTAACTCCTTATCGGCATTCCGGGAAATTTGGGAATAAAGCCCGTTCTTGGATTCGAGCGCTCATTAGTGACTAATTGCTCTTTCCACTAACATCAGTAAAATTCCAATAATCGAACCGCCGGCGATCACTCCTGCCGCCATGGTTTCTTGATTATCGACGAAGGCGCGGTAACCTACGGATTTGGGATCCTTAAAGTTGCGGCGGCAGAGCCAGAAGAACAAAGCGCCTAATGACATAAGCCACGTATCAGAAAAACGTAAAACAAATCCTAAACCAAGACTTACCCCTGACAGAAGGAAGCGGCCTTTCATTTTTTGATTGGTGAATTCAAAAATAATTCCTAGAGCGCCCCCGATGAGAGCGGCTGTTTGGGCCGTGGGATGAAGAGAAGAAAGTCCTTTGGATAAGACCTCCGAAACCGCCTTCCAAATGTTAGCGCCCGGTAAGGGCATTTTCTCGGAAGTAAAAAGAGAAATGTCTCCACCGAAAAGATAATAAAAAGCGGGGATGGCAACAAGGCCGCCGGCAAAAATTCCCAATACGTGACCGATGGCTTGATGGCGCGGTTTCCCGCCGAGCATGTATGCCGGCTTAATGTCCATTAATAAGTTACTAGCATTTAGTGATACTTCCGAAGTAATCCCGGCCGACATTAAATTCGTCGAGACATTTCCCGGCGCTAAAAAGCTATAGGTAATTTGCGTCAGTTTAGCAAGCGCCCCGCCCGGAGTGATAGCGGTGAGTCCCGTGGAAGTAACTGCAATCAGCGTAAATACAAACACCAGAGGAATGGCGATAAGTCCTAACCACCATTCGATATTAAACCAAGCGTGTCCCATCCAAACACAAATGAAACCAACGACGGGAATGCCAACTACGAATAACGACATTGGAAGTTCAATGTCCTCGAGCGGATCTTTTTTCTTGCTGCCTTTGGTAAAAGGCTTTTTAAACGCCTCTAGCAGCATTTTGGGTTTGGAGAAAAACGAATAAAGAGAAGCCGTTGTCATCATCGCGGCGCCGCCCCAGAGAGACCACATCGTAATCGCTTTAAATTTGGCCTCGGGGATGATGCCATTATTAATAAGAATCGGCGCTAAAATAAAATAATTTATTGTACCGCCAAGTAACATCGACATCGCACTCTTCATGCTCATAAGGCCGCCGGTGCCAACCATGACTATCGAAGTTTCCCATTGAATAGTTAGAGCATTGAGCGGAATGCCGCCAATTTTGGGTGTAAAAAACTTGTAAATAAAGTGATCCCAGTGCTCCGGTAACAAAAGGGCTTTTAATTTTAAAAAAGTCATTACTGCTTCATGGCGAATTATTTCGATAAAGGCCGAAAGACTCATACCCACGAATAGAAGTTTTGCTTTAAACATACCTTCTTTACCGCCCTTATCGGTGTGAAGGTTGTCAAGAACGACACCCGCCGCATAGCCTTCGGGAAAAGGAAGTTGGTCCTCATTGATAAATCTCTTTTTCAGTGGAAACGCAAACAGCACGCCCAGTAGCGACAGGGCAACAACCCACCAAAACGTGTGCCACATCGGAACCACTTGGCCGGTAATCATCATGTAAGCGGGCATGGACGCCATGAGAGGCGATGTCATGTAGCCCGCACTTGTCGCGATGGATTGCATGGCATTGTTTTCCAGAACCGTCATGTCGGTACTGATATTTAGCTTGGCGAGAAATCGAAACATGGCAAAGGATAAAATTACCGATGAAATCCCCACGCCGAGTGTCCATCCTGTTTTGATGCCGATGTATAAATTGGTGAGACTTAGTACGGAGCCCAGAACCATTCCCGTGAGCGCCGAGCGCACGGTGAGTTGCGGCATATCACCTTTATAAACATTTTTTAGCCACCACCTATCTTTTTCTTCAAGGGACATTGTGTGGATTTGTTCGTCGGTGAGTTCGTGAATTGCCATGGGACCTCCATAACTTGACCATATTTGGTTGAAGTTCAGTTTGCAAATTTTTTGAGGTTGGAGAAAGACTTGTTATAAAAATAAGCACTACGGCTTTTTTATTTCCAAATCGAATTCAATTTTTCCGCTAATCTAAGTCCGCCTTTTTGCAGCTGTTCTTCAACGGATTTTATGTGTTCAAACCGGTAGTCATAACCTAGTAGCGGCTGTGCGCGAAAAGGCGGGTAGCCTCGGCTGCCGCCGGTGCGGCAATACTTTTCGGAGTTAGGGGGATAAATCTTTTCTCGCAAAGTCATGGACTCGACAGCCCAGCTATCAAAATCGCCAGCCACAAAAACTTTTTGTTTATCACCCGAAACATTTTCTAAAAACTGCGTGTACTCGGTAAAACTTAAGCCCTGGGATTCGATAAGTTTCGAATCCCAAACTTCGTGCAAATTACTTTTGGAATAATTTTTCAGCCATTTTACGAAGCAAGTATTTCCACCTCTGTCATTGCCGCGCCCCACGTGGAGGGGTTGATGAAGGTCACCCATAAAATGCACGAATAATCTTAGGGCTTCGGTCTTTTTTTCGGTCAAAGCCTTTTCGTCGCGTAAGGTGGCTTCCATTTCCTTGAGGGCTTTTAATAAATCTCCACCCGGATTTTTTTTCGCGGAAGCATAAGTTTGCCCATTGGGAATCTCTACGTAATGCCAAGGTTCGACGTGTTTGTACTTGGGATTACTGCGCATATCATCGGCCCAGGTACTGGCTTGCGCCAAACTCTCTCCCAACAAACCTTTTACCTGTTCGGTGGCCTTTGGTGATAAATGATTTTGCGCGATTTGCCCGACGATGCGGTGACCATTGGGGCCCCACGCCAAAGCAAAACTACACGTTAAATTTAAAAAACAAGATGTCGCCGTCTTTAACCACATATTCTTTGCCTTCGGAGCGGTATTTGCCGGCTTCTTTGACGGCGTTTTCTGAGCCCAGTGCGAATAAATCATCACAGTGATAAGTTTCTGCGCGAATAAATCCTTTTTCAAAGTCCGTATGAATGACGCCGGCTGCTTGCGGCGCTTTATCACCTTTATGAATTGTCCAAGCGCGGACTTCTTTTTTTCCGGCGGTAAAATAAGTATATAAATTTAAAAGTCTGTAAGCCGCAAAGATCAAACGGTTAAGTCCGGGCTCACTGGCGCCAATGCTGGCCAAGAATTCTTTGCGTTCAGAAGGATCGAGCTCGGCGATTTGCGCTTCGACTTCGGCGCAAATCAAGATCGCTTCATTATTTTCTTTCTTGGCGTGATCTTCGACTTTTTTGGTCCATTCGTTGCCACCTGCATGGAAATCATCTTCTTTGACATTGCAGGCATATAGAACAGGTTTAGCTGTTAAGAGGTGACACTCCTTCATGATTTTCGCTTCGACTTCGTCGTGGGGGATCACTGTTCGCGCCGGCTTTCCGTCTTGCAGGGCTTTATAAAGTTTGGAAACAATCGAAAACTCGATCTTTAAAGCTTTGTCGGTAGTCATCTGTGCGGTTTTTTCGATTTTTTTGTAACGTTTTTCTATGGAGTCTAAATCCGCCAGGGCTAATTCCGTATTAATAACCTCAACGTCACGCAAAGGATCAACGGAACCCGAGACGTGGACGATGTTGGGGTCATCAAAACAGCGCACCACATGAACTATGGCATCCGTCTCGCGAATGTTGGCCAAAAATTTATTTCCCAGGCCCTCGCCTTGGCTCGCGCCTTTCACGATACCCGCGATATCGACAAACTCAATAGCCGTGGGCAGTGTTCTTTCCGGTTTAACAAGAGCGGCGATTTTATCAAGTCTGGCGTCGGGAACGGTGACCACACCCACATTGGGATCAATCGTACAAAACGGAAAGTTCGCGGCTTCGGCTTTGGCGGAGGTGAGGGCATTAAAGAGAGTACTTTTGCCAACATTGGGAAGACCGACGATTCCACACTTTAAACCCATAAAAAATTCCTAAATCTGCGCGGGGAAAATATTTTTATTATATAAGCTTGCCGTCTTTTCGTACCCGAATTCAAAAAGACTCAAAATACCCTTATAGCAATGTTCTAAAATCTTCGGCACCTGTTTTTGTTCTTCTGGCGAGAAATTTTGTAAAACAAAATCGGCAACTTCCATTTGCGGGATTACCGGCCGGCCCACGCCGATCCTTATCCGAAAATATTTCTCTGTACCGAGCTTTTCATTTACGCTCTTAATGCCGTTGTGCCCGCCGGGGCTTCGGCCATGCTGAAACTTAATGCCGCCAAAAGGCAGATCAACTTCGTCTTGCGCTACCACTATTTTTTCGATGGGAATCTTATAAAAATGCGCCAGAGCCTGAACGGACTCCCCAGAACGATTCATAAATGTCTGGGGTTTCGCCAATAAAACAGGGTGACCTTCGATACTCGTTTTTAAAACGTCGGCCTGGTGTTCATTTCTCCACGACCCACCGGCTTGCTGGCAAAGCACATCCAATACCATAAAGCCGATGTTATGACGGGTTAAAATATATTTTGCACCTGGGTTACCCAGGCCAACAACAAGCCACATTTAAAACGATATTACTTTTTAGCTTTATCGTCTTTCGCTGGAGCCGCTGCTGCCGCTGGAGCTGCACCCGCTGCCGGAGCTGCGCCCGGAGCCGCTGCACCTGGAGCTGCTGCCGCACCTTCTGCTGGAGCTGCGCCTTCAACCACAGGACCTGTAGCCGTAGAAACCGTTGTCGCTGCTGCCAACTCTTCTTCGGTGATGATTGTGATCGTCGCCAAAGTAAGGTCTGGGCTTGAAACTGGCTTTACGCCCGCAGGAAATTTTAAATCCGACAAGTGTAGTGATTCGTTAACGTTTAAGTTTGAAATATCGGCCACAATGTTTTCGGGAATGTCAGAAACTTTACATTCCACTTCGATGGCGCGGTTTACGATAGTTAAGATACCGCCTTCAGCAAAGCCAAGCGCTCTACCTTCAAATTTAATTTCTACTTTTACGCGGACAGTTTGTGACATTTCAACAGCGTAAAAATCAACGTGAATGGGGCGTAGGCTTACGGGATCACGTTCGTAATCTTTCATCAAAGCCATTAAGCCATTTAAGTTAGAATCCTCAGAGACGAACTTAAAGAGGGAGTTATCTTTCAATGCGCTTTTGTAACGAACCACCGTGATTTCGTCGGTGAACATTGGAAAGTTTTTTACTTTTTGTCCGTAGACAATGGCTGGAACTTTTTTCTCGCGGCGAAGTGAGCGCGAGTAGTGTTTACCCGTATCTCTCTTATCAACTTTAATTTCGATGTGCTTCATGAAATACCCCTTTTAACTAAATAATGAACTTACTGAATCATTTCCGTAAATACGTTTAATGGCCTCGGCAACGACCGCGGACATAGAAATTACTTTTAATTTTTCGCAGGCTTTGGCTTGGGCGCTCAATGGAATCGTGTCAGTGACCCAAACCTTTTGCAAACCACTTTCTTGAATGCGCGAAACCGCAGGTCCCGAAAGTAAAGGATGCGATGTTACGGCGTGCACGGCCTTGGCGCCATGTTTTAAAATACTTTCCACACCCTGTGTGAGTGTGCCAGCGGTATCAATCATGTCGTCCACGATGATCGCGGTTTTGCCTTTAACATCACCGATGAGGTTAATTGCCTTAGCTTCGTTCGGACCCGTGCGGCGCTTGTCGATAATTGCGATTGTACATTCAATACGTTTGGCAAAAGCGCGCGCTCTTTCAACGCCACCGGCGTCGGGGCTGACAACCACGAATTGATCGCCAAATCCCATTTCTTCGCGCCATGTGCGGGCTACAGTAGGAATTGCAAACAAGTGATCAACAGGTACGTTAAAAAAACCTTGAATTTGAGCGGCATGTAAATCCACGGCGACAATGCGGTCAGCACCGGCCGTCGTGATCAAATCAGCTACGCACTTTGCTGAAATGGGGGCACGGGGAGCCACTTTTCGGTCTTGACGGGCGTAACCGAAATAAGGAATGACGGCTGTGATATGTCTTGCCGAAGCACGCTTTAGCGCATCGAGCATGATGAAAAGTTCCATGTAACTGGAATCCACGGGAGGACACGTGCTTTGAATTACGAAGACGTGAGAGCCGCGCACACTTTCGTGAATTTCAACTTGGACTTCGCCATCAGCAAACCGGCCCACTTGACTGTGACCAATGGACACCCCAGCATCAGCCGCAACGCGACGCGCAAACTCAGGGTTAGAATTGCCAGTAAATATTTTGAAGTCCTTTAGCATGATCAGGATGGTTTACTCATTTTAGGGAGCAAGTTCAATGGAATTTTTGAAGAATTCCCGCACCTTTTTTATGGCGATAGCCCGGTGTGAAAGGCGGTTTTTATCTGCCGCCGTCATTTCTGCTAAAGTTCTTTGCTCCCCGGTGGGTTGAAAGGCAGAGTCATAGCCAAAACCTCCGGTGCCGCGCAGACTTTTTGTAATTTCTCCAGTTAATTCGCCGTCAAATACCGATTCCTTACCGCCGGGACCACGTAGTACCACGACACAGCGAAATTTGGCTTTTCGGTGAGTGGGGCTTTTTAACGACATCATTTTTAAAAGTTTGGCGGTGTTTTCGGAGTCGCGGGCTTTGTCGCCGGCGTAGCGGGCCGAATGAATGCCGGGAAGATTGTTTAAGCCCTCCACTTCAAGACCCGAGTCGTCGGCTAAAACCCAATCGTTAGGAACGACGGCGTGCAAAGCTTTGGCTTTAATCCGCGCATTTTCTTCGAAGGTTTTGCCATTTTCTGGTGGCGCGGCGAAAAAACTTAATTCGTTTGGGGTGTGAATTTCTAAACCAGAATTTTCTAAGAGCTGCGAAATTTCGCGAATTTTTCCGGAATTGGTAGTGGCGAGCCAAAGTTTCATAGGGATAATATATCTTTTAAGTAACCGGATTGAACACGAAAGATTTCGCTGCAACCGGCTTGCGCCATGGTCATCATTTCATTGAGCTGATTTTGGTTAAAGGCGCCGGCTTCGGCAGTTCCTTGAACTTCGACGAATTCATTGTGGTTATTGCAGACAAAATTCATGTCGATGTGAATCGACGAATCTTCCTCGTAATTTAAATCCAGTAACGGTTGGCCGTCCAACAAGCCAACGCTCACGGCGGCGATATAATTTTTCATGGGATTACGGGAAAGGCCCACGGCCTTCTGCAGTTTCTGTACGGCTAATCCTAAGGCGACAAAGCCACCCGAAATCGAAGCCGTGCGGGTGCCACCGTCCGCTTGGATAACATCACAATCAACAATAATTTGGCGGTCACCAAGAGCTTTTAAATCAACGGCGGCGCGGAGACTTCGCCCAATTAAGCGCGAAATTTCGAGCGTACGGCCTCCTTTAGCAATTTTGTCGCGTTGACTGCGGGTATGGGTCGCTCTAGGCAACATGCTGTATTCGGCAGTCACCCAACCTTGTCCTCCCGTCTGCATCCATTTCGGCACGCCTTCTTCGATCGTAGCCGTGCAAATAACTTTGGTATTTCCGTACTCAACTAAAACGCTGCCTTCGGCCCAGGCGTTGAAGTTGGGGGTCATACTCACTTTTCTGAGTTGGGAATTAGATCGGCCATCTTTGCGCATAGAGCGCTTAATCTAGGCCCTTGGCGCGGTATTTGTCCATATATTCTTTATAAGAAACAATTCCCTTGAATAGATTTTGGGCGATCTGTTTATGATACTCAGAGTTGGAGAGTTCCTTGGCATCTTTTTGATTTGTCAAAAACCCAATTTCAGCCAATGCCGCTGGCATTTTCAAGTTTGATAACAAATAAAAAGGCGCTTGACGCAAAGATTTGTGAAACGCTTTACCTTTATGATCCCAGGTTAGCAGAAGATTTTCGGCAAGTTGACGGCTTAGGCGGAATCGGGTTTGCCGCGCTAAATCTTCGACAATGTTAACCGTGTCGCTGTTGGGAAGGCGGTAGTCGTAACCGCTAAAATCAAAAAGTTTTAGATCACTTAAATTTTCGTGGTGGTCTTTTTCGTTTTCCTTAGCCGCCAAAAATAATGCTTCTTCCTCGGCTGGCAGTTGATTTTGAAAATAAAATTCGGCGCCACGGGCCCGCTGATCGCGCGAAGCATTGACATGAATACTTATGAACAAGTCCCCGCGAAAGCGATTGGCTTCGATCGCGCGGGAGGGCAGGGCTTTGTAAACGTCACTCTGCCGGGTTTGCAAAACCTGAAAGGCCTCGCTATGCTCGCGCAGAATTTTTTCGAGTTCTCGGCAGACGGCTAATGCAATATCAGATTCCTTGACGTGACCGTAAACCGCGCCACTATCGCGGCCGCCATGGCCGGGGTCGAGAACAACTTTAAAGGGCGCCGCCATAACCACCGAACTCAAAATTTTTAAGAATATAAGAACCATTATTTTATTTTAACGGGCGATCAAATTAGCGGCCAAGGCCAGGAGTTAAAGGCAAAAAAAAAGCGACCTGGAGGGGGGGGAGGGAGACCAGGCCGCCTAAGAAAAGGGGGATACCTTAGACTAGAGCAAGGGCTATGCCGCACAGCACCACCCGGGCTCGCTTAAATTGAATATTAGATTAAATTTAACCGGTACTGATGTTCTCCGCTGACCGAACTGTCTAGGTATTTTTCTCTCCTTTCGAAGTATCGCACTTAACTTGCTGATATAATTAAACTATTGCAGTGCACCAAAATCGCTCCTTGGGGCCAAATTTGGGCCTCAGTCAAAGGTCTAGAAATTCCGCAATAATTAAGTGAATTCACAGCCTTGCCGAAAAGTACTGTAGGGGAAGAGGTAGTCTATGAAAGGCATTAAAATACTAATCATCATTGCCGGAATGATTTTGGCGGTTCCGCTATATGCCGTCGACGATTTTTCTGAAGATGAAATTGAAAACGAAGAGGCGTTGGCCAACTCCGATGCGGCCTTAGCAGAGAAAAAGGAACTTAAAAATTTGCGCGAAAGCGAGAAACAGCGGGCAACGGCCGAGAAAGCCGCCGCGGAAAAAGCCAAACAGCGCGCCAAGCAAGTCCAACAGCAAGCTACTAAGGAAAATGATAAATTGATGAAGGACGTTAAGGTATGGCGCACGCAACGAAAAGCGTTCGAGGATGCCCGGGTCGTGTCAGAAAAAGCTGAAGCAAAACAACGTGGAGAGATTGAAAGAATAAAAATTGAACGTGACAAGTGGCAGGTCCAACTCGACCAGGCTAAGAAAGCCCGCGATGATGCCAAGGCCGCTTATAAAGCTTCGATAGACTTATATAAAACATTAAAGGCTGACCTCGACAAAATGCAAAGGGACCGCCAAAAATTGGCGGAAGCAACGAAGAATCTAAAAATAAAAACCGCCGAAGTGAATAAGAAAAACGACATTTTAGAAAAGCGTATTCAAGGTTCGTATAAAGTACCAACCGCTGCTGCGGTAAGACCTGTCGCCACCAAGGCGGCGGAGCGAAAGCCCTCTAAAATGCCAGAAGAGCGCCGGCTTAAAGTCGACTGTAACTTACGGCTTGGACCCTCGAGTAAAGCGGAAGTTTATAAAATTTTACGAAGGGGTGAGCCTGTTATGGTGCACAACCTCGATGGAATCTGGTGGGCCGTGGGTACGCGCGAAATCGAAAAAGCCTATTTATCTAAACCTTGTTTGTAGTGGAGTAAGACCTTGGGAGTAACTCGTTCCGGCGGATCACTTTGGGTATTTTATAATATGCCGAAAGCCGCATTTTATAATGGCCTCACTTTTCAGGAAGCGCGCGCCATTGCAAAAATCTTGACTCCCGAAGAGCGGGCTCAGTGGATAGTGTGGAAAGAAGGCTGGTCGCAGTGGAAGAAAATGTCTGCCGCCAGCGAACTCTTGGTAAGTACTAGTACCGTGTTAAGAGTTATGGAACCGCCCGCCTTACCTACGGAATTTACCAAGTCAAAATCCGAGATAATGGTTATCGATGATATTGGTGAAAATGAGACCGCGATTGAATTGGAAAACGAAGATAACGAAGCCGTAGCGGTTGCCGCGGCGGTGCCCTCTGTGGATAGTTCCGAAGTTGATCTCAATGAAGCGCCGGAAAACTTTGTGGTACGCAAGGATCAAAGAGTTGCGGCCGAAATCGATGTGGAAATAATCTCCCAGGGCCGTAAGTTTACTACCAAAAGCGTGGATCTATCGATTGGCGGAATTCAAGTAAAAGATCCTGTTCCAAATTGGTTGGCGGGATATTGTACTATCATCTTGCGCCGGCCCGAACTAAAACAGGGTTTGGAATTTGTCTGTTCCGTGGTTGAAAATCAGGACCCCGCCGAAAGAAAACGATTAGAGATTCATCCATCCAAAGACACGGTTCATCTTAAACGTTGGCTTTTAGATTTCTATATAAATTATAAGCGTACTCAAGTTGGCTAGCCCAACATAATACGGTTTATTATCCATAGAACAAGAAACGTCCCAACAATTATTCCGACAATTTGCAGGGCTCGTTGTTTGGAAACACCAAAGTTTTCCACGAGGCCGGTAATTAGGGCGAGACCGCAGCTCACTCCCGTGACAATCATTAAAGGCGGCAGGAGTTGGTAAAGCGGAAAACCCAAGACGTAAGGTAACGTGGACAAAGTTGTGAGGGTATGAAGCCGCTCTAAAGGCAGCTCTTGGCGCGCGAACAGGCGAAAATAAGTAAATAAAACCGCCGTTAGTATCAGGGTGGTCACTATGACCATAAAGGGTAAAGCGATTAGAAAAAAAACGGCCTCAAAATCCCGCCGAAAGACAACGACGATGAAACTCATAAGGAAGGCGGCGAGGGCCTGGGTGACTAAGAGGTGCGCGAATTTGGCGTTGGGGATTTGTTTTAATGCTCCAATGGGATTTACTAAAAAGGACTGGTAATAGGACAGCAGGGCGGTGATTTCGCTACGCGGATTTTCCATGTTAAAAATTCGTATTAAGACGTAACGCCATATCAACCGCTGAGCGCTCGGCCGTCTCATCAATGAGTGGTCGGCGATAAGACATCTCTCCCGCCAATGAAATACTGTCGGAGATTTTTAAGGACGAACCCAAGGTCATTATCGATGCGGGAGTGGTGTATTTGGAGATTTTTCCGGCTTCGTTAACATCCAAATAACGGGCAGCGACGCCAAGACCCAGGTAAGGTTCGAGGGAAGAATATGAGATAAATGTATATTGAATCTTTAAATCAAATTCGTGCAGGCTGGCGCGCGTATCTTTGACTTGTGTTTCGCTAAAACTTCGCACCGTACCTTCTGCCTGCCAATTGCGCGAAAACAAATCGATGCCGAGCGCCGCTTGAAAACCTTGTTGCATCCCGCTGACCGGACCTTGATTGGCTTCGTAACTAATGTAAGAACTCACGAAACCAATTCCAAAATGAATGAGAACTAAATCAAACGGGTCCGTCCCGCTATCCGACGGCGCAAGAGAACTACGTGAAGAAGATAAATCTTTGACGATTGAATCAAAACTCATCGCACTATCGTCGTCATCGTCTACGGCGGCGAAAGACTTAGACGAAAACCCCAATACCAATAAGGCCAATATTAAAATTTTTTTTGTCTTCATTAGATTATTGTACCAAAATCTGAGAAAATAAGAAGAAGGGGCCGTGTGTCTATCCGAAGGTCCAGTGGAGGTCGGCTGTGATGTTATCACCTGCAATTGGAGAGTGTTATTGCGCCTTTTGCAAATCACCGCGAAAATATTTCTTACATAAAAATTTACGTTTAATTCATTTCGTACAAGCAACACTGGTGGCGGCATTTATAATGGTTTTGTTTTGGGGTGGGTTTGATGGACGTGTATTTTTGATTCTTGCCGCTCTTTTAGTCGGCACCGAAATTTTACTTGTCGTCCGTTGGCGAATTTACATAGTGTGCTCCAAATGTGGCTTTGATCCCGTCCTTTACATCAAAGATCCTGATTTGGCCGCTGAGCGCGTAAGCGAATTTATGGTTAAGTACGATGTTGAGCCAGAATTTGAACTGTTGCCGAACCCGAAAAGGAATTTGCATCATCGCCGGGTCCCCGCTAAAGTAAAGTCCAATGAAATCCCTCGTGGTCATACCAACTTATAATGAGCGAGAAAACATAGTACGCCTGGTGCCAGTCATCTTAGCGACGGTTCCTGGCGTCGAAGTGCTGGTTGTTGACGACAGTTCACCTGATGGTACGGCGCAAGCGGTGAATGAAATGAAACTCAGTTACCCGCATGTAAATTTACTTTTACGCGCCGAAAAGCAAGGTCTAGGCCGGGCGTATTTAGATGGTTTTGCGTGGGGGCTCGCAAAAGGGTATGATTCTATTATAGAAATGGATGCGGATTTTTCGCATCGGCCCGAGGATTTGCGTAAATTGGTAGAAGCATTGAAAGCTGAAAATGTGGATTTTGTTGTGGGTTCGCGTTATGTGACGGGTGGCGGAATCGAGAAGTGGACCTACCTTCGCTATTTAGTGAGCCGCTTTGGTTCGCTTTATTCCCGCTGGGTACTCGGTTACCCGCTAAAGGACTGGACCGGGGGCTTTAATGGCTGGAAGCGCAATGTATTAGAAAAAATCGGCCTCCAGCAAATCGTCAGTAACGGATATTGCTTTCAAATTGAAATGAAATTTCGTGCCCTAAAAAACGGTTTTCGTGGCTTGGAAGTTCCCATTCTTTTTTCTAACCGGCACTTTGGAAAAAGCAAAATGTCTCTACGTATTTTCTTGGAAGCCTTTTACAAAATTTGGGTGATTCGCAATGCGTAGTTGGTTTTGTGCGGTACTTATTTTATTTTTTATGTTTACTGCGGCGTCGGCGGCGGAAAAAAAGCGGCGGCCACGCCCCAAGCCGGCCCCCGCTGAAAAAGTCAAACCTGCCGTCAAGAAAAGTAATAATAAAGAAGCTTTGGTCGTCGTCGAAGGCGCGATGGTGTATTCTTCGGCGAGCTTTGATGCCCCGGTAGTTTCTTATTTACCAGCCAACAAGAAAGTCGAAGTTTCACCAAAAACATACGGTCCGTTTTACCGCGTAAAACTTAAGAAAGATAAAACCACTGGCAGCATTACTTATGGTTTTATTTCGGATGTGGACCTACAAATTTTGGGTGCCGGTGGCGATAAGAAATCGGGCAAGAACCAAGATGTTGGTGAGAACAAAATGAAAAATAAAGACGATGGTATCGAGCGTTTTGAGCGGGATACAAAGCCCATTGATGAAGTTAAAGCCATGGGACTTAATTTATCGAGTATTGGTTATAGCGAAGATATTAACGGCCAAGAACCACTTTCTAACGTCCTGATGTTTGGCTTAAAATTTTCTGGTCCGCAGCTATTATTGCCGGCGCCTATGGACATTAATTTAGCCATGTCCCTTTCGCCGCCCTCCTACTACGAGACATTTGCGGTAAATAGCACTAAACCTGCGGGTTATTTAATCTATGGCGACTTACTTTTACAATTTCCGTTTTTATCGTCCAACAATACCATGCTTTATCTAGGATTCGGCCCCTTTGTATCTTACTTAAATGCCAAGGTTAATGCGGCGGCCGGTTTACAAAATACTTCGGCGACGCGCTTTGGCCTTGAAGGAATGGTGGGCGCGGGCTTTAAGATGGGCAAATTTATTGTCAAGGTAGAGGGTAAATATTTTTATGAGGGCGTACCCTTTTACGGGGCTACCGTGGGTTTACTTTACGCCCGCTAAAGAGTTGGACATCTTCCAATATCTCGTATAAATCTCGCCTCTTATGAAACTCAACCCGCAAATTAACCCGTTGCCTGCCGACGTTATCGATAAAATAGCGGCGGGAGAAGTTGTAGAGCGCCCGGCTCATATGGTTAAGGAATTATTGGAAAATTCCATCGATGCGGGCGCATTTCATATTACCGTTGAAGTAGGTGAGGGTGGCCGCGCCGTTCGTATTATTGATGACGGTGCCGGTATCCCGGAAAATGAACTCGTGGCGGCCCTTGAGCGCCACACGACATCTAAAATTTCAGATTTCGATGACCTCGCACGACTTAAAACGTTTGGCTTTCGCGGCGAAGCTTTAGCAACTATCGGATCCGTGAGTCATTTAACCCTTTCGTCACGGCCTGCGGGCCAGGAAAATGGCTATGCCGTAAGTTGCGCATTTGGAAAAAAAGAGAAAGTTCAACCGGCCGCCGTCAATTATGGAACGGTTGTTAATGTCAGCGAACTGTTTGCAAACGTGCCAGCGCGACTAAAATTTTTAAAATCAAACGCGAGTGAGCTGGCGCAAATTCGCTATGTCGTTCAGGCTATGGCCCTGAGTCACCCGCAGGTGGAATTTAGTTTAAAATTTAATGGTGAGCTCGACTGCCACTACACGAAAACCGATTTCGCCTTAGAGCGGGCGCGCCAGGTTTTACAAGTAAAACAATTTTTTAGAAGCGAAGCCAGCGTCGGAAATTTTAACTGTAGTGTTTTGTTTGCCAGCCCCGATGAAGTGCGGGGCAATAGCCGGGGCATCTGGTTATTCGTGCAAGACCGCTGGGTGCAGGATCGCGGCCTGCAAGCCGCCGTCATGGATGCTTATCGCAGCCTGCTCATGCATGGGGAGTATCCCAATGTCGTCGTCTATCTTAAGTGCGAACCTGCGGAAGTAGATGTTAATGTTCACCCCGCAAAATCGCAAATCCGTTTTCGCGACTCACGGGCCGCATTTCAGTGTGTGCACCGGGCGCTGCGGGCGGGACTAGAAGACGCCCCTTGGGGAAAAAGGTCAGTCCCAGCGGCGGAAACTATAAATTCAATCCCGTTAGGTTTTACCGCCCCCGAATTTGACTCCATCGTGGTAAAGCAAAAAACTTTTACTTCTCCCGTGGCGAATTATAATCCAGAGCGATTGCCGGGATTAGGCGAAGTATCGGCGCTGGAAAAGTCGGGCGAAGCGTCGCCGAACTGGAGTGGTTTGCGGCTGGTGGGACAAGTAAACTCCACCTATTTGGTCGCTGAATCTGGCTCGTCTCTGGTTTTAATTGATCAGCATGCGGCTCATGAGCGCATCTATTTTGAAAGATTGCTGAGAAATTTCAAAGAAGGGGCCGTCGATATACAAAGTTATTTATTGCCGCTTTTAATAAATATTCCCGCCGAATCTATCGATGCGCTATTGTCTCAAGCGGCGGAGTTTCGGCGCTTGGGTATTGAAATTGAGCAAAGTGGAGCTGACAGCATTGCGGTAAGAGCCGCGCCGGCTTGGATCTCTGAAACAGCACTCACAGATGTTCTTATGAAAACCGCCGAGGAAATAACAGATCGCGGTGGGAGCTTTGCTTTTGAGAAAAATTTAAATGAAGTTTGCGCGCGATTAGCCTGCCATTCCGCTATACGCGCCGGCCAGACCTTGTCGCTCGAAGAAATGCAATCTCTGACTTCGCAGATGGACACAACCAAATTTTCTAATTATTGCCCCCACGGCCGGCCCGTGATGATTGAGCTAACGTGGAATAAAATTGAACGGGATTTCGGCAGGATCGTATGAAAAGTATAATTTTCTTGTTGGGTCCCACGGGTACCGGAAAATCCGCATTTGCCGTTAAACTTGCGCGTCAGACAAAAAGTGAAATTGTAAATTGTGATAGTCAGCAGGTTTATAAAGATCTCAACATTGGCACCGCTAAACCCACGGCCGGCCAATTGGCTGAAGTACCCCATCACTTTTATAATTTCGTCGCCCCCGGCAACCAGTACACCGCCGGTGAATACCGCCGGGATATATTAGAGTTTTTGGATGTGCGGCAAGATTTGTCGCAATTGGTTTTTGTGGGTGGTAGCGGCTTTTATGCGCAGAGTTTATTAACGGAAATGTATTCCAGCGGTAAGGCCAACGAAGATATTCGCCAGGAAGTGATGAAAGATCATGAAAACTTTGGTCTTGAATACCTTTTTAATGAGCTTTACTTAAAAGATCCTGTTTATGCGAAAAAAATTGGACCCCGCGACCGTTACCGTCTGTTGCGCTCTGTTGAGATTTTGCGCGCCTCGGGAAAAACTCCGACCGAAATGTTTGCTGAAGCAGCAAAGAACCCCAATCCTTTGCAGGCCCGCGGATTTAAAGTGCGCAAATTTGCACTTTATATGGACAAAGAGCTTTTACGCGCGCGCATTCTCCGCCGGGCCGAAGATATGTTACGTGCAGGGTTAATCGAAGAAACGCAGGTGCTTTTGGCCCGTGGCTTTGCTAACTGGCGTCCTCTTAATAGTGTCGGCTATAAGGAAGTCCGCGAATGGCTCGAAGGAAAATTTTCGCGCGATGAATTGCCAGAAAAAATCGCGCAAAACACGATGAAGCTCTGTAAGCGTCAAATGACCTGGCTTAAGCGTGATCGCGAAATTGAGTGGCTTAATGCAGGCTCCGTTCTTGACAGCGCGCAAGAGGTACTTTCATACTAGGCCAATGAATAGCATGACCGGTTTTGGCGAGGTCAGTCACTTGGGCCAAGACCTCCAAGTTTCTGTCACTGTTCGCGCTGTTAATGGACGGCACCTGGATATTCGCCCGCATCTTCCTAAAGAATATTTTTCGCTCGAAGCAGAAATTAAGAAAATAGCGCAGTCTTTCGTGGGCCGGGCTACCGTAGATATTTTTGTGGCCCGAAAAATTTTTCCGGGGAAGAAAAATTTTAGCGCGCAGGTAAACAAAGAAGTCGCGAAGAGTCTCTTCAAATCCTGTGAGGATTTACGTAAAGCTTTAAAAATAAAAGAAGCGGTGTCATTAACCCATCTGCTGCGATGGCCGGAAATCATTAATCTTGAAGTTGATCAAAAACTAATAAGTGGCGAGGGGGAAATTCTTTTAAGTTTGCTGGAGAAAGCCCTAAAATCCTGTAACGAGCAACGTCGCCGCGAAGGTAAAGCGTTGGCCGAAGAATTGGGGCGCCTACTTAATTTATTAAAAGGTTTGGTCGATAAAATGCAGCCACTGGCGGCCGCTAATCAAGCGCAAATGCGTGACCTCCTCACAAGTCGCTGGGAGAAGTTAAAAATGCCGGGCGTAGATGACACCCGTTTAGCTCAAGAGGTGGTCATCCATCTGGATCGATTTGACGTAACAGAAGAAATAGCGCGTTTACGTGAACACATCTCGGCAAGCCTCGATATGTTAAAATCTGAAGAAGTAGCCGGCAAAAAGCTAGAATTTTTTTGTCAGGAACTGCTGCGTGAAGTAAACACGATTGGTTCGAAGTCGCAAAAGCCCGAATTGACCCATTTGGTTGTTGAAGCTAAGGGATGCATTGAGCGGCTGCGGGAACAGGTGCAAAACGTCGAATGAAGAAAGAGTTGTTAATCATTATTGTGGCTCCAAGTGGCGCTGGTAAATCCAGCTTTCTTGAAAGGATTCTCAAGGAAGACAATCGCCTTGTTGACACTATTACATATACGACCCGTCAGCCGCGAGGCGGGGAGAGCGAAGGAAATCCTTATCATTTTGTCAGTGAAAAGGTATTTTTGGACTTAAAAGCAAAAAACTTTTTTGTGGAAACCGCTAACGTTCACGGCAATCTTTATGGAACTCCCATAGATCAGATTGAACAAACATGGGCTTTGGGCAAAGCCGCGATTATGGATGTCGATGTCCATGGGGCCCGCGAAATTCGGGCTCGCTTTCCGCAAGCCGCGACAATATTTATAAGGACACCATCTATTGACGAGTTGCGTCGCAGGATCATTGCTCGTTCTGGCGGTAAGCCTCCAGCGGATTTGGAAGTGAGATTGGCAACGGCTCAAAGGGAAATGAAGAGTGCCGGTGAGTTTGAATTCCAGTTAATGAATGACGAATTTGAGCCTTCCTTTCAGCGCTTTAAGAAAATAATTGAAGAAATCTTAGAATCCCATTAAGTATAGGGTTTTATTTTAGGGGGATTTAATGGCCAGGATTACGGTTGAAGATTGCCTAACAAAGGTTGAAAACCGCTTTGCATTGGTTCTTTTAGTAGCAAAAAGAGCTAAGCAGTTACTTAAAGGTTCTGAGTCAACCTTGCCCTCGAAAGATAACAAGTACGTCGTAACAGCCCTTCGCGAAGTTGCCGCGGGTAATGTTGCCTACGATCTTTCTGAAACCGACAACGTCGCCGCTGAAATCGAAAAAGACCTTACCCGCTAACGCTTTTTAAATTATGATGGCCCATAGAGTTTTATGGGAAAAATCACAATTGATCCAAGCGTTTCTGAAGAGTTATCTAAAGAATCGCCAACAACTATTGAAGAGCTTTCTGAAAAAGTTCTTTCTTATTACAAGCGCGCTGATCTTGGTCCGCTGCGGAAAGCTTTTGAAGTTTCTGAAGGCGCCCACTCAGGACAAATCCGCCGCAGTGGCGAGCCTTACATTTCTCATCCCTTGGGTGTTGCCGGGATTTTAGCGGAATTAAAACTTGATCTCTCTACGATTATCACCGGACTTCTTCATGACGTCGTGGAAGACACTAAAGTCAGTCTTCCCGAGTTGGAGCAGCAGTTTGGACCGGTAATTTCCCAGCTTGTCGACGGGGTCACCAAAATTTCTAAAATGAGTTTTCGCCATACTCACGAAAAGCAGGGCGAAAATATTCGTAAAATGATTTTTGCCATGGGCAAAGACGTGCGTGTGGTTCTGGTAAAACTGGCCGACCGTCTTCATAATATGCGCACGCTCAATCATATGCCGCCAGAAAAGCAGGTGCGGATCGCGCAGGAAACTTTAGATATTTATGCGCCACTGGCGAGCCGCATGGGGATTAGTTCCATAAAAATTGAACTCGAGGATTTATCATTTCGTTATTTGAATTCCGATCAATATTACAAACTCGCCCAAGCCGTCGCAAAAAAGAAGAAGGAACGTGAAACCTATATTCAAGAAGTTAAAGAGTTACTGGCCAAAGAATTAAGTAAAAGCGATTTCGACGCCACAATTCAGGGGCGGCCCAAACATCTATATTCGATTTACCGTAAAATGGTGAACCGTAATATTGAGTTTGATCAAGTTCACGACGTTTTAGCCTTTCGGGTTATTGTTGATTCGCTTTCACGTTGCTATGAAATATTAGGCTTAGTGCACTCGCTGTGGAAGCCAATTCCCGGCCGTTTTAAAGATTTCATCGCCATGCCCAAACTCAATAATTATCAAAGTCTACACACGACTGTGGTTGGGCCCGGCGGGGAGCGTATTGAAATTCAAATCCGTACTGCCGAAATGCATCTTGTGGCCGAGCGCGGGATCGCGGCCCACTGGAAATATAAAGAGAAAGAAGAAGTCGATGCCGATGGGGCCAAGAAATTTTCGTGGCTCCATGATCTTGTGGCGCGCCACCAGCAAACTAAAGATCCCGATGAGTTTTTGGAATCTTTGAAGTCAGATTTATTTGAATCTGAAATTTACGTTTTCACGCCAAAGGGCGACGTGCTTGAATTTCCTGATGGCGCCACGCCGATTGATTTTGCGTATGCCGTTCATACAGACGTCGGCCACCGCTGTGTGGCCGCCAGAATCAATGGTAAACTTGTGCCGCTAAAATACCGTTTAAAAAACGGGGACTCCGTGGAGATTATAACTTCTAAAACTCAGGAGCCTTCTAAAGACTGGTTAAATCACTGCGCCACCACGCGTGCCGCCTCAAAAATCCGCGCCTTTATCAAAACCGAACAACGGCGCCGCGCTCTTGAGCTCGGCAAACAATTGGTGGAAAAAGCTTTCCGCAAATTTGAACTAAAAACCGCGGATGTTTTAAAGGGTGAAGCGTACGATAAGTACTTAAGTGATCTCGGTTGCCCCGATGTAGACGATCTTTATGTAAAGGTGGGCTACGGCAAAATTATCGCTGAATCCATTGTCGAAAAACTTGCCCCGGGGCATAAGCCTCCCGAGAAAAAAGAAGAATTGTCGTTTCTGCAAAAAATATTTAAATCGGCGACCAACAAAGCGTCCAAATCGCGTTCGATCATCCAAGTCGACGGTATGGCCGATGTGCTCGTGCGCTTTGGAAAATGCTGTACCCCAATTCCCGGTGATCCCATAGTTGGTTTTATCACGCGCGGGCGTGGCATTACGGTTCACACCGCGAGCTGTCCCAAAAGTTTTTCGCTCGATCAAGACCGCCGGGTCGAAGTGCAGTGGTCGCATCCGCAGGGTGCGCAGGGCGCGGAACGCCAAGCCCGCATTCGCGTCTTTAGCGAAGACAAGCCCGGATTGCTGCAAAAAATGAGTGAGGCTTTTACCGCCAAAGGGGTAAATATTTTGTCGGCACAGATCCGCACTACGCGCGATAAAAAAGCGGTGTGTTTGTTTGATGTCAGCGTGCGCGATACGGCGCAGTTGTATTCAGTGATGAATGAATTGCAGCGGATTAAAGGTATTTTAGGTGTGACGCGGATTTCGCAAGCGTAGGCGTAATTTTTTAGTAGTCCGAACTCCTGATATCAAAGGTAAATTGGCCGCAATGTTGGAATATACGAATCTGTATCTGTCCCGGGACAGGAGTGGCTGCGTTAGAAACTTGAGGGCGTTCTTGTCGTGAGGTGCTTTTAATAAATTCCCTTTATTATATTGAAGTATACTTTTAATTATTATTTTTAAAACTACTCTTTTATTTTAATCATATAATAGAAGTTGGAGGGGTTATGAAGGTTATACTTGCGCTTGCTACATCCTATGTTTTCGTTTTCCAAGGCGCTTTGGCCAGTAATGAAATTGAGACTAGAAATAAGAAAATCGTAGAGAGCTTTTATAATTTAGCATTTCGAGATCACAAGCCTGTTGAAGCAATGGATCTTTATGGCGGAAGTGAATACAAACAACATAACCCTAATGTTGCTGATGGTACAAAACCTTTTAAAGATTATTTCTCGAATTTTTTTCCTAAAAATCCAAAAGCTAAATCCGAAATAAAGCGAATAATCGCAGAAGGTGATCTTGTCGTCCTGCATGTGCACTCGAAACTTAATGACAGCGACCGCGGACGAGCCGTTGTTGATATCTTTAGGGTCGAGAATGGAAAAATCGTTGAACATTGGGACGTAGGGCAGCCGATTCCTGAAAAGTCCGCAAACAACAATACGATGTTTTAATTCTTCGACTCAGTGAAGAACGAATTGCAGCGGATTAAAGGTATTTTAGGCGTGACGCGGATTTCGCAAGCGTAGTGGATTTTACCTGCAACGGCGTTAGAAAAATGACTGGGTGGACTTAACTTTATAATGACTTTAAACACTGCTCCAGTGTTTTCGCGTAATGAGTGTCGACGAATTGGTCTTTTTGGAAATTATATAATGCCGCTTTCCCCTTAGAATCTGTCGCGCATGTTAATCCAAAAACGCTCGCCCGGATCGTGGAGTTGCATTCCTCAATTGTTTTACTGTAAAAGCGATCGATAAATTTATTGCGATATAAATCGTAAATTCCAGTTTTACCTTTTGAGTCTGATTTACAAATTAGCTGGCCATTGGCGTGGGCAGCTTGAAGACTACTTAAACAATCGCTTGCGGTTTTAGAGTAGAATCTATCCACGAAAGCATCTTGATCGAGATCATAAATTGCGGCGCCGCCATTATTGTCAGTTGCACATGTTAATTTTCCTTGAGTCGCGAGCAGAGTATCTAAACAAGAATCAAGAGACTTACTATAAACTTTATCGACAAAAGATTGCCGTCCCAAATTGTAGAGCGCCGTTTTGCCATTTTCAGCGGATGCACAGGTGAGTTTACCGTGGGTCATTTGCAGGGTGCGATTGCACTCGTCAAGAGACTTACTATAGTAGCGGTCGACGAACATATTTTTTTCTATGTCAAAAAGCGCCGCTTTTCCCCAGCGGACGGTTTTGCAGATAAGACGATCAGACGCATAAGCATCTACGACTACCGAAAAAAAGCACAGCAATGAAATTATTACCGATGGCATTTAGAGGGGCCTCCAATGATCGGAGTTAATTCTCCGCGGAGGGCACCTTTGCTAAGAGTGTGCCAAAATACAAACGCGCGCGGCTTTAAAAAGTTATTCCGCCGCGGACTTGGATAAAAGTTGTTTTCACATCGGCCGAAGCGGGCAACATATTGTACTCAACTTCGATGGGGAAAGAGGTTTTCTTGCCAAACACGATTCCGGCGCCTACTTTGATCGCCGCGGACTGTTTGATACTCGCAGTATCGAGAGCGTTGGTAACGGGACTTGACGGAAATAAGAGACCAGCGCCACCAAAAACATTCATTTTAAATCCACCATTAATAAAGTTCCAGCCACCGATTCCGTCTAAAGAGGCAAAGCCGATTGTGGCCACGCACGAAGAGGATAACCCGCAAAGAGGATTTGAAATTGTACCTTTAACATCGACCATTTCATATCCAAGACCGCCCCGAATCCACAGGCTGGAGCCAATAGGAATTTCGCCGTAGCCTTTTAAGCCATAACTAGTTCCTGTCATGTTCGCGGTTTCGGTGGTCGCACCGCTAGTTAACTTTACTTGCATGGTGGCAAGGTTGGCACCGGCGGCAACTCCCCAGCGCAATTTTTTCTTGGCTGATCCCGTGTCGCTGGATTTAGCTTGGGATTTTACCGCAGCCTTTGCTTTAGCTACGTCAATTTTAGTAACTTTCATTTCTTTCTTAACCTCGCCAGTTTTTACCTTGCCCACAGCTTTGTTACCTTTGACTTTCGAGACGACAATAAGGGCATCTTTTGTGCCATCAGAGGCGCGTAGTTTATCGCCTTTTTTTAGGCCATCCGCTGCCAGGTCAAATTGCAATACCGCTTTACCCTTTTCTGCTTTAACGATTGTTATCTCCGCGTGTGCAGAAAAGGAGCAAAATATGAGAAACCAGCAAAGCTTCGCAAAAGTGAATTTCAAGATGTTTTTCATACGCTGCCCAACCTTTTGAAATTATTAGCTTCTATTGTAATAACTTGTCGGTGTAAGGGTTAGTAAATTGAAGCGAAAATGATAAAAAAATTCAGCCACCTAACGCCTTAAATCAATCCCTATAAAAAAGTCCTGGAAAAGGTTTACCTTAAGTGCTGCTACAATTGACTTTGACGCATTTAAGTAATTGAATTGTGGCCTTATTTACCGAGAGGGGCTTATGAAAAATTGGCTGCTAGTAGGGTTGGGATTATTTGTTACATTGAGTGCAATTGCGCAAGAAGCGCCCGGTGGTCCTGGAGCGGCAGGAACATGGCAGCGTCCAGATAAACTGGCCTATGGTACCACAGCCAATCGTCCCGTATGGTTTACCATCGCGGAAGGCGTTGTCGGTGAAATTACTTTTCCGCGTGTTGATCTCGTGCAAACACGCGACACATTCCTAATGGTCCGCCAAGGAAATAAATTTTTAGATGAACGTAATTTAAAGAACCGTGTTCGCCGTGGAAAAGAAACTTTAGCTTTTACGGTGGAATCTGCTGGTCAGGGTATTCGCATTCATAAAAGTGTAGCTGCTGTTCCTGATAGCGACGCGGTAATTATTGATTATACCGTTGAGCTTGGCGGTAAAGGGGAACGGGAATTAATTTTAGTTCATAACCCCTTGGCGTCGGGCACAGCCGGAGGCGATACGATTGAAGCCGTGAATGCCGGTCAAAAAGGGCCTTCGCTTTTAGCTTATCAGGGTGACGTACGCGGTGACGAACCCGAAGCCATGCATGTGCGCGCGCGCCAATTAGTGAGCTGGACAATGCCAAATTCAGCGGCGACTATGGGATTTGAAGGAAGTTCCGCTCCCGAAAACCAAATGGCGGCCGGCGTATGGCCAAAGACTTTTTCTAAAGCTGGCCCGGGCAATGTTGCCGGGGCTTTGTATACAAAAGTAAATTCAAATGAAGTTCAGTTTCGCGTGGTTCTGCAATTTTTTGAAAGCAGCATGAACATCCGCGATGTCAAAGAAGACCTCAATGATCTCTTACAGGTAAACTTACAAAACGTTATTTCGTCACAACGGCAGGGTTGGCGAAATTATCTGCGAAAACTTGATTACGACCAGCGTGATCAAAACATGGAAAGCAGTATTCTTGTGTTAAAGGCACTTGAAGATAAAGTTGAGCGTGGAGCCTACATTGCCGGTTCGGGAAATCCAGCTCTGCCTTGGGCGATTTATGCGCCAGAAATGGATTACGAACGCTCGCGCCGCCGCATAGGCGATTCTAATTTTGGTTACCGCCGCGTTTGGCCGCGTGATCTTTATCATAAAGCGATGGCTTTTTTGGCGGTCGGGGATAATGCCAGTGCTTTACAAATCGCGCGCTGGTTTAAGAAGACGCAATTTGCCGATGGTTGGTGGTCGCAAAACATGTTTGTTGACGGTAAACCTTCTTGGCAAGCCTATCAACAGGACGAAACAGGTCTTCCCGTCGTGTTGGTTGCCCACTTAGTTGAAAAGAAAATTGCCGATTACGTTGAGTTCCGTAATATGGTTCGTCACGCTCTTAATTTTGTAATGAGCCGCGGACCGGGAACTGAACAAGAACGCTGGGAGGAAAATGGCGGTTTAAGTCCAAACTCTTTGGCGGCAGCCGTGCAGGGCTTTTGGGGCGGTTACTGGTTAGAGGCGAACTTTGGCGATCAAGCTTTAGGAAGCCGCTACCGTGACGTGGCTAAAGAGTGGACGAAGGGTTTAAAAACTTGGGCGCTCATTCCGGAAGGCCGTTTCGGCAGTAAATATTTTGCGCGTATCGAAACCGGTCATGGTGGCAAATGGGATCCAGGAAATCATTCCAACGTAGAGATCAAAAATAAAAACAATTCGCAAAAAGTTTGGTTTCGCGAAGACGAAATTTTAGATTTAGGTTTTATTCAATGGATTACCTCGGGGCTTGTGCCGGCGGATGATCCTGACTTTACTCATACTTTAAATTTGTGTGACCGCAATCTTATGGGCAATGGGCCTTTCGGTAAAGGTTACTTCCGCTATAACGAAGATGCTTACGGGCAAGATCATCGCGGCGGGCAGTGGCCGCTTTTAAGTGGCGAGAGAATTTTGGCGGCCATTGAAATGGGCCAGAGTTACGGGCCGCATATGGAATTTATCGAAGGCATGTTTACGGAATCAGGAATGTTAGGCGAACAAGATACTTTAGCGATCCGGCCACTGGGATGGTCGCACGCCAATTATTTAATCGTGCGCCGGTCAATTGCCGACCGCAAAAGTTTTTACCGATTTACAGCCAGGAGTCCTAGTCAACAAAGATGAAATTATTGATTCACCTTTTCGTGCTGCTGACTTCTTTAACGGCGTTAGCGGCATTAAATTCTGTTCAGCTTAATTCGCAAAGCAAAGTTTCCAGCCCGCGCTGGATTTTGAATATTACGCCGCCCAAAGCAAAATTTGAACTTGGAGAAATTAAGAAAGGCTCGCTTGAAGCGGAACTCGCCCAGGTCAAAGCGGCGCAAGCGCAGCCAGACTTTAAGAAATGTTGGCAACTGGCCCAAAAGGTCATGCCGCGGGCAAAAGAAATTGAACCATGGGTCGCGCTGACGGGATTGCAATGCGGCGTTAACAGTCTACAAAATGATAAGTCGCTAGTTACGGTTTTAGAGAAAGAAGTAAAGCGTGTTCAGGGGCGATCCGATTGGGTTTACCAGGGCCCGTATGCCGCTGCCATGAGGACACAAATTGTTGATGCGCTAATCGCCTTGGGCAATTTGGAATTAACAAATAAACGCAAGCGGACTTGGGATTTCTTGGATCAGCTTTTTCATTGGCTACAATATATGACGGCGGAACAGCGAGCGCAGTACTTCGCCTTATTGGGGGATTTAACTTTCGTTGAACAAAAGTGGCCGGCCTCTTTAGAGTATTTCAAGAAAAGTTTGGCGCAAAAAGAAGACATCCTGGTACAAAAGAAAATAGATAAATTAAAGGCAGAACTAAAAAAAGGGCCGGCTAAAGAAGAGACGGCGGAGCCGGCTATAACATTAGCTCTGACTGAAGCGCAAAATCTGGAGAGCCGCATGAACGCCGCATCCAAGGTGGGGAATTTAGGTTCCGCCGTGGAAGATGCCGCGGAGATTTTAAAAAAATATCCCGAGGGAAAATCCAGTGAGGCGGCGGCCGCCAAGCTTTTGGAAATATTATTTTTAGTTTTGGAAGAGTCCGACGGTAAGTACCAAGCCTTACGCGAGAAGGTTATAAGCGCGATGGAAAGCTGTCAGGCTGACCGCATTTCGCGCTGGGCGAAAGTTCTTTATAGCCGCGGGCAATATGCGACGGCCTATAAATTTGGATCGCTCGCACTCAGCCGTCTTGAGGGGTTGATTAGCACGCTTGAGCTATTAGAACTTACCGCGCTTTCGGCGGCGCATACTGGAAATGCCGACGAGGCTATTCGCATTAACAAAAGAATCGTCGAAAAGTTTTCGGGTACCTCTATTGCTAAGGACGCAAGCTTTCGTTTAGGCATCGCCAGTTACCGCGCCAAAGAATATTCCCAGGCCATAAAATACTTTGAAAGTTATGTGGGTGCGCCCGTAAACGGCGAAGCGGTAACACCGGGAGGTTCGCCGCTACGGGAGTTACCGGCGCTTTATTGGAAAGTGCGGGCGTTGGAAAAGCTTGATAAAAAAGATGTCGCCCTGGCTTTGGCGCAAGAAACCATGAATAAATTCCCGATAAGTTATTATGGAATTATTTTACGTAATGAAAAAAATCAGGGGAAATTTGAATTTCCTTATTCTCCGGAAACGCCAGTGCAAGCGGAGTATTGGCTCATCGGTGAGCACGAAAAGGGCTGGCGGCGGTTACAGAAATTATTAAATGCCGGCTGGTTAGAAGAAGCGCAACAGGAATTAAAAAATCTGCCGGGCCCAACTCACACAAGCGTAAAACTAGCTTTGGTAAAATACTACGCGGCCGCCATGGAATATCCACCGGCCGTGCGCTGGGTAACTGAGGGCTGGGATGAAGATGATAAGTTTCGGCAAAAAAGTTTTTTAAAACTCGTTTATCCACGTGATTATATAGAGACCATCGAATCGTTTGCGAAAAATTATAATCTTGACTCCGATCTGGTGTTGTCGCTGATTCGGCAAGAGAGTGCTTTTGGATCTCGCGCCGTGAGCCGCTCCAATGCGCTGGGGCTTATGCAGCTCATTCCCATGACGGCGGATGAAGTTGCCAAGGATTTGAGTTTTAAATCACTAAAAATTCCTGACGAGGTTTTTAATCCGAAAATAAATATTCAAATGGGTTCGCATTACTTGGCCAAGATGGTGCGCAAGTACAGCGGGCAAATTCCGTTAGCCCTTGCGGCCTACAACGCGGGCCCTACGCGCCTAGACCGATGGCTAGTTGCCAAGGGGCTTGCAAAAGAACTTTCAGAGAAAAAAAACTGGACCCCCGATGATGACTTATGGATTGATGAATTGCCCTGGGGTGAGACAAGTCACTACGTGAAAGCCATTTTACGAAATCTTGTCGTCTACCGTAGTCTCAAATTAGACCAGCCGCAAAATCTGGCATTTCCGTTCTGGAAATCCGCAGAATAGTATATTGCAGAAAAGCCGATTATATCTTAGCATTTAAGTATACAAACGAGGTGAGTTTTGCCCTTAAGGCTAGGATCTTTTTTATTATTAGTTGTGTTTCTATCTGGCTGTAATATTTTAACCAAGCGAGAAATTTTTTCTGGCTCGTCCAACGGCAATATGGCGTTGCCCGATGAAAAAGAAATTCACGAAGAAGATCCCGATCTTCCCAAGGAAATGAATCAGCACGTTCTTAATCAAATGGAATTTTTCCTGGGCCGTGGCCGGGATTTAATGGAACGCTATTTAGAGAGATCAACCCGTTTTTTAGGTCTAGTAAAACAAACTCTTAAAGAAGAAGGCGTGCCAGAAGATCTAGCCTATGTGGCTCTGATTGAGTCTGGTTTTAACTCAACGGCAAGAAGTCATGCCCGCGCCGTAGGCTATTGGCAGTTTATTCGCGGAACTGGAGAGCGCTATGGCTTGGCCGTCAATAGTTTAGTTGATGAGCGCCGGGACCCAATTAAGTCGACAGTGGCGGCGGCTCGCTACATGAAAAGCCTTTTTAATTTGTTTGGTTCTTGGCATTTGGCTTTTGCCGCCTATAACGTCGGTGAAAACCGCGTAAAGTACCAAGTAATGAAACATCAAACGCGTGATTTATGGGAGCTTATCCGTTTAGGGGGACTGCCGGCGGAGACAAAACAATATGTTCCAAAATTTATTGCTGCCCGCATGATTGCTAAACACCCAGAAAAATATGGTTTTAAAAATTTGCAGTTTGAAACGCCGATTACTTTTGAAACCGTCAAAGTTGATCACCCAATTAGCTTAAGTCAGGTGGCCCGCTCTTTAAATATTTCTACACATGATTTAAAAGTTCGTAATCCTCAATACCGTACTGATTTGGTTCCGGTAGGTTCTTCCGGATTTGCGGAAATCAGAGTGCCGGTAGAAATCGCCGCCAGCGCGCCCATTGCGATTTTAAAAAGCCGTGTAAATCCACGCCATCTAGCGGCAGCCGAGGCGATCGATCCTGATTTTGTGATTTATAGAGTAAAAAGGGGCGACACTCTTGCTTCTATCGCGCACCGCTTTGGCACCAAAATAAGTTATATTCGCTCGTTAAACCAATTTGGCAAGCGCACGATGATCGTTGCCGGTGCGAAAATAAAAGTACCCCCGGGAAGAATTCGCAAAATCGAGAAAGACCGCTACACGCGGGTAATAAAATTTAGTGAACCTAAAACTATTCACATCGTTCGCCGTGGTGATACGCTGATTTATATTTCTAAGAAATATGGCGTATCGTTGGCGACCATCCGCCGCACAAATAATTTAACCTCGCGTTCAACCCTGATCGCCGGTTCAAAATTATTAATTCCCACCAATTAAAAAGTTCCAGAGTCTTTTTGGTAACTAGGGCACGTTGATTTGGTCTGTATTAAAAAGTATTTGTAGATCATCAAGTGACCGATATAAAATTTCTCGGACGTCTTTCTGATCGGCTCTTACGGGAGCAAAGCCCGCGCGCATCAACATAATATCCAAGAGAATGCGTGAGGTTCTACCGTTTCCTTCGACGAACGGATGAATGACGATAAAGCGTTGGTAAAGACCTAAGATTTCACGCAAAGAAGATTGAATGCCGACGGCATTAAAATCCTGTATCCATTTTTCTATGGCGCCCTTTACGTGAGTTGCATGCGTATAGTAGAGTTCGTAAAGTTCACCGTTCATCATTTCGGCGGTACTTAAATCGACGCGAAAGGTGCGCAGCTCCTCACTGTAAGGTTTAAAATATTGAACTCGCCGGTTAATTAATTTCGGCTCAAAGCCACGCATGGTTCCAAAGTTAAGTATGAGATCTGGCCAACTAAATAAACGTTGGTTGTCAGTTCCCACATTAACAATTTCATTTATCTTTTCTATATCCTCACGCGATAATTTAGCTTTACCTAAAGCAAAAGTATTGGCTGCCACTAAGTTTTTATATTCTGGGGAATCCTTCCCTTGGTAGCGCGCTGTTGAGGAGGTTTGGCTTTGGCTGTCGGCTAAAGCTAGAGCCAATGCCTCTACCGAGTGTGCGTTGGGCGAGAAATTTCGATGTGGTTCCTTGACCGATTTAGGATCCAGCGGAAAAACTCCTTCGGGTCGCACTATTTCGGTGAATTCTAAACCGTCGGTCAAATTTTTCATTACAAAAAAACGACTACGAAGGGGATCGCGGGCTTCCATAAATTTACCGGTAACGGCTTTTATGACGACGTTATAAGGCTCCCCCGCCGGCGTGAAATAATTTTCTGGCTTGATAGCTTCCATTTTTAGCGAGGGGATTTTAAAAACCGTTTTGGCGCCAATGGTAGGCTGGCGACGCAAGTAAAAATCGATGCCGAACTGTGTGGGAGTGGCACTTAGACGGTAGTGTAAAATCTCTGAGAAAAGGCTAACACATTTTGTGTTTGAGCTAGCCATTACCGGCAGTGACAAAAAAAAGGAAGCCGTCAAAATGCTGAACAACACAAAACGAAATAACCGATAGAAGGACTTCATGCTGAAAGTAGATTACAAATCACGTGCCCAAATGCTTAGCGTAAGATCATTTTGAGAGATAATTGCTACGTCCTTTGTCCTTGGTACGAAATATGCTCTGTCTAATGAGTAAAAAGGGGGATTTATGGCATTAGCTACAACCCAAACTGGAATAGTAATAGAGAGACAAAGGTTCGGCCGCGAACTTGCCAGAGAAATGAGTTTTTGGGACAAATTGGTTTTGCAAAACGCCCACCCGGCAAAAATGGCGTTTAACGTTATGGGAATCATTTGGGCGCTTTATTACGCTTGGTACAATGTAGCCGCATTAGCGGTGATCGCAGGCGTGGTATTTTTAGTTCTTGGCTCGGTGATCGTGAGTCTTGATGACCCACGAAAATTCTCAGACACGATGCGTGGTCAAATGGTCATGGCGATGAATAATCCCGTTTCCATCGTTCTGGAACTTCTTGGTTATGGGGTTTTATTTTACGCCGTTTGGGTCCACTCGGGCGTTTTAGTCCTATGCGCGGTTTCAACTTTTGCGCTAAGCCGAGCCTACGCGGGAATTAAAGCCTTCGGGCGATAAGATTTACTATTTTAACTTTTGTTCAAGAAAAAAAATAGCGGCCTCGATTGCGGATCGGTCTCCGGGGCTGAGCTTTGGATAGCAACGTTGCCGGCGGTTTTCTTCGATGGAGGGAATTATTGTATACATAAGTTCTCTGATGGAAGCTTTTTGCTCTTCGTTAATTGTTCCGTCTTTGCCAAGCACATAAGGCCAGCCATAACCCCAGCGATATTCCGTGGGTAAAAGAGTTCCTGTGTTAAGTGCGGCGGCGGATTTGGGGCCGCTGTAAATGACACTGCCAATTGCCTTATTTTTTCTAAATGTCACGCACGTATATAAATCGTCGTCGGCTTGAAGGCGGGCTTCATCTCCGCCTAATCCTGTCCAGTAGGCGATATCATGAATTTCACAACACGCCAAAAAGCTGGCGTCGCCCTCTATCCAACCGGGCACGCGGCTGCAACCATCGGTAATAAAGGGATAGATTTCGTTGGAGCGCACTCCGTATTTTGCCTCCCAATCGATACGAAAGCGAAATCCTGACGGAACCTTGGGATCCACTTTACATTCTTTAGCGAGGGCCTGGCCAGAAAACGAGAGAAGCAAAAATAAATTAACGAGTGTCTTCATTAAAATAATCCTTCGCAAACATTGCCCTTGTGATGAGATTTAAAAATAGCTAAGTTTTCTGGATTTACTTTGTATCTCGGCTTTTCGGTCTTTCGCATCATGAGTTTTTGTCCCAAAAAGTTAATTCTATCCAGAAGTGTCCTTCCGAAGGACTTTCCGTAAGAGTAAAGTTTTAATCCCTTATCAGAAAGTGTGGCGGCGATATAATGGGAATAAGCGTGGACTAAATTATGGTACTCGCCGGGGCGGATCTCAATTTCTACACGAGGAACAATAGCCTTAAGGTCTTCGCTAAGCTGCCGGTCTTCCGCTAAGTAAGGGACCTTGGCATATTCTTCGGCTTCCATCTCACCAATCGTGCGGGGATCGTAAAGGACATTAAAGCTTTCTTTTACGAAGGGCGCTTCGCGGACTTCATCCGGAGTTAAAATTTTACCTTCCACGGCCATTTCCTTAATTCCAGGTACTCCAAATTTATGTAGAAGTTTTGTGAAGTAAGACCAGTCACTTTTTCCGAAGGCCAGGCGCATTTGTGTAAACATCGAAAACTTTATATGAAGAGTCGCTGAGCAGTAAACTCCTCCGTACCAGTCATTTCCCGAAACTTCCTTTCCGCCGGGAGCTTTACCGGCACCGGTGTTAACCCAGTTAAAGAAAACGCCCATCTCGGTAATGAAAACTTTTGCACCATGCTTTAATTGATTATGGAACCAGGGCTCAAATTGTTCCAAAGTTCCTTTTTGCATCTCCAAAAACTTTTCTTTAGCTAGGCGAGTGCGCCAGTTGTGAGGTTTGGGTTTTGCTTGCGGTAATATTTCCATACTACCGTCTTCATTTACTTCAATTTTTGGCTCAAAAGCTTCCCATATTTCCTCGCGATATTCTAAAGTCTTAAAAATATCAAAAATCTTTTTAATATCGTAGGAAGTTACGCCAAAGCCCTTGTTGTGTGCACCATTCATAGCTTTTTCTAGAGCAAATATTCTAAAGCCACCAAAACTCTCATCGTTTTCATAGGGATAATTATCCTCAAGGAGTCGATTGCTCACCAGCTTATCCTTGGTTGAATAACCTAATATTCCTCCGACGTGGGAGATTCCGGTATTATGGTGACCAAGTTCAGCAATGGCGTGAAGAAATTTTTCCCCAAGATTTTGACCATTTTCGATGTTATTATCACCGACCTGACTATAGGCATCGAAAATTACTTGCAGCATTAATTTTCGTTTCGTTGAAGCTCCGTGTTTAATTCCGACGGCCTCGGTTCCTTTTGAGAGCGATGTCCAAGCGTCACCCGTATTTACTTTTACCAATTTACTCTTTCCGTCGCGATCATGCAAAAGTATAGAGTCGCCTGCAAAGTTTTCTGGATCAAGATTATAACTCTTAATTTCTTTATAAAGGGCCGTTTCTAATTCACTTTCGGTACGGTGCTCAAATCGCCGGGCGTACCAGAGAGCGGATTGATACATTTGACGGCCTAACCAACGCGTTTGTCCTGTTTGTGGATCAAGATACATTTGTCTTACATAAACAAAAGTGTCGTTATAGGCGCGATCGACAAACTCCTTGTATTCCAAAGCTTTTTTACCTGGTCTTCCAGAGAGAATTTCAGCCCGGTATTGTTTTGTTTCTTCGGGTGAATAAACAAGACGGACGAGGTCAGCCGTGATGTGGCGGGTATGGTCGTAAATATTCTCTTTGGCGTATTCAAATAAAAACTCTTCGGCCTTTTCGACTTTAAAATCTTTTTCCCTTTCATTTCGAGCGGGAAGGTTTTTAATGATGTCTGGTAGCTCGGGTGGGGGAGCGGTGGGCTTGGTGGCCAAGAGCTTAGCGATTAAGACGGTCAGATTGCCGCGCACCGCCGGGTCATCAAGACGGCGATAAATTTTTTCCATAACTAATTTGGTCAAATTCCGAGTGGAGTTGACAGTTTTATAGCGGAACGCATTGTCCTTAAGTGTTTGAATATTGATTGCGTGGGGGACCTCTTCGCCACGTGATTTTTTAATCTCAATTTCTTTCAAGGTTTCTTCGGTCGGCGTAACATAGTCTTCGTATCCGAGATCGCGCAGCATACTATCTAGAAATTTCTGCAGTTGGGCCTTCGAAAGATTTCTTATCCACTCGGGGTTGCTGCCCCCGGAAACCAGTAATTGACGTTCACTGACTCTGCCGATTTGGTTATTGAGATCTTCAAGATTGACTTCTTGCTTTTTAGTATCTTTGTGAAAGGGGTCAAATCGGCTTTTGCTGCGGGCTTTGTCGTGATAGTTTAAGTTTTCAACGAAAGCGTGAAGGACTGCAGCTTCGTCGAGACCTTTTACCATCTGATTAATGAGATCTGTTTTTCGCAGGAAATAAGTAAGTTCGGGATCTCTTTCGTTAAGTCCAACTGAGCGCAGATTTAATTGAATAGCGGCTTCGTTTGAATTCTTGAATGTGACCTTCTGAGATTTGCTAACCAGTCCCGCCTGCCAATTAAGGGTTGCGGGGGCCGCAATTGTTTCCATATCCACACCCTCGACGGCCTTCGCATTAAATGCGGCGAGAACCTTAACGGGTATGGCTATGCGGTCTTCGTGCAGACGGGGTTCAAGACCCGTGGCGCGCTTCCAAGAAAGGATCATCTGTTTAAAGCAGGCGGCGCTGCCAATCGTGTCTTTAAGGTTATGCGCGAAGGACATTCCATCTTTCACGAGAGCTTGCCGCCAGTCTTTTTGAATTCGCGGCATAAGTGTCGAGTAAAACCACTTCTCGGGGCTTTCTTGGATTTGCCGCTTCCAATCGCTTAACTCATCAATCGTTATATTTGCGGGAACTTCAATGCGTTTACTCTTGTCGGCAACGACGTCGCCGTCTTTGTCGCGCTTCTCACCTTTGGTAATCCACGCGGGTGGAATAACACCGGTGCGTTCTATTTCTTCGATTTGTTGTAGGGCAAATTCGGCATATTTTTTTGGATCATAAGAGGAAATGATGAATCGTTTATGTACGCCGGGAATGGCAAACTGAAGGTCGGTGTAGCGTATCCCGCCGTGATTGTTATTGTACATGTCAGTGACACGAACTTTACCCAGACGGAGTTTATTTGTGACTTTCGAAGTGATAACCCAGGCTTGTCCGCCATGGGAAATACCTCGGGTTGCAAAGGGCATTGCTTTAAGAATTTCCTTTATGCGATCTAAGAACGAATTAAGTTTTCCATTGTTAGTTCTAATATTGTTTATCCATACATTGAGCATGTAGCCCCACATTCCATTGCGTAGGGCGTAAAAGAAATTGCGGGGATGCGGTCGAACAGCCGCCGCAATTTGAGCGGCGACAGAGCCATCAGACATTTCGCCAAGAATGTCCCCATTTTTTATCGTCATGGGTACTTCTTTTCCATTTTCGTCCATCATTAATATTTTTGCTGTAACTTCCCCGTCAGAAATTTTGTCGCCCTCTTCATTGATGACAATATGTTTCTCCAGCGGCTCGCCGACAGCGTAAAAGTTCTGGCGCAAGGATTTTTCCAGTCCTCGGTCTCCATTTAAACGCGCATGTAGCACTAGCAGCAGAGCAAGGGCGGAACCAAGTTCGCGTGATTGCCCCATTTCTATATCACTGTTAATGCGGGCTAAATATTGAACCATGTATTCACTTCCGCGGCGTAGAGAAGTCTCTAGCGCTTTTTTCTCCATGCCGTCCGGCCCTGAGAGAATTCTTTCTATTTCTTGCCTGCCATATAACAGATTGCCAATATCAGAAATAAAGCGTTCGGCCTGGTTTTTAATGGCGTTGATTTTGTGGTCTAACGTAACCTTGGCGATTTCTCCGGGAGTATTTAGGTTTGCGGGAATTTGTGAGGAATCCTGAATGGGGTCTGGAATGGGACGTAAAGAAATAAATTTTGTAGCCAGATCAATGATTTTGTCTTTTGTTTCTTCATCGCTTAATTTGGGTGCGACCATGGCCATCAGAGCCGAACTAAATTGACGGGCGAGATTAATGAGTTCGTAACGTTCTTTACTAAATTCTAACTGTTCTTGGCTGTCGAGCCCGATTCCAGCGGGTTTGCCTTGGGCTTTAGCTTCTTCAAGAGTGGCCGAAATCTCTTTCGAAATATCGTCAAAACCAGATCTCAGCAGAAACTTGTTATACTCGTCAAATCGAAGTTGATATTCCCGCGACTGGGTTTCGTAAACCGTGGTTACCGACTGCGCGGACGGAGCGACTTGTGCCGATCTAGCGGGATAGGCGGACTGTTGGGTAAATCCGAGGTTACCACTGAGGACAATGGAAACTACGAGTACCGAATTAATTAAGTTTCTGACCATGCGATCTCCTAATGTTGGCTCTGTAAAGAGAGTTTACACAGCGACACAAAACGTCGGCCCAGTTAGCATAGAAACGCATAAAACCGCTTCTCTACTAACGATTCGATCTGACTTAATGTGAATTGCCAGCGGCGTGCCGCGCCGGAGGGGGGCGAATTGAATCATGGAAAATGATACCGACGTGGGTAGTTGCATCACGGGGGGCG
>CAZCFY010000013.1:0-121300 GCA_964498095.1 uncultured Bdellovibrionales bacterium | reverse complement strand
TCAATCTCTAACCCTTGAGCTTGCATTTTTCGCCGCTGGCGCTCTAGTGGAATGTGGTATTCATATTTGTCAGTAACTACTGACACCGCAAAATCAATGGAGTAACGAGATCCGGGTCGCACTTTCGGCCCTCCCGGAGCGGTAACTAAAATATCTTTATCTGTATTATTATACTTTGGCTTAAGACGATATTTACACTGCTGATGTAAAACCTCTTGGTAAACCCGCTCAAAAACCGTGAGCTCAACTGCCTGTTGATAAAGTCCTTTTACTTCTTCCCATGCTTCGTGTCCCGCATTAATTCCGCGGGCAAGACTTTCTCTCTTTAATTCTCGCTCTGACATTTTGTAAACATACGTCACTGGACCATTGGGTTTAAATTCTTCCGCAGGAATTTCTTTTCCTTCTTGCGGGTAAACACTGTGCAGTTTTAACTGTTCATTTTCGTGGCCAACGGGCCGATCTTCTCTTGCGGTTAGTGACTCTCGTCCGTGAACAAAAAACTTCTGCTGCAACCTTGAAAACTGATCGCGGAGCTTATTATCTAAAAATTCTTGCCTGGATAATTCCTTTGCATTTTTAAGAAGCGAAACTTCACCCGCAAGCTCTTTAACTTGAGATTGAAGCCACAAAGTGTATTGGCGTAAAACTTCGATATTTTGTTCTTGCTCAACCGGGACCATTGGTAAAATTAAATTGCGAATGAGGCAGATTTGTCAATGCACTTTGCCCGAAATATTTTCTTCTGACGATGCCGCCAGCTAATACGACGTTTAATTCATCAACAGTTAACTCGTCATGTTCACATTGACTTAAACTCATAAATTTCCCGCTCTCAAGACGCTTACTGACTAACATTAAACCAGTCCCGTCAAAACATATCGCTTTTAGCCGTTTACGGTTTTTGCCCAGAAATAAAAATAAATCTCCCTCGACAAGTTGCCTTTTCATTTTTTCCCGCACCAAGTACGTGAGCTTGTCAAAACCGGCGCGAAAATCAATTGGCTCGCTAAATACAAACACTCGATGTCCCTCGCGAAGCCGGAAACTCATTTTATCCTCTTTATTAGCCGCAAAAGCTCGTCAAAATTTAAGCCCTCTATTTTCATTCCGTCACCAGTAGTAACTGTCACAGTTGCAGTCGGATTTTCAATTGGCGCAACTGGCACTGTGACAGTTGCAGCTTGAACTGGGAGGTTTACTTGTTTAAATTTCCCCTTTATTGGCGGCCGCCAGCTTAGTACGGTAAAATATGGTAAGCCGGTCATTTCACAAATTTTTTTGATATTAAGTCCGTTGCGATTTAATTCTAACACGCGATCTTTAATCGCATTCGGCCACGCCGTACGTTTTCCCGGCACTTGGTCTTTGTATTGCTCAGCAATCTGCTTTATTTCGTCGATTAAAATTTCATTGCGATTCACGCTTACAGATTATCGCAATCAAGAGTTTATGTCAGGACCCTGCGAGCGCCCAGCGTACAATTAGCGACAGCGGTTGGATGACTGACGAATCTGAGGCGCGTTTAAAAGCCGAATCCGATTGCACGCGTTGGTACGCGAGACTGCCGAAAAGCTCCCAACAGGGTCAAATTATCTTCTGCAGCCGCCCTTCTTGCACCTCTCGCTAACCTAGCGACGGCAAGTCAGCGAATAGTAGTAAAAGTTTGAGTTGTAAGTGCCGCGATAATTTCCGTTGCGGCTTAAGGCAATTGTACGCATTGGCTTTTTAACAAAGCGGTGATCGTTGGCAACGAGATTTCTCTTCATCGCCTGGCAAAATCCATTAGGCGTGGCGATATCGGCACCGCCTTCCGTTGAAATTATTCCGTGCAAGGGCAGAAAACCGTCTTTTTCCGTACCATATTGCGGTTCAATAATTAAAAAAGAACCGTCCTTCTGCACTAAACAATCCTTCCAGGCGATTGGGGCATCGGGCGAACCCACGCAACGGTCCTGCGCGAAAGTAAGCTCGGTGAAAAGTAAAAAAGAAACAAAAAGAAAAACGGATAACATTAATACAACGGAAGCAGTGACAAATATCTTCTTCACGGCGTGTTCCTCCTTGAATACGAAACTCTATCTTAAAGGATTTTTCGCATTTTGCGATGAGGAATTGTTACTTCCTCAAAAATCTCTCCAAAAGTTTCATAACCAAGGGCTTTATAAAATGCAATTGAAGTTTCCCGCGCATGCAGTTCAAACTTTGAGTATCCCATTTTTTTCGCCAATACCTCAGCGAACTTTACCAACTTTGTCCCAATTTTTTTTCTCTGATAACGCGAATCAACAGCTACTTGACGCATCTTCATAACGCCTTCAAGTTGCGGGCGAAGTAACAAACAGCCAACGAGTTCGGAACTTAAAAAAGCACCTAAATGAATATCATCAAGCTCTCTGATGAGATCTTCGGGGGAATACTTTAGTCCTAACGGCTCCCGTAAAATTTTTGTTCTTAGCTTCATCTCGGCGTCATACTCGGCCGAGCCCATTTCTATTGGAATAACCTTAATGTTCATTTGCCGCCCTAAAAAATAGCTTTGTGAGCTACCGGAAAATTTCGCCCGCGGCCGAACGCATGTTCTGTGACGCGCAAAATAGGTGGAGCTTGCCAACGCTTAAATTCACTTTTCATCAGTGCCTGAAGGAGCCATTTTTCATTAGCACTTTTCGCTTTCAGCTTTCGTTGTACAAGGTTTAAAACCGCCCTGTCGAGTTCTGGGTATGGTGGTAATGTGTCCTGATCTTTTTGATTTGGTTTAAGTTCTGCCGTGGGTATGCGGTCGATAATCGCTTTGGGAATTACTTCCGATTGTGAATTATAATGATTGGCGATGGCGTAAACTTGCATTTTTAGTAAATCGCCAATCGGCGACAATCCACCGCACATATCACCATAAAGAGTGCAATAGCCGGTGGCGTATTCGTCTTTATTGCTCGTGGAAAGTAAAATGCTATTCTTAAAATTTGCGTAAGCCATAAGAATCATGCCCCGCAAACGCGCCTGAATATTTTCGTGAACGGTTCCGAATTTTAGATCAATAAAACTTTTTTCGAGTTGCGCTATTAAATGCTCATATTCTTTCTTGATTTCGACTGTTTTAAGCTCTACGCCGATATTTTTTGCTAAGTGCACGGCAAGCTCCAAGCTTTCTGGGGCGCTAAACGGGCCCGGTAAAGCAAAGCCAGTTACTTTGTTCGGCCCCAAGGCGTCGACCGCCAAGCAGGCAACCACCGCGGAGTCAATTCCACCACTTAATCCCAAATGCACGCGGTCAATTCCCGTTTTTGCAGAAAAATCACGAATTCCAAGGATAAGGGCCTGACGTAAGGTTTCTGTTTCCGATAACTTTTGACCACGGAAGCCGCCGGTTTTCGCTCTAAGATCAATGACATTGAGGTCTTCGGCGAATTTGACATTTTGAGCCAGCACCTTTCCGTTTTTGGCGATACCGAAGCTGCCGCCATCGAAAATCAGCTCATCCTGCGCGCCGGCCATATTCACGTAAACCATCGGTGCTTTAAAGTGGGCCGCCGTTTTCTTGCATAAAACATAACGGAACTTTTCTTTGTTTAGAGAAAATGGTGAGGCACTGATATTAACAACTAGGTCCACCTTAGCTTTTATTTTTTGCAATGGATTATTTGGATAGTAGTTCCGCTGTCCCGGGAGTTCCCATCCCCAAATGTCTTCACAAACCGTAACCAAAACTTTTTTGCCGTTTATTGTGACGATGTTTTTGGCGACATCGCCCGGTTCGAGGTGACGGTATTCATCAAAAACATCATAGGTTGGCAGTAGTTGTTTATGGCAAAACTTTGGCGCGCTATTTTTATTAACGACGGCCGCAGAATTAAAGTAAGGTTTACCGCGGGAAGCTTTATTTTTTGTTACCAGGCCAAAAATTGCCGTTACTTTCGCCGGCATTTTCTTTTGAATGTATTTTAGATATTTAAGCTGTTCATCAACTATGGACTTTCTTTCCAATAAATCCCCGGTGCGGTAACCAAAGAGTGCCATCTCAGGAAACACCACGAGATCACAACGACGGGAGGCACCGTCGGCAATGGCCTTTAATATCCTTTCGGCGTTGCCTTGAAAGTTACCTAATGTTGGATTGATTTGAGAAAGTGCAATTCTCACGGACTTTTTTCAGTTAATGAATAAATGCTTCGGCGCTTGGAAAACCCGTCGTCTTTGCTGTGCCAAAAATCAATTTTGTTTTCGGGGAACTTCCAGCAATAGTAACCACTAGTCGTGGGAAAATCACCAATCCAAAGGCCGCGGGGAGTAACTCCTAGGCGGTTCATTTTAGATTTCCAAGTATCGATAAGCGTATTTATTTCTTGTTCAAGGCGCCAGTTCAATTCTTTGGTACCTTCGGGCTGATTGTCGATGCGCTCGACTAAAACTTTAACTTGCTCACTGTAGGAGCGGGTAATTTTTAAGATAATGGGAAGAAGTTCTTGTGCTTGTTCAAGTGTGAAGACGCGGCCAGAGTTGATGGAAAAAACTTGCGACATGAACGTTCCTTTGGGAAGGGTATTACAAATGCAAATTCCAGTTTCAATGATTAATTTTTCTCAAAAGAAAATAATGCGTTAGCTATTTGCGTTGGTCCAGCTGAAATTATTACACCACAGTGGAGTTTGCTCTGAGCGTTATCAAAGTATCAAGTGTATCTGAGGGGCTTAGCTTAAAGTACTTAGAGTGCGGCTTAATTATATCCGTAACGGTAGTTAGATCTAAAACGCTGGAATGCTCTAGAAAAAACGCAAATTTGTCGGCAATGGCTACCAAAACTTCGATTGTGTTTAACTCCGCATTACGAATGGGCAGAAAGCTAAATTCGTGATGATACTCGACAAGTGCCTCAAGATTTCTAAGTGGGTCGAGTTGCCATAGTAATAGACTTGCCGATTCGGGATGAGCAAGGCCAATGCTTTCCAACTCCAGGTCAACTTCATAGGCATCGGATGTAGGACTGCTTTTTTGTAATAGTTTGCTGTCCAAAATGACAGATGGGTAAGAATCGGGGGCAGATAGGGCAAGTAATGCCTTGCCCGAGTCGTGCAGAAGAGCCGCAGCAAACGCTGTTTGTGTACCAGTAATTTTTACTCTTCGGCTGTTGCCTAGTGTTCCGGCGATGGCGGCGGAACGTAGAGAGTGGCGCCACAAGTTTTCAATAAAATTTGTATATTTTTGTTTTAGGCCAGGTTCGTTAAGAATCCACAATTCAAAAAAATCAAAAATGAGACCTGCAACAAAAGCTATTTCCGGCTTTTCGATTTGCATCTGTCGGGCCGTTGTTTCTGCCTCTAAGGATCTCTTTAACGTTTTCAGAGAAGTTTGAATGTCGCGAAAATTGGAATCTGCCTTAGGATCAAAAATTCTATTGAGTAGATGTGAAAAGGTAAAGTTGCGGCTGCGCTCCCGTCCTAATAAACTTACCGCTTGCGCGATAGTTTTTAGCGGCTCTTGAGATAATGGGAAAGCTTCGCGCAAAAATGTTTCGATAAAAAATTCGTCGGTGGCGAGATAGTCCTCGTAGGCAACCGAATTATCCGTACCATTTGAAATATGCGTTAATAAATTCATGGCCGCGGCATTAAATGTAAAGCGGTCTAAACCCTTTTGATAAAGTTCGCGGATATCCATTAAAAACTAATCCCATTCCTTGCTGATTTGCAGAGCCTGGCCGCCCAGCAAAATTATGATAGCGATTATGATCGCTATGATAAAGAGAAATCGGATGAACCCGCCGAAGCCCAAATCTAGTCCAGAGTCTTCGATAGCAGCGGTTTTACGAAGAGATTTTTCGCGAACCGCCAGACGGGGAGGACGATTGACGGTCTCCTTCTCCTTTGTAACGACGGGCTTTTTATCCATGGCCTTTTTTTCTTCGGTTTCAGACATGTAAGAAAGGTAAATTTGCCGCGGGCGCAAGACACTTTCGCGTATTCCATCCGCTGTCATTCCCTTTCTGCCACCGCCACCAAAGAGATCATCGCCCTCGTCACCATCACCACCGGCGCGTTCAAAGCGCCCGACGCGGCCCCCGCCGCCCCCGCTTCCCGCACCCGAAGAGCCACGGCCAGAAAGAAAACTGCGGCCAGCTCTTCCAGAGGTATCAGCAGTCACGCGGCCTTCCCCGCCACCTTCGCCACTGCCTGATTTGGATTTATTGTTATCGTAGTTTGTTTCGCCAATGCCAGTGCCAAAGGGATTGCGGCCGTTTGCTAAAGAAAACTCTTCAAATTGAGCGTCACATCCTTCGACCTGAGTGCCGCCACCTAGGCTAGGTAACTCGCCATATTCCAGTAAGCACGCAACATAAGTCCCAAAATAGTTTTTTGACCAAGCTCCGAAAGCGGAATTAAATTGTGACAAAAACCCAAATATTACAATAACTACAACGACCATCAGAAGAACGTATTCGACGGTCCCTTGTCCTGCTTGCGATTGGTCTTTGTTAACGTTAAAATTCATAGAGTATATGTCTTTTCGTCAATTCGCTTTCTTTATTATAGCATGTATTTTCCTCGGCGGAGGTCTAGTTAAATCCCAAGAGGCGGGGTTTAAAGAGTATAGCCCGGGGCAGATCGCCAAACTAAAAAAGGAAGCCGCCAGCGGAAATCAAGCACTCAAAGCGCGAAAGCTTTTGGGAATCTACTATTTCAGTAAAGAAAAATACGCTGAGGCCATCGAAATTTTAGTGCCGGTACAAGATGGTCTTGATAAACAGGGGAATCAGATTTTAGCACGCAGTTATCACCGCCAAAAAAATTACCTTAACGAAATTCGCGTTCTCGAGCAGTGGTTAAGTCGCAATCAGCGCGACTACACAAGCGTTAAAGACCTTGGAGATGCTTATCTCGCCATGGGAAACCGCATTGAAGCCGCAAAAACTTATCAGTTGGCGATTCAATTAAACAAGAAGTATGAACCGGCCTATGAATCCTTAGTGAGAGTGAATGAAGACGAAGGAAATACCAATGAAAATTTGAGTCTCACTCAGGATATGTTGCGGGTGTTTGGCGAAAAGAAAATATATTTGCACCGGCTTTGTGAGTACTATTACTCCGAGGGCTTTTTAAAGGAGGCCCGTGGTTACTGTCAACGGGCGGTAAGTAAAGACGCAAAATTTCCGGACTCACATGTTATTTTGGGCCTCACTTACCGTGAAGAGCAAAATCCACAACTTTATCAACGAATTCTTTCCAAAGCGGCCAAACAATTTCCTAAATCAGAACTTGCTCAATTTATGGCTGGCCAAATGAGTGAAGATTTACGCGACGTCGCGAGTGCGTTAAAATATTATTTGCAGGCGACCAAGGCTGACAATGATTCCGTGCGCTCGTGGCTACGCTTGGCGGTCGTCGGCGTCTCGGCGAAAAACTATGAACAGTCATTAAAGGCTTTTATGCGGGCCTGTGATTTGGACCGCTCGAAGGCCCTGGAGCCGTTTAGAACGGCCGTTTCCACTTTGCGTTCCCAAGGCGTCAATCAATGGCACCGCGAATTTGATAACAACGTCCAAAAATGTAAGTATCAAAATACTATCGTCAAATCGTCGCGCGTAAAAGATTTTACGATTAAAGAGGCGCCGGCGTCGGCCGAAACTCCGGCGACAACGGCTGCACCGGGGTCGGGGTCCGCGCCGGGCACAAGTCCTCCGGCCGGTCAGTTACCGCCATCGATGGCACCGCTGCCAACTTCTGGCAGCAGTCCCGATGGAACAATCACTCCAACTGAAAGCGATGGTCAATAAGCCCATTACCTTTTTCTAGAAGAGAAAAATCTACTTTTAATTTTTTTAATTGCTTCTGAATTTGAGTTTTTTCAGAATCCACGCCGGTAAAGTAAATTACGCAAACTCCATTGAGTGCGCGGCCGCTGTCGATTTCAAGGAGATGCGTACCTTTCGCTAATATTTTGGCCGCCACCCTTAGTGCTCCGGATAAGGTTTTGGTTTGCACCACTCCGACATAATCTGAAACTTTGGGTTTCACTTGACCATAGAGGGCCGGCAAAATTTCGCTATGACATTGCGGTAATAAAGTAGAATCCAGTAAAATCTTTTTTTTCTTTTGAGCAAGGTTCCAAACTTTTTCGACGTCAGCTTTATCACCACCCAGAACAGCCACGAGTTTGCCGGGTGCTTGTGGAGAAACCTCAAAAAAAGGTAGCGCTACATTTTTTAAAGTAGCAATAAATTCGTATCCTACGGGGACCGAGCGGAATTCCAAAGTGACTAGAGATTTGACAGCGTCCACAATTTCCTCTCAAAAAGCGTATCAAGATGAGACAATGTTTATAATATTGAGAAGAAAAAGATCAAGGCCCTTTGTATTAAAATATCAACTAGTGTTATAATTTGAGATAGGTCTAATCACGTTTCCTCCCGTAAAAATGGCCTCGCGGTTTCCGCGTCTAAATTATAAACATTCTAGCTAACAAAATTTGCATAATAGGCTGGGTTTTCTCTCATGGAAGCTCTTAAGTATCCGATAAGTGAAGGGAATACCTATCAACTATGACAAGAGGAGGATTTATGAAATCTTTTAAAAAGTTGATGACGAATCTTTGGAAGGATGAATCTGCACAAGGTGCTACCGAGTATATTTTATTACTCGTTGCCGTTGTCGCAGTTGTTGTCATTTTCAAGGACAAAATTAAGGAAATTCTTGACGGTAAAATGCAAGAACTTGGCGGTCAGATCGGCGGCTTTGGTAAGTAATTATGTCGACTGAGCTCGTATTGCTACTCGTTTTATACGCTTTCATTTTGTTGGGCGTTTTCTTTGGTGAGAATGGCCCGAAAGCGACATTTGAGAAATCAGCGCCACGGTTGGCGGCTCGAATGGAAGCGAACATTTCTACGGGCACAGGTTTCGCTGATCCGCGCGGCAGCAAAGACAGACCACAATGGATCAAGCCGGATAACCGTCCGGCTGGGGGTTTTTGAAATGGCCACACTAGTGCCATCACTCATTTTGCTAACGGGTGTTGTTGACGACATCCTCACCAAGAAGGTGCACAACAAGATTTTTGTTGCGACCATGATCTTGGCGGTAGCCTATTGTTTGATAGCGGGAGGACTTCCTCAGTTGGGTGTCGGTCTCATGTCAATGCTAACCGCTTTTGTTATTTTATTGCCGATGGTCGTGCTAAAAATTCTGGGCGCCGGTGATTTAAAAATCATGTTAGCGTTTGGATTAGCGACCGCATGGCAGGATGTTTTAAGCGTCGTGTTTTTTTCGTTCATTTGGGCGGTAATCTTTGGTTTGGTAAAAGCCACACTTGACGGAAAATTAGTTTCCATTTTCAAAAACGTACGCAATTTACTTTCCAAAAAAGAAGTCGAGAGCGCTTCGCTTCACCGTATTCCTTATACGGTTCCGTTGTTCTTTGGCTGGATGAGCCACCTCGTAGTTAACAATGGCAGGTGGATATGAAAAATCAAAAAGGGCAAATGACAGTCGAGATGGTTGTTTTAGCCGCTCTTTCCGTGATGCTAATAAATTTCCTCTCAAAAAAATTTGATGAATTGGCAATATTGGAAGGTATGACTTTAAATCCATGGAATGCTTATATTTCTGGAATGATCGAAAATGGCGTGTGGGGACGCCCCGATCAAACTATTGGTGATCATCCCCATGCTTTTAAGCGGCATTCCAGTGTGCAGGGAGATATCGTACAGTGAAAAACCAGGGGGGATTTCTTAGTTTAGATTTCATTTTCGCCCTTGTTATGGTGGTGGGATTTTCCATCATGCTTTTTGCCGTCACTTTCACTTTATCGATCGTGGAAATTGCCCAATACATTTCTTTTTCAAGTGCACGCTCCTATCATGCGGCCCACTTTACAATAGGTGACCAAGCGCGCATGGGAAACACGAAGTTTAGTCAGCTTATGGAACAGCCGGCGTTAAAGCCGCTCTTCAGGCCTGGTGGTTGGTTTGAAATTCAGACTCCCGATGGTGCCGTCGGTAACTACAATCGCTTTTATGAATCTAAAAATATAAAATCGTCAAATGCAGGCTATAGTTTTTACGGATCACGCATTCGGTTAATCGCCAATATAATGGATCTGAAATTTCCAATTTTGGGCTCCACGAGCGATCAGCCGGGGGCTTTCTCGGCCAACGTTTCTTCTTACTTATCACGTGAACCTACTGAACAGGAATGCCGCGAAGGTTTCGAAGCGCAAAGATATCAGCAAATTTTAACGTTATCTAATATATATGCGGCCCCTGGTAACGACGGCACAGGATATGTGGTTATGATGGATAATGGATGTTGAGATGAAAAATTTTAAACGGTCCGAAAAAGGCATGGCGACTTTGGAAACAATACCACTGCTAGTGATATTCGTGATTTTTGTTGGCTATGGCATTGGTGCCTTCGGGATCATACACACCGGCATTTTAAACTCCATTGCCGCGCGCACGTATGCCTTTGAAACGTTTAGACACCGACCGCAGCTACGCTATTTCCGTGACGAGGCTTCGGATGTAAGCCCGCGGGGGCAATATTATAAAGGTGGAACGCGTGTCCATGGAATTCAGTCAGAAACCGCCCGTGAAGCCGATCAGTTTATTTATGCGACAGAACGCGCGATTTCCCGTGGCATCGCTTCAAACGATGCAGAGGTAGAAAAGAGCCGTCAGCCTTCGGTACATAAAGATATCGATGATGCGTTTTCAGGAGAGGCGTTTAACGGGAGATACACAAGACAAGGAATTACGATTGCTTGGATTAAAGTTTACTATGGCATTTGCTTGGACGCTGGCTGTGGGGATTAAGAGGGACGTATATGAATAGAAATGAAACAAGAACCCTATGGTTATCAGTTTTTGCGGCACTTTTTGCCGTTCTCCTTCTTTACAGTCACTCGCAGGAAAAACAAAGCGAGCTGCAAAGAAAGTTTGGCGCGGAAGAGGGCGTAGTTATAGCTAAAGAAAATATTCCGGAGATGCAGACGATTGTGGACTCAATGTTGGAAATTATAAAAAAGCCCAAAGAATATATCGAACCAGGAGCAATTCCCAATCCTGAACTGGTCATTGGTCAGGTTGCGGCCGCACCGATAAAAAAAGGCGAACAAATTATCGATACAAAACTTTTAAAACCGGGGCCATTTACGGGAATATCTCTGCAAGTAGCTCCAGGTAAGCGCGCGGTTTCGATTCCGATCGACGAAACCAGAGCCGTAGCGAAACTCATTAAGCCTGGCGACCGCATTGATATCGTTGCCGCGCTTGATGTTGGTAAAGGTGCAAATCAACGCCGCGAAGTTAAGACCTTATTACAAGATGTCTCCGTGCTGGCCACGGGCTTACGTGTTTTTAATAACATTCCGCGTGTAATGTCGGATGACAATAAATATATAGACAGTCTTACCGGTGACACGAAGTTTGCGACAGTCACGGTCGAAGTCGAGCCCAAAGAGGCGCAAGACCTTATCCTTATAATGTCAACTTCACCGGGAAGTATCTTTTTAACCGTTAGAAATCCAAATGATCGCTTACGTCCGGCCTTAGCTTCTGCCAACCTAGAAGGAGTTATTGGCGGCCGCAGCGATTTTGGCAGTGACTTTAGACAGCCTGCGAATATTCCCGTTACTCCACCGCCGGCAGTAAGACCTCAACCTGTAACCACCCCGAGAAAAAAATCGGGGCCGTACATCGACTTATAATATAAGGGGCATGTCATGAAGATGTTAAATAATCTATTAATGGCGGTTTTCTTAGCGACGCAATTTACCGCGCTCGCCTACGCCGAGGACGAGGTCAGTGATAAGACCAACAAGGCAGATTACATTGACCTCTTGATGGGCGTCATAGAAAACAAGACTTATACCGGTTTACCCTCTGGCGTTACGTTTGAAGGGGACTTTAGAAAAGTCGTAGCTGCGGGTTGGGATGCTTCCAGCGGTAAAATTCGATTTACCCCAAAGAAAACTGGTACCGGAACGATGCTGATCGTGGACGCGCAAAAGAATGTTATCAAAGAAATCCGCATTACCGTAACCGAAAGTAACCTAAGTAAAGTGGCCCGCGAGGTGAGTAACCTTTTAGGAACTATCGAGGGAATTAACGTAAAAATCATAAACAACAAAGTTATCGTCGACGGGGAAGTTATGCTTCCGCGCGATATGAACCGTATAGTTTCTGTTCTCAAAAACTACCAAGGCCAAACTTCAAACCTTGTTACCATCAGTCCTTTGGCGGAAAAGAAAATCGCGGAATACATCGAAAAAGACATTAATAATCCAGAAATTCACTGCCGTTCCGTCAATGGAAAGTTTATTCTTGAAGGCTGGGCCGGCGACGCACAAGAAAAATCCAAAGCCGAAGTTATCGCAAAAACCTATGTTCCCGACGAAGTCGTGGAAGATTGCGTGGCTCTGGGAAAATGTAATAAGCCAAAACTCTTCTCGGTAATTAACTTAATTAATGTGAAAGAAGGCAAGGCTCAGGAGCCGGGAAAAATCGTGCGCATGACAGTGCACTATGTAGAGTTACAAAAAGATTACGAAAAAAGTTTCCGCTTCCAATGGATGCCGGATCTTGATGACGGCGCAAAACTGGAGTTCGGAGCCGGAGACCGTAGTCCTGGCGCATCGCTCGTGAGCTCTATTACGGGGACAATTTCAAACTTACTGCCGAAACTAAATTGGGCCAAACAGCACGGCTTTGCCCGCGTTTTACAAAGCTCAAGCCTATTAGTTATAGATGGTCAAAAAGGTGATATTCGTTCAACGATCCGTATTCCCTATTTAGTCGCCGGCCCGCAAGGAGTGCAGTCGACAAACTTTGAAGAAGCGGGGATGATTACGACGATTACACCCAAAGTTACCGGCGCGCGCTCAGACAGCGTTAGACTCCAAATGGACTTCTCAGTTAAGAGCTTAATGGGTATTACCTCTAAAGGTCCGATTATCTCTAACAGTTCAATCCAAACGGTTATAGTCGTGCGTAGTACGCAGAGTGCGGCCGTTGGGGGTCTAGTTCAAGCTTCAACAGGAACGGATTTTAATAAATTACCTGCTGAAGTAAGTAAGAACCCGATTATTTCGCTATATGCTTCAAAATCCTTCCGCCGCAACCAAAGTCAGTTTGTGGTTTTCGTTACGCCACAAATTCAAAGTTCAGCGAGCGAGGGTGCTGAGCAGATCAAAGCGAAATTTAGATTGCGCGACTAATCCAAAAGTCTAGTTTAGACCGTATATTAATAAGCCGAAAAGTACCTAGGAGGGGTGTTTCTTGCCTATTAATCCGAATTGCTATGTCATTGGCGTTTTAGGTGGAAAAGGTGGAGTTGGAAAGAGTGTATTTTCTGCCAACTTAGCTTTTGCCGCGATGATGGAAATGCGCGCGCAAGTTTTGTTAATGGATATGGACGCCAATAGCGGTGGCGACCAGGACATTATCATTGGTCAGCGTGCGATTAAAACTATCGGAGAAATTTCTACTTTCACCGGATCAGTAAATCCTCAAACGTTACCGACGCTGGCGACCCGCCATCCGACGGGATTGATGTACATTGGCGCCGTCAGAAGTCCCGCCGAAACATTATCGGCGAACCCCGAAAATGTCGTTCGTCAGATCGAAAATTTAAGTAAGCTTTTTAATTTTATCGTCATTGATTTGGGATCTCATATGGGACCCTTGCAAAAGGCGGTCGCCGAACTCTGTACCGTACACCTCGTTGTAACTATTCCCGAAATCCTCGCGGTAAATCAAACCATGCGCCTCATTCAAGAGTTAAGTGTTATGGCATTTCCTGCGGATATGTGCCAGATCGTGGTTAACAAAGCAAGCCAGATGGGGCTTGCTCCGCAAAACATTGGGGCGTCGTTACGGCGTAACGTGGTCGGAGTGATCCCTCAGGACGATGCCACGGTAAACAGTTCCATTCAGCGTCAAACTCCCTTTGTTCCATCTTCTCCAGGCGCGGCAATTTCGATGGCCTACCACGATGTCGTGCGCCGCTTATCGGGTGGCATCCTGCAAAAGCTCTCTCAGCTGCAAAAACCAAAAACTTCGCTGCAGACATCCGTGAATGCGCAAGTTGGCGCGACCTTGCCGGGCAACACGGCCTCTTCAAAGAAAGCACTCGATCCGAGAAATTTGTTAAAGATAAAAATTCATGGCGAACTCATTATGTCGCGCGATTTAAAAAAGGAAATTTCGGAAACCAAAGGTGATCCGGAAAAAGAAAAAGCTCTTCGCGCCAAAACTCAGTCAAAGATTTCCGAAGTATTAGATCGTGAGGTTCAGGGACTACAAAGAGACGAGCGCTCAAAACTTATAAAGGAAGTATTAGATGAGGCCTTGGGTTTAGGGCCGCTTGAAGAACTTTTAGCTGATAACACCGTGACTGAGATTATGGTCAATGGCTGTGACAAAATCTACATAGAGAAAAGCGGAAAATTAACGCTCTCAACAACAACTTTTACGTCGAATCTGCAATTAAGAAACGTCATTGAACGGATTGTGTCGCCTTTGGGCCGCCAAATAAATGATTCAAGTCCCTATGTCGATGCGCGCTTAAAGGATGGTAGCCGTGTGCATGCTATTGTCGAGCCCCTGGCGATTGACGGACCGGCGCTGACAATTCGCAAATTTGCCAAGGACGCAATAACTCCCGACCACTATATAAATTGGGGAACGGCAAATAAGCAGATGATGGATTTTTTAAGAGTTTGCGTGGAGCAGGCGCTAAATATTATTATTTCAGGCGGTACCGGCTCTGGTAAAACAACTTTACTTAACGTGCTTTCGAGCTTTATTCCAAAGTCCGACCGCATCATCACCGTAGAGGATGCTGCTGAACTTCAATTAAAACAGGATCACGTAGTCCGTTTAGAAACGCGTCCTGCGAACATGGAGGGCAATGGCTCGGTGAGCATTCGTGACTTGGTTCGCAATACCCTGCGTATGCGGCCAAACCGCATTATCGTGGGGGAGTGCCGCGATGGCGCCGCACTGGACATGTTGCAAGCCATGAACACGGGCCACGACGGTTCGATGACAACGGTACACGCGAACAGTCCTTTAGAAGCGATCGCCCGCTTAGAAACTCTTTGTTTAATGGCGGGAATGGAGCTTCCGACGAAAGCGATTCGCGATCAAATCGCTGGCGCCGTAAATTTAATTGTGCAAATAAAACGTTTGTCCGATGGCTCACGCAAAATCACGAGCATCACAGAAGTTCAAGGTATGCAGGGCGACGTGATAACGCTGGCAGAAATTTTCCGTTTCAAACAAACTCAATTTGATAAAAACCGTAAGATCATCGGTCAGTTTCAGGCGCGGGGAAACATTCCCAAGTTCGTGGAAATACTTAGTGCTAAAGGTGTGGAATTGCCAAGGGATCTATTTATGAATCCAGAAAATGGCGGTGCACCAAATCCGACTCCATCACCCACCAAAAAGACGGGAAGTTAATCCATGGGCGGTCTACTGGCGCAAGATTGGTTTGTCATTCCCGTTTTTGGCATCTTGATTTTCATTCTCACTTACCTGTGGTCGGATAAAGTCATCGAGTGGCTTTATTACCGCAGTCTTGGTCAGCGGGCGGAGGTCGTGCGGCTTCTAGAATCCATGTTTATCGAGGTCAATGAAAGACGTGTGACCGCGATCATGTTGCTGGTAAGCTTCGGGCTTGGATTTATTTTCTTTCTCTTATGTTGGCCGAATATCATTACCGGCTTCATCGTTGGTTTACTGGTGACCTTAGGCGGTGCCCAACTCCCGCGGCTTGTTGTAAATATTCTTTGGGAAAGGCGCTGCGGTAAATTTGTCGATCAAATGGTTGATGGCATGACTATTATGGCCAACGGAATCAAAGCGGGACTTTCGCCACAGCAATCCATGGAAAGGGTCGTTGAAAACTTATCGAATCCAATTCGGCAAGAATTTAACGCCGTACTTTCTGAAGTCAGACTTGGTACGCCGCTCGGCGCGGCTCTTGTGCGGTTAGCTGAGAGAATTCCCCGGCAAGACGTGCAAATGTTTGTAACCGGCGTAAATATTTTGGCGGAAACTGGCGGAAATCTAGCGGAAACCTTTGATACGATTTCATTTACGATCCGCGAACGGCAAAAGATCGAAAAGAAAATCGAAGCTCTTACCACTCAGGGCATTACTCAAGGTATCATTATTACTTTAGTCCCGTTCGTCTTGATGATAGTCTTGTTTCTCATTGACCCCAATTTTATCAGGCCCTTATTCACGACACCGCTGGGCTTATTTTTCTTGGTAATAATGCTGGTTTTGCAAATAGTAGGTGGATTAGCGATACGAAAAATTGTTAAAATACAGGTATAAGGAGAATCTCTCATGGCACGTTGGGCTTATCTCTTTTTTACTCTGTTGAGTGTCAACGCTTTCGCGATTGTCGACATGAAAAACGCAAACTTCGCCGATTCGTGGCAGGATTTAATTGCCACGGGATCCGGTTATGACTTACGCGTGCGGCGCACTTACAATAGCCGATCTCTTTTTAACGGAATTTTTGGTTTTGGCTGGTGTTCCGATTTCGAAACCTCTTTGGCGATTCTTGATAGCGGCGAAATTAAGCTCACCGAATGTGGTGGGGGATTAGAAGTTCTTTATTCACCCAAAAAGTCCATGGATAAAGATAGCCGCAAACTTGCGCTGACTAAACCTGGCACCGTTTTCTATGCCAACGGTAAAGGAGTTGAAGGCATCGAATTTAAAGGTGATCATTATTTGCGAAAAATGGTAGATGGCACTAGTCAGCGTTTTGACAAAGAGGGCCGCATGATCCAAGTTTCCGATAAAAACGGAAACTATTTAAAAATCTCTTACAATAGCCGCGGTCCAATGGAAATCGTCGATAATAACGGGCGCAAACTTGGATTCTCTTATTATGAAAATGGAAAAGTTAAGAAGGTCATTGGGCCCAACTCATCTGCCGTGGAATATAAATTTAAGGGCGACGACATGACAGAAGTTAAGAATGCCTGGGGTAACGTTTACACTTACCAATACGACGATTTACATAACCTGACGCAAATCAACTTTCCCGACAAAACCGCAAAAAAAATCTCTTACAATAAAGATAAAGACTGGGTTACGAGTTTTACCAATCGTAAAGGTTGCGTAGAAAAATACGACTATAAACTCGATGGGGACGGCAAAGACCATTACCGCTCTGAGGCCGTAAAGACTTGCAAAGACCAAGTGACTAATAAGAGTTTTTACGAGTTTTGGTATAAGTCGCGTGCCGATGGCTCAAAGTTTTTGTCCCGTGTACTTACTAACAACAATGGTGATGAAACTGACATGACCTACCATGAGGTATTTGGCCGGCCGACGGCGGTGGTAAAAAATGGGGAAAAGGTTGTTTATAAGTACACTGAAAATGGTCAAGTTCAGGAGCAAATTTTTAAAGACCGCATGAGCAAGTTTAAGTATGACTCCGATCTTAATAAAATCGGCGAAGTGACCACAACCTACTTTCACGCCGATAAAAAGAAAGAAAAATCGGTGGTCACTAACTTTTCTTACGATGGCAAGGGTAATGTAGTTGAGGCTAAGAACAGCTTCGGGCAACAAGTTAAAATTGGCTATGACCCGAAAGGCCGTATTGTGTCTATTAAGGACCAAGCTAAAAAGTGGATAAAGATAACTTACGAGGAAAGATTTGGAAAACCTTCAAAAGTGGAAAGTCATGGTGTCGGTACGATAAATGTGACGTACAAGGGTTCCGGAGATATAGACAAGGTGGATAGCAAAGAGGGCCCGATTGTGGCGCAACAAGTTGCTAGCACGTTTAATAACTTAATGGATATATTGGCACCGGCCACCACGCAATTAAGGTTGTAGGAGTAAGAAATGAAATTCATTTACGCGATAATTTTGACCTTTAGTTTAAACGTTTACGCCGATACTAGTGGCGAAATTACTGGCCAGGACTCTGAGTCTTCAAATTCAACTCAAAACGGTCTCGCCAGTGACTGCGAAAAAGCCTTAATGAATATCGCTCTCGCTGATAAAGCTCCGAAACCAAATCAGGCAATACCCATTAAAGACAGCCCTAAACCCGCCGACGCACTTTATTTGCCAAAGTCTGAAGACACAGTTACGGTAGCCGCCGTCTCCAGCGATCCCTTCGGCTCCCCCTGCCGTTTCCGGTAAAATGTAATTCACCTGTCAAAATAGTCGACGACTCTATTTGTTGGCAAACCGCTAACCTATTGAAATTACTAGAGTAAATTATGTGCTAAACGCGGTCTTGCCGGTGGCACAGTAATCGCTTTAGTTAATATCGAAAGGAACAATTTTTGTTCTGGAGGTTAGTTATGATTACTAAAGGATTAACGGCATTAATGGTTATCTTTGGATTGGGTTCGACGTCGTTTGCGAGCTTAGGCGCATACAACTCTACCAATATGACGGACAAATCAGTGGGTGAAGTTAAATGTGATAAAACGAAAAGCGGTCATCTTGGAGAAGTAACAAATCCAAAGCGCACGGCCGCCAAAGTTACCAAAGCTAATTACGCTCCTCAAGGTAATCAAACGAAGTAGATTTTACGCTACCGATAAAAGATTTAGCGGATCTATTATTGACTTATTCTAAAGGAAATTACTCCTCGGAATCCCGTTGGTCATCGCGAAGCTTCTTCACTTTCTCTTGAGCTTCGCGCGACTTCTCTTCGATATAGGTTTTGCTGCGCTCCCAGGTGGCGCGCAAGCGATTGCCCGGTTTGTCTTCTGACTTAAAACCTTTAAAGACATTATCGCCAAACTGACTTGTTAAAGTGCCCCACATTTTACGTGCACCAATTACGCCCGCATCGGCGACTTTTTGCAATTCTTCAATAATAGGAGAGGTACGGATCCACGCTAGTGAGCGCTCCTCGAGAGTACGGTCATTGACTTGAATCTGCATAGTAAGAATAAGCGCAAAAGTAATTACGATCATTTTCAAAATAAAAAATAAGTCTCTCAAAGTCGCCTCCTAGTTACTTAAGCGCATGCGAAGATTTTATGACGCTTACGATTTTTCCGCGCTCAAAAGGTTTGGTAATATAATTTACGCAGCCGGCATCAAGCGCCCGCATTATAAGGTTTTGGTCGTCAACTGTGGAGCAGGCGATAATTTTGGTTTCTGGCAAATTCTCGATAATTTCCCGCGCGGCATCCAGGCCTGACATTTCGGGCATAATCAAATCCATAATGACAATGTCAGGCTTGGTTTCCATGGCTTTAGTAACCGCTTCCTTGCCGTTTTCTGCTTCACCAACGACGCGCCAGCCTTCTTTATGAATGATTTGAATCATTAGCTCGCGGATAAAAGGGGCATCATCGACAACTAAAATATTAATCGCCATACTTAAATTATACTCGGTGAGGGTTTAGCAGAGAAAGTCTAGTTAATTAACGGCCCCATTGATAACCAAACTCTAAGAGATAAGTTTGGTTCGTGACCGTGACGCCCGAGGGGGTCTGGGTCGTTTTTGGATCGGCGGTATTTGCGGCGCCGGTAAAATTACTCTTTTCAAAACCTGCTTTGATGCTCCAGAAAAAGTGACTTTGTTCGACAATCTTAAACATTTGTCCAAAGCCTAAGGAAATTGAGTTTGTTTCGACTTTGTCGCCAGAATTTAGGGTTATGCCGGTCTGTACTTCCTTATGTTTAGTTTGCGGATAAATTTCGACCTCAAAAAATCGAGCGCGGGAATGACGTTTAGGACTAACCACTTTTAAATAAAGACCTACACCCGAGGTTTTAAGACGCGAACGATACTGGCTGTCGAGCGGCGCAAGAAATTGATAATCGCTATATTTAAGACCATAAATTAACTGTGAGTTTGTCTCCTCGGGATTATACTCGCGGGCTTGTAAACCAAAACTGAACCATTGGTGGCTGACGGGGACATGGGAAACATCACTTGGGGAGCCAGAGATCTCGGCGCCCAACGAAGATAAGTAAGAACATTGCAGTCCAAAGCTATGAGAAAGCCAAATTGAAGTACTAATGCTTACCGATGGACTCGCTGAATTATATTCCCGAAACCAGTAATTACTTTTTGAATCTGAATATAAAAAGCCCGGAGCAAATCGCACTTCGACTAGCCCTGGCTCTTCAGAGTCCTGAGTATTTTCGACGGCCTTCGGTTCCACATTTTGAATGGGCTGAGGCGGTGGAGGAGGTTCGACATTTGGAGCTTCCGGCTTCTTTACTTCTTTAGACTTAGGTCGGGCCGGCGCGGGTTTCACCGTATACCTTCGCGACACGGACTCTTGATCTTCCAGGCTTTGCGTTGTTCCTGACGGCAGGATCAAGGTCGGACTCGAGGATTCTTGCGAGTACGCTAAAGAAGACATCCAAAGTAAACAGGAAACCAGAATAGAAAACATCAGTTAGTTTTCGGAAATCCTTGGTTTTTACTTTACGTGAATGCACAATAAAAGGAGACATGAACAAGGTTTATATCACCTTATTTTCACTCTTTATTTATACAACCAGCTGGTCGCAGGTCGTGGCCAGCGGTGTACAATACAAGAGCGATATCGATACGCTTTTAACAATTTCTCATGTCACTCTATTGCCGGTGATCGACAATGTTGGCGGAATATATTCGGCTGCGGTGGAAAAAAAATTGCGTGAACTCCTTAGCGAAAATCACCGCTGGGGCTATGTCGAAAACAATGTTGTTGGCAATATACCTACGGAACGGGAACTCGAAGGTGATCCCGAAAATGCCAAGAGATTAGGTGCTAATCTAAATGTCGACGCTTATGTCACCTGCCGGGTTACCAAAGGCCCTAAAGGTATAAGTCTTACGATTAGCATGTTTAACAGTAAAGACGGCAAGCTCATGCTGCAGGAGTCAGTTAAGGAATTCACGCGGTTTGAAAGTCAGGCGGTTATAGATCAAGCCGCAACTTTATTAGGAAAAGTATTTTCGCGTTTACCTTATGAGGGAAGAATTCTCAGCCGTAAGGATTTGAAGGTGACCGTCAATCTAGGAAAGCGTGACGGCTTGAAAAAGGATCAAGTCCTCACCGTAATTCAGATTATTAAAGTCAATCGTCATCCAAAATTTAACTTTTTAATTAGCGCCGAAAAGGAAATCATCGGCAAAGTTAAAATTTATAAAGTGGATGACACGATTTCTTTTGGCGGCATTGTATCTGAAAAGGAAAAAGGCGTAGTCGAAAAGGATGCCAAAATCGGTACGCTTAAATCGGTTACCTACTCCAATGTTGATGCCCTGGGAAGTGACGCCAGCGAACAAGAGCTACTTGAAGAGAGGCCCGACGCTTTGATCGCCTTTGGCGGTAATCCCGAGGCATGGGCGCCGCGAAAGCCCCCTGAGTATGGCCAGGTGGGTTTTAACGTTGGAATAGGAACTTTTTCCGCCAAGATTAATCCGCCATCAGGCGAGCTCGAGCTCAGTACAAATATGTTTGCCGGAATCGGAATTATGGGCGAACTCTGGTTAAATAATGAGTGGCTTACGCGTGCTGAAATTAAACAAAGTGTTTTCTCGGCCAGCAATCCATTAGCGGGATCTTCGCCGTCTAAGCTCTCGGTTTCCTTACAAACATATTCGCTTATTTTCGGCTATAATTTTCTGCTTGAAGAGGATTTTTTTAGTTCAAAAATTGAGTTACGCGGTGGCTTCGCCAACTATTCGTTTGGCGTTGACGATACAAGCCCGCGCGGATTTTCTTCGATAAGCTATTCTGGCCCTCTGGTAGGAATAAAAGGGCAATTTCCGTTAACCAAAGACCGCGTGTGGTATGCTGGCATGGACATGAATATTTTCTTTAATCCCATTATTTCCCAGCGCCCGGTAGCGATGGGAAGTGCTGATCATAATACAATTAACGAATACAATTTCTTTATTTCTAAGATGGTCACTACGCATCTCTACATCGACGGCGGAGTAAATATCTCACTTTATAAAACGCAATTTGATGCTCCCAGCGACACCAGAGGCGCGGACTCAGTCACAGACACCAGTTACAAAAATACTTTTTATAACTTCGGATTTAGATATCAGTTTTAGTTTCTAATCCTAATAATCAATGCGTTTGGTGGGATTCAGTTTGACGCAATTATTTCTCGCTAATCGCGGCTCAGGCTCCTTGCCTTTGTTGCTCGGCGCGCGCCTCCTCGCGCACGGCCTAAAGGCTACCCTCGCAAAGGCACGCTCTTAGCGAAAAATATTTGCGGCAAACAAAATCACGTCAGATCTTTTCTGCTGGCATCGAGACGACTCCAGTAACTCCTACCGACGCGGAAGTCACAAAGGCAACTGATATTTGAACTTTGGGACTTGTGATTTAGCCGCCGCCAGAAGGACGAGGATATTCACTTCCACCGTGGAAGTTGAGGTCGGCAAACTCCGGCGCGGGAGTAGCATTTTTTAAACCTGGCCCCGGGCCATGTTCAAAAAAAACGAGATCCCTTTTACAATTCACTTCCGGCGCCGGAAGTGCGACGGGATAGAGTCCGATCTTGCGAACCCCAAGACCATATAGTCAGAATGTTTTAAGAATTTGATTGACCGAGAGACAAGTGAGATTGGTCATGCGCGGGTGAATAATTTTAGTTCTACGGTCCTTGTCGATATCGTATAGACAAAGAACTACGGCTTAGTTCGCACTAGCTCCACCGTCGCCTCTTCGTTTGGATTAATTATAACTTCAACACTAGAATAAGCTCCATCAGCGGGAGCTATGACATAAACTGAAATATCGGTATATGCGGGTATTGAATATTTTTTTATTGGGGACGTATAGGGAATCACTTTATTATCAATCGATACATACTTTGGGTTACCCTTAACGGTCAAATTCAAATAACCTTGAACTGCAGACCTGCCCTTAACACAAATGCTTTTTTCGCTGCCAAAAAATTCAATTTCGTGATCCAGTTTTTTGTAAAGCCAACCCATCACCTTTTTAACTCGTTGTTTGTTTTTTTGATCTAATTCTTTTCTTTCCTTTTTTTCCTTCTGAGTGAATCGATCCTCATACTGGATATATATATTATCAATTTCGCTCAAAATACCCGTTTCATGGCCCGAAAGAAGCGACTTTAATTTTTTTACAATACTCTTTAATTCTCCTGACTTTAAGGTGGTGGCCAATTGTGGGATCTTTACAATTTCACAGAAAGACATAAAAGCTTCTTCGGGGGTGCCGGCGGGACCATCTCCATATTCGAATCCTGGAAAATCATCAATGTAAAAATACTCCAGACTTTTAAAGAGATGTTCTTTTTTTTCCTCCAATAGGACTTTAGCACCGGCGGAGCTATCAGCAATACTTTTGAGTCGGCCGTCATTTGTAAGACACTGACTCGGTTGTCCGTCATGTGCACGTTCACAATCGAAGAATTGGGAATTATCTAGTAAATAGGAGAGCGAAAGATATTTTTTTTCCCAATCTTTTTTGCAGTTAACTAGGACTTTCTTCCAATCGCTTATACTATAGCCGCGGGAGCATTCACTTTCAAGGAGGAATCGCCCGAATTCCTGACTCAAAAAAGGCACTAAATCCTTTTCCGCTTCATAAAGCTTAAGTACCGATGCAGGATCGTCTTTTTTAGCCTTTTTATTTAATTCAATGGTCTGACTTAAATAATCAGCCGAGCTCAGGGGTAACTGTGCATTGACGACTAAATATATCAAACCGATTAGTATTATACTCAATTTCATAGGCAAATGGTCTCACGGAAGAATTAATGAAACAACCAAAACCTAATGGTTTCTGATCACTATGAGGCTATAAACTCACTGTCTTATAAAGCTGAAAAAATTTAAACTTTATCGCTTTTTCCGAGGGAATATTTTCCGGGACCCAAAAGGCCAATAGCCACAAATGCGGCCAGGTAGAGTAATGCCATTTCCTTCTTTTGGAATGGATCGGCGCCATGAATAACCAAAGCCGCGACCCCCATATTTATGATCAAGGGAATTACCGCGAATCGCGTAAAGAAACCGAAGGTAATGAGGCCCGCGCAGAAAAACTCAGCAAATATACAGAGTCCCAAGGAAAATACTGGACCAACTCCCAACGGATCCGGAAACTGCGCTGACAGTTCATTAAAGCGCGTGAGCTTTCCCCATCCGTGAGCGACCATCATCGTGCCGCCGAAGCCAACTCTTAAAACAAGTAACCCAATATTTCTTCTTAGTGCTTCCATAACCCTGAGATTAGCTAAAAAAAAAGGAGCGTCAAGCGCTCCTTTTTCTGAATTCTGAATACAGTTAACCGTATTCTGGATTCGGCTTTGGGTTACATCATTCCCATTCCGCCGCCCATGCCGCCCATTCCTGGGTGACCACCGGCGCCTGCTGGCTCATCTTTTTTCGGAGCTTCAGCAATCATCGTTTCAGTAGTTAACATCAACGATGAAACAGAAGATGCGTTCTCAAGAGCACAACGCACAACCTTAACTGGATCGATAACGCCAGCTTTCATAAGGTCTGTGTACTCTTCAGTGTGGGCATTGAATCCCCAGCCTTCTTCTTTGCTGTTTAATACACGGTCGATAACGATAGCGCCATCAAGACCGGCATTGCCAGCGATTTGACGAATAGGTTCTTCGCACGCACGTTTAATGATGCTTGCGCCCCATTTTTCTTCGTCAGTGTATTTTTTAAGATCTAGTTTTTGAGAAGCGCGAAGAAGAGCAGTTCCGCCACCAGTTACGATACCTTCTTCAACCGCAGCGCGAGTTGCGTTTAGAGCATCTTCAACACGGGCTTTTTTCTCTTTCATCTCAACTTCACTTGGTGCACCTACGTGGATTACGGCAACACCGCCAGCAAGTTTTGCTAAGCGCTCTTTAAGTTTTTCTTTGTCGTAATCAGAAGTTGTGTTGTCGATTTCGTTACGAATTTGACCAACACGCGCTTCGATTTCCGATTTTTTACCAGCGCCATCGATGATGGTTGTGTTGTCTTTGTCGATAACGATACGTTTTGCATCACCAAGATCATCAAGTGTTGCTTGCTCAAGTTTGCGTCCCATTTCTTCAGAAACAACTGTTCCGCCAGTAAGAGTCGCAATGTCTTCAAGCATCGCTTTACGGCGATCACCGAAGCCAGGCGCTTTAACCGCGCAAACGTGAAGTGTGCCACGAAGTTTATTTACAACAAGTGTTGCAAGCGCTTCGCCGTCAACGTCTTCAGCAATAATTAGAAGTGGAGTTCCACCTTTAGCTACTGACTCAAGAATTCCTAACATATCTTTCATGCTAGAAATCTTTTTGTCACAAATTAAAATTTTCGCGTTTTCAAGAACGGCTTCCATTCTCTCTGAGTTAGTAATGAAATAAGGAGAAGTATAACCGCGGTCAAATTGCATACCTTCCACGACAGCAAGTTCTGTTTGGGCAGTTTTGCTTTCTTCCACAGTGATAACGCCTTCACGGCCTACTTTTTCCATCGCTTCAGAAATCATTTCTCCGATTTCAGTGTCGTTGTTGGCGGAAATTGTTCCAACTTGCGCGATTTCTTTTTTGTTTTTAACGGGCTTTTGCATTTTGCCAAGCTCGTCAACCACAGTTTTTACGGCTTTATCGATACCGCGTTTGATTGACATAGGATTGTGACCAGCAGTTACGATTTTTGATCCTTCACGGAAAATCGCTTGTGCTAGAACGGTCGCAGTTGTTGTTCCGTCACCAGCATCTTCATTTGTTTTGCTAGCAACTTCTTTAACCATTTGTGCGCCCATATTTTCGAATTTGTTTTCCAATTCGATTTCTTTGGCAACAGTCACACCGTCTTTAGTAATCAGCGGAGCGCCGAAAGACTTTTCGATGACAACGTTACGGCCTTTAGGACCAAGAGTCACTTTTACCGCGTTGGCAAGAGTGTTCACACCTTTTAAAATGAGGCTGCGTGCCTCTTCGCTAAAACGTAATTCTTTACTCATTTTTCTTCCTCACCTTAATTAGTTAATAATTCCAAGTACGTCATTTTCGCTAATCATCAAATACTCAACGCCATCAAGTTTTAATTCTGTGCCAGAGTATTTGCTGAAAAGAACTGTATCGCCAGATTTCACTTCGAGAGGAAGAGTTTTTCCGTCTTCAGTGACACGGCCTTTACCTGTGGCAACGACTTTGCCTTTTTGGGGTTTTTCTTTCGCAGTGTCGGGGATAATAATTCCGCCTGCAGTTTTATCTTCTTCTGTTGTACGACGCACTAAAATGCGGTCGTGCAAAGGGCGAACATTTACGCTAGCCATATTTAGACCTCCTAATGATCTATGAATTTTTTGGTAAAAAAATCCGTAAAGTTAAAAACTTTGTAGCTAATATGAATGTGGGTAAAAACTTGTCAAGCAAACCCCCTCAATTTAATTAGGGCGCAATGCGTTAATTACTTGAAGTTGAATTATTTTTAGCTCCTGAGCTGGTTTGATTTTCCACGATCTCAGGATGGGGTTTTAGGGTCCATAGAAGGGTAGCAAGTTCAGCCCCCGAAAGTTTTTGTACTGCCGATTGAAAAGCCTTTTTTCCACCCTTGTGGTTGCTTAGGTATATTACGAAGTAATCATTTACGGTTAGCTCCTTACTCATCTCTAAACTTAAAAGAGCGCGGTAAAGTTCTTCGGCGTGATTATCTTTGTGCGGAGTGCTCTTAGCCTTTTTCACCTGCGTTTCCGCTTCCTTTACTTTTTGTGTTTTCCAGTTACGGAAGGATTGAACCTCCGCCATAGATTGAGCTGGAAAACTCAAAATTAGAAGTAATCCCAGCAAGGCTGGGTAATGAAAAATCTTCACAATTTCTAATCTCTTTCTGAATATCGTGTCCCCAAGGAAACTCTACCCTGACCAAGATACCATCAATGACTATGCCAACTTTGAATTCGGTTAAGCGAGAGTTGATACCTTCTACGTCACAACACTGCGAGTAAAGTGCCGACAAACGCATAAGTGGTGACCCTCTAGGGCACTGAAAGAGTAACAATTTTGAGGGGTTACAGGTTGCATTGATGAATAAAATTCCAAGCAAAAATTATATATGGCCATTTTTTCACAGCGTCGGTGAGGCCTAGACGCCTAACTAATTTTTACCTGAAAACTTACAAACCAACGGAATAGACTTATGCTTCAATTTTAAAATCGTCGGGTATTCGTTTGGCGTGTAGTGGTGAATTACCACACTCCATTCATTCCCATAGGAATACTCAGCCAGCTGAATACCTTCCTCGCCTTCAGCTAAAATTTTAGATTCAATTAAAGGAAGGTTCTTACCCCAACTCGTAGACTTAAAGCGGTCATCTAAAAGATAGTCACTATCTAATACAACGATACCAGCTTCCCCTTCGGGGTGAGCATAAAGAGCAACTTTATTAACCTTTGGATTATCTAAGGAATGACAGCGAATAAAAGGTGATACAAAAACCTGTTCGAGCACCGAGGTCGGCGCGGATGACAAAAAAAGTCCTGACAATAAAATATTTACGAAAATTTTCATGACAGTCTCCCTTTAAAAGAGTTCCGCATCATCCTTGATGAGAGTGCAATTCGAGTGCCCCTTCTCGTCACAGGACTGAAGACATTTCACCGCTTTTTGCCAGAGTGGAGTTTCTCGCGAATTTATATTAAATTGGTCTGACTATATTATTATAATTTTCTTAGCAAAAGGCAGTATGTATGAAGATTTGCTATTTTTCCTTAGCATTTGCATTCGTGTTTTCGACCAGTGCACTGGCGCAGTCGAAAGTCGATATCACCGATATTCCCGGCTACCTAAAATTCCAGTTTGAAAGTGCCAATGATCCAATTTCCTTAGATGATTTCCCAAATGCCATTAAACCTGATTTTGTTTTAACCTGTGCTCTTTGGTGGTCAAATAATTGGACCAATATAACTATGGTTAAACACGCGATTACAAATTCCCGCGGGTATAAACCAATGGGGCCGCTATTTCCGGAGAATCCTCCAGTTGAAACTTTAGATGTGAGGATGGTTTTCGCCAATGGCACTAATAAAAGTAGGAATTACTTTGAAGAACTTGCTGCCAACTCAAAAACGACAGTTACAGATCGGGAAATCGCATTTGCCTATTCAGATCATAAGACAACTTTACGCAAATCTGGCCCCTATATTTTCTTTAATTATAAAGAGAACCAAGACGCCTACGGCTATTGTTGGCGGGAGAAGAACTAATGAAGTTTGGTGGAAATATGATAAATAAAATATTTGTGTTGAGCGTTGTTTTACCAATTTCTCTCGTTACCGCTCAGGAACTCGATTTGCACAAGGACTTAAGTCAACAATATATCAATTCTACGGAACCGGCGACCCTTGATGATTTTGCCGGGATTACTTGCGTTTATTACGATCATCAGAGCAATGATTGGGCTGACTATAAATTGGAAGTACACGAAAAATACATGAAACTGGGTGGGTATAAAGGGCGCGGGCCGCGCTACCCGGGCTCTGACGGTCAAAAAATAGTGAAGCGCGGTTTGGTCCAATTAGTAGAAAATAAAGATGAGTTCTTAGAACAATCAACTCTGCAAACCGATGGTAGTGACTTGGTATGGGATTATGTTTGGCAAGCAAGTAGCAACTATTCATCCCAGCTGCGCTTTCGTAAAGACGGGGCTTATATTAATTTTATGTATGTTATAAAAACCGAAACACCCCAAACCTATTTTGGCTACTGCTGGCACGAGAAAAAATGAGGTAGAAATATGAAAAAGTTAATATTAATCGCCGCCACGCTTGTTTCAAACCTGGCACTGGGTCAAAGCGCAATCGAGCTTGAATTAAGAAACGAATTTGACAATGCCCCAGGTCCCGCGACCTTGGAGGACTTAGCCGATGTGGACTCTAAAGGTCAGCAGACATGCTCGGCCTTTAAAGACGGAGAGTGGGTTGATCAACATTTCGGAATTTATGAAGCGGTAACCGTGAGTGGGGCCTATAAGGGCAGAGGCCCGCGTTTTCCAGATTCCCAAGGAAAAAAATTGTCCCAAAGAGGATTAGTATATCGCGACCTTGGAACTTACGAACGAGATAAGTTAGTTAAGGACCCCAATGCAATTGCATTTAATGGTAATGATCTGTTTTGGACGGTAAATACTTCTAACTACGCGCGCGTTGTTTATCTCCGCAAATCAGGCCCTTATATTTATTTTAAAACCATAATAGACAAATCAGAGGTGTTTTACGGTTACTGCTGGCAAGAAAAGGGAGGGACATAAATGTTGGGGCGAAAAATTTGTTTCTTAATTTTATTTTTATTCACGAATGCATTTGCCCAGGCTCCCGATTTTGCCGCTGATGTAAAAGCCCAGTACGACTCTTCAACGGAGCCCGCAAGTTTAGATGATTTTAGACTTGGTTTTAGTTGTGCCTATTATTGCAAAGGTTGTGAAAAGAAGTGGGTAGATTTTTATTTTCAGGTTTACACCTACTCAGACGTCGTCGGCGCATTAGAAGGTAAAGGCCCCCGCTATCCAAAATATGATGGTGTAAAGGTAAAGGAAATTACCGGATTAGTAGAGCTGGGTTGGAACAAGAGCTATAGAGATGCCGCCTTAGAAAGGGGGGATTCGAGAGTCGAAGTTGTTGGACCTGACCTGGTTTGGACCTACGATGGGGAAAATTTTGTTAAATTTCGTCGTTCCGGTCCTTATATCAATTTTTTATATAGAAATTACCACGGTAGTTTTTACTACGGTTACTGCTGGCAAGAAAAGGGAGGGACATAAATGTTGGGGCGAAAAATTTGTTTCTTAATTTTATTTTTATTCACGAATGCATTTGCCCAGGCTCCCGATTTTGCCGCTGATCTGCAAAAGAAATACGAAGCGACGGCGGAGCCGGCCGCCTTAGAAGACTTTATGAGTGGAGATCTCCGCTGTTCATACTTTTGTTCTGACTGTAACGGAGTAAACAGATGGAGTGCATTGAGGCTTGAGGTTCACACCTATCGGGAAGTTGAAGGTGATCTTCGTGGTCAGGGTCCCCTTTACCCTGATTACGGTGGTACGGTAAAAAGGGAAGTAACGGGGTTAGTACCAAAAGGGCATGAGTATAAAGATAGTTTTCTCGCAGATGGAATTTCAACGACTAAAATCGAGGGCATTGATCTAGTTTGGAATCATAGCCCTTTCAATTATCGACACCATGAGAGAGCTTTTTTTCGCCGGCACCGAGCTTATATACATTTCAAATATCAAACGGCTTACAATAAATCTGCTAATTTTAGTACGTATTACGGCTATTGTTGGCCGGAGAAAAATTAAGGATATTTTATGAAGGCTTTTTTATTTTTCTTTATCGCTTATTCATCGGCTGCCTTTCCTGCAACCACACCGGTTGCCGAACTGCAGGGCTACTTTGACAACGCTAAAGACTCGCCGGCCTTAACGGATTTCCCGGATATTAATAAACCTGATCGCGAAATGTCCTGTTTCCAATGGCATAACGGCAAATGGAATCAATCCGAGTTCGCTCTCTTCACAAAAACGCAAACTGACGGTGGCTATCCTGGCAAGGGGCCGTTGTTCTCCGGCGATCCCGGCAAAACTTCCGAAGAAAAGTTTATTGTTTATAAAAGTTGGCAGGGCAAAGAAGCAGATAACGTTTCGAGCTCCTCCCTTGAAATTAAGGATTTAGAACTAATTTGGACGCCTAAGAAAAAAAGTGCCCCGGTGGTGACCTTTCGTAAAAATAACAATTTTATCTTTTATAGGAATTGGTACTCGGACACTGATATAGAGTATGGTTACTGCTGGTATGGGAAAAACTAGGGGGGACTTATGAAACTAATATTGGGGCTGGTTCTATTAGCTAATGTGGCTTCCGCCAAAGGCTTTCAGTGTAAAGAGGACATGCGTGATACGGGCGGTGTTCTAAGAGTGGTAACTGTCGCGGAACGCTCTGGAAAATATAAAATCAGTTCTGTATCCGTTACCGATAACCGCACGGGGCGCGAGCGCGAAGAGATCGAACTTTTAGACTCTGGCGACTGTAGTTTTGCTAAGAACGAATTATACGTGGCGTACTGTCGGTCTGAACTTGGCGATGTTTCTATTTCCAAAAATAACGGGTCGGTACTTATCCGTTCCGAAGCAAAAACGTTTAGTTTTGCACAAAAAGATTGTTATCCCTTTTAATTAAGGCGCTTCCTCAAGAATGGGAAGTTCCTTTGTGCCTTTTGCCCCTAAAGCCTCAAGCCGTCTGGCTTGAGTTAAGACCTGGCTGTTTAGGCGTTTTAAGCCTGTTTCATATTCGTCGCTGGCGCGTTTTAAACTGTCGCCAATCTTTCCAAACCCTTCGACAAAGGTAGCTATGCGCTTGTGGAGCTCTGATCCTACGTCAGAAATCGCGCGCGCGTTTTCGGCCAGTTTTTCTTCGTTCCAGCCAAAGCGAATTACCTTTAACAAACCAATTAAGGTGGGCGGGGTGGCCACTAAAATTTTCTTACTTAGAGCATATTCGACAAGATCCTGCTGAGATTCCAGCGCGGCGTACAAAAAGGACTCATTTGGTAAAAACATCACTGTCATATCCGCCGTATTTTCGAAACGCTGACCATATTCTTTGAGAGAAAGTTTATTTATATGATCGCGAATATGTTTTCCATGACGGGTAAGTTCAACGCGCTTTTGCTCATCAGTTTGCGCGTCCAAGTAAGAAAGGAAGGCATCTATTGGGGTTTTTGCATCCACCAAAACCACGCGGCCACCAGGCATCTTTACGGTCATGTCGGGGATTAGGCGCTTTTCTTCGGAATCGGTCTGCACATCTTGAAAAGTAATGTCGGCATATTCAGACATGCCGGCGAGTTCGATACAGTTTTTTAGTTGCATTTCGCCCCAGCGGCCGCGCACATGGGGGCGCTTTAGAGCATCTTTTAGGGCTAACGTGGCCTGCGCTAATTGTTGCCCTGAATTCGCTAGCTTTTGGAGTTCTGACTCCACTTTAAAATAAGATTTCTGCCGCTCTTTTTCCAGCTCATCGATATTTTTTTGATAAGACGTCAAAATCGTTTCAATCGGTTTAACTAAGGTCTGAAAACTGTGTCCGGCTTGCATAGATTCTTTTTCTAATGTCGTTTTAGCGAGTTCCAAAAACCTTTTTGCATTATCGTCCAGAGCCGATGTGGCCAGGGATTGAAACTTACTTTGCAGCATCTCGTGGCTTTGCAGTGCTACTTCTCGCTCGGTCTGCAGTTTAATGTTTTCTGTTAACGTTTGTTGATAACGCTTAAGAGTCCAAAGAAATAAGGCGAAAGAAACTAGAAAGAGCCCAAGGAATATAAATGTAAACATCGAGGGCGAATATAGTTAGGGTCTAAGGACCTAGTCAAATGCGATTGCAGCAAAAACTCGCCCCGGCAACTTGATTTAAGTCCCGACCTTGGTGTAGGGCCCATTAAGCGAATTTTGCGGAAGCAAAGTTCGCTTTTTGCATTTTAAGAACCAATGTAAAATTATTTTGTGTAGAAGTGGTGGCCGGGGACGGAATCGAACCGCCGACACAAGGATTTTCAGTCCTCTGCTCTACCGACTGAGCTACCCGGCCACCAGAATCGGTAAAAAATCTAAAAAGCCAAAAGCAATTTAGTAGTTTGCGTTGTGAGGATAGTCAAAAGATTCATTCATGTGCTGATATTTTGAGCTATAAACTTCGACGATTGACAGTTATATTTAGAAATATGGCAGTAGAACAGAGACGTTTGCGCGGGAAATTTGATTGAATTGGTTTACGGCGACAATTCTTAGTTTGGTCGAAGGGATTACCGAATATTTGCCGATTTCTTCGACTGGACACCTAATTCTTACCGCGCGGCTTTTTGGTATCAATGAAGATAATTATGTAAAAAGTTTTAATATTATTATTCAGGCCGGGGCGATTGCAGCTGTACTCGTGTTATATTGGCGCCGTTTTTTTTCGTTTCCGCGGGGCTTCGAGCAAGCTAAAGCCTTTTACTTACGTGTTGTAATCGCATTTTTCCCAGCGGCAGTTTTAGGTTTGGCGATTAAAAAGAAAATTGACGCCATCTTGGGTAGCGACACTGTTGTGGCGTGGGCACTCCTTCTGGGCGGATTTGTTTTAATTTGGATGGACCGTTTTGAGCGCGGACGTAAAACGACCACTACGATTGATCAACTTTCCTTTAAAAGTTGCGCGTTGATTGGACTTATTCAGTGTTTGGCATTTATTCCCGGTGTTTCACGCGCTGGCGCTACCATGCTTGGCGGTTCTTTTATGGGACTTTCAAAAAAAGAAGCGGCTGAGTTTTCTTTTTTCCTGGCGGTTCCAACCTTGATGGGCGCGAGTGTCGTCAAGGGCGCGGGAATTATAAAAACAATTTCCTCGGATCAAGTGGTTTTCTTGCTGTACGGAATTGTTCTGTCTTTCGTGGTGGCTGTTCTGGCCATCAAAACTTTTTTGAGTCTTTTAAACCGCGTCGGCTATTCTGGTTTTGGGATTTACCGGATTCTACTAGGCGCGGCGGTACTTACCTTAAACTTTTGATAAGGCTGATTTCAAGTCGTTGATTAAGTCTTCTTGCGACTCTATACCCACACTTAGGCGCACAAGATTATCGGAAATTCCAAGTTTTTTGCGATTCTCCGGCGGAACGCTCGCGTGGGTCATGATCGCGGGATGTTCAATGAGTGATTCGACGCCCCCAAGACTTTCTGCCAAAGAAAACACGCGCACGGATTCTAAAAAGCCGCGGGCTTCATCCAATCCGCCTTTTAAGTAAAAGGTGATCATACCGCCAAAGCCAGTCATTTGCTTTTTAGCGAGTTCGTGCTGGGGATGGGACTTTAAGCCGGGGTAAATAACTTTTTCGACTTTCTTGTGATCTTCAAGAAACTTGGCGACCGCCATCGCATTTTCTTCGTGTGCTTTCATGCGCACGGGTAATGTTTTAAGGCTACGAAGTGCGATAAAAGAATCAAAAGGCGACGCAATACCGCCCATAGAGTTACTTAAGAACGCCAGTTTCTCGGCCAGATCAGGAGAATTACAAATAGCGGCGCCGCCCACCATGTCACTGTGGCCACCGATATATTTTGTCGTCGAATGCACGACAATATCAGCACCTAAAGAAAGTGGTTTTTGAAAATAGGGGCTCATAAAAGTGTTGTCGACGGCGGTAATGGCTTTGGCTTTTCGGGCCTGGTCAGAAATCTTCTTTATGTCACTAAGTTTTAACATTGGATTGGTCGGTGTTTCGATCCAAACCATTTTGGTATTCTTCTTTAGCGCTTTTTCTAGGTTTTTAGGATTTGTTAGGTCTACGTAGGAAAACTCAAGCCCATTATGTCTTAAAACTTTGTCGAAAAGACGGAAAGTCCCACCGTACATGTCATCGCCGGCCACAATGTGGTCGCCCGACTTTAATAGATGTAAAACTGTCGTGCTTGCTGCGCAACCCGAGGTAAAAGCAAAACCAAATTTACCGCCTTCGAGATTCGCAATACAGTCTTCATAAGCCTTGCGGGTGGGGTTTTTAGTGCGGCTATATTCGTAGCCCTTGTGTTTCCCTGGAGACTCTTGCACATAAGTGGAAGTCAAATACACCGGCGTCATTATTGCGCCAGTGCTCGGATCAGGCTCTTGGCCAGCGTGAATAGCCCTAGTTTCAAAACCAAACTTGTTGGGATCCCAGCTCATAAGTTCTGACTCATATATTCTAGTAAATCGATTTTAGTCACAATATGTAAATTCGCTTTACTGTCTTTTACAAGCGCCACAAATCCTTGCTGTAAATGCTCCGAAGTTTTTTGTAAGGACTCATTCCAATCAACCCAAATAATATTTCCTTTAATTAAATGAATAATCGGGTCATTAGGCTTGATTTTGCCTTGAGCTAGCGGCAATAAAATATCGCTTTCATCGATGATTCCCATCAGGTTATTGTCGGAGAACACGGGAACTTGAGAAATACCTTTGGTTTTTAACAAGTTGACGGTCTCGATCACGGTGTTATCGACTTTAGCGACAACGAGCTCTACCTTCTTTTTGCGTGTTTCAATTAAATTTCCAACTGTGCGCGCTGTAAGCGGCGACGGCAAGAAGCCGTTGTCTTGCATCCACGTATCGTTGAATGCCTTGCTCATATAAGCCCGACCATGATCGGGAAGGACAACAACGATGTTAGAGGGTTTATCGAGCTTTTCTGCATAGCGGATGGCGCCGACGACGGCCATCGCAGAAGAGGAGCCCACGCAGAGGCCTTCCTTTGCGACGAGATCACGACACATAACATATGCTGACTTGTCGTCGACTTTGATAAAGTCATCAATCATTTTAAAGTCGTAAACTGTGGGAAGAAAGTCCTCGCCAACACCTTCAATTTTATAGGTATGGGCCGGTGAAAGCGGCTTTCCGTGACGGAAAAGATCTTCTAAAATACTGCCAATAGGGTCTACGCAGATTGTTTTAATACTTTTCTTTTTCTCTTTTAAAAATTTGGAGGCGCCCGTAATTGTTCCGCCAGTGCCGCCTCCAGCCACGAATACATCAATTTTACCGTCCATTTGTTCCCAAATTTCGGGACCCGTTGACAAATAATGAGCCAAACCGTTGTCGGGATTGTGATATTGATTGGCGTAAAAACAATTTGGCGTCATTTCGACGAGTTTCTTGGCTACGCTGTAATAGCTGCGTGGATCTTCGGGTTCTACAGATGTTGGCGTGATGATGACTTTAGCTCCATAGGCGCGAAGAATTGCTCTTTTTTCTTCAGAAATTTTGTCGGGCATAACGAAAATTGTTTTATACCCTTTGATTGTCGCCGCGATCGCTAAACCTAAACCCGTATTTCCAGAAGTAGCTTCGATAATAGTTCCACCTGGCTTAATTTCGCCGCGGCGCTCTGCTTCCTCTATTATATATTTCGCAATGCGGTCTTTTACGCTTTGGCCAGGGTTAAAATATTCTACTTTCGCAAAAAAATTGTGTTTTCCCTTGGGTACGACGCTGTGAAGTTTAACGATAGGGGTGTTTCCAACGGTATCAAGAATATTATCAAATACTTTCATGACAAAACCTCTGTCTTATTTGTATCCTCTGTTTGAGGGGGAAGTCATGCGAAATCAACTTGTTAAATTCGCGGTTTACACCTTAATTTTTACGGTTTTATCAGGCTTTGCGCTACCGGATGGTGGTATTGGAATTAAGATTCGTCAGGAGGCGACGGGCGCCTTTATCATAAGCGAAATTGTGGCAGAAGGGCCCGCAGATCAGGCGGGAGTATTTGCTGGCGAAGAAATTAAAGGAGTAGACGGCAATTCTGTGTCGCGCCTGAATTTAGAACAAGTCGTGACACTCATACGCGGAGAAGTCGGCACCGAGCTCATTTTAACTTTGCAGCACGCAAGTTATCCAAACATGCGCAATATAAAGTTAAAACGCTATGCGCTTCCCATCAAAGCAAGCGAAACTTTCAAAACCAATTAGCCCGTCTTGGTAGGCTTTTTTACAATTTGCTATGCGCACGTAACTAGCGCATTCGGGACTTAGAGAACTACTGTGGTTAATTTCCGTATAATTGCCGGAGCTGGCGGCTCTTTTACACTTTTCGTTAAGAGAAAGTAAGCGCCGGTCCCGCTCAATTTTATTAAAAAACCCCAATTTAGTTTCCAATTCTAGCAGGACGTAGCAAGAATCCGGTAAATTCTTCTCCCGCAAGTCCGACTCACATTCGTCCTGGACTTTTTGGAGTTGAGCTCCAAGTAGCGCCTTATCCAACAAAGTTTTTGCGGTTTTAGCGGTTATAACTTGGCGATTAATGGCTTCCTCGTGAAGCTGGGCGGCGGCTAACGACACATAGAGGATTAAGTATTTCATTGGGATAACTCCTTCAATAAATGCATTATGGCGGGACCGATTAATAAAATTAAAAATGCCGGGAACATTAAAAATAGAATGGGAAGCATGGATAAAAAGGGTAAACGCTTTAGTTTTCCCTCTATCTCAAGCTCGCAGGCCGCTTTTACATCTTTTTCGAGTTCGACAAGAGTTTGGTGAATTGGTGAGCCCTGAAGTCCGGCACCAAGGAGTTCAAGAAACATGCGGCGATAGGGACTCGATTGCTCTTTAACAATTTTTTCCGTCGAACTGCCGTGTTCGGCCGCCAAAAACCACTTTTTTAGGGTCTGATTCCACCTTTGATCATCGGTAAGCGGTGAATTTAGTGAGAGTCGTAAACTTTCCCCAGACTCTAGGCGATGCCTGATTTCAATTATGCACTTTAAGAGAGGATTTACGTTCGCCACGACAAATCCTTGCCAATTTGTGTAAGCCATAAGAGACCAGCGGAAAAAAGACAACCCGACAACAAATACAACGAAATATTCTCATAAAATCCAAAGTTGGCAGCGCTAAAACCACAAAGTCCAAGATAAAGTGGCAAGAGAAAGTAAGCTTGGGTGCGCGCCGTCTGTGTCATTACGCTTGCGCGCTCCTGAATTTCTCGTTGTGATTTGAGTCGATCACGCAAACTCACGACAAGTTTGCTGGCATTTTGCGGAGCCTTGGCGGCACGACTGAGGTCCGAAATTACCGATTTTAGAAACAACGTGCGCGGTTCCCGAGTATTTCTGGAGTTGAAGAAGACGAAATTGTAGAGATCATTGAATTTTTGGCGGTATTTTTCCGGAGAGCTTTCCACGCTAAGCTGAAAACTGACGGAAAAGCTTCTTCCTGACTTCAAAAAAAGTAAAAATAAATTCAGAAACTCAATGAATTGATCTTCAAACGCCTTTTCACGGGAAAATTTTATCTGAAATGAAACAGATTTAAGACTAAGAGCTGGTAACAACAGCATAATCCATGCCAAAAGGAGAGATTTTTTAAGAAAAAATGCCAAAAGAATTTTGAAAATGACGAAAAACCACTGAAATAACTTTTTTTTCGTCGGTGAAATCAGGTTTTCCGCGCACAGATCCGAAAAAATTCGTCGTTCGAAGAAGTTTCCGGACAAAAAAATTAGAAAAGCGATTAACATTTTTCGTTTTCTCCGAAAATTTTTTCTGCAAATTGTGTTCTCGTGAAAATATTTGAAAATATTTGTTGACGAGCGAAGTTAAAATAAGTCAATCTGATTATAGGAAAGTTAACCATCATCCTGGGAGGGATTGAAATGGCAAAGAAGAAAAAGAAAACTACGAAGAAAAAAGCTGCTAAGAAAAAAACTACGAAAAAGAAAACTACTAAAAAACGTAAGTAGTCGTTAGTAGCGATTTCTTAAGGAGAAACCCCGGCCAAAACCGGGGTTTTTTTTTACTTTAACGCCAGTAGAAGAGCGTTAACTACGAGTTCGGGCGATTCAGTCACGGAGTCGTGGGATGAATTAATAACGTCAATGAATCCTCGATTTAGCGCCGGAACATTATTCCAAAGCAGCTGGTGTGCGGAATTTGGGATAAGTTTATCGCGTTCAGAAACGAGGAGGTTAATCTTAGTAGTACCCACGTTTTTTACGGCGTCAGTCATTCCTAAATAGCGAACTCCATGAGTTAAGGCAATGACGTCGGCCATATTAGCCGCCGTTTGTGTGTAGGCCGCATATTTGGTCCAGGTTTGACGGATACCAAGTTCTGAAGCCCAATTCATATAACTTTCATACATAAGGCCCATTCCCCAAAAATCGAGGATTGATTTGTTCACGGCCAGAATATTTCCATAAATTGGTTGGTGCGCCTCCAGGTAGTCAACGAAGGGCGCTATCAGGAGTAGGCCGGCAACCTTCGCAGAATTTTCCTTTGTGAACCTAGCCGCAATACCTCCGCCATAAGAATGTCCGACAAGAAAGATTTTTTTGTCCCTGGGGATTAGATTATGAATGAGTTCCCGGAGCATTTTGGTTTGCTTTTGAAATGGAATTTCCTTTAAAGGATTTAACTCGGAAGTTCTGCCCTGGCCGAACAGATCAACTTGTATGAATTGAAGGTCAGATCTCGCTTGGGAAGCTTTGGCGATTACGCCATCCCACTGATCGTAGTTCTTATTGATGCCGTTTAAAAAAATCACCACGGTATCGGCGTCGCTGTTCCCAGAATACCGGTAGGCGATTTTACTTTTATCTGACGTTATAAACACAGGTTTAGATAAAAGAAGCTGGGTACAGGCCTCTGAGCTTTGTGAAACAGAGGGTGCCAAATATACGAAAAAACAGAGACAAAAAACGGCTGCTTGGGGGTTAAGTTGGTATAGGCGAGAGGCGATATTCATGATCCGAAATCTTGCAGTTACCATGCCTACTTAAGTCACCACTTTATTATCTACCACCCAATTGCGAATACAAACATGACCGACGAGAGCCACCTGATTCCTTTCTCAATGAGAAGTTAGGATGTAGGAATGATTAGAAGAAAAAATCCAAAGAGGAAATCGACATATTTCGTGGCTTTGACGCACCATGGACTCGAAAAGGTGTCGGGCACCTTTTTCCAAATCGGGCACCTTTTTAGAAGAAGTAAGTGCAGTTGAGGCCGCCGGTAGTGCCGGTGACGAGGTTCTCGACATCAACTAAGAAGTCCAACTCGAGGGCGAATGCCAAGCCGGCCCAATCGCCTCCTAATTGGTTGTATTGAATGCCGAGGGCCGGATAAAGGAAGTTTTTTTGGAATTTGCCGGTTTTCTTTTGCTCATCGGTTAAAAAACGGTCGGCTAAAATGTTGGGAGTGGATCCGGAAACTGGAGAGCCGCCGTCGTTTGTCCAGCGGGCGTAGCCACCGGCAAAGTAAGGAGAAAAAGATTTAGATCCCATGTAGCGGCGAATGTACATCGAAAAAGCTTTGAAGGGACTTCCTAAGCCGTAGCCTAAACCAAAGGTGGTTTCTTGCGTAAAATTAAGATCAAGGTTGATGCCGGCGATACCGTGAGTCCCGCCGATGCTTGAACCAATACCTACGCGGCGAAGAGTGCGAAATTCATCGGCCGAAGCCGCTTGCTTGGCTTGAAACCATTCCTTGCTTAAGCGGGATTTATCGGCGGCCTGGGCTTGTGAGGCGCAAAAGATGGCTATTAGGAGAAAAATTCGCATTCAAGGCCTCCTCTAAAATAATTTAGCCTTTATACCTTCTTCTTGGAAGAACTTTTTAAGGGCTTTATCGTCCAGGTTTTCCAGTCGCCAAATTAATTTTTGTAGGAGCTGGAAAGTTTTTTCGGATTTTGGATCGCGCAGGGCTGTCGTAAAATGAGCCATGTCATCTGTGATGATGACGATATTTTTCATCATCTTCTTGGCGTCTTCGTTATTAGACATTTTATCAAGGCGAGTAAGCAGTGAATTGAGATTTGAAACGAGTTTGTCGGCCATCTTAAGAGTATCGGCGATGGAACCCTCATTTTTGCTTATAACGTCCATGATTTTGCCCGCTAAGCCATAACTTTGCGAAATAAGCTGGTCGATACGTGGCGGATCGATTCCACGTACGATGGAATTGGGGCGAAGTTTTGCCGATTCGGCCCTGCCTGGAGTAATTTCCACAAACTTTTCCCCGATCACACCGGCTAGGTTAATATAGAACTCGCTGTCTTCACGGACAATGTTCCAGGCTTTCTTTTCGATGCCGATTCTGACTTTAAGTTTTACTTCTTCACCCTTTTCGGTTTTTAAATTGGGATCAAAAATTATTTCTTTTACTTTTCCTACTTTGATACCCATAACACGCACAGGCGAGCCAACTTCAATTCCACCGGCAAAATTATAGGCGACCCAGAGATCCCGAGTATTAGAGAATGGATTAAACGCATCCAAGTAATATGCGAACGCCGCGATGAGCGCTAAGGTGCCAAGAAATAATAGTCCCACTTTTGTTTCGGCGCGCATGAAAAACTCCTAATAAAAGAATGAAAATACATAAGAGAGTATAAAATCAATAACTAAAATCGCAACAGATGTCGCAACCACACTGTTTGTTGTGGCCAGACCCACGCCTTCCGCCCCCTCTTTGCAGCGAAAACCGTAAAAACAACTAAAAATTGGGATCGTAGCACCAAAGCAAACGCCTTTGATTGCAGCAAAAGCGAGGTCGCGGAATTTCACAAACACCGTAACCGCGCCGATGAAGCTACCTACCGTGTGGCCGAGCTTGAGCGTGCTCACGATCATGGCACCATAGAGACAAATAATATTGGCAATAATACTTAAGATGCCGCCGCCAATTAGGCAGGCGACAAATCGTGGCGCCACAATATATTTTATCGGATCCATGTTTAACATTTTGTAGGCGTCGATTTGTTCGGTGATCTTCATGGTACCGGCTTCGGCGGCAAGTCCCGCGCCCACGCGGGAGGTAAGTAATAGGGCCGAAACCACGGCGCCTAATTCTCTCAATATTAATAGAGCGGCAAATCCCGGAACCATGGAATCGTTTTGAATCACAATTTTCATGTGAAATGACGCTTCTATTATAGTAACGGCGGCGGCAAAGCAAACACAGAAGACGATAATAAAGAGACTTTGATTGGCGACAAAATACAGTTGTTTGATGGTGTCGCGGATTCGATAAGGCGGGGTTAATGCGGCATAAATGGTTTCAAGGAGTAGCGTTACGAGTTCTCCGATAAAATCAAAACCATAAATTAAACGGATGCCAATCTGATTTACCAACTACAGCTCCAAATAAAAATTTAAGATCGCTTCGCCAATTAAACTTGTTAGCCAATCCAAGACGACGATACCTACCATCGTAAATACGGCGGTACTGACGACGGCGCGGCCGACGCCGCGGGCGCCACCGGAGGCAAAATAACCTTTATAAGTACAAATGCTCGCCAGAAGAAAAGCGAAAACTAAACATTTAAAAAGACCAAGGCCTACCGAACTGATATTTACGATGCTGGGAATATGGCGCAGATACTCTTGGGTGTTTATCCCGCTAAAAAATATTCCGAGCAACATACCGCCAAAAATAGACATCAAAAGTCCCACGGTTAACAAAAAGAAGCTGGAAAAAATAATTCCTAAAAACCGCGGCAGAATAATTTCTTGTAATGGATTAGCTCCTAGACAGCGAATCGCGTCGATTTGTTCGGTTACCCGCATTGTTCCGAGTTCTGCGGAGGTAAAAGCACCGACTTTTCCACTCAGCATAAAGGCGATGAGCAAAGGGCCAATTTCACGCACGGTTGCGCTGGTGGATAAACCGCCAAGATAGCCAAGCGCGCCGAATTCCAGAATCTGCATGGTAAACTGAATCGTCATGATAGAGCCGACAAAAAACCCCGCCATGGCGGTTGTTGGCAAGCTTTGGATAGTTACATACCAAATTTGCTCAAAAACTTGATGTACGGTGCATGGGCTGCGCCATGCGGTTTGCAAAAGCATTCCAAAAAACTGAACACAACCGCCGATATCATCAACAATAGAAGTCACGTTTTTAAAGAACTTCATGTAAGAAATCCTTTACTAAAGGAACGGTGCTTTTTTTAAGTTGTTCCGGAGTACCTTGGTCAATGATTTGACCTTCTGACAATACCACTATGCGGTCGGCGATTTCTAAGGCGCATTGCATATCGTGGCTGACAACTAATGAAGTCGTTTTCAATTCGCGCGAGAGACTTAAGATAAGTTGGTTTACCGAGTGAGTTGTAATGGGATCAAGGCCTGTTGTGGGTTCATCGAAAAGTAAAATTCGCGGCTCTATGGCGACAGTGCGGGCAAGGCTTACGCGCTTTTGCATGCCGTAAGATAAGCTTGGCGGTATTCTTTCATCAACATTTTTTAAATGAACGAGATTTAAACAATAGCGTACGCGGTCCCGAACTTTTTCCTCTGGCCATTCACGGTAATGGCGGCGCAAACCAAAGGCGACGTTTTCGAAAACCGAGAGCGAATCAAAGAGAGCCGGGTGTTGAAATACCATTCCACATTTTTTTCGCACCGGAAAATACTGTTCTTCTGTAAGTTTTGAAACCTCTTGGCCATCAATCCAAATTTCACCTTCGTCAGGGCGCAAAAGACCAACGATATTTTTTAACAAAACAGATTTACCCGTACCGGAGGTTCCTAAAATAAAAACAATTTCACCTTCTTTAATGTCGAGATTTATTCCCTTAAGTACGGTACGAGGACCAAAGCGTTTAACGAGGTTTACAAATTTAACCATTAATTCGCCTCGGTGGTGAGGGGACCATTAATTTGGCCGTGAATAAACTGCTGAACCCGGGGATCAAGGTGAGATTTTGTCTCTGTGGGAGTACCGGTTAAAATATATTCACCTTGCGTAACCATGCCAATGCGATCAGCCATCTGATAAGCGCGGTTCATGTCATTGGTAATAGAAACAACTGTAGAGCCAAATTGCTTTTTCAAATTTAAAATAAGGGCCACGATACTCCGGCTCGTGATCGGGTCAAGACCTGCCGTGGGATCATCATAGAAGACAATTTTAGGTTCTAAGGCTAAGGCGCGGGCAATACCTAGACGCTTTTGCATACCCCCACTTATTTCGTCGGGGAAAAGGCTTTTGGCGTGAGATAGTCCCACCGCTTCCAGATATTTATCTACGTCAGCGTCGATTTCTTTCTCGCTCTTATCTGTGGTCTCGCGTAAAGGAAATGCAATATTGTCACCGACGGAAAGTGAATCAAATAAAGCGTTTTTTTGAAACAAAACCCCAATGGAGCGCAGAAGCGAAGCCTTCTCTGCGGCGCGCAGTTCGTGCGCGGCCTTGCCCTGAAAGTAGACTTCTCCCGACGTTGGTTCTAATAATCCACACATCATCTTCAATAAAACGGTTTTTCCTTGGCCGCTTGGTCCAATTAAGACGAGAGTTTCGTCTTTAAAAAGTTCGACATCAATTTGCTTAAAAATTGGCGTATCGTCGAAAGACATGTTCACGCTTTTAAGTTCGATGAGTGCTGACGCCATGTTGTAGATGGTATGGAAATATTTGAAAAAAAGAAAGTTTTGCTTAAAAATTTCTGCTAGTCTTACTCAAGTTAATTAATTCACCTTTAAATTGAGGATATTTATGGCAACTTTCAATAAGGTCAAAGTACCTAGCGGTGGCGAAAAAATTAAAGTTCTTCCGAATAATAAAATTCAAACTCCAGATAATCCAATTGTATGTTTTATCGAAGGCGATGGTACTGGCCCCGATATTTGGGCCGCCTCTGTACGAGTTTTTGATGAAGCTGTTAAAAAAGCTTTTGGCGGTAAAAAGAAAATTCATTGGTGCGAAATATACGCTGGTGATAAAGCCGTAAAAACCTACGAGCAGTTTTTGCCCGAAGAATCCCTCGCAGCCATTAAGGAGTTTCGCCTGGCGATTAAAGGACCGCTTTCCACACCCGTGGGTGGTGGAATTCGTTCTTTAAACGTCGCTCTCCGTAAAGATTTGGATCTTTACGGTTGCGTGCGCCCGGTAAAATATTATCAGGGTGTACCGGCGCCAGTCACTGAACCGCAAAAAGTTAACATGATAATATTCCGCGAAAATACCGAAGACGTTTATGCGGGTGTGGAATGGAAGGCGGGATCGCCAGAGTCCAATGAAATTATCGCGGTGGCCAAAAAATACGGAAAAATGATTCGCGAAAATTCTGCCATCGGAATTAAACCGATGAGCGAATTTGGTTCTAAACGTTTAATTAAAATGGCCATAGAACATGCCATCGAAAACAAACTTCCCAGTGTGACGTTAGTTCATAAAGGGAATATCATGAAGTTCACCGAAGGCGCGTTTAAAGATTGGGGATATGAGTTAGCGAAAGCGGAATTCGCCGACATGACAGTAACGGAAACCGAAGTCAGCGAAAAGTTCGGCGGCAAAACACCACCGAACAAAGTGGTGATAAAAGACCGCATCGCCGATAACATGTTCCAACAAGCGCTTTTACGTCCGGATGAATATTCTGTTCTAGCGTTACCGAATTTAAACGGGGATTATATCTCTGATGCGTTGGCAGCCCAAGTTGGCGGTTTAGGAATAGCTCCGGGTGCAAACGTCGGCTACGGCATGGCGGTTTTTGAAGCCACGCACGGAACAGCGCCTAAATACGCTGGCCAAGATAAAGTAAATCCCGGCTCGGTAATCTTATCGGGTGTGATGATGTTAGAATACATGGGTTGGAAGCCCGCTGCGGATTTAATCGAAAAAGGAATCGCCAAAGCGATTCAAAACAAACGCGTGACATACGATTTTCATCGTCAAATGCAAGGTGCGACTCTTCTTAAATGTTCAGAGTTTGCCAGCGAAATTATTAAAAATATGTAAGGAGCTAATATGGCATTAAACGGAAGACATAAAATTACAGTTGTAGGAGCAGGATTCGTTGGTTCAACTTGCGCGCATTGGGCGGCGCAAAAAGAACTTGGAGATGTCGTTTTAATTGATATTAATCAAGGTGCGGCGGCAGGCAAGGCTCTGGATTTATTTGAAGCTAGTCCCGTGGAGTTATTCGATTCGAATGTTATCGGTACGGATGATTATTCGGCCTGTAAGGATTCTGATGTAGTAATCATAACTGCCGGAATTCCACGAAAACCAGGAATGAGCCGCGACGATTTATTATCGACAAATGCTAAGATCGTAAAAACGGCGTCAGAAAATATTAAAAAATATGCGCCGAACTCCGTAGTTATCGTCGTGTCAAATCCGTTGGATGCTATGGCTTATGTCGCAAAAGAGGTTACGGGCTTTCCGCGTAACAGAATAATTGGCATGGCCGGAGTTCTAGATGGTGCGCGTTTTAAGTCTTTCATTGCCGAAGAATTAAAAGTTAGCGTTAAAGACATTCAGGCTTTTGTTTTAGGTGGTCACGGCGACACTATGGTGCCAATGCCAAATCACTGTTCTGTTGGCGGTGTACCGCTAAAGGAAATGCTTAGCCAAGAACGCATAGATGCACTTGTTGACCGGACTCGCAAGGGCGGAGCTGAAATCGTAAACTTATTAAAAACGGGATCGGCTTATTACGCGCCTTCGGCATCCGCCGTGCAAATGGCCGAATCGATCATTAAAGACCAAGGCCGGATCTTACCTTGCGCCGCTATGCTTGAAGGCGAATATGGCGTGAAAGGTCTTTTTATCGGCGTGCTTTGTAAGCTCGGTAAAAACGGTATGGAAAAGGTGATTGAAGTAAAACTCAACGATAAAGAGCGCGGCATGCTTAATAACTCTATTAAAGCCGTGCAAGAATTAGTGGATGCCCTTAAAAAATTGGAGTTTTAATTAATGAATATTCATGAGTACCAGGCGAAGGAAGTTTTAAAACGCTTTAATGTACCAACTTTAAAAGGGAAGATCGCGAAAACTCCCGACGAAGCAGTTTCGGTGGCCAAAGAACTTGGCGGTAATGTATGGGTTGTTAAGGCCCAAATTCACGCTGGCGGCCGCGGTAAAGGTGGCGGTGTAAAATTGGCGAAAACTCTGGATGAAGTTAAAGCTCACGCTGCCAAGATTATTGGTATGAACCTGGTGACGCACCAAACAGGGCCCGGCGGTAAGAAAGTAAACCAAGTTTTGATCGAAGAGGGCTGTGATATTGAAAAAGAATATTACGCAGCAGTTCTCTTGGACCGTGCAACTTCGCGGGTAACTTTGATCGCCTCTAGCCAGGGCGGAATGGATATCGAAGAAGTTGCGCATAAAGATCCAAACGCCATAATGCGCGTTACTTGTGATCCAATTACCGGCTTGGGCGGATGGCAGGCACGCAAGATGGCTTTTGCTTTAGGGTTTAAACCTGAGATCGTTAATAAAGTGGCTTCATTTTTTATCGGATTATCTAAAGTATTTACGGCCAATGATTGTTCGATGGTTGAAATTAATCCACTGGTGCTGACTAAAAAAGGCGACGTTCTCGCTCTTGATTGCAAAATGAACTTCGATGATAACGCGCTTTTTCGTCACAAAGACATTATGGAATATCGGGATATCACGGAAGAAGATCCTGCCGAAGTTGAAGCTAGCAAATTCGATTTAGCCTTTATTAAACTGGATGGAACTATCGGTTGTTTAGTAAATGGTGCGGGCCTCGCGATGGCCACGATGGACATCATAAAACTTCATGGCGGTGAACCTGCGAACTTTTTGGATGTCGGTGGCGGCGCCAATAAAGAAAAGGTAACAAACGCTTTTAAAATTATTTTGAATGATAAAAACGTAAAAGCGATTTTGGTAAATATCTTTGGCGGAATCATGAAGTGCGATGTGATCGCCGAAGGTATTATCGCGGCTTCAAAAGACTTAGGACTTAAAGTTCCCTTGGTGGTGCGCTTGCAGGGAACAAATGTGGAGTTAGGCAAAAAACTGCTTAAAGAAAGTGGTTTAAATATCGTTCCTGCCGACGAACTAACGGATGCCGCCGAAAAAGTCGTGAAAGCGGCGAAAGGGAAATAACATGGCAATCATGGTAAACAAAAACACAAAAGTAATATGCCAAGGTTTCACGGGCACACACGGGACATTTCACTCGGAACAAGCGCTGAAATACGGAACTAAGTTAGTAGGTGGCGTGACTCCAGGTAAAGGCGGAACAAAACATTTGGAGCTTCCGGTTTTTAATACGGTGGAAGAAGCTGTCGCAAAAACGGGCGCCAATGCAACGATGATTTATGTGCCCCCACCATTTGCGGCGGACTCCATTATGGAAGCGGTAGATGCGGGTTTAGAGTTAATCGTGTGTATAACCGAAGGCATTCCCGTCATGGATATGGTGACCGTAAAAAGATTTATGCAGGGAAAAAAATCCCGACTGGTTGGCCCAAACTGTCCTGGCGTAATTACTCCGGGCGAATGCAAAATAGGAATTATGCCTGGCCATATTCACAAGCCCGGCCGCATTGGTGTTTTATCACGCTCGGGAACTTTAACTTATGAAGCTGTTCATCAGTTAACAAATGTGGGCTTGGGACAAAGTACTTGCGTGGGTATTGGAGGAGATCCCGTTAATGGCACAAATTTTATCGATGTATTGCAATTATTTAACGCCGACAAAGATACCGACGCCGTTATCATGATTGGTGAAATTGGTGGGTCAGCGGAAGAGGAAGCCGCCGAATATATTAAGCGCGAATTTAAAAAACCTGTAGTATCTTTTATCGCGGGAGCAACAGCCCCCAAAGGAAAACGCATGGGCCATGCCGGTGCGATTATCAGCGGCGGAAAAGGTACGGCCGAAGATAAATTCGAAGCTCTGCGCTCAGCGGGTTGTCATATTTCTAAGAGCCCCGCCGATATGGGAATTACTTTGAAGAAAGCGCTGAACGCGTAGATTTTTTCGGCCCGCGCGACATTGCCAGGGCCGTGTGAAGAAACTCTTGTGCTAGGCGAAGCCGCCGTACTCTAAAAAAAATTAACGCGTGCAAATTCCGATTTTAGAATTACCGCCAACGGGAATGCAGTTACAACCGGGAAAGCTAGATGTGCAGCTAGCTGCTGCATAATTTTGGCTCCAACCGCTGGAGTAGGAAGTGTAACCGCTATAGACCCAAGTGTTTTGATAATTGTAGTAATTGTAATAGAGAACGTACGCGTCTGATGGAAGTGCGGCAAGGCTTAGGCAAGCTAGACCTGAGCTAGTGTTATATGCCGCGATCGATCCAACGGGACAATATCCACTGGAGATTCCGTAGGCCGCAATTTCACTACCCGAAACTGATTGTGCGTTTGCAATTCCAGAAAGAAAAAGGACTAGAGTCAAAATTAGAGTTTTCATTTTAATAAATCCCTTTTTCAATACCCGTAATAGTACCAATAGTAATAAGAATAACCGTTGTTATCCATGGTGCCGTAAGGGTAACCATAAATAGATGATCCGTAAGGATAGGATCCATAGGGATAACCATTTGAGACACATACGTTGTTATACTGAGCTTGACCCGCAGGACATGACCCTTGAGCTAAGCAACCATATTGAGTAAGAACATACCCAGCGTTACATTGTATCCCACCGTAAGTCATTTCGGGATAAACCACTAAACACATATTGTTGTTGTATTGATATTGTCCTACTGGGCAATCGCCTTGCGCCATACAGCCATACGGAGTTGCGGCATAACCTTGTTGGCATTCGCCAACGGCGGCGATTGCAGAAGTGCCGATTAAGGTAAAGAATATAGAAAAAAATACAGATTTCATCTGATCCCGCTTGCGTAAGATAGTTTTAAAAATCTCAGTGCGGGGAGTGCAATAGGTGGGCCCAGTCCAAAGTCTTAATACCAAAGCCCATCTCCCTAAAGACACTTTGCATCGAGGAAAGGGAACTGTTACCTCGGTCGAGTCGCGTTGAAAATTTTGGGGATTTTGCCGAATATTAAGGTATGAAAAAACTATTTTCTTTCATAAACATACAGGCCATTTTATTAACAGCTTTTTTTGCCAGTGTAACTCTTGCGGATGAAAAAGCGGATGCCACATTTCGGCTAAAGCGCGGAGTCGGTGCTTGTTCGAGTCTGCCGACCGAAGCCGATAATTTTGTGTGTAAGGCAATCGGCTGGCCCGACCAAAATGCGCGTGTTGATTTGGTTCGCCAAGAATTCGTAAATAAATATGGAATGACCGTCCGCTGGGGCCTTTTTGATTACTATTATTATTTTAATGGCATCAAAAAATGTGAGCCACATAAAAATACAATCGTTGAGCACTTAACGGCGCGCAAAGATCTCGAAGAGCTTTGGCAAAAATTGGGTAACAACGCCGATTGCGTGCGTAAGGGCCAAGGCTGGATCCAAACGCGTAATATTGAATTATTTAGTGGGGAGCCTTTTGTCCCGCAAAAACCAACTATGGAAGTGAAACTTGTTCCGGCAAAAAAGGAAGCTAAAGCACAGCCCGTAATCGAAACTCCCAAAAAGCCGGAAGCGAAGTTTAACGCAGTAGTCGAAAATCGCAAAGTGGCCGCCGCCGAGCCCGCCCCAGCCCCGAAGGCTAAAAAAGCCAAAGTTAAATACGAAGACGAAGAACCTATGACCGTGCCCATGGCTCCGCTGAAGCGCGATCCGGTTAAACCCTTTTGGAGTGAACCCTTTCCAAAAGAGTTCTTCTAAGGTGTGAAGTATCTCCACGGTTTTTCAAAGAAAGAACAGGACCGCCTTTACTTTCAGTCACAGTTCTTAAAGGACCAAGTTTACCGCTATGTGGACTTTCATAGCTGTAAACACATTATAGAAATCGGTTGCGGCGTTGGCGCGCAAACTGAAATCTTACTCGAAAAGTTTCCCCATGCCGAGATTACCGCTGTAGATGCCTCGGAAAAGCAATTAGCTAGAGCCAAAGAGAGATTTAAGAAGCATCCTCAGCGCGGCCAGGTAAAATTCGTGCAAGGTAATGCAAAAGACTTGGATTTTGGAGATTTAACCTTTGACGCTGCATTTATTTGTTGGCTTTTAGAACACGTGCCCGAGCCGGGTAAAGTTGTTAAAGAGGCCTACCGGGTACTTCGCGTTGGCGGCAAAATTTTTTGTAACGAAGTTCTCAACAACACCTTTTTTGTCGATCCCTATAGTCCGGCAATTCAAAAAGTACTTTTTGAATTTAATGACTACCAATGGACAATCGCAGGTGACCCCTTCGTCGGAGCAAAACTGGGTGTGTTCTTAGATGATGCCAAATTTAAAAACATCGCAGTTTTGCCAGCCTTTGCTCACTTTGACCGGCGGGAAAAAGATAAGCGGGATGACTTTTTAGAGCTCCAAAAGGGGATATTTATGTCGGCGGTTCCGGGCTTACTTGAAGAAAAGCGCATTACTCCGGCGCTCGTTAAAAATTTAAAAAAGGAATTTGATATCCTTAAACGCAGTAAGGGCTCAATAATTTATTACTCTTGGCTGCAGGGCTTTGCGAATAAGTAAATTACTTCCAAGTCGATCCTTGGAGTTCAGTAGGAAAATAAAAGATATCTTTAGCTGTTGGCTTAACTTCTTTTTCTGGTTCCGGAAAAAATCCATTTAACATAAGTGGTGAAATTAAGCTGCGTTTTACTTCTTTAGCTGCCATGTTTACTGCCATTGTTACGTCGAGCATTCCGTAACCGCGGTCGGGAGTCCACCCGCCGCTAAAATCTTGTGCCGAAGAAATTAAAATTTCGCGGATTCGCTGGGGATTTAAATGGGGATTAACTTGCAACATTAAAGCGGCGGCGCCAGTTACCAGAGGTGCGGCCATGCTGGCACCCGACCATTCGCCGAATTTATTACCGGGAAGTGTAGAGACAATTTTTTCTCCCGGGGCAATAAGTTCTGGCTTATATACTAAGACGCCGTTGAATTTTCCCGGACCGCGGCTCGATGAGTTGGCGATAGTGCCGTCTTTATTTGTAGCCCCTACGACAATCGTAGACGGATGTTCTTTGGGATGAGTCAAGGTTTCTGGATTGGGCCCGGCGTTACCTGCGGAAAAAACGGGGAGAATAGAGAGGCTTTCCCAAACATTGAGGGCACGGTAATAGATTTCGATATCTGGAAGTTGTTGTTCTCCCCAGGAGTTATTAACAACGCGTATATCTTTTTGCTCGGCAATAAACTGCATGGCACGCAGGGCGCTCTCTATGGAAAGCATCTTCGCGGCAATCAGTTGGGCGGCGGGTGCTACTCCGAAAGACTTTGCCCCGAGAATGCCGGCAACATGTGTGCCATGACCGGCTAAATCATTGGCCGCCGTTAAAAGATTTTTGTCGGCATCGAAAAATTTTAAAACTTTGCCTTTGAGTTCATCATGACTGGCATCCACACCCGTATCAATTATGCCGACCACCTGATTGCGGCCATCTAAGTCGGGATGGCGAATGCGGAGTTCTTCGCGGCGTATTTGCGCAAAACTATATGGAAGTTTAAAAACCGAATTGTAATCAGAAACTGAATTTTCAAACGCAAAAACATGATTAAAATAGATTTTCTCAACCCAAGCTTGCTTAGCTAATTCCGCGATTTGCTCTTTAGAGATATCAAATGCGACGGCGTGACTTATCCAAATTGGACGGAAGTTTTTTACGTTAATGGCTTGTGAAAGCGTACGCGCACACGCACGGTTTCCAATTCTAAGAGACGTGATTGAGCTCGTATTGGTTAAACAACCCGGTGACAGAAGGGCAATGACAGGTATTTTTTTCGTTTTTGCATGCAAAGCTGCGGGATCAATTTGGGCCGCTAAAACAAGCTCCGAAACTACATAAAACATTAAAGTAATTAATAGCTTGCTCATCGTCCCTCCCGGTTCATCATTTAGCACAAATCAGGCCAGCTCTTGAGATATTTTTCGGCGGTTGTTGCGATTACACGCTAATAGTGATAAGTAAGCGATTTCATATACTTACAGGGTGGCTACAGGGTGACAGTGGAATGGTAAAGCTAAGTGTAAATATAAACAAAATTGCAACGCTTCGAAACGCCCGCGGGGAAAATAACCCTGACGTCGTTCAAGCGGCCTTAGCTATAGAAAGTTTTGGCGCCCACGGAATTACAGTACATCCGCGTCCCGATGGCCGCCACATTCGCTTTGAGGATGTTTATTCTCTCAAAAAAAATATCAAAACCGAATTTAATATCGAAGGCTACCCATCACAGGAGTACATAGATCTCGTCAACGAAGTGCAGCCCACGCAAGCGACTTTGGTGCCCGATGCGCCGGGAGTTTTGACCTCAGATGCGGGCTGGCTTATTTGTAAAAACCTAGATTTTTTAAAAGAGGTTGTTGGCCAGCTTAAGTTTTCGGGCGCCCGCATTTCAATTTTTATAGATCCAAAAACAGTTAGTGAAAAAGATTTGATTACGGCCCGTGACATCGGAGTTGACCGCATTGAACTTTATACGAAGGTCTACGCCGATGAATTTGCCAAAGGTAACAGGGAGGCGATTGTTCCCTACCAAAAAACTGCTTCGTTAGCGCATGCGGTGGGGCTTGGCGTGAATGCTGGGCACGATTTGAACCTCGAAAATTTGAACTTCTTTGTCCGGCAGGTCCCTGAGCTTGCAGAAGTGTCTATTGGGCACGCACTCATTTGCGACGCACTGTATTTTGGATTAGAACAGACTGTTCAAAAGTACCTAGAAAAATTAAAATTTTAGTCTATGGATGAGACTAAAAGGAAAGATGACGGTGCACCGGCCGTTGATCCGCAGATGTTAGAAAATCTGGATCTTCTTCTAAACATGGAAGCCCTTGAGGAAGAAGAAAACTGGGAAGACCTCGAAAAATTAGATGAAGATAAATAGGCGCGGCTTTTTGGGCATTTTATCTCTATTTGTTTTGGCGCCGCAAAAACGCATTTTTGCCGAAGCTCCCGAGGCGACGCCACTTATGCGATGGAATTCTTTGACTCCCGAGCGGCAGGCAGAAATTAGAAAAAAGTGGCTTGCGTTTCAAGCATTGCCCGTAGAGCGCCGTGAGCGGTTACGCCGCGCTTATCAGCGGTTTCGGGCGCTTTCGGCAGATCGCCAGAGCCGCATTCGCCGCGGGATCTTTCGCTATCGTAGAATGACACCTCATCAGCGCCGCTACCTTCGCCGCACCCAAGGTTTAAACTTCAAGGCCAGGCAGCAATGATGATAAAGCTACTTTTTATTTTTTTAAACCTCGTACGTGCTGAAGAATTTAAACCCAGTTGGTATTTTCTCATGTCCGCGGGGGCCGGAAACTCCACTCATGACAGTGTTGATATGAATGCTATTGCCGCGAAAAAAAATCTGGGTGGCACAAGTCGGTTAACAGCTACCACCGATATGCCAGGTATTTACCGGCAAATTTCGGAACAAGAGATTTTAGGAATTGGACTTAGAATCTCGATGGAAAATATCGCCGAAAACTGGCAGGCCAGCGAAGCCTTGGTCTTTCATAATTATAATTACAACCTAAGCTACCTCCGCTTTTGGCAGAAAAAAATTGGCGAAGGTGCGTTTTATCGCCTTGATATGGGGTATAGCGAACTCTGGCGATTAGATAAAACTAGCGGCATTTACAATTCGGATAAATTTTCGGGAACCCATGCGAGTCTAGCTCTCGGCTATGGCTGGCGTTTACCGGCAGGGTATCATTTTTTGCTGGGTGTTGATCAATACTATAGTGGTGTCAGTCCCCATTTCATTTCAGGAAATTCAATTTATGTGGCGTTTATGCTTTAAGTTGAGTTTTACTTTTATTTTTGCCGTGAATGCTTGGGCCGAAGAGGACCCCAAATTCTACCATATGTTCACAAAAGTCCCAGGTGACCTAAAGGTTTGGTGGAAAGAAACATTTCGCCAAGAAAGTTTACCGTATGTAATGTCTTTGGCCGCTGCTAGTGGAATGCTTTTACAAACCGATTATGAAACTTGGCAGGCCACGAAAGTAAAATTTGATGAAGATAAAGATTGGCGTGATTTTATGATTAACGCCGAGAAATTTGGTGGCGGTTACTTTCAGATTGGTACTGCCCTGTCCTTTATGGGTGTGGGTTACTTTTTTGGGGACAAGCGCGCTAAGCGCACGGCTTTTCAGATTGGCGAGTCCATCATCGCCAGTGGCGTTTTAGTGCAAATTTCCAAACGAACCACGGGCCGTGAAAGCCCCAAGAGCTCCGATGAGAAAACGGGTCGGTGGCGGCCCTTTCCGAGTCCCCAAGAGTACGCCACCCACGTGCGTGATTACGATGCTGTGCCGTCGGGGCATCTTTCTAGCGTTTTAACATCTCTGGTTATTATTCAAGAAAATTATCCGGAATATAAATGGATACCTTGGGTGGGTTACCCGATGATTGGTTTATTGTGCTGGAGTTTTTCCGCTACCAGCATTCATTGGTTTAGTGATTATCCTTTGGGAATTTATTTAGGGTATCACTTTGCTAAGATCGTAACTCGCAACAACGGTGAAAATGGCGATCTAAAAGAGGATAAAGAATCTAGTTATCAATTGTTTCCCACTTACGACGAGGATGGCACACCTTTATTGAGCGCGGTATGGCAGTTCTAACAAAAATAATCTTGGTATTTTCTATTTTATTTTCGGGCCCAGCAAATGCTCTTGAGTTTTGGGACGAACTTTCGGCTCCATGGAAAACCGACGCGAAATATATTTTTTGGGGCGGGCTAGGGCTGGCCATTTTTTTAAAACAGGCCACTCCCGATTTTGTTGAATCCACTCAAAGAACCTGGACGTCGGAAAAACCCTTAGGCGATTCCAAATTTGGGGATTACATGGGACAAGGGGTTCCTAACCTTTTGTATTTTCTTGGCATGTGGTCACATTATTACTTTACCAAAAACGAAGGATCACGTGGCCGCTCGGTAATGATGTTTAAGTCGAGTTTTTATTCGGCCGTATTTACGCATACGACGAAGTTTGTTTGGCAAGAGCCTCGGCCGGATAATTATAATCAAAAGGACTCTTTCCCCTCGGGACATACGACGGCGGCGTTTGCATTTGCTTCAACCGTGGCGATGGAGCATGGGGTTTATTGGGGAACCGCGGGTTATTTGTTGGCGATGTATGCGGGGCTTAGCCGGATTAATGATAACAAACACCGAATCAACGACGTAATTGGCGGTGCGGCCGTGGGGATTAGTTATGGCATGGGACTTTACTATCACGCTAATGGCGCTGGAAAAAGCGCGTTGATTGTTTTACCGACTGAAGATTTAAGTGGAGTCGCGCTGAGTTTTGCAACTCCACTTTAATTACGAAAAAAACAAAGCGATTTTAAATGCAAAGCTAATTTCAATCCGTGAAATTAGCCCGCAAATAAAAATAGATTATTGTATTGCTCTCTTTTTGAGCTCAAGTTTGGTGAAGTCAATCAATCCCATTGCGGCTTTTACTTCTGAAAGGGTATCCGCTACAACGGTGCGGGCCTTGTTGCTTCCGGCCCGTAAAATCTCCAGCAGATAACCGCGGTCCGTCGCGATTTCTGCCCGGCGATTACGGATAGGACAGATAATATCTTCTAAAATAACGGTAAGACGTTCTTTGATCTTACTGTCGGCAATACCGCCTTGGCGGTATTGATCTTTCAGCCGAATAAGCTCTTCTTTATTGCCGTCAAAAATATCTAAGAAATCAAAAACCACATTGCCTTCGACCTTCCCGGGATCGGCGACGCGCAGATGATTGGGATCAGTATACATCAGGTTTACCTTTCGCTTAATCTGATCGGCAGTGTCGGAGAGGAAAATCGCATTCCCTGCGGTCTTTCCCATTTTCGTTTTGCCGTCAATTCCCGGCAGGCGGCCGACTTGCCCGATTAAGGGTAGGATTTCCTTAAATAGGGGGGAACGGTAGAGACGATTGAACTTGCGCCCAATTTCGTTAGCTTGTTCAATCATGGGGCTTTGGTCTTCGCCGACCGGCACGAGGTCAGCTTTGAAGGCCAAAATGTCGGCCGCCTGATACACGGGATACGTTAAAAACCCTGCGGGGATGGAACGTCCAAAATCCTTTTGGTAAATCTCCTCCTTTATTGTGGGATTTCGCTCCAGCCTGGAAACGGTCACAAGGTTCATAAAGTAAGTACTAAGTTCAAAAAGTTCGGGGACGGAAGACTGCAGAAAAAAAGTTGTTTTCTTAGGATCGATTCCTACAGCCAATTGATCGAGTAAAACTTCGTAGATATTTTCTTCGATAAGAGTTGTGTCATCAAAGTTATCGGTAAGCGCTTGTACGTCGGCAATAACCACAAATTGATTAAATTCTTCTTGCAGTTTCACGCGGTTTTTAAGTGACCCGACAAAGTGTCCGAGGTGCAGAGGGCCTGTCGGGCGGTCGCCAGTAAGTATTGTTGATTTCATATAAATCTCCATTAGTAAAAAAATATTTAATTATTAATTGTTAAAAAATAAGAATGTAGAGAGGCAGATTAAACTAGGCGCAGCGGCGCCACCAAGATTTTACTTGGGAGATATTTTTGATTCGAATGAAATTCAAGACGGGGAATTTCATAAAAGCCAATATACACTAGGTGACTTTCAAAATCATTTTAAACGTTTTTATGGAAGCAATAAGTTAGGCCGATGTGCCAAAATAAGTATGGGAATTCAAGAGGGTTACGGGATAATATTGAAATATGAAACACCTTATTTTTATAGTTTTGATGCTGAATTCGAGTATTGTCCTGGCCGAGAATAATGTCCCAGAACCGGGATTAAAAAGTGACCCGCAGCTACTCCCCGGAGAAATAAGAAATCTTTGCTATAAACAAAGAGGTGTGCCCTTTTCCAAGTGGTATAAATTTTCTATCTCTCCTGCCGGTGAGATTACAAAATATCATTCTGCAAAAGATAGAATTGGTAGGAAGCACCCTAGTACCTTCGAATCACTTGATCAGTTCATAAAGGAATCTCGTGGAATTTGCACGGAGGAAATGGAGTTTGAAAAGAATTATGACTTTAAAAAAGCTACAGGACGACCTTTTAACAAATGCGATTGCCAGGGTGAAGATTGTATCCTCGAAAGGAACAGATTAGTCTCTTTGTTCAGGGAGAGGCAAAGTAAGAAACCCTGCGATCAAACAAGTAGCATGGATTGCACGGCAGATAGTGATTTAAAAGCAATTGAACACTTAGTAAGTCAGGTTTAAACAACGGAGTAGCCTAATCATGAAAATTTTCATTATTATCTTTTCGATTTTTTTTAGTGTTCTGGCTTTTGGGGAGGACATCAAGTTTGATTTAGGTGAGTCCAGTAAAAAACCTTTTGAACCGGGTGAAACTCTTAACCCGTGTTATTTGGTAAAAGGCCGGGCCTTTTCGAAATACTACAAGTTTGCCTATTCAAAAGACGGAAAAGTCACAAAATATCTTTCTCCGGAAGATGAGAAAGGAATTGAACATCCCGGCAAATTTACAACATTCGCAGATTTTATAAATACCGCTGGTGGTGGCGGTGGGTTTAAGTCAGGTCTTGAGCCTGTTGGAGTTTGTACTTTTGCCACCTATGAATTGGATATGCAAAAACGAAATATAGAGTTTAAAAAAGCCGTCGAGCGAGACATTAATAGCTGTACCTGTAATGACGGTTGTGCAATTTTGATAGAAGACGTTGTTAAAGCTTATCGAAAGGTAAAAGGCGTTTATCTATGTTCTAAAATTAGATTTGGCTTTTGCCTGGCCGATGAAAACGCCGCCGTCTTTGAAAAGGAGTTTGAGCGATTAAAGGAAAAGGCTCAAAGAATGTGTCCTAAAGAGCAACCTCAGCAAGAAAAAGAACAGAGTAAGTCAGCCAGCTGACCTACTCTGCCAATCCAAGGCTAAAAATAGTATCTAGCGCCAACATTACCTTCGAGAGAAACCACTGCTTCGGGGCTAACTACCAAAGTGGGAGCAGCCTCTAAGAAAAGGTCCACGGGAGTTCTGTTGGGTAACCAAGATACCCCAATGGGAACACGGGCATACCAGTCGTTTTGGAATTTCTCGTTGTCGATGGTTCGGTTAAAACCAACACCCAACCCAAAACCTAAATACGGAGCCATCTCGGTCATGACGCGTGCGGCGCGGTCACGATTTAACATAGTTAAAAAGTGATGCGAATAAGACGCTTGTATGAATCCCTCTTTGTCAGAGGAGCCACCTCCGGCCAAATCAAAAGCTGCCGCCGGTCGTGTCCAATACTTACCTGTTATGCTGGTTGTATCCCCAACCATAACGCCAACTCCCAAGTCACCGCTGCGGTCCGCTGGTGCAGCTTGACTCAAAACCCCAGTTAATAAAACCAAAATCGCTGTAAATAGTCTCATGTTGTATCTCCTTTCCAGGAATAAAAATTTATATGACTTTAGAGCAGCACAATACATGCCAGTGAAAAGCATTGTGAAAAATTCTGTTTTAAAAATTTATTCGCCGGTGGGGCAGCAGGTAAGACTACCTTCGGCGTAAGACTGGAAAAGACGGCAGCTTGAGGCATAAGAGCCAGGATCGTCATATGGCGAAATGGGACCGGCGCATTCGTCAATTGCACTGCGCGGAATCTCACATGTTACAATCAGTGTTGACGGATCAACAGCCTGTAGGGTCGCGGTAAATGTGCTTTCGCGGGAGGCGTAGATCGGGGTTTTGTTATTATCTTGGTATTCCCACTTCCAACGGTAAAAGCAGGTAAACTGCGCCGTTAGCAAAACAGTTTTTGCCGGGCAAAAATAAGTTTTAGTGAGCTTGGCAAAAGGGTCGCCATTTTGCTGGTATTGTTCGCCCGATTTCTTACGGGTCCATGTACCGATGATTTCGCGTGGAACGTTTCTTGGCGGGCAAAATCCAATGTTAGCCGCGAGATTAGCGCTAATACAACTGGCGATACTTTTACTGTCCTGTTTTGTGGAGAACATTAAATTAAATTCGGCGCGCAGTGGCCGTTCTCCCGGCGCCTTGATCCTTGGCTCTAGCTCAACGACGTAGCGGCCTTTATATTTATTTTTCCCAACGCTGGCGCCAATTTCGATACCTGCTTTTTTTACGAGGAGGTCCTCGAACTTATCATTTACTTCGATAATTTTTGAATGGCTGCGTTTATTGCCGTTACCGTCATCGTAAAAAAGCGGTGCGCTTATAAAATCCGATTCGCTTTTAAAAGTTAAATCACGAAAGCTAGTCGTGCAGTTTACTGAGCTTGCAAGGGCACGGGCAATTTCCGTTTTTAGCTGGGTAAAGTTATAACGGCTTTCTAAATCTTTTTGAATGGTGCTGGAGCGGATTAGGGTATAAACAATCGTAGCGGCGACAACCGTGATCAGAATGGCGCTGGCTAGAAGTATTATCCGGCGTTGGTTAGAGTTCACTCGGGTTCTTCAAGATAAGTATATCCGGAAAGACCATCCTCATAATATTTCATTAATAGACGGGCTTCGGGTTTAGTAAGGGTGCCGCGCAAAATTCCCGACTCAGAAACACGGCGGATGTTTTCGATGAGTTCTGACTTCTGATATTCCACATAACCCAGAACATCGCTAACGCTGTCACCTTTCACGACGTGATCGACAGCGTAACCCGAAGGTGTCATGGTAATATGAACGGCGTCGGTATCGCCAAACAAATTATGAAAGTCGCCCAGAATTTCTTGGTAAGCGCCAACTAAAAAGATCCCCATGAAATAAGGATCGTTGCCGTTTAAGTCATGAACCTCTAACGAAGTTTTCTTGCGGTTGGGTTGATTGCTAATAAATTTTTCGATCTTACCGTCGGAATCGCAAGTTAAATCCACGAGAGTCGCACGACGTTTGGGTTCCTCGTTAAGTCTTTGGAGTGGTATAAGAGGAAAAACCTGTCCTACCGCCCACGAGTCGGGGACGGATTGGAACACGGAGAAATTACAGAAATAAGTATCCGAAAGAATTGTATCCAAATCTTTTACGATATCATCGGCGTCTTCGATGTCGCGGGCAAGATTGCGCATCTTGGTTGCCGTTGTCCAATAGAGATTTTCGGCCTTAGCGAGTTGTTCTAAGGATAATACGCCATATTTGAAGAGCTGAAGAATATCCACTTTTAAGTTTTGCAGGTCATGGTAAAACTCATTGATATTCTCGCGGGCCATATTGCGGCAGATTTCGCTTAAACTTCGTAGGATATGATGATCAGTTGGTTTTACGTCGACCGGTGAGTCCGAGCGCTCCGTGCGGTTAACACCCAGGATATTGAACACAAGTAAGGAGTGATGTGCGACGAGTGATCGGCCTGACTCGGTAACTATCGTCGGATGCGGCACACCTTTTTCGTCACAGATATCTTGAATAATCGAGACCACGTCATTGGCGTATTCTTGCTCTGAGTAGTTCGTCGAACTATCGCTATTTCCCGATCCATCATAATCAACGCCAAGTCCGCCGCCGACGTCGAAATACTTTAATTTCGCACCTAACTTATGAAGTTCGGCAAAAAAGCGGGTACCTTCTTTAAGTGAAGATTTAACCGATTGAATCGAAGTAATTTGCGAGCCAATGTGAAAATGAAATAGCTCCAAACAATCTAAGCGGTCATGGTTTTTAAGTAACTCAATACCTTCCACCATCTCTGTCGGTGTGAGACCAAATTTAGAACGGGCGCCAGACGACTCAACCCACTTACCGGCACCGCGCGAATTTAATTTCGCCCGGAAACCTATACGAGGCTTAGTATCATATTTTTTGGCGGCTTCAAGTATCGCCGGAAGTTCGCTATAGCGATCAACTACGATTATGGTATTGCGGCCTAGTTTTTGCGATAAAATTGCTGTTTCAATATACTCTTGGTCTTTAAACCCATTACAGATAATGAGGGCGTTTGGCGTATCGACGAGGGCAAGAGCCACTAGAAGTTCTGGTTTACTGCCACATTCAAGGCCGAGGCGGCTAAATTGACCTGAGCGGAGTAATTCTTCGACGACATGGCGTTGTTGATTAACTTTAATGGGATAGACGCCGCAGTAATCATTTTTATAACCATAGCTCTCGATGGCTTTAGAGAAACATTTGCTTAAAAGCTCGATGCGGGAGCGGAAAATATCAGGAAATCGAATAAGCATCGGCACGCGTATGCCACGCTCCATGAGATCGTTAATCAATTCGCGCAAATCAAGTCTTGGACCCGTTGGGCCCATGGGAGTCACGCCAAGATTACCATTTTCGTTGACGCGAAAATAACCGGCACCCCAGCTATTGATACCGTAGAGTTCTGCGCTATTTTCTATCGTCCATTCTGAATTTTCTGACATATTTCTCCACTATTTTAAAATCTTTTAAAATTACTTTATAATAATGTTGAGAATTTTTCCTGCTTTGTAAATTACTTTTACGACTGTTTTGCCGTCCAAATGCTTGGCCAAACTAGTATTGCCGCGAGTCAGTGTCAACGCCGTATTTTCGTCGGCCGTAGGTGAAATTTGAATTGTTCCCCGTGTTTTACCGTTTATCTGCACTCCCAGCTCAACGACGTCGTCAATTACCAGAGATTTATCGTACTCTGGCCAGGGCGCTACGCTCACAAAGCCTTTACCGCCACAAATGGACCAAACTTCTTCGGCGACATGGGGAGCAAATGGACTTAGAAGCTGAATAAGCGGCAGTAATAGCTGCCGAGACTTGCAGTTTTCTTTATAAGCTTCATTGACCAAAATCATCATAGCACTAATGGCCGTGTTGAAGTTTAAGGTCTCAATATCTTCCGTCACCTTTTTGATAGTCTTATGTAAGAGCCGGTTTAAATTTTCGGATAAAGTTTCATCATTGGCTAGGGAGCCCTGATTTTCGTTAACGGCAAGGCGCCACACTCTTTCTAAAAATCTTCGTACGCCTTCAATACCAGTCTCTGACCAGGGTTTATCTTTTTCTAGTGGTCCCATAAAAGAAACATACACACGAGCGGCGTCGGCCCCATATTTCTCGCGGGTTTCATCGATGTTTACGACATTGCCGCGGGATTTAGACATCTTTTCGCCGTCAGGCCCGAGAATTAATCCTTGATGGACGAGTCTTTGAAAGGGCTCGTCATGAGAAACTAGGCCCGCATCAAATAAAACTTTTTGCCAAAAGCGCGAATAAAGTAAATGACCCACAGTATGCTCGGGGCCGCCGACATAAAGATCGACCGGCATCCAATATTTTTGCTTCGCAAAATCAAAAGGAGCTTTATCGTTAAGAGGATCACAATAGCGTAAAAAGTACCACGAAGATCCTGCGGAACCCGGCATAGTATCGGTTTCACGCGCGGCCTCGCCTTTATAATTTACCCAATCTTTAACACGCGCTAAAGGGGCTTCACCTTTTTCCGACGGTTCGTAATCAGCGACGTCGGGTAATAGAACAGGCAGTTCATTTATGGGTACGGCTTGAAGCCCCTTTTCGGGGTAGCGTACCACTGGGATTGGCTCTCCCCAATAGCGTTGGCGGCTAAAAAGCCAGTCGCGGAGCTTGTAATTTATTGTTTTAACGCCGGCGCCGGACTTTTCCAATTTTTCGATTACATTATTGATGGCCGCGTCTTTTCCGAGTCCGTTAATAAAGTCAGAGTTTACGTGGAGACCATCACCCGTAAATGGAAGTTCGCCATCACTTTCTAAAACGCGAATAATTTCTAAACCAAACTCTTTGGCGAACTCAAAATCGCGTTCGTCATGGCCCGGTACGGCCATAATCGCGCCGGTGCCATAATCCATTAAAACGTAATCAGCCACCCAAACAGGAATTTTTTCCTTATTAAAGGGATTTAATGCGTAGCTGCCGGTAAAAACTCCGGTCTTTTCTTTATTTGCCTTGCGGTCAACTTCACTTTTTGACTCGGCTTTTCGGCAGTATTCTTCAACTTTAGATTTTTGCGCGCTAGTGGTAAGTTTTTTTACCAGGGAATGCTCGGGCGCAATAACCATAAAAGTGGCCCCAAAAATTGTATCGGGCCGTGTGGTAAAAACTTTTAATTTCTCACTAAGTCCTTCGACAACAAAGTCAATCTCCGCACCGACACTTTTACCAATCCAATTTCTTTGACCTTCTTTGGTGCGTTCGGGCCAATCAATTTTATCTAGACCTTCAAGTAACCGCTCAGCGTAGGCGGTGATTTTTAACATCCATTGCTTCATGGGCATGCGGATGACGGGGTGACCACCGCGTTCGCTTTTGCCATCAACCACTTCCTCATTGGCTAAAACCGTGCGCAATGCGGGACACCAATTCACTGGAACTTCTTTTTGATAGGCTAAGCCCTTTTCGAAAAGTTTTAAGAAAATAAACTGGGTCCACTTATAGTAAGCGGGATCACAAGTAGAAACCTCACGCTTCCAATCAAAAGAAAAGCCAACTGTTTTTAATTGACGGCGAAAATTGGTAATTGCCTGGTTCGTAGTTTTCGCAGGATGTACGCCCGTTTGAATCGCGTATTGTTCGGCCGGTAAACCAAAGGCGTCGTAACCCATGGGATGAAGCACATTAAATCCGCGTGTTCGTTTATAGCGGGCAATGATGTCAGTGGGCGTATAAGACGCCATGTGGCCCACGTGTAATCCCAAACCTGACGGGTAAGGAAACATGTCGAGAGCGTAAAATTTAGGTTTTTTACCAGCGTCTTCACTACTAAAGACTTGGGCTTCTTCCCACTTTTGCTGCCATTTTTGATCAATGGTTTGATGGTTATAAGACATAAATTTCATATACCATTAATCACTAGAATAAACTAGATTTTTGAATAGGGCGAGGGTGGTAAATCTCCAGAATATTCCTTAAACTGGAGATTCGGAAAGACACATGGACGGACCAGTAAACGCTAAGGAACGCCACATTTTGGTGGTAGATGACGAAGAAGTAACTAGAAAGCTAGTCACTTCGGTTTTGCAGTGGGAAAAGAATATAATCCATTATGCAAAAGGCGGCGAAGAAGCGCTGGAAATTTTAGCAAATCACGATATTGACCTTGTCGTCCTTGATATTGCCATGACCGGTATAGATGGCTTTGAGACGTTAAAAAAAATCCGTGCGCTTGAAAAATATATTTCCGTAATCTTTCTTTCCAATCACAAAAAAGTAGAGGATATCGTAAAAGGGTTAAACGCGGGGGCCGACGATTATTTGGGAAAGCCATTTCATCCCTCCGAACTGCTCGCCCGAGTGAATGCGCAGCTGCGTATGCGCGATGTTCGTAATGATCTACTGGTCGCTAATTCTAACTTATCTAAGCTTGTGGCTACCGACGATTTAACAGGTTTGCTTAACATGCGTTCACTTTATGAGCGCTTAGATGTGGAAATCGAACGCGTGCGCCGTTTTCACCGGGGGCTGGCGGTCGTGATGTTGGATCTAGATTTTTTTAAGCGCGTGAACGACAACAACGATCACCTTTTTGGTAGCTTCGTGCTGACCGAGGTAGGTCGTCTCGTACGCGAGAACATCCGCCAAGTTGATTTTGCCGCGCGATACGGCGGTGACGAATTTTTAATTGTGCTGACCGATACCAATATCGTTGGCGCGCAAGTATTTTGTGAGCGTCTGCGCGAAAAAATTGGCGCCCATAAGTTTAAGAATAAACATCAGTCCATCAGTATTACCGCGAGCTTTGGCTTTACAACTTTTGATGGAACAGGCGCAAATGCTGAAGGTAAAGACCTGGTGCGAACCGCTGATTTAGCCCTCTACAAGTCAAAAAACTCGGGCCGAAACTGCGTCAATTATTTTGCCCCCGAATCGCAGGGTGGAAGTGTTAAAAAAGCTTAGGCGATGCGCGGTTTAAACCGCAAACTAACTAAAAAACTCATCAGGCAAAGGGTGGCAACAGTACCACTTGCGGGAAGAGAAAATTTTTGTGCGCTGGCGACTCCCAGTACGGCGAAACCTCCGCCCAGCGTGGCTGCTATAACAAATAAGGAGCGTAAATCGCGCGCAAATACGCGGGCGACAACCGTGGGAGTTACGATCAGCGCCGTTAACAAGACGGTTCCCATTAACCGGATACCTATGGTTACGACAAAACTTAATAATAACATGAGCCACATTTCATGCCACTGCACTCTTACGCCCTCGACGGCCGCGAGATCGCGGTTAAGAAGAGTTAAATATAAATCTTTCCGCCAAAAGTAAAGGTGGCCCGCCACCGCCGCGCAAACCGCTATTGTCAATAAAGTATTAAGCGGCGAGGACTCTAAGATGTTGCCAAACAAAATTTGTAGCAGGGCTTCTCCGTCAGAGCCGGCAAAATGCGAAATCAAAAGCCCCAACCCCAAAAAACCAGCAAACAAAACGGAAATATAAGAATCTAAATTTAGTGGCCGGCGGACGGCTAGGAACGACAACATCACCGCGAGTACCAAATTAAAAGGTAAGAGGATAATTAAGGGAGAAATTCCCAGCGCTGCGGCGATAGCCAGTGGTGTTAAGCAGCTGTGGGAGAGTGCATCGCCTAAAAAACTTAGATTTCGCCAAACAAAAAATGGCCCAAGTATTCCACAGGTAATTCCACAAAGAAGTGCGACGATAATTGGAGAAAACTCAGTGATGATGGTCATGGATAAAGCTCTTTTCGCCGTAAATTTGATGTAAACATTTGTGGAACTCCGGCGACTTTGGATCGCCGTCATAAATTTTTCTTTGGCCAACGCACACGACACGATTAGACCACTGGGATACTGCCGAAATATCGTGAGAAATAAGAATAATGCTACAGCCACTTTTGGTAAGTTGATTCAAAAAATTATAAATGCGTGACTGGCCGCCCATATCGATTCCTTCGAGGCTTTCATCTAATAAAATTAACTTGGGTTTACCCATGAGTGCGAAGGTTAAAAATACGCGCTGTTGTTCACCTGTTGATAAAGCCCCCAGGCACCGGTTTTCGAGGGCACTTATTCCTAAAGTTGCTTTCAAGTCGTCCACTTCTTCGGGAGTCATACCGACTCGCGGTTTTAAATTCAAAAACTCTTTAACCGAGATCGGAATATTCTTATCGACCGAAATTTTTTGTGGAACGTAGCCGATTTTTTGCGAAAGTTCCTGCGGCGGTGGATTTACCTTATCAAATATTTTTACGGATCCCGCGCGGATGGGCAAAAGTCCCATGAGTGTCTTAAAAAGCGTTGTCTTTCCCGCGCCATTTGGTCCAATGATCGATATAAATTCGCCAGCGTTTACGGTTAGGTCAAAATGACTTAAAACCAAATTACCGTTGTAACCGACAGAAAGATTCTTGATTTCTACGAATTGCATCCTTATACGGTATAGCTGAACTTGTAGGACTGCAAAATAGGTATCCAAGCTGCTGTAAATTTTGCATATTTTAAGGTGTGACCGTGAAGATTACCCGCAAACAAAACATATGGACGTACGCGCTCAAAAACTTTAATTTGGAGACCTTGGTTTGTGAAAGCCAGCTTTTAAAGCGAAACGCTTTGAAGGACCCCCATCTAAGGTTTAACCCGGTAATGATTCCAAAAAAACCGGGTTTCTCAAAAAAGGGCTTTCCAGTCGTAATTGTGCTTTCTGGTTTTACTGGCAATGGGCCTTATGCCGTGGCACTTAACCGTAATGGCGAAGAGAACCATTTGCAGCAACTGGACAAGTTAGTCGAAAAGAAGCAGGCCCCGGCCGCTGTTTACGTATTTGTTGATGCGCTTACGCGGTTGGGCGGTTCGCAATTCTTAAATAGCCCGGCGACGGGTAATTACGAAAGTTATATAATCGAAGAGCTTATTCCCGCGGTTAAAAAGTATTATCCCGTTCGCACGGAAGCGGAGTATTGGTGTGTCACTGGAACGTCGAGTGGTGGATATGGGGCGCTCCATTTAGCCAGTAAATATCCAAAAATTTTTGGCTATGCGGCCGCGCTTGCGCCCGATTGTGATTTTGAAAGTTGCTACTTTCAGGATTTGTTAGCGGCCGCTCAATTTATTTCCGAGTCTGGTGGATTTAAGTCCGCCGTTAAAAAGATTAGCGAAAATCCCCCAAAGAACGGGCAGCGGCAGCATCAAATTTTAAACGGCCTGGCGATGGCGGCCTGTTATAGCGCCGAAGGTAAGACAAAAATAAATTTTCCCTTGGATTTAGATACGGGAAAGTGGCGCAGTAAGGTTCTAAAACTTTGGAAGTCAAAGGATCCGCTCACGTTTTTAGTACAAAGAGGAAGGAACGTACGCAATTTAGCGGGAATTTACCTTGGAGCTGGACGAAGAGACGAGTTTTTCTTGAATTTTGGGGCGCGAAAGCTGGTGAAAACTTTTAAAAAGCTCGGTGTTCCGGTAAAATATGAAGAGTTTGGCGGCGGTCATTTTGATCTTTCAAAACTTCGCCCTAACCTTTACACGTGGTTGAAGAAAAAATGGAATTAGAGCAACTTGAAAAGCGCCATAGATTTCATTCGGGACTCATCTCCCTGTCAACGAGTGCGTTTCTATTAGGTCTAAAATTTTGGGGATATTTTATTACGCGTTCGGAGGCTGTTTTTTCTGACGCCATGGAAACTATCGTCAATGTGGCCGCAGCGTTCGTGGCCTTATTAGTTATTTTGGCTACGGCAAAGCCCGCCGACCGTGAACACCCTTATGGTCATGGAAAATTTGAGTTTTTTTCGGCCGCCTTCGAAGGGGGGTTGATTACCTTCGCCGGCATTCTCATTGTATTTGAAGCTATCGATGCATTAATTAACGGTAGCGAACTTAAGAATTTGGACCGTGGTATTTTTGTCGTGATGATCGCAGCAGTCATGAATTTAATATTGGGTTTGCATTTGCGCTATTCCGGTAAACGTCATAAGTCGGTGGCCTTAGAGGCTAGTGCAAAACACGTTTTGTCGGATGTGGTGACAAGCGTTGGCGTATTTCTTGGACTTGTGTTGGTGCGGGTAACCGGAAAAATTTGGATCGATCCCGCAACGGCAATTGTCGTCGCGTGTTACCTTGGGTTTACAGGTGGAAAGGTGGTCTACGATGCCTTTAGTTCACTGGTTGACCGCGAGGATCGAAGTCTATTGCAACAATTATTAAAAAGTTTTACCGATAACTGGTTTCCGGGAATTATACGTGTTCATCATACGCGGATTATGCGTTCCGGGAATTATCATCATATCGATGCGCATGTCGTGTTACCGGAATTTTGGACCGTTGAAAAAGCGCACGAAGAAACCAACCATTTCGAAAATTTAGTTATAAAGACATATCCGTACGAGGGAGAAATCCATTTTCACATGGACCCCTGCCGACGCGCTTACTGCCGCGTTTGCGATTACGAATTTTGCCCGGTTCGTCGCGAGCAATTTGTTCAGCGAAAGCCCGCGACCTTTGAGGAATTTGTTTCGCCCACCGAATCTGATGAGTATCAGTAGCCGCCGCTGGCGCCTTCGACGCGGTTGTCGTGCGCGCCTTCGAGTAAACCTTTAGAGGTCAGATATACTCCATAAACCCGGCCCATCCAGCCCTCTTCGACTTGATGCCCGCGCTGCCTTAACCCTTCAAAGATTTCTGGCGGCCAGCGCTTTTGGTCCAAATAAATTATCGGTGGTAGGAATTGGGCATGGATTCGGGGCGTGTGAATAGCCTCTTCAATATTATAATTGTTAACCAGCACGCGGTGAATGACTTGCGTGACGGAGGAAATAATTCTTGGTCCCCCCTGAGCGCCAACGACGAGAACAATTTTTCCATTTTTTTCTACCAAAGTTGGAGTCATGGAACTCAGCGGTCTTTTTCCGGGTTCCACTTTATTGGCTGTGCCCTGTACGAGCCCGTAAATATTTGGCTCCTTAGGCCGCGTGGTAAAATCGTCCATTTCGTTATTTAAAACGATGCCAAATTTTTTCGATGTCACGCCGGAGCCATAGGAGCCATTCAGAGTAATGGTCATTGCTACGGCATCCCCGGCAGAAGTTAAGATGGAAAGATGGGTTGTCTCCGTGCTCTCTGTCGGTTGGGGGCGGTCCTCTTTTTCGGCCGGTTGCAGCTGCACTTTTTTGTCGGGGTTGATGGTATTGTTTAGTGATAAAATATTGGCTGGCGATAAAAGTTGCTGGATGGGGTTACTGTTGAAGTCGGGATCGCCCAAAAGCGCGCGGCCGCGAAAGGCGCGGTGAAATATTTCGCCTAGGAGGTGAAGTTCGTCTAAACTTTGTGGTTTTACATTTTTTAGGTTGCGCATTTCCAGCAACTTCAAAGCCGTGGTCATTACAACTCCGCCGCTACTTGGTGGCGGCATGATGTAAAGGGAGTAATCCATAAAATTTGTAGCCAGGGGTTTTAACCAACGCACTTTATAGGCCTTAAGATCGTCTAATGTTAATACGCCACCGGATTTAGCGACAGCTTCGACTAAGTCTTGGGCTATCTGGCCTTCATAGAATTCTTTTGGTCCTGATTTCGCGATCATTTGTAATGCTTTCGCGAGTCCTGGCTGTTTCAAAATTTCGCCAGGCCGGTAAGGCACCGCCGATTGTTTAAAAAAATGTGTTAGTCCATAAGGATTAAATTTTCCTTTGAAATCTTCGGTGCGGTCATAAAGTTCATTGGTAATCTCAAAACCTTTCGCGGCTAAGCGAACGGGGCCGGCCATAATCTCGGCCCAGGGGAGTTTGCCGTATTTTTTGTGAAGCTCATAATAACCTTTGAGAAGTCCCGGCACGCCAACGGCAGCGCCACCGTATACGGAGCTATCTTTGGTTTTATTTTCGTAAAAATCGGGATTAGTCCGTCCCGGAGCCATCTCGCGAAAGTCCAAAGCTTCTGTGGTTTTGCCAACACGGAAAACAACAAAGCCGCCGCCGCCCAGCGAAGCAAAATAAGGATTCGAGACCGACATTGTAAGTGCGACGGCGCAAGCCACATCAATGACGTTGCCGCCCTTTTTTGAAATTTCCTTTCCATAATCCACGGCGTATTGGGAGGCTGCCGCAATCATGATTTTTTGGCCGCTTGCTGGCGTGGCCCGTGAGACTGAAAAAGTGAAATTAATTAATAATGTAACTACTGAGAATGAAAGGATTTTATTTCGCATATACTTATTGTCTTAGGAGAGGCACTTTGGTATGTCAAGGCGCATGCAAGAAACCGATACGCGCGTTTTTTCTTTTGGCCGAACGAGCCATCTGCCGAAGCCCAATCAATACGTAAAAATGTTGGTTGGCGAATACAAGGATTTTGCTTTTGATGAATCCCGTGCGCCGCAATTTCGCGGTCACTGGCGAAAGGAAGTTTTCAAAACTGATGAAAACAGCCCAGTGGATCTGGAAATTGGTACCGGTAATGGATTTCACTTTGGGCACTATGCAAACAAAAATCCCAATAGGTTCTTAGTTGGAATTGAACTAAAATTTAAACCGCTTATTCAATCCATACGCCGCCCTTTAAGAGCGGGGCTAAAAAATGCAAGGATCGTGCGCTTTGATGCTAAAGAAATCGAAAAGCTTTTTGCGGCTGGAGAACTTAACAACGTCATTATACACTTTCCTGATCCGTGGGAGCTAGGTCCCCAATGGAAACATCGCTTAATAAGCGACGAATTTTTGGAGAAAATATTTTCCATGCAAAGATCGGGAAGTTATTTAGAGTTTAAGACCGATAGCCCTAACTATTTTCGCTGGGCTTTGGAAAGATTTTTGCGCAGCCGTTATGATGTAGAGTGCGTAACAACTCATCTGCACAAGTCGTTGTTGGTTCCGGAAAATTTCGTAACTGCCTTTGAAGACATATTTATCCGTAAAGGGCTGCAAATTCACTACTTGAAAGCCTTTAAGAGATAATCTACGCTGATGCCACATAAAGGAGATCATTTATATGATGAAAAAATTATTGGCCGTTCTTTCTATCGCTTTATTTTCAGTTGCCGCATTGGCATACAGCGGTTCCATTATTGGAAAATGGGGATCTAGCATTTCAAACGCTGGCGTTGATTACGAAATTTACCTCGAGGTATCTGAGAATGTTTCTAAATTCGGACTCATCTGTAAAAAAGATAAAGAGCAAGTGCAGTCTGAAGTCACCGTTGCGACTAAAATCGAAGGAAATGTTTTCCACGTTTTAGGTTCGGGATCGCAAGCCAATAAAATTGGCGATATTAACTGCAATATAAATGTAAAACCCGTAGCCTATACTTTTGAAGCTTCGGAAGTTCAGCTGCGCTTGAACACGGATGATGGCCGCGTTTTATTCTTAAACCGCCAACGCTAATTTATCACCAATAGGGGGCGTCGACAGTGACGTCGCCTTGCACCTGCACCTGGCAACTCATACGCATGCCTTTAGGAAATTGGTGAATATCTTTTAAATCGATTTCGTTTTGATTTGGCTTAGATAAAAATTCATTTCCTTTTATTACGTTTAACAAACATTTTGTACAGATCCCTTGACCACCACAAGAGCTGGCAACTGGGCGGCCCGCGGCACGCAGGGATTTCATCAGATTAGCTCCCGCTTCCACATTTATCTCTGGGAGATCTTTGACAAAACGAATAACAGGCATATGTTTTGACGGTATCACAGCCAAGGTATAAGAGTCCAATATGGAGAAAATTTTCGCTCTGGGTGCAAGCCGCGGGTTGGGTTTGGCCGTCGTTAATCGTTTAAAAGGTGAAAACGAAATATTTTGCGTCTCCCGTAAATCACCGGAATTTAAACTCGACTTTTCTAAGCCTGACGGTCAGCGCCGGGTTCTTGATCTAATTTCTGAGAAAAAACCTGAGCGCGTTTTCTATTTTGCCGGTGGCGGCCCGTTCGGAGAGTTTCATTTAAAGGAATGGAAAGATCACCAATGGGCTTTAGAAGTAAATTTTTTATTTCCGGCGCGTCTGCTGCATGCGGTGTTGGCGGCATCCGCGGGAGTTAAGCAAATTGTTTTTGTCGGCTCTTTAATTGCTGAAAATAAAGCGCATCCTTTTGGTGCTAGTTACGGTGCGGGAAAGTCCGCCTTGCGCGCGCTTATTGATTCGATAAACAAGGAAGCCCGTCAGAGCGTAGATATTAGGCTTTTTAGTCCCGGTTACATGGATACCGAAATGTTGCCGAAGAATGCCTATCCGCGTCGGGAGGGATTGCGGCTACTTTCCCCTGATTTTGTGGCTGAAAAATTTTGTGACTGGGTTAATATGGCTACTACCGATTGGTATTTAGGAGTTCCTAATGAGTGAAGTTGAAAAGGTAATTATTATTGGATCAGGGCCGGCGGGTTTGACGGCCGCTCTCTACACATCGCGCGCGATGCTAAAGCCCTTAATGTTTGAAGGCGAAGAAGCTGGTGGCCAGCTGATGCTAACCTCGGATGTAGAAAACTATCCGGGATTTGCTGAGGGGGTTACCGGCCCCGAACTTATGGAAGTCATGCGTAAGCAGGCCGAGCGTTTTGGCACGCGATTTATCACGCGCAATGTGAGTAAAGTGGATTTTTCTTCACGCCCTTTTAAGGTATGGGTGGGAGACAAACTCTATCAGTCTAAATCTATCATCATTGCGACGGGCGCTTCGGCAAAATATATTGGTTTACCTTCGGAGAAATCTTTTATGGGCCGCGGAGTTTCGGCCTGCGCGACTTGTGACGGCGCATTTTTTAAAAACGTTCCCGTAGCCGTTATTGGCGGAGGAGACACCGCCATGGAAGAGGCGACGTTTTTAACCCGCTTTGCGAGCAAAGTATATTTGATCCACCGTCGTGATGTTTTTCGCGCCTCTAAAATCATGTTAGAAAAAGTAAAAAAGAATCCAAAAATAGAAATGATCATCAATACGACCGTCGAAGAAGTGCGTGGCGGAGAAACTGTATCGCAACTTAAACTTAGAAATACGGTAGATAATAAAACTTCGGAGCTAGAAGTAAAAGGTATGTTTGTGGCCATCGGGCATCAGCCAAACACGGGAATTTTTAAAAATGTTTTGGACATGAATGAAGTAGGGTATTTAAAAGTAAAAGCCGGCTCCACCTATACTTCCGTTGATGGGGTTTTTGCCGCCGGTGATGTCGCCGATCCCGTATATCGCCAAGCGGTTACCGCCGCAGGTACAGGTTGTATGGCTGCAATTGACTGCGAACGCTGGCTTGAGCATCATGGAGAGTGAACGTTAAATGAGTAGGAAGCCCGTGGATACGAGCGATCTCGTAGCTAAGATAGAGAAAATCACCAAAGAAAAGCTTACCAAAGCGGGCGTAGTTTCTTTGGATAAATACCGTGAACTTACCAAAAAAGAAGAAACCCACACGATTTTAGTGATCGAAGATGACGAGACTATGCGAAATGCTCTTCGCCGGATTTTTGAGGCCGAAGGCTTCAAAGTTTTATCGGCCGCTGATGGGACACAGTTGTCGGATGTCTTAAATGAACCCATTGATCTTGTGATGCTAGACGTGGGTCTTCCGTGGATAAATGGCTTTGAGCTCGCGAAATTAATGAAAGAGCATAAAGACCTAAAAAAAATTCCGCTCGTATTTATTTCCGGCAAAACTTCTGAAATCGATATCAAACGCGGCTTCCAAGTCGGCGCGGACGACTACATTAAGAAGCCGTTTGATATTGAAAAGGTTAAGAAGACCGTTCGCACCTTGCTCGAGCTGAAAAAATAAAAGGTGCCTGACACCAAATCCAGTCCATACTGCGTCAATTTTTCAATAGTTTTACTATTTCAGTACCAACGCCTGCCGCAGATGCTGGGTTTTGGCCAGTGACGAGTCTACCATCGACCACGACTTTTTCTTTCCACAATGGCGACTTTTCGTATTTCGCCTTGCGATCAACGAGAGCCGTTTCCAAAAGGAAGGGCATTACTTGCGTAAGTTTTGCGGCCTCTTCTTCGGCATTAGAAAATCCGGTTACCTTTTTCCCAGAAACTAAATAAGTACCGTCGCTAAGTTTTGCATTCACTAAAGCCGCTGGTCCGTGACAGATGGCCGCAATAACGCCGTTGTTTTCGTAAACCTTGCGAATCGCGGTTGGAACATCGCCTTCTGGGAAGTCCCACATGGTGCCGTGGCCCCCGGCGAATACAATGGCTTTATATTTTGAAAGATCGACTGACCCCAGCTTTAGAGTGTTTTTGAGTTTGGTTTCAAATTTTGGATCCATCATCAGTTTATTAATGACAGGATCTTTAACGTCTAAACTATTTGGATCCATCGGGGCCTTGCCGCCTTCGGGACTGGCGAGATCTACTTCAAAACCCGCCGCCACGAATTTTTCGTAGGGGTGGGCAACCTCTGAGAGATAATAGCCAGTGGCCTTATCCGTCGAACCCAATTTGCTGTGGCTGGTGACTACGATTAATACCTTGATAAGTGTGTTCATAAAATTCTCCTCAATAAAAAGTTAGTCCTCTTATACGGGAGAAATTTATTTTTCGAAAATTATTAGATCTGATCGGCAAAATCACTTTTGCTTATTAGATACGCCCCGCCCCGGTAAGTCCTCTTATTTACGCGCAAAAATCCCAATTGCGAATCCCGTGCGTCGCTAAATTCCGACAACGTGGATTCTTTTGGGTTGCGCAGTTTGTTTGAGATATTTGGGCAGGGCAGGCATTAGCGATAAATTGAGTCAAAAACGTAACGGTGCTCAAGATGACGCACTATGGACTGGATTTGGTGTCAGGCACCTTTTTAGCGATTTTTTCGAGAAACTCTTTAACGGGTGGTAAGTATTCGTCGGGAAAACTTTTTAGCCCATCTAAGTGACCGCCCTTAGGTAAAGATACGACGCGCAAATCAAGGTGATCTTGTTGATCAAAAAAGGCTTCAATTTCTTCGTAAGGAACCAAATTGTCCTGCCAGCCGCGAATCGATAACACGGGAAAGTCAGCCGGCACGGTTTTTAATACTTTGGGAATATTTTCTTTAAAGGACAACCCTATAAACAAATATCCCACAGGAATCATCGCAGTCTTTAGTAAAATATTTTTAATTTTATATTTTTCGCCCACCAAATTCCACCATGAGCGTATGATGTCGCGGGCGGGGCCACTGTCACAAACAAGACCCGAGATATCGCTTGCATGTCTCTCGCCAATTGCGGCGACCGCTGAGTAACAGGGGTTAGAAAAACTATATATTATTTTTTTGCCGCTAATCGCATTAAGAATGGATTCGATTTGATCCCGCCAAATGGCAAAAATACCAAAATCCATTTTAGGAGAAATTGGCAAGGGCGCGGGGAGTTTTAATTCGTTAAATACGAGTTGAAAAGTCACGGCATTAAAACCCAGATTATTCACTAATTCCACGTGACGGCGCATGGATTTTGGTGAACCACCAAAGTAATGCACGAAGACCACGGTTTCTTCGAAACGCGGATCTTGAGCGTAGTGCCACGAACCATGATGAGGGAGAGACTTAAGTATTTCCGACATCGATTAGTGCGCTTTGTCTTTTGGCCAAAGAGCGCGCCAATCCGTTTGCGGATGGCTGTACCCACTGACTTGTTCGATAACTTGCCGGCTCACCTGAACTTGTTCTAGCGCGGTTTCTGAAAGCGCTTTGCCACAAGCCTCGACTACACTTTCCCAATCGATGTGATGATATTTATAAACATCATCGGGCCGGCCGCATTTTGAATGTTTTCGTACGGCTAAAGTTTCGTGACGAGTACCGACGATGGAACCGATATTATCAAGTAGCCCGGGTTCACCATCATGGACGCTAACAATCGGTACGCGGCGGCCTGACATCGTTACGATTTCAGGGGTAGTTAACTTGCCGTTGATTGTCGGCTCAAGGTGAAGGTTGCCGTTAACGCCTAGATTATTGCGCAAATGGAAATAATCACTTTCACAGCCAAGATTTCCTACTAACAGATCGGGTGAGGTGACCATAATCACGTTGGCGTAAATGCCACGTTTTAATAATTCATCCGAGGCTTTTATGGCTTCGGTGCCCATTGTCCCCATGGCGAAGATATTGACGACATTATCACCGGGTTCATAGGATTTATAACCACGATAATCTATAAGGTAGTAAGCGCCATTTAAGCAGTCTAAACGCGTTTTCGTTAGAATTTCGTCGTCAGCCAAAGCCGCGATCGAAGCTTCGGACTCAGTTTCTAAAAGAATATCACTGGCTAATTCAGATTTAAAACGGCGATGGCGGCGCAGCCTCTGGATCAGTTCCTTTTGCTCCACTCCACGCGTGGTTAAGCGTAAATGTACGCCCGTGCGACCTTCATTATTACCGACCATGTGGCGTTTCAGCGCGTCGGCGATAATCCAATCAAGTTCAACACAGTAAAATGGCTCCCAAACAATTTGATTGGGAATTTGGAAATCAGATTTCCAACCATGTTGCGCGCCCTCAGGTGACAAGCTGACACCCGAGGGAGTGCCGGCAAGTAAAAAGGAAGATTTCCAATATAAGTTATAAAAAAATTGGTCCAAAGCGCGTTTAATAAAGAAATCGTAAACCGTCATCAGCGGAAAAACGGGAATTCCTAAAACGTCCTTCATTTTGCCGATGGAGCCTTGGCAGGAAGTCGTATTAGCCTCTGTAATGTCAAAACGCAAAAACCGGTCGTGAACTTGCTCTCCAGGAATTAAATCGGGGAGAGTTTTATCTTTTAATCCCAGCGGCGCTTCAAAGTCTTCGACTTCTTGGGGATTAAAAATTTTGCCGTCCATTGATGGATTTAAATTCGTACTTGTGCCGACGTCGGGAGCCATAAAGACAAATTGCTCGGCGGCAATCTTCCAGAGTTTTTCGTTTCCGTCTAAAGGCTTCTGGCCTTTTTCAAGTTTCTTTTCATCCAGGGAAGTATTTGCGATGCGTGTAATTTTAGAAGTAATTTGTCCTAGCATCCACTGTGTGTGCGGGTAGCTGGCCATTTTCAAATTAATATCAAAGCTATTTGGCAGTTCGGCATCGCCAACTTTATCTGCCACCTTTTTAAGGTTTTCGTCTTTGATCTTATGTTGCTCGCGGATTTCTTTATAAAGTTTTTCGCCCCGGGCCTTTAAAAATTTTCCTTCGGGACTGCTATCAGAAAAGCGGGCAAACTTTTCTGTCTCGGAGATGCCCTGCTTATTGCGCAGTTCATCGACTTCGTCTTGCTCTGGCAACATAGAGTGATTGCCCTGAACGGCCGCGCAACGCAGGCCCCAGCCTTTGATGGTGTGGGCAATTACGAGTGTTGGCTTCTTCTGATTCACCTTACTGGCTTCAAAAGCTTCGATGAGTTTTATGAAGTCATGGCCGCCCATGTCGTGGAACGCATTAAAAAGATCGTCGTCAGAGATTCCCGCTAAAAACTTTTTTAATGTCGGGTGCTTTTGGCCAATCGTATCCTTTAAAGTTTTTTTGTTGTGGACCTGCATGTAAGCATTGAGTTCAAAATCGGTTATTTCGTCTTCTAAGAATTTTTTGAACTTATCACCCTCTGGTTTATCAAAAAGTTTTTCGCGGAATGAACCATGGCGTACGTTTATGACTTCCCAGCCATTTGCCAGCGCCGTACGTTCGATGCGTTGGTCGTCGGTGCCGCCCATGATCTCTTTGTGAGTAAGACGGTGACCATCTAAACTTTGGCGGTTGTAATCCACGATCCAAGTTAAATTCCCCAGTTCGCGTTCGGCAAAATCAGGCATCGCTTCAAATAAACTTCCTTCGCGGTATTCCGCGTCGCCCATGACGGCCCAAAAGTGCGCGCCTTCGGGAACTTTCCAATTATGTTTTTGCGCGTACCGGTAACCGAGCGCTAAGTAGCCCGCATTAACCGGCGGGATCCCAACCGTGCCCGAGGGAAAAAAGTTATGATGATCAGGATCATAGGCGGAATGATAAGACTGAAATACATATTCGCCGCCCTTTGAAAATGCGCGCAAGCCTTGCATTGCCTGATTGCATTCTTCTAACGAAAGCTTTTCCAGGTTTTCTTTCAGAAATAAATCTAATAGATAATTGTACGCGTGGTCAGAAGGGGAAGCGTGCGGCTTATTGGCGACATGATCAAAGCCAGTTTTAGAAACGAGATGAATGGTGCCCATGATGTGCAAGGCGCTGGCGCTGGCCGAAGGATGCCCACCAACTTTCGGATCACCTTTTTGCTTGTCGCCGCGATTATTCGCCAAAAAAATCATCTGTGTTGCCAAGTAATGGGCGCGAGCTGCAATGCTATCGAGAAGTTTCTTATCAAGTTTCGATTTGTCCACGTTGGTTACCTCTTTGACTTCAACTCTATCTTTTCGGAATTAGGGACATATTATTAATACACTCGCCTATTCTTTGGACCTATTGATTCTCATAGTCAAAGAAATACTAGCCATTGGCACAGCCCGTGTTGGCAAGCCCAAATAATTTAAGTAAAAACAGAGTCTATGCTGAAAAGAAATGAATTAGAAGATCTCATTGATTACGCACGTGGTGTAAAACCTTCAGAGCTGCTCTTACAAGGTGGGAAATATCTCAACGTTTTTACCGGAGAATGGATTACTGGCGATGTCGCAATTGCTCAGGGGAGGATTGTCGGCGTGGGCCCGGGTTACCAGGCCGAACGCAAAGTTTCGGTTAAAGGAAAGTATTTGGTGCCGGGTTTTATTGACTCGCATGTGCACATTGAAAGTACATGTATGGTCCCAGATGAGTTTCAAAAGGTAGCCCTGGTACGCGGAACGACTGGCGCAATTGTTGACCCACACGAAATTGCCAATGTCATGGGCGTAAAAGGCATTCAATATTTTCTCGATTGCGCAGCCAAAAGCACAATGAATATTTACGTTATGCTTTCAAGCTGTGTACCGGCAACTAATCACCTGGAAACTTCGGGAGCCAAACTGTCCGCAGAAGACCTGATAAAATTAAAAAACCATCCCCATGCCCTTGGACTTGCGGAGCTAATGAACTTTCCAGGATTACTTTTTAAAGATAAAGCAGTTCTCGATAAAGTTATGGCATTTCAGGATACACCGATTGACGGGCACTGTCCTATGTTGCGCGACAAAGACTTAAACGCTTATGCGGCAGCCGGAATCGGCAGTTGTCATGAGAGCGTCACCTTACTTGAAGCTAAAGAGAAATTGGAAAAAGGACTACAAATTCAGCTACGCGAGGGGAGTGTGGCGAAAAATGTGCGCGACCTTTGTAAAATTTTAGACGCTTACTCCTCGCCAAAAATTTCTTTGTGTACCGATGACCGCAATCCCGTTGATATTCTTGATGAAGGCCATATTGATTATTTAATTAAGTTAGTAATTAAGAAAGGTATTGCGCCCGAAGTCGCTTACCGGTCGGCTTCTTGGTCGACAGCAAAACACTACGGTATACCCCGCCGAGGTGCAATTTCGCCGGGATATTTTGCCGACATCATCATTCTTAAAGATTTTAAAAACGTCACGATTGACTCGGTTTACAAAGACGGAAAATGTTATAAGAAATCTGAAGAAATTCCAACTATCCCGGTAGAAGCCCCCGCCGGCAACACGGTCAAATATGAAATGCCGACGGTTGCCGATCTAAAAATTAGTGGTGATGACGGCCAGTATCGGGTTATCGAAGTTATTCCAAATCAAATCATTACCAATGCCCTCGAACAAAAAATTATTTCTAGTGATCACGAAATTAAGCCGGATGTTAAAAAAGATATTTTAAAAATCGCCGTACTCGAGCGCTACGGTCATGGCTTGCCGATGGCTAAGGCCTTAGTTACCGGCTTTGGCATAAAAAAGGGGGCCTTGGGTTCCAGTGTCGCTCACGACTCTCATAATATTGTTGTGGTCGGCACCAATGACGAAGACATGGTGGCCTGCTTTAAGTGGATGCTCGAAACTGGCGGCGGTTTTGTGGCAATTGATCGAAATACAGTGCGGGCTTCTCTGCCACTACCGGTAGCGGGTCTTATGACGGATGCACCCGTAAAAGACATTTATAAGAATCTAAAAAATCTGCGCGCCACCGCCAAAAGCTTTGGCTGCAAACTCGAAGAGCCGTTTTTGCAGATGGCATTTTTATGCTTACCTGTGATTCCAACGTTAAAAATTACTGATCGCGGCCTCGTCGACGTCGCAAAGTTTGAATTCGTCTCGCTAAAGGTTTAACTCGCTTCTGGCGTAGGTTCTAATCTTTGACGGCGAAAGATGCGGATATTAGTTTTCTGATCCGCTAAATTTTCTTCGAGCGGAAATGTCCCGTCTGAAAACTTACCGTCGGCGGCCTCAAACCACAGCAAAGGAATTGAAAGAATAAACTCCAAAAACGTCAGACCCACGGCGATCCAGAACACTATGAAAGTGGCGACCAGTAGAAACGGCATCGCCAAAATAGAAATGATTAAACGCATTGTATCTCGCATGGTCCCCTCCATCTTTATTTTCATTGCACGAAGGGTGCCGCCGTTCACACCGCGGAAAATTCAACGCGCAAAATATTTGTGGAGAAGTGCCCCCGTTGTGAGGCAAAACTAAACTTCGAGAACAAAATCCCAGGTGATACGGATATTACCGTCTTTTTCGATGATCCCTTTAGGCGGGTTTGGAAAGGGAGCCGCCGCACGAAAAGCTTCCACGGCAGCATCATCAAGGTCCTGCACGCCGGAGGCGCCGATCACTTGAACCCGCGTTAGAATTCCTTTTCCGTCTAGAGTAATTACCAGGCGGGTAATTTTGTCGCCGCTACTAGCTATATTTCGGCCTTGGTGTAACAGCTTTACAACTTTGTCTTTAATTTTCGGTTCCCAGTATTGTGCAAGTTGGCCTTTGATGCGTTTATAATATGTAAAATAGACAAACTCCCGCGTCGACAGGAGTGTTTGAACACCGTCTTTTACATCTTTTAAATAGTCGTCCGACGTCGCTTGGCTAACTTGGTCGGACTTTGGCCATTTATATCCCGGTGTTAATTTTGCCATCAACTCCCGTTTAGGCTCCTTGCCAAATTCATCGGGCGGTAGGGGTTTTTTAGCGGCATTTGGCTGATCGGTACCACTGACTTTGTTATTAAATTTTCCGTTTTGAGCGGCTTTAGTTTCGCGCACGACTTTTTGGTTATGCTGACTTAAATATTTCGTATCTTCGGGAACAACGTCGTTTAGAGCCTCTTCACTTTGTTCGACGATCTGGCCCTTTTGCTCGTGCGGATTCGGCATTTCGATAATTTCGATGGCGATTTCTTGATTGGACTTAGGATTAGGAATATTTTTCCGATGGACCATCGTCATTACCAAAACGTGAACTGTCACAGAAATTAAAAGAAAAATTAACAAACGTCGGTCCATCATCTTTTATCGGCAATTTAGAGTTAACTTTTGAGGTAGAGATTGTTAGAATTATCAGAGGAGATTGTTTCATTTTAAGACGGAAAAATGCCAGTGCAGTTACAAGCTTGGGGTAAATCCCACCGAGGCCAAAAGAGAACATCCAATCAGGATTCAATGTTAATTGATCATGATTTGGGACTTTATATCGTTGCCGATGGCATGGGTGGCATGGGTGGACCGCAAGGCGGAGAGATTGCCAGTAAACTTGCCGTCGATACCGCCCACCGCATTGCCAAAGAAGCCTTCGCCAGTGGAAACGTGGGTCTACCGCGGGAATTTATTAACAAAATTTATAATGCCGCTAATGAGAAGATTTTTATAAAAAGCCGCGAAGAAAATGAAAGATTAAAAGGCATGGGAACAACTATGGTGTTGGCGTTTCGTAAAGATGGTGATCTTTACATCGGTAACGTCGGCGACTCCCGCTGCTATTACTTTTCGTGTCCTTATCTTTGGCAAGTGACCGAAGATCACTCCCTTATCAATGAACAAATTCGCGCCGGTCTCATCAAAGAATCGCAACGGCCCACGGCCTTTGGTAAGAATTTAATTACGCGAAGCGTTGGTTACGAGACTGAAGTTGAATGCGATATAATTGTAAAAGCTCTCCAGCCCGGCGACACATTTCTCTTGTGCTCCGACGGATTGTCGGGGCTTGTTCCAGATGAGAGGATTTCCGATATCTTAATGAATGTTCCAGCAGACCAGATCGCCGAAAGATGTGTTCTTGAGGCCAACTGGAGTGGTGGAGATGACAACGTCACTGCACTTGTCATCAAGGCAAACTGAAAATGTTTGACGCATTTGGCTGTTTGTCTTATTTTTTGTGAATACAGGTAGATAGAGTGAAAGAAACAGTAACGTTTTTGATCGTAAGTAATAAAAAGGGTAATACGCGTAAGATCACTGTTGCGGTATCAGCCTTACGAGCTGTAGCTGTATCGGGCGTCATCGCTCTGATTATTTTTGCGGCGGGCATGCTTGATTACATGGGACTTCTTGGCCAGTCGATCGAAAACAAAAAACTTCGCGCCGACAATTCACTTTTGAAAAATCAGTTTCAAGCCGTCGAAGGTAAAGTGCAAACTCTAGAAGCAAGGCTTGAGCGCGTAAATAGCTTTGTTACCAAATTAAAACTTATTACCGACATTGGTCCTGAACGTTCACTGCAACTGGCGATGGGTCCCGTACCAAAGCCCGGCCAGCAAATGGATGACTTTAACGAGCCAGTCAGTGACCGCGAAGTTGCTTCTATCGCGCAAAAAGAGGCCGTGTTTGTTAAAGAACCACCATTGAGTATGGAAAAAGGCGAACTTGCCACAGAAGGTAATCGGGATTTTGCCATGCTGTCTGTGCGTGTCGATCATTTGGTTACTGAAACCAACATGCGCGAACAAGGTGTGTTGGAACTTTGGGAGACCTTATCTGAACGCCAAAGTCTAATGAACGCGACTCCAAGCATTCGGCCTGTTAACGGTTGGTTCACTTCTAAATTTGGTTATCGCTTATCGCCCTTTAGTGGATTACCCATGATGCATCAAGGCGCTGACATTGCGGCCTCTCCGGGCGCGCCTGTTTATGTTCCCGCCGATGGCATCGTCAGTTACGTGGGATATGACTCTGGCTATGGAAATTTAATATCTATTGATCACGGTTACGGGGTTGTTACCCGTTTTGGTCATAACTCGCGTGTCTACGTCACTGTCGGCCAAAAAGTAAAACGCCGCGATATTATCGCGGCCGTCGGTAACACCGGCAGATCCACGGGTCCGCACCTTCACTACGAAGTGCGCGTCAACGGCATTCCCATGGATCCCACCAACTACGTTCTCGACGAATAGGCTAAAAGGTTCCAGGTTCTTTTTGGTAGCAATAGCGCGTCGAAGTTTTTTGAACACTCTTCTAAGAATTGGATAACGCTGAGAAATTAAAAAAACTGCGAGAGACGTCTGTCGACAATCGTATTCGGATTAAATTTTTGTGGGGCACGTGCAGTCGTTAGGGAATCGCGCGAAGAACATTATAAACTGAATCTATGACTGCCGCCATCTTTTCGAAATTTAAGGTATCTATCGTGTCGGTGGACTTATGGTAATTGGAATTGCGGTAAAACGATGTATCGGTAATCATAAATGCCGGGTAATCAAATTGCCAATAACTGCGGTGATCGGAAAAATCAATTCCGGTCATAATCTTAGGAGCATTTAAGCCTTCCACGCGAATACGTCCGGGTTCGCGCATTAGCTCTTTAATTTTCTTACCTAAAGAAATCTCTCCGGTGTGGCCAACAACGGCTATAAAGTTCCCGATAGTGCCATAAATATGCTTCATCGCGGATAGCGGATATTCCTGAGAATTTTCTTTATCGCTAAAATAACCGATCATCTCTAGGCTCAGCATTAATTTTACATCGACCCCGGCATCACTTAAGGATTTCGCGTGAACATAGCTGCCCATGCTTTCAGTGCCGTAATGAGGTGGCTCTTCTAAAGTATAAGCGACCAAGTCAATTTGATAAGGACCCTTGAGGCCTTTACTACCAATTAAACGCGCGAGTTCTAAAAGTCCTGCCACACCACTGGCATTGTCGTCAGCGCCTTGCTGATTTCCCTCGACATCGTAGTGCGCTCCTACCACGAAACGTTCTTTGGGATTATTTCCGAACGAACAAATTACGTTTTTGTAATCGTTTTTGCCAACCTGGTAAGACTGAAAAGATACCGTTGCACAGCTTTTTTTAAACTCGTCGGAAATATAATTGGCTACAGAATTGAGTGTGTCGACGTTTCTAAAATTACGGGGTTTCGGCAGAGAAACTAAGAAGCCAACGTGCTCTTCCAAAAGTTTTGCGGAAGAGAGCGGTGTCGCTGCGAAAATATTGGGATTAAGAAATGCAATTACAGAAATGATAATCAATACGCGCATATTGGCGCTAATATGGCCGACAGATATTAGGTTGTCTAGGGGAAATTGATTGATGGAAATTCTCCCCAAGAATTCGGGGAGAATTTAGAAACTAGATTATAACAATAAAGTGAAAAGAAGAGTTAAAACTACAGTCATTTCGCCAGATAATTCAACTTTGCGCTTTTGACGGTTGTTGATGGTGTCATCAGTTAGCTTTACGTCTTGGCCTTGGTTAAATTTCAAAGTGATTGATTTGCTATCGCTGCTGCCTTTGATTTCTTTAACTGTGCTATAAGATTTTCCGCTGGAGTTTAAGAGTTCATAGATTTGACCATCAGTGTGCATAAAGTAAGGGCGACGGTCGCTGCCAATCATGAATACTTTATTTCCCATAACAGTTAGGTCATCTATTGAGATTTGTTTGTCGACAAATAAGCCCGGTTGAACCAAAGAAAATTTATCAACTTTACAGCGGCCAGTTGTACTTTTCGTGGGTACGAAAGAAAGGCTGCCGTCTTTCATGAGAGCAAGTTCAACGGTGGTTTTACCGCTTTTGCTTTTCACTTGTTTAACTTGTTTTACTTCTTCGTTTTTGATTTCGCTATAAAGCTTTGTGCGGGCGTTCCAGCATCCGGCTTTAATTAATCGGTCTTCAAGAGTTTCACTGGCATTCTTTGCCAAGCCTTGAACGGAAAATAGTGTAAGCGAAGCTAATACAAATAGCTTTTTCATAAGAGTCCTCCTTAAGGATCTGAATAAATTTTTTGGCAATACGACTCGCTCGCGGATTGCGAATAAAACCCCAACCAGGAAGGCCTTTACAAAAGTTCTGCCAGGGGTAAATGCGATAAAATAGATTTAATAGGGAAAAACAGATGGGTTTGGAGGAGGATTGTCACTTCGATTGAAGAACTTTCACTCCCCAGCTGTGCCGGGGAGTGAAAATAAATATCTTAGTCAAGAAGTAAGTCGATAAGAATAGAAAGAATTGAGATTTGGTTGCTAGCAAGTTCTACTTTGCGTTTTTTGCGATCGCTCAGTTTGTCCTCGTCAATTGTAACATCAGGATTACCTTGAAGTTTCAATGTGATCGATTTACCGTTGCTGCTACCTTTAATTGCTTTAACAGTGCTATAATGATTTCCGCCGGAAGTTAAAAGTTCATAGATTTGACCATCAGTGTACATGAAATAAGGACGTTTATCGTCGCCAATCATAAATACTTTGTTGCCCATAACAGTTAAGTCATCGATGCTGATTTGGCCACCGAAATTAGAACGAACTAATGAAAAGCGATTTACTGAACAGCGGTTTTTACCTTCGGTAGGTACGAAAACAAGAGAGCCATCTTTTATTAGAGCAAGTTGAATAGTCGTTTTGCGGCTGCCGCTTTCAACTTGTTTAACTTGTTTAACTTGAGTGTTGCGGATTTCAGAAGAAAGTTGGTTTTTAGCACTCCAGCAAGAAGCGCGCTCCAAACGATCTTCTAATATTTCTGACTGGCTTAAAGCAAAGCCTTGTACGGAAAACAGCGCTACCGCTGCTACCACGAATAGATTTTTCATTTTATCCTCCTAAAAGATAAAAAATAATTTTAGGTAAGGCACACCACGTGACTCACCTGATACAGAATCTGTAACGAGGCGGGGTTTTACAAAAATCTTGCCACTTAAAATTCGCTCTATTGAAAAGTATTGCGAGATCGTAGTTTTAGGCTGTCAACAAAGTAGACGAAGGCGCGCCATTTGTTGTCACTTGCGTCCTCCTCCGCAGTTCAAATGGCGCCAAAACTATATTAAAAGGAACAGCTGTTGCTATGGGAGATGCCGTGGTAACTAGAGCATATATATTTATTTTCCTTTTTGTTTGGACATTCCAATTAGAGGCTGCAGAAATTTGCGGCGAATTATTTCTTTCGCCCGCCGAGGCTGAGTGGCAACGCTATAAGCAGCCCAATGACCGCGACCTTAAAGAATATAACGCTGTCACTGGCCTTAACCGTCGCCGGGCACGCAGTCTTTTGAAGCTAATTCCCAGAAAGGGAACGATAATTGATGTTGGTGGAGGCAAGGGTGTAGCTATGCAGGAACTCGCGCTCGAAAATGACCTCACAGCCGTTGTCATCAATCCCCAGCCATGGATGGAAAGCCTAAATATCGCCCCCAATTTTAAAGGTAAGTTTTTATATATCCAGGGCTTTGCGGAAAAAGAACTGTCACAATTTAAAAATGCGGCCGACGTTATTACCGATATTTGGGGTGGCTTTTCTTACTCTCCGCAAAAAGTAAAAATTATTAAATTAATTTTCGAAGCTTTAAGGCCCGGTGGCGAAGCCTTTGTATTATTTCATCCCGAAAAAACTCCGGCCGATGTTGTCTACCGTTATAGGACAGCTTCTGGCGCAATTCAAAAAACCTATTTACCTTTAGATAAATATCTGGCCAGGAAGTTTCCAGAAATTTTTGAGTCCTATGATTCTTTAGGGCGAAATACTTATTCGGCGCGGATAATTCATATCAAGAAACCGCAAGACATGGTTACTTTACCGCTAAAGCTGAAAATTAAAAAAATAAAAATGGTGAAAAAGCAGAACAACACGCTTCCAAAAATTGAATTGGAAGCGCAGGATATTGAACCAGATAGTTTAGATTAATTATTTGCGCTCGTATTTTACGAGTTTGGATTCGACTTCCATGGTTGGCTTTTTCATGACCGACCAAGTTGGAAAATAGACATCAGAAATCTGACATTTATCTATTTCGTCACCAGTGCCGGAGACTTTTAGGCGGTAACCTTGGCGGCCATTCCACACACAAGAAGAAACAACCTGCACCTTCATGCCTGATCCTTCAAGGACAGATCCGGTAGAGCCCGGGTTGCCACTCCAATTCATCGCGCCGGCTTTCTTCATGCGGCCTTCCCAAACTCCGCCGAGCCAGGCGACCCAATCTTCACTGGGATTTTGTTTGTAGTAAGATTGAATCGCCTCACCAATATTCGACGGATCAACATCAATGGTTTTAAATTTTCCGACACTATTGGCCATTTCCAGTTTGTGTGTATTCACAATGCTTTCGGAATTTTTATTAGCTTTTAGCCGCAAAGTATATTTGCGTTTTGGGAGTTTACTGCCATCTGCGCGGGTGGCAGTCATTTCAAAAATCCACTCTTCAACACTCGCAGTTGCCTTATAAGGATCAAATAAAAAAGCCAAAGGTCCGTCGCCAGAACTTGCAACTTGTGGCGCCGTAGCTGCAACCGGATTTAACGTATCAACGCGCGGGTAACCAGGTTCATTTACCATACCACCCATGCCTTGTGCTTCAAGTACGGCAAGTTCCCGTTCTTTTTGTGATTTTTGATAAGTGATTCCGCCAATTTCACCGGTAGCTAAACCACGGTCGTAACTGGAAGTTTTTGGGTCAGCAATTTTTTTGTAAAGGGTCTGCATTTTACTATCGAGTTCGCGCACATCGCGGCGAAGTTCATAAATGCGGTAACCCGTGCGGTAATTTTTTACGAAGGCATTAGCCATATTGGCGGGGCATACCTGGTTATAGGTGCCACCGTTAACTCCCACTTGATAACCGTTTTCGGGAGTACAATAAGTTTTTAAACCGTCGCCATGGCCGCGATTGTACGTAGTGTTGTCAGGGCGGGCGCCATATTCAGCGCAGGCTTTAGCATGATCGGCTATGCGATTTGGGTTGTAGCCATGTTGACCATCGCGTAGTCCGATGTTGTACCAATCACCTTGTGCACATTCTTCCTTAGAAAGTGTACTGCAAGCAAAAGCGAATGGAATTAATGAAAGTAGAAAAAAATATTGCAGTTTGAGCATATGAAAAACTCCTTTTCCATATGCTCAACGGGGACTTGCGGAAAATCAAGCTGCGTTTTAGCGTTTAGAGTACTGACCACGTCGACGTGCGCCACGTAATCCGTATTTTTTACGCTCAACCATACGTGGGTCGCGCGTTAAGAGTCCGGGCTCTTTAAGAGCATCGCGAAGTGCAGAATCCATCGCCACAAGTGCGCGGGCAATGCCTAAGCTAATAGCTTCAGATTGGCCGGTTTCGCCGCCACCGGTAACAGTGACGCGAGCATCAACTTTGTTGCGATTATTAGTGACATCTAAAGGACGGAAAAATGCTGTACGTGAAAAGTCGTGATGTAAATACTCTTCGGGTTTGCGGCCATTAATCGTAAATTTGCCTGAGCCCGATTTTAAAAATACACGCGCGGATGAAGATTTGCGTCGTCCAGTTCCGTAAAATACTTTTGCCGGTGCAGCCATTTCTAATTCCTTATTGTTCTAAATTTAATGGTTGAGGTTTTTGCGCGGCCATATTGTGAGTTGGCCCTTTGAATACTTTTAATTTTTTGATCAAAGTTTTAGCTAAAATGTTGTTAGGTAACATTAAGCGTACGGATTCTTCGATTAAGAAGTTTGGATCTTTTTGGCGCATGTCAGAGGCTTTGGTTTCTTTTACAGAACCAAAGTAGCGTGAACGGCGGAAATAAACTTTTTGATCCCATTTATTGCCAGACATTTCGACTTTTTCAGAGTTAATTACAACAACACTATCGCCCATGTCGGTATGGGGAGTGTATGTAGGTTTATTTTTTCCAAGGATGACTTTGGCGATTTCAGAAGCCAAGCGGCCCAATTTTTTTCCTGAAGCATCAACAACCCACCATTGTGGTTTGCGGTCTTCCTCTGTTCCGAACCAGGTTTTCATAGTTACCTCAATAAGTTAAGTATCGTATTTTGTAGTGATGGCACTGCTTAATGTCAAGACGGAATTAGGCTACAACGAGCCTCAATTTCCTGGGGATACCTTACTTTTACCAGAAAAAGTCCCTGCGGGGGAGCCGTAGGGCCGGCAGCTTTGCGATCGAGTTTTTCCATAACCTCACGGATTACAGCAGGATCGCGATCTAGACGCTCCGTGTCTACTATGGTGCCGACGATGTTTCTTACCATCTGTTTTAAAAAACCATTGCCCCGAATCGTGAAAACCAAAAGGCCATTTTTTCCATGGGTCCAGGTGGCGTCACGAACCGTTCTGACAGTTGTTTTAACGGGAGTTCCCTTGGTTTGAAAGCTCTTATAATCATGCTCACCAACTAAAAACTGCGACGCGCGGTTAAGCCAATCTATTGAAATGGGTTTATCTTTCCACCATGAATAGCGGTGAAAAAATGCCGAAGGCCTGGCGCGGTTAAGAACGTAATAGCGGTAAGTTTTTTCTTCCGCTGAAAAGATAGAATGAAAATCCTGGGGCGCAATCCACCCTTTATGAATGACGATATCGTAAGGAGTCATACTTTGCAGGGCCCGCAAGAGTGGAAAGCTGCGCGGGTCGCGGGGGCACTGAAAATGACAAATTTGGCCAAGGGCATGAACGCCAGCATCGGTTCGTCCAGAGGCCACAACAGAAATTTTTTTATTAAAAATTTTTGAAAGTTTTTCTTCCAATACACTTTGGATGGAAATGTTTTCGGCGTTAGTTTGGCGTTGCCAGCCACAGAAATTAGTACCATCGTAAGAGATTAGTAAGCGAACTCTAAACATCGTATGGGTTTCCTATATGAGTACGTGCCTGGTCAAGTAATGTTAGACACGGATTAAGTGTCCTAGACGCTCCAGAAAAATTATGAATTAAAAATCGACGAGGACGCCGCCAGTGAAATAATTGGCGGAAAAATCAAAGGCACCAGCTAAGTATTGCACGATCCGGTATTCAACGGAGAAGTAAATGTTATTAATGCCGTATTCCTGATCCATGCGGATCATGCCTAAGCGGTCAAAAATATTTAAGGGTAGTAATACGCCACCAGCGGCGTGGGCGGCAAGAGATCCACCAAAGCGGCCAAACGGCGGCCGGCCGTCTTCGCGGTATTCATTAAAAATATAGGCGTCGAGGCCACCTTCGGCGTAAGGAATTAAGGGTTGTTTATCCCACAGCTGTAAATACAAAATTGCCGACGCCGTATTCGGAAGCATGATTAGGGTGTAACCTTCGGGTGCGGGTAATCCGTTACCAAAGCGGCCATTGCCGTTTGCAAAGAAAATGCCGGAACCCGCGCGCAGACCCATACGGCCGAAGCCTGAAAATAATTTCCATTCGTAATCGATATGAATAATTACCGGCGAAGCATCCCCATAAATCTCATCAAAAGTATTCCCCGTACCGGTGCTTGTAATATTCTCTGGTGTGTAGGCCCCGATCCTAACTGCCAGCGCATTTTTTTGCTCCGATGGAGTCGTTTTATATAAGTATTCCCCTTTGGAAGTAATGCGGAATAACCCTTGCTTGGCCCCGCGGTGCTTGATTTTGCGGGTGCCGCGAAATTTATTTCCTTCGATGATTTCTCCCTCAACTTCGACCTCAGGTTCTTCTTCGGCAACGGGTGCGCTCGGCGAAAGCGTTGGCTCAGACTTAATTTCGGGTTGAATAGTTTCTACCGGCTCGGTTTCCGCACCAGGATAGGGTGGCTCTGGCTTGGGCGGCTTCTCTTGCGCCCAAACTGGGAGGGCCCCCAAAAAACTAACCAGAAAAATACTAATTACGCAGAAACTTTTTAACATTTCGCCGTCCATAGATGCCGAAAATTAAGAATAATAATGGCCCCAAAAAAATTAAAAAAGAAAAAGCTAATCCGTGCTTAATCGTGAATTTCGCAAATTGCGTCGGCGCCCAGAGGAAAATCCTAGAAGCCGATTTTAATACTGCGCTGTCGCGAATAAAATCTGCCAATCGGGGGCTGATTTTATAATAAAAACGAATAAACGGCCGCGCCCAGTGATGGTGCTGAATCAAGTAATTACGAAATTGGCGCAGCGTAATGACTTCGTTGGCATCAGCGGAGCCATAGGTGGCCGTCGCGACAAAACATTCAAAATCTTTAGAGAGTAATCCGTATACGAAGTCCGGGTCTGCCGTATAGGGCGTGGTAGGGTCGGTAAAATAACCAATGTTATTCGATTCGTCCACATGAGCGCTAATAATATAAAAACGCTGTCCATTTACCAGTCCATCTAGAAATTTTGGCGACAAACTGGCAACTTCACCGTCGAGAGTCATATTAAATTCGGCAACTCCGAGAGTTGCAATATCTGTCGCGGCATTTGGCGCCACGTCTGAAAAATAAAAACGATGTTTATAAAAAGGCACGGCGCTCGTGCGCGGGTAGTCACTGCCTTGAGTGAAGGTGGAAATATAAACCTTTTCGTCGCCGGCTTGGATATTGAAACCATAAAGACCATCGGTGGGAGTGTCGGTAATTGCAAGTACCGAGGGCGTCGTCGTATCAAAAGTTGAAACCCGGTTATTCACCGTGATTTCCACATTGATAGAGTCGTCATCACTATCCAAGACCGTGTTACCAAGTTTATCAATACCGACTGCAAACTGATTTATCCCGAAGAAATCGCAGTTTCCATCGGCAGTACCCGAAGTGGCGGTAAAAGCGTTGCATAGAGTGGACCAGGGAATTTCTAAGTAACCGATGTCACTCGTTGAGCGAGTGGCGACGGGAGTTATACCCGTATTTATCCGCGCCTTTGAGGTCGCATTATAAATTGCGGGTACGCCAACAACGGTCGTAGACTTAACTGCAATAGTGAGAACACTTCCCGGCATTATGCGAAATTCATTGCAGTTATAACCAAAAATTGGCGTCGCACCCGTGTTTATATTGCAGCTATTGCAGGTTAAGCCGTCAGTGTTAACAGGACAATTGGTTCCATTAAGAATGCCGGCGGTACCGCCTAAAATTCGCGGGGCATTTCCGGTGTTTATATAGTTAGAGGCGCCAGTTACCCCTTGCACCGTTACCGCGCTATAAGCGGGTGCCGACGCAAAGAAAAGAACAAAGATTTTTAGCGCTAAACTCATACCTTAATTTCAGCATGGAAACTCTAGACTGGCAAGGTGCTTAAGTGTAAAAACCGAAGGCATGGAATTCCCGTATATGTTCATAATACGCCCGAGCGCGGAGATCGGGCTTAAGACGTTTCGTAAACGCGTGGTATTCCTGCGTAAACTTGAGCAGAATATCGCGCTTGCGTTTAACCGGGCGCAAATTCCCTATAAGTTAAGAAATGGCCTGCGGTTTTATTTTTTAGAAACCTCCCAGCCCGACCGCGCCCGCTCTGTGCTTAAACGAATTTTTGGTATCTCTTCTTTTTCGCCTGTCACGGTAAAGTGTGAACGTGAAATCGGCGCTATTTGTGCAGAGGGGGAGAAGGCTTTTGCCGAAGTCGTAAAAGGTAAGACTTTTTGCGTGCGTTCGCGCCGTTTTGGGGAGCAGAAGTTTTCTACGCGTGATGTGGAAATTCAGCTGGGCGCCCGCCTGGCCCCTTTTGGAAAAGTTAAATTAACAAATCCAGAGATCACCGTTGGGGTTGAGTTGCATAACCGCCAAGCTTTAATGTTCTGGGAAAAAATTCCTGGGGCTAAAGGCTTTCCCAGCGGCGTGCAAAATCGTGCCTTAGCTTTGATTTCGGGTGGATTTGATTCGCCAGTCGCCGCCTGGAGGGTAATGCGCCGGGGAGTAAATGTTGATTACGTTTTCTTTAACTTAGGTGGAAAGGCGTATGAACGCCAAGTCCTGCAAATTGTAAAAATACTCGTTGAAGGCTGGGCGGCTGGGCAAACCCCAAAGTTATTTGTGGTGGATTTTTCTGCGGTTTTAGCGGACTTAAAAGCAAAAGTATTATCGTCTTACCGACAAGTAATTTTAAAGCGGCTAATGATGTCTGCCGCATCAGAAATAGCCAAAGAGATCGGGGCGCAGGCGCTAGTAACCGGGGAAGCAATCGCACAAGTGAGTTCGCAGACGTTGCCGAATTTAGACGTAATAACCCAAGCGGCTAAAATGCAAATTTTGCGTCCGCTCATCGCCAGCGAAAAAGAGGAAATTATTGCTCAAGCCGAGCAGATTTCGACGGCATTCTTATCAGAAAAGGTCCAGGAGCATTGTTCAATTACCAAGGGTAGTCCCGTCATTTTTGCCAAACCGCAGAAAGTAAAGAGAGAAGAGGGTAAATTAGACACGGCCCTGCTTGCCGACGCGCTATTAAATAAAAAATATTTAGATGTTTTTGCCCTAAAGGCCGAGGACCTGCGCCGTGATTTTATATTGGTGGATGCCATAAGTGAGAATGATATTCCCGTCGACTGCCAGCCCACGCATTTATACCGTGCCTGGCACTTAAAACATGCCGTTCGTATTGATCCAGAGCATTTTGTGGACTCTTTGGGTGCACTTGATAAGAAAAAGCGTTATGTTCTTTATTGTACCTATGGAACTCAAACCCCGGCATTTGCCGAAATAATGCAGCAACGAGGGTTCGACGCCTATGCGTTTAATGGCGGAATTAAACAGTTAAAGTTTGATTATAATTAAATATTACCTACACAATGAGGTGAATTTATTGTTCAATTATTGTGTGGATGGCGCGAAAATAGCTCCGGATTGTTAAGAATGTTGGGCATAATTCCCCAATTTGGTTTTTGCGCTTGTGTAGTCATAGGAACTTCGGGTACTTACTCATTTTATCTTAAAAGTTCTGCGGGAGCCTGAATGTTAACGGAGATTGTTGAAAGTGCCCTGGATGCCGTTGTCGGAATCGACGTTGCAGGCACCATAATATTTTGGAACAATCATGCGGAGAAGACTTTCGGCTGGAAGAAAGACGAAGTTCTTAAAAAAATGAACATTCTCACTATTATTCCGGAACGCTACCGCGAATCTCACCGGGAAGGCCTCGCCCGGTACATAAGAAACGGGGAAAGTAAAATCCTACGCCAGCGTTTGGAGTATTCGGGAATTCACAAAGACGGCCGTGAATTTCCTTTAGAACTTTCGGTTATTCCCGTGAACGGTGATTTTTACGCTTATCTTCGGGATATTTCGGATCGCGTGCAGCGCCATGACGATTTATTAAATGTTATTCGCGAGCGTGATTTTTTTATTTCGGTCGCCTCTCACGAAATTAAAACTCCGTTAACTTCCTTAAAATTGCGGATTCAGTTACTAGAAATGTTACTGCGCGAAAATCCCGATGCCAATCAGGTAGAAGAGGTCTGTAAAAGTGTAGAAGTTTGTGCGCGGCAAGTTGATAAACTGGCGACCATGTGTAATGACCTGTTGGATTTGGCAAAAATTCAAGCGCGCAAAATGGAAATTTCTTTTCGGACTTTTAAGGTGCGTCCGCTCATCGTTGATTTACTCGAGCGCATGGAAACACAAATTAAGGCGGCGGCCGTAAAAGTCGCCGTCAATGTTGCCGAGGGCCTTGAAGTGCGCTGGGATATTGCCCGCATGGAACAGGTATTTGTTAATTTAATTTCCAATGTTTTAAAATACGCGCCCGGGAAATCGCTGGAAATTTATTCGACACTTGATAGCCAAGGGCAGGTGCGGATAGTTTTTGCCGACGATGGGCCAGGAATTTCTCCAGAGAACCAGCGGCGATTGTTTAATCCCTTCACCCGTTGTGGGGCTAAATATTTTTCTGGCTTGGGTCTAGGTCTTTTCATTTGTAAAGGTATAATAGAGCAGCACCGTGGCCGCATTTTTGTCGAGAGCGTGGTGAATCAAGGCACAAAATTCATTTTGGAGATTCCTTGCAATTTGGAGTCATTCGCCTAAACTTTATTTCAGGAGGCAACCGTGGCCCTGAAATATTCTCTCGTTATGGCGTTCTTATTTTTGACTTTAGCCTGTCAATCCAATAAACCTAAAGAAGCAGCTGTGGCGTCAGACGCTCCTGTGGCGGGAAGTGTCGCCGAACCCACGCCGAATATTACTTCTCAAGAAGTAGATGATGGCCCCCAGGCCGGGGATGAATTAAATCCAATATATTTTGATTATAATAGTTCAAATATTACATCTGGGGCCGTTGAAACTTTAAAAAGAAATGCCGAGCAATTAAGAAAAACTCCAAAGACCTCCATTCAGGTCGAGGGGCACTGTGATCAGCGGGGATCGGATGAATATAATTTTCTTCTCGGTGAGCGGCGGGCGACAGCTGCCAAAAATTTCTTGGTGAAAATGGGAATTGAGTCGGGACGAATCAAGATTATAAGCTATGGTAAGGATAAACCCGCCGATGGCGGCACGTCCGAAGCGGCTTACGCCAAAAGTCGGCGCGCCAGCTTCGTGTTTTTACATCAATAAAGATTTTTCGGCCAAAAAGCGTTCGGTGAACTTCGAAATGAGGTCTCTACGGGAAACTTTTCTGCCCAAGACTTCTTCCAAGCTAATCATTGTTGCGGGCGAAAAACCGCACGGGTTTAAGCCCTGAAAGGCGCGCGGATCGTGGTCCACGTTCAATGCGAGTCCATGATAAGTTACCCAGCGTTTTACGCCGATTCCGATAGAACAAATTTTCCGGTCATTAATCCAAACGCCGGTGGCCTCGTGACTTTCGATTTTGGTTCCGCAGCGGCCCTCAGCGGCCACTCCATATTGCGCCAGAACATCAACGACGATCTTTTCAAGGCCGCTCATGTATTCACGAATGCCAATAATTTTTGTTCCCTTTTGCAAATTTATGATGGGATACACGACAAGTTGATTCGGCCCGTGGTAAGTTGCGCGCCCGCCGCGCTGAACTTCGATCGTTAAACCCTTCCAGCCAAATATATCCGTTTCTTGCGTGCCCCGCCCCTTGGTAACGATAGGTTCGTGCGAACAATAGATAACCGTGTTAGGGATTTTTTTGTCGTAAACTTTTTGCACGAAATCGAGTTGTTCGCGGACGGCGTCTTCGTACGGAATAATTCCCCACTCTAGAAAATGCGGTAAGTTAGGCGTATCAAAAGACGGCGATACGATTTCCAGCATTAAGCATTAGCTCCCGGCCGCGTGGGTTTACCACCAAGTGGCTTTTGGATGATATGGATCGCATGACCCAAGGCGGCCTCGGCAGCTTCCATCATGGTTTCACTCAAAGTGGGATGGGGGTGGATTGTAAGCGCGATATCCTCGAGTGTAGCGCCCATTTCTAATGCCAGAGCGGCTTCGCTTATGAGGTTACTAGCCTCGGGACCAACAATCAGACAGCCAAGCAAGACATTTGTCTTTGCATCGGCAATCATTTTTACGAAACCATCGGTTTCCATAAGCGAAACAGCTTTGCCGTTAGCGGCAAAGGGGAATTTCCCAATATTAAGCTCCTTGTAACCTTTGGCTTTGGCCTCTTCTTCCGTTAATCCAACCATAGCAACTTCGGGGTCGGTAAAGATGATGGCCGGTACTGTTTTAGCGTCATAAACGCGGTTTTCTCCGGCTATAACGTCGGCGACTAATACGCCTTCGTAACTGGCTTTGTGGGCCAGCATCGGTTGTCCGGCAATATCGCCAATGGCAAAGATGCCAGGTAAATTTGTTTTCCGCTGAGGATTGGTAATAATAAATCCCTTGGGATCAATGTTTAAACCAATGCCTTTTAAATTCGTTTGATCGGAATTGGGTTTTCGCCCGACGGTCACCAAAACTTTATCAGCGTCAATTTTCTTTTCGCCTTCAGAAGTTTCGATAGTGACCTGTCCCTTACTATAGCCTTTGGCTTTGGCGTTTAAAATGACTTCCACGCCGAGCTTGGTCAGCTTACGCGAAATAATTTGCACACCGTCTTTTTCTACCAAGCCGCTTAATAAAGTTCCTGTGGCCTCTACAACTGTTACTTTTGAACCCAATTTTGCCAAGAAGGTTCCAATTTCTAAACCAATATAGCCACCGCCAATAACAACGGCTTTTTTGGGAAGCTCTTCCAGCGCGAGTCCCCCAGTGGAAGATAAAATTGTCTTTTCATCAAAAGGAAATCCAGGAATTTCGATGGGGCGAGAGCCTGTGGCGATCACGAAGTGTTTTGCGACAACGGTATCACTGCCCACTTGGAGTTCCTTAGCCGAAGTAAACTTAGCTTCTCCCCGAATAACGGTAACTTTATTGCCTTTTAGAAGTTGCTCGACTCCACCTGACATGCGGTTACACACGCCCTGTTTCCACTTTTGCAATGTCTTCATGTCGAGATTTATGCCTTTGATTTGAAAGCCCATCTCCGCGGCGTCATGTTGGGCGCGGTGGTAAAAGTGGGAGGCCGAAATCATCGCTTTTGACGGAATACAACCGACGTTTAAACAAACGCCGCCGAGCGCTTCGCGCTCGATGATAGCTGTTTTCATTCCATGTTGGGCGGCGCGAATGGCACAAACATATCCACCGGGGCCAGACCCGATTACGCAAATATCAAATTCCTGTTTCACAATTCCTCCGGCTGTCTTTGTAGTGGAAATTACATCATGTCCAGCATGAGAACGCTGGGATTCTCAATGCGGCTGATAAACGCTTTTAAGAAATTTGCAGCGACCGCGCCATCGATTAAACGGTGGTCAGCAGTTACCGTGAAGTTCATCGACTTAGTGGGAATCCAAGTGGATCCGTTCCACGTAGGTTTATCCGTAATTTTATACATTCCCAAGATTACTACCTCAGGATGATTAATGATTGGTGTGGCGTAACTTCCACCGATGCTGCCGATATTTGTAATCGTCATGGTAGCGCCCTTCATGTCTTCCAATCCCAATTTGCCATCGCGGGCTTTACCGGCAAGTTCAACGATTTCTTTACTTATTTGCTGAATAGTTTTGTGATCGGCATCTTTAATTACCGGCACTAGCAAACCGTTGGGTGTATCAGCGGCAAAACCGATATTGAAATATTTTTTATATACAATTTCTTGGGCGTTATCATCGATGCTGGCATTAAACATCGGGAACTCACGGACGGTTGCAATTAACGCCTTCATAACAAAAGGCAGATAAGTGATTTTTATTCCCTGTTTGTCGGCTAAGGGTTTAAGCTGAGTGCGCATTTCTACAAGCTGAGTAACGTTGGCCTCATCCATTAAAGTAAAGTGCGGGATCACGCGTTTTGAAAGCTGCATGCTTTCAGCAATTTTACGGCGAATACCTTTTAGAGCGACGCGCTCCTCAGCGCCCGGAGTCGAATTGCGTGCCATTGTAGGTACGGAAGTGGCAAAGGTTGCAGGGCCTGCGGGCACAGCGGCACCTGTAGTTTTAATTATATCATCACGTGTTACGCGGCCAGCATTTCCGGTGCCAGTAATTTTGTTTATATCAACGCCCATTTCCCGCGCCAATCGGCGTGTGCTGGGAGTGGCAAGAACATTTGAATTTGCCACCGGAGGATAAACATCTAAACCCGCAGCGGTCATTGGCGCAGCTGAAGCGCGAGAGGTTGGCGCGGGTGCGTGCGCGGCGGGAGAGGCGCTCATGGCCGGCTGCTGTTTCGGAGCTTCGGCTTTTGGTGCCGGCGCGGAAGTCGTGGCGCCACCGGCTTCCAGGACAACGAGAGTTTTGCCAATTCCAATAATTTCGCCTTCTTTACATTTTAGTTCTTTAACGGTTCCCGAGAAGGGACTTGGAACTTCAACGGTCGCTTTATCGGTCATGACTTCGGCGACGGCTTGGTCTTCTTTTACATTGTCACCAACTTTAACGAGATATTTTACCAATTCACCTTCGGTGACACCTTCGCCGATATCTGGAAGTACTACGTCTTTAGTTGCCATGACTTTTCTCCTTACGTTCTTTTTCGATCATGCCCTTCATAAAAAACTCTCCGGCGCGGTAAGAACTTCTTACCAGTGGACCGCTGGCGACATACAAGAATCCCATTTCTTCTGCGGTTTTTTGCCACCACTGAAATTTTTCAGGGGTTACAAATTCCTGTACTTTTAATAGCCGTTTATAGGGCTGTAGATATTGTCCAAAAGTTACGACGCTACAGTCAACCTCTCGTAAATCTTTTAAGGCTTGAATCACTTCTTCGTCGGTTTCCCCTAGACCCAACATGATCGAAGATTTCGTATAACGGGTGGGATCAATTTCTTTAACCATTTTTAAAACGGCCAATGATTGGCGGTAACCGGCACGAGGGTCGCGCACTTTGGGAGTCAGTCTTTCAACGGTTTCGATGTTATGGGCAAATACATCGGGTTTAGCGCGGACCAGTTTTTCCACTAAATCGCGGCGCCCGCGAAAGTCTGGAGTTAAAACTTCCACGATTAAATCGGGATCATTTTGTTTAATTGTTTCGATGGTCCGGGCAAAATGCGCTGATCCTTGATCTGGTAAATCGTCGCGGTTAACGCTGGTGATAACCACGTAATCGAGGCCCATTTGCGCGATGGCAACGCCGATTTTTTCGGGTTCCTGATTGTCAATTTTGCCCTTAGGATTTCCGGTTTTTACCGCGCAAAAACGGCAGCCACGGGTACAAACTTCGCCCATAAGCATGAAGGTGGCCGTACCACCGCTCCAGCATTCGCCGATATTGGGGCATTTAGCTTCTTGGCAAACGGTCGCGAGATTTAATGATTTTGCTAATTTTTGAATTTCAAAATAGCGCTCGCCGCTGGGGGCGCGCACTTTTAACCATTCAGGTTTTGGCGAGAATTTTTTAGGTGGAGTTTGGGGGGTGTCTAAAACAGGCGTATCATTATTCATGGGGCCTGTTTTAGACTCTAGACCCATCAATTGTCCAACTAATTCGCTTTGCCGCCGAGCTGACGGTCAATGATTTTTTGAAAATGTTGTATGGGGTAAGCGCCGCGTACGGAAACACCATTTACAAGGAAACCGGGAGTGCCGTTAAATTCAAATTTACGCGCCTCTTCCATATCCGCTTGAATGTTTTTAGCTACCTGTTCAGACTTCATGTCCTTTTTTAGGCGGGCTAAATCTGCGCCAACTTGTTTAGCGGCAGAATCCAAGAATTTGGTTTTTTCCGAGTTAAGTTTATCTTGGTTTTCAAAAATCATATCGTGAAATTTATACGCTTTCTCTTTGCTTTGCATAGCAATCGCTTCAAAATATTGGGCCGCTGGCATAGCTTCAGGATGTTTATCCATCAAAGGCAAATGTTTGTATTGAAAGCGGACTTTATCGCCGTATTTTTCTTTTACTTCTTTAACGACAAGATAACCGCGGGTGCAGTAGGGGCACTGGAAGTCAGAATATTCTACGATAGTAATTGGCGCATTTGCGTTGCCAACGATGGCGCGGTTTTCATCAATAACCGGCTTCTTAGGATTTTTAAATTCCTCTTCCATGTTTTTAGATTCGTTAGCTTCTTCTTCTTTTGCCTGTTCCATGCGGGCTGAATTCATCGCCTCTTGAACAGTCTTCATGAACTTGCCCGGATTCTTTTTGATTGTATCAAAAACAATGTCTGGATTATTTTCGAGCGTTTTTTTGATCGCGACATCGCAACCAGTAAGTGTAATAACAACAAAAATCGACAACAAATATGTAAGTAATTTCAAGATCATCCCCCTTTTAAAAATAACGTCTTATTCTGACACAACTTCTAACCACTTGAAATTTCAAATCTGCGATTTGTCGCCTCGCAAAAAAGGGCAACTCTGCCTAAAGTCTAGGCTTAAAAAGCCCGATAAATACTAAGTCTTTAGTGGGGTATATGATCAAGTTATCACTGCGCAAACAATTTAAATACTTCCCGGCGATCACTTTATTCGTGGTTTTCGTGTTGGGATTTAATATCGGTCTCACTATGGTGCGCCCGCCGGAGTTTTTGCCGCGTAAGCCCTCAAGCATCCAGCAAGACACGGGACCCATTGTCAATGAACTCGAAGTTTCGGCTTTAGTCGAGCTGAGTTGCGGTAATACTAAAGATGTCATTATTACCGAAACTCCGCTGGTGAGATTAAAAGGATGTTTAGGCGAAATGGGGCTCCCAGCCGAAGTCATTAATAAAACCACGAGCTATGCGGCCACGGTATTAGATGCCAATGACGTATTTACGACAGATTATCTGCAGTTAAATCCCGGAACAAATCTTATCTCGGTGACGTATCTCAAAGAAAATGGCGAAGCCCAAATCTACGAATATAAAATCCGCGTAAAATAATGGACCTGCACCAAGGTCACCTCTGGCCAGAGGTACTTGGTAAGGGCAATTTCCTTAATTACCTCATCAAATTCCTTCATAATTATCTCTTGAAATCATCAGGAGAAGCATCTTGGATAAAATCAAATCTGCTTATGTTCGGACTGTGGCCTTTTTTAAATTTATCTTTGCGGCGATTTTTGGAAACTTAAATTGGCAGCCGCCGACATGGCTGCGAAAAATCTTTAGCGCTGTCGATGCGGCACTCTTTAATACGCGGCTTTTCGTGAAAGCCAGTCCGGTACGGGCGGCCGGGGTTGTTATCTTAGTGGCGGCGCTGGGTGGGGGATCTTACTTTGGGTACTTGTGGTATAAAAATCGTCCCCAACCGCAACGTTTTACGTTTACATTGGATTCGCTACCCATGCCTCCTGCTTTCGTCGAAAAGCCAGAGATCAGTCAATTACAAATCGGTTTTAGCGGGTCTGTGGCTGATATTTCCAAAGTCGGCAAAAAAATTAAATCGGGAATCAGTCTGGAGCCAAAGATAGAAGGGGAATGGACCTGGGTAACGGATAAGACTTTACGTTTTCTGCCGAATGATCACTGGCCGGTGGGACAGGGTTACCGGGTAAGTTTTTCGGAGGAGCTTTTTGCCAGTCATATTAAGCTTGAAAAATATTCCGAAAAATTTCAGACGCCAGGGCTTACATATTCCGTCAAAACGGCCGAGTTCTATCAGGATCCAACGGATGCGGGAAATAAGCGCGTGAGTTCCTCGCTCGGTTTTAACTATGCCATTGACCCTAAGGACTTTGAGAACAGTGTCGAGATAAAACTTTTCGAAAGGCAGTCAGGACGGATGCCTAAAGACGGCCGCCCATTACGCACAACTGTGACCTTTAATAAGTTTAAAAGTGAAGCCTATGTTCTCAGTGACATCGTGCAAATTCCCAATGAGGACTCGGAAATTGTCGTTACTTACCGTGGGGAGAAAATGTTTTCCCTTAACGGCAGGAAGCCCGGCGCCGGAACCAACAGTCGCAATATTCCTATTCCCGGCAAATCAGATTTTTTTAAAGTTCGTGAAACTTCGATAAACGTTGTTCGTAACGAAAAATATGATCCCGAATTCGTTTTGACGGTAGAAACTACCGCCGACGCCGTGACGGAAAATTTTAGCAAGTTCATCAGCATGTGGGTGTTGCCGATTTACGTCGACCCGCAAACCAAGAAAGAACAGCCGAACAGAATGTGGAGTCCCGCCGAAGTGAGCGCCGATTTACTTAATCGTTCCACGAAAATAAAATATAAAATCGTACCGTCTGAATTTCCGCATGTAAGTCTTCATCCATTTAAAATTGACGTCAAACAGGGCCAGCAGGTTTATGTGAAAGTCGATGCCGGCGCTAAAGCTTTCGGCGATTATGAGATGTTTAAGAAATACGACAATGTGCTACGCGTTCCTGATTTGCCGAAGGAACTAAATATTATGCACGACGGAGGATTACTCACTTTAACGGGCGAGAAAAAGCTCAATGTAATCTCGCGCGGTATTCCTGGCATAGAACTGGAAATGGCCAGGGTATTGCCAGATCAAATCAATCACCTTATTACGCAAACCAACGGAAAATTTCAGGCGCGTGACCTGGGCACTTATGGTAGTTTATCTAGCGAGAACATTTCCGAAATTTTTACTGATCATTTTACTTTAGGTGATGTTTCGCTGGAAAAAGCCAATTACACCACCATCGATTTCAAAAAATATCTTGGCGAAAAGGGCGGCGTTAATAAAGGCATGTTCCTCATGCAAGTCAGGGGCTGGAATCCGCAAGATAAGAGCGCGGATTGGAATCTTAGCGATAAACGGCTTGTGTTAATAACCGATCTAGGTTTAATCGCTAAAGTCGCGCGGGATGGTACGCATACGGTCTTTATACAATCTCTGGCCACTGGGAAGCCCTTAGCGGGCGTGAAGGTTGAAATCTTAGGTAAAAATGGTTTGCCGATTTTAACCGAGACTACAAACGCCGATGGCCGTGTGGACTTTCCCAATACCAACAATTATACCCGCGAAAAAAATCCGATTGCTTATTTCGCGAAGCGTGGCGTGGATGTCGCCTTTTTGCCTGTCGGTGATTATGACCGCCGCCTAGATTTCGGCCGATTTAATGTCGGAGGTATACAGTTAGACAATCAAACGATGGACCAGTTACGCGGATTTATGTTTACCGAGCGCGGGCTTTACCGTCCCGGTGATGAAGTTAATTTGGCCTGGATAGTAAAAAATTGGTCTTGGTCAAAAAAGCTGGCGGGAATCCCCTTGGAAGTCACGATTACGAATCCCAAAGGCGCACTGGCTTTGCAGCAAAAAGTGGAATTAAGCAAAGAGGGATTTGGCGACTTACAATTTCAGACAGAATATACTTCGCCGACGGGAACATATACGGCGAGTCTCTACCTTATTAAAGATAAAAATCAGCGCGATCTCATTGGTTCTGCGCAATTTAAAGTAGAAGAATTTGTTCCCGACCGCATGAAGATTTCGTTAAAACTTTCGCGGGAAAAAATTAAGGGTTGGACGTCACTCGAAACCTTGCAGGCGCAAGTGGCGCTTATGAATCTTTTTGGTATGCCGGCCGAAAAGCGCCGTGTGGTATCGAAATTAAGTCTGTCACCGTATTCTCCTCATTTCAAAGAGTATGAAGACTACTATTTTGTCGATCCCCATCAAACCGATAAGTCCTTTGATGTGACGTTAGAAGAATCAGAGACCGACGAGAAAGGGGAATCGAATTTCGATATCGATTTATCTAAATATAACGCGGCGACATACCGGTTGCAGCTAACTACGCAAGGATATGAAGCCGAAGGAGGCCGCAGCGTCACGGCCCAAGCGGGAGTGATTGTTTCGCCGTTAAAATATCTCGTCGGTTTTAAGGCAGATCAGAGTTTAGGATACATAAAAAAGGAAAGCGTAGCAAAAATTGGTTTAGTGGCGATTGATCCCGACTTAAAGCAAATTGCCGTGACGGGACTCAAGAAAAAGTTAATGCGGATTGAATACGTAAACGTATTAGCCCGACAGGCGGATGGCACGTTACGCTATCAATCCGTTAAAAAAGAAGTTTCCGTTTCAGAGAAGCCTCTAGATATCGCCGTTGCGGGGACAGAATTTGATGTCGAAACTTCGCAGCCCGGCAATTTTGTTTACGTGCTTTTGAGTCCTGAAAATAAAGAAGTAAATAAAATTTTCTTTACCGTCGCGGGAAGTGCAAATTTAACGCGAAGTCTGGATCGCAATGCCGAATTGCAAGTAAAGCTTAGTAAGGAAGATATAAATCCCGGCGAAAGCTTAGAGTTTCAAATCGTCGCGCCTTATGCGGGGGCTGGACTCATTACTATTGAGCGGGAGAAGGTCTTTGCACAAAAATGGTTTGTTTCGGATAAGAATGCCACCACTCAAACCATTAAGGTGCCAGAGAACCTGGAAGGTGGGGGGTATATAAATATCTTTTGGTTGCGTGCACAAACGAGTCCGGAGATTTTTATGAATCCCTTAAGCTTTGCCACAATTCCCTTTCAGATAAACCGCGACCGCCGTATGCAGAAAATCAAACTCGAAGTCCCGGATCTTGTTAAGCCCGGAAACAATCTTGATATCAAATATTCATCTAACCGCAATTCAAAAATTATTATCTACGGTGTTGATGAAGGCATTTTACAAGTTGCAAAATATCAAACGCCTGACCCCCTCGCTTTTTTCTTTCAGAAAGTGGCGTTGCAAGTGCAAACCTATCAGATCTTGGACCTATTGCTCCCTGAATTTAGCATAGTTAAAAAATTGCTCTCGCCGGGAGGTGACGAAGGCAGTAAGGCCTTAGCGGCTAACCTAAATCCCTTTAAGCGCAAAACCGAAAAGCCCGTCGTGTTTTGGTCGGGGATAATCGACGTCACTCCGGTGCCAAAAACATTTTCCTATCAAGTGCCCGACTACTTTAACGGTCAAATCCGCATCATGGCGATTGCGGCTAACGAGGAAAGTATTGGCCGGCAAACGCAGAAAACCACGGTGCGCGGAGATATGGTTATTAGCCCTAACGTTCCGTTTTTTACTTCACCGGGGGATGAGTTCGACATCTCCGTCGGTGTTACAAATGCGTTAGTCGGCTCTGGCGAAAAAGCCAAAATCGACTTTACTTTAAATATGTCGGAGCATTTTGAGCTGGTGCAAAAACCAGAAACCACCTTGGCAATACCCGAAGGTCGCGAGGGCGTTGTAAAGGCAAAAATTAAAACTAAAAACAACTTAGGTGTGGCCTCTATAACTTTCGTCGCCACGCAAGGTGCGTCGCGCGCTTCCTATACTTCTTCTTTGAGTGTGCGGCCAGCGGTAAGTTACATGACAACGCTTACGGGGGGGTATAGTAAAGACAGTTCTATCGAAGTCCCCACCCCGCGACAAATGTATCCGCATTTTCGCAAATTGGAATTTGGAGTCTCCTTATTACCACTGGGGCTGGGACATGGCTTGCGAAATTATCTTGATGAATATCCGCATGGCTGTACCGAACAGATTACCAGTCGCGCGTTTCCGGCTGTGGCATTGGGGAAGAAGCCAGATTTTGGTTACGATCAAATTAAAGTTGAAAAAAGTGTAGCCAATGCCATCCAGAATTTGCGCGCTCGCCAAAATACAATGGGCTCATTTTTGTATTGGCCGGGATATCATAACTTTTCTGACTTCACTTCCGTTTATGCCGCTCATTACCTAACGGAAGCTCGAAGCGCAGGTTACCAGGTTCCGCAAGACATTATAGCCCGAACATTAGAGTATTTGGCCACGGTTTCGAATTTTAACACGGCCACATTACATTCGGCGCGAATATGGGCCTATGCTATTTATCTTCAGGCGCGAAATGGTTACCTCCCTACCAATGATCTTAACCGTCTACGTCAGGAGATCGAAAAAAAATATCCCAAGGAGTGGCAAAAGGATCTAGCGGGATTATTTTTGGCCGCAACTTATAAAATCATGAAGCAAGACGACGAAGCGATAAAGTTAATTGCAGCCTTTGATTTGGCGAAGCCGCGTGACTTTAAGGGATACGATTATTTTTATGATGGTACCATTGCCGACGCCTATGCACTTTTTCTATTAGCCAAACATTTCCCGGATAAATTAAGCAAAGAGGGTTTAGAGGTTTCTGGCCGTATCGCTGATAAAATTGTTAAAAACCAATATAATACCATTTCCACGGCAATTTCCTTATTGGCCTTCGGCGCGATGGCTGATCAGTCTAACGCCACAAGCTTAGGTGAGGACGGTGCGGTTGAAGTCAACGAATATACCTTAAGCGGCCAAAAGAAAAATTTACTGATTCCGAAGGGTTTATTTCCAAAAATGAATTTTAATGAAGGCAGCAACCGCTTAAAAATAGAAAACCCCAATAAGCTAAGTTTATTTTATTTGGCGACGCAGGGGGGATTTGATAATCAGCAGCCGGCAAAAGTAATAAAAGAGGGTGCCGAAATTATTCATGAGATTATGGATGAGAAGGGGAATAAGATTTCGTCCCTAAAACTTGGCGAAGAGGCTTATGTGCATTTGCGGGTACGCTCTCTTAATGCGGATTACCTGCAAAATATTGCCGTGGTGGATTTATTGCCGTCGGGCTTTGAGCTTGTGCTCGATGAGCGATTAAAAGCGCCTCAGCACGAGCAGGATTCCCCGGAATCTGAAGGTACTGATAGTGAAGGTCACAGCGATGTTGATGGGCCTATGGATGGCGAAGGCGAAGGCGAGATCGAGGGTGAGGGGGGAGCGCGGTTTAGCCTCTTTCCAAAAGTTTTCGCTCAGGATTCCGCAAGTCTTTCGCGCTGGAGTCCCGATTACGTGGACATGCGCGAGGACCGTGTCGTAATTTACGGGACAATCCGAAAAAACCTCCTTGAATATGTTTATAAAATTAAGGCGACAAACCGCGGTTCTTTTGTCGTGCCAGCGGCCTTTTTGGAACATATGTATGACAAGACAATTCATGCCCGTAGTCTCCCGGATAAAATTACGGTGATTGATCCGAAATGAAGAAAATTTTAGCGGCGCTTTTAATTCTATTTGGATTTTTGCGTTTTACGAGTCAGCCGTTATTAGAAGGGACGACTTTTTCAAAAACATTTTATGATGATAAAGGCCGACTATTACGTCTGACCCTTTCGCAAGATGAAAAGTACCGGATATTTACTGCTATCTCTGACTTTCCGTCAGAAATAAAAGAGGCCTTTTTGTTAAAAGAGGATAAATACTTTTACTTTCACTTCGGCGTAAACCCAATGGCTGTTGCCAAACGCCTTTTTAATAGTTCGGTCTATGATGCTCGCCGTAGCGGCGCATCCACCATTACAATGCAATTGGTGCGTTTGCAGCATAATTTGCAGACACAGGATATTAAAGGAAAGCTCTGGCAAATGATTCTCGCCCTATGGACCGAAGTGCGCCACTCTAAAAGCGAGATTCTCGAAGCCTATTTGAATCTAGCTCCCTTTGGCGGAAATATCGAAGGTGTTTCTGCCGCCGCCTTAATTTATTTTAAGCGCGCTGTCGCGGAACTCACTCTTACAGAAATTTTAAGTTTAGTAACATTGCCGCAAAACCCGGGGATTTCTTTGTCCCAAGTGCAAAAACGTCGGGTGGAGCAATATAGAAATTGGGTGAACTATCATCCAGAAGATAAAAACAAATCCATAGAATTCGCCTTGCCGCTACAGATGCATACGGTAAGAGAAATTCCCTTTGAAGCACCTCACTTTACATCCTCGCTATTACAAAAAGATCCGCACCTTTTAAATTACGACACTACCTTGAATTTAGAATTACAAAAAATAATTCAAGAAAATATCGATAATTACTTAAGCGAAAAAAAGAAGGTGGGCGTAAATAACGCCGTGGCCGTGCTCATCGACAATCGTGCCCAAGAAATTAAAGCCATGCTGGGTTCAGCTAACTTTTTTAACGCCGAAATCGACGGTCAAGTAAATGGAGTATTAGCTAAGCGCAGTCCCGGTTCGGCATTAAAACCCTTTATTTACGGTTTGGCGATTGAGCAAGGGGTTATTCATCCCGAGACACTGCTAAAAGATACGCCGCAAAGTTTTGGTCCCTTTGACCCCGAAAATTTTGATTTGGATTTTAAGGGGCCTCTTGCCGCCACGGAAGCTTTAAATCTAAGCCGAAATGTGCCGGCTGTTTACCTGTCGGCAAAAATTAACCCCTCCATTTACAAGTTTCTAACGGCGGCGAAGATAAACTTACCTAAGAGTGAAGAGTATTATGGTTTAGCGATCGCTCTGGGTGGAACGGAGGTTTCGGCGTTAGAACTAGCCAAGCTTTACAGCATGATATTTCATCACGGCGCAATCTATGAACCGCGCTGGCTTAGAAGCGATAAGCTGACCCATTTTTCGCAAGAACATATTAGTGCTGAAAGCTTTTTTTTAGTGCGAGAGATGTTAGAAAAAGCCATCCGTCCGGATGAATCCTTTGACCAAGGTTGGTTAAAAAACAGATTTGCCGTAGCCTGGAAGACGGGAACTTCTTTTGGCTTCCGAGATGCGTGGACGGCGGGAATTTTTGGACCTTACACGCTAGTAATTTGGATCGGAAATTTTAATAACGAAGCGAATCCAACATTTGTTGGACGCGAAATTGCCGCTCCCTTATTTTTTCGCATCGCCGACAGTATTGGTCACCATTTTCCCCAGGATTTTCAACAAAATTTTACTCCCGCAAAAGTACTTAATGTTAAAAAAGTTAAAGTATGCGCAGTATCCGGTGCCTTACCCAACGAACACTGCCCACATACAAAAATATCTTGGTATATTCCCGGCAAATCGCCGATTAAAACTTGCAGTTTACATCGTGAAATTTGGATCGATAGACAAACGGGACTGCGGGCCTGCGAATTTAACGCCAAGAGAACCTTGCGGGCGATTGCTGAGTTCTGGCCCAGTGATATTTTAAATTTATTTTCCGCAAAGGGGCTGGCGCGCAAAACGGCGCCGCCGTATGATCCTTCATGCAAACTAAATTCAATAAAGGTCGCCGGTAGTCCTCCTGAAATTACTTCGCCCAAAAAGGATCACAATTATGAATTACAACACAAAAATAGTTCAAAAAATAAAATCGCCTTAAGTGCCGTCTCGGACGGCGACATTCAAAAACTTTTTTGGTTTGTAAACGAAGAATTTATCGGCAGTGCTTCGCCCAGCGAAACTTTACTCTGGCCGGCGCGCCCCGGTGAATTCGTGCTAAAAGTCATTGATGACAAAGGGCGAGCCGACTCCATGCCCTTACGCGTGGGCGTCGCGCAATAGCGCAAAAAGGTTCCAGGTTCTTTTTGGTAGCAGCAGCGTGTTACAAAAGCGGAATTGTTATCATCATTCACTCTTACTATAATTGAAAATATGTGGAGACTTGCCGTAATTTCAGTGGCCGCTTGCGCTAGCATACTTTTGCTATTGGCGCGCATCGGGGATCGTAAGCTGAGGGCTCAGAGGCTCAAACTGTTAAACAAGATGTTCTTAGTGCTTATTGCACTGATCGCCATTGGGGCGGCTAATATGCTCTTGCAAGTGAAGGATTTAGCGGTCAGTCACTATTCTCCCAGCCTTGAGCAAAAGTTTTATGACGAACTGGCAAAGAGTAAAGGCCTTTTGGATCTGCGGAAAATTGATACTCTAACTTGGGATGAAATTATATTTTGGCCGCCTTATCAATCAATTTGTGATTTTGAAATTGAGGGTTATCGCAAGGGTTCCGCCGCTTGTGAACAGTCAAAAGACGATGGCGAATGTTATTTATTGTTTCTGCAAAAGAACTCCCTCGTTGGTAAAATCCGCATCGACCGCAAGAAATTTGATCTCACGAAAGCCAACTTAAAGGGGCGCATCCCGAAAGAAAAGGCGGTATTTATATTTCAGGCTGAAACGGCATGGCCCATTGTGAAGTGGGCCGAATAGAGTAAAGCAACAACTTCGTTTTTGGCGCGGGGTTATGTCGGTGCGGACGGGAATGTGAGCCTAATAATAATTTTTTACGATTTCTAAAACCTGCGGTTGCACGGGTTTGGTTCCGGCAATGATATCATCCATATTGGGATCATATTTTTCGCCGGCATAATTTGTTACGATGCCACCGGCTTCGCGCACCAACAAAGTACCCGCAGCGGTATCCCAAGGACTTAAGTTTTTTTCCCAAAATCCATCAAAAGAACCTTGGGCGACCAAACAAAGATCATAGGCGGCAGCACCGGCGCGCCGAATTCCACGAGTTTTAAAAATAAAATGCGCGAAAACTTCTAATTGTTTTTTAAGATCCTCACTGGCGTGGACATTAAATCCGGTGGCTAAGAGCGAGTCGGCGAGTGTTGTGCGCTCAGCAACTTTTAGGCGCTTATTATTCGCGAAAGCCCCACCACCTTTGGTGGCATAATAGCGAGTATCCAAAAGGGGTACATCAACGACTGCGACCTCAAGTTCAGTACCAATTTTTAGGCCAATACTTATGCAGAAAATCGGTAACTCGTGAACATAATTTGTGGTTCCATCCAGCGGATCGACGATCCACAATTGCTCCTCGGGAGATGGCTTTTGGTCTAGCCCGGACTCCTCTCCTAAAAACCGGCTTTGGGGAAAATGTTTTTTTAGCACTGCGGCGATTGCTTTTTCGCTCTCAATATCAGCTTCGCTCACGAGACCCGCGCGTTCTTTGTGGGAGATCCGGCTCAAGTGCCCAAAATACTTAATTAAAATCTCGCGGCCTCGATCGGCGGCTTCAAATGCAGCTTTCAACCTTACGTCCATTTTGCCATCAATCCCTTAACCCTTAGTCTTGTCAAGAGTTTGACACGTTGACCTAGGCTTAGAATTGTCGCTATCATTAAGGTTGGGGCAATAACCTACAAGGAGTTTTACCGTGATGAATCAATTTGGTGGATCCAGGACGGATACATTAGTCAAATTAGTACTTATATTCTTCATTTCATTGTTATCTTTTTCAGTAGGAACTTTTATTGGAAAAACTGTCACTGAAAAACAATATAAAGATACAATGTACGAACCCACTGGCGAAGAAATTGAACAAGCCAGTAACGATGACGAAGTTGGAAAAGAAGACGCCGTTGACGATGAGGCTCTAAGCCTAACAGACGAATTTGCAAAAATTAAAAAAGAAGCTCCGGCCGTAGATAGTCGCAAAGTAGCGTCCGACCATGGCTCAGCTGACCACGGTAAAGAAGCCTCGGCGCCAAAAGCCGCGCCAAAAATGGCGGACAAAAAAGCCGAAGCTGACCATGGCCACATGGATGCCAAAATCCCCGAAGCTGCCGCCCGCGTTGCTGTTGGTAAAGCGCCTACAGAAGCCCATAAAGCCGAAAAGCCAAAAGCTGAAAATCTTCCGCACGAAGTGGGTTCTACGACCACCGGCAAATATACAATTCAAATCGCTTCTTATGCGAAAGAAGAAGAAGCAAACAAACATTCCTCGGATTTAAATTCGAAGGGGTTTAGTGCTTTCGTAGTACCGGCGCAAATTAAAGGTCAAACTTGGTACCGCGTGAGCGTGGGACAGTTCCCAACACAATCGGAAGCCTTGGGCTATAAAGAAGAGTTCGTAAAGAAGTCGAACATTTCTAAAGTTATTATTCAGAAAATCGCCCCGTAATTTGAACTCCATAACGGTAAACAAGAGGCCAAGCCTAATCAGCTTGGCTTTTTTATTAGAATGTAAGCAAACTATCAAATTGGCGCTACCCATTTCCATTGGGCTTCTGGCGCAAATGGCAATGGGTATTGTCGATTCCATAATGGTAGGACGTCTCGGCGCCGCCCACTTAGCGGCGGGTACTTTCGCCAATGGAATTCTAACGGTGCTTTTGGTTTTTGGTATGGGAAGCAGTAATGTTGTTGGCCCACTTATGTCCCAACTGCATGGCTCTGGTGACGAGGAAAAATGTGGTTCCCGGCTTATACAATCGGTGATGTTATTTTTAGCTTTGGGACTAGGTCTGAGTTTGTTCGCTGAAATTTTGAGTTATTTTTTAGAAATTTTTAAGCAGCCTCCCGAGGTCACAATTCTGTCACGCGATTTCTTTCGGCTCATGGGATTTTCGCTGCCGCTAGTGTTAGTTTTTAACTGCTATAAGCAATTTGTCGAATCCTACGGGAAAACGGGCTTTCCCATGTTACTCTATATTTTTGCTTTAGGTATTAATACGGTGATCAATTGGTTTTTAATTTATGGTCACGGTCCATTTCCCAGGTTAGGTTTGTTAGGTGCCGGAATCGGTACGTTCATCGCGCGTTTTGCGATGCTTTTGGCGATTGTCTACCATGTGCATAAGCGCTCAAAATTTAAAAAAGCTCTTACTACTTTTCGTGTTAACAATATCAATACCGAGGAAATAAAAAGAATTCTCAAAGTCGGAGTACCCAGCGGGGCGCAAGTACTATTTGAAGTGAGTGCGTTTGTTTTTGCGGCCATCATGATGGGCTGGCTTGGTACGGAACAACTAGCGGCCCACAATATTGCTATTGGCGTGGCATCAATGACATTCATGTGCGCACTTGGAGTTTCGCTGGCCGGCGGATTGAGAGTTGGCGCGGCGAAAGGCCGCGGTGATATGCGCGCCGTGCGCGCGGCGGGCTTTGCGGCATTTACGGTAATTACACTTACCATGGCTTGTTTCGGAGTCATCATGTTGATTTTCAAAAATCAAATTCCTTATATTTACATAAAGGACGAAGCCGTAATAACTTTAGCCGCGAAGCTTTTGTTGTTTGCGGTTTTATTTCAGGTTTTTGATGGCGTGCAGGCCGTGGCCATTGGACTTTTGCGTGGCTTATTGGATTTAAAAATTCCCACTTACATTACGGTTTTTGCCTATGGTTTTGTTTGCCTCCCCCTGGCCTACTTTTTTGGCTTTAAAACTTCTATGGCCGCCGAAGGTATTTGGTTAGGTCTTACGATTGGACTTGTGGTGGCCTCAATACTGCTGTTTTGGCGATTTAATTGGGTGACTAAACACAAGGTCAGTTAGAGAAAGGGCGCTCAAATTGCATTTCTTGCCAAGGAATGCTTATAAAACGGTTAACGCCCAAATTTTGTTTAATATTTTGCCAACTTAGCGCCGTATTTGCGCTTACCACGTTTTTTCCGTGGTTTAACAACTCTTTCGCCACCTCATGTCCAGCGCTTTTTTCGGGAAAACAGCAATATTTTGCGCGCGAGACGGAAGAAGCAACCATGAAAATTAAAAAAGAACTCGGCGCCCGATTTTCCAAATTAGCTGTGCAGGAACCCGGTATTCTTAGCCGTCTCGATCACTTCATAAAATTCGGAGCTACTTTTCTGAAGAGAAACCCATCCGGCACCGCGGGTGAACTTTTAGCGGCGTATCGCAAGTTTTTGGGTAAATCTGTATTTTATCGCGGCCTAGCTTTAACTAAGGCCGAATTTGAAAATCTAATTATCAATGGAATGGATCTACCAAACGGATTATCCACAGAAGAGGCCAAAGGGGGAGTGGCAGCCATTGGCATTAACGAAGCGGTACAACGACGCGTTGGTATTTCGCTAAATGAGATTGCCGAAGCAGATTTGAAAAAAACTAATTTGAATCCAACGAATGAACAGATCCGAAACTATCTTAATGCAAACTGGACGCAGATTACAGAAAGGCGCCTGGAATTTATGAATCGTCAAAAATTCTTGGCATCTCTGAGCAGAGACGCCGATGTAGCGGCCTGGATAGCTTGGACCCGCAAATCTCCTGAAAAGGAGGTCTATGTTTTCAAAGTTATCGTGGATGTTCTAGATACAATTTGGGGAAATGGGTTTGAAAGCTGGATTATGGCTAGGATAGAAGCGCAAGATATTGAGTATCTAAATCTAGAATATTTCAGGAAAGAGAATTTTCAATATACCGAATTTATCGATATTTTGCGACAACCACAAATAACTGCAGAAAGGTTGCCGCCAATTACAGCCGACACTCCCTTTTAAGACTCTTTTAACGCATCATAATCCGCCTATTTTTTACAAAGAACATCAATGGCTTGACCAAAAATCAGATTTTGACGAAAACGCTGGGAAACAAGGAGATTCCCATGCTTAAATTTTTAATTCCATTAATAATTACTACAGTTATTGCGCCAAAAATGTATGCGCAAGAAAAAGCGGACGCCATGACATGCGAAAGCGCCGAAGTACTTCCAGCTACACAGGTGCCAGTTGTAACGCTCGTTGCGCCAAAAATATATCGAGATAATGCACCGGTGGTGTTACTGACCGTGCGTAATTCCATGAGTGATATTCCAACGGGCTATACTTGTAAAATTGCACGCTTAGTTAACGGCGGTTCAGAACTTATGGATTTTTCTTGCGTCAGCCAAAATGGTGGGACTCAACATTTAAAAGTTTATGTCAGCAAATCTAGCCGTATTTGGGTAGCAAATTTACTTCATAGATCTGCAAATGGCGAACAACATGAGATTAACAATCTCGCTTGTAAGCCCTACGCTCCACGCGTAACCCGTCCTTACTAATTAAAAATAAGCACCGGCGCCAACGAGAACTGCGAATTCTTGAATTTCGTAACTTGGCGCCGAGTTGTAATGAAGTTCTAAAGTAAAGCGCCCACTGGGATTAAAAGCCCAAGTCCCACCAATAGCCAGCGCCCCAATTCCGTAATTATCGCCTGTCGTAGAATTTGTATTTCCCAACAAAGTTGTCTCTACGGTATCGCGGCGACCGCCTAAGCCAATTCCTGAATAAATGCCGAAACGGTTATAGCGTAAAACATCGTAGCGGCCCCAGAGCATAAGTTCTAGAGAGCGTGATTCAATGCTCACCGAAGCGTTGCCTTCGATGGGAATGTGTAAAACCGAAATTTGTGGGGCGACGGAGAAACGGTTAAAATATTTTGCAAATGTGAAGGTCACCTTAGTTGCGGTCGCATCTTCGGGGCCGTTGACGACACGCGAGCTGCCCAACTGCAATTCGATCCCGTAATTCGGAGCCAGAGAAGAATCCAAAGCTGTGGACTCCGTGGTTACCTTATTCTTCGCGGGTGCCGCATTTGCAGAGGTGGCCACTAAACTTAAAATTAGGATTAACGAACGCATGTGGCAACTCCATTGGCGGGCTGTTGAGTGTTGTCGGGAATTAATTTTTTGATCATTTCGCATTGATCGGGGCTTACAGTCTTAGCTTTGGAAACAAAAACGTCGACAAAACTTTTAAAAGTAACATTGAGCGTACGGTTTTCGGTGTAAGAGACATCGGGCATTTTCTTTAAAGTTTCGACAATCATTTTTGCCAACTCCGGGCGTTCGATCTTGCCGGCCTTCGCAAACGAAACTACGAAGCGCGAGAGATTTGTGCCCTGAATATAAACGGAATCAAATAACGAGTTAACGGCTTGTTTGATATCACAGCTGTACTCGCGCAAATAGTTTACATAGGAATCGTGAACCATTTTGCTCGTTGGTACCGAAAGGATATTTCCGCGCATGACTCTGCCGGATAAACGCTTACCAAACGAGTGCAAAATAAAATCGGTATCATTCGTATAAATCCAGGCCCAAACGTCAGCTAGGCCTTCATTCATAGCGCGCAATACAAAGAGATTGTAAAGTGCCGGAATTTCTTGTTCGTTTCGGCAGCTCTCAACGCGCGTGGCGTCCCGCTGGCTTAACTTGAGTTTTGCCTCGGCAAAGTGACTTTCGCCATGGAGAGGATCTACCACACCAGTGCCAGCTAGTGACTTAATTACGTGACGTTGAAATGCGTGATCATAAATTGCATGAAAATATTCGTGCGCCATTACGCCGCCATTAAATGCCAGCGGCAAACCCGATTGATAAAAGGGATAAATAAAAATGCCGTCGAAACTGGAGTGGTAAATGGCATTGTTTGGTTTAAACTCGATGTTCTTAGGGTTGATTCCCACTTTCATCGGCAAATCAAGAATTTTATCGTGACCTATTTCGCGCAAAAATTTATTTAATCTTTCAATATGGGCATAAACGGTCGACAAAAATAATGTGTTGTAAGAGGCAGGAACAAAGCGGTTTCCAGCCAAGGAGATAAATTTTCCCATGGCGCCCTTGCCAACAACTTGGCTTTTGCGGGGATCTTCATTTTCAAAAAGCGTGGGCTCGTCAAAAAATACGGCGTCGGGTCCCTGCATGTGGCGCAAGTCCGTAAAACCTACGGGGACGAATTGAAGTGCGTAAGAATCGCCCGTTTGCCAGGGGATTTGAATTTCATATTGATCAGAGACCTTTTTTCCGCAGGCCAGTCCGAGTGACAATAGGATTAGAGACCAAAATGTGATAATTTTCTTGCGGCTTTGGACTCTAATTTTCATGTAACCCCACCTGTGTAGAATGCGACGCATTATAATTTAAAGGGGCCTGAAATTTAAAGGCTTAACTGCTAGAAAGAATTCTTTTCCCATGAAGTTTGAATTTATTACACAGAATCTAAATCCATCGCAAAAAGAGGGGGTCACCACGATCCTTGGGCCGCTCATCGTTTTGGCGGGGGCAGGATCGGGAAAAACCCGCGTTTTAACTCATAGAATTGCCAATATTATTGCGCAAGGGGAAGCCGCGCCTCACGAAATTCTAGCCGTGACTTTTACCAACAAGGCCGCGCGTGAAATGCAAGAACGTACGCGCCGTCTTTTATATGATATTGGCATTCCTACCACTTCAAACTCATTATGGATCAGTACCTTCCATTCGACCTGCGTGCGCATTTTACGCGATCATATCGGCGCACTTAACTATCAGCCCAATTGGGTTATTTATGACGACAGTGACCAAGAAAAAATGGTCAAGAAAGTAATTCGTGATCTTGGCATCAACGAAAAAGCTTTCCCGCCAGACGTAATACAAGCGCGGATCAATAAAGTAAAAACATTAGGTCTTACGCCAGATGAAGTCAGCACGCACCCGCATTTCTTAATGGATGAAAAGTCAGTGGAAATTTACGAAGGGTATGAGCGTGCCATGTTTTCTTCTAACGCATTAGATTTTTCGGACCTTCTAATGAAGACCCATGAATTGTTTAAAAAATTTCCTGATGTCTTGGCCGCCTACCAAGCGCAATTTAAATTTATTCTCGTTGATGAGTACCAAGATACAAATCCCATTCAGTATAAACTTATTTATCAATTAGGGCATCACCACCAAAATATCTGCGCGGTGGGGGACGAAGATCAGTCGATTTATTCTTGGCGGGGAGCTGACATAACTAATATTTTTAATTTCGAGAAAGATTTTAAAAATTGTAAGGTAATTAAGCTTGAGCAAAACTATCGCTCCTCACAAACAATAGTTAAGGCCGCCTCGGATCTCATCCGCAACAATACCTTGCGCAAGGATAAAACTTTATTCTCGGAAAATGAAATTGGCGACCTTATTGAGTTAAACGCCGCCTTTAATGAATACGAAGAAGCGCGCTACATTACCCGTGAGATTAAAGATCTTACCGATTTTCACCGCTTTAAATACAAAGATATCGCTATTTTTTACCGCACCAACGCCCAGTCGCGCGTTATCGAGGAAACTTTGCGGGGCGCCGGCATTCCCTACCGCATGTTTGGCGGCATGAAGTTTTATGAACGCAAAGAAATTAAAGATGTACTCAGCTACTTGCGGTTTGTTTTAAATCCCAAAGATACAATTTCGTTTAAACGCATTTTAAATGTTCCCAAGCGCGGACTTGGTGATACAACTCTAGAAAAAATTGAGCAGTACAATACGCAAGGGCTCGATTGGGTGACGGCATTGGAAAAAATGATAGGTGAAGGTCATTTTAACTCTGGCACCAGCAAAAAAATTCTATCTTTCATCGGCCTCATAAAAGAACTGCAACGCGAGTCGCAGGAACTTGCGGCATCAGAATTATATAGTTTACTTCTAGAGCGCTGCGGATATTTGGAAGAGTTAAAAGCTCAGGATTCCACCGATTCTGAGTTTAGAATTTATAACTTAAGCGAGTTTCAAAACGCCATCATTCAATACGAAGAAGAGCGAGGCGATGAAGCAAGTCTAAAAGATTTCTTAGAGGAATTGGCCCTCGTAACCGATCTCGACAAAGCCGACCCGGACGCGGATGCCGTCGTGTTGATGACGCTCCATATTTCCAAAGGCCTGGAATTTCCCGTTGTGTTTTTGACAGGCCTTGAAGAAGGATTGTTTCCCTCAATTCGCGGCGACGATTTGGATGTTAATGAATTAGAGGAAGAACGGCGTTTGGCTTACGTCGGCATGACAAGAGCTGAGAAGAAACTTTATTTATCTTTTGCCCGCACGCGCCGCCGTTGGGGGCAAGAGATGATGAATCCTCCGAGCCGGTTTCTAACCGAAATTCCCGAGGCTTATTTTAAAGTCCCACCGAGTTTTTTAAAAGCCCGCACATTCGCGCCGCCGCCTTCTGATAGGCCAAAGTTTGGTTTTAAACCAAAACTTAAAATCGCCAAAGATACGCGGGAATTTAAACAAGAAATGCCCTCTTACGAAGAACTTCCCGACAGTGCGGATGCCTCGGGTTCTTACCGTAAGGGAATGAAGGTCCGTCATCCTACTTACGGCGTTGGCAGTGTGGTTTTTATCGAAGGCGAAGGCGAAGAAGAAAAACTCTCCGTGATGTTTTCCAATCACCAAATAAAAAAATTCGTAACGAAGTTTGCGCGTTTAGAACGCGTTTAAGTTTTTACCTTCGCAGAGGAGGTAAATGGCACGACTTGTGAACTAATGACTTAGCTTCCGATTTAAACGAGGAGACGGTCGCCTAAATGTCTATTAAGTTTGCGAAATGGCTTTTTTTGTCAGTTTTAGTAGTGGCGTCTATGACATCTGTAGCGGCGCCAATAGAGCGTATGGCTGCCGATGAGTTATCTCCCGAGTTCTACTTTTTCCAATACGACTATCAGGGAGGGCCTCGCTACCGGGCAAAAAGTAAATTAGAGGCACGGGATTTTACCTTGTATTCTAAAATGACAGCAGTAGATGGGCAAAATAGAATTCTGTCTTTCGAGAAATGTGCTGACGGAAAATTTTTTGTACTATTAAGAGCGCCAACCCCAATAATGCGGGCGCCACTGAGTGACGCGTTAGTAAGAGAAATAGATTATGAGTTGCGAGTTTATCGCCATAATCAGAGTCGTCTTCTTTTTACGCGGCGGTTTGCGGCTAAATACTCGTATATGAATGATGACCAGCCAGACTTTATGTTCTCTGCGGATTGTAAATTCATAACACAAGTTTCAAGTAACGCGCCCTATGTTTCCCTTGATCCTTTAAATCATAAGGAAATTCCCTTTGACCTACCAAAAAGCTATCATTCCTAAATATGGGCTCATAAGAGCGGAAAAATATATTTTTGGAGTCGCCAGGATCACTCGAGTCAACTTTTGAGTCTTGACCCTAGTACAGGCTTAACTACCAATGTTCTTAAAACAGCAATTAAAATTGATACAAGTTCCCTTGAAAATTGGACGGAAGGTGCGCCGTTAACTGTACTAGAAGAGGTAACCAACCGCGAAAAATACAGGATAGTAAAATTAGACGGGAAAAGCTCTACGCCGCTCCAGGAATTTAATTTAGAACATGTACTCGGTGATGAGTCGCTTTATGAGCTAAACCTTCTTGACGAAAATCATGTTGCCATTCAATCCACGGCAGTTAAAAGCTACCTCGTTAACACCCGTATCTTTGCTCCTGGCACTAAAAAAATCATAGCTACATTGGCGGGATTTGGACTTAAAAAAATGGGTTCTAATTACCTCATCCTGCGGCAGGAGGGTACAAATGAACATGTACCCTATCTTTTGGATTCTAATTTTAATACGGTGAGAAAGTTGGGGTTAAAAGATAAGTACGGAGTTTATCGGTGTAAACCCTATGAGGAAAAGATTGTATGTAAATTTTCGTCCAATTTTATGCATTCGCGGATCTTTGAATTTGACGCCAAAAATAATTCTGAAGAAATTTTTGCCACCAATTCCATTGGGGATGATGTCGTAGGCCAACGGTTTGTCTTTACTAGTACGGAAGATTATAAACTTCCCGCCTACTTTTTTAATGTACCCACCCAAAGGCCCAAGGGTGTGGTGATTTATGTTCACGGTGGCGGCTGTCACGATAATTTTCGCTTTGGTATCGATAGATTTGATCCAACCTTTTTAGCAATTGTGCGTATGGGCTACGGACTTGTGGGGATTAATTATCGCAACGACGTATCCTTTTCGCCGCATCATGGTCCGAAACGGTGGCCCAAAGAAAAGTGCGGCACCCAAGAAATCGACGATATTTTAGCGGCGCGTGAGTTGGTAACAAAAAAATTTCCCGCTCTGCCGGTTTTTCTTTATGGCCACTCACAGGGCGGGTATTTAGTAAATTTAGTGGCCACTAAACACGCGCACCGTGCAAGATGGAACGGAATTATCAGTAGCGCTGGCTTGTGGCTGCCGAGTCCGTTACCCTCTAATTTAGTAAAAAGCTATAATCCCGAAAATTTTCCAATCTCTTTCATTGGTAACTTAGATACTCCCTTCTTGTTATTCCACGGCAAGGCCGATGAAAACGTTGACTTTATACACGCGCAGAAATTCTTAGAAGGCGTCGGTTATCAAAACGACAGCGATAAAATCAAGGCTTTCACGCCAGATTACGAAGTCCATAACATCGACGACTTTCGCAACCATCAGATTTGGCTGGAAAAGATCCGCCAGTTTTTAGAAGAGAATTCTTAATTTAGCTCCGCCGCGGTGCCTGTCAACAAAGATGTCGCGTTCGACAGCTTAGTTTTGGAAGTTGTGT